>NZ_JBNDKS010000003.1:0-1433094 GCF_050435665.1 Paraburkholderia sp. GAS333
GAACACGAAGCGGTGCTCGAGAGAATGCAGTCAAGGCTGGATCGCCAGCTCGACGCCATGACGATACGACGCCGAACGGTCGAACATGTGTTCGGCACACTCAAGCACTGGATGGGTTCGACTCACTTCCAGACGCGCCGTCTGGGCCATGTTGCAGCCGAAATGAGTTTGCATGTGCTGGCATACAACCTCAAGCGCGTCATAAAGATTCTCGGATTCGCAAAGACGATGCGCGCAATGAAGCTGGCAGGCGGGTGAACTTGGGCGCTGACGTTGTTCACCCGCGTAGCTGGCTTCGTCCGCTTGCGTATCGGTCTAACGCAATCGTGCTTCCCACAGGCCTTCACTAACCGGCTGTTCTGCACGTTTTTACACAGCCTCGGCCGAGACCGGGCCGCCGCCTCAGTCTTTTTATTTTGCCGTGGTAACGGGGGGTTATCGCGCCCTGTTCGGTTCGTGCAGGCCGCTGCGGCGGCCCTTTATCCAACGTCCGCATCTAAAAAAATTTACCGTTTCAATTACCTCAGTTTGATGCGACTTCGCCGAGTTATGCTGAGACAACCCTGAGCTGCGAGACAGCAGTATCCTCCGCTCGCCATAAAGAGAAGATCGAATCTTCTGTTCAATGTTTATTAGCCACGCCGGAACGGTCGCATCTGGCGACGGCCAACTCAAGGATCGCGACCCATAAGGGCGCCCGTGCGTTCGGTTAGCTCTGCCAGCGTGGCTTTCATAGAAAGCGAACATTCTGCGTTGGACCGACACAACGACCGGACTGCGCTTTTTTTAGTGAGAGCGGGAATGAATGATTCGAGAAAGTCGTTGCTTCGAAACTATCTGCCGGCGAAGTAATACACCCGATCCCTACCGATGTTTCGATGACAGAAAACGCACGCGCCAATCAATTCCGAGCGAACCGGGCCTAAATGATCGAACGGGGATGTTCATATACTTACCAGCCGAGCCATCACGCACCCATTACTTCTGATTTCCGCAGTCGCACCGGTATCGATTTCGACGCCGGCACGAGACTGTCCTTGGCGTGATGCGATAACGGGATGAGCCGGTTGCATTCGGGGTAATAGCCCATGACACAACCGGCCGGAATATCGAACGCATGCACGCGCATACCACCCACTTCGCGTATCACATCGTCTTTCGAATCGGTGACGGCAGACACTTCGTCGCCCTCCGCGAGATCGAGTCTCACCATGTCGTCGCGATGCATCAGCAGAACGTTACGCGTACCCTGCACGCCGCGAAAGCGGTCGTCCAGTGAATAGACCGTGGTGTTGAACTGGCTGTCGCCGCGCGTCGTCATTAGACGAAGCACGTCGGGATCGCTGGATGGCATGTCGGCGTCTTCATCGAGCGTATCGGGCACCACAAAGTTTGCTTTGCCATTAGGCGTTTTCCATTTGCGTTCAGCGGCCGGTATCGGTCGATGAAAACCGCCGGGTTCGCAAAAGCGCCGATTGAAGTCAGCGAACTGATCGGGATAGGTCCGCTCGATCGCTTCGCGGATCGTCGCATAATCGGCGACCCACGAATTCCAGTCGACTTTCGGGTTGCGCGGCAACAGCGCCTTGGCGATACCGGCCACGATGGCCGGCTCCGACAAAAGCATTTTGCTGGCCGGGTCTGCATAGCCGTGTGAACCGTGGACGCACGCCGTGCTGTCCTCGACGCTCACCCATTGTTCCCCACTCGCCTGCCGATCGATCTCGATGCGCCCGAGGCACGGCAGCAGATAAGCGACTTCGCCATGCAGCAGATGACTGCGATTGAGTTTCGTCGCAATCTGCACGGTCAGCCTCAGCGAGCGCCACGCCGCATCCATCACATGGTGATCCGGAATCGCCACCTGGAAATTCCCACCGAGCCCGATGAACGCTTTGACCTTCCCGTCCAGCACACCCTGGCAGGCTTCTACGGTACTCATACCTTTGTGGCGCGGCGGCTCGAAACCATACAGCTTTTTCAACGTATCGAGCGGCGCCAGTTCCGGCTTTTCCGTGATGCCGACCGTGCGCTGACCTTGCACGTTCGAGTGCCCGCGTATCGGGCAGATACCTGCACCAGGCCGGCCGATATTGCCGCGCAACAGCAGCAGATTGGACAGCATCTGAACGTTGTGCACGCCATTGCGATGCTGTGTGATGCCCATCCCGTAGAGCACCATGACCGACTTCGCGCGGGCGTATTCCGAGGCGGCCGCAGTGAGTGCTTCACGCGTCAATTGCGAGCGAGACTCGATCTCGGCCCAGGTCGTTGCACGCATTGCCGCAGCGAATGCTTCGAAGCCTTCCGTGTGTTCGGCAATGAACGCCGCGTCGAGCACGCGAGGCGCTCCATCGCGTTGTGCCGCGTCATCCCATTCGATCAACAGTTTGCACAGACCTGCCACGGCCGCTGCATCGCCGCCAATGCGCACTTGATGATATTGCGTACTGATGTGCGTCTGCGCCGGCGTCAGCATGTCGAGCGGCGATTGAGGATTCGCAAAACTTACCAGCCCGCGTTCTTTAATCGGGTTAAACGTGATGATGTGTGCGCCCCGCTTGCGTGCGTCCTGCAACTGATGCAGCATCCGCGGCGCATTGGTGCCGGTGTTGTGGCCAAAGAAAAACATGCAGTCGGCGTGTTCAAAGTCGGCGAGCGTGACCGTGCCAACCGGTGAACCGATGGTCTTGGGCAAAGCAACGGACGTGCTTTCATGACACATGTTGGAACTGTCCGGCAGGTTGTTCGTGCCGTACATGCGAGCGAGGAGTTGATACAGGTACGAGGTTTCGAGCGACGCGCGTCCTGACGCATAGAACACGGCTTGATCCGGTTCGATTGCGCGCAACTCTTTTGCGATGTCGGCGAACGCGTGTTCCCAGGTTGTTTCCACGTAGCGATCGGTGGCGGGGTCCCAGCGCATCGGCGCGGTCAGCCGTCCCGACGATTCGAGTTCCAGGCCGCTCCACGCTTCGAGTTCGGTCAGTGTGTGCTGCGCGAAGAAATCAGGATCGATATGTTTGCTCGTGATCTCCCATGCGGTCGCCTTCGCACCGTTCTCGCAGAATTCGAACAAATGCGGGTCAGCCGGTTTGGCCCACGAACAGCTCACGCAGGCGAAGCCGTCAGGTTTGTTCTGGTGAGAAAGAATCGCGCTGCCATGCAGCGCGACGTGCTCCTGAATCAGAATCGTGGCAACCGCTTTCAACGAGCCCCACCCACCGGCCGCGTTTTTATATTCCCTGATTGTGCTGTCCGTGCTCATGCCGTCTGCTCCTTGCGCGATCGCCGCTGACACAGCCTGCGATAGCGCACGGCTGAACACTTGCGGGTCCGCAACAAACGGACCCGCACATCGTTACGCGAAGTGTGCCGGTTATTAACGTGGTGTTACCCGTGTATGGGACACCCGTTGAAGCGCCCCCGAAATTCCGCCGACATTTCATAGGCCGGCTTGCGTGAGCGCATCACACCTCCAAGCGGTCGGTGTTCCGCAATGCCATGCCACGGACTGAACGACAAACCGTCGTCAATGGCGGCAGACCGAGCCTCTGTCCATGCAGGTTGCGCCGGTACCCGAATACGCGCGACTGCAATATAAGGGCTTTCGTCCTCCGGCCATTTAACCGAAGCGTCCTCGATCGGCATCTTGCCGATATCGGTCGCGAGTTGCACACGGACCTCCCATTCGCCGCCGCGCGTGGCGAAAAATTCGTTCACCGCATCGCGCAGCGCGTTCGGGTGACCATTGACATCAAGTGGTGCGTCAGTCAAGGCGGTAAGTTCTTCGGAGACCGGCACGACGCTCAGCTTGGCAAAATACTTGCCGTAGAGAAACGGGACGGCCGTGAAAAAAGTCTCGCCGAGGATATGTGTTTCCGGATGTCCGCCCAGACTTTTGAGCGTGCCGCTCTCGCCACCGACCGCCTCGACCACTTTCTCCGCACCACGCAATACAGCCGACAGCACTTTCTTACCGGTCGGCGCACGGTCGGTTGTTTTGGCCAGTAGTTTCAAACTCGAAAGAAAGTCCTGGGGCGTCGCCGCCGTAAATGCCGGCGCGTTGATCATCACAAAGTCCTGGGTGGTTTCCGCTTCGCTGCCTGGCAGGCGCGCGCCCTCTACATCGGCAATCTTGAGCGCCAGTCCACGCGGCGTTGAAACGCTATCGTCCAGGATGTCGCCGGGATTAGTCGACAGGCGCATCACGACTTTGTGAGTGCCCGGGCGTGCGAAAACGCCTTGGCTGAGCTCCGGCGGCAGGTCGGCAAGAACGGTCAGTTCCCCATCGAGAAGACCGTGACTCTTTGCGTGCACGCTACGGACGCCATGCTGGTAATCCTGCGAGGTGATTTCCAGAATACTGTGCATCGCCTCGACAAGTTGGCGAGTCGTTTCCGCTTCATCTTCGGGGATTTGTTCATACGTCGGATCAAACGGCAGTGCGTGGATGGCGGACGCGGTATTCATATGAAGGCTCCATGTGGGGAATTCGCGGGTTGTGCGCGGAATGCGCAACCGCCGTGCCCAGCGGGCCCGATATCCCCTCCACATCCTTGCGCCGTTAAAGATGCTGATTCCAGCGGCAGTTATATCCACCTTCTCTCACTTCGCGATCGGTACTGCCGGCCCCCTGATACGTGATCAGGGCGGCAGCACCGCTGCGCCAAACGGATGACTTCAGTACAACCTTCGTCAACCGCCGGGCCCGTTCGTCGAAGGTGCTTCTGATGAACCAGCAGGACATCGAGCGACAGGGTCTTGCGGCCGATTCGGAGGTGCCGCTGGAAGCCGTCTCGCCGGATCACGTGCGGCGACGCGTGGACAGCTTTCGCATCATTGCGTTCGACTTACCCGCCGGATGCATCGCCGGCCACCAATTGGAACGCAATCTGCCGATTCCGCTGTCGCATCATGCGAAGGAGTGCAAGCTGCCGGCGGCAAAAGCCATTCAAGTCCGCATCGTGACGGCGCGTGCCGCCGGAAGGTACATGCGTGCCCTTCCCCGAGTTGCTTCATTTGTGTAGCGCGGCGCGTACGTCGGACACGTCGCGCGTGGTCACAGGCTCTGCTGCATTGCCCCATGTATTACGAATGAACGTCAGCACGTGCGCCATTTCTGCATCGGTCAGCTTGCCAGCAAACGACGGCATCTTGCGCGACTCGGGCCCCTGCTCAGTGTGCGGACTGCCGCCGCCCTCCACTAGCAGGCGCACGATTGACGTAGTCGATGCTGACAGAACTGCGGGATTGCCAGCAAGGCGCGGAAATTTTTGCGGCACGCCCGCGCCATCCATCTGATGGCAACGCGCGCAGTAGGTCGCATAGATGCCCGCGCCCGGTCGTTCGACATCACCCGTTTTCAACGACTGTGCCGTTTGCAGCGCGGCGCGTGATTGTGCATTGAAGTGCCCACTTGACGCATGCGGCGGCAGGCTTTTCAGATAGACGGCAATGGCGATGAGGTCGTCGTCGTTCAGATACTGCGTGCTGTCTTCCACAACCTGCACCATGCTGCCGAACGTCACCAGTCCGTTGCCGTGGCCGTGTCTGAGAAACGCGGCAATGTCCCCGACCGAGCTTCGTCCGAGACCCGAGCCGGGGTCCGCCGTCAGGTTTGGCGCGAACCAGTGGTCGTTGGTACCGCCTGTCAGATACGCATGGCGCGATTCGCTATAGCCGCGCTCCTCGTACGCGGGCCCGCGGGGCGTATGGCACGCGCCGCAGTGTCCGAGCGATTGAACCAGGTAGGCACCGCGATTCCATTGCGCGTCACGTCCGGTCTCCGGTTTGAACACGCCGCTAGGCGCGAACGTCCAGTCCCAGAACATCAATACCCAACGCTGGTTGAACGGAAACGGCAAGCGGGTTTCGGGTGCGGGCGTGGAAACAGGTGTTACGCCGTGCATGAAATAACTGTACAGCGCGTGCATGTCGTCGTCGGTGATCTTGCTGAATGAGGGATAGGGCATCGCCGGATACAGCCGCTTGCCGCCGCGTGCGAGACCCTGGCGTAACGCCCGGGCAAAGTCGTCATAGCTATATCGCCCGATACCGGCATCCGGGTCGGGCGTGATGTTCGACGAGTAGATGGTGCCGAACGGTGATGCCATCCCGAGGCCGCCAGCGAAAGGCGCCGACAATGCTGGCGGTCCGCCTGGTTGGGTCACGCGCGGCGCGGCGGTATGGCAGCCGGCACAATCGGCCGCCTTGGCGAGATAGGCGCCTCGAGCAATGGTCGCGGCATCCGCGCTGCTCGCCTGAGCGCTCGCGCCTGCGCTACCGGCGCTCGCTGCGTCCACTGGTATGCGCGCTGATGCGAAAGCCAGAGCCAGCGACAAACCAGCCGAAACCATGACCGCACGCTTCCATCTACACGAGTTAGCGGAAGAATTGCGAATCGGACGCTCGCGGCGGCGGCACATGATCACCACCACCTGCACGGCGACACGATCGCCAACGCGACATCGGTCGCGATCAGCGCGAACAGAAAAAGCGCACTGCACATTGCCGCGACGCGACTCACGAACCACGCCAATTCCGCTTTGGTTCGCGTGGTGCCAGCCAATGTCCCCCACCGCTTTGGTCCGATTCGCCGGATGTTGCGCCACGCGAGCAGACTGCCCGCG
Organism: Paraburkholderia sp. GAS333; assembly: GCF_050435665.1. Lineage (NCBI taxonomy): Bacteria > Pseudomonadati > Pseudomonadota > Betaproteobacteria > Burkholderiales > Burkholderiaceae > Paraburkholderia > Paraburkholderia sp. GAS333. Next base: position 6,633 of record NZ_JBNDKS010000003.1, read on the forward strand.
ATCCCCGCCAGCAAACATAGCGCACTGAGCACGAACAGAGCCGTGCGCATCCACGGGAACAATGGTGCGTTAAGTGGCGCGCTGTCTGGATAACAGCTTTGTGCCGCCAGTGTTTCGGCAACGAGCATCTGTACAAGCCACGCGAACGGCGCGATCAATAATCCCGCCGCTATCTGGCGCATCGACGGAAAGGACACCTCGCGAGGCGCGGCGTCTTCGCTCATGACCAACCCCGGAACAGATAGGGCGACAGATACAGCGTACTGAAAATGAAGAGCCACACGACATCGACGAAATGCCAGTACAGTCCGCCGATGGTCAAAGCGGCGCATCGCTGCTCGTCAAAGTAACCGAGTGCCGTCCATAGCAGCAGGAGCAGTAGCACGACGATGCCGACCGCGACGTGCGCCATATGAAAGCAGGTGATCGTGAAGTACAGTGAGCCATAAAGATGGGTAGTCAGTCCATAGGGATGATCGTGCCACTCGATCAACTGAATACCCATGAACGTGCAACCGAGCACCATGCCAACCGCCATCGACGCTACGCCCCAGCGCAAACGCCTGCGCCGCACGCAGCGCTCGCACAGCCACACGAAGCCACTACTCGATAGCAGGATGACCGTGTTCGCGATACCGAGTCCCAGCTTCGGCAGCCCCTCGGGCGGCCAGTGCTGGGTACTTTGCGAAGCCAGATACAGATACGAAAAGATCAGATAGCCGAACAGCGCGCCTTCGGTAGCGATCAAGGTCAGGCATCCCCACCAGCCGCCCGAGCGCTCTCCGGCACTGCCGACCGGCAGAAGTTGCGACGGTTCGGCCGCGCCATCCGGTGACTGGTTCAGGTCGATGGCGTCGCTCATATCAGGCTCCCGCGTCGTGCACGGCGCTCGGTTCGCGCTGGATCAACCCACGCTCCGGCCATAACCACGCGATGATCGATATCGCACAACCCGCCAGCATCGCGCCCGAAACTATCCACGCACCGATTGCGAGGCCCGCGAATACGAGCGTTGCAAATACCGCGAGCCAGAATGGCGCATACGAATCGCCGGGCATCTTCAGAATCACGTCGGGCAGCGCTTCGAGCGCAGTCGTGCCCAAAGCCTCACGCCCGTTCGCGAGCACGTAGCCCTCGTCGAGCCGCGAGCGCGTCTGAATGCTCACGCCCGGCTCGTCGATGCGGCCCTCCCACAGCGGATGACGGCTCGCGAGCGTCGGCACGACAGCAAAGTTATACGGTGGCGGCGGAGAACTGGTCGACCATTCGAGCGTGGGCGCATCCCACGGATTGTTGCCGGCGGGCTTGCCGTTCTTCAGACTGACAAGGAGGTCGACGAGAAAGATCAACACACCCGCGGCGAACAGAAACGAGCCGAGCGACGTAACGAGATTCACCGTGTTCCAGCCCATGTCGGCCGGATAGGTGTAAATGCGGCGTGGCATGCCCAACAGGCCCGCAATATGCATGGGGAAGAAGGCCACATTAAAGCCGACGAACAATACCCAGAAGCCAATCTTGCCCAGGCGCTCGTTCATCATCCTGCCGGTGAATTTCGGAAACCAGAAATAGATGCCGCCAATCACCGGAAATACGTTGATGCCGAGCAGCACGTAATGCAGATGCGCGACCACGAAGTACGTGTCGGTCAGTTGCCAGTCGAACGGCACGGCGGCCGTCATCACGCCAGACACGCCGCCAATCACGAACAGCAGTACGAATCCCGCGAAATAGAAAAACGGCACACGAAACACGGGCCTGCCGGTCCAGATGGTCGCGATCCATGCGAACGTGGCAACCGCGCTCGGAATTGCAATGACCATGCTCGCCGCGCCGAAGAACGACAGCGCAAGCGCCGGAATACCAGTCGCGAACATATGGTGAATCCACACGACAAAGCCGATCACCATCGTCGCGACAGTGGAAAGCGCGACTGGCCCGTAGCCGACCAACGGCCGCCTGCAGAACACCGGCAATGCATCGGACACGATGCCCATGGCGGGCAGCACGACCGCATAGACCCACGGATGCGCGAAGATCCAGAACAGGTGTTGCCATAACAGCGGACGGCCGCCGTTCAGCACGTCGAAAAAGTGCGTCCCGATCCGGCGATCCATCCACAGCAGCAGGAATGCGAGGCTGACCGAAGGTACCGCCAACAGGTTGCCGCCCGATGCGGTAAGCGTGCCCCACACCAGCACCGGCATCCGGTCGAGCGACATACCCGGCGCGCGCATCCGCAACAGCGTCACTACGAAGTTCATCGAGCCGACCGTCGTCGAGATGCCGAGCAAAACCATGCCGAGCGCGTACACATCGATGTTCGGGCCGGTGCTGTATTCGAGCCCCGACAGCGGTGCGTAGTTGAACCAGCCCGCGTCTGGTGCCTGCCCCGTTGGGAAACTCGCGTACAGAAAAATGCCTGCAAACAGAAATACCCAGTACGACAACGCATTCAGGCGTGGAAACGCCATGTCGCGCGCGCCAAGGATTAGCGGCCACAGATAGTTCGAGAAACCCGACAGCACAGGCAACGCATAGAGGAAAATCATCGTCACGCCGTGCATCGTGAAGAGCTGGTTGTACTGTTCGGGCGTCAGTATTGTCGCGTTCGGACGCGCCAGTTGAATGCGCATGATCAACGCCTCTACGCCGCCCATCAGCAGAAACACGAAGGCGGTGACGAGATAGCGCAAACCGATGGTTTTATGGTCGACGCTCGACAGCCATCCGCGCCAGCCCGGTGGCGTCTCCCATATCTCGCGCAGACGCTTTTCTTCGGCACTGCCCGCCAGCACCCGGCCGGTCTGTGGCCTGCGCGCCAATGACGGCGAAGCGGCCGACTCATTGCGTATGTCGCGCTGCGGTTCTTGCGGCGACGAAGCGCTAGCAGTGCGATCGGACATTGTGAACGCTCCGTGCCGTCGGCAAAACATCGTCAATGGAGGGTTGCCAGATACGCCGAGAGGGCCGCGGCTTCCGCGCCGGTCAGCGCAATATCCGGCATCAGCGATTCGGGCTTGATCTGCTGCGCGTGTTCGATCCAGTCGAGCAGATGATCCGGCGCGTTGGTCAATGTTCCGGCTGCGATTGTGCGGCGCGAGCCGAGGTGCGTGAGATCAGGGGCTTGCAGGCCGTTTGCGTTGGTGCCACGAATCGTATGGCAACCGGCGCAACGCTCGATGAACAGGTGCTTGCCAATGGCGATGTCGGCAGCGTCTGCTTCCTGCTGCTGCAAGGCGGCATTCCGGCCCTGTGCGCTGCGCCACGCATCGAAGTCGGCGGGGCTTTGTGCGATCACTTCGAAAGCCATATGCGCGTGCTGCGCCCCGCAAAATTGCGAGCATTGCCCGCGATAAATGCCGGGCTGGTCGGCCTGAATCCATTGCTCGTTCGTTTGACCGGGAATCGTCTGTGTCTTTCCCGCGAGTTGCGGAACCCAGAACGCGTGTACGACATCGGCGCTTTTGAGCAGAACCTTCACGGGTTCGCCGACAGGAATGTGAATCTCGTTGGCCGTGCTGAAGTCGCGGGACGTGTCGGGGTCGTCCGTGTAGTCGACTTTCCACCACCAGTCGTATGCCGTCACGGTCAGTGTCAATTGAGGATGCACCGCAGGCGATGCGACGGATTCGAGTGTGACAAGAATGTAGACCAGCATTGCCAGCAACGCGACCGACGATATTCCTGTGCCAACACAAATCCAGCGCATACCGCCCGATTCGGCATTCAGGCTGCCGGGTTCCGCCGACTGACGCCGCCGCACAATCGCCAGGACCAGCAGGACGCCGACGATGATCGTCACTGCCACCGCGACAGCGGTCATTGTCCAGCCGAGATACATCGTCGGCCGACTGGCAGGACCGGCTGCGTGGAAAAAATAATTCAAGGATGCCGATTCAGCGCGACTGGGAATGACAGCCAGCACGAACCCACTCGCAAGCCATGGCTCGGCGCCACTGAGAACTGGTTTCGTTGTCGTTCCGCCGTCGCTCACTGTTGGCTCCCGGAACTCGCAGCTGATTGCGCCTCGATAGCCGCATTGAACCCGCACGGCCGTAAAGGGAGCGCCAGCAAAAAACAGGCCCTCCCGCGCCTTACAGTTGCAAGCTTTGGATGACGCTTCCGGGGCAGGTTGGCGATTGTCTTAAGACATAGTTTCGGCGCGACCACCTGGACTGGAAGTAACAACCCCGGCTGGCCTTACCGAAGATGGTCTATCAAAGCATTGGCAACTTCATCCGGGGCTTCCCGCAACGGAAAATGTCCGACACCTTCGATCAGGATCCGTCGATAGCTCCGGGTAAAGTGACTCTCCAGTCCGTCGGATTCCTTGGGTTCGTCGCACTGGTCTGCGCCTCCCTGCAGCATCAACGTCGGCACGCCAATCCTTCCGATGGTCGCGAGTTGCTGACGCAGGCTCGAATACGCCGGGTCGGATTCCTCATCCTGCCGCCAGCGGCGACGATACCCGTTCAGCGTGATCGCCAACCAGTCGGGATTATCAAAACTCTCGGCCGTGCGGGCGAATTCGTTGTCGTCGAACCAGCCCGGCGGCGACCACGTCTCCCATTGAATGCGCGCAAATCCTTTCGGATCTGCTCCCACGGCGTCGGGGCCACCGTCCAGCGACATAAACCATTGATACCAGAACTTCCGCGCCTGCGAGAACCCGGGCAACGCGAACCGGCCATACGGCTGAAATGCGAGCGCCAGCGCTGCAATCCGCTTCGCGCGCTCGGGAAAAAGCGCCGCTACGGTGTAGGCAGCCCGTGCGCCCCAGTCATGCCCGACTAGATCGAATCGATTGATCGATAATGCGTTGGCCAGATCGATCGCATCCTGTGCGAGCGCGACGCCGGATCCGTCCCGCACCGTGCGATCGCTAATAAAACGGGTGCGACCGCTCCCCCGCAATTCAGGCACGATAGTGCGAAAACCAGCAGCGTTCAGACGAGCCGCGACAGGAATCCATGCGCGTGCGGAATCGGGCCATCCGTGCAAGAGGATGACGGGCGCACCGTTCGGAGGCCCGGCGTCGGCGTAGCAAATTTCGAGTGTTGGGGTTCGAATGCGACAGGTAAATTCGAGCATCGTGCGCTCCTTGCGACAGCCGCCATGGGCTGCTCTTGAATCCGCGTCTTGCGCTTTCCGGCTTGCCTGCAAACATCGGCCTCAGTTCTTGAAGACTTAACACCCACAGTTCGCTTCCGGAAAATCGGCACCGGGCTTCAACACAACTCCGCCGCCATTGCGTGGCAATCGCGGCAAAATCTCTCTTATTCGTGTCTGTCGAGGCGGCGCCGCGTGCGACGCTATCGACTCAAGCGTCGAACGCATTCACAACAATTTTGCCGTGCACGTGCCCTTTTTCAAGCCTTGCCAGCGCATCAGCAGCGGACGCGAAAGGATAGGTTGCGATCACATTGACCTTTACCTCGCCGGTGTCGATCAGGCGGCCTATCTCCGCAAGCTGCGCTCCGTCCGGGCGAGCCGTGTAACGCGCCGCGTGGGCGCCGTGTCTGGCGGCTTCCGTTGCGGAAGGCTCCGTCAGCGTCGAAATCATCGTGCCGCCCCGTTTGACCGTTTGCCATGAACGGCTTTGTGTCTCGCCCCCAATCAGATCGAAGACCAGATCCATATCTCGCGCGACCTCTTCAAACCGCTGCTTCGTATAGTCGATGACATGATCGGCTCCTAATGACTTCACAAATTCGACCCCGTCGCCTGTCGCAGTAGCAAACACCTCCGCACCGACGTGCCGGGCAAACTGCACTGCCAGGTGGCCCACGCCTCCGGCTCCCGCGTGAATCAACACGCGCTGGCCTTTCTGTAGTCCGCCCTGGTCAAACAGTCCCTGCCAGGCAGTGAGCGCAGCAAGGGGGACCGCCGCAGCCGCTGTCGAGTCCATCGACGCAGGTCGCGGCGCCAGCCCACTCGCAACGATGACGACAAACTCGGCCAACGCTCCCTGCCCCTGTCCGACGAATCCAAACACTTCCGCCCCGTGTTCCCAGCCTGACACGCTCTGCCCCACACGTTCAAGAGTACCTGCGAAATCGCGTCCGAGAGTGAACGGAAGCTTGTCCTCGCCGATCACGGGATATTTGCCATCCCGCGTTTTGATGTCGACGGGGTTGACGCTTGCAGCTTTTACGCGAACCAGCACTTCATCCGGGCCGATCGGCGGAACATCGATCCTTTCCGACCGAAGTACGTCCGGGCCGCCGAAGCGATGAATACGAAATGCACGCATTTGAGCCATGAATTTCTCCGTGACAGTATCTTGCCGACCTGCGCGAGTGAACGCAGCCATACGATCTGCCGAGCAACGCTCATACCTCGTGCTGCGCCAGTCCATCAGGAACGGGTGGACGCGAATCCTGCGCGCCGTCGTTGTGCGGGCAATCAGCGCGGGCGTGGCGCGACAGGCACATCCGTTGCGTCATGTGATAAGTGTTACGTCACACGGAGATTCGCCATGAACAGGAGCTTGAGAACAGCGCTGATGATCGCGACAATTTCGGGGTTCGTTTGTGCAGCCCCGGGTTGCAACAAAGCCAACGACACCGGCAACGACGCCCTGAGTTCGGGCAGCAGCGGCGTAATGAGCAATTCCGCCGGGCCAAGTGGGACGCCGGGCACAAGTGCCGCGGCCAATAGCGCAAGCGAAGCAGCTCCCGCGAGCGCACCCTCGCCGGTGACGAGCGAGGCACCCACGGTGAGCACGCCCGATGCGACGGCGAGCGGTGCGTCGTCAGTGCAGTAAGCGCGGAGGCGTTAAGGGCGGCCCATAGAAAGTTTGACCGCAGGTCGACGCAATGACGTAGTACAGATATGCGCGCATCCATTTAAGCCGTCACCAACCCGCTAGCCCTACCCTCCCGCCCTCGTTACCCGCCACACGGTATTGCCGACATCATCGGCAATCACCAGGGCGCCATCCAGATCCTGCGTGAGTCCAACCGGCGCGCCGTACGATTCTCTCTCGTCATCAGAAACGAAACCGGTAACGACCGGTATAGGCGTGCCAACAGGCTTGCCGTTCTGAAAGGCGACGTAAGCGACAGCGTAGCCGCTTAGAGGAGACCGATTCCAGCTACCATGCTCGCCGATAAAAGCACCGCCTCTATATTGAGCGGGCAGGTTATTGCCGGTATAAAAAAGTAGGCCGAGTGGCGCGACGTGCGAGCCAATCGAATAGTCCGGTCGAATTGCCTTTGCCACCATGTCAGGACGTTGCGGCTGCGCGCGCGGATCGACGTGCTGGCCCCAGTAGCTAAATGGCCAGCCGTAAAATGCGCCTTCACGGACTGACGTCAGATAATCGGGAACAAGATCCGCACCAATTTCATCGCGTTCATTCGCGACCGCCCACAGGCGGCCTGTTTGCGGTTCCCATTGCAGTCCTGTCGGATTGCGGATTCCGGCCGCGTAGATACGACTTCCCCCTGTTGCAATATCGACCTCCAGTACGTTGGCCCGTCGATATTCCACGTCCAGCCCATTCTCGCCAACGTTACTGTTCGAGCCGACACCAACATACAGTCGCTTGCCGTCGGGACTCGCGAGCAACGCTTTAGTCCAGTGATGGTTGATCTTGTCTGGCAGATCAGTCAGCTCCACGCCCGGGGTTGACATACTCGTCTCACCGGCACGATATGGAAACTTCAGAATCGCATCGGTATCCGCCACATAAAGTGTGTTGCCAATCAACTGCATGCCGAAAGGCGAATGCAGATGGTCGATGAACACATATTTGTCCCAGCGCCCGCTGCCATCAGTGCGCTTTCTCAACAATGTGATGCGATTGGCGCCTTTCGCCTTTTTGCCGGACCGTGACGTGATGATGCCGGCTATCAATTGTTTCGGCGTGGTCACAGGTTCCGCATCGGGACTGTTCGATTCAGCGACCAGGATATCGCCGTTGGGCAGCGCGTAGACCTGGCGCGGATGCTGGAGCCCCGACGCGATAGCCTCGATTTGCAACCCCTCCGCTACCTTCGGCTTTTTGCCTGGTTGCCATCCGACATATTTGGGTACCTGTATCGGAGGGGCCAGAAAATTGTGAGCGCCAGGCAACGGTGGCTCCGCCCCTGCCTGCTTGGACGGATCATAGGTAGCCTGCTCATTGCAACCGCCAACAAGAATCGCAATTGCCAATGAACTGCTCAGGAAGGTTCTAGTCATGAGCCGTCCCCTTCGAATGGAATCCGCTGAACCCAAGAGCAAATTGCCCAACGCTCAACAAGACCACGGTAATCGCCGACAGAATGACGTTCGCGGGGACCATGGCGTAGGCGTCCCGGCTATGGACGAAAGCGTTGAAGATTGCCGAAACGATGCCCAGAAGATTTAACCAGAAGTCCAATTTCTCCACGGCCGTCACCGCGCCCCGCGCCGAGATCCAGACGTGGACCAGATTGATCAGGCGAGGAATCACAGCAAAGAGTAAGGCCGTCGTGACCAGCCATGCTGCGCCCTTTCCCCAGAATACATTCCGGGTGACGGCGTAGGTTATGTCGAAAACGAGCGTGCCGACAAAGAGGCCATAGGGAATCGGGTTGAGCAGATCGAATATTGCTGTCGCGAATCTCGATCCACGAATATGGGCGGAGGAATTCATTTTTGATCCTTGTCCTTCTTCTGCCTATTCGAAAAAAGGCAGCCCTTCGAATAGGTGCCGCAAACCGTTCGGTTGCCAGCGTCGGTGTACTCCACCGGCAATTACTGGTTGCCGACTAGCGCTTTACTCAGAGCTTTCACATGGGAGCAAGAATGGCGAGCAAAGCATCCAGACGCGCGCTACCGAGAGACCTTAAAGCTCAAGTCGCGTCTGCATCGCGGCGACGATTCCACCGAAGGCGCGCATGCTGTCGTTGCCCGCGTGATGTGCCGCTTTGCACGCGCCTAAACCACACGCAAAGAGAGCCGCAGCGACCGTAACCAGGATTGACCGTTTCATTTCATCCTCCCTAAGCAGGACTCTGGGATAGCGCAAGCTCCGGCAGCGCCAGCAATGTAATGAATCTCATAGCAGGCGACGTACCTGGTAAGTCACCACCGTTGGGCGTGGTGCAGCCACGTGTAAGCATCGCAGGACCGACACTTGCTCGAAGGCTGATGGCATTCCGTCGCGTCGAAATCGGGAGTTCTGCTATGCCCTCCATCCTCAAGCCCACCTCCCCACACGATTCGATTACGACACCCGGTGATCACGACATGCCCCCGGCCGCCGACAATCCACACGGCGCACCGAGTTCCGAACGACGGCGCATGATGCTCAAAGCTGCGGCGGCGGGCGGAGCGGGTCTGTTCGCCGCGAGGACAATCGCGGCGAACAGACCCGCGGCGTCATCCGGACAACCCGTCAGCGCGGCACCACAGCCGCCTTTTTCGCCCGGCGACAATGCATCGACCGCCGAGGTAGTCGTTCAGACGCTGCTGGCGTGGAACGTCGATCACGTCTTCGGGATGGTTGGCGACGGCATCAATCCGCTGATCGAGGCGCTACGGCGACATAGGGACAAGATCCGCTTCATTGGCGTGCGTCATGAGGAAGCCGCCGCGTTCATGGCGTCGGGATGGGCGAAGGCGACCGGCCGTCTTGGCGTCTGTCTCGCCACGACCGGTCCCGGCGCAGTGCATCTGATGAACGGACTTTACGATGCGCATTTCGACGGCGCACCGGTCCTCGCGATCACAGGGCTCACCTTTCACGACCTCGTGGGTACACGTTTTCAACAGGGCGTCGACACGCCCGCGTTGATGCAGGACGTCGCGTTGTACAACACGACCGTGACGGGGCCGCGTCATGCACTCGTCGTGACGGACATCGCATGCAGAAGCGCGCTTGGTGCGCGTGGGGTCTCGCATCTGGCCGTCTCGAAGGACATTCAGGCAATGCGTCTCGCCGATGACAAAGCGTCCATGGAAAACCACGGCCTGCGCACGTCGACGGCGTGGCATCAGCCCGCGTCCGCACCCGGCGACGCGCAGTTGCGGGCGGCCGCCGATGCCATCAATGCTGGCAGCCGAGTGGCAATTCTGGCGGGCCAAGGCGCGCTCGGTGCATCCGACGAGCTCGAGCAGATCGCGACCCGGCTTAATGCGCCGGTGGCCAAAGCGTTACTCGGACGAAGCGTGATACCCGACGATTCGCCTTTCTCAACCGGCGGTATCGGGCACCTCGGCACCGTGCCCTCCGAAGAAGCGATGCACCGCTGCGATACTGTCCTGATCCTCGGCTCGACGATGCCGTGGGTCGATTCGTACCCGAAGCCCGGCACGGCGCGAGGCGTTCAGGTGGACATCAAGGCTGAGCGGATTGGCCTGCGCTATCCGGTCGAAGTCGGTCTGGTCGGCGACACGAAGGAAACGCTGCGGGCGCTGCTCCCCTTGCTTCATCAGAAGGACGATACGTTTCTTCGCGAGATTCAGGCTCAGGTGACGCAATGGAACGCCCTGCTCGATCAAGTCGCCGCATCGGAGCGCACGCCGATACGGCCACAACGTGTGATCCGCGCGATAAGCGATGCGCTGGCCCCCGATGCGATTGTTTGCCTCGATTGCGGTGCTAACACCCATTTCGCTGCGCGTTTTTTGACGTTGCATCGCGAGCAGCAACTGGTTGCCACGGGAATGCTTGCGACGATGGCGCCCGGATTGCCGTTTGCGATAGCGGCTCAACTGGCAAATCCGGGCAGACAGGTAGTAGCGATCGTCGGCGACGGCGGACTCGCGATGCTGATGGCCGAACTGTCGACAGCGGTGATGAACCGCTTGCCGATCAAGATCATCGTGATGCGCAACGACATGCTCGCGGAGGTCGTATTTGAACAGAAGGAGCTCGGCAATCCGCCTTACGGTTGTGAGCTGGGGGGCATCGACTTTGCGCAAGTCGCCGCGGCTTGTGGTGCCGTAGGCGCGAGCTGCCATAACCCGCAGCAGTTACAGGTGGCGATTGCATCGACTCTTGCGTCGCCCGGCACTGCGCTACTGGAGGTTCACGTCGATCCGGCTGAACCGATTACGACACCGGAAAAACTAAAGGCGTGAAGAGGTGAAGATGCTAAAAACCGTCTTAACTGCCGTGCTGGACATTGCATACCTACGTCGAAAGCATTTGTTCACGGTCTGTCGAACAGACGAGGACGGCATATGCAGCGCAATCGGCGCGGGCGAATGCCCAAGAATATTCGCGTAACAATGCCGCGAATAATTTTCTCCCCGCCGTGAGTCTCCCGCACTCGAAAAATCACGGCCCGTTGCCCGAATGTTGGATTTTGGCGGCGGGACTGAAAACGTACACCGCCGCGCCTATCAACAATGGCATTGCGGCGGCCATAAACAGGGGCGCATAAATCTGGGCGGCGGTGACGTGCTCGTGCCTGAATGCATCGGCTATCTTCCCAAATCCTCCGCTAGCTAACGCGACGCCCAGGAAGACGAGACTATTTAGAAATCCCAAGGCGAGCCCTAGCCTGCCTGCGGGCACGATCGCTCTCGCCTGCGACATCACGAGCGGATGGATCGCACCTACTGAAAACAGCACGCAGATCAGTCCCACACCGAGCCTACTACTTGCGTCAGGGAGAACAGCGAGCACCAGAGCTGCAAGCGCACCGGTCAATAGCCAGCTCAGAGAAATGCGCTTTGGCGACCAGAAACGCACCATAAACGGAATGCAAAACGACGCGCCTGTGCCAACGATACTGGCGATCGTCATCGCGTTGCCGCGCGCCACGATATCGAAATGGAAAACGTCCGCGAGATAGGGGCCGCCCCAGGATGTACGGAACGTGCTACCCACGGACATCGCAAGACATGCCGGTGCAAGCGTCCAGAATCGGCGCCCCCTCTGGCCCGAGGCGCCGCGTGCCGTTATTGGAGAATTCGCGAGACCCGGCGGCTTCCGATGTGTCACGAAGCGGGCAACACCAAGCATGCAGCAGAACATGGCCGCTGCCGCAACCGTCATGGCAGGTCGCCATCCCACATGCGCGGTGATCTGTCCCAATGGCGACGCAGCGGCCAGCGCACCCGCCATCCCGACAGCGCTCGCGGTGGTGACCGCGCGAGTCTGCGTGGGTCCGGCACCACTGGCAAGGACATAGTTGAGCAGGCCCATGAAAATCGGTGCACAGCCCAATCCTATTCCCGCCTGTGCGACGATTGCGAGCCACGCGCTGGTCGCGCTCGCGAGCAAGCCGGCGCTCAACGCGCCCACGCCCATCAGCATCGCGGTTGGCGTACGGACCCCGAAGCGATCGAACAGCATGCCGACCGGTATCTGCGCAATGGCGAAAACAAGGAAAAAGGCGCCGGCGAACCAGCCAAACATTTCAGGAGAGAATCTGAAATCCGCGATCAATTCGGTCGAGATGACCGCAACGTAACTGCGAAAAAACTGACTCAGTACGTAGCTGAAAGTGAGCGCCCAAAGCCCGTAGTCCCGTCGATATTTCGACGTCTCGCTGCGGCATTCGGAATATTCGCGACGGGTCTCGGACATCAGCGACATCCTTTGGATTGCCAGCCAGAAATGATACGCGCTCTTCGCTCGCGCGAGCCACGTTCGGGAGAGTGTCGGGTACCGGGTTAGCGCTATAGCCAGGTGGGAAAATCAGCTCCGCGAGTTCTTCAGGGGGCGCCATGCGACGGGGGTGAATCGGGAAGCACCAGTGCAATAACGGAATATTGCTCACGAATGATCGAAGGACGGCGCTCAGTTTTCGAAGCAACGGGCCGTTGACGGGCTTGGGCGCGACGCTTGCTAACGAAAAACCGAACCCACTCGCAGGAGAGAAGCCCTTCCTGTCTTCAATTTTAGGAGTCGCTAATGCAGCAAGCAACTGGTCGTCGAGAACGCAAGAATGCCAAGGTCGTCGCTATCGTCTGCGCAGTCTTGATCCTGTTGACTTTCGTTATCTCCGAGCTCAAGCCCTGGTCGCGCAAACCCGCCGACGCGGGAGAGTGTTCGACTCACGATTCGGAATGGCGACAAGAGGCGCTGGTCAACAAGATCAATGCCACCGGCGACCCATCATTAAAGGCCAAGGCAGTCCAGGTTCAGGCAGGATCTCACTGGGACGATAAAAACCATCTGTGGGTCGTTCCGTTTCGAACCGCGGACCAGAGCGCCGACACAAGGAGTTTCGTCGCGCTTGTGCATTGCACCGGTTCGGTGGATATAAATCACGGGTAGTTTTCGCGACTGTTCAATTCGTGAGCTGATGGCGGCCTGCCGCGGTAAAGACGCGGTCGGTCGTCCTGTGAACATAGGTGAATTGATGTGCAACAGGTCGACAGTCCAGGTAACGATCGTGTCGCGCGCGAACCCGACTGTTATGCTCTCATGCCGAACGGCTTGCACCCATGATCCTGCACTGTCACCGTGGACAATCTCCTTACTGTCACAGCCTCCTCCGTGTCAGTTCACTGCACCATTGGGCTGTCGTCTTATGTCAGCCGCGTTGCTCGGAGTGCATCTTTTTTATACTTAAATTGGTGAGGATCTATTGTGCCAATCCGTTCCGTCTCGACGCCGTTCCAGGCAATCGAACGTGTCATTGTTAGTCTGTACGACGGCGGGGTTTTGTCGCCTGCGGTCCTGGAACGCGTGATCGGCGCGCTCGCTGTAGACAACGTCGACTGGCAAACAGTGGCGTCATTGCATTCCGTGGATGGCCGTTTGCTGCATGAGATCGTAGTCTCGACAATGATGCCGTCGGCACCGCAGAATTCCGTTGAGAAATCGTTTGCGGCGATCGTCGCGCATCTGGCTGGCGCAAGCGCGGCTCACAGCAACGAACGACCGCATACGCAAACGCAGAAGGCGCAGCGCACCGCCCGAAAAAAATCGGAGCGAGCGGAAAGTGACGTGGGCAGTGACGAACTCCTCTCTCAATTGTCGGACAGCGCCACTTCGACGGGCAAGCGCGGCAAAGGCGCCCCTGCGCGTCCCGGCGCGGCCTCCGGCTTTAACCCGTTCGCGAGCACGCTGCCGTCACGCAGAAGATAAGAGCAAGGCGCTCTCGTCGGTTTCCCCGCCTTATCGTCACACTGCATGTTTTGCTCGTCTTTCGCACTGCGGCGCTGTGGCGTATGCGACAACTGCATGAATCCGTCGCAAGTCCGGGAAGCGGGCAGCTCGATCACCGCAGAGGCCAAGTTTGCGTTCGTCAAGGTTTTCGGCGGCCCGGCGAAGGCCGCCCTCTAGTCACCGGGCGACGTGGTGCGTGAACCAACATTCGGCCCCCGGACAAGTTGCGCTTGCGAGCGGAGATCGAGTCGCAACTTTTTAGGGACGCAACACGTCGAAGATGGGCTTCTTCATCGAGAACGTCATCGTAAATGTCAAGAGCTTCCATCTAATCGCCGTCGGGCATGCGTGCTGCTGCAATCTTCAAGCCGCCGCCGTCGAGGCGACCGCCCACTCATTGGAGATCAGCATGAAAGCTCTGGTATATGAAGGACCCCGCCGAGTCACTGTTAAGGAAATGCCCGACGCCAAAATCGAGCGTCCCAACGATGTGCTTGTGAAAATTACCACGACAAACATCTGCGGTTCGGATCTGCATATGTACGAAGGTCGCACCAATATGGAGACCGGATGTATTCTTGGCCATGAAAATTTGGGCGTTGTTATTGAGGTAGGCCAGGGTGTTGAACGGATCAAGGTCGGTGATCGTGTTTGTCTGCCTTTCAATATTGGCTGCGGGTTTTGCAAGAACTGCGAACGGGGACTCACGGGTTTCTGCCTGACCGCGAATCCGGGCGTGGCCGGTGCAGCGTATGGATTTGCCGGGATGGGACCGTATAGCGGCGGCCAGGCGGAGTATCTGCGCGTGCCGTTCGGTGATTTCAACTGTCTCGTGTTACCGCCCGATGCTCAAGAAAAAGAGAATGACTATGTGATGCTCTCCGACATTTTCCCGACGGGCTATCACGCTACTGAACTGGCCGGCGTGTTACCAGGCGAAAGTGTCGTGATCTATGGCGCTGGGCCAGTTGGCTTAATGGCAGCACTCTCGGCGCAAATCAAGGGGGCGAGCAAGATAATGGTCGTCGATAGCCATCCAGATCGATTGAAATTGGCGGAGAAGATCGGCGCAATTCCGGTCGATGATAGCGACGGCAATTCTGCAGACCGCATTCTGGAAATGACCGGTGGCGAAGGCGCTGATCGTGGCTGTGAGTGTGTTGGCTATCAGTGCAGTTGCAAGGGCCATGAAGTCCCTAACGTGACAATGAACAACCTGATCAAAGCTGTTCGTCCAACAGGCGGCATTGGCGTCGTAGGGGTTTTCGTCGCTGAAGATCCGAAATCCGAAGACGATCTGGCGAAGCAAGGTCAACTGGCGCTCGATTTCGGGCAACTATGGATGAAAGGCCAGAAAATCGCCACCGGCCAAGCGAACGTCAAAGCGTACAACCGGCGCCTGCGCGATCTGATTTCTGCTGGAAAAGCGACGCCGTCGCAAATCATCTCGCACGAACTGCCTCTGGAGCAAGCCGCAGAAGGCTACAGGCATTTCGACGAGCGCGACGAGGGCTGGACCAAAGTGGTACTCAAGCCAGCGGCTTGAAAGAAGTACTGCCCCAAACCAGGTCTCCCGGCAGCTCGCTGAAGGTTTGCCGGGGCGACTCGGTTGCGACGGAGTGTTAGAGGAGTTTGAGCACATCGCGTTGTCCACCGAATCGCGCGAAGTAGATTCGGTACCTACTCTGGCCACAGTCTGAACGAGATAGCCGTCACTGACCACTGTGGGACTCGTCGAACATCAATCAATCGCCCCTGCATCCCGGGCACGATGTGATGAAATGCTTGCGACGAAATGCAAGCTCAAACGCATGGACATTGAAAACCAACGGCTGGCGGCCGGATCGCTTGCGGCCGAGGCTCTATCTGAAATAGACCTTCGCTCATTTCCCGCACTACGCACGCAATACCGTACTATCTGCACAGCGGCATAAGTTCAGGATTGAGGCTGAATCGCGAAACTGGCAAGTTCAAACTGGGAGCCACAAATCGAATCGTATCAATTGCGCGAGCCGCGCTGCCAAATGATGTCGCGACCGCGACGCCCCTTGATTGCAAACCGGCGAGTCCTGATCGTTGACGACTACGTCGATTCTGCGGACGCAGTTGCGCTATGCCTTGATTTGCTTGGGTTTGCAACGCATACAGCCTACGGCGGCTTCGCTGCGCTTGAAATTGCCGCCACTTGGCAACCAAGCTATGTCATCTTGGACATAATGATGCCGGACATGTCAGGCTTCGCCGTGGCCACGCGGCTTCGTGCGGACCCGCTCACCGCAGATTCAATACTTCTCGCATACACCGCTGCCAATACTCCATCCGACTATTCGCAAGCCAAGTCTGCCGGATTTGACGCTCTATGCGAAAAGCCGGCAGATCCTTCGCATCTCGCCACACTCCTGCAGCGCTTGAGCGACCCGCACAAGTCGAACCCCTAATTCCGCGCTGATGCATCAGAGGCAACGACTTCCGGGTTACACGTACACGCCCTAACGTCGAGCGGGCTTTAGATTGACCGGCGGCCCTTTTGCATTTCTTTGAAGCGACCGGCGTGCAGCACTTTGATCAACCAAGCAAAAGGATTGTGAGCGCCCAACGAAGGCCCCTCATAACAGCTTCCTCAGCATCTGCTAGCCGCCAAACATCCAGCGGCTAGCCGCCTGACTCCGATAACGATTCTTTCGCTCTACGATATTCTTCGTACGCATTTCAGCAGACCGGGAAGAGCCGTGAAGCACCAAAGGCTGTCCAGATCTCCGCACACATCCTTCCCAAATCTCCCCAAATCCTTGTCTGAGCATCCTCAGCGTCGCTGGCATGAAAATTTAACGAGTGACAGTTGACCCTGAAAGCCCCTGAACCGTCGTCCCCGCCAATTCTAACTATTAGCTCCCTGATCCGCTTGCGCTAACAGGTGCGCCCGGGCCACTCGGGGTCGCGGTACCTCCTGGCTGCGTGGAATTGCCTGCGGTTTCGCCTTTGGATGGTTTCATTTTCTTAGCATGGGAGGAAGACTTGTGCGCCGGTGCCGATTGCACATTGTCCCCAGCGTTCAACCCTTGAGATGAACTCGGTGGATTGTTCTGCGCCATCGCGGAAGAAGAAAGCATTGCTGTTGCACAAAGTGCGTAGAAAATTGCGTCACTCTTCATTTCAATTCTCCTAGAAAATCTTTTGTTAAGGATGGGAACAATCTTGCAACGGATGCGTGAGACGCGCACAGCGCACAGGCGATCTTGTCCTGTGGCGCCCGGCGTCGTGCTTCGCTTTGGCCAGCCGTAGACTTCCTTCGCGTCTTGCGCCCTTAACGCGTGGGTGAATCGAACCATCGCGCGTCTTCAGCAGGTTTGCAATAGCCCAAGTGTGACGATGCCCGTAGGATCAACTCGTTGTCATATCTGGTGCACCGGCTCTTGAGTCAAAGGGCCGACGCATCAACCTTGAGGATCTCGAATCTAGGATCAGCGTACCTGTCCGCGGCCTCTTCGGCTTCCTCACGAGAGAGAAAGCGTTTAGCTTCTTTCAACACTGGCGCGAGCCCGATATCGCCATCCTCCCCGCTGCCAAGAAATTTCTCACCGATTTTGACAACATAAGTATCAATCATCTAGACCTCCAACAAATTTGCAGGCGACATGTCTACCCAGTATTTTGGCAAACAACATCAGCGTAATTGACCTTGGCTTTAAATCGAATTCGCAATTCAACGTCCAAAAACGCTATGTTCAGACCGACCGTGCTGCGCACTCGCTTGACCTTATCGAACTATGGCAGGAGAGGCAGAACCATACCGTCATCCGTTCGAGTGGCAACTAAATCGCACCCGTCGGATCCTCTGCATCGACCAGTTCGGCAATGTCATCGACCTCGATGGTTCGACCATATTTGTTCTTCACGCCATGTCCCCAAACTTGTATGTGGACGCCAGGCACGAGGTAACCGGACAGTACCTCGGCGGCATGCGGAGGCATTCGAACCGACGTACCGTCGGTCAGCAGAGCCCCGCGCAGTTCGCCTTTAGGCCCATAAAGCGGAAGCCTGACTTCGCCGCTAATCTCCATCTCGCGCACGTCGATACGTGACTCGTGATGCTTCGCATCCCCATGGCGCGGTCCCTCATCGAGAATCACGACACCGGCGCTCGATGTCAGTTGAACAGCGGCGAGGACTTCAACACCGCGCGGCTTGACACCACGGATGCGAACTCTCTCGCCAACGCTGATGTGTTTGGCAACCTGTCTGGACAAGTGAGGCGGAAAATGCACCTGCCTGTCGTTGCCTAGAACGAGCCCATCCAGCTCTCCATGGGGATTTAACAGAAACTGGGTCACCTTTCCTTGGGTTTCTGGCAGACATGTGGGATCTATCCAATGCATTGTCTAGCTCCAAATCATCTAGGATACGGTTTCCTGCGCAAGGGGCGTTCCATCCCATCTATACAGCGCATACAGCATTTGCGCGGGTGAGCATGGGCTGATGTCAAACCGGGTCCTCTCTAACGCCAGCACGATTTTCCTAAAACACATTTGTCGCAAGTGAGTTGGTGAGCGACTTACGTGGCATCGCTGCGCCTTGCGAGCGGCGACCTTCACGCCGATCAGATCGACTGCCGGACAGGCGGCTTCGCATGCTTCGACCCGGATAAATAAAGACGACCGGGAACAGTACATGCGGCTAGTTCCGCGACATCAAAACCGAAGCGGCAATCGCCGAGGTACCCATGTTCACCGACGCGCATCGCCACAAACTCGACCCCCGCGAAGAAACTTTCCTCCTGGACAGCGGCAGGGATGGCCTACAGATATTCCTTCGATATCTGCCCCCACAAAATCCAGCTGGCCGATCGCCTGTTCTGTATTTGCACGGCGCAACTTTCCCATCAGCGCTATCTGTCGCATATCGCTTTGAAGGCCGCTCCTGGCGCGACGCGCTCAGCGCGGCCGGCCTAGATGTCTGGGCTCTTGATTTCCTCGGTTTCGGCGGGTCTGATCGATTTCCTCAGATGGATGACGACGCTGACGCCGGGCAACCACTCGGCCTCGCGGCATGTGCAGTTGGAGAAGTCGAAACCGCCGTGCGCTTCATCCTTGAACGTAGCCGTTGTGCACGCGTATCCCTCATTACTCATAGTTGGGGCTCGATGCCCGGCGGGATCTTTGCGTGTCACCATCCGACGCTGGTTGATCGCATGGTCATGTTTGCGCCGTTAGCGTGTCGCCAAGGACCACGCTATATGCCGCGTCCAACCTTGCCCGCGTGGAAACTCGTGACGAACGAAGACCAATATGACCGCTTCGTGGAAGATGTGCCGCCCGGGGAGTCGCCAGTGCTATCGCGCGAGGATTTTGCAGTTTGGGCCGAAGCCTATCTCGATAGCGATCCGGGTTCGCGTGATCGGGTCCCGCCTGCGGTCATGACGCCGACAGGCCCGCTAGTCGAGATTCTTCGTGCATGGCACGGCGAACTGGCGTGGGCGCCGCAGGCGATAGTTGCACCTGTTGCAATTATTCGCGGCAGCTGGGACGGTGTGTCATCCGAATTGGACGCGCAGTGGCTGTTCGATCATCTCGTTCGCGCGGCCGAGCGTCGGATAGTTACCATCTCTCGCGGTACTCACCTCATGCACCTCGAACAGATGCGTACGGCGCTCTGGCAAGAAAGCATTGCATTTCTTGCGGGCAGTATTACTGTTCGCCCGACAGGGCACACTTCAGGAGAGACCATGATGCAGGATCACCATGAAAGTAAGGACATTCCCGGCTACAACCCAGGCACGGACCAAGTTGCCAGGTCGCCGATCACGCTGGATGAGCTAAATGATCTGAAGGCGACGTGCCTGTTCACCGACGAAGATATGGTCTATCTCCGTCTCAGCTACGACGTACTGAAGGATCAGGCCGAGGATCTTGTCACGATGTGGCGGGGAATCATTGCGCAGCACGTACACCTCGCCAGCTACAGCTTCAACCGGGAAACCGGTGAGCCTGACAAGGAGTATGGTGCGGCAGTCGGCAAGCGCTTTGCCCAGTGGGTGCTTGATACAGCACGGGCGGAATACGATCAGGGATGGCTCGACTACCAGTACGAAATCGGATTGCGTCACCACCGCGCGAAAAAAAACGTCACCGACAACGCCAACACTGCCGCTCATATTCGTGGCCGAGACGTCATCGGTTTCGCTGCTGCAACCGTCGCGCCAATGCGCCCTTATCTCGAGAAAGGCGGCCATTCTCCTGATGTCGTTCAGCGTATGCAGGAAGCGTGGTGGAAGTCGATGATTCTCCAGGTGACTCTCTGGTCACAACCGTACATGAACCCAGGCGACTTTTGAGGCAAAACATGCACACCCTTTGCATTCGATACACGCTGGATCAAAATCGGCTAAAACACTTCCGCGACTACGTGGAGCGTGAGCTGGAAGCTATCCGCAACGCAGGTGGCAAGATCGTCGGATACTGGCTCCCGACGGATTTCGCCGGGCCGACGAACGTCGCGTATGGCCTGATCGATTTCCTCACCCTCGCTTCCTATGAGCATTACCGTGAGGCGTTGGCCGATGATCCTCTTCATATGCGCAACGCGGACGAACTGATGCGGAGCGGCGCAGTGCTCAGTATGGAACGCTCGATCATCGAGCGGTGTGTCGATGGAAACGAAGGTAACGACTAGCTGGATGGAGGCTGCAGCATGCAAACGCCGCAACAATGGCGGACTCTCCGCCCACGCCCTAGCTCCTGTCGCGAACCGAGAGACTTCTAGCGAACGTTTGGCGGTGCAGTAACGGAGGGGGTCAACTTTAGCGAGCGCGTACTTTCGCCCTCAGCAGACGGTCTCCAGTCGAAGGGACAACTGTCCGATTTCGCAAAACGGCAATCCGGGTGGCCCGCGTGTTAACGATTGTAAATGGCAAATGATTTGGCAGATAACCGATACGCGCTATCTGGCGCGCTAGCTCGCTACCGGAATGAGTTTGCCACGACGTTGAGATCCAGCATCGTGGCTGTCAGCCCGGACATACCTTTCCGGTGTTACGCCAAAAGCAATGCGGGACATCGCAATAAGATTGTTGGGGCTGGTATGGCTCAAGTCGTCTGCCACCGTCGATATGGACATGTGGACTCGCCATGCGCAAGCAAATCGATCGCACGCACGGGTAATGCCTCCTGTCGCCATTCGGTCGACGAGAGGCGGAGCGTTGCGGAAAACAGGCGTCGAGCGATTCTTGCGGACAGGCCGGCTATTGACGAAAGTACCTCGAGGGAATGTTCCCAGCTCAAATCGCGCAGTACGATGTCGGCCAAGCAGGACAGGACGGCGTACACACCCTAGACGTACCTTTCAGAACTTCTCCTCCTCAGGCTCTGGTCCGCGTGTCGGCTCACTAACCGCATCGAGGCGAACGGCCCTTCCCGTTCGCGCGGATTCATAGATTGCTTCCATGATGCGCTGGTCCTGCAGGCCCTCTTCGCCGGGCGTGTGCGGTGTGATATCGCGTTTCACGCACGAAGACATATGATCGATCTCGCGTGCGAACTGGTCCTGCGGATCGATCTGCAATTCGACGACGGCATTTTTGCCGTCCAGCAGCATCCCATGAAGCAGCCGCAAGCCGTTGTAGCCAAATGCGGGGTCCATTTCGGCCCAGCCCTGCGCGCCCTGCAATCGGAAAAAGCGGGATTCGTGACTGGCGTAGCTTGCGGTGCACGTGGCGGTAAAGCCGTCGGGGAAACTCAGAATGAAATGCACCCCAGCTTCTACTTCTTTGAAACGCGGATCACCTTTGGGTTGCGAAACTGTAGCAAACACCTGATCCGGTTCGCGTCCCGTGATAAAACGCACCGCATTCAAACAATACAAACCGATGTCCGGCAAAGCGCCGCCACCGGCCAGCTTTTTGTTCAACCGCCACTGAGTGGGGTCGCCTACATTCTGCGAATTACCGGCGATAAATTCGCGCAGGGAACCCAACTGGTTATCCTTCACCATCTTTGCAATCAGACGGTCCATCGGCTCGTACTGGCTACGATAGGCAATCATCAGTTTCCGGTTCGCCTGCCGACATGCGTCGATCATGGCCTGGCAGTCCGCGACGCTCGTTGCCATCGGTTTTTCACAAAGTACATGCTTGCCTATCCTGGCCGCTCGCACGGTGTAATCCCGGTGCAATCCATTGGGAAGTACGATGTAAATCACCTGAACGTCAGGATTGCTGGCGAGATGTTCGAAGTTTTCGTAGCCATAGACCGCAGATTCGCGAACGCCGTACTGTCGCGCGATCTTCAATGCTTTGCTGCGATCACCGGAGACAAGTGCCGCAACTTTCGAATATTTGCATTGCGACAGCGCAGGAAGAATCTGATTGAGCGATAAACGCCCTAGTCCGACAATGGCATAGCCGACCCGATCGTCGAAAGGCAGGTTCGGATCGGGGGTTTGCTCCTTCTGCTCCGTGTCAGGGTCCTGGATCAACGAAAGCTTGACTGCATTTGATTCGGCCGCTGCTAAACCCGCGGCTTGGATGGGCACCGCCGACCCCGCCGCGAGGGCTGCCGCTAAACCTAGGCCACTACGCTGCAGAAAGCGTCGCCGTGCCTCGCCGCGGTCCGGATCAGAGGATGTACTGTCTGACGCAATGTTCGGCGCGGAATCGGCTGCGGAAGGGCGATCGCTACGCATGCTGGCTCCTTGATCAGTAGCCGTGGGAAAATGGAACTCTACCCAGCAACAGGCATTCCTGTTAGCGGGTCAAGGTCACGGACTGCGTGGCCCATGAGCGAGTTACGCTTTCGCGATCCGCACCGCGACTGTCGGTTCCCAACAGCATTTACTGACGAATGCCGAAGAGCCGTGCGAACCGTGGGCGCATGCGCTGTCGTAGAAGCTCACCCACTGCTCGCCACTTGCCTGCTGGTCAATGTCGATTCGGCCGGGGTCGAGCGGCAGATAGACCATTTCACCATGCCACTGCGATTCAGTTTCATCGCGATCTGCACGGTCACACCACGCGGCGTCCATGACCCGATGACGCCCTTGCGTTTCACTAGCGAGGCGATGTCAGCACCGCCACTTGATTACAAATGTTGAATGGGCCATTACGGTCCACCTTTGTACCCGTCAACTCACTAATCCCACCCGCTCCGGAAAGAGTCAACTGCCGCCGGAGCCGGAGTTGGCAGCCGAAGCAGGAGTGGCTGACCTACCCTTGGCAAGCGTTTTTTTTCGCGTACTCTTCTGAGCGTGCCCGGACGCGGTTGGGTCGGAAGACTGCGAGCTCGTAAGCGTTGCTCGTTCGCCGTTCGAATTGCTCGTTCCTTTCGCCCCCTTCGCCTCGGCGGCGCCTCCATTCATACCCTGCGAAAATGAGCTACTTGAAACGACCAAAAAAATACAAGCTAAAAAACAGCTTTTCGCGACTTTCATTTCAATCTCCGCGCGGAAGTAGACACGACTCCATCGAACTTACGTAGCGTCCGCCGCAATTGATGTACCCGTACCCGCGGCACGATACAGAAGGTGCGTTGTCCATACCTATCGACTTGGCAAGGCGAGTGACGCGGCAGTCAACCTCGACGCGCGGTTTCTATACTTAACTGCGCCACAATTCAATAATTGCACGGCTGTCGTGGCACAACAGGGCCTTCGTTGGGCGTCCGCGACTGGATTGGGTGAGATCGGCGACATGGTGCGCCGTGGTATCTACGCTACCGAATGGGTGAACGCATGTGGCTGCGACTGTGTCGGACATTTGTCCTTTTCATGCATTTTCAAACGATTTGGGTCAGATATACCGTTCGCTCAACAGTTAAATTGAGGGCCGAAGGGCGTGATGCCCCTCAGCCCTGCAAGCGGGTTCCTACGCGGCGGCCACTAGGCAATGCACTATAAGAATGCCCAACGGCAGTTTGGCTGTCCGATGCTCACGACGAAGAACGATGCGCGGCGATGGCTAAACGGATTTGCTCGGCGTTATCGATTAACTACCGCCTGACGCGGGATTGGTAGCTGATGCCGGCATGGCGGCGTTCGATTTTTTATTCATCTTCTTGTGCGAAGTGGCTCCGGCAGGCGCCATGGTATTTGCTCCCGACGCGCCTGACACCGTATCTGTTGAACCACTCGCACTCGGCTTGCTCATACCTGTGCCGCCTTGCCCACCTCCGGCTCCGCCGCCTGCGCTCTGCGCGTACGCGGCACCCGAAATAAAGATGAAAAATGCGGAAATCAAAATCCCTTTTGTTGAGCGTCCCATGGTTGTCTCCTCAAGCGCATAGCGGTCATAGTCACCGGAAGGTGTGAACCCGCTACGGGAAGAGCGCAATCCGTATGCCGCACCACGGAATCTGCTCGTATCGCGTCATCAGCACAGCAATGCTAAGCAATGAAACTTCTACGTGCCGATTTTCGCTTGTTACGCTATGAGTCTGTGCGTGGAGATTTACCGGCTGGGAGCGCGACCTCACTGCCCGTCGTGTAACACCGGACCGCCGAAGCACCGTTATTGTTGCCACGAGCGTCCAGCCTGTCTGCAAGAGCAATTAGAAATCTGCCCAGCTCGACGCTCCCATGTTTGCGCACAAAACTCTGTACCAACTCGTCGATACACGCCGTGCGGGATGCAACATGTAGCATGCTAGCGATATGCGAGGTCCCCACAGCAAGTTCAAGCTGGAACGCGACTTCAATGCGAGCTTCTCTGGCGGCAACAGGTTTGCTATAAGCGCTCACTTTCAAGTCTCCTTTTTTGGCGAAAATGCTTTCTAGCAACCGGGCCAATCCACTACGAACGTCGCCTCATTGTAGGTCTAAAAAACTGGGGCGACGCTCTTTTCAAGGAGGTCGCAGGAGGGGCTATGCCGAGGTTCAGCAAGCAAACCCGCAACAACCTGCAATACCTCGGGGCTGTGCAGCATGCCCCAATGGCTAACATTCTCGACCGCTACATTGCGATGATATTCGGATGCGGTGCCTACACATCCCTCCCATCCCACGAGACCATCGGATAGCGAGTAAACCGACGTGCATCGCACATTGGGGACGATGCTCAGTTGCGAAATCTGAGCCCCATCCAGCGGAGAAACGCCGCCGTTAAGTAGCGTCAGAAGCCAACCTGCATGGGTGGAGTTTGGCTGGTCGGCGAATGGCGTTGCTAAAGTGATGACCTGCCGGACAAGCTGCGGATGGCATTTCCCGAGTTCGCGGGCGTATACCCCGCCCAGACTCCATCCAATCAAGGAGACGTGGCGTTCATTTCGCGCATGAAGGCGAATCAATTGCGTAGCAAGGAGGTCGAGAAAACCATCGAGGTAGTCCTCGGGCCATTGATTGACCCCTTGGTCCCAATCGTGAACGTCGTAGTCCAATCCGCACAGCCTTTCCCGCATTGCTTTCGTGGCAGATCCATCCGAACCTAGGCCCGGGAAAAAGAGTACAGGATGGCCATCTCCGCGCGGCAGCGAAGTTGATGAAGCCGTCAAACCAGCGAAATAGTCTGAGATGGCCCGCAGCGGCTCCAGCGCAAGCAGAAACGCTGACGGAGGCGCAAATTGAACGGCTTCCATTTAATCCCCGATGATGCAGTCAATTGATTGACCAAGCGAACGACTGTATAAGCTGTGGCGCACCGGTGAAAGTGTGACACTCAGTCCCCGCGCCGGCTTCTTCGGCGTCGCTCGCCCCCCGACGCGCATCCACTCCCTCCTTCGCAAAAAAAACAGGCAGATGAGTCTGCCTGCGAGCACATTGTTTCCGTTGACGATTACTCCGTCACGGCTACATCCGTTCCAGCGGAAGCGGCTTTCGTGAGGTCTGCGACAAAGCCCTTGGCATCTTGCTGGTAACGCTGAAGCTGTGATTGACTTGCCGAAGTAAGGCCACCCTGAACATCTGCCAGGATTTCCCGAACATGCCGCCCGTACGCCAGGCACTTTTCCGCAGTCGGTTTCCCGAGGCTTGCCGAAAGTGCAAACAATTCGTCCGGCCTTGAGGACAAGGCTTTCATTGCAAGCGCGTGATTCTCAGCAAGCGTTGCCTTGAACACCTGGAGATTTAGCGCCGTCAGCTTCTCAAAGCCTTCAAACACCTTTGTCGAAAAGCCGAACAACTGTTGAATGTTTGCCTGTGCTTCGACCGCATGTTGGGGAATAAGCGTGCTCATGACTGCTCCAGAAAGGGATGCGGCGAGTGCGGTGAGACTGAGGCGTTCGACCGAAAACGTGCACACGCCGTGGACCGAAAGGTCCATTGCTGCAATGCAGCAAAATTCATTGTAGGCGCATCAGGATGGAAGTCAATCGAGCCCTGGTTGTCTTTTTTGCGAGCGCATTTGATGTGAAGGTAGCGGCGGACCTCACCGCGCCGACGGGGTCAAAAATCATGACAACCTGATGAAAGGCCCGCAACAGGCCTTTCATCTCGTAGCCCTGTCTATTTAACAGCTTGTCCGGCGCCTAAGTCCGCTCCGGTCAGTGGGTCAGTAGATGTATCGGAGGCCGTGCGCGAAGCCATTGCACTTAAGACCTGAACAACGTCATTCGATACGTTGACGCTCGCCAGCCCGTCGCCACCATCAACCGCCGGCTCCGGTGATTCGACAAATTCCCAATCCGGTCCCTCGTTCCATGGACCCCGCGGAGAATCATCGCCTTTGGACATGTTGTAATAGACGCTTGTGAACTCCGGTACGCCCGGGAGCTTGCCTTGCGGAAAATTGGGCTGAATCGAATGAAGCGCCTTTTCGAAAGACTTCTGGTGAGCAATTTCTCGCGTCATCAGAAAACCGAGTGTTTCCCTGATGCCAGCGTCATCCGTTACGTTGATCAACCGCTCGTACACAATCTTGGCCCTTGCCTCGGCTGCGATGTTGGAGCGCAAGTCCGCGGTGGGTTCTCCAATGGTGTCCACATAGGCGGCCGACCAAGGGACGCCGGCGGAATTCGTCAGCGCTGGGCCGCCGCCGTAGAGTAACGAGGTCGTGTGTGAATCGTTACCGCCGCCCGTCATGGAGCGATACAGCTCTGCCTCGCTTTCGACCGCCTCAGCGAGCTGGCCTTTGGCCCCTTTGTTCAGCATTGCGATGATAGAGCCGATGATTTCCAGATGACTCAGTTCTTCCGTCGCAATGTCGAACAGCAGGTCTTTTCGACCGGGGTCATCTTCGCTGACTGCTTGCGTAAAGTAACGGCAGGCTGCCCCCAGCTCACCTTGGGGGCCGCCGAACTGCTCGAGCAGCAGATTTGCAAGACCAGGGTTCGGCGCGGCAACGCGCACCGTGTACTGTAGACGCTTGTTGTGAACAAACATGATGTAGTCCTTTCAAAGTCATGGCTAGACGGAGGACCGTCTGTAGCGCCACGGGCGAAACGGATTTCGGGAGCCGTGAAAGATGCAGTGCAGGCTGGCGCGGCTGTTCGCGGCTGGAGTCTCAGAACGAATAGTTCTGGCGAGATGCGGCGACACGCCGCGAGGTGTCAGGAAAGTCTCCTGACACCTCCGCATGACGTGTTCCTGAAAGCAGATTTGCGAGCAAAAGGTCGTCGTCGGTAACGGACCGCTTTACCACCAGAGAATTCGCGCCCCCAAGGCGTCTTGAGGGTGGCTTGTCGATACCGGCCGCTTTACCATCCAAAACTCAGAACCCTATTGCAGGAAAGGAAATCCGGGCTCACTCCTTGACCTCATCGGAGAAATTTGGAAATGACAGGTGTCATTCCTTCGCATTAGTTGTTCAAGGGCGTGCTGCATCCTCAAAACGGCTGTCGACTTGCACATAACTGAAAGCATCCCGACCGCATTAAGGAAAAACTGTTCAACGCGTCAACCTTGAGGCCGTCAATGAACAACGAATCCCGAATCAAAGCCTTGCTGTTTGATGTCTTCGGCACCGTCGTTGATTGGCGTAGCGGAGTAGCGCGCGACGTTAACTCGTTCCTCTCCCGCCACGCGATTTCTGCGGATGCGTTTAAATTCGCCGATGCATGGCGACGTCAGTATTCGCCTGCGATGGAGGAAGTTCGCAGCGGCCGACGTCCGTTCGTTCGGCTCGACTTGTTGCACATGGAAAACCTCGTCAAGGTATTGACGGATTTTGGGGTCAACGTGGGCTCGATCCCGGCGGAGGATTTGGTCGAATTGAACCTTGCGTGGCATCGACTCGACCCGTGGCCTGATTCTGTCGAAGGGCTCTTGCGCATGAAGCGTCGATTTATCATCGCGCCGTTGTCTAACGGGAACATTCGACTGATGGTCGACATGGCCAAACGGGCTGCGCTTCCTTGGGATGCAATCCTCGGCGCGGAAGTGGTTGGAGCGTACAAGCCGACGCCGCGAGTCTACTTAGACACTGTCGAACTTCTCGGTTTGAATCCAGCTGAGGTCTGCATGGTCGCGGCGCATAACTCCGATCTCGCTGCAGCACGCCAATGCGGATTGAGAACTGTGTTCATTGCGAGGCCATTTGAGCACGGTCCGAGTCAACAGACAGACCTGAAAGCCGAGCAGGACTGGGACTTTGTAGGGGGAAGTCTGAACGACGTTGCTACGCAACTAGGTTGTCCAACCTGAAGCGACCCCGGTTGTACTGAGGTTCCCGTTAACAACGGAGCCTCCACTAACCAACGGTAGCAATATAAATTGACCGTCGGAAACGAGGTCCCACCGTGGCCTCTCAGACTCTTCCAGAAAATTTGGAGCGACGCGTGGCAAAGCTGCACGAAAAATCCATTTTATTGACCGCCTTACGCCGACAACACTTTTCGTTACTTTTGTATATTCTCGACCGATGCGTCATTGATGCCTGATTATTTCTTTTTGCGGCGGCGATGATGTCGCTGCGCGTGCCAACATCTCTAACTTCGGCCTTGCCGGCTTGCGAAGCAACGCGGCGGCAGCCCGACGTCTGACAATCACCTCGACTCCGGTTGCATCGATATTCGCCCCCTCACCTCCCATCCTCCTAGACGTCGCGCCGGCCCCCTCAATGGGTGATGCCGTCAGTTCGCGCTCGTCGCGGTTGCAAGTGCATCGCGGAGTGCTCGACCTTCCGGGGTCATATTGTCCGCACCAAAGTCACGCGTTGCGGTATCCCTGCTCAAATGCAGTAATGGGCGCAGGTCCTCGCCCCCTAGCGCAGGGTGCAGTTGTAGCCACTCGCGCGTGAACCCGTCGTCCTTAAACGGATCAGGAAGCGTTGTGCCATTCGGCGCGACCTCCTCGGCAACGCGAAGAGCTTCCACACGGCCGTCCGATGCGGAAGTCACGAGGGCAGCCAGGGCATTGGCCAAGCTTTCGTCACAACGCTCGACCAGATGCCATTTGGCCAGTGCAGGTATATCCAATTCAATGCCCTGAGGCTCGGCCAACGCTGATCTCAGATACATGGTGTTCAGAAAGCGCTTCATCAATCGAGGGTTCGCGTTGACGGCGCTCGATCGAGTGAGCATCGGCGCCAACCCCTCCGCCAAGTCCATAAGGTTCAGCAAGGGCGTGTTATCGACTCCTACAAGGCTTTGCAGGAAACTGATGTCAATCGCATCGCCCCGCCAACTAGACTGCAGGCGCTCTGGAATCGCCTTCAGCGCCCTGTCGAACTGCATTTTTTCGAACTGCCCATCCGAATTCGCCCGTTCCATCAGGAGCAGGGCAAGATAGGCTTTCGCCTCATTGATACCAAGGCGCGGGACATGAAGCGGGACCTGGATGAGCTTGTCGAAGTAGTTGGTCGCCACATCGCTTGAAATGCCTGTGCCATCGAAATGCACGCGGACCGCGCCGCGAATGAATTCGTTGTCCGCCGCGACAACAAACGCACTGCGTCTGAGGAACAGGAGAAGGCGGATCGATTCCAGCGTCGAGA
This sequence comes from Paraburkholderia sp. GAS333, assembly GCF_050435665.1. NCBI lineage: Bacteria > Pseudomonadati > Pseudomonadota > Betaproteobacteria > Burkholderiales > Burkholderiaceae > Paraburkholderia > Paraburkholderia sp. GAS333. The sequence continues at coordinate 36,527 of NZ_JBNDKS010000003.1, forward strand.
TGGCCGTTTTCGGCAAACAACGATCGAGATCGTCTACGAAGACAACCAGCGTAACCTTCAACTCATCCAGGAGTTCCTCGAGAGCATCGCGGAACGCCTGAATTTCGTTAGGCAGAGAAACGGGCTCGGCCGGCTTGAGCAAATTGTCAAATTCGCCCTTGACCTCGTCCCCTTTCGATCTTTCTCCGTCGTGGTGATTGGCGTCGCGACGACCAAGGCCCAGGAACTCGCCCGCCTTGAGCACGGCCCTGCCAACCGCCCCAACCGGAACCCCAGTGTGCAGCGTCACGGCAACCTCGCCCCCAAGCTGAGCGAGACGGAGAAGATTGATTCGGCCTAAGAGCCGCTTCGCCTTCTTCAGCAGCGACTCGTTGGATGCCGCTAATTCCAACACCTTGTCGCCGACCAGCTGTAAAAGCGCGCTTCGTGCACCTTCGAAATCCTGATACAGCCACGGATTAAAGGTAACGACAACGTAAGTATTCTCTTCGGGAACGTTGACTTGGCTTAGCCGAGCCTCAATCATCCTAACCAGCGATGTCTTGCCCGCGCCCCATCCACCCGAAATGCCAACCGAAATTGGTGTGCCGTTCGCTTGCTGCAAGAGCTTTGCGCACGCGTCAGCAACAATCCCAAAATTCAAATAGTCAACGGTTGTCTCGTTGTCCGACCACATCCCCGGCCCCCTCTCTCTTTCTTGGTTTTGGTTCGTTTTGTTGCTACAGCGGTATGCCGACAAGGCCAGAGCCGAGCACAACGAAAAGACGACGCGATACAAGTGGTGTCGCCCGACGCCATCAACCACACGGCTCAGACCGCATTCAATCCCGCAGCGCGCCATGATAGCGCGACCGCGTCTAGGGCGCCGGCCTGCTGCAGACTCGGCTTAAGTCAGGTTGATACGGTCTCTGTAGCATCAGGATGCAGTTGAAGCCGTATCCCGACTTAATCAGCAGATTGTCCGAATGTGAGAGTTAATGAAGCTTCGGCAGTTTGCTTGCAGATTTCACCAACTCTTCCAGTGTTCCCTCGCCGACCAAGATGGCATCAAGATGCTTCTTAAGTTCTCGGTCAAAATCGGAATTGGTGATAGGTGAATCCTTTGCCGAGATCACAAAGTTAAACGGGGTCACATATCTGGCTCGGTGTTCGGCCCGTCCAGAAATAGATTGAATTTTTCCATCGATCTTTGCTGCCCCGTCATCAAGTTCCGCGAGCTTGACGAGATGCTTGCCATCCACAATTCCGTACTCTTCTGTCACGTAGCTCGAAAAGAACACTCTGTTCTTAACATCGTTGATGTAAATAGGCGTGTCCGGATAGAGCCCCGTCGGCTCAGCAGCCTCAACCTCGACATAGACGAAGCATCGAAAGTATTGCATGCTGTAGACTGCTGCAATTTTTGCAATCTTGAGCTCTTGCGAGTTCATCAAGAACTGTCCCGACTCAAGTCTGGTGAAGCTTTGGATCGCATTATTCTCACCTCGCCACCACCATATAGGACAATTACTTCCGAACGCGATGGGCGTGGAGAAGAGAATCGATAGTCGTTCTTGGATGTCCGCAGCATCCGCAAACCATTCGATACCCCGAATGCCTGGAAAGGCCTTTCCGAACCGGTCAGCGAAAAATACAGTTTCATGTGACCATGAGAAGTTGGTGAACGCTCTTGAGTCCACACCCAACTCGCTCGATCCACAATCGTTAACGTGACGCAAAGCTTCATCGAAAACCAGTTCAGCCAGCAACAGTTGCTCGAACGATGTAACACTGGTCGGCGTCCCCCGCGCTCCTGACCGGATGGACACCTTAGTTTGTAATTTCTGATACTCGTCGTTGACATCCTCAAGGCCATACAGATGGTACGCGAGGAAGTCTAGTCCTCTGCGTACGTCAGTTTCTGCACCCTCTTCTTTCGACGCTTTACCTAATTGACGGGCCATCGCGGCAAACCGCATCGTCGCTTTGGGTACAGGATCAGCTTCGTCATACGATTCGAGTGTCTCGGTTCCGTCTGCTGACACGCCAAGATATTTGTTTCGCTGCGTCTGCGCGTACTTGAAGCACTCTCCGATAAGGTGATTGAGCTCTGCCACGCTACCCGCGCCAACAACTCCCTTCGTCTTACCTCCATCAAGCAAGTTTTGAAACGAGTTCTCCGAAAAAAACTTCGAAATCCCTTGCTTGTGAAGATCGGCTTTTATCTCAATCTCAGTCGCTGCGACGACGCTAACTAGCGGTTTTGAAACGTTTTTTGGCTTGATAATCTTCATTAACGAAGTCTCAAGCTCCTCCTTGGATTTATGCAATTTTCGCAACCAATCTGCGCGGGCCCAAGGTCCATCGACTGCGTCAGGGATGACAATAAGCAAATCGACATCGCTCCCCTCGCCAAATTGATCTCCATCTAGTCGAATCAGGCTTCCAAATACGAAAACGCCTTTTGTCTGCAATGTGCTCTGTACTGAGCCTGCCCAGCCCTTCAAACTGGCCAAGACATCATTCACCACGTTGCTTGCCATATTTTTCCCGTTGGTTCTTGTTATCGAGTGGCTATTGTTCGTTATGCGGTCAGCCTCTCGGATCGATATTTTCGACAATCTACGTCATTCTGTCGACTGAATCCAATCGATCCACGTTCAGTTTATTTGTTCCGCCTAAGACGCGACGACCAATCGACTATCATCACGCATCGGGGACTGACGCCTAGCACAACAACTCCCTAGTCAGACAGCCCAGTCAACTTCTGAACACGCCTTTGAGCTAACGAGAATGGGGCGATTCATAATTTTGCATTCACATCGGCGAGGAGCGACTGTATCGTGGTCTCACTGCGCTGGAAAAACAACCATGGTCCACCCTGCTTGGTTGTGACGAGGCTCGCGCGATGCAGAGCCCCGAGATGGCTCGAAACTTAGGATTGTGAAAGGCCGCAATGCGCATTGATTTGCCCCGCGCAAACGCCGTGATCAAGCGACAGCTCCTGGTCTACAAAGTTTGCGTGGGGGTCGCGCAACCAGGCTAAGATTTCGCGACGCACGGAATTTGCGATGGCCTCGTAGGTGGCGTCGACGTCCATGTCGTTTGAAGGATCAAGAAGTGCCATGAGCCCGCGGAAATGTATAGTAGGCGTGACGTCGACATAAACCGTACACCCGGTTTGTTTTTAACGTTAGCAAATGCTACCGTGGACTAGCCGCTCGTGGAACGATGCAAGCCCCTAGTCATGGCAAAAGAAGCATGAGCGCTGCGTTCAAACTGGACCAGCCGAAGCCGACCTTCTTCGTCGACTACGATGGCAACCTGCATCGAGAATGTGCGACCTGCTCGGTGAGATCGGTAGCGTCTAACTTCCTGTGCAGAAGTCGGGCAACTTCATACCAGCGTCCGCTATGGATTGATTTTCAACTGGGTTCGCACACTGTCCGGATATCAGTGCTTGTTGATTGCCGTCATTGAAGATAATGATTCTCGTGGGTGCGCCCTCAGTTTCAGTCTTCTGGAAAAAAGTTCTGGTCGAGCCAGTCGTACCCGGAGGTCGCCTCTATTACGACCTCCGTCGATACCGGCAGGTCATTCTCTCCGTGGAAAAGAGCGTTACGGTGCTTCGAGACTTTGGCGTAGTTGGATTGAGCGTCTTTTAAGGATGGCGCGCCTTCGACACTTTTACAGACATATTTAAGTTGGCTAAAGCGGCTAGGCTTTTGTTTGTTAGAGGGCCACTCAATTTTATCTGCCACCTCCTTGCTTACGGCTGATACCAGTTCACGTGCGCTATCCCAATAGGCCTCTTTGCCCTCCAAACTTTCCAGATTTATGGGCGATCCGTCCTTCGTCACTTGCACCTTCATTCTTTCACTGATCAAGGCTTCAGTTCCGACATTTAGCCAGAAAAGCCCCTCTCGCATGTCTCCAACCCGAGCATACTGTTGCGCCAGTTCGCGGCATTTTCGGTGCCACGGAGTCGGCAACATTTCCCCTTCAATCACGAATGATCCGGGCATAGGCACAAAAGCCTTCAACAAGCTTGCGGGATTTGCGCGAACGATAAGCCCGAAATCTTCACTTCTCGTGCAAGACATTCGACTTTCTAGTTGTCCAACATCGCTAGGCGAAGGAATCCATCCGAAGCACTCGCCTTCACGGTTGCGAACATGCCAGCAAACCTCGTAGATGACTTCAAAGGCTACGTTGAATCCGTCGGGCCACGTGTCTCGTGGCATTCCGCTGCCAGACGGAATCCGCAGCGCCGGCGCTTCGATGCTAGGGTCAATCAAGGCGCTAAACCGTAGCTCCACTGATGTTGTACCACCTGGCCACCTAGTTGTATTCATCTCAGCCATCACCGTCCCTTCGCCGCCCAATACGAACGTTCCAGTCGGAGACGAGAAGCGTGACACGAGTGACCCAGCAAGTTCGATCCCACGGTGCCTTGTTTTGAGATCAATTTGCTGTGCAGAAATCGCAAACGGTATCGAGGTTCGAGGAATTGTGCGAAGCGTCCCGTCGCGGAGTCCACTCACAATATTCGAAACGATTTCGAGCTCTGATTCGAACTCGGAAAGCTTCGACGACGACAAGGGGCGGGGCAAGTTCGCTATGCGCTCAGACAGTTCTTCAAGCTTCTCAACGCTCGCAGTTGTCAACGGAAGCGGCACGCCGGAAAATTCTTCGTATAGCTCGTCGCGCAACGCATGAAGCAGAAAGACCGGCGAGTTGATCGGGTACGATTCGTAGCCACTCAATAACATCGTGCATTTCCGGAAGTCGGATCGGTATACGGTGGTCGCAACATACGGCGTAGGAACACGCCATCTATCGAGTCGCGCACAAGCATCAAACAGAAAGGCTTGTCGAGTTTGCTTTTCAATGCGTGAACCGCATGCTATAAAAGGCACCTGAGATAAAACCTCAAGAATTTGCGTGATATCAATTTCGGACTTTGAAGTTTCTTCATATTGCTGCATCGTGCCAAAGTGCCGCTTCAACCAAAGCTTCGTTTCCGTTCTGTTCATTTTGGTTAGATTAAGTGCTTGCTTCTCGCAAGAGTGACAGTCACCAGACCCTCCACACTTCGGACGAAGCAATCGCTCCGCCGCCTCAGCTACGTTATTCGGTCTCACCCCGAATACCGAAAATGTAATAAAGAATAAATCCCAACAGTGAAAATCCCACCACGATCAGCAATGTGATCAGTTCATAATGCGCACTCTGCTCGGCTATGTGTTCAAGCATCGCGTGGTCGAGATGCTGGCCTTCGCCGAACAGCTTGAGTTGCCATTCATACGTGTTGGTAGTCAGTATCCCCTTCACTGGTTCCCACACGTGACTCGCCGCGATGCCAAGCCCTGCCGCCGACAGAAATCCTCCGTAGATACGTTGACGGCGCTCTGTACGCGCGGCGATGACCTGACGCATGAGTTCGTCCACACGGTCAATCAATTCGAGCAGATCTGCTCGCTGCTCGGATAGCCCCCACAGACGTTGTAGCTGCTCCGCAAGCTTATTGTGGTCGTAGTCAGCTTCAAGGAGGGTCGCGTCGCTCAAGGCCGCAAGCGCAGCGGCTTTGGTACGCACCATATCTTCGGCCCAGCGGATCAGATCGCGCTTTTGCATGGGGCGCTGGGTAGCTTCGTCGCCTAGTTGACCGGATTTCCCCTCCCGACCACGTGACTCGCCGGAAGCCTCCAGCAACTCAGCCGTCCAGGCGGACAGTCGGTCTGCATATTCATGCAGGAAGCGGTCGTATGCCGCGCTCGCCTTAGCCACCCGTGCTGCGAGCCCCGAAAATTGAGAGAGCGTCGCAGTTTCGCCGTCGCTGCTATAAAACGTTACCCCTTGCCGGTGCAAGACGGCAGTAACAGCACCAAAAAGCTCAATCTCGTAACGCTCCGGCTCAGGCAGCAAGAACGGGTTCTTAATCTCTGCGATGTGCATGGACTGTGCGGCAAGCCATGCGTGAAAAGTTGGAGTTTCGAGAATAACCCGGTCAGCTTGCAAGCGATCATCTCCCGTCGTCGATTCGCGGCGACGAAATCGCGCTATGCGATGTGCTGTGCCACCTCCGCCCGGTGCATCGTCAACCGATATCACGAGCTTCTGGACCGGTTCGATGAACGCGGTCTCCCAGAGCGTGGGAACAACGTCGGCGCACCAATTGAGTTTTGAGCCGGGCTCACCCGGAGCGACCCACTTGGGCGCTGCGATCAGCGTATAACGTCCTTGGTCGTCATACCAAGGCTGGTTCGGCGCTCCCGCCAGCATTCGGGTTGCGTCATCAGGGTCGACATAGCTTTCCAGCTTGCGCGGTGTATCGTGCGGACGTGCAGCGCCCCAGCGAGCGTTCTCCAGTCCCTCCAGACGTCTCCACAACGAACCGAGATTCGTACCGTTGACCGGATCGACCGATACCACCATGTCGTTCCCTGTCCCTTGTTCACCAGGTCGGTGGACGGCGAGTAGTCCAAACCCCCGGCGAGTCCAGGTATTCACCGCGTCCATCCGCGCCATTACCTTCAACACACCTGATGCGAAACCCTCTGTCAGGAACAGCGCATCCAGCACGACGCGACGCTGAGATCCGCTAAGATCTGCCAACAGCTGGCAACGACGTGCCCGCTTCAGAGCAAGTTCATAGATTTGTCCTTCATGCGCAAGTTGACCTACAGCGCGAGCGTAATCTCCACTGTTAAGGGCACCGATACCACTTACTGGATCGGTCTGAGACGCGCACATCAATTCGAGCAAGCTCAGGCAGGCAAGCAGTCCTTGCGCAACAAATCCATTCGATACCGTTTCTGTCAACTCCTCCGGAACATAGGAGTGCCCAAGTGCTGACAGCAGGCATGCGGCAGATCGTTCGAGGGCCGCACCATCCAGATACGTCCCCCCCTCCCATGCATCTACATAGGAGAGCCACGCACTCCAGTCGACGCCGTCAGTGCCTTGGTCATTAAGGCGCGCGCCGAACAAGAGCAGCGCGAAGCATGTATCCAGGGAAAAGTCTTCCACGACGATCTTGCGGATGGCCGACGTGTCGCCAAGCTGCGTTCGCCAGTACCGAAGCAGGGCATCGTCGGCGCAGTGGACAAAAGTGCTTACTGACGAATGACGTGCTTGCCTGTAGCCTTTATGGTTTAGCGAAATTCCAGCACCCGCTATGCCGGGGTTTGGGTCCCCAAGCCCTATAAGAACCGTACCGGGCTCAGCGATTTGTGCGCCGCTGTTCAGTTCAAATACGAGATCCGCACGCTTCCACCAGCGAGTCGTGTTATTAGTCGCAGTCATTGTTTTTTGTCGCGTTAGCTGATTGAGTGAACTACCTGCTCCCAACCACGCATGTTCCAGTCGCTGGTGTCAATATTGGGTTCAGCATCTGCCTGTGTCGCGCAATATTTGTCGACCAGTGGACTCAGGCGCGCGATGGATAGGCCTCCGCCGCTCAGGATCTGGATATTGACTTGCGCCAGCAGCTCGTCCCACGGGGTGTACGTGCTGGGTCCGGTGATGTTGAAACGAGAAGCCTGCTCGACGAGTGCTTGAGCCTGGTTCGCAAGAAGATCGCGCCGGCACTGGGCGGCGGATTTGATAGCGGCTTTTTCACGGTCGTAAGCCTGCTGCTGCGACTGATGGAAAGCACGAGCTTGATCTAGTTGGCGATGCGCATACTGAACGTCCTCCGGCTTGGCGCACGTGCCCCTAATGTAACGCGTCTCTGCATCGGTCAATCTGTGAGGCTGCAGCTTGCGGCTGTCGTAAAGTGTCCCTGGGGGCAATGGCTCGGCATGGACCATCGAATTAAGCTCCATCCTGCAATCTCCATCCACAGGATTGATCAGCCGCGTATTTTGCAGGAGCACGTTCACGACGTCTTGCGCATCTCCATTGCTCGCCTTCAGAAGATCATTGACATAGAAGACGCGCCAGGTCATACCCCCGCGCATGAAGAGATTGACAGTATCGACATCGTTACGTTTGATTGCATCGCGCAGGTTTTGGTCAGTCCACGACACACCGCGGTTCTGCAGTTCTTTGCGGGGATCGGAACTTGTCTCCTGCTTTACATTTCCCATCGTTTTCTGAATATTATCCACTCCAGCCTTGATGACGACGGTATTTAGGAGCGTACGTGAAGACGTCCCGAGTGTCACCACGCCAACCGCGCCGACTACCGCCACTCCCGCAAGCACCCACACCATCTTGCGTCGCAGCCAGACCGTATCCGTCTTCACATCGCGCAATCCAGCGCCCAGCTGCGAGAGGTCCGATCTGAACGCATCGATATCATCCCCGAATCGCTTCAGCTGCGCCTCTGTTTGTCCAAAATACTGCTTAAGCTGATCAGCGTTCGCGTCGAAAAAGGCATCCGGATTTACACGCGTATGACCCCGGTCGAACGCCGTCTGCAACGGCTCGACGATCTCCGTGTAGTAGCGGTCGAGAAGCGCGACCTGAACCGGTGTCACCCGCTTGTGATGCGCGACACGATTGCGAATGCTACGGACGTCTGTTAAAAACGCTTCGAGCGTCGAGCGCTTTTCATCGAGAAACTGAAGGAACGGAGTGTCTTTAAAGAGTTTGCCGTAATGTTGCGGATACTCGTCGGCATTGACGAACATCGAAACGAGCTCGCCGAACATTGAACCCGACAAAAGGTCACCCTTGTCTGCCGCCTTCGTCCACTTTTCCACCGCAACCTTATTCAGCGCGACAAAGTGCTCGCGCAGCCGATCCTGACTGCCGTACGCTTCAGTAATTAGGCTGCGAATGACCAGTTCAAGTGCACGCACCTGTTGCTGCGTGCGCGTGCCTGCCATGCCCTCTTCACTGTTGGAGTCGGGCAAGGCCGTACTGAAGGTCAATGACGGATTGGCTTCCTTAATTCCGTTCAGAGCATCAATCAGTCGCAACGCCGCAATGACAGCATTTTCAGGACGGCTTCCGGACTCAGAAAGCTCTTCCCACATCTGCGCACGCCGGATAGCTGTGAGCAACGCACGGAATTCCTCTTCATTAAGGCTCAGACGTTTGGCTGCCGCGGCCGTACCGCCGAGCGCATTACGCTGCCGATCCAAAGCCGTAAAATATTGAGCGAATGTCATATCTCGCGGGACATTCTTTGCTCCCATGGATTCGATGACACTTGCTACCCCGTTGCGACAGATAATCCAAAACGCATCAACCGCGTCTACCTTGCCTGAAGCCGCTTCCTGCGCTGACATGCTTTACCTTATTCTCGTTTGATTATTTGACGAACCTAACCTTACCTTGATATCGAATCGCATTATCGCCACGGGAGTGGATTTATCAAGAGCGACGCGTCATAAATCTAGGGAAGGTCTGCCAAAAGTCCTGACGTCTACGTACGGGTGGACTATCCTGGGAGATAGGAAAGGTTAAGGGGGTTCTTCGATGACGCAACTTGGTCTTGGTCTGGATCTGTCAACGAAACGTACACGCAAACGGGAATTTCTCGATGAGATGAGGCGCGTTGTGCCATGGTCGAGGTTGATTGCGTTGATCGAACCGCACTATCCGAAGGGTAAGACTGGACGCCCGCCGTTCCCGATTGCGACGATGCTTCAGATCCATTTCATGCAGCAGTGGTTTGGTCTGTCGGACCCGGCGATGGAAGAGGCGCTTTATGACGTACCGCTGTATCGCGACTTCGCGGGGCTGGACGAGGGAATGACGCGTTTGCCGGACGAGAGCACGATTCTCCGGTTCCGCCACCTGCTCGAAACGCACGGCCTGGCTGCGCAGATGTTCACGCTGGTCAATGGGATCCTGAGCGAGAAAGGCTTGATGCTTAAAACAGGGTCGGCGGTCGACGCGACCTTGATCTCTGCACCCAGCTCGACGAAGAACGGCTCGGGTACACGAGACCCGGAAATGCACCAGACGAAGAAGGGAAATCAGTGGTACTTCGGGATGAAAGCGCATGTTGGCGTGGACGCAGAGTCGGGCCTGGTGCACACCGTCATCGGTACAGCGGCCAACGTTCACGACATCAATGCAGCCGAAGCGTTGTTGCACGGGCAGGAAACGGATGTGTACGCTGACGCCGGATATCAGGGTGTCGAAAAACGCTGCAAGGCAAATCCGGTTCGCTGGCATGTCGCGATGCGGCCAGGCAGGCGTAGACAACTGGACCTGAACGATCGTCTGGACGCGATATTCGATCAGATTGAACGCCTGAAGGCCGGCATCCGCGCCAAGGTCGAACATCCGTTCCGAGTTCTCAAACAGCAGTTTGGCTACACGAAGACCCGGTACCGGGGTTTGATGAAAAACACCGCCCAGATCACGACACTATTTGCACTGGGCAACCTGTGGATGGCACGCAAGGCTTTGCGGAAAGTCTGAAATGCCCGGAGGTTGAGGCCACAAGTCTTAGCAAACAGAGGGCGTCGTGGTTCGAAAGCCGGACGACCCATCTGTCGGCAGATCCTCATGGCTGACTCGGTTCAAGTGGCAAAAGGTCGGCGCTCTGAAAACGAGTTGTGCAGACCTTCCCTAGCACGCATTGTTCGATAACGTCGATAACGCGGTCGATACACTCCGATGCGAATCATTGCGCCTTGACTTCTTAATCAACTCCAGTGCTCGCTAGGCTCAAGAGTTGGTGGAAACGACGCGCACGGTTCGGCATACAGTCGGCGCTGTCAGGCACGCATTGCGAGACGCGACAACCGTCTACAAAACGATCGCGCGCGAGCAGAGCTTCTGCAAGTGCTGGACGGCGCGAAGAACGTCCTACGCGAACCGAGACACCTCGACACATGAGCCGAGGCGAGATAATATGAGATTAGATGTTTGCTACTGGTCTAAACTTGACCACGCTCCCTATTCGTCGCGCTCTTGAACGGCGACTCGATCAGTGGTGGGCCGGACACTCCTGAGTCAGAGGTAAGGTGAAGTGGAGCCCCCCCCGAGGCGTGTTCTCGCCGACAGAGAGCTTCCCATCGTGAGCTTCGATAATGGACCGGCAGACGGATAGGCCAAGTCTCAACCCGCTGGCTTTGGTGAAGTAAAAGGATCGAATACGCGCTCACGAAGTTCTCTTTCCAACCGGGGCCGGAATCGCTGACAGCGACTACGAGGTCCGTCCTGCCGGCCAAGTTGGTTGTCACCACATCCGCAGCACCAACACCCTTGGATCCAGAGCGAACCAAGGTTGTCAGTAAATCTCAACCGTAAAGCCGGCTTCCGACAAGTATCAACGCAACTACGAATTCTGCGTCCTGACGTCACCTGACCGGCGAACTCAAAGTTCCAGCTAGGAAAGTAGCCAGTCGCTGCTCTGCATCCAGAACTGCGTGCAATGGCGCCGTGGCGAGTTGTGAATCGTAGAGTGCCAGCAATGCCTCAAAATCGACAAGCTCGTCACCTAGCATCAATAACGCGCCCACAGCCCATGTGCGGAGGAAGTAACGCTGTAAGTCATGGTCTTCGCGAAAAAGGTCGAGGTAATGCCGAAGATCCAGTGTGCGAAAGGTGCCATCTTTCCGCCGAATCTCACCGACTGGATTCTGGCCAATGGCCCTCGCCGACGGCAGCGAGTTGATGGACGTTGGGTTAACAGCGACTAGGTGCGCCACCAAGAACGAGTAGTAGCCTGCAGCAAGTCCTTGAGCTACTCGTGCAACAGCAGCCCGCTCTGGATTTCCCGGCATGTTTTCTAAATAAAGTTGATGTTGTTGAGCCGCTAAGAGCAATCGACCGGAAGCAGAAACGCATTCGCGTCACGTTCAGGTACTCGCGACCCGGCGGCCAACAAGAAGCACGAGCTTGCGAAAGGGGTTTCGAAAGAAAATCCGGATACAACCCCGAGTGAAGAATAACGAATGGTCGGCATGACATCCAGCAAACGGCTAGATACCGACCGAAATATGTGTAACGCATAAGCAGAAGGGACTTCACAGTCGTCGCTCGGACGGGAGAGCAACTACTTTTTTCTGGTGTCGGCTTGTCGCGCCATGTTTCAATTGCGTCCTACCCGGGCGGCCTGCCCGGTATCAATACCAAGACGAGGGACCCGCGCCGTGAGCACCATTAGCCGACCGCCAATCTGGCAACTTATTCGAGATGCTGTCGCGCCCCTAGGTCGTGAGACCAGCAACGGGGAGATCAAGCAACTCCTGCTGAACACGTATCCAGACCTTAACGAGGCGACCATCGCCTGCCAAATCGCCATCTGTACGGTCAACCGAGTGGGCCGGGTGGGCTACCCCGAGAACAAGAAGCCCCGTCTCGCAAACAGCCGTTACGATTTTCTGTTCGCAACCGGCCGCGGGAAGGTCACATGGTACGACCCGGCGAAGCACGGCCTATGGTCGATCGTCGAGACCTCAGATGGTCTTGCGGTGCGACGCGACGAGGACGCCACCGATGACGTGAGCACCCCGTTGGACATTGATGCCGTCGAGCCGGTCGACGACGGCTTCGGGGGCGGTGCGTTCGCTCTCGAAAGCCACCTGCGTGATTACTTGGCGCGCAACCCGCCAAGCACCACCACGCACGGCCCCCTCACCCTGTTCGTCGACGCCAACGGACGGGATGGCGTGGAGTACCAGACGGATTGCGGACCCGCGGATCTCGTGTTCCTGGACATGGCCAAGAACTTCGTGGTGTTCGAGCTGAAGCTGGGTCGGGGCCCGGATGCCGCACTCGGCCAAGTGCAGCGTTACATGGGTTGGATCGAGCACCACGTGGCGATGGGCAAGACCGTGTCCGGGGTAATCGTGGCGAACTCGATTTCCGACAAGCTCAAATACGCGGGCAAGGTCGCCCCCAGGGTCCAGCTCATGGAGTACCGCCTGTCCGTCGAACTGGCACCGGTCACGCTGAACGTGCTGACACCGGGAGGTCCGGCGTGATCGCGTGGTTGTCGCACGCTTGGACGGCAGTGGTGTCGTTCGTCGGGTCCCTCAACGAGGGCGAGCTGCGGCTTCTGACGGGCGCCGTGTCGGTGGTGACCGTGCTCATCTCGGTCTTTGCGATCACCCGCCCCTTGCGCTACCAGAAAAGCGCGGCGCTGCTCGAACAAGCCGTGCGGGCGCTTGAGCGCGCGTACAACGCCCTGACCGTTGACGGTGCCCACACGGATACTGTTCCAGCCGACCGGTTGAACTGGCTGACCGCGGCGCGCAACCTCGAAACCTACACGGCGCTGAAACGTCAAGTCGGCGTGAAGGTCCACCGTCGAATCGCGGACGATCACGAGGAGCATTGGCGCCACCTGTTCTAACTAGCGCTCAAAGGCGACGCGTACCACCAGCCGGCCTACTACCGGGAAGTCCAGGCACCAAGGGCGGAACGCCGCAGCGGGATCGAGCCGCATTCCGCCATCATCGTCCACGCGTTCGCGAAATGGCCCAAGCATCGCCGTGACTCAGTGGAGCACGCGGACTTTGATAGGACCTTCGAAGAGACAGATCCTCGCCCGGGCAACATCGGATTGAGCTATTTCCTGAACGACCCGGCGTCGCGCGGGACCACCCGCTTCCGCGACCTGCCCGAGCCCTATCCCGACATCACTTGGTGGAGTCGCTGCCTTCGAACAATCCGCCTGCACAAACGCCTATGACGACGATCGATACTCATCGGTGGGATACGCGCCTGCAATTCCAGGACGTCCAGACTGTCCTGCACCGGCCGCGGGTCCGTGCCTTCCTGAGCGATGTTGTGAAGCCCGCTCTCGCAGCGATCGACGCTGACATCCAACGATGGGCGACCACACAAGAGGGTGGCTGGATGTTCGCCGTCGCTGACGGTGAGGCTCTGTTGCAGGCGACGGTCCAGGCGTTTTGCCTTTCGATCCAGTCGCTTTGGGAACGCCAGCTCCGCTACTGGTTGAGCGCCTGCATTCCGGCCGGATCGGAAAATCAACCCCAGCTATGCGTCGCTATCACCTTCGCGCAGGGTACGTTAATCGATTACCTAGGTGGTAGTTTGCCCTCGACTTCTCGACGCAACGCCGCGCCCTCCTTAGACCTCGCACAAGCGGTCAATGGCAGCAAATGATTACGGTTCCAAATCGCAAACGATAAGTTGGCGCAAATTTCGCAAAAAAATTGTCCGTTCGCCACCGCACATAAAGAATCACCTTTTCTGTTAGAAATTCGTAAGATATTGAGCTATACCCCAGAAACATGGCACCCGTTTGAGTCCCGCAAGCGTTCGCGTGAGCTCCTTTTCTCCGATAAAGGATTGCTCGCCCACTTTCCTCGACGTGTCAGAGTTCTCCAATCCATGGTTTGTAGCGACGAGACATCTGCCGGCAACGCCTCCTTCCATGTCACCCATTGAGGCAAAACGCAATGAAAACAGTCTTAACAGTGATCGCTTGGCTAGGTCTAATGCTTGTCGCTGACACCGCCCTTGCACAGGCCTGTCCGGGTATCTCGAACTCACAGTGCCGCGCGACCCCTCCGTCTGGAAAGCTCCTGCACAACAAAAATTCGAAGGGCTTCCCAATCTGGACGACAGATTGCAATCAGCCAAATTCTGCGGGGCATGAACTTGATCCGTTGTGTCATCAGATTGCTAGTTGTAGCGCCTCAGGCGCGTTCGGAAAATTTCTGCAGTCCGTCACTTTCGACTGCAAAGGAAAGCATTTCGAAGGATATTTTGGCCTTGACGGCATGACGTTCGGCATTCTGGATTGGACTCAGGACAACCTTCCTAGAGTTCTCAAGGCCTATCAACTTAGAAACGGCGAGCGTTACCGAGAACTCTTTGGAAACCTCGATATACCAACCAAGAACGGCTGCGTCGATGAACGCTGGGTTTGCGAGAGTAACCGTCAAGCGCGACTAACCTGCGATCCAACATTTCACAGCGCATTCGCCGAAAGTTTGCGAGAGCCCGATTTCAAGAAGGCCCAGATAGATGTAGCCCTTGACGCCTACGAAGGGCGTCGAGGCGCAAGTTCAAGACGGCTCGCAGCTGACGTATAGTTGGACGTTCGATGGTCACGAGGTATCAACACACAAGAATTGCTATCTTAAGGTGCCCCAAAAAGCGGGTACCTATCAAATTCGAGTTACGGTTTCTGACGATGGTCGACAGGCTGCGGCGGTCACAAGTATCGAAGTCGCACCCGAATCGAACAACAAGCTGCCAAGCACGCCATTTATCATAAGCTGGAACGCTTGCGACAAAGGAGCTCTCGATGACAAAAACACAAACGCCGGTTCCAGAGCAGGAACTTCTAACGGCCATCCTCGAGGAGGTAAAGGCGCTTCCAGCCATGGGGATACCAGTCACCGTCGTAAAGCTTGTAAAGGATAGAGCTCCGGAACTCGCAAGATTTGCAGCTCAAAATGTCACTGCGGCAGCCGAACAAGGAGACACGAGGGAGGTGGATATTGCGCATGTTTTGCGGTTGTACGCGAGGGAGCTAATGCGTGCGCGGCACATCTCTCGCCCTATGAACAGAAACTACATTTCTTCGGCGTGGAGAACGAGAAGGATTTGCTGTTCGCGAAATCCGTTCATTTGGCCGTTATGTGATCAACTTGCTAGTTCAGTGCTTTCGAGTGACCAGAATTCGACGAACTTGACATTGCTTTTTTTAGGGTAGTTATGTCGCCGGCGCCTTCCTTGCCGGAACACAACACTTGGGCATTGATTGTCGCCCGCGTTGGAGTACATCATGCCACTAACGACTGCGGAAAACGCCATCCACGTGCGGAACGATGTGGTCGAACTTGCGCGTGAGCGGCTGCCCCAGCCAACCTTCGCAATTCTCGAACCTTTTCTGCGGCACTACTACGATTTCGTAGACACCGACGATCTGCAAAATCGCTCGATCGAAGACCTCTATGGAGCGGCCCTCTTGCACTGGCAGACCGCGCAACGCTTCGTGCAAGGCGCCGAACGGCTGCGCGTATATAACCCGACTCTCGATCAGCATGGCTGGCACTCCGACCACACTGTTATCGAAATCGTCAATGACGACATGCCTTTTGTGGTCGACTCAGTATCGATGGCTGTCAACCAGCAAGGTCTCGCCCTACACTCCGTTGTGCATCAGGTGTTTCGCATCTGGCGCGCAGCCGACGGTAGCTTGGCCCGCGTGAGCCAGGGCGCCGAGGAAGCCACCGATTCGATATCAAGTTTGACCTCGTTTATCAGCTTCGAAGTAGACCGCTGCGGCGACGCCGAAAAACTCAATGCGCTGAGCCACCACATCGCCGCAGTGTTGCGCGACGTACGCGCTGCCGTCGAAGACTGGCCGACGATCGTCGGACGCGCACGCGACGCGAGCAAAGGGATGAAAACGGGCGGAACGGGACCGGAAAGTGCCGATGCACGCGCGTTCGTCGAATGGATGGTGGCTGACAACTTTACCTTTCTTGGCCAGCAAGACTACGAGTTGGTTCAACTCGACGTTGGATACGGATTGAAACCGGTACCGGGGACCGGCCTAGGGATTTCTCGCGACTCGTTACGGCCTGTCTATCAGATCGATGCCGAACCCCTGCCGACCACTGCCGCGCAAATTATCAACGACGCCTCGCCAATTTTCCTCGCCAAAGCTGACTCACGCTCGACAGTACATCGCCCCGGCTATTTGGACTACGTGAGCATCAAAGTAACCGGTGCGGACGGGAAGATCGTCGGTGAGCGGCGTTTTATCGGTCTCTATGCTTCAACCGCGTATTTAGTCTCAGCGGCCGAGATTCCGATCGTGCGCCGAAAATGCGCGAACGTCGTACGGCGTGCGGGCTTTCCGCCGAGAGGACATCTGGCGAATTCCTTGATAACGGTACTCGAAACCTTACCCCGTGACGAGCTTTTTCTAGCAGACGAACATCAACTTTACGAGATCGCACTCGGCATACTGCGGCTACAAGATAATCAGCGCACGCGTCTGTTTATCCGACGTGACCATTTCGAACGTTTTGTTTCGTGTTTGGTCTTTATACCGCGCTACATGTACGACACCGACTTGCGGCGCCGTATCGCCAGCCTTCTAATCAGCGAATTTCATGGCTTCGGAATAGAGTTTACGCCGCTGTTATCAGAGTCGATGTTCGCGCGCATTCATTTCGTCATCCATGTGAAATCCGACGACATGCCGGATGTTGAACCGAGCGACCTAGAAGCAAAAATAATCGAAAAGCTCTACGACCGGATCGACAATGGCACGACTCTCTACTTGCCAGAGATGCTGTATGTGCGTTCACCTGAGGAGGGCCAGCGCAATGTGAAGACGCTCCGTGAGCTATCTCGTAAACTGTCGCTCTTGTCATCGTTGATCGAGTTGAGCGTCGAGACTCACATACTGCCTCAAGAGTTCGATATGGGGCGACTCGATGAAATGCATGCTGAACTTACAAGAACCAACGTTCGAGCGATCATCCAGGACAGTCCTGTGGAGTTATGCTCAGCAACTGAAATTGGAATGCGGCTCGGGAATTTATCGCCGGAGACAATCGGTACCCTTGAGGCTGCAGGTGAGCTTTTCTCCGTTTCTGCACCTAGCAAAAAGCATAGCCGTGGATATCCTTCATTTCAGGCGTGGGAGAGGATCGCAGGTGAGCCGCTGCAGCGAATTCTCAATACGCTTGGCAGGGATGTGAGTGGGCCAAACGCATTCAGTTTTTTCAGGTCAGTCACAGATTTGCTAGGTGGACTTAGTCCGGTGGAATGTCTGGTCGGTGGCTTGACCGCTAGCAGAGAGTTGCCAGACGAAGCATTGAAGTTGTTAGCCGCCGACGCTGGCGAGCGATTGGGCGCAGTTCTTGACGCCGCGTCGGTCTACGCATTGGAGATCGCTCAATGAGCGCCCCCTCTCTGGCGAACGCGTTTGAGAGCTGGCAACTCAAACTGGAATTGGTCGAGCCGCCGATCGATCGTTCCGCAGCTACGCTCGTGCGGCTGTTCAGACATCCGGGGGCAGACTGGGAACCGCCACCAGAAGCATTCCGCAACCTACGGGTGGATCCTCCCGACGGATGCAAAGGCGAGTTCTCGGTTCTTTATACAGGCGACAACATTGCAGTCGTTGCAGCGGAATGCCGAATACTGCGGGTTGATCCCGACGAAAACTATACGTGGCTCCGAGCGCGCGCGAAAGAATACAAGGTAGCGCGCTACACGTATTCAAAGCCAGCAGTGTTTATTCCGATTGATGGAGAAAATTGCCGTCTTCTAGGGCTAGCGGGCGGGACACGCGAGCTTAGGGGCTATGGACAGTTTCAAGCTGTTGCGCAAATGCTCCACCGTCGTTTCGGCGCGGGACTACATGGCCTAAGTTGGGCGTCGTTCCATAGAAATCAGCCGGGAAGAATTTACGCAATATGGCACGAGCACAAGGAATCGATTGGACTCACGAGGCCGACCGACGACTTCCCCACCCTCCACGACGATATCGAGTGGAATAACTACTTGGTCGGCAATTCGCACATCACGGCAATAGACCCCGTGCCCGAGGACGATGCGACAGCCAAGCCATTAAAACCTTCAACGAAGACAGGGACGTCAGCAAGCTAGGCCATGACGTGCCAAGCTGTCCGTCCCGCCTTTGCAAGTTAGCCTGCTCGCTCGCGCTGGTTTTTCGAGCGGCAAGTGAGCAGCTACAGCTCGAAATGCTGGCAGCTTTCCTTGCGCCGAGTTCGTGGATACAGGAACGAGCGGTATCGGCTAGAGAGGCTTAACTGCATTCTCGACGCGCGGGTCAGCTTGGAATGCATCGAAATTACAGCCGTGTGGCTGCGGCAATCCATTCGCAGCAGGCAGCGCGACGCAAACATCAAGCCGAACACGGTTTGGCAACTGTATCTTTCGAATCTCTCCAAGTTTAACCGAGGCGGTTCTTGATACGTTTTGGTGCCCGGTTATCACATCGACGCCAGGATCCATGGTCAGCGATGACGACGTCGTCGAAACTAGCCCTTTAGTCGCTATGCTTTGCCCGCGACCGACATCGTATGAAACATTGAAGCTGATAGTCGCTTCGTCGCCACGAAGACTCTGAACCGTGTACGAGAAAATAGGCTTCACTACTGCGTCAGCGCACTGTGTGTGCGAAGCGTTGCACTCTCTGATTGGGAAAAATGTCGAATGTTCTGCTGACTGCTGGCCTACTGGCCTACTGGCCTACTGGCAAAATATCCGAAGAGGTTCCCCGCATCACTTTCCCCTCGCTCACGGGATTCGGATAGGTCATCAGCGTCGCGACTTCGACCGTCTTAACGGGATATATGGAAGCGCACGCTGTCGCAAGAGTGCACAATGCGAAGCCGACAGCCATCCGTTTCATGCAGATCATATCTAATGTTTCCATAAGACCAAAGAGACTCTTTAACGGCAAAATCCGCGCGGAGTTTAGCGAGCTATCGATTTTCGAATCTGAGCGAAGGAGACGCATTTCGGCTTCAACGAGGGAGGATGGATGTCGCAACGGTCGGTGTCGTGCGCGAAACTATTCAATTTCGAGAATCCAACGAATCAGTCATCGACAGCAGCGAGCGCAGCGCGTGTTCTTAAAGTCGCGAGTTGTGCGATAGCTGGAGCAGCTAAGCACACATAGATGCGACCACGCAAACGGAGAAAAATGCGCGACCAGTGGCCGCGCATTCAAGAGACTTGAGGCTGTCCTCAGTAAACAATTCCTTGTCGGAAAACCGGTTGGACATGCACCGGCTTCTCGACCATCTGACTAAAGTCAACGCAAGGTTCAAACCGCTTCGTAAGCAATAAACTCACAAAGACCCGACGCAGCGTGATTCCTTCAATATCGGATTCTGCTTGTTGCTCAAGGATGCCGCTCTGAGCCAAGGCCGACATGCCAGCCCAAATATTCCTTACTGCAGGAGCCGGCGCATTTCGGAATCGCTCGTTGCTGTACGCGCCGTCCGGCACTTCTGGCTTGAGGAAAACCGAATGCCCCAACTCTCCCGGCTGACCTCGAACGTTGAACTGAACGAGGGCTTGCTTCGCCTTCCGCCACTTGTCCAACGCAGCCCACACTTCAGGGTCCGTCATGTCAGTGAGCCAAAACGTTTGCACATCGTTCACTTGCATGCGGATGCTCTGTACCAAGCCTTGTCGCAGTTGGATGGTCCCGAATCCAAAGTTCACTTGAGCATTTTTCATAGCGAAACAATCCGCATCAGAAGCTGCGACCGGACACATCAGCACCGGCATATTGCCGGGAAGACCGATTGCCTGGTTCGGCTTGGACTTGAAAGATTGGAGAGGCTCCAACCGTCCAATTGCGATGAAACTGGGATTCATGTCGAATGCATCGATACCGTTCATTGTGTTACCTATCATGTTTGATTAACTCCGGCACGCGCTGCGTGCCTCCATCGCATATCGCTGCCAAGGGGCGGTCTCGAGGAAACGCCGCTTCGACAACTGACTGCTAATTCGTATAGCTCCAACGAGCCTTGATGAGGCCGCTCGAAACATCCCTCGGATGTGGGACTTTTCGCGTCGCCTTGAAATCGCCGCCCACTTAACGGCGCTTTGGCGTGCAATCGACTGCACCTAGCGATGCTGCCTGGAGATCTGTGCCCGATGCTTGAGTCGACTGAGGATTCCCCGTCATCGAGAAAAGTTCGCTTTTTGCGGTCTTCTCAAGGTTCGTCATCACACACCTCAAATCTTGTGTATCAACTACGCACCTCTAAACCCGGTCAGCGACGCGGAAATTTGTGCGTCGCACAACGAAAATTCGAATTCCCGCAGACTTTGTTGTCTCTGAACGGCCGTTTTCCACTTCCTGCAGACTTTGTTGTCTCCCGATAAGCCCCAAAAAGAAATTTGACAAACTATCTTAAGATATATATCTTAAGATACATCTTTAGACACTCACGGGGAGTACCCAGATGCGTCATCACCATCGTTTCTCCCGTCCGCGCAGCTCGGACGAGCATTTTTCCTCCAGCGAAGCGCGTGCGTCGCTCCACGCTTTCTGGCATGCGGTTGTCCGCCAACAACAGGCCTGGCGTGGCGAAGCTGGCGGCGAAGGCCGCGATATGGGGTTTGGCCGTCATCAAGGCGGACGTCGCAATGAACAGGCCTTCCGCGGCGAAGAACCGGGCCGGGGCGCACGACGCGAGTTCGCAGGCGGCGAACAAGACCGTCGCGGAGAACGCGAGTTCCGCGGCGCAGGGTTCGGGCGCGACAACCGTCAGGATTTCCAGCCGGAATCGCGAGTAGAACGCGGAGAACGCGGTCTACGCGGCGAAGGCCGTGGCCGCCATGGCCGCGACCGCTCTGAGCGCGGCATCTGGCAAGCGGGCGGGCGCCAACACGATCCGCGTGGCGGCGGGCGCGGCGGACGCTTCGGTGGCGGCCCCGGCGGTTTTGGCGGTGGCGGTGGCCCTGGCGGTTTCGGCGGCGATGGCGACGGCTTTCCGCGCGGCCGCAAATTCAGCTCCGACGATCTGCAGCTGCTGCTGATGTCGATGATCGACGCGCAGCCCAGTCACGGCTACGAACTGATCAAAGCGCTCGAAACGCGTTCGAACGGCTTCTACAGCCCGAGTCCGGGAATGGTTTATCCGGCGCTCACGTATCTGGAAGAACTGGGCTACGTGACCGTGCAACTCGAGGGCAACCGCAAGCGCTACGAACTCGCGGATGCAGGCCGCGACTATCTCACCGCCAACCGTGAGCGCGTCGAGCTGATGCTGGCCCGATTGGCGCACATCGCCCGCAAGATGGATTCGGTGCGCCGCGCGTTTGCCGGTGAAGAACCGGCCGATATCAGCGAAGGTGGCTGGGCACCGGAACTGAACGAAGCACGCCGTACGCTGAAGCAGGCGATGCTGCGCCGCGATAACGCACCTGCCGCCGAACAGCGCCGCATCGCCGAAATCTTGATGCGGGCGGTGAAAGAAATTGAAGGTGACGGTAAGTCCGGCGATGCCGTGGGCGAAGCGGAGTAAGCGCTAAAGCGCTGACTGAACCAACCAGCTCATGGGACCGGAGCAAGCGCTAAAGCGCTAACTGAACCAACCAGTTTATGGGACCGGAGTAAGCGCTAAAGCGCTAACTGAACCAACCAGTTCATGGGACCGGAGTAAGCGCTAAAGCGCTAACTAAACCAACCAGTTCATGGGACCGGAGTAAGCGCTAAAGCGCTAACTCCGGTCGACACAGGAGAATTACTTTATGCAGAGCAATGATCATCAAGCCGACCTGGCCGTGCAACGCGTGCGGCATCCGCTGAAATTCCGTCTGCTGCAGGTCAAACAGGTCCAGGCATTGACGCCTCACCTGATCCGCGTCACGTTCACCGGCGACGATCTGCACGACTTCGTCTCGGCCTCGTTCGACGACCACATCAAAGTGTTCTTCCCCGAACCCGGCGCGGACAAACCGACGCTACCGGAAGCCGGTCCCAATGGCCCGATCTTCGCCGAAGGCACGCGCCCCACTGCGCGCGATTTCACGCCGCGTCGCTACGACCGTGAAGCACGCGAACTCGACATCGAATTCGCGATGCACGAAGCCGGCCCCGCCGCGACCTGGGCAGCGCAAGCGAAAGTCGGCCAGTATCTTGGCGTCGGCGGCCCGCGCGGCTCGTTCGTGGTGCCAACCGGCTTCGACTGGCATCTGCTGATCGGCGACGATACCGCGCTGCCCGCCATCGCCCGACGCCTCGAAGAAATGCCGGCCGGCAAGCGCGTTGCGGTAGTGGTCGAAGTGGCCGATCCGTCCGCGCAGATCGAATTCAGCACACAAGCCGAACTGCATCTCGTCTGGTGCTATCGCGACGGTTCCGGTCCGCGCGGCGAGGCGCTGTTGCGCGCGGTCCGCGACACCTATCTGCCGAAGGACGGCGAAGGCTATGTGTGGGCCGCCGGTGAATCCGCCACGATCCGTGCGGTGCGTCAACATCTGTGCACCGAACGCGGCGTCGACAAATCGCGGATTCGCGCGTCGAGCTACTGGAAACAGGGTGCGCAAGCCGTACACGAATCGCTCGACGACTAAGCGCTCGCGCTTTTGCGGGCTTGTTGCAACGTCTTGCATGAGCCTCGCTCGCCGGGATTGCACGACCCCGGCGATGCAATAAACAGCCAACGGCACTGTCCGCGTGAAGCACGCAGACAGTGCCGCATCGTTTGAATACAACGAAGAACACGCAAAGGCGAACCGCCGCGCGCAGCTACAACAACCCGGTTCGAACGATGTCTTCAATCAGCGCAAAGCACAAACGCCATTTGCTGTGGCCGCTCGCGCTGACGCAGTTCACCATCATCGCCTTTTCTTCAGGTCGGCGGGCATCGACTTAATTCAGCGGAACGCAGCAGCATTGAATCCACGCAAACGTCGCGCGTGCATGACGAATCCAGCCACAACTTTCACCGGTTGAATTCGACGCCGCAAAAACGATTGGCGAAGTTGACTGGTCTGCCGAACGGTCGACTCACGCAAGTGATACGCTGAGTACCCGACCATCACGCCTGAAGCAAAATCCTATATGAAAGTAACGTGGACGCCTGCAGACATCCCGTCACTGAACGGAAAACGAATTCTGATCACTGGCGCAAACAGTGGCATCGGTTATCACGCCGCGTTGGTGCTCGCGCAAAAGGGAGCGCACGTCATTCTGGCATGCCGGGATGCGCATCGCGCAGAAACCGCCCTAACCCGACTGAAGACCACCGCGCCAGAAGCAAGTGCCGAGGTGAGTTCTTTGGACCTTGCATCGCTTGAATCGATTCGGGAATTCGCGCGTCGCGAGCTTGCGGAGCAACGTCCGCTTCATATGCTCATCAATAACGCCGGGGTGATGGCGCCGCCCAAAAGGCTCGAAACCGCCGACGGTTTTGAGCTTCAGTTCGGCACTAACGTGCTTGGGCATTTTGCGCTGACAGGCTTGCTGATGCCGCTGCTCGAACGGGCTGCCGTGTCTGAACCTCCGCGTGTGGTAACGGTCGCGTCGATTGCCCACAAACGGGGGCGCCTCGACTTCGACGACCTGCAATCCACTCGACGCTATTCGCCGATGCAGTCGTATCAGCAATCGAAGCTCGCGAATCTCATGTTCGCACTCGAACTCGACCGCCGCTTGCGCGCGAATGGCTCGCGTGTGATGTCGGTTGCCGTCCATCCGGGCGTCGCAAATACCAACCTGTTTCGCGCCGGGGAGCGTTCCGCGCTGGATAGCGCCATGCGCGCCGTGGCAAGCCATCTGATCGGCGCATTTCTGAATAGCGACGACGCTGGGGCCCTACCGACGCTGTATGCGGCAACCTCGCCGAACGTCGCCGGTGGTGGGTATTACGGTCCGACAGGTTGGATGGAGATGCGCGGCGACCATGTCGGCGACGCTGCGATTGCGCAGCAGGCACAAGATGTCGAATCAGCGCGACGGTTGTGGGATGTGTGCGAGACGCTGACGGGTGTGAAATTCCCATTGCAGCCTTCTGAAGCGTAATGTCCGCTGTTTCAACTGTGACGGTCCGCACTCGGCTCGAGGGCGAACAGCCGGGTCCAACGCACTCCGTGCAGGGCCGATAACGTAAAGCGACGTCGGCCCTATTCAACTGACGATGTTTCAGTCGTCGCCGGACAAGAGGCAACGGTCGAGCGCACTGCCTCGCTTAATGCACGAAGCGTTCGCCTCGCCAGCGGATCGGTGTGCGCCGTATAGAGCACGACATCGCGTGCAGGCAGTCGCGGCAAATTGAAACGCGCTCCAACGTCGATCGCATCGGCCGGCGATACACGCAGGCCGAGCGCCGCGACAGCCAGTCCCGCCGATACCGCCGCCCCGACCGTCGTCACGCCGCCGCCCACGAACACTTCGGTCCACGCCAGTCCCGCTTCGTCCAGCGCATCGACTGCCATGCGGCGAACACTGCACGGTTCCGCTTGTGTCGCGAGTTTTAACGGGCGCGACGGATCATGGTTGAAATCGCGCGCGGCCATCCATCTGAAACACTCGGTCAGGATCGTCTCGCCATCGAGACGCCGACTGTCGTGCTGCAGCACCACGGCCGCATCCAGTGCGCCCTTGTCGAATGCATCAAGCAGGTCACGCGACGAAGCGATACGCATGTCTACAACGACATCGGGATTCGAGTCGCTCATCCGCCGCAATAACAGCGGAAGTTCTGCGCCGACGACATGATGACTCATGCCAATCACGAATTTGCGCCGCTCTACCCCGAATGCACCGAGCGCATTTCCATGAGCAGCGACAAGCGCTCGCGCCGGTTCGATAAACGCACTGCCGTCTACGGACATACGCACCTGCCGAGGCGTACGCTCGATAAGCCTCCGTCCCAACTGTTCTTCCAGACGCTTGATCCGCAGGCTGATTGAAGATTGCGTCGTATCTAACGCCTGCGCCGCTTGCGTAAAACTCTTTAGATCGGCCACCAGCACAAACGCGTGTACTGCTTCAACATCGAGGCTTTTCATCGCGTATCCCCATTTGAAAATCGAATCACTGAAATACGACGCCGTCACCGCCATGTTTGCGGTTTGCGCTGATACTCTGCTCGCACTCATCGAGACGGTTCATCCATTTTCACGAGGAGCGCAACCATGCTGACTGCTTTCTACAGACATCGCCTGCCTGCTGACTATGATACGGGCACCATCCACACGCGCGCACGCCAACGGGGTGCTCTTTGGGACGACGCTCCCGATCTTTATTTCAAAGCTTTTCTGCTGCGTGAGGATGGACGCTTCGGCGCCACGGAGAACAACTATGCGTCACTTTATCTGTGGCGTCACGATGAAGCCTTCAGCGATTTCATCGTGAGCGGTCGTTATGAAAACGTCACGCGGAGTTTCGGTCGCGCGGGGATTCACACCGCGAGTGTATTGGACGCGCGGGCCGGTGTTTCATCCGCGGCCCGCTTTGCGTCTCTGGACACGATCGCCATTCACGCTGACGCCGACCTCGACGCGACGCTCGCGCGCGAGATCGACCGCAACTGTGAACAGGCACTGATGCCGGGCGTGGTTGCGTCGATCGTCAGTCTTGATACACAGCACTGGACCATCACACGCACGCTTCTCACCGAAATGGAACCAGGCGCGACGCCCTCGCTTGCCGGCACCGCATGGCAGATCCTGCATCTTGCGCGCCCGTTGTTGCATACACTCGAAGCCGGTATTGCGGCGTGATTTGCACGACATCGCGGAGGTCCAATGCGCGTCCGTGCGGCAATGCCACTGGCTACATCGAACAACTCGTCGAGGTTGGTCTGCATCGTGCTAGCCGCACATCTTATGGCGATAGCGATCACCCTGGGTGGCGTCGCCGTACTGACCACTTTAGTCGCGTTGGTGTTGCGTTACGTGGCTTGATATTTTGCTTTTCGGCGATTCTTTTCGATGTTGCGTGGGTGTCCAATTTTGGGGCGCACTTAGCTCGATGATGATGATCGGTTTGCAGTGGCCCACACCGGTCCTCCGGCCATGCGTACGCTTTAAATTCGCTTTCAACGTACGAGGGCTGTTCAGCTTTCGCGTTCGGTTTTCGCGTTAGTCTGCGTTTCATTGGCCATTCACCGAGGCCACCTGAATGCGATCGGTTTGAATGACCTTAGCCGCGCGACCGAGCGCTCGGCACTGCATCCGCGATAGAGCACCCACGGCCCATCCTCAAGCCCAACGTTTCCGCTCGAACGCGCCATGCCGACACTCCCCGGCTTTCCGCGCGGTTGGAAGATTGCGTCAATTTCAAGGCTCAATTTCGCGTCAGGGATGCTTTGCATTCCATGCCGCTCGCGTTATCGTGTCGGGCATTGCCGGACAGCCGGTTCCGCAATCTGCAGAGCCGATGCGGGTACCCGCGCAACGAACGGGAGCGAACAAGGTGAGCGCGTCGGACACAGGTTACGTTGATGAGATTGCATACACATTCGGCTATTGCGATGAGCTGAATCCGCTACGGCTGGGCCTTCCCTTATTGCAGGCCGGACTTGCCGCGCCAACGGTCCATACCGCTTGCGAACTGGGCTTTGGCCACGGCGTGAGCGTCAATATTCACGCTGCCGGGTCGCCCTCCAGATGGTATGGCACCGACTTCCACGAGGCTCACGCGAACTTCGCCCAGGGACTGGCGGACAGTGCCGGATCGGACGCGCAATTGTTCGGCGAGCCTTTTTCGGCGTTCTGCCGACGCGACGATTTGCCGGATTTCGATTTCATCGGCGCGCATGGTATCTGGAGTTGGGTTTCCGAAGAAAATCGCGCGCTGATTGTTGAATTCATACGCCGCAAGCTCAAGCCCGGCGGCGTGCTG
This sequence comes from Paraburkholderia sp. GAS333, assembly GCF_050435665.1. Lineage (NCBI taxonomy): Bacteria > Pseudomonadati > Pseudomonadota > Betaproteobacteria > Burkholderiales > Burkholderiaceae > Paraburkholderia > Paraburkholderia sp. GAS333. The sequence continues at coordinate 63,765 of NZ_JBNDKS010000003.1, forward strand.
TACCTGAGTTACAACACTCAGCCGGGATGGACCCCGATGCTGCCCGTGCGCGAATTGATGCATCAGCATTTTCGACTTAGTACGGTATCCGGGCCGCGCGGCGGCACGGTCGCCGAAGGGCATACGCAAACGCGCATCGAAGCCGCCGTCGATTTTGCGCGGGCAGTATTTGCGACCCAACCGGGCTATGCACTGGTTAATCCACTGCTTGCCGAGCGCGTCGACGCATTGTCGGGGGAGAGCCCGAACTATCTCGCGCATGAGTATTTCAACCGTGACTGGGACCCGATGACTTTCTCGCAGGTCGCCTCGTCGCTTGTTGAGGCGGGATTGACTTATGCCGGGTCCGCGGACTATCGCGATCACGTCGATGAGATCAACCTCAACCCGGCCCAGCGCGCGTTGTTATCAAACGTCGCGGATACGAATTTGCGAGAAACGGTGCGCGATTTCTGCGTGAACCGCTCGTTGCGGCGCGATTACTGGATCAAGGCCCCAACAGCGCTCAATGACGACGAGCGGGACGCGAGCTTGCGCAATCATCGGGTGATTCTGGCGGTGCCGAGAGCTTCCGTGGTGCTGAAGGTGCGCGGTGCGCTCGGTGAAACGCAGCTACCGGAAACGCTATACGGCCCTATTCTCAACGCGCTGCACAGCTATCGCCCGATGACTCTGTCCGATATCGAGAACAGCATTAGTGGACGGGGCATCGTCCTGGCGCAAATCGTCAAGGCCGTGACGCTACTGGTTGGTATGGGCGTGTTGCTGAATGCCCAGGATGATGCACAAATCAGTGCCGCCCAGGCGTCGGCTAATAAGCTGAACGCGACGATTTGCGAACAGGCTCGGCATCATGGCGATGTTCAGTTTCTAGTGAGTCCGGTTTCAGGCTCGGGTATTTTGATGCCGCGTGTGGCGCAACTCTTTTTATTGGCGAGACTGCATCACATGCAGCAGCCGGCGCAATGGGCTGAGTTCGCTGAGACAGTTCTGCGCACAACGCCCCCGCCTGCGAGTGCAACAACAGGGTTGCAGCCGGGCGCTGCGGCTACTTTGGCCGATCTGACGGAGAAAGCGAACCGCTTTGCTCAGATTCATCTGCCGATATTGCAGGCGCTGGGGGTCGGTTGAAATGAGATCGGCGTAGTGCGAAGGATAAATTCACAGGAAGAGATTTCCTGATGATTATCTTTAGCATTGATACATCAGCCACATCCGCAATTTCCGCCCTAGTTGTGCTCGATCCAGTTCCAGGTTCGCAACGTCAAGAGAACGTTCATCATCTATGACACGAGTGGCGAGACTTTTCACATTACAACGCAGCCAGTGCCCTACGACTGCCACTATCGGTGAAAAAAATCTTTGCGTTCAACCTGGCGCATTTCAGTTTTAGCATCACGCGACACATGCAGCGGCGGGCGCAGCAGACGCAGGCCACATGCACATATCGCGCCGCGCTCAGGCGAGCATGTCCGTCGACACCTGACGCGATACGTATTCCAATTTATGGTACGGAAGTACACCATGCTACAAAATAAATTTCCGCCTGCTTGGTTACGTTAGTGCGAAAACAATCAGCCCACCAATTCAGATCGATCGCAACGGATGCACTGGGCGCATTGCGAACAGCGCGTTATTACCCGCCAACCTTATAAGCTTCGAGTTCGCTTGAAAAGCGCTGGCTGCGCACACCGTTGCTGCCGTAATACTCCTCCACCGACTTCACCCAGCGACCCACTTCGGGCGCATACCAGAACGCTTTGTAAGTGCTGCCGGCCGTCGCTTGAGGGGTGACCCGCCGTGCCTGTGTAACCATCGTCGTCTGACCCGACTGCACCTGAGCGGCCTGAACGACAGTGTTCGAGGGCGCCAGTTCGCCACGCCAGTCGCCTTCAGCTTCGATTTTCAGCGCATGAAACTTGCCGGCCGGGACTTGTACGTCTTCGTAGCCGACGACCTTGTATTTTGTCGTCCAGGTTGCCGAACTGAGCCTCACATTTCCGCTCGGATGCGGCTCCGTATACTCGATCTTCCAGGTCTTGCCTGTCTCCAGAGGAAACGCCAACGGCTTGTTCACGACGACTTCGCTGCCGCCAATTTCACGAGTGCGACTCCAGTCTGCGTCGACAATTGTTTCGGGACCCTCACCAGAAGATCCCGTCTGTTTCGACACAACGTAAATGTGCGCGCCAGTTACGCGCTGTACCGTGACCGCGTCGTGAGTTTGACGCCATCCTGTCGGGCCGGTTTCAACGGTGTCTACGTATGTCCAGCTATCCCCTTCCTTCAGCGTGGGTGCAGTTACTGTCTGCGCCATTGCCAGATGAGGGGCACTGAAGGCAAAAAGTAAAGCGAATGTTTTCTTATTCAATTTATTTTCCCCGAAGATAATAAGTGGACCGATTTTAACTACTCTTCTGGCGCATTGATTTGCAATTTATTTCCGTCAATAAATCGTAATGATATCGTCAGCATTGCTTCTGACATTCGCCATTTGCAGTGCACATAGGCTCATTCTGCCAGTCGTCGCGTACCGGCGCGCGCAACTATCCGGGCGACGTTCGAAACCCGGTGGGAGCGGCTGTTGATAGCGGGAAGGCCAGATGGACAGCCGAATGAACGGAAGCTGACACGGCAGCCCAAACTGTCAGCGATCTGGGTGACGATGTCGAATGTCCGTAGATGGTGGCGGATTCAATCGGTCGGTGCCGATTGGATGCAGTTCTCGCCAGCGTTCGACTCGCGTCGGAGCGTCGGCGACCCGGAAGCAGCCAGTCTAGCTAAGACACGTGCAAAGGCCGCTATCAGGGCTTTCCGGTCAAATCCTCACTCTAAATACATCAAAGCACAGTCTCATTTCCCCTACGGGCAATTCTGTTGCCCTTTGTCCCGATAGCAATACTTCGAAAAAAAAATCGATCCTCCGAGGAGTAAGCAACCCGAGAATATCCATAGGGCATGCATCGAAGATTCGATGTTCCTCAGAGGACGTAACGATGACTCTTTCGCGTAGAGATTTTCACAAGGTCAGCATGGCCATGGTGGCCGGGATCGCTGCCGGTAAAGTCCCCGAGTCGGCAGCCGAAGAAGCGCCGACACCGCTGGCGGTCGGAGCGGGCAGCCCGATGCAGCCGCTCGGCGGCCAACCCCCGGCCGGATCGACGCCATCGGTCAAAGACTTCGACTATCAGATCAAGTATCAGCGCGCGTTCGAAGCGGTTCTCTGGAACATGCCCGCCATCGCGATCTACAGCTTCCGGCGGGCTGCGTTCGACAATCTGGGCGTCAAGGATAACGACATCATTTCCTATTCCGCCCCAGCCACGCCCAAGCTTGAAGCGATTACAGCAAACAGCACGACACCCTACATCACGGCATTCACGGATTTGCGAAAAGGTCCGGTGGTTCTGGAAGTCCCCACTGCCGGCCCAGAGGGCAGCGTGTATGGACAGGTTGTTGACGCGTGGCAATTCACGATCGCAGACGTCGGGCCTTCGGGGCTCGACAAGGGTAAAGGCGCGAAGTTTCTTTTCACGGCCCCAGGGTATAAAGGCGCCGTTCCGAAGGGATATCTGCACGTCGCGTCGCCGAACTTCAGGATCGCGCTGGCATTCCGCTCGGTTCGCGCGCCCGGCAAGAGCGCAACCGACGCTTATCACTATGCCCAGCGGTTGCGGATGTACTACCTGTCGGAAGCCGCCAATCCGCCGAAGCAGCGCTTTATCGATCCCATCAACGATCGTTACCCCACTCTGCCGTTTTTCGACGAACGTCATTTCGACGACATGTACGCCATCATGAGTGTCGAGCCCGTGAACGATCATGACAAGGTCATGATGGGGATGCTCACCTCACTCGGGATCGAAAGAGGCAAACCGTTCGCGCCGGATGACACGACAAAGAAGGCCATGCGCCAGGCGGCGATCGACGCGTGGTTCTTCCTGCAGGACTGGTTCGACCATTTCCCGCGTGAGAAGCTGTTCTGGCCGGACCGTCATTACGCGTCGCTCCTTCAGGCGGACGCGAACAAAACTTTCACGTTCGTCTACGACGACAGGATCGATCTGATCAATCGGGCGGCCGAGTATTTCTGGTGCACGTACATGCCGCGCGTTCTGACCGACGATCCCGCCACGCAGTATCTGATGGCGCTGGAGGACAACAACGGCAGTCTGCTCGAGGCAGGCAAACTCTACAAGCTCGACGTGCCGGCGAAGATGCCGGTCAAGCAATTCTGGGCACTGACAGTCTATGACCGGGCCACGAATGCATTCATCTACAGCGATTCCAATCGCACGACGCTCTCTTCATACGATCTCGATTCGATGAAGAAGAATGCGGACGGCAGCGTCACGATTTATGTCGGCCCAAATGCTCCCGGAGGCCTCGCGTCCAACTGGATACCGACATCCGGACGACGTCCGCTACCTGCAATGCGTCTTTACGGTCCCACCGAAGAGATCAACAACAAGACTTTCAAAATGCCGGATTTTCAATTGGCCTGATGGTCACCCGCACTGGCCGGATTCGCTCGACGTCGTACCGAATCGGCTGGATGCGCGGCATTCCCACTCGACCCGATTTCTTACTGCGAGGGCGATCCGATCATGATGGCGTTTGGCTTCGGGCAAACGTATGGCTCCAGTGGTGGCAGGAAGGCAACCCCTGCCATGCTCGCGGCCGCCCTGATGGTTGTGGCGGCATCGGCGCAAGCTCAATCCGACGAGGACCTTGCCAAGCAACTGAGCAATCCCGTGGCAGCGCTGATCAGCGTCCCGTTCCAGTTCAACTATGACGACAATATTGGCCCGGAGCGAGACGGCAACAAGTTCCTGCTCAACTTCCAGCCGGTCATTCCGTTTCATCTGAACGACACGTGGAACCTGATTTCCCGCACCATTGTGCCGGTCGTCTCGCAGAGTGACATCACGCCGGGCTCCGGGTCGCAAACAGGGATAGACGATGTGGTTCAGAGCCTTTTTCTGTCGCCGCAAAAGCCGACCGCAAGCGGGCTGATCTGGGGAGTGGGTCCGGCGTTCCTGCTTCCAACCGGCAGCGATGCGTTGCTGTCCAGCCGCAAGTGGGGTGCCGGACCGACCGCGGTCGCCCTCATGCAATCGGGCGGATGGACCTACGGCATGCTGGCTAACCATATCTGGTCGTTTGCCGGTCAAAGCAGCCGCGATAGCGTCAGTTCGACATTCCTCCAGCCATTCCTGAACTACACGACCAAAGACGCGTGGACTTTCGGCATCGATACCGAATCGACGTACGACTGGTCGCACAGACAGTGGTCGACCCCCATCAACGGCACGGTCACCAAACTGATCAAGGTGGGCGGCCAGCACATCAGCATCGGCGGAGGCGTTCGGTATTGGGCAGCGAGTCCCAGCTCTGGCCCGCACGGGTGGGGAGGCCGCGCGATCGTCACGTTCCTTTTCCCTGCATGAAACTCATTCCTCACACATCTCTGCGCTGCACCTGTACGACCGCTTCTGAAGCTTGAGAAGCCATCCGCATGACAGATTTGGCGCAGGTCTAAGCGGCCGCCATTGGCCGAAAGCTGCCAGATACAGTCGACGCATCTCGTCCCTCAAAAAACTTTTTGGCCGACTGTCATGTATCGACTGCTGTCCTGCGCAAACTGAGACGCTCGATTTATAAAACCAGAATCTACGTCACCTATCGCCGTCCCTTGCTGACAGGTGAAGGGCCGGGTCGATTTCATTATGCGTCACACCGAATCCCGTCATAAGAGCGCGATGGGCTGGTGAGCCGAGATACAAGCGAAGTTGCGCGTTAACCGCATCGCGCAGCCTAATGTTTCTTCGGGCAAAAGAGAATGCTCCCAGTGGGCGTGATTGCCGAGCGTCACTCGCTTCCAGCTTGTGCTCGACAGCCTCCAGTAGCGATTCCCCCATTCTCTGCGCCAGAATCCGATTTCCTAAGGCCGTACTTGCATACGCATCAATATCTCCAGAGCGTAGCGCTTCAATAGCCAGAGCTTGATCCGCGAAAGTGGAAATCTGATGCTCATGAATGCCCGACGCCTTGGCCGAATCATGCTGTACCTGTCCGGTGATAACGCCGAGCCGTGCATCCGGTTGTCTGGCCAATGCCGCATAACTGTCGAGCGCTTTCGGGTTTCCCGCGCGAACCAGAAACCCGTCTCCTATCGCCCACACGGGCACGCTGAACGCGACCCGGTCCGCGCGTTCCGGCGTAACGAAGAGCGGAACATTCATATCCCACAGCCCCGCCTCCACGCCGGGCAGCAGTTCACTGAATGTGGTCTTGTGATGCTCAATCTGTGTGACACCCATCGCACGGAGAACCACGTTGGCTAGATCAATGTCGGCGCCTCTGACGTTGCCGCCCGCTTCTGTCCACCCAAAAGGAGGCTCTTCGATATAAGCAACAGTTACCTTCACGGTATCCCTCGCGAAATTGAAACGGGCATTGGGCGGCATTCGCCAATTGTTGACGATTCTACTTGCAAGCATGAACGTCGAATTGTGTCAGCGTTCCGAATGATGCAACCGCATGGTATTCCCCCAACGTCAGCCAACATCTCATTTGCCAGAGTGCGCCGCGCGGAAGACGGTCGCGCCTCGCTATACCGTGTGCGCAAATCGAATCATTCCTGCTATCCTCGCCGACGGAAAAGCTGCGCGATCGATAGCAGCGCATTTATTTGCTCGAATCATTGAGAGATTTAATCATGACGACAACACCGGGTTCTGTCGCACAGACCACTACCGGCGTCGCGGCGGGTCTGGCGATTCTGTATTTTTTACGCCCCGTGCTGGTCCCTTTCTTCCTCGCGGTGCTGCTGCGAATCCTCATCGCGGGCATCGTGTCGCTCGTGGTCCGCCTGCTTCCTCGTGCGCCCAGATGGCTGATCCTGATAGCGACGGCGGTGATTGTCGCCTTTAGCGCCTACAGCATTTTCATTGTCATCCTTCAGGGCATGAGCGATCTCGCCAAACAGGCTCCTCTGCTGCCAGCTCGAGTCGACAGTCTGATTCGATCGGTCAGCGTGGGATTCGGCCGGCGGTTCGATCTCGCCACCGTACTTGGGTTGATCGACATCCGGTCGCTGGAACACGGTCTCGCTTCCGGCATCGGCGATGCCGTGTCGAAAGCATTCCTTACATTATTTTTCTTCGTGTTCATGCTTCTGGGGCCAGGCACTGACTCCGATCCGAAGATCATCGGCATCACGAGCAACGGAGCGAGAGCAAACTCACAACGCGTGGTTCTCTCGAAGATCGCAAGCCGAGTGCAGATGTACCTGATTTCTCAAACTGCCATCAATCTGGCAATTGCCGCGATTTCTGCTGCGGTCTTCCGTTTTGCCCAGTTGCCTGACACGGCGTTCTGGTCGGTGACCGTATTTCTTCTCGCATTCATGCCGGTGGTCGGGCCTTTCGTTGCGAGCATCGTGCCCGCGCTATTTGCGGCCATCCATAGCGGATCGATTGCGTTGCCCCTCGGCGTATTCGTGATCGTGCTGACTGTGTTCCAGATCGCGCACAATCTCATCATGCCGAAAGTCCAGGCCAAAAGCACCAACACCGACCCGCTCGTCGGGATCTTTGCTCTGGGCATCTGGACGCTTCTCTGGGGCGTGCCCGGCGCGATCCTCGCGACGCCCTTGACCGTGCTGATGATGGTGATAGCAGCTCAGTTTCAAAGTACGCGCTGGCTGGCGATTCTGATGTCGCACGATGGCGTGCCCGACGCAGTGGATCCTCAATCTTCTGCCACGTAACGCAGCCGTTTTAACCATTGAGCGCTCGCGAAACCCTCACGAAGACCGCCGCCCCAAACGACCGTTTCTGGAAAACATCGGCGCGCGGTAAGACACCAGATCGAGCGCCTCTGCCAGCGTACCTACCGCGCGGCCTCGACGCCAGGCGGCGACATGCTGTAATCGTGCATCTCACGCGAACGAGCGCGGCGTGACAGACTGCCGCGGCGTTCTCATTGCAGCCGAATTCAGCAAACGAATTCCGGTTAGTTGATGCCTGGCAAGCCTACCTTGCTGCACACCGAGGCACACGTCGCAGCAGATCGGGCCACCGACTCGCCCAGTCGCCATCGTGCGCGAGACCGGAGACGACGCTCGACTGTGCACAACGTGGCCCAGTCGCTTCGACGAAACGGCGAGAGACTTCAGGTGTCACGATATGGTCCTGATCACTCGTGTAGTGAATCTGCGGAATGCCCGCCACCCGTGAAGCGAAGTCGATGGGATTCAGCGAATCGGGCATTGCCGAGACGTGATGGATGCGATTGATGTACTCATCGTCGAGATTGCCCGCGACCGTGCGAATCGACTCGATATCCCTGCGGCGCGCGGCAACCAGAATTGCGATCGCCGCGCCACCAGAATAGCCGACGAGATTGATGCGCTGGCCCGGCGCTTTCGCGGCGATTCGACTGACCGCATCGTCCATCGCAGCGACCACATCCGGTGCGAAACGCTTCGCTGTCCAATACGGAATGCCGCAATGCGTGTTCTGATCCATCGGTGTGAACTGGCAGGGCCTCGCAAGATAAGCGACATTGTCGGCCGGATCGGCGGCAGCGAGCGCAAGCCCGGTCGCTTCGCGCGGCGTCGGATCGAGCGAGGGCTGAGTTCGCGATACCCAGGCCAGACCGTCGCCTTCGATATAGAGATCAATTGGCCGGTCTTGCCGCGTGACTTTGACGTACGCGGTCAGCACGAAACCGGCGCTCGTGATCTGCTCGCGTTGCAAGCCCGCTGGCGCGGCGAGCGCATCGGCGTGCGCGTTGCGGTCGGGTTCTGCGCACCCGCCAAGCACGAGCGCCGCCCCGAAGATCGCGATCAACGATACGTGCGATCTCGCCTGCCAACCCGAAAGCATCTGGAAACACGTCGACAACGAGTTCACGAACCGTGTTCTCCTCGCGCAAACCGTTGCTTCAGTTCTTCGCGCATGCTCGCCATGACGCCCTCCCAATCGCCCCGCTTCGGCTGCCGGAAGAGCCTTGTGGCGGGATACCACGGAGTATCGGTGCGTCCCATCAGCCAACGCCAGTCAGGCACAAACGGCAGCATCACCCACGCCGGCACGCCCATCGCGCCGGCAAGATGAACCGGCGACGAATCCACCGAAATCAGCAAATCGACGAGGCTCAGAATCGCTGCAGTATCCTCAAAATCGCGAATGCCATCGCTCAGCGAGAGCAGCGACATGCCCTCAGGCGCCGACGCCGCCTGCGACTCGGCAGGCCCCTTCTGAATGGACACGAAACTCACGCCAGGCATCGCGAGCGGAGCAAGCTGGTCCAGCCGCAGCGACCGGTTCGCGTCGTTGGTATGGGTCGGCCTTCCGGCCCATAACGCACGACTGCTGCCCCCTTGGCGAACCTGCCAAGGAGGTATCCCAGTCGATAACTTCCTTCCCTACCCCGCCGCACCCTGCTCGCGCATGCGACGGGCTTCGTCGCGCAGGAACTGCTGGTAATCGTCCAGATCGCCGTCGAAGGGCTCGACGCCGCCTTTCGTGACCAGCCAGAACTCATCGCATACAGCGCGCAGCAAAGCCCGGTCGTGACTGACCAGCATCACCGTGCCTTCGAATTCGTTGAGCGCCATGGCCAGCGCTTCGCGTGTGGCCAGGTCGAGGTGGTTGGTCGGCTCGTCGAGCAGCAGCAGGTTGGGGCGCTGCCACACGATCATGCACAACACGAGCCGCGCCTTTTCGCCGCCGCTCATCGTGCTGACCGCCTGATGAACCGTGTCGCCACTGAAGTTGAACGTGCCGAGGAAGGTGCGCAGCGATTGTTCGGTGCCGCTCTGCCCAGGGGCGCGCATGTTCGGCGGCGTGTCCTTGGCAAGGCGGATCATGTGTTCCATCGGCGTATCGAGCGGGCGCAGCACGTCGAGTTCCTGCTGCGCGAAGTAGCCGATATTCAGGCCCTTGCCTTCGCTGATCTCGCCGGCAATCGGCGCCAGCGAGTGCGCCACCGTCTTCACCAGCGTGGACTTGCCCTGGCCGTTGGCGCCGAGAATGCCGATGCGCTGCCCCGCCAGCACGGAGCGGTTGATGCCCTTCACGATGACCGTAGGCGGCGTGCCCGGCGCTGCGTCGGCCGGGGCCGGGTAGCCGAAACTCGCGTCCAGCATCGACAGCAGCGGGTTCGGGACGTTGAGCGGCTCCTTGAACTCGAAGGTGAACTCGGCATCGGCCAGCACCGGTGCGATCTTCTCCATGCGTTCGAGCGCCTTGACCCGGCTCTGCGCCTGTTTTGCCTTCGAGGCCGTGGCCTTGAACCGGTCGATAAATTTCTGCAGGTGGGCGATCTTGTCCGCCTGCTTCGCCATCGCGGCCTGCTGCAGCACGAGTTGCTCTGCGCGCATCTCTTCGAATTTGCTGTAGTTGCCGCCATAACGCACGAGTTGGGCGTTGTCGACGTGCACCGTCACCTGCGTCACCGCGTCGAGGAATTCACGGTCGTGGCTGATCATCACCAAGGTCCCCTGATAACGCTTGAGCCAGGCTTCCAGCCAGACCAGCGCGTCGAGGTCAAGGTGATTGGTGGGCTCGTCGAGTAGCAGCAGATCAGACGGACACATCAGGGCGCGTGCCAGTTGCAGTCGCATGCGCCAGCCGCCGGAGAAACTGTTGACCGGATGGTTGAGCTGCTCTGTGCTGAAGCCGAGGCCGAGGATCAGCGCCTGCGCGCGTGCGGGGGCGTCGTGTGCACCGGCATCGTGCAGAGCCATGTAGGCGTGCGCCATGCGCATGCCGTCGTCGCTGGCTTCGGAGGCGGCGACTTCCCCCTGCGCGGCCAGCAGCACGGTGTCGCCCTCGACGACGAAGTCGGTCGCGCCCTGCTCGGTCTCGGGCATATCCTGCGCGACCTGGCCCATCTTCCATGCAGCCGGAATCGAGAACTCGCCGCTATCTTCGTGCAGCGTGCCGTTAAGAAGCCCGAAAAAGGAAGATTTGCCGGCGCCATTGCGGCCAACAAGACCAATTTTTTCGCCGGGGCTGAAGGTGACGGATGCGCGGTCGAGGACGACATTGACGCCGCGGCGCAGCGTGAGATTACGGACGGAAATCATAAGAGGCTACTTCGAAGAGGATAGGCATGATAGCCGACCTGACGTTCGGGGCTGTCGATTTTCCGAGCTTATCCCTTCGCCCGCTGCAGTCGGTCGCACCGCCGATCGTCCAAAGGAAGCAGGCAACGCCTGCGATGATCGAGCACATCGTCTCCGCATTGACGATCACACAACCGGTTCTGCAAATGGCTGACAGGCCAGCGGCGCATCGTGGAGTGGTCGACCGCAATCGCACGTCCGGCCATCATTTCCGGGCGATGGCATAACCCAAGCTACGCGGATAGGAGAGGGACCAACACACGCAGGTCACGCTTTAATTCCAGCGAAGAGCGCAACCGTTTAAGCACCCGTGCCACGCTTAAATCCAGCATTCCGTCACTCGTTGGCCACCCAAACCGTTTCGATCCAGTGAGATTTTTTGTCCACCTCGCATACTGCGCACACACCCGGTGTGTCCGGCTGCCCGGGACGATAAAAATCAGCTACGCACTGCGCTCACGGCGCGTTGCGCATCCGCTCGCGCATCGCTTCGCAATGGTTCACGAGATTTTCCTGCGTAAGAACATAGCGTTTGAGCGGCGTGTCGATTTCGTAGAAATAGATGCTCGCAATGAACCCGTACAGGCCCGCATCTGTACTCGACGGTTCTGCGCCGAATATAAATGGGCCTTCGCCGAGCAAATGCGAAATCGCGCGTAAATCTGCCAGCCCGCGCGCATACGCCGAGTCCGGTTCATAGCGGCCGATACCCTGATAACGATAGCGCTCGAAGTTATAGCGGCGCGCGTTGTCGAGTACTTCAGCGGTGAGTTCCGGGTGTTGCGCCAGCAGCGCATCACGGAAGCTGGGCCAGTAACGATCGTCGCGCCAGCGTGAATACGACATGACCCAATACAGGTCGTCCAGCGTGCGTCGCACCAGCAAATCGATGCACTGGTTTTCCGCGCTCAATGCATCGTCCAGTCGCAATTTATAGCGATGTTTCAGATGCGCGATGATCGCGTCGCTATCGCCGATAATCTCGCCGTCGTCATCGAGGTAGGGCAACTGCCCTCGCGGTGCAGCGGTCGTGTCGAGTACATGTCGATGGTCGAACGACAGCCCGTTCATGGTCAGAAACGCGAACACCTTTAGCCCGTAAGGATTGTTGTCCTCAAGGCCGAAAAGCTGCGGATACGAATAGAGTGTGATCATGTCGCCTCCTGGTGTCGCGATGCTCGTGCGTCTCCCGATCGTAAAGACATCCTGCAACGTCAGTCGGTTTTCCCGGTCAACGCCTTGCGCGCAGCTTCTCCTTCAGCGCGCGAAGCCGCATAAAAAACCCGGGCTCTGCCGATCACGATCTTCAGCATCGCGATCACCGGCACCGCCAGAAAAATCCCGGCCACGCCGCCCAACTGATCGCCCGCCAGCAATCCGACGATAACAAGAAACGGGCTGACTTCCACCCCCTCGCTCATCAGATACGGATTGAGCACGTAGTCCTGAAACAGCCGGTACAGTCCGATAAAAATCACCAGCCACAGCAGATGCGGATAGCCGCTGAACACGGCGACCACCAGCGTGATCGCGACCGCGCCGAGCGGTCCGGCGAACGGCACGAACTCCAGCAAGCCCGCGCTGACAGCGAGCAAAAACGCATACGGCACACCCAGCAGCGAGAACGCCACGCCGTAACAGATCAGTGTCGCGAGCGACAAAAACAGCAGCGCCCGCACGTATTTCGACAGCAGCACATTCAGATCGGTGACGATCTCCGCCCACAGCACGCGATGCCGGTCGTTCAGCAGATCGAGAAACGAGTCGCGCATTTGCGGCCCTTCCTTGATCAACAGAAAGCTCAGAATCGGAATCAGCACGAGGTAGATCAGATTGCTGGCCGCGTGGACCACACCGAGGCCGACACTGCGCGCCATCGGCACGGCTTTGTCGGAGCCAGTCTCGATCTGGCTGCTGACGAAATCGACGATACGTTCGCGCAGCGGTTCGAGAAAATGCGGCAGCGGAAAGCGATTCTGTACATCGGACTTCATCAATGTGGGCAATTGCGCGAACAGATGCGTCGCCTGGTCCTGCAACTGCACGCCGAACACCGACCCGACCACGGCGATCACCGCAACGACCACGATGAACACGAGCGCGATGGACGCGACACGCGGCACGCGGCGCGGCCGTATGCGATCGACGAGATCGACCATCGGGTAGATCAGGTAACTGAAGAACACCGCGAACACCACCACCAGCACCGTGGACGACGCGATATAAATGACGAAGAACAGCAGCGCGATCAAAAACGCGGTCCAGACTTTCCTGGCCGTGGAAACATCGAATCCCAGCATGAACCTTCCTCGAATAGACGATGAGATCCGACGCTTCGAACGCGCCGGGAACATCGGACAAATAAGGCGCCCGCGGGGCAAAAAATGCAAGCGCCGCGTCACCTGTGCCGCACACCGCCATGGCACCGGCGACGCGGCGCGCCAACGTTTACAGCAAACGGCCCAGCAGGAAGCCAACGCCGACCGCGATCACCAGCGCGCCGAGCGGGTTGTTGCGGGCCGTCTGCGCGATCTGCTCGACACTGTCGCCGTACTTCGCCTGCGCCTTGCCGGCGAGCTGGCGTGCCTTGCCTTCGGCTTGCAGATCGAGATCGCCGGTCAGTCCGCCGACGGCGTCCTGCACCTTGCCTGCCGCATCCTTGAGGGTTCCGTCGAGCTGGTTGGTATTCATCGTTATTCTCCTTGAACTGATTTGCATGCGGTTAGCCGGCTTACGACGGCTCGCTATTCAGACATGGCGTGCGGCCTAACGCTTCATGCGCTCGCGCACGGCATCCGCCGCTTCGCCGATCCTGCTCTGCACCCTGCCCGCCAGCTTCTCGGCTGCGCCTTCGGCCTGAGTCGTGCGATTGCCGGTGACTTTGCCCATCGCTTCCTTGACGGAGCCTTTGACCTGTTTCGCTGCACCTTCCATACGATTCTTGTCCATGACGGTTTCCCAGAACGGTTGAGTTGCAAACAGACGACGTGAGGCGCTGCACGCGTTTTTCAGCTTTGGCCGCATTCGCACAGGCAGTCGACGTGGGACTCATTGTCCCGCTGTGTCATGTCCGTTCGCGGTCAGGAATACGCATGATGGCGCCGCGCATCTGCACGGCGAATCGCCCGTGTCGTTTCGCGGATAGCTTCGCTTTTTGCGAGCCACTTTCAGACGGCTTTCCGGTTAAGCACGGTTCGTTCCTGCTTGAAACGTTGGCTAGGAGATCGGAGGAGAAAGGGCGGGGATTGAGCTAGACGCACGCGCTTAACGCACGCGAACACGCGGCGCTCTGGAGCGCACGTTTTAGGATGAGAGGGACATCAGGACCGTCCGATGAAGGTGCATCGGAGGTTTCAGATCACGTGCCGAGGGGACACGGCCAGTCGGCAAAAATCACGCAATCGTCGGACGAAATAACGTGAACAAGCGGCACATCGTCGGAAAAAAATACAAAGGTCGGCGATAGCGCGCGGCCTCGCGAATTGCTAAGGCATACGGCCGCCGTTAGCCCTCGCAGCGAGCCAACCAACCCATCACCCCTGCTCAGCCCCCAACCCGGCCAGCGGATGCGCCTCGCTTTTCCACGGCGAAGTCAGAAAGTGTCTGACGCGCTCGGGCCGCACCTGCGCGATCGTAGCGGGCGCCCAGCGGCTGTTGCGATCCTTGTCGATCAGTTGCGCCCTCACCCCTTCGCAAAAGTCGCCTTCGTCGATCACCCGTTTGACGATGCCCAACTCCATCCGGAAACATTCGGCGAGTGTCATCTGACGGCCGCGCAGCAATGCTTCGCGCGTGACGTAGAGCATGGTCGGCGAATGTCCAGTCATTGCATCGTAAGTGGCTTGCAGCCACTGCTTCGCCTCGCGCGGCGGCTCGCGCTCAAGGTCCTGCCGCAACGTCGCGACGATCCTCTCGATGCTCGAACGCCGGTCGAAGTGCCGCAGAATCGACTGCGTGAACGATCCCAGCGCCGCGTGCGGAACGATGTTGCACGGCGGCTCGAAGACTCCGCGCAACGCGTTCATCAGATCGCCGTCGTGCGATATGCGCTGCAAACGTGTTTCGAAACTGGCGAGCCATTCGGCGGGCACGCACAGATCGGCGAGTTGCAGACGCAATGCATCGGCACCGGACAACGTCGCGCCGGTCAACCCGACATACAACTCGACTTCCGCCTGCATCACGCTCAGAAAACGCGTTGCACCAACATCCGGCAGAAAGCCGATGCGCGTCTCAGGCATCGCAATCTTGCTGCGTTCCGTGACGATCCGCAGACGCGCCGCCTGACCCAGCCCCATGCCACCGCCCATCGCAATGCCATCGAGCAGCGCGACCACCGGCTTCGGAAACGTATGCAGCGCGTAATCGAGCCGGTATTCGTCGATAAAGAATGCGAGCCACCGGCTGTCGCCGCTAGTCGCCAGCCGATGCACTTCGCGCACATCGCCGCCCGCGCAAAAGCCCTTCGCGCCCGCGCCTTTCAGCACCAGCGCGACGATGCCGCTATCGGTGCGGCAATGTTCGACCAGCACCGCAAGCTCGCGCACCATCGCGTGCGACAGCGCATTGAGCGCGGCGGGACGGTTCAGCGTGATGATCGCCACACGGTTGACGACGCGAAACAGAATCTCGCGTTCCGCCTCAACGAGGGTGTCGGCGATGTCGGGCAATGCGCTTTGCAAGGCGCTCATCAAGGAGTCTCCTCGCGGGTGATTGAATATTCGTATTCGAACATCATGCGCCAGTATCCTTACGGTCTTTTTCGTCCGGGCGATACAGCTTGATCACCGCCGAAAAGTCCAGACGTCCCGCGCCTTTCGTGCTCATCGTCTGATAAAGCTGTTGTGCGAGCGCACCGAGATAAACCGGTTGACGCGCGAATTTCGCGGCGTCTGTAGCAAGGCCCAGATCTTTCAGCATCAGATCAGTGCCGAAACCGCCGGTGTATCCGCGTGTCGACGGTGCGGTTTCGATGACGCCGGGCATTGGGTTATACGTGTCCGAACTCCAGCAACGCCCCGTCGACATATTGATGATTCCGCCCAGCACTTTCACGTCGATACCGAGCGCTTCGCCGAGCGCCATCGCTTCGGACACGCCCGCCATCGTGATGCCGAGCACGAGGTTATTGCAGATTTTCGCGACCTGTCCTGTTCCCGTGTCGCCGCAATGCACGATGTTTTTTCCCATCGCCGACAACACCGGCTTGACCTGTTCATACGCGCCCGCACTGCCGCCGACCATGAACGTCAGCGTGCCCGCCGCCGCGCCCCCGGTGCCGCCCGACACGGGCGCATCGACGAAGGGGTTGCCATGTTGCGCCGCGAGTTCCGCGAACGCCTTCACGCTGGCGGGATCGATGGTGCTGGAATCGATGATCGGCACGCCCTTCGCGATGCCGGCCAGCACACCTTCGTCCGAAGACAATACGCTGCGCACGTGGGCCGCTGCCGGCAGCATCGTGATCACGTATTCGACATCGGTCACGGCCGCTTTCGGCGACGAAGCCGCTTGCGCACCCGCATCGACCAACGCCTGAACCGCTTGCGCACTGAGGTCGAACACGTTGACCGTGTGCCCCGCCTTGAGCAGGTTGTGCGCCATCGGCGCACCCATGTTGCCGAGTCCGATAAAGCCTATTTTCATGATGTCGTCTCCGTTTTTCGACTAGCTCGCGGATGGCTTCAGCGCAGACTGATTGTCGTGTTGACGCCGTCGTTGACGGTGTCGTCGTCGAACCAGCGGGCGGTGACGGTCTTGGTCTGCGTGTAGAACTGGACGACCTGCTTGCCATACGGGCCGAGGTCGCCGAGCTTCGATCCGCGCGATCCGGTAAAGCTGAAAAACGGCACCGGCACGGGAATCGGAATGTTGATGCCCACCTGGCCGATATCGATTTCGCTCTGGAATTTACGGGCCGCCGCGCCGCTTTGCGTGAACAGGCCAACACCGTTGCCGAACGGATTGCGATTGACGAGCGCGATGGCCTCGTCGAGTGTGGCGACGTTCAGCACCACCAGCACCGGTCCAAAAATTTCCGTGCGATAGATCTGCATCTCGGTCGTGACGTCGGTGAACACGGTCGGCCCGATGAAGTTGCCTTGCTCATAACCCGGCACTTTCACGTCACGGCCATCGAGCGCGAGCGTCGCGCCTTCTTTCACGCCCGTTTCGATCAGACCCAGAATGCGCTGCTTCGCCGCACGCGACACGACCGGACCGATGTCGGTATTCGGCTCGCTACCCGCGTTGATCTTCAGCGTCTTTGCTTTGGCAACGAGATCGGGCAGCCACTTTTGCGACGCGCCCACCAGCACGACCACCGAGGTCGCCATGCACCGTTGACCGGCCGCGCCGAAGCCCGCCCCCGCAAGCGCATTCAAGGTCTGCTCGCGATTCGCGTCGGGCAATACGACGGCGTGATTCTTCGCGCCCATCATCGATTGCACGCGCTTGCCGTGTTCGCTGCCAAGGCGGTACACATGCGTGCCGACCGCCGTCGAGCCGACAAACGAAATCGCCTTCACCAGTTCGTGCGAGCACAACGCGTCGACCACTTCCTTGCCGCCGTGCACGACGTTCAACACGCCTTTCGGCACACCGGCTTCGAGCGCAAGTTCGACCAGTTGCATCGTCGACATCGGGTCCTGCTCCGACGGTTTCAACACGAACGTGTTGCCGCAGACAATCGCCATCGGGAACATCCACAGCGGGATCATCGCGGGAAAATTGAACGGCGTGATGCCCGCGCAGACGCCAAGCGGCTGACGCAGCGTGTAGGTATCGACGCCGCCCGCGACGTTCTCCGCGAATTCGCCCTGCTGCAAGGTGCCGATCGAACAGGCGTGCTCGACCACTTCGAGTCCGCGGAAAATGTCGCCCTCGGCATCGGGAATCGTCTTGCCCTGCTCCGCGCTCAAGGTTTTTGCAATGCGCGGCATATGTTCGCGGATCAACGCCTGGTACTTCAGCATGATGCGCATGCGCGCGCCGACCGGTGTGTCCTTCCACGTTTTGAAGGCTGCGTGCGCGCTGCGGATCGCCGCATCGACTTCATCGACGGTCGCGAACGGCACGCGCGCCAGCACCTGCTGCGTCGCGGGGTTCACGATATCGCGCCATTCGGCGGTCTTCGATTCGACGAACTCGCCGTTGATCAGCAGCTTGACGGTGGCAGCGTTGTTAACACCGGCGGCAACATCGTGCCCGGCCTGGTTCGAAGCAATGGTGCTCATGCTGAAACTCCTGTGCAGTGGCCGCGCGGCGGCCGGACAGTCATGAAGAAAAGATCAACGCAGATCGGGGAAGTCTTCTTCCCAGTATTCATCGGGCAGGCGCGCGGGCTCCGCCGCGCGCTCCATTTCGCGACGTCGCAATTCAACACGGCGAATTTTCCCGGAGATGGTTTTCGGCAGATCGCTGAATTGCAGACGGCGAATCCGCTTGTACGGTGCGAGCTTTTCGCGTGAGAACGCGAACACGGCGCGCGCAAGTTCGGGGCCGGCTTCGTAGCCTTGCCGCACGGTGACGAATGCCTTAGGCACCGACAGACGCATCGCGTCGGCGCTCGGCACCACCGCTGCCTCGCCGATCGCCTCGTGTTCGATCAGCACGCTTTCGAGTTCGAACGGACTGAGCCGGTAATCGGACGATTTGAAAACGTCGTCCGCTCGGCCGACGTACACGTAATAGCCGTCGTCGCGGCGCAGCGCGACATCCGACGTGCGGTAGAAACCGTTGCGCATGGCCTGCGCGGTGGCATTGGCGTTGTTCGCGTAGCCGGTCATCAAACCGAGCGGGCGTGCTGCAAGCGGCAACGCGATTTCGCCTTCGGTGACGGGTTGATCGTCAGCGTCGAGCAGTTCGATCGTGTAGCCGGGCAACGGGCGTCCCATCGACCCCGCCACCACCGGCTGCCCCGGCGAATTGCCGATCTGGCAGGTGGTCTCGGTCTGGCCGAAGCCATCGCGAATCGTGATGCCCCACGCGTGCTTCACCCGCTCGATAATCTCGGGATTCAACGGCTCGCCCGCGCCGACAATCTCGCGCAGGCTGACCGGATAGTCAGCGAGCGGCTCCTGCACCAGCATGCGCCACACGGTGGGCGGCGCACACAGTGTGCTCACGTTGAAACGGACCAGCACGTTCAGCGTGTCTTTCGGCACGAAGCGCGCGAAGTTGTACACGAACACGCAGGCCTGCGCGTTCCACGGCGCGAAGAAGCAGCTCCACGCGTGTTTGGCCCACCCGGGCGAACTGATGTTCCAGTGAATGTCGTTTGGCTTGAGGCCGATCCAGTACATCGTCGACAGGTGGCCGACCGGATAGCTCTGATGCGTATGCTCGACCAGCTTGGGTTTGGACGTGGTGCCCGACGTGAAGTACAGCAGCATCGGATCGGTGGCGCGCGTGATGCCGTCCGGCGTGAATTGCGGCGACGCCTGGTACGCCGCGGCCAGATCGATCCAGCCGTCGCGCGGCGCGCCCACCGAAAAGCGCGTGAGGGGAACATCGAGCGAATCGAATTTGGTAAGTTCCGCACTGTCGATCACCGCGAACTTCGCGCCGCCTATCTGCACGCGATCGCGCACGTCGTCGGCGGAAAGCTGGGTGGTGGCGGGCAACACGATCGCGCCGAGTTTCATCGCGGCGAGCATCACGTCCCATAGTTCGACGCGGTTCGGCAGCATCAGCAGCAAGCGGTCGCCGCGACCGACGCCCGCTTCGCGCAGGAAATTCGCCATGCGCGCGGAGCGCTCCGACATCTGCGCATAGGAAAGACGCAAGCCGTCGCCGGCGGGATCGTCGACGATCCACAGCGCGGGATTGTCGTTATCGCGCGCGATCACGTCGAAATAATCGAGCGCCCAGTTGAACTCGCCCAGGGCCGGCCACGTGAATTCGCGGTACGCGCGCTCGTAGTCGGTTCGATGGCGCAACAGCAGATCGCGCGCGTCGAAAAAGGCCTTCGCTGCAGTCATCGTCGTCTCCTGATGGCGCGGTATAAGCTCCGCTTTTATGTGCCGTTTTGGGTGCTGCTTTGTGTTGCGTGGTGTGCTGCTGGTTTGCTGCTGGTTTGCTGCTTACGTGCAGAGTTTTAGTGCTGCATTTGCGTGCTGCGCTTCAGGTTCGTGCCTGTTTCGTTTCCCTGTCTAGCTTCCCTGCTTTGCCTGCCGAACCGCACACTTCGCGCGCCCGCAACCCGAAGCTTCCAGCAATCTATTTTGCGCCGAAATCACCGTCCAACCCGCGTTTAAACAGCATTTGAACCGCGCTTAGACATTCCGCGCGATCACCATCCGCTGCACTTCGCTGGTTCCTTCGTAGATCTGCGTGATGCGGGCATCGCGGTAATGACGCTCCACCGCGTAGTCCTCGAGATAGCCATAGCCGCCGTGAATCTGGATCGCTTTCGAACAGACTTCCTCGGCCATCTCGGATGCAAACAGTTTCGCCTGCGACGCTTCCGACAGGCACGGCAAGCCCTCCGTGCGCAGCCGCGCCGCGTGATGCACGAGCAGGCGCGCGGCATTCAAACGCGTGGTCATGTCGGCGAGCATGTTGGCGATGCTCTGATGATCCTTCAGCGCGCGGCCGAACTGGACCCGCTCGCTCGCATAGCGGCGCGCGGCGTCGAACGCGGCGCGCGCGATACCGACCGCCTGCGCGGCAATGCCAATCCGCCCGCCTTCGAGATTCGACAGCGCGATGCGCAACCCCTCGCCCGGCTCGCCAAGCAGATTCGCTTGCGGCACGGCGCAGTCTTCGAGGGAAATCGGGCAGGTGTCGGACGCGCGGATGCCAAGCTTGTGCTCCGGCTTGCCGACGTTGAAGCCCGGCGTACCGGTCGGCACGATGAACGCCGACAAGCCGCGCTTGCCCAGATCCGGGTCGGTGACGGCAAATACGATCGCGATGTCGGCGCGGCTGCCGTTGGTCACGAACTGCTTGCTGCCGTTGAGAATCCACATGCCGTCCCGCAGCACGGCGCGGGTGCGCAGATTGTTGGCTTCGGAACCGGCCTGCGGTTCGGTCAGGCAGAACGCGCCGATCAGGCGGCCGGTGGCGAGATCCTGCAGATAGCGTTCCTTCTGCTCGTCTCTGCCGAACGCGAGAATCGGGCCGCAGCCAACCGAGTTGTGCACGCTCACGAGCGTCGCGCAGGACGCGCAGCCTGCGGCGATCTCCTCGATGGCGAGCGCGTAGGCCACGTAGTCGGTGTAGGAGCCGCCCCATTCGGCCGGCACGATCATGCCGAGAAAACCGAGTTCGCCCATCTGCGTGACGACGCTTGCGGGCAGTTGCGCGTCGCGGTCCCATTGCGCCGCGTTCGGCGCGAGCTGTTCGGTGGCGAAGTCGCGAGCGGCGTCGCGGATCATCCGCTGGTCGTCGGTATAGAAGCTGTCCATGGGCTCGGTCCTGTCCGGTGCATATGTTGCGGTGCGAGGCTTGAGTCGCGGGTCGCGCGCTCTTTCGTGACGATTCGCGATGCATCGGGTCGACGCATCCGCGCTCGTTCGACAACCAGTGTAAGGAAGCGGTCTGCTGCCTTCGATGCTCAGCCCGATCAATCTCGCTGAGCGCTTTTGCCATACTGCTAACATTCAAGCAGGCTGACAGGCGCGATTTCAAGGGTTAGGTGAATCGCAATAGGGAAAACACTGAGCGCTTTTGCAAGACAGGCTAGCCATCGATGAAAAACGACAAGGGCACTATTTCGGTCAGCCTGGTCGCGGAGACCCTCGCGCTTGCCCGCGCGCGCGGTTTCGACGCGCGTCCGCTGGCCGAGGCGGCCGGCATTGCCGCGCCGATGCTCGCGTCGCCGAAGAGCCGGGTTACGTCGGCGCAATACGGCGCGTTGTGGGTCGGCATTGCGCGCGCACTGGACGACGAGTTCTTCGGCCAGGACTCGCATCGCATGAAAAGCGGCAGTTTTGTCGCGATGACACAGACGGCGCTGGGCGCGCGTAACGGCGCAAAAGCGCTGTCGCGGGCGGTCGGCTTCATGCGGCTGGTTCTCGACGATCTGAGCGTGCAGATCGATTTGCAGGGCGCAGCGAATCCGCAGCGCGTGCGGCTGCGTTTCGTCGAGCGCGAAGGCGCGCCGGCTCCGGCCATGTTTGCGTATGCGACTTACTTCATCCTTGTCTACGGGTTGGTGTGCTGGTTGGTCGGGCGGCGCATTCCGCTGCTCGAAGCACGCTTTCGCTGCGCCGCGCCGCCCGCCGCGCACGAATACCGGCTGATGTTCTGCGATCACATGACATTCGATCAGCCCGAGTCGTACGTCGATCTGGCGCCTGATTTCCTCGACCTGCCCGTCATCCAGACGACGCGTTCGGCGCGAGCCTTTCTGCGCGACGCGCCCGGCAGTTTCATCGTCAAGTATCGGAACGTGGATTCGCTGGCGGCGCGCGTGCGCAAGCTGCTGCGTTCGACGCCGATGGCCGCGTGGCCCGCCGCCGATCAGATGGCCGCGCGCCTGCATGTGGCGGAGGCCACGCTGCGGCGGCATCTGAAGCAGGAAGGCTATACGTATCAGTCGATCAAGGACGATTTTCGGCGCGACATTGCGATCGGCGAACTGCAACGCAGCGAGCGGACGATTGCCGACATCGCGAGCGCAGTCGGATTTGCGGAGCCGAGTGCGTTTCATCGCGCGTTTCGCAAATGGACGGGGATGCGGCCGGGCGATTACCGGCCCGCGCGCGAGCCGTCCCACACGCTAATGGATCAGCCGGTGAGCCAAAGCACCCGGGCCTCACGCGCCGCGCCGAATCGGACTAAGCTGTAAGGAGCAGGCCAGCAGCCTTCTTCTGAGGTATCGGCCCGCGCCGTTCGATCACCGTCGATGCAGCGCGGCAGCCGTCAGCGATGAGCACGACTCCGCGTCTCCCGTTCCGGCAGTCTGGTTCGCGTCATCCGCTTATCCGTGGCGGTCTCGCGGGCCGGTTGATGCGCGGTATGACCGCGCTTGGCGTCCTGTTGGCGTTCGTGTTCGCATCGTGCGAATCCTCCGCCCCGCTGCGGGCGGCGATTGCACCGGATAGCGTGGTGGTCGTTCCGGTGAATGGCGCAATCGGCCCGGGCAGCGCCGATTTCATCGTTCGCAGCCTGCAGCGCGCCGCCGACCAGCATGCGCAACTGGCAATTCTGCAACTCGATACGCCCGGCGGGCTGGACACATCGATGCGGCAGATCATCAAGGCGATACTCGGTTCGCCGGTTCCGGTCGCCACCTTCATTGCGCCGAGCGGAGCGCGCGCGGCGAGCGCCGGGACTTACATCGTCTACGCGAGCCATATCGCGGCGATGGCGCCGGGCACGAATCTCGGCGCGGCCACGCCGATCCAGATGGGAATGGGCGGAGCCGAGCCTCCCGGCGGTGGAATGCCGGGGTTGCCGTCGGCGGGAAAACCGGGGTTGACGGGTGACGATGGTGCGTCCGGCGCAGCCGGGATCGCCTCCTCTTCCGCTACGGCTGCGGCCGCGTCAAATCCGTCGCCGTCTTCGGCCGCGCTTCCGCTCGACACCCAATCGACCGAACTACGCAAGCAGGTTCACGACGCCGCCGCCTACGTTCGCGGGCTCGCGCAGATGCGCGGGCGCAACGCCGACTGGGGCGAACGCGCGGTCCGCGAAGCCGTGAGTCTGTCGGCGCAGGACGCGCTCGCGCAGCACGTCGTCGATCTGATCGCGCGCGACGTGCCCGATCTGCTGCGTCAGGTGGACGGCCGCACGGTCGCCGTCGCGGGCGGAAACGTCACGCTGCACACCGCGCACGCGCCGCTCGTGATCGTCGAGGCCGACTGGCGCAGCCGCTTCCTCGCGGTCATCACCGATCCCAACGTTGCACTCGTCCTGCTGATGATCGGCATGTACGGCCTGTTCTTCGAGTTCGCCAATCCGGGCTTCGTGCTGCCCGGCGTGGTCGGTGCGATCAGCCTGCTGCTCGGGCTCTTTGCGATGCAGATGCTGCCGGTCAATTACGTCGGGCTCGGTCTGATCTTTCTCGGCATCGCGTTTCTGATCGGCGAGGCGTTTTTGCCGACTTTCGGCTCGCTCGGCTTCGGCGGCGTGGTCGCGTTCGTGATCGGCGCGATGATGCTGATGGATACCGACGTGCCCGGCTATGGCATCCCCCTGCCGATGATCGCCGCGGTCGTCGTCTTCAGCGTGGTGTTCGTGCTGGGCGTGTCGAGACTCGCGTTGCGCGCGCGGCGGCGGCCTGTGGTGACAGGTTCGGAGGCGCTGATTGGCAGCGTCGGCGTGGTACTCGACGACGGCTTGCAAACGGAACAACCCGGTCACGCAGTGGCTGGCTGGGCTCGCGTGCACGGGGAGCGCTGGCGGGTGTCCAGCACAACGCCGCTCGCAGCGGATCAACCGGTGCGCGTGACCGCGCGGCACGGACTCACGTTGAGCGTGGTGCCGGTCGCGACGGTGGCGACGGCGGCGGTGCCGATGACGACGGCCGTGGCTGCATCGGGCGCATCGACTGCATCGCGCGCGCCGGGCGCGGGTGTTCCCGGTGTTCCGGCCGCTCCAGGCACCGCGCCCGGACAGACACAACAAGGAGAACCCTCATGATCGGTTTCACTTTCGGCTTCACCAGCATCCTGATTCTGCTGGCAGCCGCTCTGATTGCGTCGTCGATCAAGATTTTTCGCGAGTACGAACGCGGCGTCGTGTTCATGCTCGGGCGCTTCTGGAAGGTCAAGGGGCCGGGCCTCGTGCTGATCGTTCCGATCGTCCAGCAATCGGTGCGGATGGATCTGCGCACGGTCGTGTTCGATGTGCCGCCGCAGGACGTGATCACGCGCGACAACGTGTCGGTGAAGGTCAACGCAGTGGTGTATTTCCGCGTGGTCGATCCGGAGAAAGCGGTGATTCAGGTCGCGCGTTATTTCGAAGCGACGAGTCAGCTTTCGCAGACCACGCTGCGCGCCGTGCTCGGCAAGCACGAACTCGACGAATTGCTGGCGGAGCGCGAGCAACTCAACGCGGATATCCAGAAGGTGCTCGACGCGCAGACGGACGCGTGGGGGATCAAGGTATCGATCGTCGAAATCAAGCATGTCGATATCAACGAAACGATGATCCGTGCGATTGCCCGTCAGGCCGAGGCCGAACGCGAGCGGCGCGCGAAGGTGATTCACGCGGAAGGCGAACTGCAGGCGTCGCAGCATCTGCTGGAGGCGGCGCAGACGCTCGCGCGGCAGCCGCAGGCGATGCAGTTGCGCTATCTGCAAACCCTCACGACGATCGCCGCCGACAAGAACTCGACAATCGTTTTCCCGCTGCCGATCGATCTGCTGAGCGCGGTGCTGGACCGTTTCAGCAAGCCGTCGGGGCCGTGAATCGCAGGCGTCGCCGGGACGTTTGGATCAGCGGATGAAATGGTGCATTGCCTTACCTCGCCTTACTCGCGATATCGCCCAAAACTACAATAAAAGGGTCGCTTTAACCGCTCCAAAGGAGCCTGTCATGAAGATCGTTTCTCGAGTTGGACTCGGCGCGCTGCTCGTCGCCGTGAGCATCGGCAGCGCGTTTGCGCAGACCACAGCGCAGTCGTCCGATCCATCGGCGCCGAAAACGCGCGCGCAGGTGCGGGCGGATCTGATCGAGTGGCGCGCGGCTGGTTACGATCCGCTGGACTGGATCGACTATCCGCAAAATGCGCAGCGCGCGGGCCGGATTGTTGCGGCGAGGCGCGCGCAGCAGGGCGGCGCGATGATGACGCAGTAGTGAGCTGGGTGGCGGCTGGCCGCCTGCTGAACGGTTGGTGGTGGATGCACACATGCTGAACGGTTACTGCGCGCATGGGTGCCGCTCGTTGATCGTGTGACTGTTTGTTTGTTGCCGCGTGTTGCCGTGAGCGTGCCGATTGTTGCGCGCGCTGGCGCGTGTTGCCGTGCGCCTGCCACTTGTTGCCCACACGCCTACCGCTTGTTGTCCGTGCGCATGCCGCTTGTTACCGTGCGCCCGCAGCTTGTTGCCGTGCGCACGCCGCTTGTTGCCGTGCGCACGCCGCTTGTTGCCGTGCGTCCGCCGCTGGTCGCCCGTCTGCCTCCCGCCCCAATTGCCCGCATACCGACCGCCCAAGACTGCACGAGTCGCAGACGCAATCGGTCCCGCATACCTATCGGGCCCGCATGCGCATCCCCACTCCTCCACGCAATCCCCTTGCAACAACCGCCGCCGCGCGGGCAAGGTATCATCTCGCCCCTCCCTTCTTTCCATCCCGCAGCCGGACTCCACACCATGCCAATCTGGGTTGATGCCGACGCCTGTCCGGTCGTGATCAAGGACATGCTGTATCGCGCCGCGCGCAGGACCGGCATGCCGTTGACGCTGGTCGCCAATTCGTTTTTGCGCGTGCCGCCGTCGCCGCTGATCCGCGCGATCCAGGTGCCCGCCGGTTTCGACGCCGCCGACAACCTGATCGCCGAGCGCGTGCTGCCGGGTGATCTCGTGATTACCGCCGACATCCCACTCGCCGCTGCGATCCTCGCGAAGAATGCACAGGCGCTCGATCCGCGCGGCAACTGGTACACGCCGGGCACTATCGAGGAACGGCTGCGCATGCGTGCCATGCTCGACCAGTTGCGCGGCAGCGGCGTCGACACGGGCCGCCCGGCCGCTTTCAGCGCCCGCGACAGCAAATCTTTCGCGGGCGAACTGGACCGCTGGCTCGCACGACAGCCGCCGCCCGTTGATGCGCCGACGCCACACTCGCCCGACCAGACGCCGGATTCTTAAGCTTTTACGCGCCGGTCCGGCGATGTAATGCGGGCCTGGGGCGTCAATCGTGATTACAATCCCGCCGTAACCCTGCGGCTGCGGCCGTTGCAGTTATCGGCGGTCATCCGCAGTGATGCCGCAGTGATAGCTTTACCCGGCACCGAACGCGAACGGCCGCCCAACGCCGCGCCGCCACCGGTTCGCCACGATTTTGCCCGCCTCAACCACAACAAACGCTTTCTGAACAACGAGAGACCCGTCCCATGGACTCGATAAAACGCTACTTCGGCTTCGACGCCGCCGGCACCAACCTGCGCACGGAAGTGCTCGCGGGCGTGACCACTTTCCTGACGATGGCTTACATCATCTTCGTCAATCCCGCGATTCTCGGCGATGCCGGCATGCCGAAAGACTCGGTGTTCGTCGCGACCTGCCTGGTGGCCGCGCTGGCGTCGCTGATCATGGGTTTCTATGCGAACTACCCGATCGCGCTCGCGCCCGGCATGGGCCTGAACGCGTATTTCGCGTACACGGTCGTCAAAGGCATGGGCTTCACGTGGCAGGCCGCGCTCGGCGCGGTGTTCATTTCGGGCTGTCTGTTCCTGATCGTCACGCTGTTCCGTGTGCGCGAGGTAATCGTCAAAGGCATTCCGCATTCGATACGGATCGCGATTACCGGCGGTATCGGCCTGTTCCTCGCGATCATTTCGCTGAAGACCGCGGGCGTCGTGGTCGGCAACCCGGCCACGCTCGTCACGCTCGGCAACCTGCACGACCCGCACGTGATCCTCGCGATCATCGGCTTCTTCACGATCGTCACGCTCGACTATCTGCGGGTTCGCGGCGCGATCCTGATCGGCATTGTCGGCGTGACCGTGCTGAGCTTTTTCTTCGGCGGCAACCAGTTCCACGGCATTGTTTCCGCACCGCCGTCGATTTCGCCGACGCTGTTCCAGCTCGACATTCGCGGCGCGCTGTCCACCGGCGTGCTGAACGTGATCCTGATTTTCTTCCTCGTCGAACTGTTCGACGCCACCGGCACGCTGATGGGCGTCGCCAATCGCGCGGGCTTGCTGGTCGAAGGCAAGATGCATCGACTGAACCGCGCGCTGCTCGCCGACAGCACCGCGATCCTCGCCGGTTCGATGCTGGGCACGTCGTCGACCACGGCGTACATCGAAAGCGCGTCGGGTGTGCAGGCGGGCGGACGCACCGGCGTCACGGCGATCACCGTGGCCGTGCTGTTCCTGGCAGCACTGTTCTTCGCGCCGCTGGCCGGCGTGGTGCCGGGCTATGCGACCGCACCCGCGCTGCTGTATGTGTCGTGCCTGATGCTGCGCGAAATGCTCGACCTGCCGTGGGACGACGCCACCGAAGTCGTGCCGGCCGCGCTGACCGCGCTGCTGATGCCGTTCACCTATTCGATCGCCAATGGCGTCGCGTTCGGCTTCATCTCGTACGCGGGTTTGAAGCTGCTGACTGGCCAGGCACGCAAGGTGAAACTCGTCGTGTGGATCATCGCGGCGATCTTCCTGTTCCGTTATTTCTATCTCGGCAGTGAATAAGCGATAGAAAATCGCGGGCCGGTCACAGCGTGCGGACGGTGGTGTAAGGTGTCGGCCAATTCCGGTCGGTCACCGTTCAGCATCCGGTGACCGGCAGGAAGGCAAAGAACAATCGGTTGACCTCTGTCACAGGAGCCCCCGCATGTCCAGAAGCCTCTCCACGGATCGCTACACCACCCCCGCGATTTTCTTTCACTGGATCATTTTTCTGCTGGTCGCGCTGGCGTATCTGGCAATCGAAATACGCGGACCGCGAGGCTCCGACAGCCGGGCCTTCTGGACCGGCATCCATTTCTGGGCAGGCACGCTCGTGCTGGCGCTCTCTGTTCTTCGCGTGCTATGGCGACTGTGGGCCGACGCCCCCGCCGAACTCGAAGGCAATCGCTTCCTGACGTTTCTCGCGCGCGCCGCGCATCTTCTGCTCTACCTGTTTATCTTCGTGCAGCCGCTGCTCGGCATCCTGATGGTCAATGCAGGCGGACGCCCAGTGTCGCTCGCGTGGACCAATATCAGCTTTACGCTGGTGGGCGCGGATTCGATTGCGCGGCCCTTGCTGAAGGACGCGCACGAGTGGCTCGGCAATGCGTTTTATTGGGTGATCGGCTTGCACGCGCTGGCGGCCATCGCGCATCACGTGATCTTCAAGGACAGGACGCTGAGGCGGATGATCTGAGTTGACGCAAGGGTTTGCTGCGCGCAGCAGAAAGTGCCTGAAAACAGGGGCTTTTCTACACACCGGGTGCAAGCCACATAGACACATGCACGCACGCGTTCATTGACACGCTGCGCAACGAGCGCCGTCAATCTGCTTTGCAGATATCGACTTGCCGACGCCGCGCCCGGGTTTTCATCACCCTGTTCCGCCCTGTTCCGGTTTGCGCGGCCTGGTTGCTGGCGTGGTGTTACATGCCCGACTACGCCCTCGACGACGTGAAGAACAAACGTGTCAATTGCGCCAGTTCGCCTCGTAAAAGCGCACGTAACCGCTCCTGAGCACCAGACATTGCGCCCGCGTTTCCGACAGCAAACGGCGCGTGGCGGCTTCGATCCGCGCACGATGCGCGTCGAACGCATCGACCATGTCTTCCAGTCTCGGCGATGCCGCGCCGAAATGATCTTCGAGCGCCTCCGCCGTGATCATGCACTCCACCCTCTGCCCATCGACCATCGCGGGGAACGCCAAGGTGAGTTCGCGCCCTGAATATTCAGGAGTTTCATTGGGGAAAAGGATCTGCATGGGAATCACCTGGAAGTTGGGTGCGCATGATGTCGCATGGAAATGCGCGCCGGTTGCATCTGATCGCGCCTGCCGCTTTCTCCTCCCTGGTCCAATGCTTGCCGGCGCGGGCTCGTCACCTGAGCGCATCGGCGCTGCGATTCGCGCCCTGCGGAGGTGAATTGATTCACTGTAGACGAGTTCGGGCGAGGCGCAAGTTTTCCTTTTTGTCTGCCTGATTTTGGTGCTGTGCGTGCTTTTATCAGGTGCGCTACGCGCGCCGCCTCCGTCTTTTCCCTGCCGCGCACAGCGCGATTCGTCCTGTAATATCGGTATTCGGCTGCGAGCGTGCATGTTGCGCTGCGGCATCGAACGACGGGCAACGTATCCGTCGCGCGTCCGATCTACGGAGACATGTCTTGACTCATCGTCCTGCCTCGCCGGCCAGCATCGGTCGGCCTGATGTCATCACGCAAGCTCACGCGCGCTCGCTCGAAATCGGGCTGCGTGCGTCGGAAACGCCGGACTTCCATCCGCTGCGGCGTGTCGCGCTGCGCGAGCTGGTGGAGCGCAATCAGTCGCTGTATATCCACGCGCTGCCCGTCATGGAGACGCTGCACGCGCAGATCGTCGATACGCAAAGCATGGTGCTGCTCACCGACAGCCACGGTGTCATCCTGCACAGTCTCGGCGACAGCGATTTCGTCGAGAAGGCGAACCGCGTCGCTCTGTGTCCGGGCGTGTCGTGGGCCGAAGCGGATCGCGGCACCAACGCAATCGGTACGGCGCTGGTCGACGGGCAGCCAACCGTCGTACACGCCGACGAGCACTTCCTGCACGCGAACCGCATTCTCACCTGCTCGTGCGCGCCGATCGCGGACCCGTTCGGGCGCACCATCGGCGCACTCGACGTGAGCGGCGACACGCGTGGGTTTCACAAGCACACGCTCGCGCTGGTCAGAATGTCGGCGCAGATGATCGAAAATCATCTGTTCTCCAATCAATTCGCCGATGCGATCCGCGTGCACTTTCATGCTCGCGCGGAATTCATCGGCACGCTGTTCGAAGGGCTCGCGGCGTTTGCGCCTGACGGCACGTTTCTGTCCGCGAATCGCAGTGCGCTGTTTCAATTCGGGCAACCGCTCGCGCAATTGCAAAGGCAGCCGTTCGACGCGCTGTTCGGCATCGCCTTCGCCCGGCTCCTGCAGCAGATCACGCGCGCACCGGGCGAAAGCATCACGCTGACACTGCCTAGCGGCGTGCGTGTGGTGGCGCGCGGCGAATATGCCGCGCCGCGATATGTCGCACCGGGGGAAGACCTGGCCGGCGTCGCGGTGCGTCCGGTAAGTGCTGGTGCCAGCTCGCGTCCGGCAGCGCGATCCGCCGACACGACGCCCTCCGCGCCACCCGCCACGCTGGAAACACTCGATACCGGCGACGCCCAGGTTGCCACGATCCTGCGACGTGTCGCCAAACTGCGCGGCCGCGATATCCCGATGCTGGTGCTCGGCAAAACCGGCACCGGCAAGGAGTGGCTAGCGCGCGCGATCCATCACGATTCGCCGCGACGCTCCGCGCCGTTCGTCGCGCTGAATTGCGCGTCGTTGCCCGAGACGCTGATCGAAGCGGAATTGTTCGGTTACGAAGACGGTGCGTTCACCGGCGCCAAGAAACGCGGCAGCGTCGGCAAGATCGTGCAGGCCGATGGCGGCACGCTGTTCCTCGATGAAATCGGCGATATGCCGCTGGCCCAGCAGGTGCGCCTGATGCGCGTGCTGCAGGAGCGCACCGTCGTGCCGCTCGGCGGCACCCGCGCGATTCCCGTCGACCTGCGCGTTATTTGCGCGACCCACCGCAATCTGCGCGAGATGATCGAAGCGGGCACCTTCCGCGAAGACCTGTATTACCGGATCAACGGACTCGTCGTCACCTTGCCGCCGTTGCGCGAGCGTACCGACCTTGCCGCACTCGTCACGCGGATGCTGGCCGCACAAGCCGAAGGCGAGCGCTTGCCGACGCAGGTGTCCGCCGAGGTGCTGGCGCGATTTGCGCAATGCCGCTGGCCGGGCAATCTGCGGCAGTTGGCAAACGTGCTGCGCACCGCGAGCATCATGGCCGAAGGCGCCGCGCAGATCGAGATCGAGGATTTGCCGGAAGACTTCCTGCAGGATTGTGTGGGTGTCGATCAGAACGCGAATCCGGCGGCCGCTGCATCTTCAAACAACAATGACGCCTGCAATGGAGACGGTGCCGCGTCTGCGCAGCAACACGCACCGGGCCGAATGGAGGACTGGCAAACCACGTTGATCGCGCAGACGCTTGCGCGGCTTGATGGCAATGTATCGGCGGCAGCGCGCGAGTTGGGGCTGGCGCGCAACACGGTGTACAGGTATTTGCGACGCAGTGAGGCCGCGCACTGAAGGTTGTCGCGTGAGAAAGTGACGGCTTCTTGCATGGCTTCGCGCTGAGCGCGTTGTGGGATCGACGGCTCATCCCGCGAGTTTCGTGCGAAGCGCGGTACAAAGATCCCGAGACACACGGCGCGTGGCATTGCAGCCATCACGGCGAGACAACGCAAAGATTTGCTTACGCCGGGTGCGCCATCGCGGATATAGTCCGACGTGTCACCCCCCGAAAACTTCAACACGTCGAACCGCCCGGAACGGGACTGCCTATAGCGTGTAAAGTGTCGCGCACGCAGCCACTCACGTCACACGATGTCCGACCCTACCCGCCCGCCTCTGGTTCGCGTCGAGCCGCTCGGCCAGAGCTTCGAAGCGCCTGATTCGCTGACCATTCTCGAAGCCGCCGGATTCGCGAATCTGCGTCTGCCGCGCTCGTGCCGTAACGGTACCTGCCGAACCTGCCTTTGCAAAATGACAGAGGGACGCGTGCGCTACACGATCGAGTGGCCCGGCCTTAGCCGTGAAGAAAAAATGGAAGGCTATATCCTGCCGTGCGTGGCAATAGCCGAAACTGACCTGGTGATAGAAGCGCCGGATACCGTCGATTTATCGTCGTCGAAATGAAACTTGTGGTGAGCGCCGCCATGCAGAACCGGTTGCATTGCTCGCGCTTTGAATAGCGCGAGCACGGCTGTCGGCGTTAGCGGCCGCCGCCCATTGCGCGGGCGATTTTCTTGTCGGTGGTGTACTGGCTCAATGCATACACCGACCAGATGGCAGCCGGAATCCAGCCGATCAGCGTGATCTGCAAAATCAGGCAGATGATGCCCGCGAACGGACGGCCGATCGTGAAAAACTGGAACCACGGCAAGATGATGGCAAGCAATAAACGCATTCAGATTGTCCTGTTCGTAAGCGTGACCGCGTGCGGTCGTAAAGGGCGATGGCAATGACGTTTTACGCATGTTCGCGACGGTCATCGCACGTGCCCGTTAATGCAAACGCGCGCGCCGGGTTAAATCGGTTCGAAGCGCGGCACCTTGACTCCGTCCTTGTCGATCAACTCGAAAAATACCGAAGCGGGACGCGTCCAGATCGTACCATTGCTGGCTTTGTAGACGATCATCGTGATCGTCGGATCGGACTCTAGCGTGGCCTCGCAAATGTGCTCGTAAATGCCGCCTTTGTAGTGCCGGTATTGCACCATTTCTGATTCCCCTGAATGGTTGAAATTGCAGTGGTTCCGTGCGAAAGCCGGCCTCACCCCGCCTCTTTCATCTGCTTGAGAATTTTGTAGACGGTGGCGCGGCCCATCGTCAGCACGGCGGCCACGTAGTTGGCGGAACTGCGTCCGCGAAACGCGCCTTGCGCATGCAGCGCCTCGACGATTTCGCGTTTGTGTTCGCGCGTGAGCGCATTGATGCCGATCTGCCGCTCGCGCAGCCAGTTGTGCAGATAGGTGTTGATGCGGTCCTGCCAGTCGTCGCGGAACAGGTCTTCGGCGGGTGCGTCCGTCAGCGTGCCGCCCTTGATGAACAGATCGAGCGTGGAGCGCACGTCTTCGAACACCGCGATATTGAAGTTGATGCACAGCATGCCGGCCGGCTTGCCGGTGTCGTCGAACAGGATATTGCTCACGCAGCGCATGCGGCGGCCGTCCCAGTTGAGCTTCTCGTACGGTCCGATGGTGCGGCCGCGCGCGGCGAACAGCACGTCGTCGAGCACCGATGGAGCACCCACTTCCAGCCTCGACAGATTGTTGACCAGATAGGCGACGGTCTGGGTGCGCAAGTCGTGAATCACCACTTCGGCGCACGGGTAGAAGAGCGCGGCGATGCCGTCGGCGATCGGAGCATAGCGCTCCAGCAGCAGGTCTTGGACAGGAGGCACGTTGGTCTTGCGCATGAAAAAATCGACTCGCCATTGTAGCCACCTCGACTTGCGGCCGCGACCTTTGCGCCGGTTGGGTCCGCAAAAAGGCCGGCGCGCGGATACCGATATTTTTCATGCAGCCACGCCGCTTCACACTCGCGGCGATTTTTGTCCGCGTGGCGAGGCTTTTTTTTTCGTGCGATAACAGAAGCCTCTATTTCACGGAGCAACAGATGGCCACGCTCGAAGCGTTTCGCGCCGTGCTCGACGACGAAGGCACGCCGGAGATCATTCGCAACCACATCATCGATTCGCTGCAATATGCGCTGCGAAATTACGGCCAGGTATTCACGTCGAAGGAAGTCGAATGGCTGGCCAAATGGGACGACGCCCGTATTCCGCTCGCGGCTGCCCGCGAGTTGCAGAAACGCGTCGCGGAAACTGCCCGCTGACAGGTGATTCCCACCGCCCCTGTCCGGTAAACTACGCCAGCACTGCCCCGTTACAGCGCCTACTCGGCGTTTAGCTCATGTGCTTTGCGCGGCCAGCAACACCGGTGATGCATACAAAGCCCCGCCTGGCGGGCGCTTTGCGCTTGTCCGGAAGTTTTTGCTATCCAATCAGGCCCATTTAGGGCATCATATTGGGAATAGTTGCAATCCGCATTCGTAGCACCGGAAGTATCTGGCAACTCGGGTAACCGAGGCAGTTTGGCAACTGCGGGCAACCGCGGGCAGTCTCAAACCGGCATCTCCGCACCACCCCCGACTGTTTGACCGCCGCCTGTCGGCGATCCCGTCAATCCGGCAATGCGCCGCATGCATTCGCCGTCGCGAGTTGTGCAGCTGAGTGTTCAGCTTGTACGCGTCCGATGTCTGCGCGACATCAGCGTGTTTCTTCTCCATCGAATCCGCGATTTTGCGCGGCCGCGCTCAAGCCCTTGCCATCGGGCCTGTGCCAACCTTTTTCCATGGCGGCGCGCCCTTGGGTGCTGCGCTGCCCGGCCTGTCTTGCCGCGCGTAACACGCGTGACATGCGGACCACGTAATACAGGACACGAGCTTTATGAATTCTGTTGTCAAGACGTACAAGGGTTACGAAATTCACCCGCTCGTTTATCCGCGCCGCCCGGCTGACGGCCAGACGAGCCGCAACCCGGACGCTGGCTACGACGCTTCGGTGCGTATCTGCCGCGTGGGCGCCAATCCGGCAGCCGACGGGCGCGTGTTCCGTCTGCAGTACCTGTTTCCGTTCGACGGCACGGGCAAGGCGCGCATTGCGTGCATGGCCCATGCAGAGCAACTGATCGACGGCCGCGTAGATGGCCAGTCCGTCGCCGATCTTTGAGCGGTAATATCAGCGTATTGGCTGATACCGCGACGCAACGGGCCTGAAAACCTGCTGCAAACTATATTTACCGCTGTGCCACCCGGCTTTTCCGGGGACCAGCCACCCTTATCCCATCGACCAGGAGTTATGCATGGCGAAAGAAGAACTGCTTGAACTTGACGGTATCGTCGACGAAGTACTTCCGGACAGCCGGTACCGCGTGACGCTCGACAACGGCGTCGTGGTTGGCGCTTACGCGTCCGGACGCATGCGCAAGAACCACATCCGTATTCTCGCGGGCGACCGCGTGACGCTGGAACTGTCGGTTTACGATCTGACCAAGGGTCGGATCAATTTCCGTCACAAAGACGAACGTGCTGGCGGCGGTGGTCCCCGTCCGGCCAATTCGCAATTCCGTCGCCGCTAAGGTTCTGACGGCGCACGGGTCGTGCTTTGCACGATCACTGCGTGACTGATTGCGAAACAGGTTGTACGCGAAGCCTTTCGCGCGCCTTCTCAGGCTGAATTCGCTAATTTGCCGATTCTGTCCCGGGCGGCGCGCTGTGGCATCGCATGAGTTTTATCCGCGCGCTGGGTTCGCTGTGGATCGCTGAGGCGGTTCACGGAGCTGGCGCTGCCGGTTCCAGCCTTTCTGGCCCGGAGCTTGGGTGATTTTTGCCGCTCGGGCTGCCTCTCGCACTGCACAGTGCTTCAACACCCCATCCTTTCCATCGACGAGCGTTTCGCGCGCCTCGCGTAGCAACTCATCGTCTTTACACGCCGAACACCGTCCCGAGATCCTCTCCGGCGGCGCTTTTGCGCACCTGCTCGACCACCCGCCCCTCCAGTTCCGACAGATGCCCGCGCATGGCCGCTAACGCCGCGTGCAAATCGCCGGCGTCGAGCGCGTCGATGATTTGCGTGTGCTCGTCCGCGGAACACGTCGACCCTTTCGACGGATCGAATAACGCCTTATACAACTCCGTTTTCGCGACCAGTTGCCCGACCAGTCCGAGCAACTCGGTGCCGCCCGCCAATTCCGTCAGTAGCACGTGAAACTGGCCGGCGAGGCGCACGGATTCCTCGATCGCTCCCGCGCGCAGCGCCTTTTCTTCGCTGCGGACATGCGCACGCAGGCGGCGCCTGTCCGCAGCGCTCAAGCCGCCGCACAGTGACGCCACAATCCCCGCCTCGACAATCTGCCGCGCCCGATAAACCTGCCGGATGTCCTCCTCCGATGGCGACGGCACGAACGCGCCGCGATTGGCCGCGAGCACCAGCTTGCCCTCGAAGCCCAGCCGCGCCAGTACCTTGCGCAACGCGCCGCGCGTGCAGCCGAACGCCGCCGCGAGATCCCGCTCGACCAGTTGCGCGCCCGGTCGCAGTCGGCCCTGCAGCAACGCCGCGGTGATCGACGTGTAGATGCGCTCTTCGACGCTGATCGGGTCGTCCTCGATTGCAGCGGGAGTGGGCGTTTCAGTGTCGATGGACGGGAGGCGCCGCGTACGTGTGGGCATGGATTCAGGGAGCGGAAACAGAGCGGGATCGGCGAGCATTCTAGCGGCCGACGATAGACGACGCCATCGGCTTACGCCGGAAGCTATACCGGACATTGGTAAAATGGTTAACCATTCCAGGTTATTATGGTTGACCAAAATACCTGTGCCCAAGGGTTTTTTGATGGCCTGAAACGGCGGGGATGTGCTGCAAACCATGAGCCGTCCAGAGCGACGCCGATTCGAGGACAAGTCCGCATCCCACACGCTCAGGCCTTGTACGGCCCACGTTTTCTGTCAACTCAAAGGTCTATCCGTGAATTCGCCCTCCCGCGCCACCTCCTCCCCTGTTCCCGCCGACAAAGCCGCCGCGCTGAACTGGCAGGACGTCGTCTGGCTGGGCGCAATCGTCGTGATCGGCATCAATCTACGTCCGCTTCTGACGTCGATCAGCCCGCTGATGACGACCATCCGCGACGCCACTGGTCTCAGCTTTTACGGGGCGTCCCTGCTGACCAGCCTGCCGGTCGTCGCGATGGGTATCGGCGCGTTCGGCGCGGGTGCGCTGAACCGCAGCATCGGCGAGACTCGCGGTGTTGCGCTCGGCCTGCTCGCGATTGCGCTGGCCTGCGCGGCGCGCTGGGCGGCAGCAAGCGGCGCTGCGCTGCTTGCGACGGCGATCCTCGCGGGCACGGGTGTCGCGGCAATCCAGGCGCTATTACCGGCAGTGATGAAACAGCGCTTTCCCGCGCGCGTACCGTTAGCGATGGGCGTGTTTTCAGCGTCGATCATGGGCGGCGGCGGCTTGGGCGCCAGTTTGAGTCCGTGGGTGAGTCGCACGATGCAATCGTGGCACGCCGGGCTAGCCGTGTGGGCCGTGCCTGCCTGCGTCGCGCTGCTCGGCTGGTGGGTGTTGAATCTCCAACGCAAAAGCTGCACGACGGATCGACCGGGCACGGCGAGACAACCCGCTCATTCGGCCCAATCAGCCACCGTATCGCTCTGGACCAACCGCCGCGCCTGGACGCTCGGCCTCTACTTCGGCATCGTCAACGGCGGTTACACGAGTCTCGTCGCGTGGCTGCCTGCGTTCTACCAGCAGCACGGCGCGAGTGTCGCGCAGAGCGGTTCGCTGCTCGCGGGAATGACCGTCTTCCAGGCGGCCGCCGCGCTGTTGTTGCCGCTGGCTGCGGCGTCGTTCCGCGATCGGCGTCCCTGGTTGATGCT
Source organism: Paraburkholderia sp. GAS333 (assembly GCF_050435665.1). Classification (NCBI taxonomy): domain Bacteria; kingdom Pseudomonadati; phylum Pseudomonadota; class Betaproteobacteria; order Burkholderiales; family Burkholderiaceae; genus Paraburkholderia; species Paraburkholderia sp. GAS333. The sequence continues at coordinate 101,759 of NZ_JBNDKS010000003.1, forward strand.
CGGACTCGCCGCGCAACTGATCGGCCTACTCGGCCTGATCGTCGCGCCGGACGCCGCGCCGTTGATCTGGGTCGGCGTGGCCGGTGCGGGACTGGGCGGCACGTTCTCGCTGACCCTGGTCACCGCGATGGATCATGCTCACGATCACCGCGTGGCCGGCAAACTCGTCGCGTTCACGCAGGGAGTCGGCTTTATCGTGGCGGCCGTCGCGCCGATGGTCGCGGGAATCGTGCGCGGCTGGAGCGGCGCGTTCGGCGCTGCGTGGATCATGCTCGCGGGTTGCGTCGTCGCGATGATGGCCGTGACGCTGCTGTTCTCGCCGCGCAGCTACGGTCGGTGGCGTTGACCGCATCCGGGCGCAAGGCCGTGCGCCACTTCGGTGCATTCGCCCCTTGCGCCCCGTGCGGGTGCAATAACGGCCGGCCATCGCGGTAGTAAGTCGATGATTGCACGACCGTCACGGCATGAAGACGCCTTTGGCGCGGTTATTGCTTTAAACGTAGCCAGTCGTCATAAAACTTCCCCATGCTGCGCGTTCTCCTCGTTACCGACACAGATAAGCCCATCGGCGATCTGCGCGATGCCCTCGCGCGGCTCGGCTACGAGATGCTGGCCGGCACCGCCACGCCGCAGGCGCTGCATCGCGTGGTGCAGAACGAGCGGCCCGACGTGATCATCATCGATACGGAATCGCCGTCGCGCGACACGCTCGAACAGCTCGCGGTGATGAATGCCACCGCGCCGCGCCCGGTACTGATGTTCAGCCACGACGCCAACCAGCAGCTGATTCGCGACGCGGTCGGCGCGGGCGTCACCGCCTATCTCGTCGAAGGCCTCGCCACCGAACGGCTCGCGCCGATCCTCGAAGTCGCGCTCGCGCGCTTCGCGCAGGAGTCGCAGTTGCGCGAACGGCTCGCACAGGTCGAAAACGAACTCGCCGAGCGCAAGCTGATCGACCGCGCCAAGCGTCTGTTGATGGATCAGCAGAAAATCACCGAACACGCCGCCTACGCGAACCTGCGCAAACGCGCGATGAACCAGGGCGTCAAACTCGCCGAAGTCGCGCGCGCGATCGTCGCGCTGGCCGACTCGCTCAAATGAAGTGCCGCTTATGAACTCTTCCACTTCCGCTGCGTCGTCTGTCGCGTCGTCTTCCTCGGGGCCGCTCGAGAAGACCCATTTGCGGCTCGGTTTCGTCGCGCTGTCCGACGCCGCGCCGCTGGTCGCCGCGAAGCTGCTTGAATTCGGTCACGCGCATGGATTGACGCTCGAGTTATGCCGTCAGCCGTCGTGGGCCGCCGTGCGCGACAAACTGCTGTCTGGCGATCTCGATGCGGCCCACGCGCTGTACGGCCTCGTCTATGGCGTGCAACTCGGTCTCGGTGGACCTCGAACCGACATGGCCGTGCTGATGGTCCTCAACCGCAACGGCCAGGCGATCACGCTGTCCACCCGTCTCACGGATGCACTCGCCGAACACGGCACATTGCGCAAAGCGCTCGGCACGCTCGGTCGAAAGCCGGTGTTCGCGCAGACGTTCCCGACCGGCACGCATGCGATGTGGCTGCAGTACTGGCTCGCGTCGCAAGGGGTCGATCCGTTGCGCGAGGTTGAAAGCGTGGCGATTCCGCCGCCGCAAATGGTCGCCGCGCTCGCCGACGACAAGCTCGACGGCCTGTGTGTCGGCGAGCCGTGGAATGCGCTGGCCGAGGCGCAAGGGGTCGGCCGGACCGTCGCGCTGACCAGCGATATCTGGCCCGAGCATCCCGAGAAGGTGCTGGCGGCGCGGCGCGATTTCGTCGACGCGAATCCGAATACCACGCGCGCCCTCGTTCAGACAATGCTCGAAGCGTGCCGCTGGCTGGATGGCGCGGGGCATCGCGAGGAGATCGCGCGGTGGCTCGCGCGGCCTGATTACATCGGTATTGATGAGGCGCTGATTGCAGAAAGATTAGGCGCCGATGTCGAAACAGGTCTGCCGGTCCGTTTCTTCGACGGCGGCGCGGTGAACTATCCGCATCCGTTCGAAGGCGCGTGGTTTCTCACGCAATTCGAACGCTGGGGCATGATCGACGCCCGCACGGATTACGCGCAGATCGCCGCCCGGATCAACCAGACGCAGTTGTATCGCGACGCCGCCGCTCGCGTGAACGTCGCGGTGCCGGGCGATGATGTGACGCGGACGCTGATCGATGGAGAGGTCTGGGGCAGCGGCACGCAGTCCGCCGATTACGCAAAGCACTTCACGATCCGCCGATAAAAAAGCCCCGGGCATTTCATTGCCCGGGGCTTGTGACGCATCGCGCGCAGCGTTCGCGTTTAGAAGTTGAAGTTGTCGATATTGCTTGCGTCGAATGTGGTCGGCGGTCCGAGGATGATTTCGCCTTGCGGCCCGATCGTGCGCTTGCCGAGCTTGCCCGCATCGAACGACTCGCCTTCCTTACCCGTGATCTTGCCCGATGCCAGCGCGGCCGCCGCATACGCCGCGAGATAGCCGAGCTGGTTCGGATCCCACAACTGGAACGCCGTCACGGTGCCGTTCTTGACGAACGCGCGCATCTGGTTCGGCGTGCCGAGACCGGTCACCGCGACCTTGCCCTTGCTCGACGACGTCGAGATATAGCGCGCCGCGGCCGCGATACCGACGGTGGTCGGCGCGACGATCGCCTTCAGGTTCGGATACGCCTGCAGCAGACCCTGCGTTTCAACGAACGACTTCTGGTCGTCGTCGTTACCGTAGGCGATCTTCACGAGCTTGATCTTCGAGTACTCCGGCTTCTTCAACTCCTCCTGCATCCACTTGATCCACGTGTTCTGGTTGGTCGCGTTCGGCGTCGCCGACAACACCGCGAACTCGCCCTCGCCGCCCATCAGCTTCGCGACGAGTTGCACCTGGCCGCGTCCAATGCCTTCCGCGTTCGCCTGATTGACGAACAGTTGACGGCCTTCAGGCGCGGTGTCCGAGTCGAACGTGACGACCTTGATGCCCTGACCCATCGCCTTCTTCAGATACGGCACGACCGCGTTCGCATCGTTCGCGGCAATTACGATCGCGTCCTGATGCTGCGTGATCAGCGTGTTGATGTATTGCACCTGCGACGACGCGCCCGCATCCGACGGCCCCACCACCTTGCCCACGCCGCCGAATTCCTTGATCGCGGCCATGCCGCCGTCGTCGGCGATCACTTCGTACGGGTTGTTGATCTGCTTCGGCACGAAGGCGATTTTCAGGCCGCTCTTCAGATCGGCGGCGGATGCGGCGCAACTCATCGCGATCAGTGCGACGCAAAGCGCGGCCTTGCCGGTGTGACGTAGAGGTTTGAACATGTTGCGTCTCCTGCTTTGTTGTTGGACGTGGTGGTGTCCGGGTTATCAGTCGTTGGACTTTCTTTTCGTGAACAACTCTCAAGACATCGTTAGGAAGAAGCAGCGGACTTCGCGATGAAACGCCGGTCGCGTGCAGCACGCCAGCGGGCCACCAGGTTCGGGATCAGCACCGACGCGAGCAGCAGCACGCCGGTGACGACGGTCAGCGTTTCGCTCGATACGTCGTCGAGCGTCAGCGCGTTTTTCAGCACGCCGATGATCAGCAGCGACAGCAGCACGCCGATCATCGAACCGCGTCCGCCGAAAATACTCACGCCGCCGAACAGCACCGCCGCGATCACCGACAGTTCGAAGCCCTCGCCGTTATCGCCGCGCGCGCTGGTGAAGCGCAGCGTGTAGACGACACCGGCCAATGCGCTCATCGCGCCGGACAGCACGAACAGACGCAAGCGGATCTTCGCCACTTCGATGCCGGAGAAAGCGGCGGCGGTCGGATTCGCGCCAATCGCATAGAGGCTGCGGCCGAACGCGGTGGACTGCAACAGCACGGTGAACACCACCGCGCCGACGATCACGATCACAAACGGCAGCGGAATGAAGCTCGCGCCGAGCGTGTCCATGCCGAACGCGGTGTATCCGGCCGGGAAGTCCGCGACGGCCTGATCGCCGAGCAGCACATAGGCGAGGCCGCGAAACAGCGCGAGCGTACCGATCGTGACGGCAAGCGAAGGCAGATTCAGCTTGACGATCACGAGGCCGTTGAGCAGCCCTGCCAGCGCGCCGGCAATCACGACCAGCACGATCACGACCGGCATCGGCAAGCCCATGTGCCAGAGCACGCCCATCAACGCACTCGATGCCCCCAGTACCGACGCCACCGAAAGATCGATTTCAGCGGCGACGATGATCAAGGTCATCGGCAACGCCATCAGCGCGATTTCGGTCAGATCGGCCAATACGTTGCTCAGATTCGCGCCCGTCAGAAATACCGGCGACAGCACGCGTCCAAGTACGAGCGACAACACCAGCACGATGACAAGCAGCACTTCCCATTGCAACGGTGTTTCGCGTTTGCGCGTCAGCAGCGCGGAATCGGGTTTAGCCATGATCGCGTTTCCTCATCATGCGTTTGGCGACGGAGCGGGCCAGCAGGGTATCGGCGGTGATCGCGGCGACGATCAGCGCACCCTGAATGGCCTGCTCCCAGAAAGGCGATACGTGCAGCACGACCAGCGCAATGCTGATCACGCCGAGCACCAGCGCGCCGAGCGTCGCACCCAGAATCGTGCCCACGCCCCCCGTAATCGCGACACTGCCGACCACGGCCGCGGCGACCACCTGCAATTCGATGCCCTTGGCGGTGCTCGCGTCGACGGTGCCGAAACGGGCGAGCCACAACGCGCCCGCGAACCCGGCAATCGCGCCGGACAGCAAAAAACCCGACATCACGCGACGCTCGACGTTCACACCGGCAAGACGCGCAGCCTCGGGATTCGAGCCGATCGCGTAGTGTTCGCGACCCGCGCGGAACTGCTTCAGATAGAAGGCCAGGCCGAGCAGAACGACGATGGCGATCAGCGCGAGATTCGGAATACCGAGCAACGTGCCGGTGGCGAGATGTGAATACGCGTCGGGCAGACTGGTCGCGTTGATCTGGCCGCCGTGAACCCACGCGTAATCCGCGCCACGGAAGATGTAGAGCGTGGAGAGCGTCGCGACCAGCGACGGCACGCGCCCCACCGCAACCAGCACCGCGTTGATGCCGCCCGCGACGAGACCGATCGCGAGTCCGGCCAGCAGCGCGACGAGCACCGGCATATGCGGGAACGCAACGTACAGACTGCCGACCGCGTACGCGCTGATACCGACCGTCGAACCCACCGACAGATCGATATGCCGCATCAGGATCACGACCGTCATGCCTGCCGTCAGCAAGCTGATGATCGACACATTGAGCAATACGTCACGCAGATTCTGCAGATTCAGGAACTGCGGCTTCGCGAGCCCGGTGCCGACGATCAGCAGAATCAGCACGACGAACAGCGTCGTCTCGCGGCTTTTCGCGAGACCGGCGACGAAGCCGCCCGGCGTGCTGGCGGTGCGCTTGGGCAGCGGCGGCTGCACCGGTGCGGGATGAGTTGAAGAATGGCGCATCATGCGGCGTGTCCCAACGGTGGAAGCGGTTGACCGAGCGCGGCGCCCATGATGCGCTCCTCGTCGGCTTCGGCGCGCGCTATATCCGCGCTGATACGGCCTTCGTGCATCACCAGCACACGGTCGGCCATGCCGAGGACTTCCGGCAATTCGCTCGAGATCATCAGCACGGCCATGCCTTCGCGCACCAGTTCGGCGAGCGCGCTATAGACCTCGGCCTTGGCGCCCACGTCGATACCGCGCGTGGGTTCGTCGATGATCAGCACCTTCGGCCCGGTGGCGAGCCATTTGCCGAGCACCACTTTCTGCTGGTTGCCGCCCGACAGCGTGCCGACCGGCGCATTCGGATCGCCCGCTTTCAGCCGCAGACGCGTGCCCCACTGATTCGCGAGTTGCGTCTCGCTGCGCGTGGAAATGAGGCCGTGCCTGACCAGCCGTCCGAGCACGGTCATCGACGCATTGCGCGCGATGCTCAACTCCAGCGCCAGCCCTTGTTGACGCCGGTCTTCCGGCACCAGCGCGAGACCCGCACGCACTGCGGCGGCGGGTCGTCCAGTCGTCATCTTTGCGCCGGCGAGCCACACTTCGCCCGAGTCGAGCGGATCGATGCCGAAGATCGCGCGTGCGACTTCGCTGCGCCCTGCGCCGACCAGCCCCGCCAGCGCGACGATTTCTCCCGCGCGCACGTCGAAGGAAATATCTTTGAATACGCCGATCCGCGTCAGATTCCGCACGGACAGACGCACTTCGCCAGGCGGCCGGTCAGCTTTCGGATAGAACGTTTCCAGATCGCGTCCGACCATTTTCGCGACGATCGATTCGGTCGTGAGATCGACGGTGAGTCCGTCGAAAACCTTGGCCCCGTCGCGCATGATCGTCACGCGTTGTGTCAGTGCGAATACTTCGTCGAGCCGGTGCGTGATGAACAGAATCGCGACATCGCGCTCGCGCAGTTTGCGCACGATGGCGAACAGCCGCTCGACCTCGGGTAGAGAAAGAGCCGCCGTTGGTTCGTCCATGATCAGCACGTTCGCGTTCAGCGACAACGCCTTCGCAATTTCGATCACCTGCTGATCGGCGATCGACAACCCGCGCACCAGTTGATCCGCGCGCAGATCGACGCCGAGCGACGCGAGCAGGCCATCCACCTCGCGGCGCATCGCGTCGTATTGAATCCGGCCGATCCGGTCGACCGGCTGGCGTCCCATGAAAATGTTCTCGGCAATCGACAGATCGAAGAACAGCGTCGGTTCCTGATAGATCACCGCGAGACCTGCATCGCGTGCTTCCGCGGGTGTCGCGAAACGGCGTGCCGTGCCGTTCACCAGCAATTCGCCGCCGTCCGGTTGATGCACGCCCGCGAGAATCTTCACGAGTGTCGACTTGCCCGCGCCGTTCTCGCCGAGCAATGCGTGAACTTCGCCAGGCCACAGCGCGAGGTCGCCGTCCGATAAAGCACGCACGCGGCCGAATGATTTGCTCGCATGCCGTAGTTCGAGCCGTGGCACTGCGGATGTTGTCTGCTGCACTGCCTGTCTCCTTCTTTATTCGCGATTCTGATTACTACCTGCTAAGCACGAGTTGGTCGCCCGCAGTCAGATCCGGTAGTAACGCTCCGCATTGCGGCGAAACAGCGCCTCTTTTTCACTCGTGCTCGCACCGTCGACGATCGCCGCATACGCGTGCCACACATCCGTATAAGAGCCGAACAGACGATCGACCGGAAAGTTCGACGCGAACATCGCGCGCCCGACGCCGAACGTATCGATCGTTTCGAGCACATAAGGCCGCAGACTTTCCACCGTCCATCGATGATCGAACATCGCAAGCCCGCTGATTTTCACGACCACGTTTTCGCAGCCTGCCAGCAGGCGCAACCCGTCACGCCAGGCGCGATAACCGGCGACGCTATTGCGATCCACGAACATGCCCGCGTGATTGACGATCAGCAGCGTGTCGGGATGGGCGCGCGCCAACGCGGTCGCCTCTTCCATTTGCGACGGATACAGTTGCAGATCGAACGACATGTCATGACGGCGCAGCAACGCGAAGTGCTCACGCCATTGCGGCTCGCGCATGAAATGACGGCCAACGTAATCGAACAGCTTGTCGTCGTGCACATTCAGAATCTGGCGGATGCCGCGCGTATTTGCGAACGACGCGTGCGCTTCGAGCAACGCAGGCGCATTCGGCGACGACAGATCCACACCGGCCACGATCGCGTTCGGCATGCCGCGCGATTCGCTGCGATCCGCGATGGACTGCAGCCAGCGCGTTTCTCCAACCGGATCGGCGGGATCGTAATTCGCTTCGACGTGCACCAGTTTCAGCACCTCGATATCGCCGGCTTCGCGCAGCAGATCGTCGAGCAGGTAGTCATGCTTCAGATCGCGCGCATCGCCGACGAACGACACGTCCGGATTTTCGAGCCACGGATAACGATGCGTCTTCAGATCCCACAGATGGATATGTGAATCGACAACCTGCATGCAACACTCTCCGTCCAGTGAAAGTCACTTCGAAGTCAATCAACTCGAACCGGTATAAACCCGTGCAAGGGCGACAGCCGTCAACTTAGCGAATTCAGATGAAAGACCGGCTCCAGCGCTTGCTGAAGCGGCGTGTGATCCGGCGCCGTGTGCATGATGTCGGCCATGTGATCCCACCATTTGCGCATCACGTCGAGTTGCGGCAATTCCTCCATGGTGTGACTGGAGGCGCGCGTCAGCACGGCGAAAAGATAGTTGGAATCCGGGTCGAAGAAGATCCGGTAGTCGCGCACCCCTGCGTTGTGCAGCGCATCAACCAGCTCGGGCCAGATTTGCGCGTGACGTCGTTCGTATTCCTCGCGCATGCCGGGGTTGAGCACCATGCGGAAAGCGATTGTCTCCATTGCGGCCTGTCTCCCGTCGTATCCGGGCGCTTTCCTGTGAAACTTAGAAGCGTCTGATGCGACTATAATTCCTGCGTCGATAGCATCTCAATCCGTTGTTGGGATTGGGCGATCCACAAACCGAATCGCACCGCATCCATGAGCCAACATTCCGCTGCCGTCGCACTCGTCAATCGGCTCAAGTTCAAGCACCTCGCGCTGCTCGTCGCACTCGACGACACGCGCAATCTCCACCAGGCCGCCGAAGCCGTCAACGTCGCCCAGCCCAGCGCGAGCCGCATGCTCGGCGATATCGAAGAAGCGTTCGGCTTCCTGCTGTTCGAGCGCAACGCGCGCGGCATGACGCCCACGCCGCTCGGTGTCGTCACCCTTGCTTACGCCCGCCGCTCGCTGACCGAGTTGACCCGTTTCGCCGAAGATCTCGACGTCAAGCGGCGCGGCGGTCACGGGCAATTGACGGTCGGCGCGATCATGGGCGCCGCGCCCGATCTGCTCGCCATGTCCGTGGCCGCGTTGAAAACCGAAAGCCCGTTGCTGAACGTGCGCATTCTCGGCGAAACCAGCGACCAGGTCGTGCAATTGCTGCATCGCCGCGAGATCGATCTGGCGCTCGGGCGGCTGACCAGTCCGCTGCAGCACAACGATTTCAGCTTCGAGCCGCTCGCGCGCGAAACCCTGCTGCTGGTCGTGCGCTCGGTGCATCCGCTGGCGCAGCGCTCGCGCATTACATTGCGCGAACTGATCGACTGGCCGTGGGTGGCGCAGCCCGTCACCAGTCCGGCGCGCGTGCTGTTCGAAGAAGAACTTGCGCGCGATGGACTCGCCACGCCGGTGAACCTGACCGAATGCGCGTCGATTTTCGCCACGCTGCAACTGCTCGAAAATTACGATGCGGTGGCGATGCTGCCCGAGTCGGTGGTGCGCGATCACTTGCGCGGCAAGCTGCTGGTCGCGTTGCCGCTTGAAATCGGCAAGAGCCTCGCGGGCTTCGGCATTCTGACGCGCAAGGGAGAAACGCTCGCTGAACCCGCGCTGCGTTTCATCGACCTGTTGCGCGGTTTCTCGCGCAAGCTCACGCGCGACGATTCCGCCACGCCCGAACCGGACTTGCGGGTCGTGCCGGCTCCGGTGCATTGAACTCGGCATTGCACGTTATTGCAGGTTGACGAACAGACCGCCGTCGACCAGCAACGCCGCGCCGGTGACATAGCGCGCGCGGTCCGAGGCGAGAAACACGACGCACTCGGCCACGTCTTCCGGGCGGCCGAGACGGCCTAGCGGAATGCGTTTTTCGAAGTACGCTTTCTTCGCTTCATCCGCGAGATCTTCAGCGTTCAGGTCGGTGGCGATCGTGCCCGGCATCACCGAATTGCAGCGGATGCCATACGGTCCCAGCGCCACCGCGCACGACTGCATCAGCGAATGCACGCCTGCTTTGGTCGGCGTGTAGTGCGTTTGCATGCCGCCGCCCACCAGTGCGCTAATCGAACTCGTCGCCACAATCGCGCCACCTGTTCCCTGCTTTTTCATCTGCTGCGCGGCGGCTTGCGTGACATAAAAAGCGCCGTTCAGATTGACCGCCACCGTCGATTCCAGCACTTCCGGCGGCATGTCGAGAAACGCATGGAACGGACAGATGCCGGCATTGCTCGCGAGCACGTCCACTTTGCCAAATGCGTCGACCGTATGACGCACGAGTTCCTGGCCCGTTTCGCGGGCAGCAACATTGCCTTCGACCGCGATCACGCGCCGCCCCAGCGCCTCGATTTCGCCGACCACTTCTTCAACGGCCGAACGGCGTCCATAGGATGCGTCGTTATCGCCCCAGTAGTTGATCGCCACGTCCGCCCCTTCGGCGGCGCACGCGACGGCAATCGCACGGCCGATACCGCGCGAACCACCTGTGACGATCACGACCTTGTCCTTGAGCAGCACGTCATTCTCCTTTGCAGGTCAACACCAATACTGATTGAAAGCGGTACGAACATCGATTCGATGCGCGCCGCGAAAATCAACGCGGATAAGGCCGCACCAACGCGCATTCCGGATTCAACCGCACGCCGAATCCCGGCGTGTCCGGCACTTTCATTTTTCCATTCACCGGCACCGGTTCGTCGAGCAGAAGCGGCGTGAACATCGGCACGACTTCGTCGGCTTTCGGCGCCATCATCAGGAACTCGGAGAACGGCGAGTTGTGCCGTGTGACGACGAAGTGATAGCTATAGACCGACGAACCGTGCGGCACAACCATCACATTGTGAGCATCGGCGAGTGCCGAGATCTTGATCAGTTCGGTGATGCCGCCGCACCAGCCCACATCGGGTTGAATCAGATCGCAGCACTGCATCTCCAGCAGCATGCGGAAGCCCCAACGTGTCGCCTCGTGTTCTCCGGTGGACACCATCATGCCGCGTGGCACGTTGCGGCGCAGTTCGGCGTAACCCCAGTAGTCGTCGGGCGGCAGGCATTCTTCGATCCACTTCAGGCCGTATTCGTGCGCACCCTGCGCGAGCTTCGTGGCGTACGGCACATCGAGACTCATCCAGCAGTCGTACATCAGCCAGAAGTCGTCGCCGACGCGGTTGCGCATGTCCGCGAGTTTTTCCAGATTCTTCTTCAGACCCGCTTCGCCTTCAGCCGGTCCATGCTGCAACGGCAATTTCCCGCCGATAAACCCCATCTCCTTCGCGAGATCGGGCCGCGCGCCGGTCGCGTAGAAGATAAGTTCGTCGCGCACCGGGCCGCCCAATAGCTGATACACCGGCTCCTTGCGCACCTTCGCGAGCAGATCCCACAGCGCGAGATCGACGCCCGAAATCGTATTCAGCACCACGCCTTTGCGGCCGTAGTACAGCGTGGAGAAGTACATCTGGTCCCACATCTTCTCGATGTCGGTGACGAGTTGTCCTTCGAGAAAGCGCGCCAGATGTTTCTCGACGATGAACGCGCCGATCTCGCCGCCCGTCGTCACCGCGAACCCGACCGTGCCGTCGCTCGCCTCGATCTCGACGACCAGCGTGCCCAGCACGTTGATACCGAACGACTGACGGCTCTGGCGATACTCGGGATAACGCGCCATCGGCGTGGCGATGTGATCGTCGATCCAGTGTCCACCGGGTTGATCGTGATAATCCGCCCCGCCGCCGCGGACGATGAAGGCACGCACGTGCCGGATAGTAGGCATGGCCATGAAAAGGGCTCCGTTAGGGATGCGTCGAACGTGCAGTCGACAATGCGCCTCGCGGGCGCGATGCAATAAGTTCTGGAAAGATTGTTTGCCGGTCAGACGGCGTCTCGAAACAGCAGCGCTGCGGATCACGAACACGACGAATACGAAGGGTTTCGCTCACGGACGCCGCGCCAACGCGCGACACACCGCCTTGCTCGCGCCAGGCGTGCAAATTCATGTCGTCTCCTTCGCGAAGCACGCGTGACGTGCTTCACCTTTCTTGTATTCGATACCCGCTTACGCCACCGCGACTCAGTAAGTCGCCCGTCCGCCTGACAGATCGAACACCGAGCCGGTGCTGAACGCGCAGTCTTCGGACGACAGCCAGAGAATCAGCGACGCCGCTTCTTCCGGCAACAGGAAGCGGTTCATCGGAATCTTCGAGAGCATGTAGTCGATGTGCTGCTGCGACATCGAATCGAAGATTTCGGTTTTGGCCGCAGCCGGCGTGACTGCATTGACGAGAATGTTCTTCGTCGCGAGTTCTTTACCGAGCGATTTGGTCAGCCCGATCAGACCCGCCTTCGAAGCGCTGTAGTGCGACGCGTTCGGATTGCCTTCCTTGCCCGCCACCGACGCGATATTGACGATCCGGCCATAGCCCTGCTTGAGCATTTGCGGCACCACGGCGCGGCAGGTGAGATACGGTCCGATCAGATTGACGTCGATCACGCGGCGCCACATATCGGGCTCCAGCTCCCACGTCGTGCCGTTGCCGCCGGTGATGCCGGCGCAATTGACCAGCACGTCGATCGCACCGTGATCGGCGACGGTCTGACTAGCGGCCTGCGCGACGGCGGCTTCCTGAGTCAACTCGACCGTGACGGCCGTCACCTTGCCCAGTTCGGCAAGCTCGGCCTGGCTGCGCGCGAGACGCTCGCTGTCGACGTCCCATAAGGCCACCGATGCGCCCGACTTCAACGCGCGTTGCGCCACCGCGTAGCCGATACCGCGCGCGCCGCCCGTAATGGCGACTACGCGCCCCTCCAGATCGATCCGATTCATCGCTGTGCTCCTGTGGGCCGCCCGAGCGGCGTGCCTCTGTAAGTTGTTGTGATGCTGCTGTGACTACAAGGTTGCTGCCAATATACGGGCGGGGCGATGTGGTAACAATTCGAGTATTGGAGGGGGTGATAACAAAAGCGGATCGGGATGGCCGGGGGAGTTTTGCCGGATAGCGAGTCGAGGGAATGACGGCGACGCAACAATAAACGCCCGCTTGAAGTCTGGTCTGAACTTTGGCTTGAACTTGGCCGGCCTCCGATTGCCAAACCCAATATTGGTAATCGGGAAATCTGGCATGGCAAGCGTACTACTCGTAGACGACGACCCGGAAGCTCTCGCTGCATGGAGCGCAAGCTGCACGGCTGACGGTTTCGAAACAAGAATCGCAAACGACGGTCAATCCGCGTTGGCGATGTTCATCGACTCCCCTGCCGACATCGTCGTTGCCGACTGGCGCATGCCGGTCATGTCGGGTAGCGAACTCTGTCATCGACTGCGCAATCTGCCTGGGCTGGCGGACGTCGTCTTCATTCTGGTGTCGGGAGAACCGAGCCCGCCGGCCTTCATCAGTTATGACGGGTTCCTTCGCAAGCCGGTAGACGGGGCCATGCTGCTCACGACCATGCGGCGACTGCTGGCCGATCACGCCACGCATCGGCAAATGCAGCACGGCGGCGCGACGTAGCCAGACACATCGAAACAACCCGTACTATTTACTGCACCGGCTTCGCATCCGGAAAAACCCACGCCCCATTTAAAATTTCCTCGCGGGGACGATAAAGCCGCACGGTGTAGTTCCAGCCGGAAACTACGGGCACGCAGTTGGCGATTTTTCCATCGCATCCGCCGAACTGGATGTCGATCGAACCGTCTGCGCCCTTCTTCGCCGTCAGGTTATTGAGCGTGTAAGCGTTATACGCGTTCTTCTGAAAGTAACCCTCGGCGTTGTACACGCTCACCGACCAGAACGCGTCGACCGGAACGTCCTTGACGTTGAGACGATAAATCGTCTGGCCGTCGTTACGCTGCGGGGTGATGTTGAGATAAGTCGCATCGCGGTCGGGATTGCCACCCCACGCCGCCGCCGTTCCGATCAGATGCCTGACCGGATCGACCTGCTCTCTGGTACCGAACGACTTTTTGAAATCGGGAAGAGTCGTCGCGAGAACCAGCAGAGCGTCGCGCATTTTCTTCTGACTGACCGGGTCCCAATTCGGCGAGTCGAGCTTGCCCGGCGACCGCTGGCTGACCTTGATCGCATCCTGCAACGCGTGAACTTTTTTGATGTCGTCCGGGTTCGCCGGGTCTACGAGCGTACGGATTCCAATCACCACATAACGTGTACCGACGTTATCGCGGGTCAGCGTATGAGCGCCGGGGCCATAGAACACGTTCGGCACATAGTGGTCCTCGTTGATCACCTGAAGCGACATGAAACGTGTGCCGGGATCAGGCATCGTGATCGTCACCGGTCCGGCGTCGAGGTCGAATATGCCGGACGTGTAAAGCGTGTCGCGGTTGAGCCGGATCACCGTCTGGTCGTCGATGGAGGCCGGCTCACGGTGATGATAGAGCTTACCCAAACCGCCCTGCTTCACCAGCGAAGCGATGTACTGATCCGATTCGGCGCGCACGAAGTTATCAACGGTAACGGGAATCGCCGCATTGCCCGATGACGGCGCAGCCGACTGCGCGTGAACGCTGAACGGTGCAACAAGAGGAACGACGCCAAGCACCGCGACCGCGGCGCCAGGAATGCACCTGCTGATCCGAGACGGCTTCATGAAAGTATCCCTTTCTACTCGTCGGCGTCGATAAAGAGCATCGAGATATAAAGAACGGTCGATACGACGATGATGCCCACGCCGACCAGTACCTTGGTCCGGTTGAATTCGAGTCCACCGTTGATCGCAACAGCAATTCCTGCGACTGCGGCCAGCGTGCCGAACGCGGCAAGTCCTACGTGTATCTTGCTGCGAATCAGCTTTCTACGCATCGACGCGTCAGTCGGTTCCGGTCGTTCCTGTTCCATTTCATGCTCCTTCACGCGAACCAATATGACATCGCCGATGCGTCGCCAAGCTTTCGATGAACTACCTGGTCACGCCATGCGGTTCACTGCGCCTGCGTATCGTTGCGCGCAACCGATGCGGCGATCGCGGTCACAAAAACCGCCCGCACCGAGTCGCCGACCTTGATCTTATCCAGTGCAACTTGCGGTGCCACGTCGAGCGTTTCCGTGCGCGTCGGTCCACGCAACGTAATCGTGCGATGCTTGCGATCGATTCTCTGCACCGTCGCCACCACTTCGACCCGACGAGCCGACGCCACCACGCCGCCGGAAGCAGGCTGTGCGAGTTCCGTGTCGACACGTTGACGGATTCCCTTCGACGCCAGCCGGTCCACGCCGATCAGAACTGCCTTCTGGTAAGCAATATTCAGAATTTCTCCGACGTGCAGTTTCTTCACGTCCGCGACGTCGGGATTCACGTCGAGAACCGCGATATTGCCTTCAGGGCCCTGAAGCGCGACGCTATTCGAATCGGCATCGATTTCGACGACGCGCGCCTGAAGATGGATCAGCGCCGCCGCGCCCACGGCCTGCGGAGCCGGTTCAGAAGCCGGGGCCTGAGCAAACACGGGCGGAGCAGCGATGAGAAGAACCGTCAGCGCGGCAATCGCGGTCTTCACCTGATATGAAAGCGGACTCGATGTAGAACAAGCCATGGAAACCCTCCGGTTGACTGCGTCGTTGACATAAGCAGATTTCACAAGCCATTGACTGCATAGCACTCGTTTTCGACAGGCTTTGCACCGTCGCGAAGATGCTTCGCCGCATGTTCGTACACGCGGTTGCGTTCCGCGGCGACGATCAGGCGCTGCTGCTTCATCGTCGCATTGTGATATCGCGGATCACCGACGATCCCTGTGTACTCGACTCGCCTGGTCGCCCGGTAGCGGCGGAAAAAATCGGGACCGGGCAGTCCGTTATCTCGCGCGAGAAGTACGCCATAGTCCGCATGCTGTTCATCGCAGATACTGCGTAACGCGTCGTCGAGTACCGCGTTTCTGACAACCAGCAGCGTGTTGCTCGGAAACAGCGCGTGAAAGCGCGCATACGGCAGAACGCCACGATTCCCGGCGGTGCGCACAAGCGTGTCGATCAATCGGGCAGTAAGAGTTGCATCCATCCGGTTCCTCCGCTGAATTACGAGTCTGCACGCGCGTGGCCTATTGGCATGATTCTCTGACTCCATGCCGGATGCTCCACAGAGTGCGCAACGCGACTATCGGGCTATGAGTGACTGAAACTGAAATGCCTCGTCAAGATGATTCAAAAATTCGCCGCTACTGGAACGTCGCGCTAATGGAAAGCTGCACGGCATTTCCCTTCGGACGCCTGCTCGCCTCGAGTTCGTTGACCCAGCGCAGCGTCGCCGACACCGGTGTTTTGCTGATTTTTCCGGACCACGTGACCATTGGCCCGATGCCCACCGAGTGTCCGCTGGTACTGCCGATCAAATCGGCAACGCCGCCTGTGTCGTTACCCAACTGTTCGATCCAGCCGCCCACCACGCCGACGCCCCAGCCGTTCCTGAAGCGTTTGAGTGCCAGAAGATCGAGCACGCTGACGGGCGCGTTCTTATAGTTGGTCTTGTTGTTGGCCGTGTAGAACTCGACGCCGTAATTCGCGGAAAGCTCGATGTCCTGCGAGGCAATCAGGTGCGTGTAGGCAATGGTCGGCGTGAACGTCCACGTGTTCTGTCCGGCGTTCGCAATCCGGCTCGTACTGTATGCGCCGGTCGGCGCGTACATCTGCACGCTCAATGCCACGTGATCGGTTTGACTGAAGTGATATCCGGCGATCACCGGCGTGAAGAAGATGTCGGCGAATTGGGTCGCGTGGTCGTTCGGCAATATTCCGTGAAAACTCGATGCGTTCGTGTACTGCACCGGCACGCCGAAGCTCGAAGCGAAATTCCATCCGCCTGCGGTAATGCCCCATGTTTTGATCGCGTTGGCCATCACATACACGACCTGATAGTTCAACCCTGCTGTGATCGTGCCGGCGACCGGAATGGTTTTCGATGCGCCTAACGAACCCTCGTAATAGATGGACGTGAACGACACGATCCAGTCGGACGTGGGCGGAACGATACCCGCGTACGGCATGACCTGCTGCCCGGTAATAGGCCGCCCCACACCACCTTCCGTCGCGAATGCATGCTGTGCGCAGCTCAGGCCGAACATACCGGCTGCGATGGCCAGATGCTTGAGCGGCCTGCTGGCAGAGCGATTCCATATATCCAAGGCAGTCTCCTGCGAGATGGGTCGATGCGTCTTCTGTGCCTCTACCGCGCCTGAACAGCGTGCAGGCTATGTCGGATCAGGTTGTCGATACACGATGCAACGCAACGACTTCAGCGCTTCTGCGGAACAGGGAATTTCCACGAACCATCGAACGCGGCCGGACCGGGTCCGTAGATTCGTGCGATCACGTTATAGGCGCCCTCAGGGGCCGGAAGCCAGTTCGACTCCAGCTCAGGTCCCGGCGACGAGTGCTGCACGTAGATATCGAGTGATCCGTCGGCTCCATATTTGAGACCTTTGGTGCGGGCGCCAATCGAGTAGCGACTGATTCGATTGGCGACCAGATGGCGCCCCGGAAGGTCGTACATCGTCATCGACCAGAAGAATTTCGCGGGCGGCAACTCCGTCTTGTCGAAGTGGATCACGTAAGGTTGCGAACCCAGCAACTGCTCGTGATCGGCATTCAGACGCGTGCCCACATACACCGCTTCTTCTTTCGTGTTTCCATAAATGCCCATTGCGGCCGCTACAGCACGTTTCAGATAGTCGTCTTTCAGATCTTCTCGCGAGCCGAAAAGATCGAATGAACTGGTCGTGCTTTTTTCCGCTTCGGCCAGCGCATCTTTCGCATCGGCGAGACCCGCCTCCATAGCCTGCCGCATGTCGGGCGACAACGACGCGGCGTCGAATTGCCTGCCCGGCCCAATGCCGATCGCGCCAAAGCGCCGCATAAGCTCCGCTTCCGAAGGCGCGGGAGGTTGCGTGAATTGCAGCAGGAAATTCAGGTACGAAATGAAATCGATCGACGTCGCCTTCTTTTCATCCCACTTTGGAAATGTCAGTTTCGGCGCGGCCGCCGGCGCGGGCCGGTGTTCGAACGACGAAAGCGGCGTAAGCGCGTAGCCCTTCTGAATGGCCTTGAGACGCGCGACGTCATCGGGGCCGCTAAGCGCCGTACGTCCCAGCGTAAGAATGAAATCCGTCTCCGAACGAAACACCTTGTCGATGCCCGCCGGCTTGTCGCCGTGCCACGAGGGGCCGGCGAAAAGATAGTGGCCGGCGCCGTCGCCGGTGGTGCGTGACCCGACGTACGCGAAGTTATAGGTGAAAAGGTCGATCCACTGAAACACGTAATAGCGATCGTCAGGAATGGCAGGAACGGTCAGCACCCAAGGCTCCCGCCGCAGATCGAGCCATGCCCACGAGTAAGGTGTGTCGTTATTCGGCGTGACGATCTCGCGGTTTTCGGGGCCGTATGGCGTCGAATAATTGCGGAACCTGCCGAATCCGCCAATATAAGATTTCGACGCCGGATCGATGGCCTGGTCGTACATCGTCTTGTAGTTAAACAGCATCGGATAGGCGTAGATAAATGCATCCTTCACGATGCCGCGTGCTTCGTCGGGTGAGACGGTAGTGTTTGCCAGCGCCGTCGCGTCCGATGCTTCCGGTGATCCCGCGGCGTTTGCGCGCGCGAACAGGAACAGGCAAAGCAGTACGGTAGCCCCGGTTGCACTGGTCTTTGCGATGGTCCTGAATTTCACCGTTGCCTCTCCCGGTTCGTCACCGCCATTTACCTGGCGTCGTATTCAGCCCGGCGAAAATCCGCGCTGCTAACTGCCGCGAAATGCTCCCGAATCTTCAACGTTGGGGTCGGATTTAGCGGATAGCGATTTTGTCCGCGCCGCAGGCTTCGCTTTTCGCGAATAGACTTTCGACAAAATCCGCCAAAACGGACGCCATTAAAAATCAGCCCGCCGACATAATAGCTTCAGCCATGCGAGGCCATCCTTTTAAAGCCAAAGGAAGTCACTGCATAATGCGCATGTCAAAATTAACGAACAGCGTCGCCCACGTCGCAGAATGCGATTCAGGGACAATTCCTATCAATAAGGAAGCGCAAAGATTGGGCGTCTTTTCGCGCCGCGCTCATGCGAGCGTTAGCGAAAAAATGAGTGGCTAGCCATAACGCGTTCCTCGCAGAGACGTTGGCTGCCGCACTGGCACGCTGTGCGGGCTTGAAGCTGGCAAAGTTATGATTATTTCAAACTGTTACGGGATGCTAGCAAACGTATATGAGAATAGCAAGGACGATTACCCTGAACCTGTATTGCGAGAACTATTAAGCCAGCATTTATTTCGACGCATTCTACCAGTGCAGATATTTGCGCAAGGCATCATAGTTCTATTAAATTAAATTTGCACGACGATTGTTTTTGCCATAAAACTCCACACAAGATGCAAAAACGATTATTAGTAGTTTCATATACGGATTTCCGCAGAAACATTTTCATCGCCGCCGGCGTTATCGGCCAGCGAGACGTTAATCCGCTCCTATAAAGGACATTGACAGTCCACTGGAATCAGACACGAGGGGAATGCGCGCGCATTCCATTTTTTTTGTGCCCGGACTTCCCAGCAAGGTGGAATATGCCCTCCCGAACCGAAGAGCTGCCAAGCGTCATGCGACGGATGGCCGCCGGCCGGATGCTGGTGGACGGCGCGTCGGTCAACGAAGTCGCCGAAGCGCTGCATTTGTCGACCGATACTGTCCGCAAATACCGCAGCATCATCGCGGATGGCGGGCTTGAAGCGCTGCAGAAAATGAGTGTAGGCGGCCGCTCGCCATTGCTCGACGGCGCGGCGATGCAGTGGATTGCCGCGGCGCTGAACGGGTCCGCGTGCGAGCACGGTTTCCCGACCGATGCGTGGACCAATGCGCGGCTGCGCGAGTTGATCAAAACCCGTTTTGGCGTGAGCTATTCGCGCGTTTATACGTGGCAGTTGGCGACCAATCTCGGCCTCGGGCACCGTTTATCCAAATCGAGTCGATAAGCCATCGCGTGAATATTCGAGGCGGACGTCACGCGCTATCCGCGCGACTCTGCCGGGCGGTCCACACATGCATCCACGTCGACACTTTCGCCGCGAGCGTTGCCGGCCTTGCTTGCCAGTCGCAAATACGCGGCGGCCAGGCGTCGAAGATCTTCTTCGGATGCGTCCTCTATTCCGATCAACTGGTTATTCGCCGCGCGATGCGACGCAAGCAGTTCGTTCAGCTTCAGATGAACCGCCACGCTATCCTTGTTCTGACTTTGCTGAATCAGAAAGACCATCAGGAAGGTAACGATGGTCGTGCCCGTATTGATGACCAGTTGCCAGCCGTCGGAAAAATGAAATAGCGGACCCGTTACCGCCCAGACGAACACGGTGATCGCCGCCACGCCAAAGGCGACCGGCGAACCCGCGAGGCGCGTCACCGAACTCGCGAATGCATCGAATGCGCGCGTGACAGGATGCGTTGCCGCGTAAGCGGGACTCGATGTATCTGGAACCGTGCTGAGGCTGTCTGCGTATGAGTTGGTCGATTCTTGCCGCATGGCGGTCTCCGTGGCTGGCTATCACATAAGCCGTCAGCACATTGCATGCCGACACCACGCAGGCGGCTGACACAAAAGCCGTCAGACCGCCCTCAATCGAATGACTAGTCCACGCACGCAGGACAGGCCAACGCTTCCGCTTGTGCTTCCGTTTGTGCTACCACTTGCACTGCTGCGCTCTGCTCGCCGCGACCAAAGCTCGCCCATGCTGCCAGTCCCAACAGCGCGAGTCCGCTGCCGAACAGAAAGTCGGCGGGGACACCGGCATGGTCGACCACGACGCCGCCCACCAGCGAGCCCAGCGCAATCGCAATCTGGATGATGCTGACGAACAGGGCCGAACCCGCTTCAGGCGACTGCGGCGTCGCACGCTGAATCCAGATGCTGAAGCACAGCGGCAATGCGCCGAACGAAACGCCCCACGCGAGCACGAATGCCGCAACGCCAATCGTCGAATGCTGCAAAAGCGGCAGCGACACCAACGCGAACATCAACAGCGAAACCATTGCGCCGACCGATGCTTTCAGATTGCGCGTGACGGTCGACGAAATCGCGAAGTTCGAGAAGAACCCGATAATGCCGAAGCCGAGCAGAAGCCACGTGATGGTCGACATCGTCAGATTGGCATTGCGCAGCAGGAACGGCGTGACGTAGGTGTACGACGAAAAATGCGCGCCGAACACGAGCGCGACCATCAACATACTGCGACGCGGATGCGGTTGACGCAGCAACGCCACCAGATCGCGCAAACGCAATGCGGCCGACGACGGCAGCGAAGGCACGAAGAAAAACTGCGCAACGAGCGCAATCGCGACGAGCACGCCGGTTGCCATGAACGACGCGCGCCACGATGCAAAGCTCGCGATGAAGGTGCCGAGCGGCACGCCGATCACGGTCGCACAGGTCACGCCGGTCAGGATCGTCGCCATGGCTTTGGCGGAATCCTTTGGCCGCACCAGACGTCCCGAGGCTGCGGTGGCGAGCGTCCAGAAGCCGCCCAACGCAGCGCCGAGCAGCGCGCGGCCGACCAGCATGATCGAGAAGTCAGGCGCAAACGCGGAAATAAGATTTGACGCGAGCAGCAACGCCGTGAGTAAAAGAAACACGCGCCGACGATCCATCCGCCCCGCCACGAGCATCAGACCCGGCGCAGAGATGGCCGCGATGATGCCGGGCACGGTCACCATCAGCCCGGCCGTGCCGGGCGAAACATCGAGATCCGCCGCGACGCGCGGCAGAAGTCCAACCGGTAAAAACTCCGTCGTCACAAAGGCAAATGCGCCTATCGCGACCGCGCCGACAGCGAGCCACGAACGCAGGGACGACGAGGTCCCATCGTCCAGCGAGCCATCGCTCGCCGGCAGATTATCTTCCATCAACATAGTATTGTTTTCTGATTACTTAACAACAGGTGGGATTGGAGCGGTCACACCGCACTAATCGATTTGAACGCCGCTTTTTGCATCGCAAACGCGGCTTTGCCTGCCGGATCATGCTGACGGCAGCGGCAAATCAGTGAGTGAAAACCCGAATAGGGCGTACCTTACCATTGCATTAATTCTCGCGCTGACGGCTGCGTAAAATCGCAGTTTCGAGTGGGGGTATTCGGGCGCTGCGCGGGGACTTCGCCATCACTGCGTTGACGCGCCGCGACCGCAATGTGAATAGCGCGATCCTTGTTCTGAAACGGACCTTCTCCGGTCACGGTCCCGTGCGAAAAAGAATGACGAACCCCGGGCACAGCGTTTGCTGATGCTCGCGTCAGCGTTTCGCACATTCGCGATCATTCATCAAAGGACTAACGGACATGCTCACCACACGCCCCTGCACTGCCACCTGCGTACTCGAAGGCATGCCTGTCACGCTGACGTTCTATCCGGACAACGGTGTGCTGCGCATCGCCGATCCAACGGGTACCTGCATCAGGGAAACGCGCTGGCATTCTTCGTGGCGCGCATTGCTCGATGAATTCAGCCAGTTTAATCAGCGGGCTGAAGCGGAAAATGCAGCAGAAGGATTCGGCGAAGTAACGGGTCGTCTCGACGAGCAGCGCAGCAACCAACCGATGCAGAACATGGCACTTGCCTAGTGCGTGTGGGGGACGCGGCACATTATATTTTTAGCCGGTATCGCGTTCCCACCCGCATCGGTCAATTCCGTTACTGACCGAAATACACCTTGCATTGAGGCGCGGAACCGCACGGCTGACCAGGCCGGGTTCCCGATTCCGATTGCCCCGCCGCCACGCCTCCATACGACACGTTGCGGACCTGCTGGCCCTGCCCGGTGTCTCCCAACGGGATATCGGTCGTCGCCTGCGCCGATTCGTTGGCATTCTGCTGCATCATCGCGCGTCCCGACGCAGCCGCTCCTGGCTGGCCGTCGGATTCGGACGCGCTAACTGGCCGGGGCGCGAGAAACAGAACGGCGCTCGCCATTACCATCAATAAACGTAGTTTCATGGCCAGACTCCTCGAATCCGGCGCAGCAGTTCTCGCCCCCTGAAAAATTGATCCGCGAAAAAATTAGCTCGCCCAATCGGGTTGCCCGACGAGTTGATGCCGATGCGCAACTGCTGCGATGAGTCATCGAACTAAACAAGTAAGTAATTGACCAACCTGTAACCGATGGAGATACGTCCTTGCGGGTAACCGGAATCAGTCCCTCAGGTTGGCAACGCGGATTTCTGTTCCGCAATTTGGTTATAGTTCGCCGGCCTGGGAATTCAATCTCCGGTGCCGGGGCGTGTCGCATGAACCCCACATCGTTCGATAAACCTCATTTGCAAAGAAAATCCGTTAATCCGGCGCGTGCATTATCCGCACAGTGCGTTATGATGTTGCTATAACGTAAAAGAGCGGCGCGCAAGACACCGGCGAGAGACGGAAGGTGGACGTGAAACCAGCCAGTCGCAATCAAAGCAATGTCATCACAGTATTTCCCCCTGCAGCCGTGAGGCTTATCCAGCCTTACCCGGCACGCGGCGAAGTGCTGCCAGAGTGTGGCGGGCGTGGCATTACTCACTGATTGTTCCCGATTGGCGCATTTGGCACAGACTGTATTGCGATTTATGGAGCAACGTTTTCTAACGCGGCTCATGAAATTACCTTCAATCGATAACACCACCGCGAGCCGGCCCCAGTCAAATGGGCTCGATGCATCGCGACTTTCCCTTGCAATCTGTAATTGACAGAACGCTGGACGCTTTAGAAGGACGAATATCTTATGGACGAAAGGAAGCGAGATAGCATCATTGCGTATCTCCGCCATCGCATGGAAGAGTTTGGTATCGAACCAGAAGACCTTGCTGCCGTGCTGGCGTCCGAGCCATCTGCGCAAAAGGCGGAACGTTACCGCAGCGCGACCGGCGACAGTTGGGACGGCCAGGGCGAAATGCCGCAATGGCTTAAACAGGCAATCAGTGCGGGTCAATCAATTGACCACTTTGAAATGTCTGCTAAACCGGCCCCTGCCCCGCAATCCAAAAAACAGGTCGACTGGAAAAACGATCCGTTTGCCGGCAGTCCGTTAGCGCGCCCGACCGGTCGCTAAAGTGCGGTATGGCGGAGTCCGTAATGAGTTGCGACTGAGTTGACTGATTCGCTCAGCGTAAAAAAGTTTATCCCTGCATTCTCCAGTGCGATCCCTCTGGTCTGGCGTGTCCGTCAACACGCTTGCCGGACAGTGACTCGTGCGCGCCGCCAGTTTGCATCCATATCTTCTTGCTCGCCGTATATCCGGTAAGAGCAGCGCAATGACTCGCTGCTTCCCGAGAACCGGTCATGATTTCATGAGCGGCTTACGTCCAGCTCGCGGCAGCCATTACGCCCGATGAGCTCGCAAGGAGAATCGTGATGCGTCTATCAACGCTAAAAATCATCGCGGGTTGTGCGGCCGGTCTTTCCGCATTGTTATTCGCAAGCGGTCCGGCATTCGCGCAAGGCGGCGGCAACGGCCAGGGCGGTAGCGGCGGCGGCAACGCACACAGCGCAGCGACAGCGGGAATGACCCATTGGGGCGACCCCGCTCCGAGTCCGATGGACGCAATGCCGGGAAGCGGAATGAAGAAAATGGATTCGCCCGACAACGGCATGCCGTCGATGTCGCCGGGCGATCCGATGAATGGCGCTAAACCCGCACAATAAAAATAGTCCGATTTTCGTGGGCTAAACGTACGGATCTGAATCGGGTTCAGGCGCGGCCGGGTCGATCAAACACCGGTGACGCCGACCCGTCGCGCGTCATGACCGGCATTGTCCTGAAACTCGCCCACGCGGGTGGTGTCGCGCATGAGCAGCGCGTATTGCGGCAATTCGATAAAGCCGCTCACCTGCCGCACGATCTGCCAGAACACCTTGGCAAACAATCGCACGCGTTCCGCTTCGTCCAGATCGCCAGCGAGCGGATCGGCAAAGGTCCAGTTGCACAGCTCCGGTTCCCCGGGAAATGACGGCGCGTGATTAGCGTCGACGGATTCGTGCATGGAAACGACGAGATCCATGCGCGGCGCCCACTCGCCGGTGAATTCCAGCCAGCTCTTCGGACTGAGCACGCCCTGATCCGACACACCCGGCCGCAATTGCGCGATTGCATGCGGATGAACTCGCGCGGCCGGCTCCGGCCCCGCGCTGAATGCTTCGAACCGGTGTCCTGCCAGTTCTCGCAGCAAAGCCTCCGCCATGATGCTGCGCGCTGCGTTGTCCCTGCAAAGAAACAGCACTTTATATTTTCTGGTCACGCTCACCCCGTAGCCGTATTTTTTTGCTTCTGGGCGCTATTCTGCCGGCCCAGTCTTGCGACCCCGTGACACTACGATGTCTAAATTCCTCGCGCCACGGGAATTTCCACCAGGGCACTCACGCTTCCACTTACAGGCAGGACTTGCCACACACGGCGGATCACGAAGAGGCCGAAGTGTACCAGCGCGACGCTGAGCCTTACATTTCGCTGTCTTTCACGCGGACGAGCGGGCACGCGGGTGAGCGAGCGCGCGCCGGCAGGTTGAGTCAGGTCGCACTTTCGCTATCGTTGCGCTCCGACAGGATCCGGTTGGCGGCATCGCTGCCATAGGCTGGCGTCGCTGGAGCGGGGTCGAATGATACGGCTGCGGGCGCGGGCGAGCTGATCGCCTTGACGCCGTTCACAATGCCCGGCGCGGCGACGTACGGAATAAACGCAGCAACCGCAACTACAACGATGAAGGTAAACATGGCCGTTGTACCTCTCGGGGAATCGATGCGTGGAGACGGGCGAGCCAAAGCGTTCGCAGAGAAAGATGAGGAGAGAGCTCGCGGGAAAATCTCCAGCCAATCGCAGGTAAATTAGCTGGGGAGCAAACAGGAGAGAACAGTCGATACCCGGTATTCAGAGTCGCCAGTTGCGCAAATCCGGGCCTCACGCAAAAGCGCCCGGCACCTGCCAACGCAGCGGCAAATGAAGCTATCTGGCAATCAACTGACCACGTTCGACCGACATCCATCGCGAACGCACTACTGATTCTAGAAGCGCAAAATCGAACGCTAAAGACTGCGGTCTATATCAATTCGGTCTAGGTCTATGGTCTACCGGCCAGGCGCTTATTCGTCACACGGCTGCGGATTGCACGACTTTGCGCGGCGATTGGTCGGACTGATCGTCCTTCGAGCCCGTACGACTCAGAAACGCAAAAGACGCGAGCGCCGACATAAGCGTGATCGCGATCAGCACATGTAGCAGGCGCGTGAACGCATGCGTATAGCTCAGCACCAGTTCGTGCCGGCCGATTTGCGGCAGGCTCGCGGCAGCTTGCGCGAGGTCGCCAGTGGTCAGACGCTGCGATGCTTCGGCAATCCGCGCGATCGTCGCGGGTCCGGCGTGCGGCACGATGCGGGCGAGACTCGCGTGGACGAGGCCGGCGAGAATCGCCATCGCGATGGCTAGCGCAATGCCCTCTCCCGCCACCCGCGTCGTGCTGAAAATGCCCGATGCCATGCCTGCTCGCTCCTTCGGCACGACGCTCACGGAGAGTCCGTCCATCAGACCCCAGGGCACGCCCGCGCCGATGCCGACGACCAGCATCGGCGCAATCACCGACGCTCGCGATGCGCTCATGTCGACGAGGCTTAGCCAGCAAAGCCCGGCTGCGGCGACCAGAAAGCCGATGCCCGACAGGACGCCAGCCGATATCCAGCGGGTCAGCGACGCGGCCAGCATCGGCACGACGAGCATAGGCGCGGAGAGCGCGATCATCAGCAAACCGGCGTCCATTTCGCTCAACCCTTCTGCACCGATAAAACGCAGCGGCAGCATCACGATGAGCACGATATAGCAGTAGCAGGTGCCGACCGGCAGCATCTGCACGCCGACGAAGCGCGGATAGCGGAACAGGCTCAGCGTCAGCATCGGTCGCGCGACGCGCGCCTCCACCACCACGAACGCCACCAGCAATCCCGCCGACGCAGCCAGCAGACCGACCACAGTTGCACTCGACCAGCCGTCCTGCGGCGCCTGGATCACGGCAAACGTGAACAGCGCGAGCGTGCCGGTAAAGGTGATCGTCCCCGGCCAGTCGAGCCCGCTGGCGGCCGGATCGCGGGTTTCGCGCATACGCGGTACGCCGAAGACGAATGCGATCGCGCCGATCGCCGCGATTGTCCAGAAGATCGCCCGCCAGCTAGAATTTGCGATCAACGCGCCCGCCATCAACGGACCGAAGGCGAGGCCAATGCCGAAGCTCGTCCCCAGCAGACTGAACGCCCTGGTGCGCGCGTGGCCATCGAATTCCTGCGCGAGCGCGGCGGTGCCGCTCGCCAGCGACGCAGCCGCCGCAACGCCCTGCAACGCACGCAGCGCGTCGAGCCAGGCCACCGACGGCGCGAAACCCAACGCGAGCGACGTCGCGATAAACCCCGCCAGTCCGCACACGAAAACCCGCTTGCGGCCGAACTGATCGGCGAGCGCGCCTGCGGCCATCAACAGACTGCCGAAGCTCAGCATGAATGCATTGGTGATCCACGTCAGCGCCGCCGCACTGCCGCCAAGGTCGCGGCCGATTGCAGGCGTAGCGACTGCGCCGCCCGAAAATGCCAGTGGCAAGACAAGCGCCGACAGGCACACGGCGGCGAGGATAAGCGGCTTGTCGCGCTGCGCGTCGTGCGGCGTGGTGGTTTTCATTTTTCGAGCCCTCAGGTGGAGTTCCAGCGTTCGACGCGCAGTGGACCGGCATCGCACCGGCCGCGCGTCGCGACACACTCAGGCCGCTATTCTGTTGATGGATTCCCCGTGGATAAAGAGCGCGCATGTCGCGACTGAACGGCCTGAAACGCGGCAATCACGTCATGACGGCGCGCCAGGCGCCGATTGTCGCCACTCGGGCGACACACCGTTTCTGTCCGGCGGATTTATTCCCGCGACTCACTCGCTCATACTGCAAGCTGATTTTTGGCCCGCGCGAAGCCGTTCAACGACGGACGACGCGCGCCGCGCACCATGACGGGGCTTACCGGATGCTGAACAGAAACGCCATTTGCTCTGGCGCATACCTCGAAAGTTTTGATTCGCTGCCGGGCGAGATGCTGTGGACCCAGGCGCGGATCGACGCATCGCTCGCGCAGACGTTGCGGCAGCGTCCGTGCGACGGCGACATCTGGGTCTTCGCTTACGGCTCGTTGCTGTGGAATCCGGTCTCGGAGTTCGACAGCCGCCGCATCGCGACGCTGCATGGCTGGCATCGCAGCTTCTGTATCCGGCTGATCGCCGGGCGCGGTACGCCGGAGCAGCCGGGCCGCATGCTCGCGCTTGAATCGGGAGGCAGCACGGAAGGCGTCGCATTGCGCCTGGGCGGCGCCACGGTCGAGGAAGAGCTACGGATTCTCTGGATTCGCGAGATGGTGACGGGCGCTTATCGTCCGACCTGGGCGCCGGTCACGCTCGACGACGGCACGCAAGTGTCCGCAATCGCCTTCGTTGCCGAACCCGAGGATTCGCAATATGAAGGCGATTCACGGGCCTCGTCGATTGCCCCGTCGATGGCCGTCGCCACCGGCCTGTTCGGCACCAACGCCGACTATGTTTTCAAGCTGCAAAGCGCGCTGGCAGAGTGCGGCCTGAGCGATCCCTACATCGACGAGATCGCGTCCGAACTGACGCGGATCGGCAGCCACCCCGCGTGACGCGTTAAAACCGCAAGCCGTTCAGGAACTGGAACCACAGGCCGCCGAGTGCGCCCGCAGGTTGGGCGTCGGCGGCGGGTTCGTCGCGCTTGCCTCTCGCGCGGTGCTCTGCAGCGTCTTCTTTCTTCGCCGACACGTCGGCTTGAGCCGAAAGATCGGGTTTGTCGGGTACGTCAGGCGTATTCGTCGGTTTTGCCGCTTCGCGGCGCGACGCCTGCAATGCCGCCACGCTGTCCGCGATCTGCGCGGCTCGCTTCGCCTCGCATTGCCGCCCCAGCAACACGCCGAACAGCACGTCGCGATTGTGGCCTTCGTCGGCGAAACGGATTGCGACCGAGACCATTTCCGCATACGCTGCCTCGTCGGCTGCGCGCGCCGCCGCCTCGCGTTTCGCCCGCGCCTGCTGCGCGCGCGTGCGTTGCGCCTCCCAGCCGCGCATCTGCTCGGCGTAGACCGCGTCGTACACCTTGCGCTGCTCGGGATCGGACAGGATCGCGTACGCGTCCTTGATCTCCTGGAAAGTGGCGCGCGCCACTTCCTCGTGCGCACCGTGATTGCGGTCGGGATGCCACTTCATCGCGGCCTTGCGGTACGCGCGCTTGATTTCTTCTTCGGTGGCGTGCGTTTGCACGCCGAGCGTGTCATATAGGGTTGCCATTTACTTGCTGACCTCGCCGGGAATCGTCGCGGCCCATCGTAGCATGCACAAAACGGCTTTAGCGTGTCGGCCGGCGGGTCGGCTCGAGTGTCGCCCGATCACGCGCGTCGAGGGCAAAAAAAAGCCCCACCGCTTGCGCGGCGAGGCTTAACCCATGTCAAGGAGATGTCATGGAGGAGACGATTCGATGATAGCCACCCGTCATCGCGAGTCCAACCAATGGTTCGCCATATGCTTATCTGACACGGGGTCAGGTACATCGCATGCTGCGCGTCGAACAGCGCCTGGTTATATCGTTAGAACAAAAAGTCGCTTAGGTTCGTGCGCACGGGTCATTAAGATGACACTTCAAAGTCCGGTTCGCCCCGGCCCGTCGCTCACCTACCCGCATCAGCAGGTCGTGAGCCGCTACCGAAGGAGCATTTCGTTGACCCGATTCGATCATCACCGCCGGCCTCTCGTCATCGGCATTGGCGGCACGACACGCGCCGCTTCGTCGACCGAGCGCGCGCTCGGCTTCGCATTGCGCGGCGCGGAAGCCGCCGGCGCGAACACCCGCCTGTTCGGCGGCACGTTTTTGCATAGCCTGCCGCACTACGCGCCCGAACAGCCCAACCGTACCGACGAGCAGCTCGAACTGATCGAAGCCGTGCGCCATGCAGACGCGCTGATCATCGCCACGCCCGGCTATCACGGCGGCGTGTCGGGCCTCGTCAAGAACGCACTCGACACGCTGGAAGAACTACGCGCCGACGAACGTCCGTATCTCGACGGCCGCGCGGTCGGCTGCATCGTCACCGCCTATGGCTGGCAAGCCGCCGGGTCGGTGCTGACGTCGCTGCGCTCGATCGTCCACGCGTTGCGCGGCTGGCCCACGCCGTTCGGCGCGGGCATCAACACGCTGGAAACGCGTTTCGATTCCGTCGATACCTGCTCCGACGCGAAGGTCGTCGACCAGCTCGCGACCGTCGGTCAGCAGGCTGCGCAATTCGCGCTGGCGTTCAACGCTCATCGCGCGGCAGAAAGCGACTCGCTGAACGCGTCGACGCTCGCTTCCACACAGCCTGCCCGTCTGCTGCACGCGGTGTAATCCGCGTATCACGCGCTTCTTTTTCAGCGTTTTCCCCCGCTCCTGACACACTCGCGTGGCGCCGCTTCGGCGGCCCACGCGAGTGGCGTTTGCACGAACCGTGCGGCACATAACAGACTCGCCGCGCGAGGCTGGATAGTGTGATCGAACACAGCGCATATGATCCGATCCGGGCATCTGAATATCACTCCCGAAACCCGCTGATTTGCTTACGACGAAAGATTGGTTCACCCGCTGCGCAGCGCGCCCTACGCTTGACCCTGTCCACCGATTCGCCGCTTTCCAGACGCACGGCGCTACAGGGTTAGTCGCACGCACTGGATTTTCTGCAACGCACACGGGCACCTCTGTCGAGACCATGAATTCACATATTCGCTACAAGGGCTACGAAGTCGCGCCGGTTGCGCAACTGTTGCCCAACGGGCTGTTTGCCGCCAACCTCACGATCGAAAAAACCAGCGCGGACCACGGTAAGGCGTACTCGTTCGACGCGCTCGATTACTTCTTCGACGAAGAACATGCACTCGCCTACGCATTCCGATGGGGACGTATGTGGATCGATAATCATCAGTGAGTTTTTGATGGGCCTCTGGTGGCCTTTCAATAACCTGCGGTCGTTGAGAATGCGGTTGCGTCGAGCGCGGCGAGAAGGGGTTCGACACCCTGCGTGTCGCGTTCGCCCGACTGCCGGTGCAGGTCTGCGCGGCCCAACCATGCGTCTGAAGCGGATGTGCCAGAATAGTCGGCACATCGAGTCCGCTCTCCCGACGCCACCATGCCCGACACCGATCTCCGTTACGCCCTCCCTGCAAGCGCACATTGCGCGAATACGCAACGACAGGGAGGCGCCCAGTCATGACATGGACCGTCGATGAACAACTCGCGCTGACCGCCACGCAAGCGGTCGATGCGATCCAGTCAGGACGTCTCGGCGCAACCGACTACGTCGCCACGTTGCTCGCACGAGCGGCATCGCTCGCTAATCTGAACTCGCTCACCACGATCGATCTAGACGGTGCGCTCGCGGCCGCGAAGCGCATCGACGCGTTGTCGCCCGCGCAGAAAGCGCAATTGCCGCTGGCCGGATTGCCGGTCGTCATCAAGGACAACATCAACACGGCAGGCTTGCAGACTTCGGCAGGCACACCCGCACTCGAAGGCTTCGTGCCGGCGACGAACGCACCCTCCGTGCAGCGTTTGATCGACGCCGGGGCGATCGTGCTCGGCAAAGCCAACATGCACGAACTCGCGTTCGGCATTACCAGCACGAACCTCGCCGCGCATGCGGGTCCGGTGCGCAATCCGTACGACCCGTCACTGATTCCCGGCGGCTCGTCGGGCGGCACGGCCGTGGCGATCGCCGCGCGCATCGTGCCCGCCGGTCTCGGCACGGACACGGGCGGCTCGACCCGCATTCCGGCCGCGCTGACGGGCATCGCGGGGTTTCGTCCATCGGTCGGCAATGGCGGCAAGGAACGGCGCTATCACGATCCTGACGCGGTCGTGCCGATCAGCCACACGCGCGACACTGTGGGCCCGATGGCACGCACCGTCGCCGATATTGCGCTGCTCGACGGTGTGATAACAGGTGCCGGCGGATTGCCCGCAATCGCATTGAGCGGCCTACGTATCGGCCTGCCCGAGCCGCTTTGGGAAGGGCTCGAACGACAGGTGGAAGATGTCGCGCGTGCCGCGTTGAATCAGCTTGAAGCTGCGGGCGTCGTGTTCGTACCGGTAGCGATGAGCGATCTGGATTATCTGAACGCGATGGTCGGCAGTCCGATTGCGGTCCATGAAGCGCTCGGCGATGTGGGGGCCTGGCTCGTCGCCAATCACGCGCCGGTCACGACGGTGGCGGAACTGGCCGCGCGCATTGCGAGCCCGGATGTGCGCGAGATTTACGACGACGTCCTCGCAGGAGTGCTCTGCGGCGAGTATCAAGCCGCGCTGAACCACTGGCGGCCGCGCCTGCAGCAATACATTGCCGCGACGTTCACCGATCACCGTCTCGACGCACTGCTGTTTCCGACCACGCGCCTCGCCGCGACACCGATCGACGACATCCACGGCTCGTCGACGGTTTCAATCGACGGCTCTGCGCCGATCCCCACGATGAACGCTTACCTGCGCAACACCGATCCGGCCAGCACGTCCGGCATTCCGGGCCTGTCGCTGGCGGCGGGCATGACGGCGAGCGGCTTGCCGGTCGGCCTCGAACTGGACGGTCCGCTCGGTGAAGACCGGCGGCTGCTGGCTATTGGCGTCGCGTTCGAACAGTTGCTCGGCCTATTGCCCGCGCCCGTGCTTTGACGTTTATCCCCCTCTTTCGAAACCCCACGCCAACGTGCCGATGACCACACCGACACCCGCCCGCCCCGCCCAATCCCGCAGAAAATCTTTTCATTCGATTGCCCGTTTTGCCGCCGCAGTCACGGTCGTGTTCACGGCCACGGCCTGTGCGCGCCTTGCTACCGTCGATTCCAACGCGCTATGGAAGATCGTCGACATACGCTGTGTGCCGTCGCAGCAGAGCACTGGGACGCCCGGCCAATGCACGGTCGTGGATCTCGATAAACGCTATGTGATCCTGAAGGATATCGTCGGGCGCTCGCAACATCTGCTGATTCCGACCGACCGTATCACCGGAATAGAAAGTCCGTTGGTGTTGGCGCCTCGCGCGCAGGACTACTGGGTCGATGCGTGGGATTCGCGGCATTACGTCGAGAACGCAGTCAAACGTACGTTGCCGGACAATCAGCTCGGCCTCGAAATCAACTCGCCGTATCGGCGCTCGCAGAATCAGCTGCATATTCATATCGACTGCATGCGCGCCGATATCAGCGAAGCGCTCGCGCGCCACGCGAAAGATACGCCTGACAAATGGCGCTGGGACACGCTCGACGGCAATCGTTACCGGGTCATGCGCGTGACGTCC
Organism: Paraburkholderia sp. GAS333; assembly: GCF_050435665.1. NCBI lineage: Bacteria > Pseudomonadati > Pseudomonadota > Betaproteobacteria > Burkholderiales > Burkholderiaceae > Paraburkholderia > Paraburkholderia sp. GAS333. Next base: position 134,891 of record NZ_JBNDKS010000003.1, read on the forward strand.
CTCGCTGACGCAAGCAATCCTTTCCGCATCGTCGCACGGGATAACCCGGATACGGTCGCGATGTCGCGGCAAACCATTCTGGTCACAGGTGCAGGACCTTCCGCCTCTGAAGACGGCTGGCTGATCGTGAATAGCGACATCGATCTGAAGAATGGCAGCGGCACGGCCGAAGGCCTGCTCGATCACGCTTGCCGCGTGGCGGACGCTCAATGAGCACCTGAAAAAAAGCGGCGTCCGCGTATTTGAGGCGGCCTATGCACGATTGCGCAGAAGCATTGCTCAACAAAATGGTTCTGGCATGACGCAATGATCCTTAGGATCGGTCCTGAACTTGCATTTTCTGACCGACTCTATGGCGATTTATCTCGACGACACGCAGCGCAAGACTCTAGCCAGACTGGCGACTAGCTGGGCATGGCGCACGCAATGGCCGACGTGGTTGCTGATCATCGTCATATACGGCGGGTGGTTTGGTGTGGCGTTGCACGCCCGCATGTTGGGGTTGCCGCTCACTGCGTTTCTGCTCGCGATACTCAGCACGTGGTTCATGTCGTTGCAGCACGAACTGCTGCATGGGCACCCTACCCGTTCGCCATTCATCAACGCGCTGCTCGGTTTTGCGCCACTGGCCGTGTGGTTCCCCTATCGTATCTATCGCGATTCACATCTCCGCCATCACGACGATCCGCATCTCACGCACCCTGAGCAGGACCCCGAAAGTTATTTCGTCAGCGAGCGCGAATGGCAACGGGCCGGTTCGTCGATTCGTGCGTTGCTCGCTTTCCGAAATACGTTTATCGGTCGACTGCTGGTCGGGCCTGCGTTCTCGATTGCAGCGACCGCCGCCGACGCGCTCAACAAGATCAGACAAGGCGATTTGCGCGACGTGCCCGCGTGGTTCGCGCATTTCGTCGCACTGGGGATGCTCGCGATCTGGCTGCAGCAGGTCTGTGCGATACCGGTATGGGTCTTTATTATCGGCGTCGGGTATGGAGCACTGTCGCTGGGTTCGATTCGCTCGTTTCACGAACATCGCGCCGCAAGCGAGCATGCGCACAGGACGGTGATCAACGAAGCGGCGTGGGGCTGGCGGATGCTGTTTCTGAACAACAACTACCACCTGGTTCATCACGATTTGCCGCATGTGCCGTGGTTCGCGCTGAAGGGTGTCTATCAGACGTCTCGCCAGCAGTACATTGAACGCTCGGGCGATTTTCTGGTGAAGGGTTACAGCGAATGGATCAGACAGTATATGTTTGCCGTTGTAGCTCATCCGGCACATAGCGGCACTGCTGCCGGCGTGGATTTTCTTCCGGCGACTGGCGACGATTTTGCCGGTCAATCGCGAGGGAAACTCAGAGCGGCCGGATGGTTTGGCGACGTGACTGAAGCTCACGTACCGACTATTACCGAACGCTAGACACCGGATTTATTTCTCTAACACAGGCGTTCGGAGCGGGACCAGTGAACTTGCCGGTCCCGTTTAACGCCTCGTCTATAACGGTTAGCGCGCCCGGTCGCTACGCATCATCGCCGCCAGAATATATCCGGCGATTCGCGGATTCTCCTTGATTCGACGGGTACTGTAGCCATACCAGTCATGTCCGTATGGAACGTAGACGCGCACGTTGAATCCCTGCGCCAGCAGTTCGTCGCGCAGCGGCTCGCAGACTCCCAGCAACATCTGGAACTCGAATCGCGATCTGTCGATGCGCTCGTGTTGCAGCCAGCCGATCAATGTATCGATCAGTTGTGCATCGTGCGTTGCGATACCCACAAACGATCCTGCCTGTATCGCGGTCGAAACGTGTCGAACGAAATGCGCGTTGATCGCGCTCCGGTCTGCCGACGCGCCGTCGACCAGATGCTCTTTTGCCTCGGCATAAATGCCTTTGCAAATACGCATGCGGCTCTTGCGAGTTTGCAACGAAACGATGTCATCGTAGGTACGCGTCAAATACGCTTGCAGCGCGATTCCGACTGGGTATGCATCGGCTTCGAGCATCGAGAACGCATCGAGCGTTTTCTGTGTGCAACCGAGGTCTTCCATATCGATGCACGCGGTGATCCTATGTGATGCCGCTGTTCGCAGGATCGCCGAGACTCGCGCCATGCAGGCCTTTTCGTCAAGATGCAAGCCTAGCGCGGTGAGTTTTATCGACAGTTCGGTACGCTCATTGTGTGAGCCGAGTGTCTCGACGAGATCGAGATAACTGCGAGTCATCGACTCGGCCTGATCCGTCGACGAAGCTGTCTCGCCCAGTACATCGATGGTGGTTCGCAAGCCTGCTGCATGGAGCACGTGCATGCGCTCGCGGACATCGCAAAGCGTTTCGCCAGCGATATAGCGGCGGGAGATCTTACGAATCAGCGAACGGGGAACGAGCGGGATGGCGTGAGCCGCCATCGTATTGAGAATACGCATGTTGTGGTCTCGTGAAAATGCAGTCGCGCGAATCGGAATGCGAGATGAAGATTCGTGCGACATCGCCGGACTGTTGTGAGAACAGGTCCGGGAGGAATGCGAGCGTGGATGCAGTGGCTGCATCGACACAGGCTTTCAGTGCGTTTTCGAGGGAGGCCAGGCAGCTGCGTACATGGTTTGGGTGGAATCTTTTGTCTTGACTACGGGATGAAGCTTGCGCTTGTCGTGTCTCTCTTCAGGCGCTGCGCATCGTAGCATGAATGAACGAGGTTAGAGCTGGGGCGCGCTGCACTGTGATGGGACAGCTTTCCTTCGGCAGCGCGGCGACATCAAAGCACGCGATAAGCGCGAAGCAGTCACTCAACCTGCTCGAAGGCGGCCTTGAGAAAAGAAGCAACTTCGTCAGGCGACTGCGCTTGCGCCTGAGCATCACCCCCCAGCGTGACGCCCCTCGTCAGGCAACGTTTCGATTCAGCGACAGCAGACGAACCAGTCAGCGCCTGGCCATTCCGCATCATCGTGAACTTTCTGGTATCGAGATCGTACGATCCATGGCATTCGCGTGCGCTGGTCGCGAGTGGCATCGTGCGTAGAGGTGTGGGTCTGTCGAAACCGTGGTATGCATCCGGGTACTCTTTCAGCGTGACCTGGGCGCCTTTCGAACGTAACTTGTCGGCATAGGCAATGCACGGCGGCGCTGGCGTGTAATTGTCCTTGCCGCCGACTAACATCAACACGGGTCCGCCATCCACATGCGCCGAATCATAAGAGATACCGCAAGACGGATAGAACGCGACATGCGCGGCGAAACGCAGATTGCCGTCCGTTGCGGCAATGTGAAAAGGCTCCAGCGATGAATAAAGGGCGGCGACACCGCCTCGCGAAAATCCCATGACGGCAATCCTCTGTTTATCGATGCGAGGATCCGTCGCCAACAAGCGCAGCGCGGCATAAGCATCGGCGATATCTGCTGTCATCGAAAGCTGTGCCTGGTCGTTTTCAGTATTTCTGATGCCACGCCCCGTAAAACTGTCGACGACAAAGCTGGCGTAACCCTGCGCATTCATGCGTCGGGCCCACACCCGCTCTCCCCGATTCACGCCGCTGCTTCCGTGCAGGATGATTACCGCAGGTACGGCGTGTGGATGGTTATCGGGAAGGGTGAGGTCGCCTTTAATGATTACCTTGTGGCCGGTGGCGTAGTGCGACAGAAAATCTGAAGTATTGACGGGCGTCACCGATTCGAAAGCGACGACGCCGCTGCGACCGTCCGCCAGCGAGGTCGTGACCAATGAACTGACTGGGATCGTCGAGGTACACGCCGCGACCAGGGGAGCCGTCATAACCGCAGACAGATTTCGAATGATGTGACGAAGCATCTTTTGCTTCATTGCTTGCGTTCTCACGTCCGCGTTGCGTGCAAACACCCGCAACGGTTTAAAGTCCCTTACCGCAAACGTCGCGTTATAAGCACCGAGTTGCGATGCAACGAAAGCATCATCGTGCTCATTGCGCATGTCGGTGACTTCAATTTTCATGATTGTCCGATCGAAGACCGTACGCCAATTTTTCGTACAGCGACCAGACATAGCCGCCGGGTTCTGGCTCCGGATACAGTCCCACGCGGATAAAGCCGAGCGACTCATAGTAGCCGCATAGCTTCGCGTTGTGGACGGCGCAGTCGAGTCGAACCAGAGCCCGGTTCAGACTACCCGCCATTTCAGCGCACCAATCAAGCATGAAGCTGCCGAGTGCACGTCCGTTGAAGCCTTTCCGCACAGAAATTCCATGCACATAAACGGCGATGGGTTCTTGTGGTCCCCAGTGTTTTTCATCGTCGAGATCGAGCGAAAAGGTGCCGACCGGAGTGTCATCCAGGTCGAGGACATACACATCTTTTTGACAGACATGGTTTCGCACCCACTGCTCGGAAAAGCCGTCCCCTTCCTTGCCCCACGCGTAATCGCGGTGCGCGACCTTCTTCGCATGCGCGTCGTTGCGAATCTGTGTGAGCGTCGGTACATCATCTGCCGTAGCGCGGCGGATGCTTCTGGAGGTCATCGCTTATTCCCCGTCGTGCAGCTTTCATGGACGACAGAGAAGATTAGCAGCGTGCCCTTACGTTGCGCCAACCAATCGCCAGAGTTCTAACTAACGATGTTGGAAAATTGAAAGACTGACCCGGCCCGAACGCATTGGGCGACGAGTGCTGCTTGAGTACTGTTAATTTGCGCAAATGGTAACGACGTCGCACTAAACAGGCCGTGTGATGCCGGTCGACCTGTCACGACGTCGCTACCCTACTTATAGGCTGTTACTGCCCTGCCGGCGACATGGTGGACGGTGTAGCCAGAGTGTTATGACTTCCGGGAAGGTTGGTAAGGGAAGTCGCACTGTTGGAGCTATTCTGCGGATTCGTATTCGACGCCCCGGCGCTCGTGCCGCTCTCCGAGTTGTTGGCGCCAGGTGTTCCGTAGCCGCTCGTTGCAGCGGCCGGCGACACAGTGGACGGAGTCGCCAACGTGTTGTTTTGTGCATAAGCACCGGCCGACAGCGTGAGTGCGGCAACTGCCGCGATTAATGTGCTGGTTGCCTTGATCATGACTCGCTCCTCCTTGATTGGACTGAAATTTCAACGCAAAACGGTCCATTGATGGTCCATTGATTCTTCCGCATGGCCGTCGTTTTGCGCGTCATTCGTGACGATCAGACTCGCTCGCCCCTTCGCGGTGGCGCACGTGCAGCAATGCAGTGATCTCCACTCGGCAAGTTTAGAAAAGTGGTCGCTGATAATTAAGCGCCTTATTCGCAAGGATGAATTTCTATTTTTGAATCGCCACTCTGGGCCTCCTTTCGCAACTGCCACGCGTACCCATATTTTGAGACGGTCGACAACATCCCCCTGCTCCGATAACACCGGTTTCGCACTGCGAGTCACGAGTTCGTCCATCAGATTTAAGGCGAAGTAGTCCGGCGCAAAGGAAGACCAGAACTTCAAACAACTTTATTCATTACAAATTTTTTCAAGCGGTTGCCGAGCACGATTAACTCCACCTGTCGATCGAAGAATGAATGTTCAAATCTCAAATTAACGATTGAAATCGCATAAGGCGTAGAACCTGGTATTACCGCACTCTTCGCGATTCCTGACAGAACAAGGGCTCCCTGCTGACAAACGCTGTTGAAATGAAAGAGTTTTCAGCACTTCACCACGGGTGGCGTTGTGATTAACAAAACGCGATATTTATTCATACCGCATTAATTTCAACAATTCCAAACTTTATTGCAGTCTTATTCTCACGAATTGAACAGCACGCGTAAAATCACAGCCTGTCTGAATAGAACAAAACATTTAGGAGATAGCAAAGTGCAAGCCGACGGAAAAGGTGCGGATGGGTCAGTGCTGTTTCCATTCAAGTTCGAGCAACCAGAATTCATCGGGCCACCGGCTCCGCGATATCGCAATCCATTCGCGTCGACACTGCTGTTTTTGTCGGGGGTTGGCCTGTGGGGTTCGGCGGCGCTTGGGGCAGGTGCACTGCTTTTTGGAGGCACTGGCTTCGGTGCGATCAACCAGCTGACCGATCTGTTCACGGTGGCAGCACCGGCTGCGGCAGGAGGCGTCGTTCTCCTCGTGCTCTACACGTTGATCCAGCAACCGTGGCGGGCGGGTCGCGGATCTCTCGCGTTTGCGCTGCAGGTTCCGTTTGCGCTATTCGTGTTGCTGATCGTGGGTCTTTTCGAACTCGATGCGCATCGAAGTGCAGCGCAAACCGAGCGGGAAGCCGCGCACCAGATCCGGCTCGCCGCCGACACCGACACCATGAACCGGGCCATTGCGAAAGACGATGTAACGGCCTTCGCGCCCGCCTATGCCGAGTGTGACGACTCCAGCATCTGCGGCGACTCGTGGGTGACTCAGGCGATACTTCTGAGCACGCCGCGCATCGCCGCAGTGACCCTGCAAGGCGTCACGCCCGCCACCTACTCCCAATTCGACAATCACAACATTCCGAAGATTTGCCGGTCAGGCGTGCTTTACAACGGGCAGGATTCATTGGCGTACCTGGTGGGGTTCAGGAACAGCCCTGCGATTACCGCACTCTTCGCGCCACTCTGGGGACCGGCGGATCGCGACAAGGCGTTTCTGGGCGCCGTCACGAGTGGATCGACCGATCTGATGGACACGCTCGTCACTCAGGGCGTCGACCCGCGCGCAATGCAGGCGAAAACGCCATCTGACGATCCGTATGCGAGCGCGGCTGCCGGCGGTGCATTCAAATCGATCCATTGGCTCGAGTCAGCGGGCGTCAAGGTGCAGACAGCCGCGTCGGCCCAAAATATGTGGACCAGTTTCGCCGACTGGGCAACTCGCGCGCCGCCCGAACTCGGAGCAAAAGGTATCGACGAGTGGCTCGCCGAAAGCAGCCGCATTCCGTACGCGCCGGGCGCGAAGCTCAGCCCTTCGGATGAACTGACGGCAGCGGTGCAGGCGCGCAGTCCGGCACTCGTCGCGGCGATGCTTCAGCGGGGCTATAGCGTCAAGGATCTGGCCGCCGGGGATCAGGCAAGCCTCAAGAGCGCTCAACCGCTGGCGATGCTGAAAAACCAGTGGGACCGGGGCCGATATTGCGACGAAGGAGACTGGAAAGCTGCGTGGTCGCTGAACTAGCGGTAACACAAAGGGCACGAACTTTCAGCGATACCGGCTGATCTCCAGACCCGCGCCAACCGCCAGCGATAAACTCTTCAGTCCCGGTTTCCCGCGCACGGTCGTGAGATAGCGCTTCGCGTCGTCATCGTGTGGCCAGTTCATTTTGGCCGCCACGATAATCGCGCCTGAATTGAGCTTCGGATAAACCGCCTCCAGGCACGGCTCATACAGATTCTTCCAGACATCGATCAGCACGAAATCAGGCTGGAATCGTAGATCCTCGATCAGAACGACCGCGTTGCCGATCTGGAAATCGACATACGCGGCGAGACCTGCCTGGGTGGACATGTCGCGTGCGTATGCCGACTTGTAGTCGTGTAGCTCGATCGTCGTGAGCCGCCCACCGGCCGCTCTGGCGGCATCCGCGAGCCAGATCGTCGAATAGCCGAACGACGTGCCGAGTTCGAGGATTTTCGGCGCACGCTGGCTTCTGGCCAGGATGTTGATCAGGCGCCCTGTTTCCTGCTCGGTTGAATACCGGCGGCGATTCGATTCCACCCGCGGCTGCTGTTGCAACTGCGAAGACTGCAACTGCGCCTTGCGCTGGGGCCGCGATGTCTTTCCGTCCGCATTCGCGCTGTCGACGGGCCCGTGATACGCGTCAAGCACAGCCAGAACGGCCTGCTCCATCTATTGCTCTCCCGCTTCGCTCACCGGCAACTGATCGCGCAGGTCAGCAGCCCGACCGCACCGGCAACGCCGATCCCCGCTCCAAGGCCGAGCGTTTCGAGCGACGTCGCACAGCCCTGCAGACTGCCGACACATACCAGGGTAATAGCCAGTAAGAAGTGCCGGCCACGGTTGCGCATCGCCGTTCGGGGTCTACTGTCAAGGATCATTTTTTCGCCGTCCATCGTGGGTCTATCGTTCGTTCTGAGCCAGGTAAAATTGCTGGAGCGAGTGTAGCCAGCACCCTCACGCTCAAAACGGACGAATACCGGGGCGAAAAGCGAATCCACTTACCAAAGGTTCCCCCTTGTATTCATTTGCCAGAAAAGGCGGCTCTGCACGCCGCGCGCGGCTTTTTATCGCCAATGCCGGTTCTCCCACATACCTGATGCTTACAACTCGTCATCCTGTGGACTTAGACGTGCGAGGGGAGATCGCCATGTCGGTCTATGTCGATGAAGGGTTCCGGCCCTGTGTTACCGAGTGCAGGACGGTTGCGTTCCGCGTGTGCTGCGACGATCGTGCACAGATTTTCGAGGTCAGCGCCGAGGCGCTGATGACCTTCTGCGGCGCCGCGAGTCAGCGCAAGCAGGACCTGCTGGTCGCGTTCGAAGACGCGCAGCAGGAAATTCTCACCGTGGCCGCCCGAAAGTGGACCTTCAGACCGACCGAGCCGGTGCGGCTCGATCTGGATGAATTCCGAATGGTCAGACATTAGGTATGCAAGAATTGCGTCCATGACCTGGATCGCCGCGCTGCCGATGTACAACGTGACGCCCGCCCTCGCGCTCGAGTGGCGCGGGTGGCTCAGCGACGTGCTGCACGCGGTCAAGCCAACGTGCCGCATCGTCGAGCCGGATGAAGAACTGCACGGCTTCTGGCGGCGGCCCAATCTTCTGATTTCGCAAACCTGCGGCTTCCCGTTGATGCACGGCTTGCACGAGCAGGTTCAACTGATCGCGACACCGCGTTTCGACGCGCCTGGCTGCGAAGGCGCGCACTATTCGAGCGTGCTGGTGACGCGCGCGAGCGCGCCGTTCGATTCGCTGGCTTCGTGCCGTGGCGCGCGCGCCGCCTACAATCAGGACGATTCGAATAGCGGTATGAACGTGTTTCGTCACGCGGTCGCGCCGCACTCGCGGGCGGGGATGTTTTTCAGCGCTGTGCTGCGCACCGGTTCGCATCTCGGTTCGCTACAGGCCGTTGCCAGTAATCGTGCGGACGTGGCCGCGATCGACTGCGTGACGTTCGCCTTCGTCTGCGATGAATTGCCGGAACTGGCCCGCCAGGTTCGGCCTATCGGCATGACGGCGACGTCGCCCGGATTGCCTCTGATCGCGTCGGGCACGGTGCCGCAAGCCACGATCGAAGCGTTGCGCGAGGCGCTGAACGAGACGCTCGAAATTCGTCCCGAGCGTGCAAAACGCCTGCGTTTGCAGGGCTTTTCCGTTCTCTCTCTCGCCGACTACGAGCGGATCCGACAACTCGAAAGCGAAGCGCGCTCAGCCGGTTATCCGCGCCTCGCCTGACCGGCGCTTCAGTGCTGCACGTCGAGCACCAGAAGCTGCGCACCGTCGCTGACCTGATCGCCCACGGCGTACAGCACCTCCGACACCGTACCCGCCGTCGGCGCGCCGATCGTGTGCTCCATTTTCATCGCTTCCATCACGATCAGCGGCGTGCCTTTCTCCACGACGGCGCCCGGTTCGACCAGCACTGCGATCACCTTACCTGGCATCGGCGCGGTTAAACGGCCCTCACCGCCTTCCACGTCGGCCGCATGAGCGAGCAGGTTCTGCCACTCGAACGCGAGCGCCTGCCCGAGACAGAACACGTGGAACGTATCGCCATCGACGAACACGCGGCCGGTTGCCCGCGCGTCGCCTATCGTCGCGCAGAACTCGTGTTTGCCCGTGCCGTTCGACCAGGAAAAGCCTTCGCTCAGGCTGTCGTGTTCAAGTGTCTGCGAGCCGCCGTTGCGCGCGAATGTGACGGTAAACACGTTGTCATCGTCGAGGTTGCGCCAGCCCAGTGTCTGCGTGTAGCCGCCATTCAGACGCCAGTGCGACAGCGCATCCCAAGGCGAGGCACCGTGTGCGCTGCCGCCCTCGCGGGTGAGCAACGCGGCGCAGGCCAGCGCGAGCGCCTCCCTGAAGGGCTTTTTTATCGGCGCGAACAGCGCGTCGTGATGACGTTCGATCAAGCCCGTGTCGAGATCGCCGCTCGCGAACGGCTCGCTCGTCACGATACGCTGCAGGAATTCGACGTTGGTATGCAGCCCGACCACCTCGCACGCGTGCAGCGCGCGACTCATGCGCGCCAGCGCCTCTTCGCGCGTTGCGCCGTGAACGATCAGCTTGGCGATCATCGGATCGTAGAACGGCGTGATCGCGTCGCCTTCGCGCACACCGCTGTCGATCCGCACGGGCGCCTTGCGGCCCGATTCGCCCAGACCGGCGGCATCGATTGAAAATTCCACGCCTTCAGGCATGCGCAAATGCTTGAGCGTCCCCGTCGACGGCAGAAAACCGCGCGCCGGATGTTCGGCGTAAATGCGGGCTTCGATCGCATGGCCGTCGAGTTTCAACTGCTGCTGCGTGAGCGGCAACGGTTCGTCCGCGGCAACCCGCAATTGCCATTCGACGAGATCCTGGCCGGTCACCATCTCCGTCACCGGATGCTCGACCTGTAGGCGCGTGTTCATTTCCATGAAATAGAAATCGCCGCTGCCGGTCATGATGAACTCGACCGTGCCCGCGCCGACGTAATCCACCGCGCGCGCGGCAGCGACCGCCGCCTCGCCCATTTCACGTTTGATTTCAGCAGAAAGTCCCGGCGCAGGCGCTTCTTCCAGCACCTTCTGATGACGCCGCTGCACCGAGCAATCGCGATCGAACAGATACACCGCGCCGCCGTGACGATCCGCGAAAACCTGCACTTCCACGTGACGCGGCCGTGTCAGATACTTTTCGATCAGCACGCGATCGTTGCCAAAGCTGCTCGCGGCCTCACGCTTGCAGGACATCAGCGCGGCGGCGAAGTCCTCGCTGCGTTCGACCACGCGCATACCCTTGCCGCCGCCGCCGGCACTCGCTTTGAGCAGCACCGGATAGCCGATTGCGTCGGCCTCGCGATGCAGCAGTTGCGGATCCTGATCGTCGCCGTGATAGCCGGGCACGAGCGGCACTGCGGCTGCGTGCATCAGCGCCTTGGCCGCAGCCTTCGAACCCATCGCAGCGATAGCCGCCACCGGCGGTCCGATGAAGACGATACCGGCCGCCTCGCACGCGTGCGCAAAGTCTTCGTTTTCGGACAGGAAGCCGTAACCCGGATGCACCGCCTGCGCGCCGGTAGCGCGCGCGGCTTCGATGATCCGTTCGATGCGCAGATAACTTTCCGCCGCCGACGAGCCGCCGATATGCACCGCTTCATCGCACGCGGCGACGTGTTTCGCCTTGGCGTCGGCGTCGGAATAGACGGCCACGCTGGCAATACCGAGCCGCTTGCAGGTCGCGGCGACGCGGCACGCAATCTCGCCCCGGTTCGCAATCAGGATCTTGTTGAACATGAGTGTCTCGATGAATTGGGCCGTACGGAGTGGTTGTTCTGATGTGAGGGCGACTCGCGTTTCAACGTCGGCTTTCGCGTCAGTTGCGCCAGCCTGGTGCGCGTTTTTCGAGGAACGAGGCCACACCTTCGCGGCCTTCCGCGCCGGCCCGCGTACGTGCGATGCGCGCGGCCGTGTCTTCGATCAGCGCATCGTTCAACTCGCGGCCCGCGACATCCTGCACGAGTTGCTTGCACGCTCGCACTGCTTGCGGTCCGTTTGCGCAAAGCGTCCCGGCGATCTGCTTCACAGTCGCGTCCAGTTGATCGACCGATACCGCTTCGCTGACAAAGCCGAGACGCAACGCCGTCGCGCAATCGAAGGCTTCCGCCGTGGTGAAATAGCGGCGCGACGCCTGCTCGCCCAACGCGCGAATCACGTACGGCGCGATGGTTGCGGGGATCAACCCGAGCCGTGCTTCGGACAGGCAAAAGTGCGCGCTATCGACAGCGACCACGATATCGCACGCCGCGATCAGGCCCATGCCGCCCGCGTAAGCGTCGCCGTTCACGCGTGCGATCACCGGCTTGTTGCAGCGATAAACCGACGACAACATGGTCGCCAGCCGCATCGCATCGGCACGATTTTCATCGTCCGAATAGGCAGCCATTTTCTTCATCCAGTTCAGATCGGCGCCCGCACAAAACGCCTTGCCGTTCGCCGCGAGCACGACCGCGCGCACGTCGTCGCGCGAGTTCAGCGACGTGAAAGCCGAGGTCAGATCGGCGATCATCATTTCATTGAACGCGTTGCGCACGTCCGGGCGATTCAGCGTGATAGTGGCGACCTGTGCGTCGAATCCGAATTCCAGCGTCTCGTATTGCATACGTTGCGGCTCCTTCGAATGGCGCGCAATCACATTCTGAACACGCCGAAGCGTGTGTCTTCGATCGGTGCGTTCATGCTTGCAGAAAGGCCTAAACCGAGCACGTCGCGAGTTTGCGCGGGGTCGATCACGCCGTCGTCCCACAGACGCGCGCTCGCGTAATACGGGTGCCCCTGGTGTTCGTATTGCTCGCGGATCGGCTGCTTGAACGCCTCTTCTTCGTCAGCGCTCCACGAACCGCCCTTGCCTTCGATGCCGTCGCGCTTGACTGTGGCAAGCACCGACGCGGCCTGCTCGCCGCCCATCACCGAGATGCGCGCGTTCGGCCACATCCACAGGAAGCGCGGCGAATACGCGCGGCCGCACATGCCGTAATTACCCGCGCCAAACGAGCCGCCGATGATCACCGTGAACTTCGGCACCTTCGCCGTTGCCACAGCCGTCACCATCTTCGCGCCATTGCGTGCAATGCCTTCGTTTTCGTATTTGCGGCCCACCATGAAGCCGGTGATGTTCTGCAGAAACACCAGTGGAATCTTGCGCTGGCAGCACAGTTCGATAAAGTGCGTGCCCTTTAGCGCCGACTCCGAAAACAGAATGCCGTTATTCGCGACGATGCCGACCGGGTGTCCCCAGATATGCGCGAAGCCGCACACCAGGGTCGTGCCATAACGGGACTTGAATTCGTCGAACGCGGAGTCGTCGACGATACGCGCGATCACCTCGCGAATATCGAAGGGCTTACGCGTATCGACGGGAATAACGCCGTACATGCTTTGCACGTCGTAGCGCGGCGGCTTCGGTTCCTGCAACACCACCGGCACCTTCTTCGCGCGATTCAGATTGCCGACGATACTGCGCGCAATTCCCAGCGCATGCGCATCGTTCTGCGCGAGATGATCGACCACACCGGATAAACGCGTATGCACGTCGCCGCCGCCGAGATCTTCCGCGCTCACCACTTCGCCGGTCGCGGCTTTGACGAGCGGAGGTCCGCCGAGAAAAATCGTCCCCTGATTCTTCACGATGATCGACTCGTCGCTCATGGCCGGCACATATGCGCCGCCCGCCGTACACGAGCCCATCACGACGGCGATCTGCGGAATGCCCGCAGCGGACAGATTCGCCTGGTTGTAAAAGATGCGGCCGAAGTGATCGCGATCGGGGAACACGTCGTCCTGATTCGGCAGATTCGCGCCGCCTGAATCAACCAGGTACACGCACGGCAAGCGATTTTCCGCCGCGATTTCCTGTGCGCGTACGTGCTTTTTAACAGTGACAGGATAGTAAGTGCCGCCTTTGACCGTTGCGTCGTTGCACACGATCACGCATTCCTGCCCCGCGATCCGGCCTATGCCTGTGATGACGCCCGCGCCGGGTGCGTCGTTGTTGTACATGGCGTACGCGGCGAGCTGCGAGAACTCGAGAAACGGCGTGCCCGGATCGAGCAGTTGCGCAATCCGGTCGCGCGGCAGCAGCTTGCCCCGGCCCGTATGTTTGTCGCGCGCCGCCTGGCCGCCGCCGAGCGACAGTTGCTCGACCTTCGCCCGCAGATCGGCGACCAGCGTTTCGAGCGCCGCCGCGTTAGCGCGAAAGTCGTCCGAACGGGGATTCAGCTTTGATTCGATGATCGGCATTTGGGTAACGTCTCCGGTTCGCCGCTTTTTATAGGCCGGTTTTTAACGCGTGTTTTGCGCGTGTTTCTATACATCAAGCCGTTTCGGCAAACAGTTCGCGTCCAATCAGCATCCGGCGAATTTCGCTCGTGCCCGCGCCGATTTCATAGAGCTTCGCATCGCGCCACAACCGGCCGACCGGGTACTCGTTGATATAGCCGTTTCCGCCGAGAATCTGGATCGCTTCGCCCGCCATCCACGTGGCTTTTTCAGCGGTGTAGAGAATCACGCCCGCGCAGTCCTTGCGCACCTGGCGCACGTGCTCCTTGCCGAGCGTGTCGAGTTGACGGCCCACCGCGTACAGATACGCGCGGCACGCCTGCAACGTGGTGTAGAGATCGGCTACTTTGCCCTGAATCAGCTGGAATTCGCCGATGGACTGGCCGAACTGCTTGCGGTCGTGGATATACGGCACCACCGCGTCCATCACCGCGACCATGATGCCGGTCGGGCCGCCCGCGAGCACCGCGCGTTCATAATCGAGTCCGCTCATCAGCACTTTTGTGCCGCCGTTCAACTGGCCGAGGATATTTTCTTCCGGCACTTCGACGTTCTCGAACACCAGTTCGCCAGTGTGCGAGCCGCGCATGCCGAGCTTGTCGAGCTTCTGCGCCACCGAAAAGCCCTTCATGCCCTTCTCGACGATAAACGCGGTAATGCCGCGCGAATTCGCTTCGGGATCGGTCTTCGCGTACACCACCAGCGTGTCGCAATCGGGACCGTTGGTGATCCACATCTTGGTGCCGTTCAGCACATAGCGGTCGCCCTTTTTCTCCGCGCGCAGCTTCATGCTGACCACGTCGGAACCCGCGTTCGGCTCGCTCATCGCCAACGCGCCGACATGTTCGCCCGACACGAGTTTGGGCAGGTACTTCTGCTTCTGTGCATCGGTGCCATTGCGGTGAATCTGGTTCACGCACAGATTCGAATGCGCGCCGTACGACAGACCGACCGACGCCGACGCGCGCGAGATTTCTTCCATTGCGATCATGTGCGCGGTATAGCCCATGTTCGCGCCGCCGTATTCTTCCGACACCGTCATGCCGAGCACGCCGAGATCGCCGAATTTACGCCACAGGTCCATCGGAAACTGATCGGTGCGATCGATTTCCGCCGCACGCGGCGCGATTTCTTTGGCAGCGAATCCCGCGATGCTGTCACGCAGCATTTCGATTTCTTCGCCGAGCGGGAATTGCAGACCGGGCAGATTGGGCATTGCGGTGTCTCCAGAGTTCGTTGGCGGCCGGTTCGCTCCGATGGGCGCCGGCTTGTCCCGTGGCGGCTTCGCGGACGGCCGTTGCCTTATGGGCCTTGGCTCGTCCCGCTCGAAGCGCAGCAGGTTCCACACGCATTTCACGCCAGATTGACGTATGCGTCAATAGGTATTTTTGAGTGTTACTCAGAAAATGTTTCCTGACGGCCCACAGGCTTGCTGACGTGCTAGGATCGCCTCCATCGGTCCTGAATGGCCGAATTTATCGAAGATAATCTGAATCTTACTCATATGACGGTTGCATCGAACCCCGAGTCACCTGTTTCGCGCCGTCAGCCGGCCGGGCGCAAGTCGCAGCAGCGCGTGAAAGAAATTCTTCAGGCGGGGCGCGACGTGTTCTCCGAGAAAGGCTACGAGCGCGCGACGACCGCGGAAATCGCGCAGCGGCTGGGCATTTCCGAGGCCACCGTGTTCAGCTATTTTCGCGGCAAGCGTGAGTTGTGCGCACGGGTGATCGGCGACTGGTACGACGAGATCATCGAAGCGATCGAGTCGGGCCTGCCGCGCGACGGCAACGTGCGTCAGCAGTTCGCGTTCATCGTGCGAACGCATTTACGGTTGATGCTGGTCAATGGCACCGATCTGTGTGCGCTGGTGTTGTCCGAGGGGCGGGCGCGCCATCACGAATTGAGCGAGGCGCTAACCGAATTGCAGCGCCGCTACACGGCTCCTCTGATGCGGGTACTGGCGCAGGGTCAGGAGAGCGGCCAGATCCGCGCGGATGTGCCTCTGCGGCTGTTACGGTCGATGGTGTTCGGCCCGATGGAGCACGTGCTGTGGGACGCCACGCTGACGAACCGCCAGATCGATATCGACGCGACGGCGGATCAGTTAATCGACGTATTGTGGAGCGCGCTCACGCCGCCGGATCTGGCGGTGAATGCGTTGCAGCAGTTCAGGGTGGAAGTGGCGGAGGCGAGCCGGCGGTTTGAAGAGAACGCGCGACATGTGCAGGACGCAAGTCGCGACCAATAGAGAAATGCGTTTCCGGCTCTTCGTAGTGGTGATGGGTTGCGTCTGTTTGTCGGGCAAAATCCATCGGGCAAAAAGAAGCTAATCTACAACTTCCCCGATGCCGCCAGATGGAGAGCCAACGTGCCTGAAGCGAAACCCGCGAAATCCACCAACATCCGTATCGGCATCGGCGGCTGGACCTACGCCC
The DNA here is from genome assembly GCF_050435665.1 of Paraburkholderia sp. GAS333. Classification (NCBI taxonomy): domain Bacteria; kingdom Pseudomonadati; phylum Pseudomonadota; class Betaproteobacteria; order Burkholderiales; family Burkholderiaceae; genus Paraburkholderia; species Paraburkholderia sp. GAS333. The sequence continues at coordinate 151,243 of NZ_JBNDKS010000003.1, forward strand.
CGTGGCGCGGCACCTTCTACCCGGACGATCTCACGCAAAGCCGCGAACTCGAATACGCGAGCCGGAACCTCACGTCGATTGAAATCAACGGGACGTTTTATGGTTTGCAAAAGCCCACGAGCTACGAGAAGTGGTATCAGGAAACCCCCGACGATTTCGTCTTCTCACTGAAAGCCCCGCGTTACGCGACCAACAGAAAAGTGCTCGCCGACGCAGGTGAAACGATCGAACGGTTCTTCGCGAGCGGCGTATTGCTGCTCAAACAGAAACTCGGCCCGGTCAACTGGCAGTTCGCGCCAACCAAAAAATTCGATCACGAAGACTTCGAGGCTTTCCTGAAACTGCTGCCTGCAAGCATCGAAGGCCAAAAGCTGCGGCACGCCATCGAGGTGCGCAACGATACCTTCAAGACACCGGAATTCATCGCGCTGGCGAGAAAATACAAGGTCGCCGTGGTGCTCGCGGGCGACAGCGAGTACCCGCAAATCGCCGATATCACCGCGCCCTTCGTGTACGCGCGCATCATGGGCACGACCGACAAGCAGGCCAAAGGCTATTCAACCAAAGCACTCGATGCATGGGCCGAACGCGCGAAGCAACTCGCGGCAGGCACCACGCCAGACGATCTGGAAACGTCAGCGGAACCATCGGGCAAAGCGGCGGCACGCGACGTGTACCTGTATGTGATCAGCGGCTTCAAGGAGCGCAACCCCGCTGCGGCGATGGCGTTGATCAAGAAACTCTGAGCACGCACGATCCCGGGGCCACACGCGAGTGTCATAATCGCGCCAGTGAAGTGACGCACGCAGGATGCAAACATCACGCAAGCGCAATCCAAACGCACCGCAAAACAAGCGCGAAATCGACCCATCGACACTCGCCTAACCAGGCCACGAGGCCACCCCACTACCAAGGTCCCGGAGAACATTTTGAGCGCCATCGACAATCCTTTGCACGATCAGGAAGTCGGCTCGGCCGACGCCACCCAGGACACCACGCGCATCGACGACGTACGGATCGGTGCGGTACGTCCGCTGATTTCCCCCGCGCTGCTACAGGACGAATTGCCGGTGCCGCCCGCCGTGCAGACGCTGGTCGAGAAAACCCGCGCGGAAATCGCCGACATTCTGCATGGCCGCGACGACCGGCTCGTGCTGATCGTCGGCCCGTGCTCGATTCACGATCACGATCAGGCGATCGAATACGCACGCAAACTTAAGGCCGCCGCGGACACCTATAAAAACGATCTGCTGATCGTGATGCGCGTCTACTTCGAAAAGCCTCGCACCACCGTCGGCTGGAAAGGCTATATCAACGACCCGCGTCTGGACGGCAGTTTCCGCATCAACGAAGGTCTGCGGCTCGCGCGGCAACTGCTGCTCGATATCAACGGACTGGGGCTGTCCACCGCCACTGAATTTCTCGACCTGCTCAGTCCGCAATACATCGCGGATCTGATCGCGTGGGGCGCAATCGGCGCGCGCACGACCGAGAGCCAGAGCCATCGCCAACTGGCGTCGGGGCTGAGTTGCCCGATCGGCTTCAAGAACGGCACCGACGGCGGCGTGCAGGTCGCGGCGGATGCGATCGTCGCGGCGCGCGCAAGTCACGCGTTCATGGGCATGACGAAAATGGGCATGGCCGCGATTTTCGAAACGCGCGGCAACGACGACGCCCACGTGATTCTGCGCGGCGGCAAGAAAGGACCGAACTACGACAGCGCGTCGGTGGACGCCACCTGTGCGTCGCTCAAGTCAGCGGGACTGCGCGAGCAGGTGATGATCGACTGTTCGCATGCGAACTCGGGCAAATCGCATTTGCGTCAACTGGATGTGGTGCAGGATATTGCGCAGCAATTGTCGCAGCGTGAGAACCGCATTGTCGGCGTCATGCTGGAAAGTCATCTGGAAGAAGGCCGTCAGGACCTGAAAGCCGGGGTGCCGTTGCAGTACGGCGTATCGATCACGGATGCATGCGTGAGCTGGGCACAAACCGAACCGGCACTCGCCACACTCGCCGACGCAACCCGCAAACGGCGCACAGCTTAAGCGCAGCCGCCTGGAGTCGAATCTGCGGAGCCGGGCAAGCCTGGCGACACGGAGCGAGGTTCGCTCCACTTCGCCGCTCAGGCACACGCGCCGCACCAGCCGCCGATGCTTGCTGCTTACCGGCGTTGGGCAGCGCGTGACTCCTCACGCCCGAGACATCGCCTTGCGCGCGCCAGACAGCGCGCGTGGATGCTCCAGCGTGAAGCGCGTTGCATTACGACGCGTTGACGGCTTCCTTGAACGCCTTGCCGGCCGTGAACTTCACCGTCTTGGCTGCCGCGATCTGGATCTCTGCACCCGTCGACGGGTTGCGGCCCACGCGTGCTGCGCGCGCGCCGGTCGAGAAAGAACCGAAACCGACGAGTTGCACCGTATCGCCGCTCACCACAGCTTTGGTGACCGCTTCGACGATTGCGTCGATGGTCTGGCCGGTGGCCGCTTTGCTTTCGCCCGTCGCTGCAGCGACTGCATCAATCAGTTCCTGTTTGTTCATAGCACTTCCCGTATGGTAATCATGGAACCGGCGCCACATCTGAGGCGCCGGGACCGACACACTAACGCATAGGCGAGCATTCGCGCAAACTGTCGGTGTAAGGCTTGTATCTCCCGCCCAGAGCCAATTTGACGTTTTTTTGCTGCAAAGTGCCATAAGAATCGCGCGCTTACGCGTTTATCCCGCTTTACGCGCTCGTTCAGCAGATCACAATCCGTTGCAATTTCAGTGCTTTAGCACGACGCAAAGCGCCGCTGGCCGGCTTTCTGGCCGCCTCAGGGTCGAGCGCGGCGAGTGGGAACTGCCGCTCCCGGCGTCTGACAAGTTAAGAATCCGGGAGGAATAAAAAAATGAAATTTCGCCATATTGCAACATGCGCGCTGCTGGCTTCACTGCTCGGCGCGATGTCCGCCAGGGCTTTTGCCGGGGATGCAGACGGCTGTGCGACCCTGGTCGGCGCCACCTCGCCGGACACACCGCAAGGCTTTCATCTTCGTGACGGCGAGCCTGTCGATCTGGTTGGCGGCGGCAAAACGGTCCACGGCAAACTGCTGGTCTTCGCCGACAACGGCGTGTTTCGTGCGTACTGGCAGCCTCAGAACAGCCCGGAGAAATATGTGCTCGCGAATGCAGGCACCGACGCCGTCCGGCTGGTATCGACCCCCACGCAAGGCACACCGGCCAAAGATGGCGAACCCGGCACGCCGCTTGCACCTCAGCGCGTGCTGTCGTGTCCGGCGCTGTAACGCGAGCGCTGGCCCCTACGGAAAACCCTCTCCGGCACAAATGACATAGACGAGCGGCGGCAGGTCGTAGTTACCGGCTGCCCATCGTCCCATGGAATCCCATTGAATTTCCCACTGACGAGCTATCAAGGTCGCGCCCACGGTGCCGTTATCACTGCGTGTGGCACATAAACGTTAAAGGGATGTGAATGGTTCGGCTAGCCAGATTCAGGGAAGCGCTATCGATCGCACAAGGCGATCCCGATCTCGTGCGCTCGCAGCTCCAGGCATTCAGCCGTCAGATCCCGCTCATCTATTTCATGCTGGTGGTCAACACGCTGGCGGTCGCGGTCACGCATCTGCAGAGTGCCCCGGCGTGGCTGTCCATCTATATGCCCGCCGCGTTCTGCGTGCTGTGCATCGCGCGCGGCGTGCATTGGTGGAAGCTGCGCCATCGCGTCATCACCGACGATCAGGCCGTGCCCGAACTGCGTCGGCTGATTGCTTTCGCGAGCCTGTTCGGCATCGCCTTCAGCTGCTGGTCGCTTTTGCTGTTCCCGTACGGCAGCGCCTTCGAACAGTCCCAGGTCGCGTTCTATATGGCGACCACGATGGTGGGCTGCGTGTTCTGCCTGATGCATCTGCGCGCGGCTGCGCTACTGCTGTTATCCATCGTCATCCTGAGCTTTTCGGGCTTCCTGATTTACACGCGCTCGCCGGTGTTCATCGCGATGACGATCGACATGGCGCTGGTTGGCTTCGCGCTCGCGGTGATCATCCAGTTGTATTACCGGACCTTCGCAGGCGTGGTTCACGCACAGCGCGAATTGCAGTTGAGCCAGCAGAAAACCCAGCGTCTGAGCGACGACAACTTCCGGCTCGCGAGCATCGACAGCCTCACTGATCTGCCTAACCGGCGCAGCTTTTTCGCGTCGTTGCGCGCGATGTCGGAGCAGGCGCTCAGCACCGGCGACGGCTTCAACGTCGGGCTGATCGATCTCGACGGCTTCAAACAGGTGAACGATATTTATGGCCACGCCTGCGGCGATCTCGTGCTCCAGGAAGTCGGATTGCGGCTACTCGCGCTCGCGGAACCGGGTCTGTTCTTCGCTCGTTTGGGGGGCGATGAATTCGGCATCCTCGTGCAATACAAACTGTCGAACGAGAGGTTGGTGGAATTGGGGCAGCGCATTTGCGACGCGCTCAGCTACCCCTACCGGGTGGCGGGCAACGTCGCGGAACTGTCGGGCACGATCGGCTGGGCCGCGTTTCCCGAAGCAGGCGTGACGGTCGCGCAGGTGTTCGAACGCGCGGACGCCGCGCTCTATGTCGGCAAGGAAGGCCGTCGCGGCACGCCGGTGATCTTCTCGACCGAACACGAAACCCGCATCCGCCGGTCGAGCCTCGTCACTCAGGAACTACGTCACGCCGATCTCGAATCGGAACTGTTCCTGGAGTTCCAGCCGATCTACGATCTGCACACTCATCGTCCGACCGGCCTTGAAGCGCTCGGGCGCTGGCATAACGAGCGGCTCGGCGCGGTCAGGCCGGAGGAGTTCATCCGCATCGCGGAGCGCACCGAACTGATTCTGCGCATCACCGAAATACTGCTGCACAAAGCGCTCGATGAAGTCGCGCGCTGGCCGTGCGAGCTGTATCTGTCGTTCAATCTGTCGGCGATCGATATCTCCACTTCGGCGCGTGCCCGGCGTCTGATCGATATCGTCACGCAGAGCGGCGTGCCGCCGCATCGCGTGTCGTTCGAGATTACGGAGACGGCCGTGACGCGCGATTTCGAACAGGCTCACAGCGCGCTCACAATGATCAAACAGGCAGGCTGCCGCGTCTCGCTCGACGACTTCGGCACCGGTTATTCGAGCCTCAGCTACGTGCACCGCCTGCCCTTCGATACGATCAAGATCGACCGCAGTTTCGTGACCGACGTCGACACCAACAGCGCGTCGAAGAAGATCGTCAAGTCGGTGCTCGACCTGTGCCGCAACCTCGGGCTGGAATGTGTGGTCGAAGGACTCGAAACGGCGACGCAAGCCGAGGTCGTCAGGACACTCGGCGCGAGCGCGGTGCAAGGCTATCTGTTCAGCCGGCCGATGCGTGCGAGCGCTGTGGCCGGTTATCTGCAGACGGCGCTCGCGCAGGCTTATGCGGTGGAAGCGCAGCCTTGAGCGGTCTCGGCCGCGTGTTGTATCCCTGCCGTATCCCGCGTGCCCATGCCGTGACCGGGACCGGGACCGCGCCCTAACGCGGCCCGGCGCCATATTCCAGCTTCGGATACCAGTCGGGCGCGCGTCCTTCGGGCGTCGTGTCGAGTATCGTCCACAGTGGATTCAGATCGGGCGCACCACGCGGATCTTCGCCTGGATCGGCGGTCGACGGCCCCATCTCCTCACCCCAAAAATGGCGGATCGTGCCGTCCGAACGCCTGAAAACATTCAGCGCCGGCACGTCGTCGCCGGTCGGGTCTTCGCCCGCGTAATCGCGATTGAACGTGTTGCCGCCCGACGAATAAAGCTTCAGATACCGCCAGCCCCGCTCTTTCGCAAAGGCCGTGAGCTTGCCGATCGGCGCGCGGCCGATCACGGCAAACGCGACGCGTTGCAGGATGTCGGGCATGCCGCCGTCGTACGCGCTCAATAGCGACACGCACATCGGGCATGGCCGCGTGCGCTGCGGTCCGAACATCCAGTTATAGGTGACGAGCGTGTCGTGCTCGCCGAACATGTCAGACAGCGTGACCGGTCCGGCCTCGCTGTCGAAACGGTAATCCTCGGGGACGACGCCGCCGGGCGGCAACGCGCGCCGCTGTACGGCCACCCGTTCGATGTGGCGACGCAATTCGATTTCCTCGGCGAGCAACGCGTTGCGCGCACTGCGATAGTCGGCGCTCTCGCCGGGGAAGCGCGGCGGCAGGTCGGCGAGTTGCGCGGCGGGTATCAGGGTCTGTGCGGATGTCGGTACATCGGTCATTGGCCATCTCCTCTATCGGTGAAAGATAAGGGCGCGAGTGCGGCGCAGCATGGCGGCGCTGGCGTTTTATCTCGTCCCCTATCTAGCCACGACGAATGGGGATACGGCAAATCGACAGACGGTCAGTCTATTTTCCGGTGCATGTCGGCATCCTTGCCGCCTTCGCCCATCAAGGTATGCTCTCGCAAAACAGCGCACACCGTCCCTGGGGATGCCACATGCCGCTTCGTCTGCCGCCGCTGCCCGCGCTTCGCTTTTTCGAAGCGGCCGGCCGGCATCAAAGTTTCAAGCTCGCCGCCGCCGAACTGAATGTCACGCCGAGCGCCGTCAGTCACGGCATCGTCGGACTCGAGCAGGCGCTCGGCGTCGAACTGTTCGTGCGCGAGCCGCGCGGCATTTCGCTGACCGCGACCGGCGCGGATTACCTGTCGTATGTGTCCGAAGCGTTTTCGCTGATCGCCATCGGTACGCAGCGTCTGCCGAACCATCGCGCGGATCGCCCGATTGCGCTGAGTTGCGCGCCGACCTTCGCGTCGCGCTGGTTGTTGCCGCGCCTGGCCGGCTTTCGCGCGCGCTGGCCGAACGTGAACGTGAGCGTGGACACCTCGCATCGGCAAGTCGGTTTTCCCGTCGATGGCTTCGATTTTGCGATTCGCCTGAGCCGTGCGCCGGTTGCGGGCGCTGCGTGGACCCGCCTGTTCGGCGAGCGTTTCGTGCCCGTGTGCAGCGCGGCGTATCTCGCCACGCTGCGCGAAAGTCATGACGAAGGCGGCAATAAGATCGACTGGCGACGCGCGACGCTCATCCACGTCAATGCGGCGAGCGAGGACTGGCAAAGCTGGCTGGATGCAGCGGGCGTCGAAGGAATCGATCCCGCGAATGGACTGCGTGTCGACACGATTCAGCTTGCATTCGAGGCGGCCACAATGGGCCTCGGTATCGCGCTCGGCAGAAGACCGCTGGTGGACAGCGATCTGGCCAGCGGCGCGCTGGTCGAAGCCTGCGCGCCGACGCTGGCGTCCGCCGGAGCGTACTGGCTGGTGAGCGCGGACAACGTGGAGCGCCGCCCGGAACTGTTCGACTTCAGACGCTGGTTGATCGGCGAGGCGGAGCATGTCGACACGTCTCCCGAAACACCCGACGTAGCCACGCGCGACGGCGCCAATTAATCGCGCTTCGACATCCGCACAGGTGAGCCACGCTCACCTGTCGTCGCCATCTTTTCCTTTGCCGCGCCCGACGCTCGCTGCGACCATTCCGGTCAAAGGAGATCAAACCATGTCGAGCGCAAACAGCAGACGCTTCACCCCCGCCTTCAACACGACGACCGTCGTGATCCTTGCCGGTGCGCTGATCCTGAGTGCGGCCATGGGCATCCGGCAGACTTTCGGGCTGTTCATCGGCCCGTTCTCGTTCGACCGCGGCCTGCCGGTCACGCTGATCGCCTTCGCGATCGCGCTGCACAACCTGGTATGGGGCTTCGCACAACCGTTCGCGGGCGCGGCGGCGGACCGCTACGGCTCGGCGCCCGTGGTCGCGTTCGGCGCGACCACCTTTGCCGCCGGCCTCGGCCTCGCGGCGGTGGCGCCGGGGGGCGCGATGCTGATCGTCGGCATGGGGCTGCTGGTGGGCATCGGCGTGAGTTGCACGACGTTCGGCGTGGTATTGCCGGCAGTCGGCCGGGTGGCGACGCCGGAACAGCGCAGCATGGCGATGGGAGTGGTCAGCGCGGGCGGCTCGGCCGGGCAGGTGCTGATGATTCCGCTGGTCCAGAGCATCCGGCTCGGGTCGGGGATTGCCGCGTCGCTGTTCGCGCTGGCCTTCCTGATGCTGCTGGTCGCGCCGCTCGGCATCGTGCTCGACCGACGCGCAAAAGTCGGCGCTACCGTTCGCGAAGCACCGGCCGTGCCGCTGCGCGAGGTGCTTGCGCAGGCGAGCCGGCATCGCGGCTACCGTCTGCTGACGCTCGGTTTCTTCACCTGCGGATTCCAGCTTGCGTTCATCTCGACGCATCTGCCCGAATATCTGACGCTGTGCCATATGCCGCTCGGACTCGGCGCGACCGCGCTCGCGCTGATCGGCCTGTTCAACATGGCGGGCAGCTGGGGATGCGGATGGCTCGGCGGACGCTTCCGTCAGCATCATGTGCTCGGCTGGCTCTATCTGATCCGCAGCGTGACGATCGGCGCGTTCTTTGTGCTGCCGAAAAGCGCGACGTCGGTGGTGATTTTCGCGGCGATCATGGGGCTCACCTGGCTCGGCACCGTGCCGCTCACCAGCGGGCTGGTCGCGAAAGTATTCGGCACGCGCCACCTCGGCAGCCTGTTCGGCGTGTGCTTTCTGAGCCATCAGATCGGCTCGTTCCTCGGCGCGTGGCTCGGCGGGCTGGTGTTCGATCTGACGGGGTCGTATTCGTTGCTGTGGGAAGCGACGGTGGTCAGCGGACTCGTCGCGGCGCTGCTGCATTTTCCCATCGACGACTCCGCGGTGACCACGCCCGGGTTGCGCTCCCAGCCCGCGGTTGCCTAAGTTTTGTCGCATCGCGGGAGACGCTAATGCAGCCGCTATCGTCTAGACTTCCCTGATTCTCAGGGAGCATGAGCCGAACCACGACGACCGGCGTCGACCCAATCGACACCACTGACATCACCAACCCGATCGCGGCGGCGGCGCTTACGGCAGGAGCAATCATGTCAGACGTTTTGCACGACGCGCGGGCACCGGTCGTCAAGGTGCGTCCCGACCGGGAAATGGCGACCACCCAGCGGCTGCCCTACTTTGTCGGCATCTCCGCGAGCACCGCGGGCAGCACCGGTTTGTCGATGTACATGGTCGTAGTGCCGCCGGGCGGCCACGCCGAACCGCATTTCCACGCCGACTACGAAACCGCGATCTACCAGCTCGAAGGCCGGATCGAGACCCGCTACGGGCCGGGTTTGCGCGAATCGGTGATTACCGAGCCGGGGGATTTCCTGTTCATTCCGCCTGGTGTCCCCCATCAACCGTTCAATCTCGACGCCACCACCGCCGCGCGCGCGATCGTCGCGCGCAATCACGCGGACGAGCATGAACGCGTCACGCCCTACGATCCCGCGACGGATGCGTGAGTTGAAAAAAGCACACGTCCCAGCCGAGCCGCCAGGTCACTGAGCGGCATCTTTTTTTATAGGCTCGCCCGCCCCGGACGGGCCCGGTTCCGGCTTGCACGCGGCACTCGCGCCTGCGAGAATTCGCGCCGCGTCAAGCCCTCCTCGCAGCGGCTTTTTGCCACCTGTGCTTAAATCCGCTTTCCGCACCGGTTTCACGAACTGTTCCGGCCATTCCGACATGGGAACCGGCTGACGACATGCTCGCGTCACCTCGGGAACGGAACATGCGCTGCGTGTCCGCAACGCAGCGACCCGACGCGGACTTATTTCAATCCCTTATTGCATTCTCAGGAGCGCGGTTGTGTGGCATTTCCCTGTTGCGATTCCACCCTCTCTGGGCGTCTGGGCCGTCTTCATGAGCGTGCTCGTCACCCAGCTCGGCCTGCCGGTTCCGGCCGCGCCGATGTTGATCTTCGGTGGAACCATGGCAGCCATGGGACAAACCTCGTATGCCAACGTCGTCTTCGCCGCCGTCGCCGCGACGCTGATCGCCGACTCGCTGTGGTTCTTCACCGGTCGCGCGTATGGCCGGCGTCTGCTGAACTATCTGGTGCGCTTCTCGTTATCGCTGGACACCACGGTGCGGGTTGCGCGCAATACTTATGAGCGCCACGGCGCGCCGATCCTGACCATCGCGAAATTTTTGCCGGGCCTCGGCCTGATCTCCGCCCCGTTGCTCGGCACGACCGCGATCAGCGTCGGCGTGTTTCTGCTGTGGGATCTGATCGGTGCAACGTTATGGGCGAGCGTGTGGGTGATCGGCGGCGCTGCGTTGCATGACCAGATCGTGCAATTGGTGCTTCTCGTGCGACAGAACGGCGGCACGATCTTCGACGCGTTCGCGGCCATCTTCGTTGCGGCCTTGCTGTATCGCTGGGTACGTCGCCTGCAGTTTCGCCGCTGGCTCGCGCACACGCGCATCACGCCGGATCAGCTCGACGCGTTGATGAAGTCCAACGAACCGCCGCTGATTCTCGATGCGCGTCCGCACAGCGTGCGCGAAAAGGAATCGCACCGGATTGCGGGCGCGCGGCCGCTGGATCTCGATTCGCCCGATCCGATCCATCCCGAGTTGCTGAAGCGGCCGATCGTCGTCTATTGCGTGTGTCCGAACGAGGCCACGGCCAAGCGGATCGTGAGCCAGTTGCATCGCAAGAACATTCATCATATTCGTGCGCTGAAGGGCGGCCTCGATGCATGGGAAAAGCGCGGCTATCCGGTCGAACCCTTGCCGGCCGACTTCAATACCGCGATGGCGCATATGATCGAAGATAAAGGCAATGAAGGCGAATACACGGTGCGGGCGAGCGTGACCGAGTAGTTAAAAAGGCGGGCGCAATGCCCGCCTTTTTCATGCGCTTTTACCAGTACGCCGAATGCAGAAATACGGCCGATCCAACGTTGTGGGCAAGCATCTGCTCTACCGCTGCTGCACTTTCCGCTGACGCCACAGACACAGCAGATCGCACGCGATATGAGCGGCGGCAATCGCGGTAATCTCGCTCTGATCGTAAGCGGGCGACACTTCGACGACATCCGCTCCCACCAGGTTCAGCGCACCGAGTCCGCGCACGATCGCAAGCCCCTGCGCCGACGACAGACCACCTGCCACCGGCGTACCCGTTCCCGGCGCGAACGCAGGGTCGAGACAGTCGATGTCGAAGGTCAGATAGGCGGGACGTCCCCCCACAATCGACGTAATCCGCTCAATGGCCGCGCGCGCGCCGTGCTCGTGAATCCACGCGGCATCGAGAATATTGATCCCCATGAAATCGTCGTTCCATGTGCGAATGCCGACCTGCACCGAGGTTGCCGGATCGATCAGCCCGTCTTTCACCGCCTTGTAGAACATTGAGCCGTGATTCAGACTGTCGGGGCTATCGTCGGCCCAGGTGTCGCAATGGGCATCGAAATGAATCAGCGACAGCGGCTTGCCGTACTTCTCCGCATGCGCGATCAACAGCGGATACGTGATGTAGTGATCGCCGCCGAGCGTCAGCATCTTCGCATCCGAGCGCAGAATCTTGCGTGCGTGTTCGACGATCGACTGCTTGATGGTCAGCGGATTGTGCGCGTCGAACCAGCAGTCGCCGTAGTCGATCACCGCGAGGTCGTCGAACGGATTGAAGCCCCAAGGGTACGGATGCAACTCCGACAACTGCACGCTCGCCGCGCGCACCGCTGCGGGACCGAGACGCGCGCCCGAGCGGAACGTCGTAGCCAGATCGAGCGGCACGCCGGAGACAACAACATCGACGCCGTCGAGTTCGCGGGTGTAATTGCGTCGCATGAACGACAGCACGCCCGCATAGGTGTTTTCGATCGATGAGCCGTAGAGCGAGGACCGACGGACAGCCCCGTCGCCATAGATAAGTTCAGTCATGGATGACCTGATACCAGATAACGTACCGGCGCCGCGCGCAAAGTTTCCGGTAGCGCGCGCGACATCCGGCTTCGGATTCATTGGGAACGCGGCGGCGTGCATTACACCCGCCGCCGCGCTGGCTTGCGAATCCTTTAGCGCAGCCGCACCAGCGTAGACTTCAGCTCGGTGTACTTCTCCAGTGCGTGCAACGACTTGTCACGGCCGTTGCCCGATTGTTTATAACCGCCGAACGGGAAGTTCATGTCCCCTCCCTCGTCGTAGCAATTGACCCACACCGTGCCCGCGCGCAACTTGCGCGACACGTCGTGTGCCGTGGTCAGGTTCGAGGTCCATACGGCAGCGGCGAGTCCGTATTCGCTATCGTTAGCGATACTGATCGCCTCGTCGACCGTATCGAATGTAATCACCGACAGAACCGGCCCGAAGATTTCTTCGCGCGCGATCTTCGCGCCCGAGGCCGGAATCTCGAAGATAGTCGGCTCGATAAAGAAACCGCCGCTTTCTTCGTCGACACGTGAGCCGCCCAGCAGCAGCTTTGCTTCAGCGCGGCCCGCTTCGATATAGCCGAGCACGCGTTCGAGTTGAACCTTGTCGACGATTGCGCCCATCGACGTGGCCGGATCAAGCGGATTGCCCGGTGTATAGCTGCGCGCGGCCGCGATCAGCTTGTCGATGAAGATATCCTTGATATCGCGGTGCACGAGCAAACGCGAACCCGCCGTACACATCTCGCCCATGTTGTAGAAGATCGCACCGGCCGCCGCGTTCGCCGCGCGATCGAGGTCCGGGCAGTCGGGCAACACGATGTTCGGCGATTTGCCGCCGAGTTCGAGCCACACGCGCTTCAGGTTCGACTGCCCTGCATATTGCATGATCAGCTTGCCGACCTGGGTCGAACCGGTGAACGCGAGGCAGTCCACATCGTGATGCAACGCAAGCAGTTTGCCCGGCTCGCCCGCGCCCGGCACGACGTTGAACACGCCCGCCGGAATGCCTGCATCGAGTGCGAGTTGCGCGAGGCGGATCGCCGTGAGCGGCGACTTCTCGGACGGCTTCAGCACCACGCTATTGCCTGCGGCCAACGCGGGCCCGAACTTCCACGATGCCATCAGGATCGGGAAATTCCACGGCACGACCGCTGCCACCACACCGATCGCCTCACGCGTGACGAGTCCGACCAGATGATGATCGGACGGCGCGACTTCGCCGCCGATCTTGTCGATCGCTTCGGCGAACCACTCGACGCAATACGCCGCGCCCGGCACGTCCACCGACGTGGTGTCGCCGATCGGCTTGCCTGCGTCGAGCGTTTCGAGCAACGCGAGTTCGTCCATGTGTTCGCGAATCGACGCCGCCCAACGCAGCAAAATCGCTTTACGTTGACGCGGATTCAGACCCGACCATACGCCGGAATCGAACGCGCGGCGCGCCGCGGCGACGGCGGCGTCGACATCCGCTGCGCCGCTGTCCGCGACCTTCGCCAGCAACTTTCCGTCGATCGGGCTCAGGCAGTCGAAAGTGCGACCGCTGGCGGCGTCACGATATTCGCCGTCGATAAACGCGCGGCCTTCGATCGACAGCGTGGCGGCCTTGTCTTGCCAGAATGCGAGAGATTTGTTTTCCATCAGGATGCCTCAATGTTGTGCGAGCGACGTCAACCGGCTTTCGTGTCGTGCGGCCTGGTATGGGTCGCCGCGCGTTGGCGCGAAGTTGTCAGAACGTGGGCGGCGAATTGGCCGACACGATCTCGCAGACATGCTCCGCGCTGGGATTGCGAAAACGGTGCGGAAGACGGCTTTCGAAGTAATAGCTGTCACCGGGGTCGAGCAGCCAGGTCGCGCCGTCCACCGTCAGTTCGATCTGCCCGCTCACTACCACGCCGCCCTCGTGCCCCTCGTGCTCCAGCATCTCCGGGCCCGTATCCGACAGCGGCTGATAGACCTCGCGCAGAATGCCCATGTTGCGGTCCTTCACACTCGACCCGGCGAGGTAAAGCTCGATCGACTCGTTGCCGAGGTTCGGCATGGTCGCGCAGCGCGATACCACCGAACGCTCTTCTTCGACTTCGAATGTGAAGAACTCGGCAAGACTCATCGGAATACATTCGAGCAGTTTTTTTAGCGAACCGACTGACGGACTCACACGGTTCTGCTCGATCAGCGAAATCGTGCCATTGGTCACGCCGGCCCGTTTCGCCAGCTCACGCTGCGACAGGCCATGCCGTTTGCGGATGTATTGCAATCGCGTTGCTACTTCAATGGACATCGCCAGGCTCTCAGATGTGGCATGCAACCGGATGCCGATAACGCAGCATGCGGCGGATAGCGAAAACGGCAACCTGAACCGCGTCTATTTCAGTGCCGGGTACTCAAGAGTGTTGAATATTCTAATCACTTTGGGTATTGCGCCGCTGGGGGAAACCCTGGTGATCGACGAATATGCGCACTGCACCACTCGTGCTGCGAGTGCAAAATTCTATCCGCAACACTTGGGGAAAGCCTCGGTAAATCTTTTATAAAAATGATTTGACGGCTTTTTTGGTTCGTATATGCTGGTTCTCAGGCGATCGTCGTACCACCACACAAAGTCAGCAATATGACTTGATGGCGAGACGAATTCAGTTGCCGAGGTTCGAGACGATCATCCCCAAACGTGCTGTTTCTTTAAACGCCCTGTGCGGATTCTGAAAAGCCCGTTCAATAATTTCAACGTCGCTAGTCGAGTCTAATCGTGAGAGTCCGAGGCCCTTTGGTGAGATGGAATCGTAGTCAGACGGGTTGTCCCCGCGCTGACGGCGTCATCGCCGACGGCAGCAACGGCAGCCTTGCGTTTCGCCGCTTCCTGTCCGTCTTCACGATCCTCTCCCGCCGTTCCGTTCGACGTCACAACTCCATCTCCGCGCGCGCCTTCATTGCGGTGCGCACGGACGAAGTCGCTTCGCTGCTGCCGTAGCGCCTCCCTCCTTTTCGTCGTTCGATTCATCCGTTTGCGTCAGCGCGCTCTTTCGAGCCGTGTGAATCACGCATGTGCGGTGCTATGTGCCGGCTGTGTGTTTCATCCGGATCAGCCTGCGGACCGACGTACACGGATCGAATCGAACGACTCGACAATTTATCCGGTTCAACGCGTTACGTAGTCGGTAAAAACCGGCTGCCTGTATTCAGCGGCTTCGTGCATTGCGCGACGCTGCCGGGTCGTGCCGCGTTGCGCCTGAACGTTATCCAGCGTTGTTCATGTCGCGTCCCGCGATGAACACTCACGTCTATTCGTTATGCGAAAGAAACCCCTGGTAGGCGTTACCGCCGATAGAACAATGATGGGCGTCCATCCATCGCACACGGTCGGCGAAAAGTACATTGCTGCCATCGTGGACGGCTCGCAGGCGCTGGCGATGTTGTTGCCCGCGCTCGGCGAACGGCAACCGGTCGACGACGTGCTCGCAACAGTCGATGGCCTGCTGTTCACCGGCAGCTATTCGAATGTCGAGCCGCACCACTACAGCGGTCAGCCGAGCGCACCCGGCACGCTGCACGACGCGGCTCGCGACGCAACGACGCTGCCGTTGCTGCGCGCCGCGATCGCCGCCGGCGTGCCGGTTCTCGCGGTCTGCCGTGGCTTCCAGGAAATGAACGTGGTGTTCGGCGGGACGTTGCATCAAAGCGTTCACGCGGTGGCCGGTCTGAACGACCATCGCGAGAACAAGGAAGACGACCTCGACGTGCAATACGCGCCGTCTCATTCAATCACGCTCGCGCAAGGCGGCCTGTTGCAGCGCCTCGCCCGCAGCGTGAATGAAGTGCGCGTGAATTCCTTGCATGGCCAGGGCGTCGAGCGGCTGGGCGTCGGCCTCACGGCCGAAGCCTTTGCGCCGGATGGCCTGATCGAAGCGGTCAGCGTGAACGACGCGCGCGCCTTCGCGCTGGGTGTGCAGTGGCACCCGGAGTGGAAGCACGCGAGCGATGCGCTGTCTACCGCGATCTTTCGGGCGTTCGGCGACGCCTGCCGCGATCGAATGCGGACCAGAGCCGGCTATGGCGCGGCATCCGCCGCCGCCACGCATGCCTGAGCCGGTCACGCACCAAAACTGAGAGAACCAACATGCATGACATCGACGAATTTCTGAAGAAGAACCGTGTCACCGAAATCGAAGCGATCATCCCGGATATGGCCGGGATCGCGCGCGGCAAGATCATTCCGCGCAGCAAGTTCGAGTCGGGCGAATCCATGCGCTTGCCGCAGGCGGTGATGATCCAGACCGTCACAGGCGACTACCCGGAAGACGGCACCCTCACCGGCGTCACCGACCCGGACATGGTGTGCGTGCCCGACGCCAGCACCATCCGCATGATTCCGTGGGCGGTCGACCCCACCGCCCAGGTGATCCACGATTGCGTTCACTTCGACGGCACGCCGGTCGCCATTTCGCCGCGCCGCGTGTTGCGCCGCGTGCTCGAACTGTACAAGGCCAAAGGCTGGAAGCCGGTGATCGCACCCGAGCTCGAGTTCTATCTGGTCGATATGAACAAGGACCCGGACCTGCCGCTGCAACCGCCTATCGGCCGCACGGGGCGTCCGGAAACAGGACGTCAGGCGTATTCGATCGAAGCGGTCAACGAATTCGACCCGCTATTCGAAGACATTTACGAATACTGCGAGGTGCAGGAACTGGAAGTCGACACGCTGATTCACGAAGTCGGCGCGGCGCAGATGGAAATCAACTTCATGCACGGCGATCCGCTGAAACTCGCCGACAGCGTGTTCCTGTTCAAGCGCACGGTGCGTGAGGCCGCGCTGCGTCACAAGATGTACGCGACGTTCATGGCCAAACCGATGGAAGGCGAACCGGGCTCGGCCATGCATATGCATCAAAGTCTGCTCGATGAGGAAACCGGTCAGAACGTTTTCACCGCAGCCGACGGCAAGCCGACGTCACTGTTCACCAGCTATATCGCGGGCTTGCAGAAATACACGCCCGCGCTGATGCCGATCTTCGCGCCGTACATCAACTCCTATCGCCGCCTGTCGCGCTTCATGGCTGCGCCGATCAACGTGGCGTGGGGCTACGACAACCGCACCGTGGGCTTCCGGATTCCGCATTCCGGGCCGGCCGCGCGCCGTATCGAGAACCGCATTCCGGGCGTCGACTGCAATCCGTATCTGGCAATTGCAGCAACGCTCGCCGCTGGCTATCTCGGCATGACGCAAAACCTCGCGGCCACCGAGCCGCTCGTCAGCGACGGTTACGAATTGCCCTATCAGCTGCCGCGCAATCTGGAAGAAGGTCTCACGTTGATGGGCGCGTGCGAGCCGATTGCAGAAGTACTCGGCGAGAAGTTCGTCAAAGCATTTCTCGCGCTGAAAGAAACCGAATACGAAGCGTTTTTCCGTGTGATCAGTTCATGGGAACGCCGGCATCTGCTGCTGCACGTTTGAGAACGGCAGCCGCATCCGCAAAACTACTGGAGGCAACAATGAGCTACAGAACAGAAGAAGTCGCGTACGTGCAGCCGGTGCTCGCCGCACAATCCGCAGCGAGCGCGAAGGCTGCGCAACGCAGCACCGCCGACTATCGCGCGCTCGACGCCGCGCACCACATTCATCCGTTCTCGGACATGGGCTCGCTCAATCGCAGCGGCAGCCGCGTGATCGTCAAGGCCGAGGGCGTGTACCTGTGGGATTCGGACGGCAACAAGATCATCGACGGGATGGCGGGCCTGTGGTGCGTGAACGTGGGTTACGGCCGCAAGGAACTGGCGGACGCCGCGTTCCGGCAGATGCAGGAACTGCCCTACTACAACACCTTCTTCAAGACCACGCATCCGCCGGTGATCGAGTTGTCGGCGTTGCTTGCGGAACTCGCGCCCGAACCGTTCAATCACTTTTTCTATTGCAATAGCGGATCGGAAGGCAACGACACGGTGCTGCGTATCGTCCATCAATATTGGGCCACGCAACGCAAGCACTCGAAGAAATTCGTCATCTCGCGCAAGAACGGTTATCACGGTTCGACGATTGCAGGCGGCACGCTCGGTGGCATGGGTTACATGCACGACCAGATGCCGTCGAAAGTCGAGAACATCGTGCATATCGACCAGCCGTATTTCTTCGGCGAAGCGCAAGGCGACGTGACGCCGGAAGAATTCGCACTGGCTCGCGCGCAACAACTGGAAGCGAAGATCCTCGAACTCGGCGCGGACAATGTCGCCGCATTTATCGGTGAGCCGTTCCAGGGCGCGGGTGGCGTGATTTTCCCGGCTTCGACGTACTGGCCGGAAATCCAGCGCATTTGCCGTAAATACGACATTCTGCTGGTCGCCGACGAAGTGATCGGCGGCTTCGGCCGCACCGGCGAATGGTTCGCGCATCAGCACTTCGGCTTCGAACCGGATCTCATCACGCTCGCCAAGGGGCTCACGAGCGGCTATGTGCCGATGGGCGCAGTGGGGCTGCATGACCGCGTCGCCAAAGCGATCATCGAGCATGGCGACTTCAATCACGGCCTGACGTACTCCGGTCATCCGGTGGCGGCGGCCGTCGCGGTCGCCAACCTCAAACTTCTGCGCGACGAGAAAATCATCGAACGCGTGAAGACCGATACCGGCCCCTACTTCCAGAAAAAATTGCGCGACACCTTCGCCAATCATCCGATCGTCGGTGAAGTAGCGGGCGCAGGCATGGTGGCGGGCGTGCAACTCGCACAGGACCCGGCATTGCGCAAGCGCTTCGCGAATGGCGGCGACGTCGGCACGATCTGCCGCGACTTCTGCTTCAACGGCAACCTGATCATGCGCGCCAGCGGCGACCGGATGCTGCTGTCGCCGCCGCTCACCATTAGCAGACTGGAAATCGACGAAATCGTTTCGAAGGCCAAACAGGCTTTCGATGCAACAGCACAACAACTCGGCATTTCGTAACGGCGGTTCGTTTCCGGCATGGGCACACCCACACATCGCGCTCATGCCGGCTCTTCACATCAAGGGAAAAAACCATGAGCGTTAGTCATCTTCGTCATGCGGTCGCGGGGGCCGCGCTTCTCGCCTTTACCGGTTTTGCGGCGTTATCGGTTACGCCGGCCCTTGCGGCCGACACGGAACTGAATGTCTATAACTGGTCCGATTACATCGCGAAAGATACGATTTCGAACTTCGAGAAAGAGGACAGCATCAAGGTCAAATACGACAACTACGATAGCGACGACACGTTGCAGGCAAAACTGCTGGCGGGCAGCTCGGGCTATGACATCGTGGTGCCGACCTCGAACTATATGGCCAAGCAGATTCAGGCCGGCGTCTATCAGAAGCTCGACAAGTCGAAGTTGCCGAATCTCGCGAATCTCGATCCGGTGCTGATGAAAATGATCTCGGACGCCGATCCTGGCAATCAGTACGGTGTGCCGTGGGCGTACGGCACCGACGGTATCGGCTATAACGTGCAGGCCGTGCAGAAGGCGCTCGGCGCGAACGCGCCGGTGGATAGCTGGTCGCTCGTGTTCGATCCGGCCAACCTCTCGAAGCTGAAAAGCTGCGGCGTGTCGATTCTCGACCAGGCCGTCGACGTTTTCGCCGCCACGCTGCAATACATGCACAAAGACCCGAACAGCACGAACCCCGCCGACTATCAGGCCGCTTTCGAAGTGCTCAAGAAAATCCGCCCGTATATCACGCAGTTCAATTCGTCGGGTTACATCAACGATCTCGCGAACAACGATGTGTGCGTCGCACTCGGCTGGTCGGGCGACGTCGGTATTGCAAGCCGCCGTACCGAAGAAGCCAAACGCTCGTATCAGATCAAATTCTCGAACGTGAAGGAAGGCGGTCTGCTGTGGTTCGACGTGATGGTGATTCCGAAAGACGCGCCGCACCCCGAAGCCGCGCTGAAGTGGATCAACTACATCTCCGACCCGAAGGTCAATGCGGCGATCACCAACGAGGTGTTCTATCCGACCGCGAACAAGGCCGCGCGCCAGTTCGTGGTTCCGGCTGTCGCGCAGGACAAAACCGTTTATCCGGGCGACGAAGTACTCAGCAAGATGACGCTGATGAAGCCGATGCCGACCGACATTCTGCGCCTCGAAAACCGGCTTTGGGCACAGCTTAAAACCGGCCATTGATCAATTAAACCGCCTGATAGAAATCCGATCCCGCGCTCAGGGATCGCTCGAAACCTGAGCGCATGAAATGCAGTCACGGTAGTCAGCCTGCGCGCTTTCAAAGTCCGATTCGCGCGCAGTCCCATGTTTTCCAATCGCAGCGCACGTTGCGAGACGCGTCCCGCGCCTCGTAGGGAGACACTTGCGCCCGCGATTCGCAAGGAACGGTTACATCATGAACTCGACGGCCTCACACAACACTGCCAGCGTCACCCAGATGACCCGGCCCGCAGTGGCGACAAAATCGAAACCGGACGAATTCGTCCGCATCGAAAACGTCGTGAAGAAATTCGGCGACAGCACCGCTGTCGACAACGTCAATCTGAGCATCGCGAAAAACGAACTGTTCGCGCTGCTAGGCAGCTCCGGCTGCGGCAAGTCCACGCTGTTGCGGATGCTCGCGGGGCTCGAAACGGTCACGTCAGGACGTATTTTCGTCGACGGCGAAGATCTCGCCGCGATGCCGCCCTACCGGCGCCCGGTCAACATGATGTTCCAGTCGTATGCGCTGTTCCCGCACATGAGCGTCGAGGCGAATGTCGCCTTTGGTCTGAAACAGGAAGGCACGCCGAAGAACGAGATCAAGGAACGCGTCGCCGATGCGCTGAATCTCGTGCAGATGAGCAAATACGCGCAGCGTAAGCCGCATCAATTGTCGGGCGGGCAGCAACAACGGGTGGCGCTTGCGCGTTCGCTGGTCAAGCGTCCCAAGCTTCTTCTGCTCGACGAGCCGATGTCGGCACTCGATAAAAAGATCCGCCAGAAGACCCAGCTCGAACTCGTCAACATCATCGAGAAGGTCGATGTGACCTGCGTGATGGTCACGCACGATCAGGAAGAAGCGATGACGATGGCCGGCCGTCTCGCGGTGATGAGCGAAGGCCGCATCGTGCAGATCGGCTCGCCGAGCCAGGTCTATGAGTTTCCGAATAGCCGTTTCTCGGCGGAATTCATCGGCTCGACGAATCTTTTCGAAGGCACCGTCGTCGCCGATGAACCGGATCACATTTTCGTCGAAAGCGAGGATCTGGAATCGCGCATTTACGTGAGCCACGGGGTAACGGGTCCGCTTGGCATGCCGGTGGGTATCTCCGTGCGTCCCGAGCGCGTGAAGGTGTCGCTCGATAAACCGGCCGCGCCCTATAACTGGGCGCGCGGCGTGGTCTCCGATGTCGCATACATGGGCAGCTACTCGCTGTACCACGTGCGTCTGCCGAGCGGCAAGACGGTGGTGTCGAATCTCTCCAGCTCGCATCTGATGAGCGAAGGTGCGCCCTCCTATAACGACGACGTGTTCGTCTACTGGTCGCCCAACAGCGGCGTGGTGCTGACGCAATGAAAAATCCCGCCACCTCCTCCAGCGCGGCGCTCGCTGCGCCATCCGCGAGCGGCTTGTTAGGCGCGTTGAAAAAGCGCATCGGCATGCTGCTGCCCTCCGGCCGCACGACTGTCATCGGCGTACCGTTCCTGTGGCTCGTGGTGTTCTTCGCGTTGCCGTTCGTGCTGGTGCTGAAAATCAGTTTCGCCGATCAGCGCATGGGCATTCCGCCGTATACGAATCTCGTGACGATCGAAAACGGCATGGTGCATTTTGCGATGCAGCTCAGCCACTACGCGTTCCTGCTGCAAGACGATCTGTACATCGCTACGTATATCAGCTCGCTGAAGATGGCCGCTGTGTCGACCTTCTTCTGTCTGCTGATCGGCTATCCGATTGCGTACTACATCGCGCGCTCGGAACCGTCGCGCCGCAACCTGCTGATGATGGGCGTGATGCTGCCGTTCTGGACATCGTTCCTGATTCGCGTCTATGCATGGGTCGGCATTCTGAAAGACGACGGCCTGCTCAATCACACGCTGATGTCGATCGGTCTGATTCATTCGCCGTTGCGTCTCTATCACACGGATATCGGCGTCTATATCGGCATGGTCTATTCGTACCTTCCGTTCATGGTGATGCCGCTTTACGCGCACCTCGTGAAGATGGACCTGACTCTCCTTGAAGCCGCTTACGACCTCGGCTGCAAACCGTGGACCGCCTTTACGCGCATCACGTTGCCGTTGTCGAAGAACGGCATTATCGCCGGCAGTTTGCTGGTGTTCATTCCGGCAGTCGGCGAATACGTGATTCCGGAACTGCTGGGCGGCGCCGACACGCTGATGATCGGCCGCGTGATGTGGGATGAATTCTTCAACAACATGGACTGGCCGATGGCGTCCGCCGTGACCGTCGCGATGGTTCTGCTGCTGCTCGTGCCGATGGCCGTGTTCCAGTACTACCAGGTCCGGGAACTGGAGGGCACGAAATGATCAAGCCTAATAGAACGCTTTCCAACGGCGTGCTCACATTCGGATTTCTCTTTCTCTACATTCCGATCATCAGCCTGGTGGTGTATTCGTTCAACGAGTCGAAGCTCGTCACGGTGTGGTCCGGGTTCTCGTTCAAATGGTACGGCGCGCTGTTGCAGGACGGCGAATTGCTGAGCGCCGCATGGCTCTCGCTGAAGATCGGTTTGCTGACCGCGTGCGCATCCGTCGTGATCGGTACATGGGCGGGTTTCGTGCTCGCTCGCTTCGGGCGCTTTCGCGGCTTCACGCTATTCGCCGGCATGATCAACGCGCCGCTCGTGATTCCCGAAGTGATTCAGGGCATCTCGCTACTGCTGCTGTTCGTCGCGCTCGAACAGATGCTCGGCTGGCCAAAGGGTCGCGGCCTCTTCACGATCTGGATCGGTCACGTGATGCTGTGCGTGTCGTATGTCGCGATCATCGTGCAGTCGCGTGTCAAGGAACTCAACAAGTCGCTCGAAGAAGCCGCGCTCGATCTCGGCGCAACCCCATTCAAGGTGTTCTTCCTGATCACATTGCCGCTGATTTCGCAGGCGCTGATGTCGGGCTGGCTGCTGTCGTTCACGCTCTCTTTCGACGACCTCGTGCTGTCCGCCTTCCTGTCCGGCCCCGGCTCGACCACGCTGCCGCTGGTGGTGTTTTCGCGAGTGCGCCTCGGTCTGAACCCGGAGATGAACGCGCTCGCGACGATCTTCATTACCACGGTGACGATCGGGGTGATCGTCGTGAACCGCTGGATGCAGTTGCGTGAACGCAAACGCAATCGCGACATGCAGATGGCTTTCGCGATCGCCGAATCCGCCGACCCGTTGCCGTCATCCCTACAACACACCACCGCTCGAAAACCGCTCGACGCCGCTCGCGCATAAGCATTTTTTTGCAATACGACCAATAAGGAGAATTTGCATGAGAAAGAAGCTCATCTGTCTGTTGGTGGCGGGGAGTCTGCCTGGCATGGCCTTCGCAGATACCACCAGCGACCAGATCAAGGCGCTGCAGGCCCAGTTGAATGCACTGCAAAAGGAGGTGAAGCAGTTGCGGGCCGAAGTCGCTACCAAGCCGAAGGCGGCCACGGCGGCAGTACCCGTGGCCCCAGCGGTAGCAGCCGCGCCAGTGGATATTTCGTCGCCTGATTATGGCCGCGCGCAGGCCACGCTGACCAACGACGAAGTCACCACGATGAAGCAGCAGATCGCCAATCAGCAACTGAAGGTGGACTCGCTCGAAGACGCGGCGCAGACCGGGCCGATCGCGGGCCTGTCGGTAACAGGCTATATCGATCCGACCTACATCTACAACCGCGCGCAAAGCAGTTCGTCGTTCCTGTTCGCGAACCACGAAAACGCGTACACGTACTACAACAGCACGTTCGGCGATCTGTACCTCGACATCAAGAAGACCTTCGGTGTCGGGCCGATGGCGCCGTCGGCGGAAGTCACGCTGATGCCGAACCGCGGCAACGGTATTACGCTGCTGCAAAACTCGCACGGCGACATCGGCAACAACATCCTGAACACGGCTGTCGTCAACGTGCCGTTGACGGCGACGACTACGCTCGTCACCGGTTTGATTCCGAGCTTCGGCGGTTATGAAGTGCAGCAGTCGAACCAGATGCTCACGCTCACGCACAACCTGCTGTATGACTTCTCGGACCCGGGCAGCTACGTCGGGATCGGCGCGAACTATACGAAGGGTGACTGGGCGTGGAAGTTCTTCCTCGGCAACGAACAGTACCGCACGTTCGGCGCGATCACGCAGACCGGCACCAATGCGCTGGGCGATCCGATCACCACCAGCAACAAGATTCCGAGCTTCACCGCACGCACCGACTACACGTGGTCGAGCGCACTGGATATCGGCGGCTCGTTCAATATTGGCCGTCAGACGCTGCCGAGCGCGATCAATGCGGATACGGGTGCGGTTTCCTATGGTGTAGGCGGACAGTCGCCTAGCTCGGGCGGTACGTTCTTCTTCACCGAAGCCGACCTGACCTACCTGCTCGCCGACGTGCAGTACAACGCCGAAATCGACTACGGTCAGCAGCAGAACGCGGCGTTCAACGGCGGCCAGGCGCAGTGGTACGGCCTGTCGCTGCTCGCGCACCGCAAGTTCAATCTGCCGATGCTGGGCCGCATGGGCATGACGGCGCGTTATGACGTGCTGGTCGATAGCAAGAATGGCGGTGGCGGTGGCGGCATTGCGCTGAATTCGAACGGCATGGACACGTCTAACGGTTTCGGTATCGGCGCGGACTGTCTCGCCGCTTCGAAGGCCGGCGGCGGCTTCGGCTTCGAGTGTAAAGGCGCTACGCGTCAGGACGTTGCACTCGATCTGCTGTTCTTCCCGACCCAGCAGATCACGGTCAAAGTCGAATATCGCCATGACTGGGCCAACAAGCAGGTGTTCCTGAAGAGCGACGGTTCGTACGGCAAGTCGAACGACCTGCTCGCGACACAGTTCATCTACTCGTTCTAACCCGTATTGCCTGACGCGCGGCCTGTTTGATGAAAGGCCGCGCATTCAGGCTCTTTTGTATTCGCGCCTATGCTCCGATTCTCGAATCAGTCACACGTCCCCTCGTATTACGCGGCCACCGCCAACGACGCCACTCGCCATCCCTCGCTAGAAGAAACGCTGAACGTCGACGTTTGCGTGATCGGCGCGGGGCTGACCGGCATTTCTACCGCTTTGAATCTGGCCGAGCGCGGCTATTCGGTCGTGGTGCTCGAAGCGTCGAAAGTGGGATGGGCGGCCAGCGGGCGCAACGGCGGACAGTTGATAGGTGGCTTTGCCTGCGGTATCGATACGTTCGCGAAGTTCATGCCCGAAGAAGACGTGAAGCGCGTCTGGGATATGGGCATAGAAACGCTAGACATCGTGAAGGAGCGTGTGGCGAAACACCGGATCGATTGTGATCTGAGCTTCGGTTATCTGACCGCCGCGAACAAACCGCGTGACGCCGATGCGCTGAAGCAATGGCGCGACGAAGCGCAACAGCGCTTTGGCTACGACAGCTTTCATTACGTCGATGCGGACGAACTCGGCAACTACGTGCAATCCGATCGCTATCTGGGTGGTCTGTTCGATGCGCAGAGCGGTCATCTGCACCCGCTCAACTACACGCTCGGTCTTGCGCGCGCGGCACGTGAAGCGGGTGTGCGCATCTTCGAAGATAGCTGCGTGAACGCGTTGCGTGAAGAAAACGGCCTGCAGGTCGCGCAAACTGCGCGTGGCAGTGTGCGTTCCCGATTTGTCGTGCTGGCCTGCAATACCTGGCTCGGCAAGCTCGCGCCCGACGTCGCGAAAAAAATCATGCCGGTCGGCACCTACGTCATCGCCACCGAGCCGCTCGACGCCGACCGCGCCGAAGCACTGATGCCCGCCAAAGCCGCCGTGTGCGACAGCCGTTTCGTACTCGACTATTTTCGCCCCGCGCCGGACAACCGCTTGCTATGGGGCGGCAAGGTCAGCTATTCGACGCTCGCGCCGCGCGACCTCGGCGAAGCGATGCGCCGCGATATGCTGAAGACCTTCCCACAACTCCACGATGTCAGAATCGACTATGCGTGGGGCGGTTTTGTCGATATCACGATGAACCGCGCGCCGCATTTCGGCCGCCACTCGCCTACCGTTTACTTCGCCCAGGGATTCTCAGGGCACGGTGTCAACACGACCGGACTCGCGGGCAAACTGATTGCCGAAGCGATCGACGGTCAGGCATCGCGCTTCGATCTGTTCGGCAAGATTCGTCACCGTGATTTTCCGGGTGGCGCTATGCTGCGTACCCCTGCCCTCGTGCTCGCGATGGCCTGGTATCGAATGAAGGATCTGCTTTGATGAATGCTTCGACTTTCCGCTTCAACTCGACTGTCTCGCTCGACCAGCGCGCCGATGCGCTGGTCGCCAACTCCTACTATGAAGCGAGCGCAACGCGCCCAGCCGCCGACGATCCAGTTCTGTCCGGCGCGCTGGAGGCCGATGTCTGCGTGATCGGCGCGGGCTTCTCGGGCCTGTCGGTGGCGCTGGAATGCCGCGCGCGCGGCATGTCGGTGATCGTGCTCGATGCACACCGGCCGGGCTGGGGCGCGTCGGGACGCAACGGCGGACAGACGCTCGTGGGATTCGCAAAAGACGATGTCATCGAGCAGCAACTCGGCAATGACGGCGCGCGCGCCGCGTGGGCGCTGTCGGTGGAAGGCGTGGCGCTGGTGCGCGAGCGTATCGCGCGGTACGGCATCGATTGCGACTTCACGCCAGGCTATCTGACGGTCGCGACCAAACCCAAACGCGTGCCCGATCTGCGTGCGTGGATGGAGTCGGCGTCGCGGCGCTGGGGCTACGACAAACTCGCCTGGCTCGATACCGACGAGATCCGCTCACGGGTCGCGTCGCGGCGTTACCTCGCGGGCGTCTACGATCCGCTGTCCGGGCATCTGCATCCGCTGAAATATTGCCTGGGCCTCGCTGACGCCGCTCGCCGTGAAGGCGCGCAATTGTTCGCGCATTCGCCGGTCGTCGAAGTGGTGAGAGGCACGCGTCCTGTCGTGCGGACAGCGGCTGGCGAAGTGCGCTGCCGGTTCGTCGCGGCTTGCGGCAACGCGACCATCGGCGACGTTTTGCCCGCAACCGTAGCCGCCCGGATCGCACCCATCGCGTCGTACATCGTCGCGACAGAACCGCTCGGCCAGGAGCGCGCCGATGCGTTGATCCGTCAACGCGAGGCAATCTGCGACAACAACTTCTTCCTCGATTATTTTCGTTTATCGGCGGACCATCGCGTGCTGTTTGGCGGACGCGCCAGTTCGGGCGGCGCATCGCCGATGCAACTCAGCGACCAGATTCGTCAGCGGATGATCGACGTCTTTCCGCAACTCGGCGATGTGCGGATCGACTACGCGTGGGGCGGTTTTGTCGACGTCACGCGTAATCGCGCGCCGGACTTCGGTTCGATCGATCCGAATTATTACTACGTACAGGGCTTTTCGGGGCACGGTGTCGCGTTGACGGGAATCGGCGCGCGCAGCGTGGCAAAAGCCATGGCTGGAGACGCCGGCACGTTCGACCTGTTCGCGCGATTGCGGCATGCGCGCTTTCCGGGCGGCCCTGCGCTGCGCGGTCCGGCACTGGAGCTTGGGATGATGTATCACCGGATCATGGAACTGTTCTAGAGCACTATCCGGCGCCGCGTGCACGGCTAACGCACGCGCGCCGCTCCGACGAGTCATCGCGGCAGTCTCCCGGTTTAAGACTTAAAAAAGCCCTTCTCCGTCACTCACACCGCTCCCTCCCCCTGTTTCGCCCCTGTGCCTGGCGTTTACCCGGAATCAATAATTTACCGACTATTTATCGATAAATTATCGTGTTAGATTTCGTCGCCCGTGCGGCAGAAACCACGCGGCAACGGATCGCCACGACATGGCAAGGAGAACGGGATGTGGGTTTTGATTGGCGTGCCGATCGTCGTACTCGGCTTCGCATTGCGTTTCAACGCGCTACTGGTCGTGACCATCGCGGGCATCGCGACCGGCGTGGCTGGCGGTCTGAATCCAGTGGAGATCGTCAGCGCATTCGGCAAAGCGTTCGCGGATAACCGCTACATGGGCCTCATCTGGCTCACGTTGCCGGTCATCGCGCTACTCGAACGCAATGGTCTCAAGGAACAGGCCAGGCACCTCATTTCACGCCTGCATGCCGCCACCACCGGCCGCGTGCTGATGCTGTATTTCGTGATCCGCCAGGTCACCGCCGCGCTCGGCCTCACGTCGCTCGGCGGTCATGCGCAGATGGTGCGCCCGCTCATCGCGCCGATGGCCGAAGCGGCCGCCGCGAACCGCTACGGCGAATTACCCGACGCGGTGCGCCAGCAGATTCGCGCGAATGCGTCGGCAGTCGACAACATCGCGGTGTTTTTCGGCGAGGACATTTTCATCGCGATCCAGTCGATCCTGCTGATCAAGGGCTTTCTCGAACAGAACGGCATCGTGGTCGAGCCGTTGCACGTGTCCGTCTGGGCGATCCCTACCGCCGTTGCCGCACTCGTGATTCATCTGATCCGCCTGATGCTGCTCGACCGTAACCTGTCGCACAAGATGAATGCACTGGGACGAGGTGCCGCGCGATGATGATCAAACTCGAATCCCTCTATGTTTTGGCCGGTTTGATGTTCGCCGCGTTCGCGCTGTTCAATCTGCAGGACCGCACGAATCCGCGCCGCGTCGTCAACTTTTTGTTCTGGGGCATCTACGCGATTACCTTCATGTTCGGCGGAGAATTGCCGCACTTCGTGATGGGCTGCCTCGCGATTGCGCTCGCGTTGATCGCCGGGTCCGGCAAACTCGGCAAAGGCAAAACGGACAGCACGAGCGAGGCGGCCGCCGCGCGCCGCGAAGCAAAAGCTCAACGCTTCGGCAACAAGCTGTTCATTCCCGCGCTGCTGATTCCGGTCATCACGTTGCTCGGCACGTTGACGCTGAAATACGCGCCTTTTGTCGAAGCGAAGAACGTCACGCTGATTTCGCTGGTATTGGGCACGCTGGTCGCGTTCGGCACCGCGCTGTTCATGTTGCGCGATTCGCCGGTGCACGCGTTGAAAGACGCACGACATACGATGGACACCGTCGGCTGGGCCGCGATTCTTCCGCAGATGCTGGCCGCGCTCGGCGCGTTATTCGCGGTGGCCGGCGTGGGCCATGTCGTTTCCGACCTCGTAAAAGCCTGGATTCCCGTCGACTCCGCCTTTGCCGTGGTCGCCGCCTACACGTTCGGCATGGCGATCTTCACGATGATCATGGGCAACGCGTTCGCCGCGTTTCCGGTCATGACTGCGGGCATCGGCCTGCCGCTGATCGTGCATCAGTTCAACGGCAACCCCGCCATTCTCGGCGCTATCGGCATGCTGTGCGGCTTCTGCGGCACTTTGATGACTCCAATGGCCGCGAACTTCAATATCGTGCCCGCAGCGCTGCTGGAACTGAAAGATCAGAATGGCGTGATCAAGGCGCAATGGCCGACCGCTTTGCTATTGCTGATCGTCAATACCATACTGTTGTACGCGCTTGTATTCCGCTTTTGATTCCGAGGAGCCGCCGATGACCCTTCAACTCACTCCCGAACTCGCGTCGCGATTCGCCAATCTCGCGCTCTCTCATCTGACGCGCGAATATCCGAACAAGCTGACGCATTCGCTCGCGGGGCCGCAGGACGTGCAGGGTCCGCGAGCGCTGCATCCGATTTTTTACGGCAGTTACGACTGGCATTCGTGCGTGCACGGCTACTGGCTGATCCTGCATCTGCTCGACCGTTTTCCGGATCTGCCCGAGGCGGCACGCATCGTCGCCGTGGTCGACGAGCATTTCACCGAGGCCAATGTTGCGGGCGAACTGGCGTATCTCGACCTGCCGCACAATCGTGGCTTCGAGCGGCCGTATGGCTGGGCCTGGCTGCTTGCACTCAGCGCGCAACTCAATTCGCTAAAACTCGCGGATGCCGCGCGCTGGTCGAAGATTTTTGCGCCGCTTACCGAAGCCTTTGTCGAACGCTTCGAGGAGTTCCTGCCGAAAGCGACCTACCCGTTGCGCGTCGGAACGCACTTCAATATGGCGTTTGCGTTGTCGCTCACGCTGGATTTCGCGCGTCAAACTTCGCGTGAATCGCTCGAAGCGTTGATCGTGAATACCGCCGAGCGCTGGTTTATCGACGACGTCGCGTGTCAGGCGTGGGAACCGGCCGGTGACGAATTCCTGTCGCCGTCGCTGATGGAAGCGGAGTTGATGCGCCGCGTGCTGCCGCCTGCGCAATTCATCGAATGGTTCGGACGCTTTCTGCCGGACCTCGGCGCGCAAAAGCCCGCAACCTTGTTCGAGCCGGTGACGGTCACGGACCGTACCGACGGCAAGATTGCGCATCTGGACGGGTTGAATCTGAGCCGTGCATGGTGCCAACGTTCGCTGGCGCGCGCGCTGCCCGCTGGCGATATCCGCAGGACGGTGCTATTCGATACCGCCGAACGTCATCTGCAAAGCGCTTTGGCGCATGTGGCCGGCGACTATATGGGCGAACACTGGCTGGGCACTTTTGCGACGCTGGCTCTCGAAGCGTGATCGAAACGTAATTCAAATGCTCAAAAAAACGAGGCCTCGCATGGAGGCCTCGCCATCGCTAATCGCCGTTCGGGCGATTACTTCGACTATTACTGGTCCGCGACCTTCTTCGGCTTCGGCGGCGCCTGAACCTTGTTGTACTGGAACTGCGGCGTGGCCTTCAGCGCGTCTTTGGTAGCGCCGGCCAGATAGAAATTGCCGCCGCGAATGTCCAGCGCGGCGATCGGCACCGCAACGTCATGCGACGCCACGCCGAGGAAGCCGCCCGCCGACACGATCGCTGCCGACAGCGAGCCGTCCGGTGCAACCACCAGATCGCGCACCGTACCGATCTTCTCGTTCTGGTCGTTGTACACGGTCTTGCCGAGGATGCTCTTCTTCACGCTCCAGCCGTTCAACAGCGCGGTGGACTGCTCGACCGTGACGCTCAGCGGCTGCGTGCCCGCGACTTGCGCGTGAGCACCCAGGCTGGTTGCTGCTACCGCGACGACAACAAATAATTTGCCCAACGTCATTTCGTTCACTCCGTTCCTGAGGGGTTTGACCGGCGCGCGTTCCGCGCCAAATAAATCGTTGCAGCACGATCATACAGACTGCACGCTGCGGCTGCAGTAAGGGGGGCATACCAACGACCACGCCCCGGCGACACGGCCCGCCTGATGCCACGAACACGCTCACCGCCCGGCACGCATGGCGGTAAAATCGCACCAGGCGATGATGCCTGTTTAGAGGTGGCGGTTTGACAGAGCTTGAGCAGGGTTTCATTCTGACCCGACACTGGCGGGACACACCCGCCGGCACCGAAGTGGATTTCTGGCTGGCAACGGACAGCGGGCCTCGTCACATCCGTCTGCGGCCCCAGCCTTCGGTGGCCTTCATTCCCGTCGAACATCGCGAGCGCGCCGAAACGATCCTGCGCCGCGAAGCGCCACTCGATCTGCGTCCGCTCGAACTGTGCGACTTCCAGCACCGGCCGGTCATGGGACTCTACTGCCCGCAGTACCGGCAACTGACAGGCTTCGATAAACGCCTGAAAAGCGGCGGCGTCGATGTCTACGAAGCCGATGTCTTCCCGCCCGAACGCTACATGATGGAGCGATTCATCACCGCGCCCGTGTGGTTCAGCGGTGAATCGCAGAAGCACGGCCCGTTGCTCAACAGCGAACTGAAACCGGCCAGCGGTTACCGTCCGCCGTTGAAACTGGTGTCGCTCGACATCGAAACCAGCGCGCACGCCGAGCTTTATTCGATTGCACTCGAAGGGTGCGGGCAGCGTCAGGTGTACATGCTCGGGCCACCGAACGGCGACGCAGGCGCAATCGACTTCGCGCTCGAATACTGCGAAACCCGTGCACAGTTGCTCGAAAAACTGAATACGTGGATGGAGCGGCACGACCCCGATGCGATCATCGGCTGGAATCTGGTGCAGTTCGATTTGCGCGTGCTGCAGCAGCATTCCGAACAATATCGCGTACCGTTGCGGCTCGGACGCGGCGGCGCGGTGATGGAATGGCGCGAGCATGGTCTGACGCAGAATCATTTTTTTGCGGGCGCAGCGGGACGTTTGATTATCGACGGCATTGAAGCGCTGCGTTCCGCGACGTGGAGTTTTCCTTCGTTCAGCCTCGAATATGTCGCGCGCTCGGTGCTCGGCGAAGGCAAGTCGATCGACAATCCGTATCAGCGCATGGATGAAATCCAGCGCCGTTTCGACGAAGACAAACCGGCGCTCGCGCAGTACAACCTGAAAGATTGCGAACTCGTCACGCGCATCTTCGCGAAGACGGAGTTGCTGCCGTTTCTTCTGGAACGCGCCAGCGTGACCGGTTTGCCCGCGGATCGCAGCGGCGGATCGGTTGCCGCATTCACGCACCTGTACATGCCGCGTATGCATCGGCTCGGTTACGTCGCGCCCAATCTCGGCGATGTAGCCGGTGCGGCGAGCCCCGGCGGTTTCGTGATGGATTCGCGTCCCGGTCTCTACGATTCGGTGCTGGTGCTCGACTACAAGAGCCTGTATCCGTCGATTATCCGCACGTTTCTGATCGATCCGGTCGGCCTCGTGCAAGGCATGTTGAAACCGGATGACGACCACTCGGTACCAGGATTTCTCGGCGCACGCTTTTCGCGTCTCAACCACTGTCTGCCGTCGATCGTCGGACAGGTCTGGCAAGGCCGGGAAACGGCCAAACGCGAGAACAACAAGCCTTTATCGCAGGCGCTGAAGATCATCATGAACGCCTTCTATGGCGTATTGGGCTCTACCGGCTGCCGCTTTTTCGACCCGCGTCTCGCGTCGTCGATCACGATGCGCGGCCACGAGATCATGCACAAGACGCGCGAATTGATTACCGCTGCGGGTTATGAAGTGATCTACGGCGACACCGATTCGACTTTCGTCTGGCTGAAACACGCACATAACGACGAAGACGCGGGCCTTATCGGCCGCGCGCTGGTCGAACATATCAATGCATGGTGGAAGCAGAGTCTGCGCGAAAGGTTCGGGCTCGACAGTGCGCTGGAATTGCAGTTCGAGCGGCATTATCAGCGCTTTTTCATGCCCACGATTCGCGGCGCGGAGGAAGGCAGCAAGAAGCGCTACGCGGGTCTCACCGTTTTGCCGGACGGCACGGAAGAGATCGTCTACAAAGGACTCGAAACGGTACGCACCGACTGGACGCCGCTCGCGCAGCAGTTTCAGCAGGAACTATACAAGCGCATTTTCAAACAGCAGCCGTATCAGGACTATGTTCGCGACTATGTGCGCGACACGCTGGACGGCAAGCTCGATGATCAGTTGGTGTATCGCAAACGTCTACGCCGATCGCTAGGCGATTACGAGCGCAATGTTCCGCCTCATGTTCGCGCGGCCCGTGTCGCCGACGAATTCAACCAGCGGCAGGGGCGCCCTTTGCAGTACCAGAACGGCGGCTGGATCAGCTACGTGATGACAGTCACGGGGCCGGAGCCATTGGAAACACTGCGCTCCGCAATCGACTACGAACACTATTTGACGCGGCAGTTGCAACCCGTCGCCGATGCAATCCTGCCACTACTGCGCGATGACTTCACGACGCTGATGTCGGGGCAACGGCAGTTGTTCTAGCCGCCTTCTCACGATGGAGAAGACGGCGTTTGGACTACTGCTGCGTGTCGTACAGCCGATACCCGCTTAACGATGAGCGGAATTGATCATGCGGCTATTTGTTCGGTTCAGGCAAAGTCGGCTCGCAGTTTTGCCTTCAGGCTGAGCAAATCGCTTTCGTGCATTTGCAGGGAATCTTGCAGAGAGCTCGCGCGTTGCATCAATTGTTTGATCGACGCATTGCACTGCCCCACAGCATGACTGGACAGTTGCACGATGTGCTGTTGAATCGCTTTGCCGAGCGCGGCATGAAGGCGCTGATAGTCGACACCAACCACTTTGCGTATCGGGCCCGACGTCGTATCGGATTCGATCACGATATCCTCGAATTGCGCATCTTCACCTGGCTCGATTCCGGCCGCGCTGGCCTCCGGCTCAATGACGTAATCGCCCAACCGCTGATTCACTTCGCACGAAAACGAAGCAGTGACGGATTGCGACAGGCTATTGCAGATTGCGTTGACATCGCGCGTCGCCGAATGTTGTTCCAGCAAATCGGGCAACGCCGCTACCACACTGCGCCACACCGATCGAATGATGTGTTCCTGCTGTCGTTCGAGATCATCTAGCGCCGCCGCCGACAACGACTGCAATTGCGCAAGCATCGACATTGCGTCGACACATAACGTCCCCAACACGTTCTCTTCCAGATGATGCAGAAACATCTCGGCCAGCTTGCGCCGCTTATACGCGAGCGTCGCCTCGGCGACATCGAGAAGCGCGTCGTAAAGCCTTTCGAATCCCGACTCGATCATTGCTGCCGGTGTTTGATTTTGCGCACGCGCGAGGTATGCAGAGATCGACACAGGAGATTTCAGCAGACTGGTCGACACGCCCATTGCTACGAGTTTTTCCTCCGCGCGGGCCTTGACGTCGTTCTCCTGTTCGGCGCGATTCTGCGCACTTTTACCGCGCAGACACTTTCGAATTTCACCGTCGATCTCGTCCTCTTCGTACACGTCGCTTCGCGTGACGACCGGCAAAAGCGGCTTGTTCCGATGCAGTTCACGGCCGAGTTCGTCCAGTTCCTGCACCTGCCCCGGTGACGTGGAACTGGTCAGCCACAACACACCGTCGGCGCTATCCGTGAAGCGTTGGGTCAACGCCGCGTTGTCGGGTGTCGCGGAATGCAGACCCGGTGTATCGACGAGCACGAGTTTTCCGCCGAGACACACGCCTTGCATTCGTGCCGTGGTTTCCGTGACGCCTTCACTGAAACGCTCCGGGGTCGCGACGATACGACCGCCATCCAGATAGAAATATTCGACCGTCTTACTGTATGCCGCAAAGCGATCGGCGAGAAAATTGCAGAATGAACTCTTCCCCGCGTTGAACTTGCCGAAGACCAGCAGCAGTGCTTTGTCGTCGAAAGATTCGGCCAGCGCCTGGGCCGGTTTCAGATTGGCCCATTGCTGCGCCCATGCAGGCACACTATTTCGCAGCAACGTGTTGGTGGCTTCTGCGAGCGTCGCCAATGAGTTGTGCTGCGTCAATCCGGCACTCGTGAGGTGCTGCAATTGCAGAGTGGTAGTGAGTCGCGCGAGCCAGTCTTCGAGCAGATGCAGGATGGTCTCGAGTTCGCTGTCGATGAACTCGAATGCATCGACATCGGCGATGAAGCGTTGCTCGCTGGTCACGTCCGCCTTCATGCGAATGCCTCCAGCGAGTGCAATGCGGACAACGCATTACCGCAAGCGACGACCGTCGATTCGACATCCGCGATTTGCGCCGCCAGCGCTTTTCTGTCCGCAGACAACTCGTAGTAGCGAGTGAAATCACGCTGCATCCGCTCCCTGCCAGCAGGCTCGCAGAACATCCTGCGCAGGTCTTTGCGAAACTTGACCGACACGCCCATCACCGCAACCATCACGGAGTTGAGTGCGCGCGCGACGGTTTCCTGCTCGACGGGCAATCCAATGACGCCGTGCCCGGCCAGAAAGCTGTCGATTGCGATGCACGCGCGCGAGTAAGCGATCTGGATGTGCGCGCGTTCCAGCTTCCCGGCGGTGATCGCGTACGCATCTTTCGCGGAGTCCGGGATGATCGCGTGGTCAGTTCCGAGCGCATCCAGCATGGCCTCGATATCGACGCTCACTTTGCCGATCACGCCTTTCAGCCCTTCCGAGAATTCCAGTTGCTGGCGACTCTGTAACTGGATCAACGCATCGCGCGTCTGGTTCTGCACGGCGAGAAGCGCTTCGAGTTCTGCGCGGATTTCGCCGAACAGCAGCGCGGTTTCATGCACTCGCGCTTGTGGCACACGAGCAAGTGCCGCGTCGAGCAGGACGCGCAACGACGGCATGCCGCTTTTCTCCAGCATCAGCTTTTTGCCCTCGTCCGCCCCTTTGCGATGGCGCACCGCCGACACGGCGTGCAGCGTCATGCCCGGCAATTGCGCGGCAATCGTGTTGCCGACTTTCTGCAACTCTGCGTCGTCGGCCAACTGATCGATCTGCGAAAGCACGAACAGGGTCGCCCGTTGCGTCCGGTCACCGTCGGCGTGCAGTTCGTCGAGCAATGCCAATTCGCGGGCGTCGAGTTCGCCCTCTTTGGCAGCATGCACGAACAGGCGAATATCCGCCTTCAACCACGCGGCGTGAAAAGCGTGGCGGTCGTCTTCGGTGCCGACGTCTGCATCGAGACCCGGAGCGTCGAGCCAGCGCACGCTGTTATGAACGTTATCGGCGAGTCTCACCGTTTCTCGCCTGTCGGCCACCGAAAAAATGTCGCGGCCGATCAGTTCGTTTAGCAGGCGACTCTTACCGTGGTTGTACTTTCCGATGACGGTGACGATGGGTTTACCGTTCTCGATCAACGTGACGAGACGCGTGATGTCGTCAGCCCGGCCGGGCAAAACAGATATCACATCGCGAGTTGCCTGCTTGCGAATTTCGTCAGACAAAGCGCACTCCTTCGCTTATCGCCACCTGTCGTCTCCGGTTTATTGTTCAATCTCGACGCTTCACTTATGTCAGCCTCGTTCAGCCCGTATCGCCACCGGCCACCGGCAATACCGTACCCGTGATATACCCCGCTTCGTCCGACGCGAGAAACAGAATCGGCGCGACCTGTTCGTCGATACTGCCATAGCGCTTCAAAAAGGTGGAATCGGTCACCTGTTTTACCGCTTCGCCCATCCACCTTTTTTCCTGCTGACTATCGCCGGCGCTGTTGCGCGGCACGCGTCGCGGCGGCGCATCGGTCCCGCCTGGCGCCGTGGCGACCACGCGAATATTGTGCTCCGCGTATTCCATCGCGAGCGACTGGGTCATCGCATTGACGCCACCCTTGGCTGCCGAATACGGAACGCGTCGAATACCGCGCGTCGCATTCGACGACACATTGACAATCGTTCCACCACCCCGCTTCAGCAGATGCGGCAACACCGCATGGCACGCATACAGCGTCGGCATCAGCGAGCGGCGAATTTCCGCGTCGATCTGCGCGGGCTCGAATTCGGCAAACGGGCGCATGCGAATCGCGCCGCCCACGCCGTTGATCAGAATATCGATGCCGCCAAACCGGCTCGCCGCAAACGCCATCGCCGATGCCGCGCCTTCGTAGGTTTCCAGGTCGGCGACGATACCCGCTGTGTCGGCCGTATTCGCTTCAGCAGCCACTTCGCCGACGAAATCCGCGCGATCGACGAACAGCACCTTCGCGCCCTCGGCAGCCGCACGCAACGCCACACCACGGCCGATGCCCTGCGCCGCCCCGGTCACGACCATCACCTTGCCCGCGAATCGTTGCACGCTCATACGGCCGCCGTCGCTGCATTGGGTGTGAACTTCTCATAGTGGAAGCTGTTCGGCTTCACGCCGGTGTCGTCGAAATGCTTGCGCACGGCATCGACCATCGGCGGCGGCCCGCACAGATAAACATCGACGTCACCGTCGTTCAACGCTTCGGCCGGCATGTGCTGCGTGACCCAACCTTTGCGCGGGTGTGACGATTGCGCATCGGCGACGACCGTGCTGAAACTGAAATTCGGCAGCCTCTCTGCGTAAGCTTCAATGGCGTCGACCTGCACCAGATCGAGATCGCGCGTCACGCCGTAAATCAGATGAACCTTCTGCTGTGCATGAGTGCGTGCGAGTACTTCCAGCATCGACAGAAACGGTGCAAGGCCCGTGCCGCCCGCGAGAAACAGCAATGGCCGCTCCACGGTGCGCAAATAGAAACTGCCGAGCGGCCCGGTCAACTCGACCTGGCTGCCCGGCTGCGCCGATTCGAGCCAGGTGCTCATCACGCCGCCACTGATTCGCTTGATCAGAAAGCTGATTTTCGACTCGCCCGGCGCCGACGAAAACGAATACGAGCGATGCTGCCCGCTGCCTGGCACGTCGATATTCACGTACTGCCCCGGCAGGAATACTGGCGCTGCTGTGTCCACGTCAAGTTCGAGTACGACCGCCGCGTCGTTGTGCTGCTCCACCTTCGAAACTGTCGCGGCGAATTTACTCTGCGCGGTTTTGCAAGCCGTTGAAGATGCCGGCACCGCGATCACACAATCGCTTTTCGGCACCATCTGACACGTGAGGACGAGCCCGCTGTCTTTCTCGTCTTCGCTCAGCGCGTCTTCGATATAGTCATCGCCGAGATCGTAACGCCCGCTTTCGGCGCGGCATTTGCAGGTGCCGCACACGCCGTCGGAGCAATCCATCGGCAGGTTGATCTTCGCGCGAAAGGCGGCGTCGAGTACTTTTTCACCCGCTTTGCAGGTGACGAAGCGGGTCACGCCATCTTCGAAATTCAGTGCAATGTTGTAGCTGGACATCTTGCCTCCTGGTCTTCCTGTTTCCTTCAGATACCCGTTATCAAACGTGATAAACGTCGAGCACCTGGCGGATATAGTCGTTCTTCAATACGATTCGCTTGTACGAAATCAGCAGGGCATCGTCGACCTTTCGCAGCGTGACGAACATCGTGCCGAAGAACTGATCAGTGCTTTTATACCGATGGCTGAGCGTGTTGAAGTTGTAGCGCACGTCCACTTCGTTATCGCGCGCAGCCAGCACCTCAACGTTGGTGACGTTGTGGCTGGTGCGCGGCTCGGGCATCGAAGCACCGCTTCGTTCGGTCTTGATGCGAAACACGCGGTCTTCCAGGCCGCCGCGATCCGGGTAGTACATCAGCGAAATCTGGCTCTCGTGGTCGTCGGTGAGCCGATCGTCGTCGTCCCATGCCGGCATCCAGTAGGTGACGTCTTCGGTGTAGCAGGCGAGCCAGTCGTCCCATTGACGGTCGTCGAGCAGACGCGCTTCGCGATACAGCATCGCGCAGATTTTCTGGTAGTCGAAGCTCATGCCGGCACCTCCGCGTGTTCTTTTTTCAGCGCGTCGCGCATGACATGTACCCAGTATTCGTGCTGGCAGACGAACAAGCCTTCGTCTTCGCTGCGCTCGCCGGAAATGCGCGGCTTCAGACCCATCGTCTTCGCATTCGCGTCCGCGCCTTCGACCCACAACGGCGCGCCGCGCGACAGATCGTTCCACAGCGCAGTAGTGCCCGCATAACCGGCCTGGCAGGCGCGAAATTCTTCGAGATCGTCGGCGGTGCCCATACCCGAGACGTTGAAGAAATCTTCGTATTGACGGATGCGGGTCGCCCGGTCGGCTGCGCTCTCGCCCTTCGGCGCAAAGCAGAAAATACTGACTTCCGTCTTGTCGACGCTGATGGGACGCACCACGCGAATCTGCGTGCTGAACTGGTCCATCAAAAACACATTCGGATACAGACACAGGTTGCGCGTCTGGTTGACGATGAAATCCGCCTGCACCTCGCCCACGCGCGCCTTGATCTCGTCGCGGTATTGATAGACCGGCCGCACTTCCGGGTTCATCGTTTTTGTCCACAGCAGAATGTGGCCGTGGTCGAAGCCGTACACACCGGCCACCGATTTGCTCCAGCTATTCGCATCCACGGCCTTCGTGCCGTCGACCTTGCGACGGTCCATCGTCGCGGCATAGTTCCAGTGCACGGTGCTGACGTGGTAGCCGTCGCAGCCGTTTTCCATCTGCATTTTCCAGTTGCCGTCGTAGATATACGA
Organism: Paraburkholderia sp. GAS333; assembly: GCF_050435665.1. NCBI lineage: Bacteria > Pseudomonadati > Pseudomonadota > Betaproteobacteria > Burkholderiales > Burkholderiaceae > Paraburkholderia > Paraburkholderia sp. GAS333. The sequence continues at coordinate 190,820 of NZ_JBNDKS010000003.1, forward strand.
CGAATTGCCGCGCAATACTTCGAGTCCGTTGGCGGCCTGATCGACGATCTGATCGATGATCACTTTAGTCTCGCCGAGGTAGTCTTCCAGCGGCATCGCGTCCGCATTCAGGCTGCCGAACAGGAAGCCGCGATAGCTCTGGAAGCGCGCGACTTTCTTCAGATCGTGTGAACCGTTGGTATTGAATTGCACCGGATATTCAGTGGTTTTCACATCTTTCACTTTCAGCAGCTTGCCGGTATTGGCAAAACTCCAGCCGTGAAACGGACACGTGAAAGTGCCTTTATTGCCGTGCTTCTTGCGGCACAGCATCGCGCCCTTATGCGCGCATGCGTTGATCACCGCGTGCAGTTCGCCGGTCTTGTCACGCGTGACGACGATTGGCTGGCGGCCAATCCATGTCGTGTAGTAATCGTTGTTCTCGGGAATCTGGCTCTCATGCGCGAGATAAACCCAATTGCTCTCGAAGATATGTTTCATCTCGAGTTCGAACAGATCGGCGTTGGTAAAGATGTCGCGGCGGCAACGGAATACGCCGTTTTCCCTGTCATCCTGAACGGCGGTATTCAGCAGTTCATCCAGCTGCTGGGCTTTGTCGATAGTGGCAGACATAAGTGTTCTCCCTACGCGTACTCCTCACGGAGCACGCGCATCGGTGTAGAAAAAAATGGGCGGAGAATTGAGCGGCAGCAGGGGTACGACGGTGCAGCCGCGTGAGCGCGTCGGACGCTCAGGCTGTCGCGGACGCGCGCAGACGATTGACGAGCTGGTTGTCCTTGCCCTGCACCAGCGGCGTCAACCCGATGTTGAACTCGATTTCCTTATACGCGTCGGCCTTCATGCCGAGCGCCAGGCCGCCGGTCTTTTCAACGACGTGCGGAATCAGATCTTCACGGGTGGCGTACGCGAAGTCGTCCCAGATCAGCGGATCGCCTTCGATGTTGATCTGCGTGGTCAGCTTGCGGTATTTGTCGCTGGTGGCGAAGAAGTGAACGTGCGCGGGACGGTTGCCATGACGCGCCAGCACGTTCAGCAACTGCTGCGTCGCGCCGTGCGGCGGGCAGCCGTAGCCGACCGGCATCAGCGTGCGGAATTCGTACTTGCCGTCGGCACCCGTGCTCACCGCGCCACGCAGATTGAACTCGCTCTGCGCGCCCGTCGGGTCGAAATGCGAATAGAAGCCCTTCGAGTTGGCGTGCCAGCATTCGACCACCGCGCCCGCGACGGGCTTGCCGTCAGGACCCGTCACCGTGCCGCGAATGACCAGCGGTCCTGCATCCTCGTCCGGGTTGACGTCGAGCTTCGCTACGCCGTCACGCACCGGTGCGCCGGCGACGTACAACGGACCTTCAATCGTACGGGCCGTGCCGCCGATGATGTCGGCGGCCTTGTCTTCGGCGTCCATCCGGATGTCGAGGAATTTTTCCAGACCGAGACCGGCGGCGAGCAACGCGGCTTCGCCGTCCTGGCCCAGCTTGTTGAAGTAGTGGACACCCGCCCAGATTTCATCGGGCGTCATGTCGAGCTCGTCGATGGCCTTGAACAGGTCGCCCAGCAGGCGATTGACGATCTGCTTCGCGCGAGCATTGCCGTCCTGGCTTCCGAGGTTGGCAGCGGCCTTCAACAGGTCCTGCACTTCCTTCGTATCGAACACTTTGACGCTCATGTCTGCTCCTGAATCTCTATTTATGGTGGGGGTTAACCCTTGATCCGGCACACGCTTAGATATGTCTGAAAGGTATAATTGGGTGCTGAAACAGAGTGTGAATGCAGAATAATGGACAGTACAAAGCCGCGTCCAACACTGATTTGGTATCGGGCTATATCCAGGAGGTATTGAAATGGAACTGCGGCATCTTCGTTATTTCGTCGCGGTGGCCGAGGAACGCAATTTCACGCGTGCGGCGCAGCGGCTCAACATCGCGCAGCCGCCTTTAAGCCGTCAGATCCAGCAACTCGAAGAGACGCTCGGCGTCCAGTTACTGGAGCGCAATTCACGTCCGCTGAAGCTGACGGAGACCGGCAAGTTCTTCTACTCGCATGCCGCCCAGTTGCTCGCGCAGACCGCCGATCTCGAATCCATGACCCGCCGTGTGGGCAATATCGAGCGGAGTCTGTCGGTCGGGTTCGTCGGGTCGACACTGTATGGAATGCTGCCAAAAATCATCCGGCGCTTTCGCGACCAGAATGCGACCGTCGAGTTGAGCCTGCACGAAATGTCGACGATGGACCAGATCCGGGCGCTGAAGGACGGCCGGATCGACGTCGGTTTCGGCCGTATCCGGCTGGAGGACCCGAACATCCGCCGGGTGATTCTCCGCGAAGAGAAGATGATCGTGGCGTTGCCGGAGGGCCATCCGCTTTCCACGGCGAAACCCGTTGTGGCCCTGCGCGATCTGACTAACGAAACGCTGATCATTTTCCCGAAGTCGCCCCGCCCCAGTTACGCGGACCAGGTGCTCGCGGCCTTTCACGACCGCGCGCTGAAGCCGCGCAAGATTTACGAAGTGCGCGAATTGCAGATCGCGCTGGGACTCGTGGCGGCGGGCGAGGGCATTTCCATTGTTCCGAGCAGCGTGAACGGCCTCAAGCGCGACGACGTGAGCTACAAGGAACTGGACGACCCGACGCTGGTGTCGCCGATCATCATGAGCATGCGCGCGCTCGACGAATCGCGCGACATCCGCGAAATGCTCGAACTCGTGTACCGACTGTACGAGGAAGAAGATATCCCCTACACAGCTCGCGTCGAGCGGGCTCCGTGACTGCCGCCATACCTCTGCGGTATCGCACTAGACGTTAATGGTGTTGGACAGCCGATTATTGCGCGGGCAATACTGCAGCAACTCATCCACTCCGTCACCCAAGGTATGAACCCGCAAATCACCTCCGTCGAAGCGATTCTGGTCGATCTCCCGACCATTCGCGCGCATCAGCTAGCCATGGCGACGATGCAGCAGCAAACTCTCGTCATCGTCCGGCTGCGTTCCAGCGACGGCATCGAAGGTCTTGGCGAAGCCACCACGATCGGCGGGCTGTCGTACGGTGACGAGAGTCCTGAAGGCATCAAGCTGACTATCGACACCTACCTTGCACCGGCGGTCATCGGCCAGGACGCGACCAATATCAACAGCGCGATGCTCAAGCTGAACAAGGTCGCGAAAGGCAACCGCTTCGCCAAATGCGCGATCGAAACCGCTTTACTCGATGCGCAGGGCAAACGCCTGGGCGTGCCCGTATCGACATTGCTGGGCGGCGCTGTGCGCAAGACGCTCCCCGTTCTCTGGACGCTCGCGAGCGGCGACACGCAACGGGATATCGAGGAAGCGGAGACGCTCCTCGCCGAACGCCGCCATAACACGTTCAAACTGAAGATCGGCCGCCGCAGCGTGCGTGACGACGTCGCTCACGTATCGAAGATCAAGGCGGCGCTCGGCGATCGCGCGAAGGTCACGGTCGACGTGAATCAGGCCTGGAGTGAAGTTGACGCGACGCTCGGCATCGCGGCGCTCGAAGCCGCCGGCATCGACCTGATCGAGCAGCCGACACCTCGCGAGCAGCGCGGCGCGCTCGCGAGGCTGGCCGCGCGCTTCATCGTGCCGATCATGGCAGACGAAGCCGTGACCGGCCCGGAAGACGCGCTCGAACTCGCACGCGACGCATGTGCCGACGTGTTCGCGTTGAAGATCGCGAAGTCTGGCGGTATCTACGGAATGATGCGCGCAGCAGCTATCGCGGATGCGGCAGGTATCTCGCTGTATGGCGGCACGATGCTCGAAGGCAGCATTGGATCGATTGCGTCGGCACATGGATTCTGCGCGCTGCCGCAACTTGCCTGGGGTACCGAACTATTCGGGCCGCTGCTCGTGAAGGACGATATCGTCACGGCGCGGCCGCAATATCGGGACTTCGACCTTCATTTGCCGGAGGGTCCGGGCCTGGGTCTTCATATCGACGAAGACAAGCTCGCCTTCTATCGTCGCGACAAGAAAAGCTGACTGCCACTAGCGCGACGCAAAACCGCTCACGCCGACTTCTCCCGCTTTGCTAGCCTGCGGGAGCGTCTCATTTGCCTTATTTCGCAGAGGAAGACAATGCTTTATCTCGTAAGAATGGACGTACATCTGCCGCACGATATGCCCGCCGCTCAGGCCGACGAAATCAAGGCGCGCGAAAAGGCTTACTCGCAGGAATTGCAACGGCAAGGGAAGTGGCAGCAGTTGCATCGTGTCGTCGGCGAGTACGCGAATTACAGCGTGTTCGATGTTGAATCGAACGACGAGCTTCACACGATTCTTTCCGGTTTGCCGCTTTTCCCGTATATGACGATGAAGGTAACGGCGCTCGCGCGTCATCCTTCTTCGATACGCTGATAAGGCAACGTTGTTGCTACAGCGGCGAACGGTTTCACCGCTGTAGCCCAACCTTCCGCAAACCGCTTCAGGCGAACTACCGGGAAATCTTCTCCAGTTCAAGCCCTTTGGTACGCGGCCCCATCAACCCAATCGCCAGCATCACAATCAGCATCGCACCCGCGATAAACACGAACACGCCCGCCGTGCCGAACTGCTTCAACACCTCGGCAATCAGAAAAGCCGTGAAGATCGCAGAAAACCGGCTCCACGAATACACGAAGCCCACTGCACGCGCGCGGATGCTGGTCGGAAAAAGCTCCGACTGATACGCGTGAAAGCTGTAGGAAATGATATTGCCCGCGAGCGTCAGACACACGCCCAGGCTCACCAGCAACACCGCACCCGACGCCTGGCTGAACCACAGTCCGCAGACGATATTCACGCCCGCCATCACCACGATCACCGTCTTGCGCTCGAAGCGGTCGCCGATAAAAAGCCCGATCACCGGACCCAGCGGCGCGGCCAGCGCGATCACGCTCGAATACATCAGACTCGTGGTAATCGTGATGCCCTGCTTGATCAGCAACGTCGGCACCCAGTTCGCGAAGCCGTAAAAACCCACCGTCTGGAAGATGTTGAAGATCGTCATCATCAGCGTGCGGCTGCGGTATGGGGGCACCCACATATCGCGGAAACTCCCGCGCGGCGCGACCGGCACCGGCGGAGCAGGCGGCGGCAACTCGCGGCCGTATTCGCGGCGCACCTTCGCTTCGAGTTCGGTCATCACGCGGTCGGCTTCGGCAACGCGGCCTTGCTGCGCGAGCCAGCGCGGGCTTTCCGGCAGCGCCCGGCGGATCCACCAGACAAACAGCGCGCCGTGCGCGCCGATCAGCACGACCCAACGCCAGCCGTCGAGACCGGACAGCGTGCGCGGCACCAGCAGAAAAGACAGAAACGCCACGACAGGGACAGCGGTAAAACCCACCGCCTGCTCACACGCGAATGCACGGCCGCGAATCTGTTTGGGCACCAGTTCGGAGATGTAAGTGCCGATCGTCACCAGTTCGACGCCGATGCCGATGCCCGCGACAAAGCGCCAGGAGTTCAGCCCCGTGGCCGTTTCCTGAAAAGCCATGATCACGTTCGCAGCCGTGTACCACAGCAGCGAATACGTGAAGACGGCGCGGCGTCCGAAGCGATCGGCGAGAAAACCGCATGCAATCGTGCCGATAAACAGCCCGCTGAATAGCGCGGCAATGAAACTCGCGACGCCGGTCGTGCCGAACAGCCCGTGAGTGGTCGCCGTCAGCAGCCCGCTCTTGACGAGGCCCGGCGCGATATAGCCGGAATACAGCAGATCGTAGAGTTCGAAGAAGAAGCCGAGGCTCAGCAGCACCACCAGTTTCCAGATGGAACGGGTAGCGGGCAGCCGGTCGAGGCGTGCCGAAATGCTGCCTGCGTCGAGCGACGCCGCACTGGTCGCGTCCCCTTCCAGAGCGCCGGCCGATGCCGCCGCATGAGCGCCGTTGCGGGTGACGGCCCCGGTGTGATCGGGTGATGCCATGTTGTTTGTCTCCTGGTGATGCAGGCGAAAATATGAGGCTCGCCGGGGCCGGTCTGGTGCCGGCCTGTCGACCTTTTGCGCCTTGCACGCACCACGCTGCCGGACCCTGGGTCCGGCGAGCATTCTAGCCGCGTGCGCGCTTCAATTGTTCGAAGGTGGTGATTTTTCCGGCCAGGGCGCTGGCTGCCACCGTGTACGGGCTGGCCAGCCAGACGTCGCCCGGCCCCGAACGGCCCGGAAAATTACGGTTGATCGCGCTGATCGTGACCTCGTTCGCGGCGGCCGACTGACCGGGGCCGCAATTCGCGCACGATCCGCAGCCGGGCATCACGAGCGTCACGCCCGCGCGCTCGAAAACCGGCAGATAGCCCTGTTCCTCGCAATACGCGCGCACCGCCATGGTGCCGAATTGCAGGTACAGGCGCGTACCGTCGGGCACGCGAATACCCCGCTCGACACCCCAGCGCAGCACCTCGTGATAGAAGTCGAAGTCCTCGCGCTTGCCGGCGGTGCAGGAGCCGCCGTATGCGATATCGACCGCGACGTCCTGTTCGAGTTGCGGTGCGGGCACGCCGTTGCCGGGGTCGCCGGGTCGCGCGAGCATCGGTTCGATCGCGTTTGCGTCGATATGAATCGTGTCGCGATACGTCGCGCCCGCGTCGCTTTTCATCCACGTTTCGACGGTGAAATCGACACCGCGCCGCTCCTTCAGAAACGCCACCGTGCGCTCGTCAGGCTCGACGATGCCGGTGAACCCGCCCAATTCCGCGACCATGTTCGTCAACGTTGCGCGCTCGTCGATCGACATCGCGCGCACCGCCGCGCCGCCGTATTCGAACACGAGGCCGATCGCGCTGCCCGAGCGGATCGCGTCCATCCGCAGCAGATGCAGCACTAGGTCCTTCGCGGTCACGCCGTCACGCAATGCGCCGTCGATCTCGATCCGCAACGTCTCCGGCACCTTGCAGCGCACGTAGCCGGTCACCCAGCTATTGGCGATTTCCGTGGCGCCCGCGCCGAACGCGAGGCAGCCGAGCGCGCCCGAGTGCGGCGTATGCGAATCGGTGCCGCACGCCACCTGTCCCGGCAACGCGTATTGCTCGGCCATCAACGCATGGCAGATGCCTTCGGAGCCGGGTAAGTTATCGAGCGCGCCGTGCGAGCGCACCGGATAGTCGCGCGAAAACGACGTGTGGCCTTCCATCAGATTCGCAACGCCGGGCAACAGTCCGTCGCGCACATGCGGAATGCTCTGCGGCGCCAGCACCAGATGATCCTGAAACGCGATGATGTGATCCGGCGCATGCAGCGGCGCGGGTTTGCCGAACGCGCGGTGCATCAGATGCGCGCACATGCCCGTGAAATAGTCGTGGCTGAAGCGCCAGTCGGCGGCGATGAACACGCCGTCGCCACGCTGCGCGCCGGCGATACCCGGGTGCAGATGACGGTCGATGATCTTTTCGACCAGCGTCTTTGGGGTGGCGCTCGTTGCGTTGTCTCTCACGCGCGGCGCGGGCCAGTCCGCGAAACGGCTATACGCGAGCAGGCCACCGCTGCGCACGATCTGCTGCGTGAGCGCGTCGCGGCCTTTGAGAAACTCTTCGATGGAGATCGCTTCGCCCGCGATCAGACGGTCGAGCACGGTGAAATCGGTGGTGGTCAGAATGCCGATGTTGTCGCAATTCTGCTGATAGATCCGCTCGAAACTTTCCGCCACGATCAGCCTGATGCCCGCCGACAACTCCGCCAGCGGACTCGATTCGCGCGACGATCCTTTGCCATAGCGTTTGCCTGCCACGGTCACCTGGAAGCCGCCGTCGCGAATCGCGTTGCGGCCAATCGGCATGCGCTCCCCGGCCTTGAAGCCGACATACGGAAACTGGCCGAGGCGTTCGTCGTACGTGAGCATCACGGTGACGGGCGTGATTTCGTCGGTGGACACGTTATCGCGCAGCGCACCTGCTGTCTCACGCGTGAAGTTTTCGCCCGCGAGTTGCGCGTCGATCACAGCGGGGTCCTGGGACAGGTACAGCACGCGGCCGTCCAGTCGAATCGTATCGGTCATGGCAAGGTTCTCCTTGCAAACACTATACGGCGCGATGTTGCATCGCCGAAGTGCTGGTGCGGCAACGCAGACTTCTCGTCTGGAGATGCATCCATACCCGACGACGCATGCGGTCCACGCAACCGCGCTATTTGCCCGTGCCGAGAAACCCGACCAGCGCCGCTGCGCTTGCGCTCAACTGATCGCGCGCCTTGAAAATCATCACCAGGCGGCGCACGGCCCAGGCGTCGCTCAACGACAGCACGCGCACGTCGAGCGCATTGACGTAAAGCAGCCCGACCTGCTCCGGCACCACGGCGATGCCGAGCCCCGCATGCACCATCCGGCACAACGCGTCGAGGCTGCTGACGCGAATCTTCACGTCGAGTTGACGGCCGGCGACAGCCGCCTGTTGCGTCAGCAGACGCGTGAGCGCGCTCTCGCTGCGCAGACCGACAAAGCTGTCGTCCAGCAGATCGTCGAACGCCACGCGCTGCGCAGCCGCAAGCCGATGACCGCCCGGCACCAGTACCGCGAGACGGTCCTGCCGGTACGGCACCTGCTCGAACGCTTCGCTGCCGGCGACCGGATTGCAGATGCCGAAGTCCGCGCCGTGTTCGTCGACAATACGCACTACGTCGGCACTATTCTCCTCTTCCAGTTCGATCGATACCTCCGGAAACGCGCGCCCGAACGCGGCGACATCCTCGGGTAAAAACTGCACGATCGACGACAGATTCGCGACCACCCGCACGCGCCCTTTCGCGCCCGACGAAAAGCGCGACAACTCCGCGCTCATCTGTTCGATATTGCCGATGATCGCCAACGCGTAGCGCAACACGGTCTCGCCGACCGGCGTCACGGTAATGCCGCGCGACTGCCGCTGGATCACCGGCAAGCCGATCACGGCCTCGATCTCCGCGATACGCCGGCTCACCGCGGACGATGCGATGAACTCGCGCTCGGCCGCGCGCGCGATGTTCTGCTCCTGGCAGACGGCGACGAACAGACGCAGCGAAGTCAGGTCGAGTTTCTTGAGGAGGTTTTCCATGATGTCGTCAGGCGCTCGATCTTCGGGGAAGAAGGATTGTGACGCGGATTGCGTCATTCGCCAAAACGATGGGGACATACGGGGCTAAAACCAGCGCTGCCAGTACCGGGATTCAGCCCGCATCCGGGACACGCAACATCGCGCGCCCCGGATGCGGTCACACAAACCTCAACGCCTAATGCGCCTGCAACCGGATATCACGCGACGAAGCACCCACATACACCGCGCTGCCCGACACATAGCGCCAGTTGTTGCGCGACGTGTCCCACACGCTTTGCATACGCGGCGTGACCGCAATGTGCACGCGACGCGATTCGCCCGGGTTCATGCCGACCTTGTCCCAGCCGACCAGACGCCGCGGCGGCTCGCCGCTGTACGGCACGCCGAGATACACCTGCGGCACTTCCGCGCCCGCCACGCGGCCATCGTTGCGCACGTTGAACGACACATCGAGAAAACCGCCAGGAAGATGCGCCACCGAAAGACCCGAGTACGAGAAATGCGTGTACGACAGGCCATATCCGAATTCGAACATCGGCGTGATGTTGTTCGCGTCATACCAGCGATACCCCATGTCGAGCTTTTCCGCGTAGACCGGGTCGTTCTCGTAGGTGCCGTTCTGCCCCCACGTCGGCGTGTCCTGATCGCGTACCGGGAACGTGACCGGCAGCTTGCCCGAAGGATTGACCTTGCCGAACAGCAGGTTCGCAATCGCCTTGCCGCCGCCCTCGCCCGGATACCAGGCTTCGACGATGGCCGAGACGTTGTCCTTCCACGGCATCAGCACCGGGTTGCCGCTTTCCACGACGACGATCGTGCGCGGATTGACCGCCGCCACCGCTTCGACGAGCGCGTCCTGGTTCGACGGATTCGCGAGGCTCAGGCTTTGCAGATCGCCGAAATCCTCACCCGCCGGTTGCGCGACGACGACGATCGCCACGTCCGATTGACGCGCGAGCGCCACCGCCTGGTCGATCTGCGCCTGCGTGTACGCGGCGAACGGCGACTGCTGATCGCTATTGCCCGCAAAGCTCACCTGGGCCGACGGCGCGAGTGCGTGGATGGCTGAAACGATCGGCGTGGCCAGCTTCATCCACGGGTTGGTCCACCAGCTGCATCCCGACGACGTACCGAACGTCAATCCGCCGCAACCCGCGAAATTTCCCGTGACCGGGTCGCGCGTGTTGCCCGAACCGCCGCCTGTCAGCACGGCTGCATCCGCGTGTCCGCCGATCACGGCAATGTGCGACAGCGAGCCTGCCGACAGCGGCAACTGGTTGTTGTCGTTCTTCAGCAGCACCATCGACTGCTCCGCCACCGACTGCGCGAACTGATTGGCCGCCGCGAAATTGATCGTCCCACCTGGCTTCGCGGGGTCGTCCATCACGCCGGTGCGGATCATCACGTACAGCTTGCGGCGCACCATATCGTCCAGACGTGCTGTGGATACCGAACCGTTCGCAATCGCCTGCTTGACCAGATCGGGCGTCAGATAGACCGTCGAACCGACGTCTTCTTCTTCGTCGAGACCCGCGTTGATCGCGGCGGCCGTGCTGTGCGTAGCGCCCCAGTCGGACTGGACCTGTCCTTCGAAATGCCAGTCGTTCTTCAGCACGTCGTTCAGGATATGCGAGTCTTCGCACGCGTAAACGCTGTTGACCCGGTTGTAGCTACACATCACGCTGCCCGGTTGCGCGCGTTTTGCGGCGATTTCAAACGGCAACAGATAGATTTCGCGCAGCGTGCGTTCGTCGATCTGGCTATTGCCGCCGCTGCGGCCATGTTCCTGTTCGTTGCCCACGTAGTGCTTGATCGTCGCGATGACTTTCTGACTCTGCGTACCGTCGGTTCGCTCGGCGAGCATTTCGCCGGCCAGCAGCGGATCTTCGCCGAGAAACTCGAATAGCCGGCCGCCGCGCGGTTCGCGCGCGAGATTGACGCCGCCGCCGAGTCCCATGCCGAAGCCCTGCGCGCGCAGTTCGATCGCGACCTGCTTGCCGTAGTTGGACGACAGCGTGCGGTCCCAGCTTGCCGCGACGCCGATCGTCGCCGGGAATGTCGTGCTTGGTTGCGAGGTGCTGCCGGAACCGGTCGACGAGTCGACCATGTTCAGATCGGGAATGCCCAGGCGCGGCACCCCCTGAATGTAGCCTCCGCCGCCGCCCGGCACATTGGCCATCGCATATTGCGAGTGGATGAACTGCAGCTTTTCGTCGATCGTCATTTTGGCGACCAGCGAGTCGGCGCGCCGGTGCGCGACTGCCGAGTCGAAGGCATTCATGACCGCCGAGGTCGGTGCGAAATCCGGAAGGAAATTAGTGATGTCCGCATGCGCGGCAGCACATGCAAACGCTGCGAATGCGAGCGCTGGCCATAGTTTCTTCTGCATCAGTGTCTCTCCGAGATTGTGCTTTTTAGGGGAATGCGAAGCTGGCGCGCGTCGATTGGGTTTGATGCGGACGCGAATGGAGGCAATGCAGGGTGTCTGCGCAAACGTTTGCTTTCCAGGGAGCAATCGGATCAGCCGGATTAGCTGTAATGATTCTCCGTGGAAGACAATGTAAGAATGTAGTCTGACTACAGCATCGGTATTTTTACTAATTCCCTTTGACTTTATGCGGAATGGCAGGGCAATTGAAGGCTAACAGTAATTAAGCAGATTTGCTCGATGGGTATTGAATGCTATTTGCATTTTTATGATTGAATTTGATTCAAAAGGCTTTCCGATCCAGGAATCCATTTTTTGGATTAACTGGCCACCTCGCAGGCGTATTGAGTGATTTTTTTGGAGCACTTCCAAAAATTTAGCCGAAAGATGGCTACATTTTTTCAAAAATATTCCGATTATTTATCACATGGAAATCCATCCCAACAAAATCAATTCAGCAACATTGAACACCGATTTTTTATCTGATCTAATTCAATTCGATCCGCATTTAAAAAAAACAGAACCATGATGCCCGCAACAAATTATCCTGCCGAAGGCGTTGCGACCGAACGCACCATTTTGCGTGCCGCTCACGAAGATCATGCAACTGAGTTGCTGAAGTACTACAAGGGCAACCGGCAACATCTTCAACTGTGGGAACCTTCGCGGCCAGAGAGCTTTTTCGAACTCGACGCGATCTCTGAGCGGCTGCGTGTCATGGCCCGTCAAACGTCAACCGGCCATGCGCTTCATCTGCTGATGTTCGAACACGAAGGCAACCGGTTGATCGGCGAGTGCAACTTCACGAATATCGTCCGGGGTCCCTTTCAGGCGTGTCATCTCGGCTTCTCTATCGCGAGCGAGTTCGAAGGACGAGGACTCATGCGTGAAGGTCTCGCGGCAGCAATCGACCATACGTTCACGACGTTGAGACTGCATCGCATCATGGCGAACTATCGGCCTGAAAATATTCGCAGCGAACGCCTGCTCGTGCAACTCGGCTTCGAGAAGGAAGGGCTGGCTCGCTCGTACCTGCAGATCGACGGTGCGTGGGCAGATCACGTGCTGACGTCGAAAATCAATCCAGCCGATTTCAATTGAACCGTGTGGGTCGCCCTCACCCCTCCTTCCCCCTCCTCACCCCTTCGCCTTTTCAGCCACATGGGCAATCCGGTCGCGCACAATACCGATTGCCTGCTTCAAAGCATAAACATCCTGAAAGTAGCGATGGGGAATCCGTATCTGACTGGCGTTGGCATCGATATCCTCGATCTCGTCACGCCACTTCGCAATCTGCGCTGCCGTGGGTTTCTCATTGCGCCATATCTCGTCTTCCAGCGCCTTGATCTCCCGATACCAGACCACCAGCCGCCTTTTGATGCGCGCCTCGATCAGACGCGGCAACGCCTGCAGTAAGCCGATCAACAGCGCCATGAAAGGCAGCAGGATCAGGAACCGTCTCTCGATCAGACTCGCCAGCCAGAACGGCAGGTAGCGCTGCAGGAACGGGCGGCCCGATTTGAAGTAACGCGTGCTCTCGTCGGAGATCGGAAATTCGCCGCTGTTCAGATTCGGAAACGTACCCAGCGGCGTAAAGTAATCTTCGCCGCCATGCACGGTTTTGGCGGCATCCAGCAGCAGATACGCCAGTGCGGGATGCAACGTGTCCTTCGACACGAGCAGCGCCGTAGCCGCCAGCAAAGTGACGTCGGCGCGCGGAAGATCATCGACGATACTGGTCGACGCGCGCGGGAAAACGATCTTTGAGAGCGACGGAAACTTTTGAATCAGTGCTTCAGCCTGCGCGAAACTCATCAATTTGAGGTTACTGGTCAACAACGCTTTCTGAATCGGTGCGTCGGGTCTGCCGATAAAGAAAGCCGCGTCCAGCTGACCGTTTTCGAGCGCCTGGTACGCATTGGGTGCGTCCATCTGCAACAGCGTGGTGTTGTGGCCGGTGATACCGCTATAGCCGAGCAACACCATCGAGACATTGAGCAGACCGCTGCCCGGAACGCCGACCGCAATCCGCTTGCCGCGCAGTTGCGCCAGCTGGTTGACGATCGTGTCGCCCCGGTAGAACACCCAGATCGGCTCATAAGAGACCGCGGCGATAGTTTGCAGATTGTCGGTGTCTTTCGGGCTGATGGTGCCCGACTGAATGAAGCCGACTTCGTATTCGCTATCCGGGTTTGTCAGCCGTTGATAATTCTCGACCGAACCGGAAGAACTGCGGATATCGAGCGTGATGCCGTCGCGCTTCAGAATGGGCGCGTAGCGATCCGCAAAGCCGCGATAAATGCCGTTGTCCGCGCCAGTCGTAATGACGATCTTGCGCTGAAACGCGGGCTTGAGGACGACCACGAGCGTCCACCCCAACAGCACCAGCAGCACGATTGAACCGATGATCAGAAGCCGCCGGCGCCCTCGTGTCATCGGGGGTTTCTGACTACGATGGAGCGCTGGATTTTGTCTGGGCATCGTTAGCCGTCTCTGTCAGGCCGCCCCTGAGCGGAGTGGCATGGGCGGATCACCGGTCAGTTCTCGCTGCTTCGGCTTTACGATACCAGATTATCTTTTTTGCAAAAGTCGTCGGGCAATGCTTCGCATCGGGCGATAATCTCCGGCACCCACTGCTAGAATAGCGGCCCTTTTCTCAGGAGACGCACATGTCCTGGTTCATTTATGAAGTGCCCGAATACAACGAAGACGGGGCGCGCATCGAACCGTTTAGCGACCTGCGTAGCCGCGTCCTGAAGGTTAGTGGGCAGGCTATGGCAGACGAGCTGGAAAGCGTCCGCGAAAACGCCGCCAAGACGGCGGAAACCCCCGCACGCCCGTTGCGTTCCGCGGATAATCCGCATGTGTTCCCGATCCCTTACGCCGACTCGATGATCCTCGTCGGATTCATCTTCGAGTTGAAGCGGGAACTGCGGCAGCTGGTGGTGTCGCCGGTTGAAATGCCCTGGTTGAAAGACGCGTAAGACAGACAGCGTCACCATCGCAGGAACGCCGCCAGTAACCCGGCGTTCCTGCTCGACGGCATCGCTTCCCACTGCTATGACACGTGATGGACCTCCTGCAAGCCGAACACAGGGGTTGCAATTCCTTCCATCCGCGCCTTCAACTGCAACGACAGGTACTGCGAATAGTGTCGCGACTGATGCAGATTGCCGCCGTGAAACCAGAGCGCCGTCTGCTGCGTTGGCTTCCACATATTGCGTTGCTCGCCTTCCCATGGCCCCGGGTCTTTCGTCGTATTCGACCCGAGCCCCCAAACCTTGCCCACCTTGTCGGCGACCTCGCGTGAGATGAGATCGGCGGCCCAGCCGTTCATCGAGCCATATCCCGTGGCATAGACGACCACGTCCGCGTCGAGTTCGGTGCCGTCGCTCAGCAACACCGAGTGCTCTTTCAATTCCACGACATCCACACCGCTTTTCAGCTTGATCTTGCCGCTCGCGACCAGTTCGGATGCACCCACATCGATGTAATAGCCCGAACCGCGCCGCAGATACTTCATGAAGAGACCGGAATCGTCATCGCCGAAATCGAGCATGAAGCCGCTCTTTTCGAGCCGGTCGTAGAAATCGGCGTCACGTTCCCTGATCGCGTTGAAAACCGGAATCTGGAACTGATGAAGTATCGCGTACGGAATCGATGCGAAAGTCAGATCGGCTTTCGACGTCGTCATCCCGGACGCCACTGCGCGCTCGGAATAGAGATCGCCTAACGCGAGTTCCATCAGCGAATCCGACTTGACGATATGGGTGGACGAGCGTTGCACCATCGTCACGTCGACACCGGCTTCCCACAGCGCGGCACAAATGTCATGCGACGAATTGTTCGCGCCGATCACGACGACTTTCTTGCCGCGATACGAGTCCGGCCCGGGATGCTTCGACGAGTGATGCTGCTCGCCCTTGAACACATCCATGCCCTTGAAGCTGGGCACATTCGGTTTGCCCGACATGCCGGTGGCAAGCACCAGCTGTTTGGGCCGCAACGTAATGTCGCGCCCTTCGCGCTCGACCTGTACTTCCCATTCGCCCTTTGCTTCGTCATAGCGCGCGGACTTGCAGGTCGTCGCGCCCCAGTAGTTCAACTCCATCACTTTCGTGTACATCTCCAGCCAGTCGCCGATCTTGTCCTTCGGCGTGAACACCGGCCAGTTGTCCGGAAACGGCAGATAAGGCATATGGTCGTACCAGACCGGATCATGCAGACACAGCGTCTTGTAGCGCTTGCGCCACGCGTCGCCGGGCCGTTCGTTCTTATCGATGATCACCGTCGGCACGCCAAGCTGCCGAAGCCGCGCACCTAGCCCGATACCGCCCTGCCCGCCGCCGACGATCAGGCAATACGGTTGCGTCGAACTCCCGAGAGCTTCGAGTTCGGCTTCGCGATTCTCTTTCCAACTCGTGCGATCGGGACGGGCGCCGTGCTCGGCCCCCATCGGCCGCTTCGGGCCTTTCGGCTCCTCGTGACCCTTGAGTTCGGCCATGGTCGTGAGCAGCGTCCAGATCAGGCCGTCCTTCAGTCGAATGAATCCGCTACCGCGTGCGGCTTCGGTTTCGAAAGTGATCCAGCCTTGCGTCACGCCATTCGCATCGGCTTGCGGCTCGCTCTCTTCCGCGAGTTTCAGCTTCGACGGTTTGATCGCGCCGAGCTGCGCATCCAGCATCGCGGCAATCTGTTCGCGGCCTTCCATGGTCTTGATGTTCCAGGTGAATGCGACCAGATCGCGCCAATAGCATTCGGGCTGGAATAACTCGATAGCGGCGGCGGTATCGCCCCGTCGCAAAGCGCCTTCAAGTGATTCCAGAACACTGGAGATTGATCGGTTGACGTTGTTATCAGGCATGGTTGCTCCTCCATACAGAACGGATAAATGAATCGCCAGGAAACGCGGGTTCTATGCCCGCTAGAGAAATCGATGAAACGCGTCTAACACTTATGCGGCGGCACAATGCCCAATCTGGCAATACGCCGGTACAACGTCGCACGCGAAATGCCGAGTGCCGTTGCAGCCTGGTCCGTGCGCCATTTCGCTTCGCCCAACGCGGCTACGATGCGATTGCGTTCGAGTACATCGCTGTCCGACAGCGCCGACCTGGCGGATGTCGCCTGCGTTGTCGCAGCGTTTTCGCGCGGCGTTTGTGCGGTTGTGGTACGAACCTGCATGCGCGCAACCGGCGGACGTATGCGTGCATAGAGAGGCGACCCCGTGTCGTTCAGCCTGAGCGAAACAATTCCACGGCTTGCCCTTGTGTCGAATAAACGCTCCGACGGAACATCGAAAAGCGCCGCCACCGGACAGGGCAACTGGTTCAGTGCCGGCACGCATTCACGCGCGCGACGGTTCGCCGCCACTACGTTGCCGCAGGCATCGACGGCAATGAGAATTTCTGGCTGAGCCTCGACATAGTGCCGGTTGCGATGCGCGAGTAGTACCCAGCAATCGGTTGCGGCACTCAGAAAGAAAGCGTCCTCGATCAGCAATGCGCTTTGCCGCACGATATGGTTGACGAGCCGCTGGCTCTCGCGCTCGTCGGGCGAGCGCACCGCAGACGCATCCAGTACGCCGAGCAGTTCGCCATGCAAGCCCAGGATCGGCGACGCGCTGCAAGTGAGCGTAGTGAATGCCGCGCGAAAGTGATCGGTCCGGTGAACAGTGATCGGTTCGGCGTCGAGCAGCACCGTTGCAACGCCGCAGGTGCCCTCTTCACTTTCCGACCAGCACGACCCGAGATAAAGACCCGCGCGCTTGAATTCCTGGCGACGGTCGCGGTCGACGCGGTAGTCGATGGTCACGCCTTGCGCGTCGGTCAGCATCACGCAGTAATCGGCTTCGCGCACCATTTCATGCAAGCGCGACAGACACTGCCCGGACGCGCGCAAAAACGTTTCTTCGCGATGCTGCACATCGCGCAATTCAGGGACGGTGAGAATGCGTGGACCAATGGTCGCGCCAGGGTCGAGGTGGTATTGCTCGAGCGAGCGCCGGTACGACGACGCCAGCCGTTTGCCGTCCGCACCGGGACGCACCGTCCGCCCTTCGATGACGTTGCATACGCGGTCGATATGTCGGGTGGACGGAACATACGGCATCACGAGTCTCCGGGCGAATTCAGCGCGCTGGTCAGGTGCTGGACGCATTGTGCGCCACTTGCGGCGCGTCATGTCTTCAGAGCCAGAACCCACAGTGCGTTTTTAGCATGATGGTTCTGCGAGATCACACTGCAGTGCACCATGATGGCGTGTGAGAATTTTTTCTCAACGCTGCGTGACGTGACGCGACACGTTCACGCGCCGTTGCTGCGCGGCTCAGCCGCGCTCTTCAGCTTGCGATTCCTGCGCCAGATAGCGGCCTGGCGTCGTACCCATCGCGCGGCGAAACATGTCGATAAACGCGCTGACGTTGTCATACCCCAGTTCCAGCGCAATGGTCGTGACCGGTATGCCATCCGCCACTCTTTCCAAAGCGCGAAGCAGTCGCGCCTGCTGCCGCCATTGCGCAAAGCTCAAGCCAGTCTCCGCGACAAAGCGGCGGCTCAGCGTACGCGGTGCGAGTCCCGCCCACGCGGCCCATTCTTCGAGCCGGCGGTTATCGGAGAGATTGCTGGCAAGTGCGTCGGTAATACGGACCAGCCGCGGATCTTCAGGACTCGGCAGGTCCAACGATTCAGCGCGCGACGCCGCGAGTTCATCGACGATGACTTCGGCGATACGTGTCTGCGATGAATCGAGTTCGATGCCCGGCCATGTCGCGACGCGCCGGACCGCTTCGCGCAGCAGCGGCGTCGTTCTGATCGCGCGAGGCTCTCGCGGCAACTGCTCGCACCGATGCTCGGCGATGAACACGCTCCACCCCGAAAAAGGCCCGTAGGAGCGCACCGAATGGACGAAATGCGGCGGAATCCAGATCGCGTGGATGGCGGGGACAACCCAGTGCTGCCTGTCGAGTCCGACCGATACGAGGCCGCTCAACGCGCCCATCAACTGGCCGCGCGGATGGCTATGCGACAACGTCGCGCGGGCCTCGCTCTGCGTCAGTTCAGCCGCAGCGAGAAAGGGACCTTCCGAAGAGGTCACGAGGTCGGGGCGAATAAGATGGTCTGCCATGGCCGGAAAACAGTATTGAATGGCATTTATACCGGAGTCTGGCCGCGCCTGCACGTCTACACTTGACTGCATCCCTCAAGCGATAGGAGTTGAACGCGATGCGAGCCGAACAGCTTCTCCCCGATAACGTCGACCACGTCGAATTGCGCGGCGTGACGATCCGCAAAGGTACGGTCGCCGCATTTCTTGCTAACGCGCGCGTCTGGAGCGATCCGCAAGCCAGCGAAGGCGCGCGCGCCGCAGCCGCAACCGACATGGCCGACGCGTTGCCGGTGCTACGTGCGCTCGGGCTATTCGACGTGTTCGAGATTCGCGATGTGTCGCTGCGCGAGTGGGTATTCGCGCATTGAACAGTATTGATCGCGCCGGTTTAACGACCTCATAGTCAAGGAAGAAATCATGAAAGCAGCTGTTGTCAAAAGCATGGGCGAGCGCCCGATTTATGGCGAGTTCGATGAGCCAGCGGTCATCGAAGGGCATTGTCTGATCAATGTCAGCGCGTCCGCGCTTAGTCACGTCACCCGCGCCAGAGCATCGGGTGCGCATTATTCGTCGGCGCAGAGCTATCCGTTCGTTGCCGGTGTCGACGGTACGGGGCGCGTGGAAAGCGGCCAGCGTGTGTACTTCTTCAAGCCACGCGCACCATTCGGCGCGATGGCCGAA
Source organism: Paraburkholderia sp. GAS333 (assembly GCF_050435665.1). Classification (NCBI taxonomy): domain Bacteria; kingdom Pseudomonadati; phylum Pseudomonadota; class Betaproteobacteria; order Burkholderiales; family Burkholderiaceae; genus Paraburkholderia; species Paraburkholderia sp. GAS333. Next base: position 210,050 of record NZ_JBNDKS010000003.1, read on the forward strand.
CGAACTCTCGTGCCGCAAACGCAGTGCATCGCGCTTCCCGATTCACTGGACGACGTTACCGCAGCCGCGCTCGCGATTCCTGGCATGTCGTCGTGGGCTGCGCTCGTCGAGCGGGCCGGGTTCGTTGCGGGTGAAACCGTGTTGATTAACGGTGCAACCGGCACTTCGGGGCGACTCGCGGTTCAGATCGCAAAACACCTTGGCGCAGCGCACATTATCGTGACGGGCCGCAATGCAGTCGCGCTCGAATCGCTGACACTCGCCGGTGCCGACATCACGATTTCGCTGGAGCAGAGCAAGGACAAGCTGATCGAAGCCTTCGAAGCGCAATTTCACCGGGGCGTCGACGTGGTACTGGATTATCTATGGGGAACGAGCGCCGAGTCGCTGCTATTCGCCGCCGCTCGCGCAGCGGCGGATGACTACCATGTCCGCTTCGTGCAGATCGGCGCGATCAGCGGACCGGACATCAAGCTGCCCGCCGCCATCCTTCGTTCGAAAGCCATTACGCTGCTGGGCAGCGGCATTGGCAGCATTCCGTTGATGCGCCTCTTCGACACGATGAAAAAAGTATTCGACGCAGCCGTCCCCGCAGGATTGCAGGTGGCGACGCAAGCCTTCCCGCTCGCGGAACTGAGTGCGCATTGGGAGAACACCGATAGTCTTTATCGGACCGTTTTCATTCCGTGAGTACCGTGAAGATGATTCGCTCAACGCGGAAAATAAATCGCGATAAACCCAGGTGTCTGGTTCGTCGCGCCGCTCACCGGAATGCCCTGCTCGACCAGCACCGTTTGACGCGCGGCGTTGTGATAGAGCCGCAGACGGATTATTTGCGGAGTGGCCGGCTGGCTCATGTCGAGATAGCCGTCGTTCGACAATAGCGATGCGGCCTGCGTCGCGTTAAAACTCTGACCGACGGTCGTGACCGTGGTCGATGGATTGCCGTCGAATACGTTGTCGGAGAAACTGCCGTCTGCATTGACGATCAACGTCGATGACGGCGATGGCGCACCTTCCGCCTTCGCGCCGCAATTCTCCCAGCCGTCGAAGATGGCCGCGCTGGCACCGAGCGTCGCCCAGTCCGCAGATGGCGAAGCCGACACGCTCCATGTGTTGTCCAGCAGCGCGGCCACGCTCCTGATGTTGACGCCTGCATTGACGCCCGTCACGGTGCCGATGCTGTTCGTTGCCGCCGACACGCATGCAATGCCGCTACCCGATGTCGTCGTCGACAGATGCATCGATACCAGCGAGTTATTTCCAGCCATCAGCAGCGGCGCGACGACCGGACTGACCAGGATCGCGTTGGCTGTAGTCGTCGCAGGAATGATCGACAGCGAGACCGTGCTGGTACTGCCGAGCGTGACGCTGTTCTGATAAACCGACATGGGTGGCGTCACGGGCGGCGTGTCAGCAGCGCCCGACGAATCGCCGCCGCCGCCCCCGCCGCACGCCGCCAGCAACAGCGCAGCGGCGTACACGGCGGAGGTCCATCCGACGATGGTTCGCGTCATGACGTCAGCTCTATCGATCGCGATATAGGGCAAATAATCATCATTTCACTGCTTAAGGCTGCGGCAACAAAGTCGCGGAAACACTCGCTGCGTTCGCAATGAACACATTGGTGGCGTCGTCCTGCAACAGATAACCTTGACTCACCAGCGTGTTCGCCGCCGACGCCACCGCCGCCTGATACTTCGCACGGCTGCCGCCGTAAAGCGTCTGCAACGTCGCGCGCGAATCGGTGCCGCCCGCTTGCGCAGCGGCACTCACCGCCAACGGAATCGCCGCGCCGTTCGAAATGCAGCCGTCACCGATCGCATGCCCTGCACCGCGATAATTCCAGCCGGTGTAAGTGGCGAGCGGCACGCTGACATCGGGCACCAGCACCCCGGTCGTCTCGTTACCGTTGGCATCCACCTTCGGCACGAGAATGGTGTACGCCTGTGCCGTGTTCACGACCGGAACCGCGTTGCTGTAGTCCGTCACGAAGAGCTGGTTGTATTCGCCGTTGAAGGTCAGTTGCAATTGTGTGGGCGTGGCCGCCGTGCCGCTCGGCACCATCACGTTGGTCAGTGACGGAAAGCCCACCGTCGCCTGCGTCGGCGCGACCAGATTGCCCGACGCCACCGTCGGATACTGCGACGCGGGCGGCTGTGCACCGGTGCCGACCCACTTGACCAGCGCCGGAATCAGCGCGCGCTCCACCGGCGTTTCTTCAACCGGCGAGCCTGGCAACTGGCACTGACTGCCCGCTGTGGGCACCGTCAACGTACCGGTCGTTACGCCGTTGCCGCCACCGTGCTGCGTGCCAGGCACGAGGTAATAACGCACGTTCGACGGCAACTGTATGTCGTTACCGCGTCCGTCCGTCACCACCAGAGAAGCTCCGCCGCCCCACCATTCGAACGCGCCGTCGAGCTGCATGATCTTGGGACACGTGTTAGTCGCCGTGCACTGCTTCAGCAGACCATCAGTTACACCGCTGACAGGATCGGTCATCGTCGCGTACGTGAACGGGAACTGGAAGCCGGGCATGAAGTGATCTTCGTGCTGCTTCGACCAGCGACCGGGTTGTGCAAACGCGGCATTCGTCCACGTACGGCGCGCGGCCGAGATAATCGGGAACATGCCGTCGAACACGATCTTGCCGTTCGTATCGACGTTGAAGCCCTGATACAGGAAGTCCTTCATGAAGCGGCCCGACTGCGAAATGCCCTCGCCGATTGCAATGTCGAAGTTGGTGCTCGTCGAGCACGTGGTCGCCACGCATCCCGCCTGCTTCAGATCGTTCAGCGGATTGGCCGCGCCCGACGCATCGGCCGAATCGTAGCGAAGGAACGACACCAGATCGCGCAATGCCGCAAAGCCGATACCGTCGACGGTCGGCGCGGCTGCCTGATAAACGAAGCTGTAGATAGTCCCGGCATCGGGTGGAACCTGCGTGCCGTTTGGTCCGGGCACGGTCGCCGGCGGCGTGAACGTCACCGAGTAATTGCCTTCATAGACGTTGTTCGGCGTGCTGGTGTAACTCCACGTCGCAACCGGCACCGAAGGCGCCGTATAGGTTTCGACGCCGCCGGGAATGCTGCCGTACGAGGTCAGCCACGACTGCCGCGCGGTGAAGGTAACCGAGGTCTTGTCATTCAGATTGGCCGGTGCGTAGGTCAACGGAATGGTGGTCGCGGGGCCGCCCGCATAGTCGGGGATGAATTCTTCGCGGCTCAATGCGGTCATCGGCGTGCCGTCTTTATTGGTCGCGACCGGGAAGCTCACGCCGAGCAATCCGGCTCCGGCGAGCGTGCTATTGCCGGTGAGCGGAACGTCGCCTTGCCAGCCGCTCCACAACACCGTATAGCCGTTGCGCAGCAATGACGGAAAGCTCGACGACGGCGCCGCGCCGGTGTCGAGCGCGCCGCCGCCGACAAACGACGCCGCGCCGATCTTGCTGCCGCGATTCACGACGTCATAGAACAGCACGCGTTTCGCAGCGGATGCACTCTGCGGCCGCAGGATCACGACATCGGTCGAATACGCGACGTAACCGTCGCTGCCCACCGGCGCATTCTTGAGATTGACGATGCCCGCGTTGAGCGGATTGTTCGGGTCCAGCTCGCCGTGCACGACGGCGGTAATCACCTGATACGGACCCGCCGCGCCTGCCGGTGTCGCACCGCCAAATGCGGGTGCGCTCGAAATGATCTGAAAGCTCTTGACGAAGCCTGCGCCGTGGGACACCGGCGTCGGTGGCGGCGTAATGCTGTCATTGCCGCAGCCGCCGATCAACGCAATTCCCACACCGACTCCCACCGATATCGCTACCGACTGCACCTTCATGATCAGGTCCTCCGACAGGGTCAAGAAACAGGAATACCCGCGTATGGAATGGACGACAGTCACTGAAGGCGTTCGCTGCAAATATGCCCGGAAGCCCTGTCAGTATTTTGTAAATCGCCTATTTTTATATTTATGGCCTGCGTACGTATTTATAATTCGCCGGACACCGTTCTCAACTATCGTTTACGCGTACGGTGACGGCGCGCTCGTTGTGGTCAACTCGATTCCGTGGGGAGTCCAAACATGACAAACAGGCTTACGCTTGCAGATCAGCTAAGAGAGTCCATCGAAGAAGCCATTGCAACCGGCGATCTTCCGCCCGGTGCGCGGCTCGATGAAGCAGAGTTGATCGCGCGTTTCGACGTCTCCCGCACGCCTGTGCGGGAAGCGCTTCTGCAACTCGCGGCGGCGGGCATGGTGGAAATGCGGCCGCGGCATGGCGCGGTGGTCGCCAAGATCAGTCTGCCGAGACTGATCGAAATGTTCGAAGTGATGGCCGAACTGGAAGCGATGTCGAGCCGTCTGGCCGCGCGCCGCATGGACGCGCAGGAACTCGAAGAGTTGCGCGTCGCGCATGTCGAATGTCAGAAAGCGCGCGACGCCGGCAATCCCGACGAATACTTCCATCTGAATGAGCGCTTTCATTGCCTGATCTATCAGGGCAGTCACAACAGCTTTCTGCACGACCAGGCAAGAGCGCTGCATAAGCTGCTGCGTCCTTACCGGCGTCTGCAATTGCGCGTCAAAGGACGGGTTTCCGCATCGTTCGACGAACACCAGGCTGTAGTCGATGCACTTGCAGCAGGCGACGGCGACGCCGCAGCCGCCGCGCTGAGAGGACATATTCTGGTTCAGGGAGAACGTTTCGGCGACCTGATTGCGGCACTCGCACAAGTCGGCGCGCAGTGAAGGTTGCACCGTCGCATTCACTTCCCGGCGAGAACGAAAGCGCGTGGATTTAACGATCAAAAAAAGGACGGTTGAAACCTTCACGTTCAGAACGCAACGCGCCTGACGCATAGCCCGACAAAAAAATATCCGCCATCGCAAAAGATGCGCGCGATTCTCCCGCGCGCTTTCACTTTGCTTTTATTTCGGCCTACACTGAATTCCAGAGTTCTCTCCATTTCACCCGCTGCATATCTTCGGCAACAGATGCTTTTGTCGTGCTCCGCGAGCCGAAGCAGCCGGGTCGGCTCGTGTCCAAACACCATTTGAACGGGACGACTCATCATGGCTGATACGAGCTACATGGCACGGAAATCCGTCGCCGATATCGTGGGAAGCGCCGACGCGGAGGGACACTCTTTATCGAAAACGCTCGGTGCCACCAGTATCACCGCAATGGGAATCGGCGCGATTATCGGCGCGGGTATCTTCGTGCTGACCGGCACGGCCGCCGCGCAATTCGCCGGGCCCAGCATCATGCTGTCGTTCGTACTGGGCGGCATTGCGTGCGCATTCGTCGGCCTGTGCTATTCGGAACTCGCGGCGATGCTGCCGGTATGCGGCAGCAGTTACACCTATACGTATGCGACGTTAGGCGAGATATTCGCGTGGATCATCGGCTGGGATCTGATTCTCGAATACGCAATGGGCGCGGCGACTGTCGCGGTCGGATGGTCCGGTTATATCGTGAGTCTGTTGCGTAATATCGGCATAGATATACCGCCGGTGATGGCTGCCGCGCCAGGCACCGTCATCAAACTGGCGGACGGCACGACCACCACCGGCATCGTCAATCTGCCCGCCATCGTGATCATCGCGATTCTGACCACCTTGCTCGTGCTCGGCACGAAAGAATCCGCGCGACTCAATAACGTGATGGTGGCCGTCAAGCTGGTCGTGGTAGTGGCCTTCATCGCGCTCGGCGCATTTTTTATCAAGCCGGCAAACTGGCATCCGTTCATTCCGGCCAATACCGGCGAGTTCGGTAACTTCGGCATGAGCGGAATTCTGCGTGGATCTGCCGTGGTGTTCTTCGCGTTCATCGGTTTCGACGCGGTCTCCACCGCTGCGCAGGAGGCGAAACGACCGCAGCGGGATATGCCGATCGGCATCCTGGGATCGCTGGTCATCTGCACGGTGCTGTACATCCTCGTCGCAGGCGTGCTCACCGGACTCGTGCCTTATGCCGAATTGAATGTCCCCGATCCGATCGCCAAGGGCGTCGACGCAATCGGCCTCAACTGGTTCTCGATTCTGATCAAGATCGGTGCGCTGACCGGATTGACCACGGTGATTCTCGTGCTGCTCTACGGACAAAGCCGCATCTTCTTCACGATGTCGCAGGATGGCTTGTTGCCGCCGCTTTTCGCGCGGGTTCATCCACGGCTGCAGACGCCTCACCGGAGCCAGATCCTGATCGGCACGATTGTCGCGGTTGTGGCAGCGCTCACACCGATTGGCGTGCTCGGGGAAATGGTCAGCATCGGCACGCTGTTCGCGTTCATTCTCGTGTGCGGCGCGGTGATTTATTTGCGGCGCAGCGACTCGAATGCGATGCGGCCGTTCCGTGTGCCTGGCGTGCCGATCGTGCCGGTGCTCGGCATTCTGTTCTGTCTGCTGCTGATGGTCGGCTTGCCGCTCGTCACATGGTTGCGGCTTGTCGTGTGGCTCGTGATCGGCATGGTCATTTATATGTCGTACGGGAGAAAGCATTCAAGGCTTCGTTTTCCGGAACGCCGTTAAACGCCGCCTTGAAATCCGCAAGCGACCAGACGATGGGGGCCGACGCTCTTTGTGCATCCATCGTCTTCGCGGTAGAAGCGCATTAATCTGAACTTGCCGCCCACTCGACGAGAGTCGCCACCGTGTTCATGTTGCGCGCGGTGCCGTTTTTCGCAGCCGGGATTTTCAGTTTCGAATGCGCGATCCCATTGCTGTAGTGCACGTAGATCTCACGCTTGCCCAGCGCAAGCTCTTCGCCCTGCAATCCGCTGACATCGCTTGCCGAATCGGCAGGTGGCTTTGCATCGAGAAAGATGGCAACCGTTCGATTCGGCGCAGCGGATTTGAAAGGATTGCCGGTGAGAACCGCCGCCAATTCCGCCCCGCTTCGTACGAGAACGCCGACCGGTTTGCCCGCGTAGTTCATCAGGCAATCTTCAAGCCGTTTCTTCAACGATGCTTCCCCTAGTCGACTATCCAGCACCACATTGCCGCTTGCAATGTAGGTTCGCACATTGGAACAGCCAATCGACTCGCACATGGCGCGCAGTTCGGCCATGGGAAGTTTTCCAGTACCTCCGACATTCACAGCGCGTAAAAAGGCGACGTATCGAGTCATCGGGTAAAGCCGTCAAGAGTGAAGGGTTGCGGGATCGCTGCGTGCGGAGATCGCGGAACAGTAATTGCTACTGCCCATGACGCCGTTCACGGGGGCGGCTCATCAGATTACTCATCATTCATGGACACATACACCTCTCTGCTATCGTGGCTGTCGAAAAAGATCGCAAGCTTAGTCAATAGAAAGCTATTCGTCAGCTTCAAGTCCATCTGTCATGACTCGCAAGCGTCGCCAATCAGAATGATTAAAGAGCGCTCTCCCATTGGTCGATATGAACGACAGATCGGTCGACATGTAACGGAGTCTTTCTGACAGCGACAATGTTGCAAAGGTGTAACTCAAGGCTCGGCCGAGCCAGGTACATTGACGCCATAACCCGTTTCATTCTTCAACCACGCGCTGCTACTCAGGTAACCATGAACAACACACGGCGTTTTACAGCGGCCCTCGCGCCAGCCGTGCGGCAATCTGCGCCTCTTTCTGCGCGCCATGCGCGGGAGCGGCTTTGTTGATCGTTTACGGCTCGTTACGAAGCGCGGCCGTCGTCGCGCGCCACCATTCACAAGACGTAATGCCGGGCAAGACGCGACATCGCTGTCACGTCCATGCAGATTACGTTTTCATAACACGCATCCAGGGGTTCGCTCGATGGTGACAACGCATAAGAACCATGGCATTTTCCGGCAGTCGCGCGAGCGGACCCTGCCCCAATTACACATTAACGACAGTACAAGTTTCCGGAGAGTTCTATGAGTGACACCGTGTCCAAGCAGCCAAAGCGCTCCCGACGCGGGCTCATCGTGGTCGTGGTGATCTTGCTGGTCCTGATCGCCGTGGTCGCGGTTCACCTGTTGACCCGCAAGAAGCCCACGCGCGACGCCGCGCCTATCGTCGTCACGGTATCGAGCGCCACGCTCGGTTCGATGCCGGTCACGCTGAGCGAACTCGGTACGGTCACGCCCACCGCGACGGTCACCGTGCTGCCGCAATTGAGCGGCTACCTCACCGAGGTCGGGTACCACGAAGGCCAGGAAGTGAAGAAAGGCCAGTTCCTCGCGCAGATCGATCCGCGTCAATATCAGATCAGCAAGCAGCAGGCCGAAGCGACGCTCGCCAAAGATCGCGCGACGCTGGCCCAGGCGCGTGCCGATCTCGAACGCTACACGCTGTTGAACGAGCGCAAGTCGATCGCGCAGCAAACTTTCGCGGATCAGCAATTCCTCGTGCAGCAGGACGAGGCCGCCGTCAAATCCGATCTCGCCAGCATCGCCCAATACGATCTCGACCTCGCTTATTGCCGCATCACCGCGCCGGTCGCGGGCAAGGTCGGCTTGCGTCTGGTCGATCCGGGCAATTACGTGACGGCGTCGTCGAGCACGGGCATCGTGGTCATCACCACCGTCAAGCCGACCACCGTGCAGTTCACGGTGCCGCAAGACGCACTTGCCTCGATCGTGCAACGCCTGAACGGCGGCGCGACGCTGCCGGTCACCGCCTACAGCAGCGACAATTCGAAACAGATCGCAACCGGCACGCTGTACGCGGTCAGCAACCAGATGGCGACCGCCACGGGCACCGTCACGTTGCGGGCCACGTTCGCCAACGACGACGAAGCGCTCTTCCCCAACGAGTTCGTCAACGTGAAGCTGCTGGTCGACACGATGCAGAACGCGGTGCTGGTGCCAACCGCCGCCGTGCAAAGCGGCGCGCCTGGCGACTTCGTCTACCTCGTCAACGCGGATCACACGGTCTCGGTGCACAAGGTCAAACTCGGTCCGAGCGACGGCAAGAACACGGTGATCGTGTCGGGTCTGTCGCAGGGCAATGAAGTCGTGACGGACGGCACCGACCGCCTGAACGACGGCGCGAAGATCCAGCCTGCTGCGCCGAAGCCCGCCGCAGCGGCGAGCGGCGCTGCCGCCGCAAGCGCCGCTTCGGATGCGGTGTCCGAACCCGCCTCCGGCGCGGCGGCGGCTTCCGCAGCCTCGTCCGCCGATGCGGCTTCGTCGTAGCAGGCCCGCTCGCCGATGAATATTTCCCGACTGTTCATTCTCCGGCCGGTAGCGACGCTGCTGCTGATGATCGCCCTCGTGCTGGTGGGCCTCATCGCGATGCGCGTGCTGCCGGTTTCGTCGCTGCCCAACGTCGACTATCCGACGATCCAGGTGCAGACTTTCTATCCGGGCGCGAGTCCCGACGTGATGGCGACCACCGTCACCGCGCCGCTCGAAGTGCAACTGGGCGAGATTCCCGGCTTGCAGCAGATGACGTCGTATAGCTCGGACGGCGCATCGGTCATCACGTTGCAGTTCGACCTGTCGCTGAACCTGGACATTGCCGAACAGAACGTCCAGCAGGCCATCAACGCGTCGAACAGCTATCTGCCGACCGGCCTGCCCGCGCCGCCGACCTACGCCAAGGTCAATCCGGCGGACCAGCCGATTCTTACGCTCGCAGTCACATCGAAGTCGATGTCGCTGACGCAACTCGAAGACGTCGCCAACAACCGCCTCGGCACCAAGATTTCCGAAGTGTCGGGCGTGGGCGTGGTAACGACGAGCGGCGGCAACGTCCCCGCCATCCGCGTCGAAGCGGACCCGCACAAGCTCGCCGCCTACGGCCTGAATATCGACGATCTGCGCACGCTGCTCAGCTACGTGAACGTCAGTCAGCCGAAGGGCAATTTCGACGGCCCCGATCTCGACTACACGATCAACGGCAACGACCAGATCACCGATCCGAAAGACTATCTGAACACGGTGATCGCGTATCAGAACGGCGCGCCGGTGTTCATGCGCGATGTTGCTCGCGTGAGCCAGGCGGCCCAGGATGTGGAGCGCGGCGCGTGGTACAACGGCTCGCCCGCGATCGTGCTGAACGTGCAGCGTCAGCCGGGCGCGAACGTGATCGCGACCGTCAACCAGATCATGAAGCAGTTGCCGCAACTCGAATCGACGCTGCCGGCCGGCATGAAAGTCACGGTCGTGTCGGACAGCACGGGCGTGATCCGCTCGTCGGTGCGCGACGCGGCGTTCGAACTGATTCTGGCGATCGTGCTGGTGGTCGCGGTGATCTTCGTGTTCCTGCGCAACGTGCCCGCCACGCTGATTCCGAGCGTGTCGGTGCCGGTCTCGCTGATCGGCACGCTGGCCGTGATGTACCAGCTCAACTATTCGATCGACAACCTCTCGCTGATGGCATTGATCATCGCGACCGGTTTCGTGGTCGACGACTCGATCGTGATGATCGAGAACATCGTCCGCTATCTGGAGGAAGGCAAGACGCCGCTCGAAGCCGCGCTCGAGGGCGCGGGGCAGATCGGCTTCACGATTCTGTCGCTGACCATTTCGCTGATCGCCGTGCTGATTCCGCTGCTGTTCATGGGCGGCGTGATCGGCCGTCTGTTCAGCGAATTCGCGGTGACGCTGGCGGTCACCATCGTGATCTCCGCCGTGGTGTCGCTCACGGTCGTGCCGATGCTCTGCGCGCGCATGTTGCGCGCGCAGGCCGAGCGTCATCCGAGCCGTTTCGAGCGGATCAGCGAGGGCCTGTTCGACAAGACGCTCAATGCGTATGAACGCGGTTTGCGCTGGGTGCTCGACCACCAGGTGTTGACGCTGATGGTGGCGGTCGGCACCGTCGTGCTGACCGGCGTTCTCTATGTCGTGATTCCGAAGGGACTGTTCCCGGTGCAGGACGTCGGCGTGATCCAGGGGATCAGCGTGGCCGACAACTCGGTGTCGTACACGGCGATGGTGAGGCGTCAGACTGCACTCGCCGACGCGATCCTGAAAGACCCGGACGTGGTGTCGCTGACCTCTTACGTGGGGATCGACGGCACCAATTCGACGCTGAACAACGGCCGCTTCCTGATCAACCTGCGTGACCGCGACAAGCGCTCCGACACCGCGCAGGAAATCGCGCGGCGCCTGCAGGACGAGGTTTCGCACGTGCCCGGCGTGAAGCTCTTCATGCAGCCCGAGCAGGATCTGACGCTCGACACCACCGTGTCGCCGAACCAGTACAGCTTCGTGTTGCGCGGGCCTAGCCAGCAGGCATTCCAGACGTACGTGCCGGAACTGCTGAAGCGGATGAAACAGATTCCATCGCTCTCCGACGTGCAGAGCGACATGAATACCGACGGCCTCAGCGTGAACGTCGAAGTCAACCGGCAACTGGCCGCGCGCTTCGGCATCACGCCCGCGACCATCGACAACGCGCTGTACGACGCGCTCGGCCAGCGCATCGTGTCGACCATCTTCGAGCAGTCGAATCAGTATCGCGTGATTCTCGTCGCGAAGCCTGAATCGCTGCCGACGGTGCAGTCGATCGGCAACCTGTATCTGCCGAGTCAGACCAGCAGCACGGGCCAGGTGCCGCTGTCGGGCATCGCGAAGATCAACATCACGAAGTCGCCGCTGGTGATCAGCCATCTCGCGCAGTTCCCGTCGGTCACGATCTCGTTCAACCTCGCGAAGGGCGCGTCGCTGAGCACGGCCGTCAAGGACATTCACGCGGCCGAGCAGGCGGTGAATCTGCCGCCGTCGATCACGTCGTCGCTGCAAGGCGCGGCGCAGGCGTTCGAAGATTCGCTCTCCAGCGAGGTGTATCTGCTGATCGCGGCGCTGGTGGCCGTATATATCGTGCTCGGCGTGTTGTACGAGAGCTTCATCCATCCGGTGACGATTCTTTCCACGCTGCCGTCGGCGGGTATCGGCGCACTGCTCGCGCTGATGATCGCCGGCAGTGACCTGGATGTGATCGGCATTATCGGCATCGTGCTGCTGATCGGTATCGTCAAGAAGAACGCGATCATGATGGTGGACTTCGCGCTCGACGCCGAACGCAATCACGGCAAGGCGCCGCGCGAAGCGATCTTCGAGGCTTCGCTGCTGCGTTTCCGGCCGATCCTGATGACCACCCTCGCGGCCATGCTCGGCGCACTGCCGATGCTGCTCGGCACCGGCACGGGTTCGGAATTGCGCCGCCCGCTGGGCATCGCGATTATCGGCGGCCTGACGCTGAGCCAGATGCTGACGCTGTTCACCACGCCGGTGATCTATCTGTTCTTCGACCGGATGGCGGAACGCGTGAAGCGCTGGCGCAACCGCAACGGCACGGATGACGACACCGGCCACACCCCGGATCTGCCAGGCAACGGCGCGGAGGACCCGCGTTGAACATCTCGGCCCTCTTCATCCGGCGACCGGTCGCGACGGCGCTTCTTGCCATCGCGATCCTGATCTCCGGCGCGCTCGCGTACTTCCGCTTGCCGGTCGCGCCGCTGCCGAACATCGCGTTTCCGGTGATCGTCGTGCAGGCGAACATGGCGGGCGCGAGCCCGGACATCATGGCGTCCACGGTGGCGGAGCCGCTCGAGAGGCGGCTCGGCACGATTGCCGACGTCGAGGAACTGACGTCGATCAGCTACGTCGGTTCGTCGATGGTAATCGTCGAGTTCGGCCTGAACCGCGACATCAACGGCGCCGCGCGCGACGTCGAAGCCGCCATTCAGGCGGCCCGTGCCGACCTGCCCACCACGCTGCGCAGCAATCCGACCTACCGGCAGTACAACCCGGCGGACGCACCGATCATGGTGCTGTCGCTCACCTCCGACACACTCACCAAAGCGCAGCTCTACGACTCCGCCGACTCGGTGATCCAGCAGCAGCTCTCGCAGGTCAAGGGCGTGGGTCAGATCACGCTGGGCGGCGGCGCACTGCCGTCCGTGCGGGTGGAGTTGCAGCCAGGCAAGCTGAACAGCTACGGCATCGGTCTCGAAGACGTGCGTGCGGCGATCAGCGCGGCCAACGCGAACAGCGCGAAGGGTCACCTCGACGTGGGCGATCAGCGCTACGTGGTCAAGTCCAATGACCAGATCACGCACGCCGCGCCCTATCGCGACCTGGTGGTCGCGTACCGGAACGGCGCGCCAGTGCAGTTACGCGATGTCGCCGACGTCAAGGACTCGAACGAAAACATCCGCAATGCGGGGCTGTTCAACGGCAAGTCCGCGATTCTGGTGGTCGTGTATCCGATGCCCGGCAGCAATGTCGTGAGCACCGTCGCGCAGATCCGCAAGGTGCTGCCGGCGATCGAAGCCACGCTGCCGAGCAGCGTCCACGTCGGCGTCGCGATCGACCGCTCGGAATCGGTGCGCTCGTCCGTCGGCGACACCGAACGCACGCTGTTCATCGCCGTGCTGCTGGTGGTCGGCGTGGTGTTCATCTTCCTGCAGTCGCCACGCGCGACGCTGGTGCCGGCTGTCGCGCTGCCCTTGTCGATTGTCGGCACGTTCGGGCCGATGTATCTGCTCGGCTATAGCATCGACAACCTCTCGCTGATGGCGCTGACCATCGGCACCGGCTTCGTCGTCGACGATGCGGTGGTGGTGCTGGAAAACATCGTGCGTCACATGGAGCTCGGCCTCAGTCCGAAGGAAGCGGCGCTCAAAGGCAGCGGCGAAGTCGGCTTCACGGTGATCTCGATGAGCCTTTCGCTGATCGCCGTGTTCCTGCCGATCATGCTGATGCCGGGCATCGTCGGGCTGCTGTTCCACGAGTTCGCGGTCACGCTGTCCATCGCGATCCTGATCTCGCTGCTGATTTCGCTGACCGTCACACCCGCGATGTGCGCGTACGTGCTGAGCCGCAAGAACGCGGGGCATTCGAAAGCGCGCTGGGCGCTGTGGGTCGAAAAGCAGTTCGACCGTTTCAAGGACATGTACGCACGCTCGCTCACCGCCGTGCTGGATCATGCGTTCCTCGTGATCCTGCTGCTCGGCGCGCTGCTGGTGGGCAACGTGTTCCTGTTCAAGCTGGTGCCCGCCACCTTCTTCCCCGAGCAGGACACGGGCATTCTGATCGGCCAGATCATCGCCGACCAGAGCATCTCGTTCCCGGCGATGCAGAAGAAGCTCGCGCAATTGCAGGAGATCGTGCAGAAAGACCCGGCGGTCGAATCGGTCGCGGGCTTCACCGGTGGACGCGCGCTGAATACCGCGAATGTGTTCATCGAGTTGAAGCCGCTCGCGCAGCGGCACGTCACCGCCACCGAGGTCGTGAACCGGCTGCGGCCCAAGCTCAACCAGGTGTCGGGCGCGCGGCTGTTCGTGCAGGCGCAGCAGGATCTGCGGATCGGTGGACGGCAGTCGGCCGCCGAATATCAGTACACGCTGACCAGCGACGACTCCGCCGCGCTCTTCAAGTGGACGCCTCTGCTCGTGGCCGCGCTCGCCAAGGAACACGCGACGGTGCTCGACGTGAACTCGGACCTGCAGCAGAACGGCTTGCAGACCTACGTCACGATCAATCGCGCGACGGCGGCACGTTACGGCTTCGCGCCGAATCAGGTGGACAGCGTGCTGTACGACGCGTTCGGCCAGCGCACGGTGTCGACCATCTACAACCCGCTCAACCAGTATTTCGTGGTGATGGAAGTCGCGCCCGACTACTGGCAGTATCCGCAGATGCTCAACCAGATTTACATGAGCACCGCGGCGGGTAACGCCACCGGCACGGCGGGCACGCAGATGCCGAGCGGCACGGTGTCAGGCGTGACGGCGACCACTGAGAGCAGCACCAGCACGTCGTCGGCCACCAACTCGCTGAACTCGGACGCGCAGGCCAACGCGACCACCAACAGCATTTCCAACAGCAAGGGCAGCAGTTCGACCGGCAGCGCAGACAGTACGTCGGCGGAAACCATGGTGCCGCTGGCAGCATTGGCCTCGTTCGCGAACAGCCATACGGCCACCCAGGTGAACCATCAGAGCGGCCTCGTCGCCGCGACGGTTTCGTTCAACCTGCCGGCCGGCGGTTCGCTCAGCAAGGCCGCCGAGGCGATCAACAACACGGCTCGCGAAATCGGCATGCCGGCGAGCATTCACGGCTCGTTTGCCGGCGCGGCGGCGGCGTTCTCGCAGTCGATGGGGACGATCCCGCTGCTGATTCTCGCTGCGCTCGGCGTCGTGTATATCGTGCTCGGCGTGCTGTACGAAAGCTCGATCCACCCGCTGACCATTCTCTCGACGCTACCGTCCGCGGGCATCGGCGCGACGCTCGCGTTGCTGATCTTCGGCACGCCGTTCTCGGTGATTGCGCTGATCGGCATCATCCTGCTGATCGGCATCGTGAAGAAGAACGGCATCATGATGGTCGACGTGGCGATCCAGTTGCAGCGCAGCGAAAACATGCCCGCGCGCGACGCGATTCATGCGGCCGCTGTGGTGCGTCTGCGGCCGATCATGATGACCACGTTCGCCGCCGTGCTCGGTGCGGTGCCGCTCGCAATCGGTATCGGCCAGGGCGCGTCGCTGCGTCAGCCGCTCGGTATCACCGTGATGGGCGGGCTGATCCTGAGCCAGGTCTTTACGCTGTACACGACACCGGTGATCTACCTCTATCTCGACCGCCTGCGCGGCAAGCTGGTCAAGTGGTCCGCGAACCTGCCCTGGAACCGGAACGAGGACCAACCCGGACAACCGGATACGAAGGCATGACGATGAAGATTTCCCTCAAACGGTTTGGCGGCACAGATGTCGTCGATGGCTCGGGTAGTGAGCTCAATTGCACTGATGCGACGCGGCGCCCTGCTGCGCCGCTGCTTGCTCCGCTCCGGCCACTGGCCGCCGCCGCGCTGGCGCTGCTGGTCAGCGGCTGCATGGTCGGCCCCGACTATCACCGCCCGCAGGTCAACGTGCCCGCCACGTTCTCGGAACTGCCCGGCTGGACTCAGGCTGTGCCGTCGGCGTCCGGTCCCAAGGGCGACTGGTGGACTGCGTTTCACGATCCGCTGATCGATCAGCTCGAACCGCTGGTGTCGGTATCGAACCAGACCGTGCGCGAGGACTACGCAAACTATCAGGAAGCACTCGCCGAAGTGCGGGTCGCGCACGCCAGTCTGTTCCCGACGATCGGCGCAACCGGCTCGGCCACCAAGGAGCGCGCCGCCAGCGGCAACGCGGCGAAGGTGGTCAACGCGGGTTCGCTCGAAGGCAACGTGAGTTGGGCGCCGGACCTGTGGGGCTCGGTGCGCCGCACGATCGAAGAAAGCGCCGCGACTGCGCAGGCGAGCGAAGCGACACTCGCGAATGCGACGCTGTCGGAACAGGTGGCGCTCGCCACCGCGATCATCGAACTGCGTACCAGCGACGCCAATATCGACCTGCTGCAAAAAACGGTCGACGCATATCAGCACTCGCTGGAGGTGGTGGCCAACCAGGACCAGGCGGGCACGGTCGCCCCCAGCGACGTGATCACGGCGCGCACCCAGCTCGCCAACGCGCAGTCGAGCCTGATCGCGCTCGGCGTCGCGCGGGCACAGTACGCGCATGCAATTGCCGTGCTGGTCGGCAAGAACCCCGAGGAACTGTCGATCACGCACAGCACCACCATGCCGACGCTGCCCGACGTGCCGATCGGCGTGCCGTCGACGCTGCTCGAACGCCGCCCCGACATCGCCACGGCGGAGCGTCAGATGGCTTCGCAGAATGCGGCGATTGGCGTGGCGGTGGCCGCGTATTACCCGGACATCTCGCTGTCGGCGCTCGCGGGCTTTACACAGTCGCCGCTGGCCGGCCTGCTGAACGTCGGCAACTACGTGTGGTCGCTCGGCGGCAGTGCGACCGAAACCCTGTTCGACGGCGGCCTGCGCAGCGCGGACGTCGATGCAGCGAAGGCGGCTTACGACTCGGCTGTCGCCAACTATCGCAACACGGTGCTGACGGCCTTCCGCAACGTCGAAGACGATCTGTCCGGCTTGCGGATTCTGGCGCAGCAGACGGTCGTGCTCGACTCGGCTGTTGCCGACGCGAATCGCGGTGCCCAGATCGCGCTCGACGAGTACCAGGCGGGCACCGTCGACTACACCACCGTGGCGACCGCGCAGGCTACGCAGTTGAGTACCCAGCAGACCGCGCTGAATGTGCAGGAGACACGTCTGCTGGATTCGGCTTCGCTGTTCGGCGACCTGGGCGGCGGCTGGTCAGCGGATAGTCTTCACGATCCGCGGCATCCCGGTGCGCCAGGTTCGGCGCCGGCACCGACTCCGGCACCGGTGCAAACGGGCGATGCGTCCACGCAGAAAACCGGCGTGCAACCGCAGTGATTTTGCGGCATTAAAAAGCGGTCGCTCAAGCGCGTCGTCCACCGGACGACGCGCGTCAAAACCGACGCCGCGTCCTTACCTCGATTTGCCAAACCCACTCGTTCAATTCCCTTCCCGGCGCACATTCTTCGCGCCGATTTCCCACCTAGTCACGCAATTCCAATGCGCGATGCATCGGCGGAAAAAATCTCCTGCTTGATGCTCCAGAACCCGCTCTTCGTGCCGTCAACCCGCAGACGGCGATGAGAGTCACCCCACTGCCATGAACGGATGGCTTTCGACGCAGCAATAGCGCCGCCATAGCCGCTCGAACAATTCACTCCTGAATCTTTCAGATAGCCCCAGCAACCGGCGGCAATCTGAAACGACTACATAGAAAAGCGCACCCTTTTTCCATTGTCATTTCCTTATTCGACAATGACTTATGCCCATTCGATCACCGAATTAACCGGCAATGCATTTCGCATCGAATTAACTGAAACAAGGCCTGATTCGGCTTCAATTTTTCGATTAGCTTCCGATGAACTTGCACTAGAATCAACTTTGCTCAACCGGATATCCGCATGACGTCCCCAACCCACAATCCCGGGACATCGTACGGATAGCTTCGTGATTCCGCACGGAGTGCGATCCGGTTGTAGCGGGAGAGACACAGCGTCACGTCACAATCGCACGGGCCGGTGCGATGGGCGGAGCCGAGGTTCTTCGTCACAGGAGAATCCCTGCCATGCTGTCAATAACATTAATCGAGCTCTTTTAAAAAGCCGCCGACTATGCAAAGTAGCTACAACCTGGGGTTAGTCGCGTTTTCCCTCATCATCGCGACACTCGCGTCCTACACGGCGCTCGACCTTGCCGACCGGATTTCCCTGCTCGCCTACGCACGCTCGCGACAGATATGGCTCGCAGGCGGGGCGCTGGCGATGGGCATCGGTATCTGGTCGATGCACTTCATCGGCATGCTGTCGTTCTCGCTGACCATACCGCTCGGCTACGACTTCGCGGTGACCTGCTACTCGCTGATCATCGCCATACTCGTTTCGTGGTTCGCGCTGTTTATCGTCACGCGCAAACGGCTCGGTCTGGGCCGGCTGCTCGCCGGCGGCATTCTGATGGGACTCGGAATCGCCAGCATGCATTACGTCGGCATGGCCGCGATGCTGATGCATCCCGCTATCCACTACGACCCCGTCGTGTTCGCGCTGTCGATCCTGATCGCAATCGCCGCATCGACGGCGGCGCTCTGGGGTGCGCACTCGCTGCGGGGCACGGATCATCAGCACGTCATGCGCAAGCGGATCGGCACGGCCTGCATCATGGGCGTGGCGATTGCGGGCATGCATTACACCGGCATGGCGGCGGCGAATTTCGCGCCCGACGCGATTTGCGGTGCGACGGGTGGCATCCGGCCGGAATGGCTGGCGGCCGCCGTGATTCCTTCGGCGCTCATCATTCTGGTCGCGACGCTGCTGGTGTTTCATCTCGACGCGCGCGCCAAGTTTCTCGCCAATTCGGTGACGCAACTCAACGATCAGGTGGACCGCATTCGCGGCTCGACCCGCTGACGGGGTCTGTCGATTGTCTTGCCGCAGTAGTGCGATGAACCGGCGGCACGCGACTGGCTTCGGTCGGTCCGCGCCGGTTGGCACATCTTCAGCGCGTGGCCGGGATACGCTCGCGGCGCAGCATTTCGCTCAATCCCAGCGAATGACCCGGGTCGTAATAATGAATGAGCAGCGTGCGGCGCTGCCCTACTTCGACATCCAGATTGCCATGCTGGATCGCGAATCCATTGAATGCGTAGACGCTGCCCACCTGCACGGGTATGCGCGAACAATTGCCGACACGCAGATCGCGCAACGTCAGCCATCTGCGGCACGTTAGCGGCAGGCTGCGCAGAAAGCCATGACGCATCTTGCAGATCATATTGCCCGGCGTTGTCACCGATAGACGCGGACGCCGATACATCACCAGATCGCCATTGGAAATACCGTCCGGCGCGAGTTGCAGCGGAATAAGAAAGGTCAGTAAATGGGAATCGTAGTGACGGTTGTTACTTTCGGCTCCACTCGCCTTGCTTGCACAACGGAGTACATGAAAAGGCTTTAACGGCAAATCGATCTGTCCGGTTCTTGCGGCCTTTTCGCGCGCATCGGCGCAAACTGTCTCCTCCAGTTTTTTAAATGCATCGCCACGGCGTATCAACTCGGCCGCGGTCTCTCCTGACTGCGTCCGTTGCGGCGTGTTACCGAATGAGCGGTCGATCATCTCGTTAATTGCGGCGATTGTCTCAACTGGAATCACACTGTGATAAGACTGCAGTGCAACGCCTTTGTCGATTCGAATTCTTTTCGCCACGGTTTGACCTGTTGCGTCTGACAAGGAGCGCATATTTATGTGGTTGCCGAAAAAGGGTGAGAACGAGAATCAGCCTCAAAATATTCCTTGTCAGACGCATGTAATGTACGGCAGCGAACGCAAACAGATGTTCCGGCCGGAACACCCGGCACAAACCGCGATTAACTTTCTTCTTATCTAATCCATACCGTTAAGGCGATTTGAATTGAATAGCGCGCTCTATTGTTTTGGGCGTTCCTTCAAGCTTTACGCCTCTACGCAAAGCGCTCCCGATAAGCCTGCGGCGTAACGGCGACGGCCCGCAGCAAACTGCGCCGCATGGTTTCTTCACTGCCAAATCCGCACCGTACCGCAATGCGTTTAACCGGCAGCGACGTTTCGCTGAGCAAACGCAAAGCGGCTTCAGTGCGGATCTGTTCGATTGCCCGCGCAGGTGTCTTGCCGGTTTTCGCGCGGTAGTGGCGCATGAAACTCCGCTCGCTCATTCCGATACGCCCGGCGAGCGCGGCAACTGAGAGATCGCTGTTCAGATGTTCGACGATCCACGCGTGCAGTTCTCCGAATTGATCGCCGTCTTTCTGCATCAGCAAGGTCGTGCTGAATTGCGCCTGCCCCCCTGGCCGCTTGAGAAAGACCACAAGTTCGCGCGCGACGTCGAGTGCCAACGCGCGGCCTGAATCTTCTTCGACCAGCGCGAGCGCGAGATCGATACCGGCGGTGACGCCGGCAGAAGTCCAGACCGTCCCGTCCTGAATGAAAATCGGATCGGGCTCGATCTGCAATGCGGGGTATTGCTGTCCGAGTTCATTGCAGTGCGCCCAGTGCGTGACGACCCGGCGTCCGTCGAGCAAACCGGCTGCGGCTAGCAGAAACGCACCCGTGCAGACCGACGCGACGCGCCGCGAGTTGGCCGCATGTCGCTGGACCCAGCGGATGAGGCGCGCATCCCGCGAGGCCGCGTGAACCCCTCGCCCTCCCGCGACGATCAGCGTGTCCGAGCGCTCGTTCGCCGACGGCAATGGATACGCGGCGAGTCCCAATCCCGCCGACGACACCACCGGCTCCGACTGCGCGGCAATCACGCGCGGCACGTAAGGAGCAGGAAGACCACGCTGACGCGCGAGTTCGTTCGCGGAGGCGAACACTTGCAGCGGTCCGGTGACGTCGAGCAGTTGCACGTCGGGAAAAGCGAGGATGTCGATCGATCGGGGCTGTGCGCGCATGGTTGAGTGTTCAGGCGGATGGCGGAAAATGTGGGCTCTATGTCATTCCCGCCATACGGTAACTGGGTACAGTGAGGTTGTCCATCACCGCTATCTGCTTCCGGTTTGCGGCACCCCGGCAGAACACCGCAACCTGCTCAACACCCCTTACCAACCCTTACCCGACGAGGTTCCGCGATGACGCTTCAGATTGGCTTTCTTCTGTTCCCCGACGTGCAGCAACTCGATCTGACCGGACCACACGAAGTATTCGCGTCGCTGCCCGATACCGCCGTCCATCTGGTAGGGAAAGATCTCTCGCCGCTGAAGGCCAGCAGCGGGCTCACCTTGGTCCCGAATACCACGTTCGACACTTGCCCGGCACTCGATGTGATTTGCGTACCCGGCGGCGCCGGCGTCGGCGATCTGATGGAGGACGCTGAAACACTCGCTTTCCTGCGACGTCAGGCGGATCACGCGCGCTTCGTCACGTCGGTCTGCACCGGTTCGCTCGTTCTCGGCGCGGCGGGCTTGCTGCGTGGATATCGCGCGACGACGCACTGGGCGTCGCATCATCTGCTTGAGCCGTTGGGGGCGATTGCCGTGCGCGAGCGGGTGGTCTGCGATAGAAACCGGGTGACAGGCGGCGGCATTACCGCCGGAATCGATTTCGCGCTGACGCTGGCGAAAGAACTGATCGGCGAACAGGAAGCGCAAGCGGTTCAGCTACTGCTCGAATACGCGCCCGCTCCACCGTTCGATGCCGGCAGCCCGGAGAGCGCACCGCAGGCAGTCGTGGAGTCGGTGCGCCGACGGTTTGCGGGTTCGATAGCGCGGCGCGAAGAAATTGTCGCGCGGGTGGCCGCAGGGTTCTGATGCGCCCGGCACTCTCGGCGCGAATAAAAGAAAAGATCAGTGAGTAATCAATAGCGCGGATAAACACACAGCGAAGAAGTGCGAATCGGGCGCGCATTGCACGCGCCCGACCAGGCTTCTCCGCTGTTTCTGGCGACTACGCAGTCGACTATGCGGTAATCCCGTCACGCCCTAGCGCCACATACCGTAGCTCATCACCGGCTGCGCACGGTACGCGTACATACGCGGCGTCGCGACATAAACTGGCGGCCGGTAAACCTGATACGCAACCGGCGGCGCCATGGGCTGCATGACATCCACCACCGGCATTTCCTCGTATTGCGGCTGCATGTACTGCTGCTGACCGTAGACCGGAACGTACTGGACAGGCGGCGGCGCATAGTCCTGCCGCACGTACACGGGCTGGCTATCCGCATAGACCGGCTGCGGCTGAGC
Source organism: Paraburkholderia sp. GAS333 (assembly GCF_050435665.1). Classification (NCBI taxonomy): domain Bacteria; kingdom Pseudomonadati; phylum Pseudomonadota; class Betaproteobacteria; order Burkholderiales; family Burkholderiaceae; genus Paraburkholderia; species Paraburkholderia sp. GAS333. The sequence continues at coordinate 232,157 of NZ_JBNDKS010000003.1, forward strand.
CTGAACATACTGAGGCGCGGGCTGATACTGCATCGGCGCGGGAGCGTATTGCTGCGCCTGATAAGCCTGCCGGTACTGTGGCTGCGGCTGATATTGCTGTGGCTGCTGCGGAGGTTGCGGCACCTGGCGTTGCGCGTACTGGCGAGGTTGTGCCGGAATACTGGTGTACTTCGAATTGTCGTCTTCAGGAACGCCGGCCGGCAGCGGCGGTACATCCACGCGGGCCACGTCCGTCTTCGCAGGTTGCCGCTGACCGTGGTTATGCGAGTCGATCATTGCGTTGTAGCCCGCCTGATCTTCCTTACCGCGGTTGATATAGCCATTGCGATAAGCGCGCGCCACGTCCGACATTTTCGCGTTCGGATCTTCTTTCATGCCGTCCGCATTGACCTGATACTCGTTTGGACTGAGCGACGCCGCGGGTGCATCCTCGTCGGCATAAGCCGTCTCGGGACCGTCGGCCCATGCCGGGCCGCACTGTAGCGTTAGCGCAGAGGCAACCGTCGTTACCCCAAACCCTAAAAGCGTTTTTATTCTCACGATCCACCTCGCGGCCGATTAAGAATTCAAAAAACAAAGTTCGCTTGTGTTGCCCCGTGCGGCGATTATCCGTGCGCCGTGCAATAGCTATTTTCTAGCACATTCCATTGACCGTGGCACATTTTTTTCTATATATATGAGGCGGTTAGCGCACTGTCAGCTTCCCGGCGAGCCGACGTAAGATGAAGCGGAAAAAACAACCGATGACGAAGCCGCGTTGATTGCTTTATCAACGGTTTTGCGAATACTCGTTTAAGAGAATTGACAAATTAATTGCGGCGTATAAAGCAGATTGCCGGCCGAGTGCTTTCAGGAATAAACCGCCAGGCGAATACGCAAACGAGTACTTCCGGCCACGCTCCAGCTTCTCTTTTTCTGTACGTTGCCGCGCGAGACAGAAGAGAACCGCCAACTATTTCTCACCTTTCTTTTCTTTCCGATGCCCTGGTCGCAGTACTGTCTCCTTTCTTTGCTAGCTTCTGCTTTCCACCCTGCTGGTTTCACAACAAAGGATCTGTACAGATGAGCGTCATCCATTTCATTGGCGGCGAGAAAGGCGGCGTAGGGAAATCACTGGTAGCCCGGATTCTGGCCCAGTACTTTATCGACGAAAACATTCCGTTCGTCGGCTTCGACACCGACAGATCCCACGGCGCGTTGCTGCGCTTCTACTCGGACTTCACGGTTCCGGCGGTGCTGGACCGGCACGACAGTCTCGATCCCATCATCGAACGTGCGCTGGAAAATCCCGGGCAGCGGGTTCTGGTCGATCTCGCCGCGCAGACGCAGCAGGCGCTCGGTCAATGGCTGGAGGACACGGATGCGGTCGGCCTGGCCACCGAACACGGTCTGACGCTGACGTGGTGGCATGTGATGGACGCCGGACGCGATTCGGTGGACCTGTTGCGGCAGTGGCTCGACCAGTTCGGCGGACGCGTCAAGCTGGTGATCGTGCTGAATGAAATTCGCGGCGACCGCTTCGACATCCTCGACGCGTCCGGCGAACGCGAGCGCGCCGAAGCACTCGGCGCGAGCGTGGTGACGTTACGCCGTCTGCCCGACGCGACGATGCAGAAGGTCGACCGGCACAGCGCGAGTTTCTGGGCGGCGGTCAATCATCAGGACGGCGCGGGGGCCGCTCTCGGGTTGCTCGACCGGCAGCGCGTGAAAATCTGGCTGCATCGCGTGTATGGGGAGCTGGCGAAGGTCGGGGTTTGAGAGCGGAAACATAGCGAAAACGCGGACGTCAAAACCGACGCCCAAAGCAGGCCGCCATTCGGGTTCACCCACTGGAACAAACGTCTCCGGTGGGCGAACCCGCAACGACATCAATCCTCTCGCGCCGCCACGACCGGAATCGCATCGATCGCCCATCCGCTGACTTCGCGCCGCGCGGGCCCGGGAATCGCGCAGGCCAGGCGGCCGCGATAGTCGCGCTCCACCCGCGCCTCGTCGATCCGGCACCCCTGCTTTTCGAGTTCGAGGACCCGGCGTCGAAACGCAATCTGCAACGCGTCCGATTTCACCGACACTTCCCGTTGCCAGTCATCCGGGACGCGCTCGGGTCTAACCCGCCGCAATATCTCGTGATCCTCGCGGAAGATACGCAGATTGCGATTCACGGTCACGCGGTCGAACAGCGCCGAACGCATGAACGTGCGCCCCATCATCCACCATGTGCGAGTCCGGTTCGGTCCGACCGGCACGTGCGCCGACACGATCTGGATCGTCCATCCATCACGCGGCCGCAATTCGAGCGTCACGCACGGCCCCGACAGATGAAAGCCTGGCCGCGTCTCGACCGCCACCGCCTGTCCCGTCGCCCGGCGACGCAGCAGTCCTTGCCTGACCGGTCTGCGCATCGTCATCGTGGCGTCGCCGCTCCAGGAATCGGTGCGCACCTCGAATGCGTCGATCTGCGGATGATCCGGGTCGCCGAAAGTCGACCCCTGTACGAACGGCGCATGCGCGAAGTCGAGCCCGTTTTCGATCACGCGATCCCAACTGGCGTCCCAGTCGAAGTGTCCGGACACGACGCGGAACGCCGGATCGTCGACCCAGTCGAGTGCGGGCAACGGTGGCCGCTGGACCTCCGGCAGATCGCCGAGAAACGCCCAGATCCAGCCGTAGCGTTCGACCACCGGATACGCATCCACGCGCGCCTTCGCGGGAATGCGCAGGTCCGGTTGGGCGGGAATTTGAGTGCAGACGCCATCGCCGTTAAATCGCCAGCCGTGATACGGGCACTGCACGGTGTGCGCTGCCTTCGTGCCGGCCGACAACGACCCGCCGCGATGCACGCAGATATCGGACAGCAGACGCGCCGCGCCGTGTTCGTCGCGAAAGGCAACGAACGCCTGACCGAGCAGTTTGACCGGCAGCAGCGCGGAACCGAGTTGTGCAGAAGGAGCGACGACGTACCAGAGATTTTTTAGCATTGGGTTAAGCATTGCACACTACCCGGGTGCGCTTCGTGGCCGGGTGGCCACACGCACAGGTTCTGCACGCCGATCTCGACGGAGAACAATCGGGCAATGACTGGTTCAGGTGCGCCGCCTTCTTTGACGAGGGCGACGCGAAAACTCGCGCCGCGTGCCGCATCTACGAAGGCATGCGACCACGGCGTACGCGTCGACAGGCAGCCGTATTCCGCGAGAATGCGTGCGGCTATCGACGAACCTGCTCGACGACAGCCAATGTACCTGAATCACTCGCAAGCCCGCATTTTTGCGGGGACGTGTAAGCAATTCGGTCCTCTCAATTCGAAGGAGCGCTCTATAGATTTGCCCGGCCCTCCACCTCCCAAAGCGCATCGGCCCGACTACCATGCACGTTTTCCTTGCCGCTTGCGGCGCACTCCATGACCGGGCTTTCGCATGAGTCTTCTGTTTCGTCTATTGCTTCTGATTTTTACCAGCCGTCGCCGTAGCCGGTTGAACGTGCTCGACACCTGCATCACCCCGTTTCGCGTCTGGCTAAACGACCTCGACGTTTTGCTCCACATGAACAACGGCCGCTATCTGACGATCCTCGATCTGGCGCGCGTCGATCTGATGATGCGCAGCGGCCTGTGGCGGCAATTGAACACGCAACGCTGGTATCCGGTGGTCACGCTGGAAACAATTCGATTTCACCGCTCGCTAGAACTCGGCAATCGTTACGACGTGCGTACCCGTGTTATCGGCTGGGACGAAAAACATATCTTCATCGAGCAGGGATTCGTCCGCGATAACGTCGAAATTGCACTGGCTGTCGTGCGTGCACGATTTCTGAAGCGCAGCGGCGGTATCGTGACGACCGCCGAATTGATGCAACTCGCGGATGTATCACAGCCATCGCCGGTATTGCCCGAATGGGTCGCCCGTTGGAGCGACGCGGAAGGCGGCATGGCGTTCCAGCCGGCGTCTTCGCCAAAACAGTAAACGATCGGCTAAAAATGTCAGCCGCACCCGTCCGTTTCAATCGTTTATGCGCGCCGTCAAATCTCCTCGAATTCCGGTTTGCCAGATCAATTGTCACCGCCTAGACTCCGTAAGATGACGCAGTGCAACACGCGGCACATGACCGTTTAAAACCACGGGCCGGGCCGCGTGACAACTAGTCGGCGCAGCTGCACACATGTCATTGCTTTGCCCTGGCTTTTGCCGATCATGGGCAACATCCGCGTGTTTTCATGCCAGGCCCGCAATCCGGTCCTAATGCCGCGCAGAAGCGGCTCCGCAGCATCGGCCACACCTGAGCAGCCACGCAGTAGCGCCGACTCTTCGAGGAGGTTAAAGCGGCATGCACGACTCCAATCAGCCACTCGATACACCCGATACGCCTGACGCATCCGCTCATCCCGCCATCGCTTCGCCGTACGCATTCCCGCCGTTCACGGCTTTCGCGCACGCCGCCGCCGACTACGCGATCGACGCGTGGCAACGCTCCGTGCTGTTCGCCGACGTGATGCGCGAGCGCGGCAACCAGTACGAAACGCATCTGAACGAACGCACGCCCAATGTGCTCGATTTCAGCGTCGAATTAATCGTCGACGGACGCACGTTGCCGCGCCCGGTCAACTACGGACTCGTGCGCATCGTCGCCCCCGCCGATCTGCAAGCCCATCACGATCCGGTCGAGGAGCACGATCCCGGACGTCTGCGGCCCTTTGTCGTGTTCGATCCGCGCGCGGGACACGGCCCGGGAATCGGCGGCTTCAAGCGTGACAGCGAAATCGGCGCTGCGTTGCGCGCGGGACATCCGTGCTATTTCGTCGGCTTTCTTCCCAATCCCGTTCCCGGTCAGACCGTCGAGGACGTGATGCGCGCCGAAGCCGCGTTTCTCGAGAAAGTGATCGAGCTGCATCCGGGTAGCCCCGGCAAGCCTGCCGTGATCGGCAATTGCCAGGCAGGCTGGCAGATCCTGATGACCGCCGCGATGCGCCCGGACCTGTTCGGGCCGATCATCGTCGCGGGCGCTCCGGTTTCTTACTGGGCCGGCTGGCGCGGCAAGAATCCGATGCGCTATTCCGGCGGCATGCTCGGCGGTTCGTGGCTCACCGCGCTGACCGGCGATCTCGGCGGCGGCCGCTTCGACGGCGCGTGGCTCGTGCAGAACTTCGAGAACCTCAATCCGGCGAATACGCTCTGGCAAAAGAACTACAACCTGTACGCCAGAATCGACACCGAAGCGCCCCGCTATCTGGGCTTCGAAAAGTACTGGGGCGGCCACGTGTTTCTGAACGCGGTGGAAATGCAGTACATCGTCGACAACCTGTTTGTCGGCAACCGGCTTTCAGGCGGCAATATCGTGCTGTCGGACGGGGTGCGCCTCGATCTGCGCAACATCCGCTCGCCGATCGTGGTGTTCTGTTCGTATGGCGACAACATCACACCGCCGCCGCAGGCGCTTGGCTGGATCACGGACCTGTATCACGACGACGCCGAACTGTTCGGACACAAGCAGACCATCGTCTACGCGACGCACGACAATATCGGCCATCTCGGCATCTTCGTGTCGAGCAGCACCGGGCGCAAGGAGCATCGCGAATTCGTCAGCAACATCGATCTTATCGACCTGCTGCCATCCGGTCTGTATGAAGCTCAAATGGGCGCGAAAACCGAGGCGACGCCGCACGCGGAGCTGGTCGAAGGCGACCATGTACTGTCGATTTCACCGCGCAGCATCGAAGACGTGCGCGCGATCGTGCAGCCGGACGACGAAAGCGATCGACGCTTCGCCACCGCCGCTTATGTGTCGAATCTGAATCTCGGCCTGTATCGCGGCTTCGTCCAGCCGTGGGTGCGTTTGTGCGCGACACCGTGGGGCGCGGAGCTGGCGAGCCGCCTGCATCCGCTGCGGGTGCCGTATGAAGCGTGGTCGGATCGTCATCCGCTGGCCTCGGGCGTTGCGCAGGCCGCTGAACGCGTCAAGGAAACGCGCGAACCCGCCGCCGTCGATAACCCGTTCTGGCAAATGCAGAATGCGGTGTCGGATTCGATCGTCACATCCCTGAACCTGTATCGCGACGCGCGCGACGCCGCGGTCGAACAGATTTTCGAAACGGTCTACGGATCGCCATGGCTCCAGGCGCTCGCGGGCCTCGCTCCGCAGCACGGCAGCGCGCACGCGCCATCACACGACGTCAACGCGCGACACGTACCGGTTGCCATTGAACAGCAGCGGCTGCGCGAGACCATGTCGAAAGGCGGACTCGTCGAAGCAAGCATACGTGCGCTGCTTTTTGTGCGCAGAACGCATGGAGTCGCCGACGAGCGCCGCTTCAACCAGGCGCGCGCCATGCTCGGCACCCTGTCCGATCAAGGCGTTCTTTCGTTCAAACAGGTGATTCGCGACCAGGCCGAACTGCTGCGCCTCGATGCCGACGCCGCGCTTGACGCGCTGCCCGGCATGCTCGCGGGCACAGCACCTGCCGAAATCCATCAGGCTGCACGTCACATCGACAAACTCAGCACCACGTTACCGCTCGACGACAACGAGCGCGCCGATCTGGCTCGCGTGCTGACCATTTTTGAATCTGCGTCAAAGACAAAAAAAGCGCCGCCTGACAAGGTGCGTCAGAAAGTCTGAATCGTTCGGGCAGGTTGAACGGTTCGAGCGGTTCGAACCGTTCCGTTATCGACACGCCAATCCAGGGCCCAGCACATGGAACACAAACGCGAGAAGTACGAACGCCTGATCGCCTTCGCCAAAACGCTACCGCCGCTGCCGACCGCCGTCGCGCATCCGTGCGATCACGATTCGTTGTCTTCGGTCATCGAAGCCGCCCGGCTTCATCTGATCGCGCCGATCCTCGTTGCGCCGCGCGCGAAGCTGGAAGCGGCCGCCCGCGAAGGCAATCTCGATCTGGGCGATCTGCCCATCGTCGACGTAGCGCACAGTCACGCGGCCGCCGACATGGCGGTGCAACTCGTGCATGAAGGCAGCGCGCAGGCGCTGATGAAAGGCTCGCTGCACACGGACGAACTGATGGCCGCCGTGGTCGCGCGCGGCACGGGCCTGCGCACCGAGCGGCGCGTCAGCCACTGCTTCGTGATGGACGTACCAGGACACGAAGACCCGCTGATCATCACCGACGCAGCCGTCAACATCTCGCCGACGCTCGACGAAAAACGCGACATCGTGCAGAACGCGATCGACCTGGCTCACGCATTGCGTTTTCCGGCTGCGCGGGTTGCGATTCTGTCGGCAATGGAAACCATCAATTCGAAAGTGCCCTCCACGCTCGATGCCGCCGCGCTGTGCAAGATGGCCGATCGCCAGCAGATTACCGGCGGCATTCTCGACGGCCCGCTCGCGCTCGACAACGCGATCAGCGAAGAAGCCGCGAAAACCAAGGGCATCCGCTCGCCGGTCGCCGGGCACGCCAACGTGCTGGTCGTGCCGGACCTCGAAGCGGGCAACCTGCTCGCCAAGAGCCTGTCGTTTCTGGCGGGCGCGGATGCTGCGGGCATCGTGCTGGGCGCGAGGGTTCCCATCATCCTCACCAGCCGCGCGGATTCGGTGATGACGAGGCTCGCGTCGTGCGCGGTCGCGTCGCTCGTTGCGCCGGCGCGGCGCGAGAACCTTTCTTCCGTCATCGTCTGAGAGGGGCGCTCGCATGGACGTCATTCTGGTCATCAATGCGGGTTCGTCCAGCATCAAATTTCACGCATTCTCGGTGAACGGCGGCGTGCTCGATCCAATTGCCGGTGGCAAGCTCGAAGAGATTTACAGCAATCCGCGCTTTCAGGTGAAACGCCAGGACGGCGAAATCGTCGACGAGAAACGCTGGCCGGAGGGCGAGCGTCTCGGCCACGACAACGCCATCGCGTTCCTGCTCGACTGGTTGCGCGGACACGCGGGCGACGCGACCTTGCTCGCGGTCGGCCATCGCGTGGTACACGGCGGCGAACGTTATTCCGAACCTGTGCGTGTCGATGACGAAGTGCTCGCGCAACTCGAATCGCTCGTGCCGCTCGCGCCACTGCATCAACCGCACAACCTCGCGGCAATCCGTTCGATCTGCTCGCGCAATCCGCAGTTGCCGCAAATCGCCTGCTTCGATACCGCCTTCCATCACACGCAACCGGCGCTCGCCACGCGTTTTGCGCTGCCGCCCGACATCACGCAACGCGGCGTGCGGCGCTACGGGTTTCATGGTCTGTCGTATGAGTACATCGCGAGCGTTCTGCCGCAATACGACGAGCGTGCCGCGTACGGCAAAACGGTGGTGCTGCATCTCGGCAACGGCGCGAGCATGACCGCGCTGAATCACGGTAAAAGCGTCGCCAGCACGATGGGCTTCACCGCCGTCGAAGGACTCGTAATGGGCACGCGTTCGGGCAGCCTCGACCCCGGCGTCGTGCTGTGGATGATGGAAGAAGCGCACATGGACGCGCGCGCGATCGAAGCGCTGTTGTACAAGCGCTCGGGTCTGCTCGGCGTCTCGGGCGTATCGAGCGACATGCGCACGCTGCTCGCGAGCGACGTGCCCGCTGCCGCCGAAGCCGTCGATCTGTTCTGCTATCGCATCTCGCGCGAACTCGGCTCGCTCGCGGCCGCGCTCGGCGGTCTCGACGCGATCGTCTTCACGGCGGGCATCGGCGAATATGCGGCACCGGTGCGCGAGCGCGTGTGCCGCGCAGCGGCATGGCTCGGCGTGTTGCTCGACCCGCAGGCGAACGCGAAACACGGCCCGCTTATCAGCGACCCGCAAAGCGCTGTCGACGTGTGGGTCATCCCGACCAACGAAGAACTGATGATCGCGCGACACGCGTTGCACCGACTGGAGGAGTAAGCATGGACAAGCTCTCTGCACAGCCTTTCACGGGGCGCAAGGTGCTGATCGTCGGCATCGCGAACGAGCATTCAATTGCGTATGGATGTGCGAAAGCGTTCCGCGAACTTGGCGCGGAACTCGCGATCACGTATCTGAACGACAAGGCGAAGACCTACGTCGAACCGCTCGCGCAGGAACTGGGCGCATCGATTTTTCTGCCGCTGGACGTATCGAAAGCCGGCGAACTGGAAGAGGTGTTCGAAACGATTCGCGCGACATGGGGACGGTTCGATGTCGGCATTCATTCGATTGCTTTCGCGCCGAAGGACGACCTGCAAGGCGGCCTGCTGAACAGTTCCGCGCAGGGATTTGCGCAGGCGATGGATATCTCGTGCCACTCGTTCATCCGCATGGCTCGGCTTGCTGCGCCGTTGATGGACGAAGGCGGCTCGCTGTTCGCGATGAGCTATCTCGGCGCGACGCGCGTCGTGCCGAATTACGATCTGATGGGCCCGGTCAAGGCCGCGCTCGAAGCATCGTGCCGTTACCTCGCGCACGAACTCGGGCCGCAGCGCATTCGCGTGCATCCCATTTCGCCGGGTCCGCTGAAAACGCGGGCCGCGTCGGGCCTGAAAGACTTCGATCTTCTGCTCACCGAAGCGGCCGAGCTTGCACCGATCGGCGAACTCGTCGACATCATGGATGTGGGCTACACCTGCGCCTTTCTCGCGACACCCTACGCGCGGCGGATGACCGGCAACACGATCTTCGTCGACGGCGGCGTCAGCATCATGAACGGCTAACGCCACTTTCCCTGCGAGTACCGTCATGAAGTTGCTGGTTAGCGGACTGCCCCACGACGTCACGGCCGACGAATTACGTGAATTGATATTCCGCTATTCGCACGCTGCGTGCCACGAGATTCAATTGATCGGCGAAGGCGACGATCATCCCGCCGCGCTGGTCGAGATCGAAGGCGCCACGTGGATGGCGCTGAACAATATTCGCCAGCGTCTACATGGCATGTACTGGCATCGCTGCCGCCTCGGCGTGCAGATTCTTTCGTTCTGGGACGTCAGCAATGCGGCCGAGGCGAAGCGGATGACGCGTACGGCCTTGCCGGGTTAGCGGCAACACAGCGCGTTCATGCGGCCGCAATCACCGCCTTCGGCTCGAGAAACGCCTCCAGTCCATATGTGCCATATTCGCGACCGATGCCCGATTGCTTGAAGCCGCCAAACGGCGCAGCCGGTTCATGCGCGAGCGTGTTGACGAGAACCCGGCCCGCTTCGATCCGCGATGCGACTTCGCGAGCACGCTTCGTATCGGCGGAAAACACGTACGCCTGCAGGCCGTAGTCGGTGTCGTTGGCAATCGCGATTGCTTCTTCGATATCGCGGTACGTGAGAATCGACAGTACAGGTCCGAAGATTTCCTCGCGGGCAATCGTCATGTCGTTGCGCACGTCGCTGAAAACGGTGGGACGTACGAACCAACCGGTCTGCAAACCGTCCGGTCGTCCTTCACCGCCCGCGATCAGACGCGCGCCCTCATCGATACCGATGCGGATATAACGCTGCACTCGCTCCCACTGTTTCTGACTGACCATCGGGCCGATGCTGGTTTGCGGATCGCGTGGATCGCCTGAATGCGTGCGTGCCACTTCGTCACGAAGGCGCGATTCGAATTCCGCGAGCCGGTTTTGCGGAACGAGAATGCGGGTACCCGCAATGCACGCCTGTCCGCTATTCATGAAGCCCGCCTGAATCACCAGCGGAACCACTTCTTCAAAATTTGCGTCGTCCAGCACGACGACCGGCGACTTGCCGCCTAGCTCGAGCGTGACGCGCTTCAACGTGCTGGCCGCCGTGCGCAGAATCGTCTTGCCGACCGCCGTCGAACCGGTGAACGACAGCTTCGCGACATCGCGATGCGAACTGATCTCGGCCCCCACCGTGTCGCCGCGACCCGTGACGATATTGAAAACGCCCGGTGGCAGACCCGCTTCGTGCAACGCTTCGGTAATCACGCGAGTCTGAATCGCGCTCATCTCGCTCGGCTTGATCACGGCCGTGCAACCCGCGGCCAACGCAGCGGCAAGCTTGCCGCAGATAAAACCCGCGTCGCTATTCCACGGCGTAATCAGTCCGGCCACGCCGAGCGGCTGCATCACCACGTCCGCAGTGCCCGCACGGCGCGTGAACGGATAGTCTTCCAGCACTTTTGCCGCGCCCGCCAGCACGTCGCTCGCGTGGCGGGCCATCCATCGGCCGCGCGAAACCGGCGCGCCGTACTCCTCGGTAATGGCCTCGTACAACTCATCCTCTCTCGCGACGGCGGCCGCATGCAGACGCTTCAGCATGTCGATCCGCTCGCTCTTGCTGGTGCGCGAAAAGGCCGCAAACGCGCGCTTCGCGGCGGCGATGGCGTCGCGTGCGTCTTGCGCGTCGGCGAGCAGCACACGGCCTATCACCTGCTCGGTCGCCGGATTGAAAAGGTCGAAATACTCGTCGCCGTGCGGTTTGACGAACTCGCCGTCGATATAAATCCTGTCGATGATCTGCATGACTGCTCCCGGAAAACGTTCTGGATGCCACACACAATAGACCCGCTTCATTGCGCTGACTAGCCGTACAATCTTGCATGTAACGTTGAAGGATTTAGGACAATGAAAACGTCTGGCCTGGGTGAACTCGAAGCGGTGCTGGCCGTCGCGCGGCATCGTAACTTTCGTGCGGCGGCGAGCGAGCTGGGCGTTTCCACGTCCGCGCTCAGTCACTCGGTGGCCGCGCTGGAGTCGCGCATCGGCGTGCGGCTTTTCAATCGCACCACGCGCAGCGTGTCGTTGTCGGAGGCGGGCACGCAGTTCGTCGACAGTGTGGCGCCCGCGCTTTCCACCATCCGCGATGCACTCGACACGGCGGGCAGCTTTCGCGACACGGTGTCGGGCGTGCTGCGCATCAATACGTCGGCAGGCGCGGCGAAACAGGTGATGGCGCTGTTTCTCGACTACATCAAGCGGTATCCGGAGATGAAGCTCGATATCGTGACCGAAGGCAAGCTGATCGATATCGTCGCCGACGGCTTCGACGCGGGCATCCGTCTCGCCGATACCGTGCCGCAAGACATGATCGCAGTGCCGTTCGGCGACACGCAACGCTTCGCCGTGGTCGGCAGCCCGGACTATTTCAAGCGGCACAAGCCGCCGCGCACGCCCGCCGACCTCCTCGCGCATCAATGCATCCGCATGCGGATGCCGAGCGGTTCGATCTATCAATGGGAATTCGAGCGGCACGGCGAGGCGTTGCGCATCGACGCAAAAGGCCCGCTGACACTCGACGAGCCGGGGCTGATTCTGCAGGCCGCGCGGGCGGGCGTCGGTCTCGCGTATATGAGCGAGTGGAACGTCGCCGCGGATTTGCAGGAGGGCACGCTGATCCGCGTGCTGGAAGGATGGACGCCGCCGCTGGACGGCCTGTGTCTGTACTATCCGGGCCGCCGTCACATGCCGGCCGGATTGCGCGCGTTGATCGACCTGATCCGCGAACAGGCGGATGCGCGGCGACCGCGTCGCGGCGCTCGCCGTGCACGTTGAAAATCAGTCGACGATAAACAGCTTCGCGCCGGTTTCCGTCGACGAACGATGCGGCTCGGCATCGTCGCTAACCTGGTAGCTCATGCCGGGCTTCAGCACGAACTGGCGTCCGTCAGCGAGTTCGGTGCGCAACTCGCCTTCGACGCACAGCAGAAAATGTCCCTTCACGCACCAATGATCGGCGATGTATCCCGCTGAATACACCACGGTTCTCACACGCATTGCGCCGAAGGTCTGGGTTCGCCAGCGGGCGACGCCGCATTCGCCGGGGTGTTCGGTTTCTTCAACGGTGTCCCAGTCGGTGATGCCGAAGGGAAAGCCTGTTATCTGCATGTGATCGCTTCTTCTGAATGTGGCGCGGCGTTGCGCCGTCCATGAACGGGATGCACAAAACGTTCCGCGCCACATGACTGTAGCGACTGAACGCCTGGTTTTTCAGATACAGATTTCCGGAGAATCGACCGCTACAGCGCAGGCTGTCATCCCATCAGATAACGCAGCAAACCCGTCGCCACCACGCCGATCACCACCGTCGGCAGCAGCGAAAACCGGCTGGCCGCAAACAACGTCACCGCAAGCGCGATCAGGTCCGCCGGATCGCGCGACACGAATGCCGGCGCGATCACCGAGATCAGCACGCAGCCTGGCACGTTCTCCATGACCGCGCGCATACGCGGACTGAGCGTGCGGTCGCGCAGCGCCACGTAGCCGATAATTCGCGTTGCGTACGTGGACGCGGCCATCAACACGATGGTGGTCAGAATCGCGAGATCAGGCATCGCGCTTCTCCAGCGCGACCGCCGCGACGAGGCCTGCGCAGGTTCCGGCCGCGACATACCACGCGCCCGGCACCAGCCGGTACGTGAGCGCGGCGGCGACCAGACTGACCAGCCACGGGCTGCACGCCTTCGCGCCCTTCCACATGCCTTTCAGAAGAACCAGGAATACCGCCGTGAAGGCCATGTCGAAGCCGTATCGTTCGATGTCGCCTAAAACCGGCCCGAGGATTGCGCCCAGCGCGGTGAACGCGACCCATGTCATCCACAGGTTGATCGCGACGCCCATGTAGTAACCGACGCTGATCTGCTCGGTTTTGCGTGCATTGGCATCGGCGAGTGTCAGCGCCCAGCTTTCGTCGCACATCAGGAACAGCGCGGCGAGCGCCTTCGGCAACGGCAGATGGCGCATGCGCGGTGCGAGTGCTGCCCCCATCAGAATATGCCGCGCATTCACGAGCAGCGACATCGCGACGATCAGCGCAATGTGCGGAGGCGAGGTCCACAAGCGGACGGCCGTGAACTCGGAACCGCCTGCGAAGTTGAGGCCGGTCATCAGCGGCACCTCGAGCGCGCCGAGGCCTTTTTGTGCGGCTTGCGCGCCGAGCACCAGCGCGAACGGAACGAAACCCACCATGACGGGCAGCGCGGCCCGCATGCCGCGCGCGACTTCCGCGCCGCGTGACGGCTGCTGCGCCGCCACCGTCGGCGAATACACACTACTCATTACACACTTCCTTTTACGTCAAACATTTGCTGCAAAAACAGATTTCACGCGGATTAACGGGCCTGTCCTGGGCTTTGCTGACAGCAATGGCAAAGCGTCGCGAACCCATGAACGCGACACCATTGATCGAAACTTGCGGGGATAAGCGATGGCGTTCCAGCGGCTGCGCGAATCTCACGGCGTAGCAGCTCCATGCGCGGCGTGAGCGACCCGGGAGGGTAGCCGAACGCGGTGCGCCGGACTTGTACATTCTTGCGGTTATTCAGCGAAGCCCCGCGTCGGTGCACGTTTTTTGCTTGGACGTAACCCTTACCGGGAGCACGACATCCAGAATCGGGCCGCAACGCGGTCATAGCTCCCCCGGCGGCCAACGAGGAATAGCCATGCGTGCAATAAATGACACAGTACGTGCTGCAATATTTTCCGTCGCAATCTCGCTGCTGTCCGCGTGCGGCGGCGGACACGGAGACGATTCATCCAGTAACGGTTCAGGCAGCACCGCCGCCACCCCGGCGGGCGGCGTGAAGCTGCAGGTGGTTTCTTTCGGCGACAGTTTGTCGGACGTCGGCACCTACGCGCCGCTCGCCAGCGCGCTGGGCGGCGGGCGCTTCACGACCAATCCCGGGCAGGTATGGTCGCAGAACGTCGCGCAATACTACGGCGACACGCTAAGCGCCGCGTACACGATCGACATCACCCACAAACTCAGCGCCCAAGGCGGCTTCGGTTACGCGGAAGGCGGCTCGACGATAGCCACGCCAGCGGATCAATACGACTTCCTGACCGATGTAATCGGCAACATCGAGATGCCCGTCAACCAGCAGGTGTCGAGCTATCTGAGCGCGCATGGGAGTTTCAACTCCGGTCAGCTGGTGCTCGTTTGGGCCGGCGCGAACGACGTGCTGCGCGCCGGTTTGCCGCCCACCGCCGGGCCGGTCGTGGAAACGGCGGCGACCGCGCTCGCGCAGCTCGTCCAGCAGATCGTTCAGGCCGGCGCCACGCATGTGGTGGTGGTCAATCTGCCGAATATCGGGCTGTCGCCGAAGGGCCTGGCTTCATCCGATGGCGGCGCCAATCTGACCCAGCTATCGCAACTCTTCAACACGACCCTGAACGCCGCGTTGCAGACCGACGGCGTGCAAAGCAAGGTGATTCAGGTCGATGCGTACACGTGGCTGAACGGGATCATCTCCAATTTCCAGGCGAACGGATTCACGGTGTCGAACACCGCGATGGCCTGCGATCCGAACAAGACGCCCGACGATACATCCCTGCTCTGCTCGCCCGCGACCTACACGACCGCCAACGCGGACCAGACCTATATGTTCGCCGACGACCTGCATCCGACGACGCATGTGCATGCGCTTTTTGCGCAATACGTGGAGCAGCAGATCGCGGCTAGCGGACTGGGACACTGAGCTTCGCGGCGGCATCGACCAGACCTTGCACGGTCTGGTCGGAAACATAGTGCGGCCCGTCGAACAGATAAACCCGATAGCCGCCGTAGGCCGCCAGCTGGGTTGCGATTTCATCCGCCGTCGCGGCCCGGAACCCGCCGCCCGGTTGCGGCCGGAACGCTTCGGCGATCACCCGTACCCGCTTGCTGCCGAGCGTCGCGGACAACGCGTCGGCATACTGTCGCGCGACGCGCGGCTCGCGCGCATATTCGCCGACGCCGTCCTGCAGGAACACGCCGACATCTTTCGGCAACCAGGTGTCCAGCCATTTCGCCAGCGTCGCGCCGCCGATATTCGCGCGATCATAAACACTGATCCACAGCGGACGCGGCAACCGGTCGAGGACCGCGCGCAACTCGCGCGCGTTGGTCCAGGTCGGGTCGACTTCGACCGGAAAATACCAGCCTGTGACATGCACCGGCGGCCTGGCAGCAGCGACCCGCAACGACTCGGATAGAAGCTCGGGAATAGCGCCGCGCGCGGCCTGCTCGCTGAACCGCCCCGCCAACCCGACGATCACATCGCGCGCCCATGGCTCGCCCGCGATGCGCCGCCAGTCCGGCTGATGCGGCGCGTCGGGCAGCCCGGAACCAGCCACGAAAGCAACACCGTCCACCGCCGTCCATTGCACGAGCAACTCGTGCGCGCCGAGATGCGCCCAGTCGCCATGCGGATCGGCGTGCGCGTTATCGGGCTGCCAGATGATTCCGTCCACCAAAGGCGTTTTGGGTTCTGCATGCGCCAACGGCATGCATGTTCCGAAACTGGCGAGCAGCAATGCCAGCGCCACGCGGACCGGCGTTCGACAACAGGACGGACGGAATTTGACTCGCATCGGTTGGGTCGTCGTCAGATGGCGGTGAGCGCTCCGTGCCCGCCATCGGCGTTCACGGAAAGCTCGCCTAGTAGGCCAGCACGGCCCCGAAGAATACACCGCGTGCGCGCGCATCCCCGGCCACCCGGAACCGGTATTGCACCGACAGATCCACGAACGAACGCGGCGCATCGTAGGGGCCGCCGCGGAACCACCAGCGCGTCGACACCCCTGCCCCGATGCCGACCGGCACGCTGTGATCGACCGCCGAGTCGTAGTCCGCGCCCACCACCAGATGCGGAAACACGGTGAGATTGGAATCGACGGAATCGAGCCGGAATGTGCGGCCCAGCCGCGCGTTAGCCGTCGCATACGTGGACGGATGCTGCAGATAGCGACCGGCTTCCGCGTACGCGATACCCGTCCACCAGCTCGGCCGGTCGATGCGCAACGCGGTGCCGAATCCATCGGACCACGCAGCACGCGCGAGCCAGTCCGAGCGCACGCTGGCGCCGATTGGCACAATCCGTTCGAACGCGAATACCGCGTTGATCGAACTGAACGGCTTCACGCGCGCGCCCACCGCAGCCTGCAACGTATCGGCGCCGGAAGGTTCGTCTCCTTTGACGCCGAAGTTTTCATAGCCGCGAGCGTAGACCTGGAAATCGCGCTCGCCGAGGCTGCCGAACGGCCGCCACCAGGCTTCGGTCGCGGTCTGCCAGTTGTTCGCTACGCCCGGCACGGGGTTCGACGCGAAACCCGGTTGCGCGCCGCCATTGCGGTAATTCAGCGACGTGTTGAAGCCCCAGTTGCGGGTGGCTTCCGCGTGGGCGGCGCGTTCGTCAGCGAGGGTTTGCGGCGTGGCCGCGGGTTCGCCGTCGGCGGGATGTGTGCCGGCATCGATTGCGCGCTCCAGGTAGGCCGCGCCCTGCGGGTTGCGGTGCGCGTGCAGCGCGGCGTAGCCGGCATCCGCGAATGCCGACGCTGGCAGGTCGCCATGCTGATCGGCCTGTTCGAAGTAATGCAGTGCGAGGCGGCTGTCGCCCGCCCGTTGCGCGATGAAACCGGCCTGCATGTCGGTCATGCCGTCGAGCAGGCCTGCGTCGATCACGCTGCGGGCTTGCACCGACGCGCCCCGCTCGTCGCCCTCGTTGACCAGTGCATCGATCAGTTCGGTGCGATGGAGAGGGTCGTCCGGCGCGGCCGCCACGGCTTCGCGCGCGGCTTCGACGGCTGCGCGGCGATCGCCCTGGCTCGCGGCGAGGCGCGCTTTTCGTGCGGCGTCGAAACCGGGATCGGCGGCGTACAGGTCGCAAGCGGCGCCGAACTGGTCGGTGCGGCAATCGAAGACCGGGCGCGCTTTGGGATCGATTGCGATGGTTGCTGATGCTGCAGGTGCCGCTTCGCGGAGCTTCGCGTGCGCACGATGACGACGCAGCGAAATCGCCGCGTCGGTGTCGTCATGCGCCTGAGCGAGCGGCGCCAGCAGGTCGAGCGCAGCTTGTGCGCGGCCTTGCGCTATCCACACATCAGCGATGATCATGCGGGCAATCCGCGCGGTGCGAGGCGATGTATTGGCCGACGCATCCGTTTCGCTGAGCGCATGTGCAAAGTCGCCATCCGCACCCGTTTCCTGCAACGCGGCGCGGGCATAACCGCGCAACGTCCACGCGAGCACGTCGCGATCGTTCTGCTCGATGGCCCCTGAAGCCGTTTGCTCGACACCGGCGAGGTCACCTTGGCCGAATTGAAGGTCGATCAGTTGCAGGCGGAAATTGAACTGATTGGGCGCGTGATCGACCGCTTGCTGAGCAAGCTTCGTTGCGCCCGTCAAATCGCCGCGCTCGCGTGCCGCTGATGCCTGGATGGAAAGCTGCTGCCCAAGCCGCGCGCCGACATAGTCGCGGCGCTGCCGCAGCGCTTCGCTATCGCCGAAACGCCGGGTTGCGTCCACGGCTTCCGCATACGCGTCCGCGTCCTGATTCGTCGCGAGCAACGCGTCGATCAGCAGATAACGCAACCGCTCCGCATCCGGCGCCTCGCCAATTGCGTCGCGCGACGCGCTGATCGCCGCCTCATAGTCCCTTTGCGCGTATGCCCGATATGCGCGCCCGGCGGCCTTGAACGCGGCGCTATTGAGATCGCCGGTATCGCCGCCCGCCTCGCCCGCCGCGATCAAACGGTCAATCTGCGCGCGACGTTCGGTCAACGCAGGTTGCGCACCCAGCATCGCAATCGCCGACGACAATTCGCGGCTCGCCGCTTCGCGATGCCCATCCGCCGCCAGTGAATTGGCGAGCAGCAGACGAAGCTCCACAAGGTCCGGCCGTTGCCGGATCGCTTCGCGGGCGAGGCTCGCGCTGTCGGCATAACGGTGCGCGCCATACGCCTCATACGCGGATTGCGCGACCCGGTAAGCTGCACCCTCCAGCGGCAACGGCAAGTTTTCATCGGCGTGAACCGGCAGCGCAGGAATCGCGGACAACGCAGTCATCGCCCACGCGGCGGCCCACGCGCGCCAGCGAGGTCCGAGGCATGACGGGATCGACTGACGACGGCGGCGCATGATCGTGTCGTTCATCGGCGGGCCGCCTGTTCCTGCTGGATGCGCCGCTGTTCGGCCATCGCGAGCCGCAGCGCGTCGCGCGAAATCACGTGGCGCGCGACCATGTAATCGCCGATCCGGCCGTCCCGATCCGGCCGATAGCTGGTCAGCGCATCCTCGAAAGCGGCACGCGTGACGAGGCCCATCTCGATCAGCAGATCGCCGATCAGCGGCACGCCACGCATGATCGTTTCGTGCGGCTGCACAGTTTCACTATCCGCGTCGCTGTCCGCGCCACCCGCCATTGCCAGCGACGGCTGTTCGACATCGCGCAACACCCGCAGCCCCTGGGTCACTTCGCTCTCGCGCACGATATGCACCGCGACCGTGCGGCCAGTGAGTTCATGCAACTCGGCGAGCGCATCGTCGGCGGGGAGACTCGCGGCAACGAACACCATGTGCCCGTTTTCGTCGGTGCCTTGCGGCAGCACGCGCATCCGCACGAGCACCTCGACGGGCACATCGTCGCGTGAATCCCGTAGCAATGCCGGATTGAATTTGCCGCGCGGCAGATCGGATTGAAACGCTATCGCCTCGGCCAGCGTTTCCTCATCGAGCCAGCCTCGCGCCATCAACACACGGCCAAGCGGTGCTTCGCGCGAGCGTTCGTCGCTCAAGGCGATATCGAGTTTGCTCTGATCGATAGCCTGCCAGCACAGCAGCAATTCGCCAAGATTCTGCCGCGTGTTGCGCAGACCGTCGGCGCTCGGAAAGTCATGCATCGTCTTGTCCCACGCGAGCCGCTTGCCGGTCACGATATGCACGAGAAAAAGCCGCCACGCGCGAAACACCGCGAGAAAATTGATGAAATTGCTGATCACCATGCGCGGCACGGCGAGGATGCCGTGCTCCCAACCATAAAGCCGCGTCGTGAAGATCACGCGTTGAAGCACGCGCAACGCCAGCGATATGAAGTTGGCCGCAAGCAGGAATTGCGTCCACGTCGAATCGATAAAGGGAGAAGGAAACAGATTCGGCGTGAGGCCGATAAACGACGCCACCGCGAATAGCAGAAACTGCAGCACCAGCAGATAAGCCAGCATGCCGACGAACGCGGTGACGACCCCTTTCCGGTCGCGCAGCAGCAGATAACGATTCGCAAACGACCCGCTCCAGCCAGTCTGCTTCCAGCCTTGCAGACCGATGCCGAGGGTCCAGCGCGCGCGCTGCCGATACGCGGTGCGCAACGTATCCGGGAAAAACTCACGCACGCACAGCGGCATCGTCACGGTGATATCGCGCTCGGGTCCGAGCCCGAACCATGACCGTCGACGGGTCGCGAACTGAACGGGAAAACGCGGAAAAATAGACTGCATGCCGAGCTTGCTGATGCGCGCGCCGACGTCGTAGTCTTCGGTGAGGCTTTCTGTATTGAACGGCTGGCTCTGTGTTTCCTCGATCAGCGCAAGCATTGCACGCCGCGAAAAACACGTGCCGACACCCGCCGACGGCACCGACCCCGCCATGCTCTCGCGTACCACCAGATCCTTCGCATGCCACTCGGCGAACTCGTCCATATAGGTGCCCGCCACCAGTTCGTACCATTCGCGTTCGAGCGACGCCACCGGCAGCTGGATCATGTCCTTGCGCGGCAACAGATAGTTGAAGAACTTCAATTCGACCGGATGCAGCACGTCTTCGCTGTCGTGCATGACGACGCCCGCGAACTCGATCCCCGCTTCAAATTCATAGTGCAGGATGGCCTGCACGATCCAGTTCAGACAATCGGCCTTGCAGGTCGGTCCATCGTGCGGCACCTCGACACGATGCAGATGCTTGTAGCGATGCCGCATGCGCTCTACTTCGGCAATCGTCGCGGCATCGTTCTGATAGGTGCCGACGAAAATGGTGTAAGCGCGATAGTCGAGCACTCGCACCGCATCCTCGATCATCGCGGCGATCACGTCGTACTCCTGCCACGCGGGGACCATGATCGCGATGGGCTGCTCGTCGCGCTGTTCGAGTTGCGCGACGGTCAGCGGCTTGTGCTGCCGCTCGACCGTGAAGCGCCGCACCGTTTCGCGCACCCAGTACCAGAGATCGATGAACAGATCGTCGAGGCTCGACAGCAGAATGATTGCCGCGACGACTGTCGAAATCTGTTCGAGCGTCTGGTAATACTGCGCGAGCAAAACGGCGCCATACCACTTCAGCGTGGCGATAATCACGGTTTAGCCCGGTTTTTACGACGCGAATGACGCGCGAACAGAATCAGCGCGATCAGCAGAATCAGCAGCACACCGGGAATGCCCCATCGTGCCCAATGCCGCGTGACCCACAGCGTGCTCGAATTGCCGGTGGCGAGCAGGTCGTCGGGATGCACCGTGTCGAACTGCTTGAGCACGCCGCTCGCATCGACCACCGCGATATCGCCGCGCGACAGTTGCAGCTTGTCGGTCAGCACCGGCGCGTCGCCCGTCGAACGGTAGACGATGCCGCTCTGCTCGCCCGATTGCGCGACGCTCACCACGGCGAGCTTGCTGAGCCCCGACACGTCGATCAGCTTGTCGCCCGAGGACGAGGTCAGCATCAGGTGATCTTTCGAAAAATCGACATGGTTTTTTTCGTCGTCGAGCGGCACGTCGGCGGCGAGGAACGGGCCGTTGGGCTGTGCCCTGGCACCGTCAGGGACGACCGCAAAAGTAGCGGGCATCGGCGCGACGCCTGCTGCGCCGGTCAACGTGGCGAGACGCGGCACGCTGTGCACGGCGTCGTCGAGATACGCGTGCGGCACGAGCACCGTCGCCGACGATGCGTAACGCGCGGCCATGCCGACAAAGTCGTTGTCCGGCGTGCCGCGCGCGAGCTTCAGATAACTGCTCGGCAGCACCGACACCGGATACGACTGCCGCGCCTGACACCCGGCGTCGGGCTGCCGCCGGAACGTCACGCGCAGATTGTTGGTGCGCGCGAGCGCATAGCGCGGAATCTGCAGATCGAGGCGCTGACGCCGTCCATCCACGTCGAGCAGCTTTGCGCCGATCATCACGTCGTTGAAATAGACGGTCGCAGTCGCGCGTCCGTTCGAGAGTGTCGGCGACGCGGCGAGGTCGAGCACGACCTCCTTCGGCAATTGCCCCTTGCCGGACGCAGCGGCCATGTCGAAACTCGCTTCCCACGAAGCCGTGTCGTGCACGTCGACACTGCGCGGATCGCCGCCGAGATCGGACAGCGGAATCGTGTCGCCGGGCGTACGTGCGCCCGGGTCGATCTGATGGACGACGACGCGGTTGGACACGTCGATCGGCCTCCAGCCGCGCGCGAGAACACCGGCCCCTTCGTTGTCGCCGATCACGATCACCGCTCGTCCGCCGAGATGCGCGACGCGCGCTTCGCCTCGCGCGAGCGGTGACGCAACGGCGTCGATTGCATGCGCGCGCCACGCGTCGAATTCGGTGAGTGCTTGCGGCGACGCCGTGGCGACCTGCGCGCGCAGTGCGTCGACGGCCGCGTTCAGCGTGTTGCGCATCGGCTGGTCCACGACAACTACATCGGGTCCGAAAACAGCGCGCGGCGCGAGCGCGAACACGGCGCCCAACTCGGCCTCGTCGGCGATCACGTGAGAACCGCCGCTCGCGAGTGCGTCGAATGCGGGAACACCGTGCAACGCCGCGGGAATGTCGGTGCCGCTCACGTCGACTGTCGAGCCTACTGTGGGCAAGGTCTGCATCACCGGGCGCTTGCCGTCGCGCTGCAACAGCGCGTTGGTACGCCACGCGGTATCGAGCGAGGCCGCGCCGAGCCGGTCACCGGCGATAGCCAGCACCGGCGCGTACGGCAACGCGCTCCACGCGGTGCGCAGATCGTGGACATCGGCGGGATTGAAGCGATAGGACAGACGGGTGCTCGGATCGACCCGCAGCACGTTGCCGATCGCGGTCTGGTCGGTGCAGACGTTGTCGTTGATCACGGACGCGAAGCCCAGACCGAGCCGCACATAGCCGGCTGAGCGAGGCGCACCGTCCACGCCGATACTGAGCGACGCGCCGCCGTTCGCCTGCGTGAACGAGCGCGACAACACGGGTGAACCGTCGAGCGAGAGCAGCATCGTCGTGCGGCCACCGTCGCCGCGCACGTAAGCGCCGTCGAATTGCAACGTGGCATCGGAGATCGGCACATCGGCCGGCACTGGCAGGAAGAATTCGCGGCGCGTATCCGGCGCGGTCAACGTGACGCTGGTCAGCAGCCCGAGTTCTTTCAATGAGACGACCCGCGTTTCGCTGATGCCCTGGCTCAGTTGACTGAAGCCGCCCGCGATATCCGCAGCGGCGGCATGACTGCAATCTGCGCCGAATGCGACGACCAGCGCAAGCATGGTTTGCGGCACGCGTGGGCGAAAGAATTGAATCATCGGAATCCTGTCTCGTAGAAGGTTTGATGCCGTGTTGCCGCCGCGCGATCTGATACCCGCCTTGCGACGCACGGCGTGCGCAGCGAAAGCGTCCATCGACGTGCTACGTCGGAACGACCTGGGGCCTTAGAGGCTTGCTCTGAGTCTTGCGGGCCGAATGTCAACTTCGACGCTGCGCAGACCCGGCGGCGCGAATGCGTCGAAAGGTCGGCCGGCAAGCGCCGCGACGATCCGCGCAGAAGCACGGCCGTCGCCATACGGATTGATGCGCTGTGCGAAGGCGTGGCGCGCGCCGGCATCGTCCAGCAACTGCATGACGGCATTGACGATCGTTGCGGGATTCGTGCCGACCAGCAACGCCGTGCCGGCCTGCACGGCTTCGGGACGCTCGGTGACGTCGCGCATCACCAGAACCGGCTTGCCGAGCGCGGGCGCTTCTTCCTGCACGCCACCGGAGTCGGTGAGGATCAACGTCGCGCGCTGTAGCAACCGCACAAAGCCGTCGTAGCCTTGCGGCTCGATCAGATGGATATTGGGCACGCGTTCGAGTGCCAGCGTGACCGGTCCGCGAACATTGGGATTCAGATGCACCGGATACACGATCTGCACGTCGGGGCGCTGCGCGATATGCGTAAGCGCGGCGCAGATATCGGCGAAACCTTGCCCGAAACTTTCACGCCGATGCCCGGTGACGAGCACCATCTGCCGACCGGGGTCGAGAAACGGAAAACGCGCGTCGAGGCTGTCGCGTAAAGCGGTATTACTGTCGATGCGCTCTGTCATCCAGAGCAATGCGTCAATGACGGTATTACCCGTGACGATGGTCGATCCTTGCAGCGATTCCGCCGCTATATTCGCGGCAGACCGATGCGTCGGCACAAACAGAAGATCGCTAACGGTATCCACGATGCGTCGGTTAATTTCTTCTGGCCACGGATGACCGGGATCATAAGTGCGCAATCCCGCTTCAACATGGCCGACCGGAATACGGCGATGAAATGCAGCAAGCGCGGCCGATGACGCGCTTGTCGTGTCACCGTGAACCAGAATACGATCGGGCTTCTCCCTGTCGATCACCTTATCGAGCTTTTCAATTACGCGTGCAGTCAGCGAATTGAGCGTCTGATTCTGCGTCATGACGGCCAGATCGTAATCGGGTGCAATGTCGAATAGATCGAGAACCTGCTGCAACATGGTGTGATGCTGGCCCGTGATGCAGACCACCGAATCGATTCCCGGCTCTGCCGCAAGTGCGCGCATCAGCGGAGCCATCTTGATTGCTTCTGGCCTGGTGCCGAAGATCGACAGTATTTTTTTAGTCATTGGTGTGCGTTATCCGTGCGTTGTTTGACTCACGACGCATCGGATTTTAAGCACTCGACATGTTTTCGGTATTTATAAAAAATGTAAAAAACATTAACCGGGAAATTTTCCCTTTTAAAGCTTTTTAGAAGATTTTATAGCGGAATTAAATGCCGAAAATCAAGCCAAATCTTTACATTTTTTATAGGTTTTTATTTCCACACCAATACCTGGATAAGTAATTTATTCCTTCATATAAAAAATGAGTCACGGTGTATCACTTAATCCTAAACATGAATTAACGTATTTATTGCCAATCGAATCGAAATGTTAAATACGGCATTGATAACCGGCATGCAGACTCAATTCGAAGGAAGTGCAAATACGATGCGAACAAGGTGTAATTGTCCGCAGTGCCGCCACTGCGGACAATCCACCGGCAGTCGCTAACGCGTAGCCGCCTCGGTCACCGCCGCACTCAACGCGGCGGGAAGATACGACACATGATTCGCGCCGCTGAAAACGTCGAGTGCCACGTCTACATCGTCGCTGTGCTCCTGCTTAAGGCGGGTATAAAGCAATTGCACGTTGTCGTTCATCGCCGCATGCGTCACGCGGTCGACACGGACCGCCGGAGCACTGGCGGCCAGAGTCTGCTCCGCGCCGCCAACCATCAGGTGAAGCGCTTTTCTTCCACCGCTTCTATCGGTTCTCAAAGACGACAGTTCGTTCAGCACCGCCCTGTCGTTCCACCAGATAGAAGGGCTTGCAGCAATGTAGCGATCGTAGCTATCGGGATGCGTCAACAGCGTGTGCAACACAAATAGCCCGGCGAGCGAATGACCGAACAACGTCGTGCGCTGCTTGTTCACATGCATGCATCCATCGACCACTGCCGCGACCTCGTTGACCAGAAAGTCGCGGTACGCATCGGCACCGCCTGTTTTAAGCGGTCCACCGTTCCTGTCTTTCGGAACACCCCACGCGTTGTCGGCGGCCGGAGTCGTCAGGTCGCGATAACGTGCTGGCGGATCGAATAGCGCATTGCTTTGCGCGTCGACGCCGACCACAATCAGGCCACCTGTCAGCCGCTCCTGTAATCGTGCGGCCTGCGCCGCCAGTACGAACGTTGCGTTGCCATCCAGCACGTAGAGCACCGGAAAGCCGCCCGGCGGTTCCTTGACCGTCGCGGACGGCCGATGAATCAGGATCTGATAACGCTGTCCATTGACCGCCGACTCCACCGCAACGCCGAGCGTGTCAGGCATCAATTCAATCTTCGATACCGGTGCAGACAGCTCCGTCGCCGCGCATTGCAACGAAGAAGCGGCAACCGCTCCTTGCGTGAATCCCATTGCCGCGACGAGCCCAACCAGGAGCCGCCCTTTTTTTGATCCTTTGCTTCGATTGCCGTGCATAAAAACGCTCACCATTGATAAGTCGCGTGACCGATCACGGTGCGACGCAATCCATAGAAACACTGCGTGGCGCTCGCACACGCAGCGACGTATTCGCGATCGAACAGATTCGACGCAGTGACCGAGAAGCGCCAGTTGCGCCAGTCGTAATGCGCACCGAGATCGACCAGCGTGTACGAACTGACCTTGAACGAGTTATCCGCCGCGCCATACGTATTGCCGATATAGCGAACCCCACCGCCAAACCCAAGACCGCTCAGCGGCCCTGCATGCAGCGTGTAATCGAGCCACGCGGACGCCATCTGGCGCGGCACGGCGGCCGGCGTATGACCGAGAGACGAATCTGTAGCCGACGCGACATACGCGCTCGTGTACGTATAGGCGAGGATTGCGTTCAGCGAGTGAGTCAACGCAAGATGCGCCTCCACTTCTACGCCGCGGCTATTGACCTGCCCTGTCTGCACACGATAATTGCTGTTGTTCGGATCGATGGTCGACACATTGCGCTGACGCAGATCGAACAGCGATACCGTCGTGAAACTCGCACTGCCCGGCCGCTGATATTTGACGCCCACCTCGTATTGCTCGCCGGTGGTCGGCTTGAGCGGCGCGCCGTCCGATGTCGTGCCCGATGTAGTCGGCTGGAACGAACGCGAATAGCTGAAATACGGCGTAACTCCGCTGTCGAACGAATAGAGCACGCCGCCGCGCCACGTGAACGCGCGATCGTATTGATGCGTGCTGGTCGACTTGATCAGCTCGTTCGAATCCGTCGACGCCCAGTCCTCACGACCGCCGATCACGAACGACCATTTGCCGAAGCGCACCTGGTCCTGCGCGTACAGACCGAGTTGATCGGTGCGCTGGCGCGTGTAGCTTGCCGTCGTCGGGTCCGCGATGGCGATGCTGTAATCGGGATTCAGAATGTCGAGCGCCGCCGCTTTACCGGATGCGAGCGTGCGATCCGCCATCGTCATCTGATAGTCGAGACCGAACAATACGGTGTGTTCCAGCGCGCCGGTTTTGAAATGCGCTTCGGCCTGGTTGTCGACGGAAATGCTGTCGACGTGTTCATACGATCCACTGGTCAGGCGATTCAGATAGCGCTGGGTCGAGTCGGTGTAGCCGCTCGAATAGACGGTTTTATAGTTCGACCACATGTGCATGTAACGCGCGTTCTGCCGCACGGTCCACACGTCGTTGAAGCGATGTTCGAACTGATAGCCGACTGACGCCTGCATCCGCTTAAAGGTGTCGTAGTCGGGATCGCCATCGTTGAAACCCGTGCCGAGCTGACCGTTCGGATTCGCCGACACCGTGCCATAACGCGGCAGAAAACCGTAATAGCCATTTTCCGGATCGTACTGATAGCTCGCGAGCAGAGTCAGCGACGTGTCCGCGTCGGGCTTGATCGTGACCGATGGCGCGAAGTAGATGCGACGCTCCTTAGTGCCGGACACCTGCGTGTCCGCATCGCGCGCGAGGCCGACGAAGCGGTACAGCACCTTGCCGTCGTCCAGCTGGCCACCCAGATCGAATGCGCCTTGCCAGAGATTGTGCGTACCCGCCGCCACGTCGATTTCGTTGACGTGATTCGCTTCCGGCATCTTGCTTTCCATCACGATCACGCCGCCCGGACTTGCCTGACCGTACAGAATGGAACTCGGTCCGCGCAGCACTTCGATGCGTTGCAAACCGTACTGATCGATTTGCGGAACCGCATACGAAAGGCCGCGCCCGAGCTTCAGTCCATCGAGGAAATTCACGTAACTCGCGCTGCCGCCAAAGCCGCCGAAACCGCGCAACATCACGCTGTCGTAGCGCTCGCCGACACCGCGCGCCTCGGCCACCACGCCGGGCGTATAGCGCAACGCCTGCGCGACGCTTTGCACGCCCTGCGCGTCCATCTGCGCGCGATCGATCACCGTGACCGACTGCGGCGTGTCCTTCAGAGCGGTCGAGGTCTTGGTGCCCGCGCGGCTCACGACCGGTTCATCGGCGGAGACCGCGGACGAACTCACCACGACCGGCGGCAACGTCTTTCCCTCGGGGCTTACCTCGCCGGATGCTGGGACGTCCTGCGCCTTCACGCTCAGCACGATGCCGCCGTGTGCGCCTTGCTGGGCGACGAGACCGGTGCCCGCGAGCAGCGCATCGAGCGCGTTCGCACTGGACATGCTCCCTTTCACGCCGGGGGACTGCCGCCCCACTGTGAGATCGGCGGCATAGGCGATCTGCACGCCGCTCACGTCCGCGAATGCATTGAGTGCGCTATTCAGCGAGCCCGGTGCAATACGAAACTCGTGCAATGCCGCTGCGGACGACGATGACGAACCGGCGCTGCCGGTTGCACTGGATTGCGCATGCGCCAACGGCGCCATCATTAACGTGGCAAGCACGGCGCGATAGATCAGGCGATGACGCAGGCGGTTGGCGGTGCGGCCGTGCGTGTACGAACGCAGTCCGCGTGATGACTGTGAATCCAGCTTCGACAAGATGATTTCCCCGTGTAATTGAAGACCTTATGTCTGCTAGACGCAGCAGCCTTCAAAAACAGGAGGTCGTTTTTAGAATTATTTTCTGGCGAGGACGATCAGCCGGTCGGCAACTGTCAGACGGTCGAGTCCGAACGCATCGCACAACGTATTGAGCGCGGCCGCAGGATCGTTGAGATTGAAATTGCCCGACACGCGCAGCGCTGCCGCCGGACCACGCACATAAAGAAAGTGCTGCGGATAGTAGCGATTCAACGATTGCAACACGTCGCGCAGCGGCACGTCGTCGAAACGCAGACGCCCTTTCTGCCATGCGGTGAGCGCGGCGATATCGGCCTGCTGCATGGGTGCAGGCGCGGCACTTCCACGATATTGCGCGGCCTCGCCGGGGCGAAGTACTTCCCTGCCGCCCGCCGTTGCGACCTCGACGCGGCCCTCCGTCACGACCACGTCGACAACCGGCGCTTGCGTATCGCGGCCTTCGTCGAGCCGGTCTACCTGGAAGACTGTGCCGATATCGCGCGTCGTGCCGTCGCGCGCAACAACGAGGAACGGTCGCGCTTCATCGTGTGCAACGTGGAAGGCCGCGCGGCCTTTGCGCAAGACGATCCGGCGCTCACCAGCGGTGTACTTCACATCGATTGCGCTTTGCGCGTCGAGCTTCACCGTGCTGCCGTCATCTAGCGCAATCGTGCGTTGCTCGCCCGTCGCCGTCGACCAGTCCGGCTGACGCACGACGCTCACTGTCGCGACGGCAAGGGCCGCCACGCCGACCGAAGCGATCACGGGCATACGCAGACCAGATAGCCACGCGCGAGGCCGCCAGCGGGCCGGATTGCGATTGTGTCGCCGCTGACGGGACGGCGTGCTCGCGTGAACTTCGAACGATGATGGCTTCGTGCGCGCATTTTCTTCGTGCACAGCCACCGTTTTTGTGACTTGCGCGCCCGCGGCCTGCCACGCCGCCGATGCCGCATCGAACGCCTGGCGATGCGCTTCCGAGCGCGCAAGCCAGCGAACCAGGCGACTGTCGTCGCGATTCACGCGGCCGGAATCGAGCCTGACCGTCCACACGGCGGCTTCCGCTTTCAGACGCTGCGGTCCCTTGCCGGGCATGCCCACCGGCGACGATGCGTCGCGTGAATCAGGCGTCATGGAGCGAGGCGTCATCGTGGCGTGCTGGTAGAGCGGATTGCGGAGATGCCGGTATTCTAGCGGCGCCGTGCGACGAATCAACCAGCGGGCCGTCATGGCCGGCATCGCTCTGGAACACAAGCAGCGCGCGGCGCAGATGCTTTTCGACCATGTTGCGGCTGATGTTCAGCCGGGTCGCGATGTCGTCATGAGAGAGGCCGTCGATTTTCCGCAGCAGGAACACTTCGCGGCAACGCGGTGGCAAAGCGGCAACCATCGTATCGATCCTGTGGGCAGTCTGGGCGGCCTGGGCCAGCAGGTCGGGCCGCGCCGCGTCGCTCGGATAATCGACCGGCTCGTCGTTCATCGCGTAGTCGGCGACGATCACCTTGTCGGCGACACGCTGTTCGCGAAACCGGTCGATCACCAGGTTCTCGACCATCCTCACGAAAAACGCCTGTGGCTGCTGGACGCGCTCGGGTGCTTCCAGTGTCGCGATCCGGACGAACGCGTCGTGCACGATGTCCGCCGCCGACTCGGCCGACGCCACACGACGCCTGGCAAACGCAAGCAGCGAGTGGTAATGCGCGATGAACGCACTGGCGAGAGTGTTCGGAATAGGCACGGTTTTGCGCTCGACCAGGAAGGGCTGTCGAGCCGGTGGACGACAAAATGCAAATGCGAATTATTATCATTTGAAATGAAAATTGCAAGCATTTTGCATGGAAAGCGGGGTTAAGGTTGCTGACGGTGCGTGGTGGGCTTCGAGCGAGTGTTGTCTGTGTCGAGCATCGCCAGATGGCGCGTTTCCGTTTCATCGTCGGCGGGAAACATGCATTCGATCCGCAGCTCCTGCGCCGCGACGCTCAGCGGCGTGCCCACGCTGGCCACCATCGAAAAGTAGTTCAGCACGTGGCCATCTTTCATGAAGCCGATTGGAATAACGGGCATTGACGCAGAGTCGGCAGTGGAATCGGTATCGGATTGCGCAGAAGCCTTTCGCTGCGTCGATACGTCTGGATACGCCCGTAAGGCCGCGAGCAGGTCGCGCGTGGGATCGTCGATCACGCGCCCTACCGATTCGCGATACACCCGCTGGATCAGACTCTCCGACACGCGCTCCCAATCGGCGATAAACGGCCGCATGCCGTCGGGATCGAACACGAGATGCAGCATATTGCGCGGCCCCTTGCGCGCGGCCATGTCGATGAAACAGTTGAAAAAACGCGGCGCCGCGTCGTTGGTCAACAGCACGTTCCAGTAGCGGTCCATGACCAGAGCCGGGAAGGGTTCGTGTTGCCGCAGCATCCGTTCGAGCGCCTTCGTCACGCTCTGCATTTCCTGCGCGTTCCGTGCCGTGTCGGCGTAGATCGGCGCGTACCCTGCCGCCAGTAACAGCGCGTTGCGCTCGCGCAGCGGTATGTCGAGCGTCTGCGCGAGATCGATCAACATCTGACGGCTGGGCACGCTACGCCCGCTTTCGATAAAGCTGATATGACGCTGCGACACGCCTGCATTGAACGACAGATCCAGTTGGCTGATTCCGCGCAGATCCCGCCAGTGACGCAATAGCGGGCCGATTTCGTTCGACGATGCATTGATGGCTCGATTCGTATTCGCAGGGTTCATCGCTCGGTTGTCCGTCGTCCGTGGGTCTCGAAGGCATGCGGGCTCTCAGTGGTGAGCCAGCATACCCTGCCCGGCTGCAAGGCGGCTCACGCGTGCCACGCGTGCGTCTGGAACTGCGCTTCCAGCGGTGGTTGCGTGATGTTGCCCACGTAATTCGTGATGGTCGATGCTGCGGAAACAGCCAGCACTTCGAGCACCTGATCGCGACGAAAGCCTGCTTCGAGAAATGCGTTCAGATCGTGCGCGTCGAGATGCCCGCGCTTTTCAATCGCGGTCCTCGTCAGCGTGGAAAGCGCGGCATGCTGACGATCCGCCGGCACGCGTGCCTCGCGAATCGCGTTGACGTCAGCGGATGTGAGGCCCTGGTCGAGCGCCAGCGCGGTATGAAATGCGACCGCCCACGAGCACGCGTTGGTCACCGCATTCGTCAGAAGCAGGGTCTGGATTTGCGCTTCGGTGAACGTGCCTGCGTGGACCTTCTGGAACAGATCGATGAATGCACCGATCAGCACGGGCGATTCCGCCATGGCGCCTGCGATGTTGGGGATGAAGCCGAATGTCTGTTCGAGTTGCCGCAATACCGGCGCGGACTGCGCCGGTGCGGAATCGATGGAATGAATCGGAAACGTCGACATGATGCGTCCTCGGTAGTGAGCGCGGCCCGGGATGAACCGCGCGACAACCGAAGATTAGGTGCGTGGATGCTGCTCGCCAATTACCTCACATGTAATAAAGGCATGGCGATTTTCTGCGCCGACAGCGGCGGCCTGCCCGCTTTTACCGCCGAGGTTCCATCAACCGCTTGACGGTCAACGCGAGCGGCACGGTGAAGAAGATATGAGACATGAAGCCGCCGATAATCACCGCCGGATCGTAGTAGTTCGGGTGATTGTCCGACGAAATCATGATCGCGACATGCATGACGATCCACGCCAGCACGGCATAAAACAATGCTACGAAGGTGGCTTCATATCCACGTCGACGGAAGTACGGCCAGATCATCGCAAACAGCACGCCCCACGCCGCCGCGAACACAAAGTGAATACCTGTGCCCACGATATACGCCCAGATGCCCAGCGACTCCTGTACCGCCTTGCCGAACACCAGGCCCGTTGCGTTTCGCGGAATGCCCGCCAGCGGCATCATATGCTGCGCGCCGACCCAGACTAGCGCCTCGTAAATCCAGATAAACACAGCGCCGACCAGACCACCGGTTATACCGGCGCGTAGCGTCGTTGCGCGGTTAGGCGATTCGGAACCCGCTGCGCCGAATCGTTTGTCGAGGCCCGTCTCGGTTACGCCAAAATTGCTGCCCATATCCACCCCTCCTGGAAATCCTGGAAGCGCGCTTTGTACAAACCCAAGCGCTTCGTGCAAACCTTCGTGCAAACAATACTCAGCGGGTAACGTCACGAGCCACGTGGATCAACGCGATCTCACTAGACCGCTCTTACACCGCCTCCGGCACCCGACGCGTTTTCAAAAATGCTTCGAGCGTTTCGCCGCGCATGCTCGCGTACATGCCGAGGTTCGTGATCTTCACCACCCGCGCGAATTTTTCGAGCACGAAAAAGCACACGCCGTAGCGAACCAGGCCGAGCCAGTCTGTGTTGTCGACCAGCGTGCGTTCTTCATCAGTGAGTTTCGCCGCGTCGTAAGCCGCGCTGCGATTGTCGAGCCACAGCGTACGCGCAGGCGCTTCACGCATCATCCAGAAGAAGCGGTTCAGTCGCATCGCCTTGATGCTTTGGCGAATATCGAACGGGTACGTGCCCGTCAGTTCTTCAACGCCGATCAGTTGCGGATTCATTGCGCCACCTCGTCTTCATAGATGGTCACGGCCATCGCGGTACTGGTCGCGAGATAGTAGTTGCGATGCAGTTCGCGAACCTTCGGACCCAGCGCGCCACGCATCGCGAGCCACATGATCGTCTCCACGCTTTCCGCGCCGCCCAGGCGCACGTAGTCGACGTGCTTCATGGCCGCGAGACGCTGCGGGTCGTTGACAATCAGGTCGAGAAACTCCATGTCCCATTCGGTATTGTTAAAGCCGCTACGCTCGCCGTGCACCTGATGAGACAAGCCGCCCGTGCCGACCACCACAACATCAAGATCCTCTTCGTACGATTCGATCGCGCGACGCAGCGCCTGCCCCAGACGGTAGCAACGATTTGCGGTAGGCAGCGGATATTGCAGCACGTTCACCTCGAGCGGCACCAGCGACATCGGCCAGCCGCCGTCATGCGGCAACATCAACGAAAGCGGCGAATTGCAACCGTGATCGAGCGGACGGTCCTGAAAGATCGTCAGGTCGAACTCGTCGGCCACCATCTGCTCGGCGATGTGAATCGCGAGATCGGGGTGCCCAGCGATATCCGGCAACGGACGCTTGCCCGCGCCCTCGTCCGCGAATTCGTGGCTCCCCGACACGCCCAGCGCGAAGGTCGGATAGCAGTCGAAGAAGAAACTGTTGGCGTGATCGTTGTAGAACATCACCATTACGTCGGGCTTGCGTTCGGCAAGCCATTTCGCCACCGGTTCGTAGCCCTTGAAGAGCGGCGCCCATGCGGGATCGTTCTGCTTGCCCTTGTCGTACGCCATGCCGATAGTCGGCACGTGCGAGGTGCCGATGCCACCAATGATCCTTGCCATATTCGTTGTCTTCCGTTACTTCGTGCTGCACTGAACGTGCGCTGAGTGTGCTCTACGTACGCGCTGACCGTTGCGCCGGATTCGCGCGCCAATCGGATAGGTCACCGCTTTTTCACAGGTAGCTATCGCGACCGCCTTGGGATACAAAGGTAGAAATTGTGCCGCTTTCGAGAAAGCTCGGGTAAACCACGGTCAGCCGCAAATTGCCGGGTCAAACCGCTATGGGATGCCGCTATGCGTCGTCCCTGGTCAAGCGGCAAGCCCCATGGCGAACGGCTTTTCTGGTATCCCGAGTGACCGCCGGGGCATTCCGGCCGGCTTTTTGTCGTGTAGCCACCGATAAATAAAACAGATGGCCTTGAAAACAACTCGCAAGCAGGTCCGCGAGCATGCTTTTGAGGCGTGGTGAAGTGCCGCCGCCGTGGCTATACTTCACTGCTCCAAACGAGGCGAGACCGATGAACGAGACCACCCAGCAGGCGATTGTGCAGACCTTACGCGAGAAGATTCTCGCGGGCGAACTGTCGCCAGGCCAGCGCCTCGTCGAGGCGCAACTCGCGCAGTGGCTCGGCGTGTCGCGCACGCCGCTGCGTTATGCGCTGAGCGTGCTGTCGTCGGAAGGCTTGCTCGACCGCTCGGGTGCACGCGGTTATGTCGTGCGGCGCTTTAGCGTGCACGACATCCTGAACGCGATCGACGTGCGCGGCGTGCTTGAAGGACTCGCCGCGCGGTCGGTTGCCGAGAGCGGAGTCAGCCCGGCATTGGCGGCCTCGCTCGACGAATGCCTGCGCGAAGGCGACGAGCTTTTCGCGCAACAGCATCTGAAACCGGCCGACGACGTGCGTTACGCCGAGATCAACGGACGCTTTCACGCGCTGATTGTCGACGCGTCGCAAAACATGGCGGTCAAGGCCGCGTTGAGTCTGAACGAGAAAATCCCGTTCGTGTCGCCGTTCACGATCGCATTCGACGAATCCGCACGAGAGCGGCAGTTTCTGATGCTGATGTACGCGCAACGCCAGCATCATGCGATCGTGGATGCACTTAAAAAAGGCGAAGGTGCGCGCGTGGACGCGTTGATGAAAGAGCACACGAACATTTCGAAAGAGAGCCTGAATCTTTCGCTGCCGTCTTTGCACCTTATTGCAGGCGCTGCATGATGAGCACGAATACTTCTACTGCTGACAACAATCCGGCGGCGGTTAAAGCGTCGTCGGCGAGCGGCAAAGACCTGCTCAATCTCGCGCAGTTGCGCGCGTTCCGCCTCGTCGCCGACATGGGCAGCGCGACCCGCGCGGCCGCCGCGCTGTTTCGCGCGCAATCGGCTGTCACGCGTTCCGTGCAGGAACTGGAGTCGGCGCTCGGCGAACCGCTGTTCGATCGCGGCCCTTCCGGCATGCTGCCCACGCCCGTCGGGCGTGCGGTTTTGCAGCGCTGCGAGCGGATTTTCGCGGAACTCGAAGAACTCGCGCAATGGTGTGCTGCACGCCAGGCACGTCGCAGGCCTGCGGCAGAGGGCGCATTGCCCGCTTATCTGTTGAATACGCGGCGGCTGCAACTGTTCGCGGCGCTTGCACGGCATCGGCACATGCCGAGCGCGGCTAAAACCTTCGGCATCAGTCAACCGGCTGTGAGTACTGCGATTCGTGTACTGGAAAGCGGCTCGGGTTTGAGTCTGTTTCATCGCAGCCCGCGCGGCATTCTGCTCACTGCGGAAGGCGAAACTTTCCTGCTTCACGTGCGCCGCGCGTTGAACGAACTGCGCCACGTCCCTGACGATATTGCCGCGTTGCACGGCAAGATTCAGGGCGCGGTCACGGTCGGCGCATTGCCGCTTGGACGCACGCTTATCCTGCCTAAAGCCATCGCGCGAATGACCTCGGAAAATCCGGGCGTGCGCGTCGCCACCGACGAAAGCTCATACGAGACGCTCGTCGCGGGTCTGCGTGCAGGCGACATCGATTTCATTCTCGGTGCGCTGCGCGATAACGACGCCAGCAGCGGCCTCAAAAACGAGCGTTTGATGTCGGAAGACATGGTCGTGCTGGTGCGCCACGATCATCCGCTGACGCGTGAACGCGATCTGACCATCATGGGTCTGCGGGACGCGCAATGGGTGTTGCCGCGCAGTAACGCGCCCGCCCGCGCGCTGTTCGAAGCGCAATTCAAGCGATTGAAAGTGAAGCCGCCGCTGCCCACGGTCGAGACTGCGGACCTCGCAGTGATTCGCGGATTGCTGCTCGGCACGGACATGGCGGCTGCGTTGTCGGCGCAGCAGCTGCATCACGAGGTGCAATCGGGTCAGTTAGTCGTGCTCGACGTGCAATTGCACAATACCCGCCGCGATATCGGGCTGACCGTTCGCGCCGCCGGCACGCCCTCGCCTGCCGCGCGCGCATTGATCGACGCGATCCGGCTCTCGGTGGTGGACGTGACGCGCACCATCAACATCGGCGCGAACTAGGTAGCGGGCCGTTCGACTCGGCCCGCTTCGCTCTTCTGCCTGAACCTAAAGGCAGTAGACGATCCGGTTGTCGCGCAAGCCGATTAAGAAGTGCTTCGAATAGTGCTGGTGAGGCCTACACCATCTGCAGGCGCCCCCAACACGATCATTACGCTTCTGCATGCACCTTCGCGCCGAAGCGCTCGACACATGCCTGCCGCACCCTCTCCACCGACACCGCCCAGCCTTCCCCCGGTGCACGGCGAAACACCCGCAATGTGTGCGGATACCACGGCGAATCGTCACGGCCGTGCATCCAGCGCCAGTCGACATCTTTTTCCGGCAGCATCACCCAGCACGGCTTACCCAGTGACGCGACCAGATGCGCGGTGGACGTATCGACGGCAATCACCAGATCGAGTTGATCGATGATCGCGGCCGTGTCCGCGAAATCGGTGACGAGCGTACCGACATCGAGCAACGGTTGACCGGCCGGCGGATTACGCGCCTCGTCCTCGCCCTGCCCTTTTTGCAGGCTCACAAAGCTCACTCCCGGCACACTCCACAGCGGAGCAAGCGTGGCGAGCGACGGCATCGAGCGATTCGCGTCGTTGTGATGTTTCGTGTTGCCCTTCCACACCAAACCGATCTTGCGACCCGCCGGCAGCATGTCAAGCATCGGCCGCCATTGCTCGCGCAGCGCCGGATCGACTTTAAGCTGCACGGCGCGCGGAATCGTTTCGATGGTTGTGCGCAGATAGAACGGTGCGCTCAGCAGACTCGTCCAGCAATCGTAACGCGACATACGAGCCATCGCCGTCGCATGATCCAGCATCTCGTCGGCACCGGCTACTCCCGTCATCAACCGATGCAAACCCGGCGCGCACGCGAACGCAATATGAGCGGCGCCTTGCGCTTTTAGCAGCGGTAGATAACGCGCGAATTGCAGCATGTCGCCGAGTCCGTCTTCCTGCCAGACCAGCACCGATTTACCGGCAAGCGGTTCGCCGAGCCACTGCGGACAACTGAGCATCGACCGAGTCTTGTAGTGGATGAAAGCCGGCTGTTCGTAACGGTACTCGTATTGCTGCCAACCCTCTTCGAATTGACCGATGCTGAGCAGCAGAACCGCGAGACCGAAGCGGGCTTCACCGTAATCGGAACGGATGACAAGCGCCTCGCGATACGCGCGTTCCGCCTCGGGCAATCGCTTCAGTTGCGCCAGCGCGTTGCCGAGATTGGCATACGCCTCGGCGAGTTGCGGATTCACTTCGATCGCCTGCCGGAACGCCTCGACGGCTTCCGGATAACGGTCAACACGACGCAGCACGCAGCCCAGATTGTTATGCGCATGCGCAATGCCGGGGTTCAAACGAATCGCGTCGCGATAAGCCTGTTCGGCATCGGCGAGACGCTCCTGTTTGAACAGGGCAATGCCGAGGTTGTAATAAGCCTCGGCATACTGCGGACGATGCACGATCGCGTCGCGATAAGCCGCTTCCGCTTCGGTCAGGCGCTCCAGTTCGATCAGCACCGCGCCGAGGTTCAGATGCGCCTCCGCGAACTCGGGCCGGATGGTCAGCGCGAGGCGGCAAGCGAGTTCCGCTTCGACGAGCCGGTTGGCCGCCTTCAGCACGCCGCCGAGATTATTGAGTGCTTCCGGGTATTGCGGGCGGATCGTCAACGCCTCGCGATAGGCCGCGTCGGCTTCGTCGGCGCGGCCGAGTTCCACCAGCACGCTACCGAGGTTGTTATGCACCTCTGCATGCCCCTGAAGACCCGGCAACGCCTTGCGATAAGACACTTCCGCGTCATGCGGACGGCCCAGGTCACGTAGCACGATGCCCCGGTTGTAATGCGCCTCCGCGAAATCCGCGCGAATCGACACGGCCTGGCTGTACGACGCTTCCGCTTCCTGCCGGTAGCCTAGCCCGTAAAGCACGATGCCGAGCTGATAGTGAGCTTCGGCCTGGTCCGGCCGCAACGACACCAGTTCGCGATACATCGCTTTCGCGGCGGACAAACGCCCGAGCGACTTGTACAGCGAGCCGAGGCTGCTGTACACCTCAGCGAAACCGGGTTTGAGTTGCAGGCACTGACGCCAGTAGTTTTCCGCATCGGCGACCTTGAGTTGCGCAAGCGAACAGGCACCGGCGATATTCAACGCTTGCGCGCGCGCGTCGGCTGGCAGCGTCGCGTCTTCGCAAACGGGCGTCACCAGCGACAAAGCGTCGGCGAACTGGCCGGCCGAGCTCAACGAAACGGCCCGCTGGTTGAGGTCGGCAATATCGGCAATCGGGGATGCGTGCGTCTGCGTGAGCGTCATGAGTCGTAGGAATGAAATCGGGGCGAGGCGCGGTTCGGCGCTCTTCCCTCGCGGACATAACGAACCTCCGGCCCGGGACGGAAAGAGGAACGGCTACCACACAGCTTACGGGAACCGGCGCTGGACCAACGCGAAGAACTGAGCGGCTTTTTGCCGTCTAATCTGGCGCTATACGCGGAATCACGCGAGATAAATCTGTAAGGCAATGCTAAAATCGCCCCGCCTTTATCCCGACCATCATGACGCTACGTTCCCGCAACCACCTGACCGCATGGCTTGGCCTGTTCGCCATGTGGCTCGTCGTGTTCGCGCCGCTCGTGAGTCAGATGCTGGTGGCGAACCAGGCACACGAGCCTATCGCCGCGCTGTGTTCGGCGCTCCATCCGTCCGGCGCGAGCGACGCAACGCTGGTCAGTCATGCCGGTCCCGAGCCGGTACATCTCAGTCACGACGACGCATTCGGCGCGTGCGGCTACTGTCATCTGCTCGAGCATCATGTCGCGATGCCGACAGTCGCAGCAATCGAACCGCCGGCAGCCCTCGCGCTGGCCGGCACCGCGCCGCCCACACTCTCCACCCGCTTTACTCCGCTCGGCGCGTTCCCTTCGGGACGCCCCAGAGACCCGCCTGCTGTTTCCTGATCACTGCCGGTTCTGATCGCGCGTTTTTCGCGTCTATTGCACCTGTCGCACCCATCGTTTCCGACGAGGGGGCGCGCGATCGCCTGTCCAATGCATCAAGGAAACTTTCATGTTCAACTTCGCGCTGCGAAGGCTGCCCCTTTGCGCCCGCAGAGGCGCGCGCGGCCTCGCGTCCAACCGGTTGTCACAACCGTTTTTTTCGTCGTATTTCCGCGCTGATCTGAAGGCCTGCTGGCCTGCGCTGATTCCCGCAATCGTTGCTCCCGTGGCTCATGCGGAAAGCGCCAGTACGAATACCGAAGCCACCTTGCCCGCGGTCAGCGTCAGCGCTTCAAATACGGCGGCCACGCCCCGCGCCGTCGCCCCGAACCTGCCCGCCTCCGTCGAAACCGTGACGCGCGAGCAGTTCAGCAACTGGAACGTCGTCAACACCGAAGACACGCTGAAGTACATGCCGAACTTCGCTGTGCGCAAGCGTTTTATCGGCGATGTGAACTCGCTGATAGCCGTACGTGGTACGAGCAATTCGCAAAGTGCACGCGGTCTCGTCTACGCAGACGGTCTGCTGCTCAGCAATCTGCTCGGCAACAGCTTTACGTTTGCGCCGCGCTGGTCGATGGTGTCGCCCGACGAGATCCAGCAGGTCGACGTGATTTACGGGCCGTTTTCGGCGCTATATCCGGGCAACTCGCTCGGTGCGACGGTGCTCATCAGCACCTATATGCCGAAAAAACTCGAGGCCACCGCCGACATCAAGGCGTTCACCCAGCATTTCAGCCTGTATGGCGTGAATCAGAATTTCAACGGCAGTGAAATGAGCGCGTCGATCGGCGACCGGATCGGCAAGTTCTCTTATCGGCTTGCTGTCAATCACCTGGAGAATACGAGTCAGCCGTTGCAATTCGCGACGCTCGCGCAGTCGAGCACGCCCGCGACGGCCGCCGCAACACCCGTGACGGGCGCGTATTTCTATAACAACCAGACCAATACGCCGACGGCCGTACTCGGCGTCAACGGCGAAGGCATCGAACACACGGTGCAGGATCAGTTCAAGCTGAAAACGCAGTACGACTTCACGCCAACACTGCAAGCCGGATTTACGCTCGGCTACTGGCATCAGACCTATAACAGCGCGACGTCGAGCTTCCTGCGCGACGCGGACGGCAATCCTGTCTATAGCGGCACGGTCTCGATCGGCGGCTATCAATACACGATCCCCGCCGCGGCTTTTGCACCGAGTCTCGGTCATAGCGAGAACTGGCTGTATGGCGTGTCGCTGAAAACGCGCAACGCCACAGGCTGGAACGGCGAAGCGATCGCGTCGTATTACGACGTGAGCAATAGCGTGGCGCGCACCGCCAACTCCGGCGCGCCGGGCAACGGTCCCGGCACGGTGATTTTCGGCGACGGCACCGGCTGGAAAACACTCGATTTACGCAGCACGTACACGCCGTTCAGCACGCAAGCCGGACTCGCCAATCACGCGCTGAGTTTCGGCTATCACTACGACAATTACTTCCTCGATAACCAGAGTTACAACACGCTGAACTGGCGCGATGGCGAAGCCACGTCGTTCGCCAATTCATTCGTCGGCAAGACGCAGACCCAGGCGCTCTACGCGCAGGACGCGTGGCGTTTTCTACCGCGCTGGAAACTGGTCTACGGCGTACGTTATGAAGATTGGCAGGCTTATGGCGGTGCGCAAGGGCTGCCTGGCCAGAGCATTGCCTACAGCGATGCAAACCAGCACCACTTCTCGCCGAAAGCATCACTCTCGTTCGACGTCACCGACGATCTGACCTTACGCGCGTCGATTGGCCGCGCTTATCGATTTCCTACAGTCAGCGAATTGTTCCAGGGGCAAATCAACGGATCGTCGATCGTCAATAACAATCCGAATCTGAAACCCGAAGACGATCTTTCGAAAGAACTCACTGCCGAATGGGCGCACTGGAACGGCGTGTTCCGCTTCTCGCTGTTTCAGGACGACGTGAAGAACACGATCTTCAGTCAGACCGATACGACCGTGATTCCCAATGTGACGAACTTTCAGAACATCGGCAAAGTCCGTTCGCGTGGCGTCGAAACCAGTTACTCGGGACAGGATGTGCTGGTGCATGGACTCGATCTGCTAGCAAGCGTGGCTTATACGCAGTCGAAAATCATCGCCAATGCGCAGAACCCTGCTTCGGTCGGCAAGTACTTTTACCGGATTCCGCTATGGCGTGCGGATCTCGCGGCGACCTATCGCTTCAGCGAACGCGCGGCGCTCACGCTTGCCGCGCGTTACTCGGGGCGCCAGTACAACACGCTCACCAACACCGACACCAATCCCGATGTATTCGGCGGCACCAGTTCGTACACGGTGGCGGATGCGAAATTCACCTTCCGTCCGACGAAGCTGAGTGAAGTCGGCATTGGCGTCGACAACCTGTTCGATGCGCGCTACTTCGTCTATCACCCGTATCCGGGCCGCACGTTTTACGTGGAAGCCAAGCTGCGCATGTAAGCGCGCAACCCCATTCCGACTGACGAGGATTCCATGTCCACCACGACTGCCGCTCAACGCGTAAGCCCGGCAACGGGCACCACTCATCCCGGCTATCGAACACTCTGGCGATGGCATTTCTACGCCGGTCTGTTCGTCATGCCGTTTCTGATCGTGCTCGCGATAACGGGCACGTTGTACTGTTTTCAGCCACAGATCGAGCCGCTGCTCTATCGTCACCAGATGGTTGTCGACACGCAAGCCGTGCCGAGACTCAGCGAAGACGTGTTGCTCGCCAGAGCGCGCGCCGCGATGCCGCAAGGCGCTGTCGCGTTGACCGCAATGATCGCCAGCGACCCCAATCGCAGCACCGAATTCATTTTCCGTCTCGCCGACGGCGACAAGCAAAGCGTCTACCTGAACCCGTACAACGGCGATGTACTCGGCACCTTGAGTGTCGAGCGACGTTTCATGCAGGTGGACCGCATGCTGCATCGCAAGTTGCTGCTCGGTAAGCCTGGCGAACTTTTGATGGAACTTGCCGCATGCTGGACGCTCGTGATGATCGGCACAGGCATCGCGCTATGGTGGCCGCGTGAGAAAACAGCTATACGTAGGGCACTTTTGCCTCGCTTCACGCTGAAGGGCCGCGCGCTTTGGAAGAGCGTTCATGCGGTGATGGGCCTCTGGCTCGCGCTCGGCGCACTCGCGTTCGTGCTGAGCGGACTCCCGTGGTCGGGTTCGTGGGGCAAGCAGTTCAAGACG
Organism: Paraburkholderia sp. GAS333; assembly: GCF_050435665.1. Lineage (NCBI taxonomy): Bacteria > Pseudomonadati > Pseudomonadota > Betaproteobacteria > Burkholderiales > Burkholderiaceae > Paraburkholderia > Paraburkholderia sp. GAS333. The sequence continues at coordinate 274,578 of NZ_JBNDKS010000003.1, forward strand.
CTTGCGACGGCGGCGAATCTCGGCGCGCCGGAAGGCTCGTGGGGTGGCTTGCCTTTGCGCTCCGTGCTGCCTGGAGCGCAATCCGCCAATGCGCCAGATGCGACTCACGCTCAACACCATGAACACGCGGCCGATACTAATTCGATGCCCGGCATGGTGATGGACGACCTGCCTTTGCCGTTGACTCCATGGGCCGTCGGCAACGCACCGGTGCCTCACTCTTCATCGAGCGATACGCAAGCCGCGCAGCCGTTGTCGCTCGGACGCATCGTGGCGCTGACCGCGTCGATCGGCGTGACGGACGGTTACAGCATCGTGCTGCCCACATCCGCGACCGGCGTCTACACGGTGTCGTATTTTCCCGCCGATCCGAAAGACGAGCGCACGTTGTATCTCGACCAATACAGCGGCAAGGTACTGAAGGACATTCGCTACGACGATTACGGCGCGGTATCGAAAGCGGTGTCGTATGGCACCTCGCTGCACATGGGACGTTACTTCGGCGTGGCGAATCAGGTTATCTGCGCGGCCATTTCGCTCGGACTCGCGGCAATGGCCGTCACCGGCTTCGTGATGTGGTGGAAGCGGCGCCCGCAGCGCTCGCTCGGCGCACCGTCGCGCGAACGGGCCGCACCGCCGATGCGCGGCTGGAGAACCGGCCTCGTTCTGCTCGGCATCGTATTTCCGCTGATGGGCGCAACGATGCTGGCCGTGTGGACCGCAGACCGGCTGGTTTTCGGTCGGGCGACGAGGCGTAGCGTAAGCGCGAGTTAAGCCGACAAGCCGATTCATCTGAAAAATCACCGCGCCGGTCAGCAGCCAACAACTAACGCATTGCCCCCGAAGATCGTTTACGATACATTTTGCTCGTTTATGATCGATTTAAGCGAATCTCAAAGGGGGACACATGCAACGAACGCGGCAGGAAGCCGAAAGCGGCCTTTTACCCGAGCAGCGCGAACAGCTAATACTCGAGCGCCTGCGCGCAAACGGCCGCGTGCTGGCCGCCGCGCTCGCCGCCGAATTGCAGACCTCCGAGCACACGGTGCGCCGCCATCTGCGCGATCTGGCCGAACAGGGCCACTGCAAGCGCGTGTACGGCGGCGCACTGCTGACGTCCCCGGCCGACAAACCCGCCGCTGTGCGCATGAATGAAGCGCCCGACCGCAAGGCGCGCCTCGCGATTGCGGCGGTGTCGATCGTGCGGCCCCGGCAGATCATCCTGCTCGACGCGGGTTCGACCAACGTCGCGATCGCCGCCGCGCTGCCCGACAACGCTGACCTGACCGTCGTGACGAATTCGCCCGAAGCCTGCACTCGCCTGCTGAACCGTCCCGGTTTCGACGTGATTCTGGTCGGAGGACGCATCGCGCGCGGCGCGGCGGGTTCGCTCGGCGCCACGTCGCTACTGCAAATCCAGCAGATTCGCGCCGACGTCTGCTTCCTCGGCGCCTGTGCGTTCGACCCGGACGAGGGCGTCGCCGCATTCGACGCCGAAGACGCCGAACTCAAACGCGCGATGGTCAAGGCGAGCGGCCAGGTCGCCATCGCGCTGACCTCGGAAAAGTTGATGACCGCAGCACCGTACGCGGTCGCGCCCGCGTCGGCGGTCGATTATCTGTTCGTCGAAACCGACGTGCCGGCCGCACGCCTCGCGAGCCTCGAAGCGGTTTGCGACAACGTGATGGTGGCCCGCTCATGACCACACTCGCCACGACTCAGATGAACACGAACATGAAACCTGTGAAGGAACGTATTGCGACGATCGCCGTATTTCTTGCAAACGGTTTCGGGATCGGCGCGTGGGCGGTCGAAGTGCCGCGCATCAAGGAAAGCCTCGCGCTCAGCGACACGGCGCTCGGCATTGCGCTGTTCGCGTTTGCCTTGGGCGCGATTGTCGCGATGCCGCTGGCCGGCCAACTCGCGCCGCGTTTCGGCAGTGGCCGCGCGACCGCGCTGCTCGGCGCGGCGTTCGTCATCGCGTTGCCGCTGCCCGCTTTCGCGCCCAACATGGCCGTGCTGTGCCTCGTGCTGTTCGCGCTCGGCGCGGCCAACGGTGCGCTCGACGTATCGATGAACGGCCACGCCAGCACGATCGAAACGCAGTGGCGCTCGCCGATCATGTCGTCGTTTCACGCGGCCTGGAGCGCCGGCGGACTGCTGGGCGCGGCAAGCGGCGCGATGCTGCAACGAGCGGGCGTCGGTGTTGCGGGCGGACTGCTGGTGCCGGACGCGTTCATCGCGTTGTTGATCGTGAGCGCCGCGCTGCTCGCGTTGCGCGATCTCGGCGAGTCGCGCGAAGCGCCTACGTCCAGCGGTTTTGCGTGGCCCAGCGGCGGCGTGATGAAACTCGCGATGCTCGCGTTCCTGTGCATGCTGGTCGAAGGCGCGGTGGCCGACTGGAGCGCCGTGTATCTGCGTTCGACATTGAACCAGGAGGCCAGCGTCGCCGCTATCGGTTATTCCGCGTTTGCGTTTTCGATGGCGGCTTGCCGGATCATCGGCGACGTGTCGGTGCGGCGCTTCGGTTCGAGCCGGGTCATCGCGATGGGCGGTCTGATCGCCGTCGCCGGGCTCGTGCTGGTACTGAGCTTGCCGACCATGCTGACCGCTTTCGTGGGCTTTGCGATGGTCGGCGTCGGCCTCGCCAACATCGTTCCCGTGATTTTCAGTGCGGCGGGCCGCTCCACGGTCACGCCGGCAATCGGCGTATCGATGGCGGCCACGGCGGGTTATGCGGGGTTCCTCGTCGGGCCGCCGCTGATCGGTCTGGGAGCCGGCCTGCTCGGTTTGCGCGCCGCGCTGTGCGTGCTCGTCATGGCGACGCTGGTCGTCGGATTGCTGGGTGGCAAGGCGGTACGCAGCGCGAGGCTCGCGTAACAGCGCATATTGCACCGCGCCGGTTTCACTTGATCTCTTTATCCAGTATCACGACAGACTTGCGAACCGGCACCACCTCGCGTTCTGGCTGCAGCCGCAGCGGCCAGGTAAGCGCAGCCAGCAGCGTACGCGGTTGCGCGCCATCGTCGAGTCCGGTGGCCGGCCACTCGTGCTTCGCGGGCACCCATAGCGTGCCGAACAGGTGATCCCATAGCGGCAGCAACTGCGTGAAGTTGTGATCGAAATGCTCGGCACGGATCGAATGATGCAAGCGGTGATATTGCGGATTGTTGACCCACGTGACGTAACGGCCGAGATCCACCCGCATGTTTAGATGCGCGAAGTAATTGCCGATCATGAAGACGAACGAAGTCGCGCCGACAATCCATGGGTCGACCTTGAACAGCACACCGACCAGCGGATAAAGCAGACAGCCTTTGATCAGCACTTCCAGCCAGTGATGCCGATAGGTCACGGTCACGTTGAAATCGACTGCGCTATGGTGCAGCGAATGCAGCTTCCACAAGATGGGCCACGTGTGCTGCAAACGATGGAACGCGTATTCGAGCAGATCGATTGTCAGCAGCACGATGATGAACGATGCCAACGCACCCCAGCCGCGAGACACCAGCACGACCATGCCGCCGCCGAATGAATTCACGATTGCAACGCTCGCTGCTGCTGTAAGCGGTTTCACAGACTCGGCGAGCGCCATATATAAACCCGCGTATATCGCGTTGAAACGCTGCCCGGAGCGCGATTGCAGCAACGCGGCAGGCCAGCGGCGCTCGAGCGCGGCGCCGAGAAGCATCATGAAAAGCACGAGCGCGTAGGCGCGCAACCAGAGGCTGGCGTGATGCAGCAGATCAGGAAACGGGCTCGACGCAAACATGTGCTTCCCCAGTCAAGAGGCGCGTGATGCGCCCGGCGTTCTGGCTGCTCGAAATGTGTTTGTCGCCTGCAAGCGCTCTCAAGCTTATAAGCGGAGTGCGGGCGCGATGGCCGGTGCGTCAATCACCAGCATTAGCATTAGAGCGGTTATGTGCATTGCGCTACGCTTTAATGCGATCTTCGCAGCCTGTTCTTCAGCGCGCAAGCGTCGATTCAATGATGGACTGCCGGACGAGTCTTCCGGTCGAGCGCCTATGGGATTCAAGCTGGTCGGTCTGTGGCGAAATGCTTATCGACGTAAGCCACGCCGCGCGTGACGGCCCGCAATCGCCTGACTTAAAAAAATGGCGAGGTCATCGCCTCACGCCGTCGCGATCACGGGCGGTTGACGGATTTCTGTCAGCCGCCCGCGTCGTTTTTCACATTCGTATTTTTGTTGGCCCCGCCGCACCTCGTAAAACGCGCTAACCTCCCCGACCGCGATTCACGAAGACTTCTGTTGTCGTCCGGATATGCACTGCATGTACCGACTTTCTGCTTTCCGGCCGCAACGTATTTCGTCTTGTAATCACCTTATCGCAATGGCTGTGCCATGAGGGCCGAAACCCTTGCTGGTCAACGAACGGTGAACTGGACGAAGGGTTCGCGCACGCCGCGCCGCACGCGATGGCTCAGAAATGAGACGCAGCGACCGGTTGTCGTCGAGCATGAACGCTCGGGTCGCCGGTATTTTTTTCAACGTGGGATAACCCGAACGCGGACGGCTCCGCAAAGGTTTGCCGATGATTTTGTCGGAATTAACCGGTGTCCGGTCGGGTGGCCAGGCACCGGATGCATGCGGACCGAAATGTCGCAAAGTTGAGACGGGGTCGGCCTGGTTCGATACAAACTTGCAGCGCCGATGTTGGCTTGGGAGCGCACGCTTTGCAGGAGCGTTGCGGCCCACCCATTCCGCCGTCATCGACCTCAAACTCAAACTTCAAACATCAACTCAAAGCAATGCCGTCAATTCCGCGGCGCGCGCCTTGAACTGCTGCAACTCGGCGGCGCCGAGCCGCGTCGCCTGCGGGAACTGAACCTTCAGCGGATCCTTAGGCACGTGATGGACATGCACCTCATAGTGCAAATGCGGCCCCGTCGCCCAACCCGTTTCACCGACGTAACCAATCACCTGATCGCGGCTCACCCGGCTACCCCGATGCAGCCCCTTCGCGAAACGCGACAGATGCGCGAACGTCGTCGAATACGGTGCGGGGTTCTGGATAACGATCACCTTCCCATAGCCGGTTTGCTGACCGATGAAGCGCACCACGCCTCGCGCGGTCGCGTGGATGGGCGTGCCGGACGGCGCGGCCAGATCGACGCCGTCATGGCTTTGCCACCGATGCGTCACCGGATCGAGACGGCGCAACGCGAATTGCGACGATACCCGCGAGAAATTCAGCGGGTATCGCTCGAAGGTCGGCGTCGTGCTCGCGCCGTCTTTTGAGTAATAGAAAGGTTTGCCCTGCAGCGTCCTGTACAGAAACACGTCGTGCGACACCGTGCCACGGGCAATGCGAACCGCGAGCGGCGCGCCTGGGGCTCCATCGGTCCCGTCTTTGTCGAACACTGCGCTGACCCGATCACCGGCGCGCAGGTCGCGTGCAAGATCGAGGTCGCCGTGAAACGCCTGAGCCAGCATCGCGGTGGTGGCCGCATCGACACCCATGCTGCGCGCCGCCGCCGCGAAACTGTGTTCGACCGGCGCATTCTTCACGGTGAAAGCGGGTGCGTCGCTCGCCGGCGCGGTAGGCGCAGCAACCGGCGCTGCCGATATACCTGGCCCTCCCGCTGCGGCACTCGCGGGCGAAGCGGCGTCCGGTCGCGAAGAGTCCTTGCTCATCAAGGACACGTCGGCTTCCTCGGTGCGCGCAGCACGATGCTGGCTCACGAGGTAAGCCGCGCACACGGAGCTCATTGCACACACAAAAATGATCTTGCCGGCACGTCCGGGCAGGACGCTAGCTACAGAGAGAGGCATTGACTAGATAAGCGGTCGACCGTCGCGTGCGGCGGTGGTACGCACGAGCAGGTGGGTTCATTGAATCAGCGCCCCGGTCATTGCATGGGACGCTGCATAAGGCTGACGGGAAGCCTAGGGATGGTTTCTTAAGCCTGGCTTAAGCTGCCCCCATTATCCGCGCGATGTAGAGTGCTTAGCGGCCAGTATTGAATCTGCCTCTAATACGAGCGGATCGCCGCAAGCCCGCCCCCGCGCAACTTGCGATTCACACGCCGTGGTTCGGTGACCGTGCCGTCCCCATTAACACGATCAACGCGAAATATCGTTGATCAACGCGTGAATGAGCGCCGCCACCCGATCCGGCGATTCGAGCGGCGACAGGTGACCGGTCCCTGGCAGCACATGCATCCGCGTATGCGGAATTCGCGGCAACAACTCGTCGCGCAGCGTCGCCACGCTATCCACGCGATCCAGCTCGCCTGCGATCACCATCGTCGGCACGTCGATCAAAGCGACTTCGCGCGAAATATCTTCCTGACTCGCGTGACGCGGCCATGCGGCCTTCGCCTCGGGTCCACCGCGCAGGCTGTCTTCGATCACCTGCTCGCGGCGTGCCGGACTCAGTTGTTTCGCGCACAGCATGCCGTCGATGGTCGCCTCAACAGACGCTCGCGAACCATACGCGCCCTCCATCGCCGCGAGCGCTTCGGGCGGCAGTGCAAGCGGCACCGGCGGCGACGGCGCGACCAGCACCAGTCCGGCCAACCCTTGCGGACGCCGCGCCGCGAGCAATTGCGCGACCTTCCCGCCCATCGAATGGCCGATCAGTACGAAGCGTCGCAGACCGAGCGCGTTGATCACGCGCTGAGTGTCGTCGGCGAGATCGGCGAGTGCGTAATGCTCTGTGGGCCTGTCCGAATCGCCCCAGCCGCGATGATCCGTCGCGACCGTCCGGTACACGTTCGGAAGCGCGGCGATCACGTCGTCCCATGTGCGCGACGAGCCGCCCCAGTAGTGCAGAAAGACCAAGGCGGGCGCGTCGACATTGCCGAAGCCCAGTTCCCTGACGTTGATGTGCACACCATTCGAATCGATTTTCATCTGCCTGACTCCTTTCACACTGAAGTTTGCCAACCTTCAACGGTCGACAGATGCAATGGTAGATTCGATCTTATGTGGCGATAATCTACCGTTCCTTATCATCACCTGATCGTCAGGTTATCGATTGAAGTTGCTTTAGACGGTTTTGGAGGCACCCCGTATTCGTAGCGACCATCGACGATGGCAGTCTCGCAGTCGCCGGGCGACGCGCAGGATTGTCGGCTTCGATGGCCGGCAAATATTTGGGTCAATTCGAAGCGGACCTCAAGGTCCAGTTGATGCAGCGATGCACGCGCAATCTGAGCCTGACGGACGCAGGCGGGCGCGTATTACCTGCGCTGCAAACACATTCTGGAAGAGTTCGACGACGCCAACCGCAAGGCGAGCGGCAAGCTGCGCGTGGCCGCGCCGGTCAGCTTCGGCGCAATGCATATGCAGGATGTTGTGACGCGCTACGTAGCGCGAGCGTCTGCAGGTCGATATCGGCATTTCCGCTCGACGAGCATTATGTCGACCTGCGAAGCGAGTGGATTGACGTGGCGATCCGGCTTGACCGTCCGTCCGATTCGCAACTCATCGCGAGACAACTAACTGGCGGAACAGGTTTTAAACGATCGTCTAATTATAGTTAGGTGATCTTGTCAACCGGTCCGCGCATCCCATCGGCACTCTCCGTCTAACGGAAAAGCTGCCGCAATGGAAATTCACTGCCTACGTTTGATACGTTCGAATGAGGGGAAAACCCTTTATTCCGCGATTGAAAACCGCGACGGGCTGCTGCTTTGCGGCGCTTCCTTTACGGGTTTTTCGACGCGTGCGGTCGCGCCACGAATAAAGAGAACCGAGCAAAAGGCAAGTATTGCCCAGCTACCAAGAATGATGGTCAAAGCGTTCATTTCAGTTTCAGAAGATCAAGTCTGCTAGTTGATACACCCGGCTACCCCCCGGGAGACGCCCGCCTCAACGACGGGTCAATGTTTTGTAAGCGGGTCGCTGCTACCGAACAATATTTCGTCGATCAGGCCGGTGGTCTGGGCCAGTTGCCTTTCGAGTGCGGCGCGCACTTCCTGCGCCGCTGCGGCATCGTGTCGCGCGACGGCTGAATGGGTTCGGGTCGCGAGGCGCAATACGGTGTCGGATGCAAATTGCAGCTCGCGCAGCATGGCGGTATCGGAATCGACCGACGGGCTGGTTCGCTCGGGCGCGGACAAGTCCGGCAGACCGGCTTCGAAATGCGGGTTTTCGTCTTGGCGGGAAGACATTGCGAGCTCCTTGCGCGCTTGGATGAATCCAGTGTGCGCCGGGGCCACGGGTTTCAATCGGTCGAACAGAAGCCGAATATTAAGCCAATCTCGCCCCGTCGAAAACTCGTTAATTCCTTCTAAAGTGGGGCGAGATTAAAACTGGTAAAAGTGACCGGCGAAACACCATAAAAATCGCTGATCCGCCGAACGAATAGCCGCAAAACATAGTGCAAATACTGAGTTCGCCCCAAATCAATGCACCTGTCCACGTTATCCCTTACGCCGTGAAATCCGTCGATGCCGACAGCGTTCTCCACGTCTCCATTTCATGCATCACGTAGGCATTTTTCGCGGTTATCGCGGCGAGCGTATCGGTGCCGAGCGGCAGGCGCAGCGGCGGGCTCGGTGCGTCGACGAGAGCGACCACCGCATCCGCCAGTTTTTTCGGATCGCCCGGCTGGTTGTGATTCATTTGCGCAGCCTTGCGACGAACCGCGCCCGACGTGTCGTCGTAATCGGCGATCACATCAGATGCCACTGTCAGTGACGACGTATCGAGAAAGTCGGTGCGGAAGTAGCCGGGCTCGACGACGCTCGCATGAATGCCGAGCGGCCTCAACTCGTCGCGCAGCGCTTCGGTAATCCCCTCCACGGCAAACTTCGTCGATGAATACACGCCGAAGCCTGCAGCACCGCGATAACCGCCTATCGACGAAATGTTGATCACGTGCCCCGCGCGATTCGCTCGCATGACAGGCAGCACGGCGCGCGTAACGTTCAGCAGGCCGAACACGTTCGTGTCGTACATGCGGCGAATGTCACGGTCGGCCGACTCCTCCACCGCACCCAGCAGACCGAAACCGGCGTTGTTGATCAGCACGTCGATGCGGCCGAATTTCTCCAACGAGGCTTGCACCGCGAGTTTCGCCTGCGCCTCGTCGGTCACGTCCAGTGCAACCGGCAACAGTCCCGCGGATTGACCGAGACGCTCGACAATCGCACGGACGTTGCGCCCTGCCGCCACGACTGCATTGCCGTCTGCGAGCGCCGCCTCCGCCATCAATGCGCCGATGCCGCGCGAAGCACCTGTAATGAACCATACACGTTTGAAAGCATTTTTCTGGATGTCCGCCATGATCTCGCTCCTGGTGATGAGGTGAAAGTGATGCCATGGTAGGAGCGACGATTGACACGTACTAGTCGTCAATTGCTAGACTGATAATCAACTTTCACTTGCGAATCCCGCGCGCCGCCCATGAACGAAATTCGTGCAATCACCACTTTTGTGCGCGCCGCCACGCTCGGCAGTCTGCGGCGTGCCGCGGTCGATCAGGGCATTTCGCCGCAAGCGGCGAGTCAGGCGGTCATGCAGCTGGAAAAGGAACTGGGCGTGCGGCTTTTTCATCGCACTACACGCAAGCTCAGTCTGACGGAGGAAGGCCAGCGGCTATTCGATAGCGTCAAGCCGGCTCTGTCCATTTTCTCGTCGGCGCTCGACGAGGCGCGTCGTTCAAAAGAAGAAATCGGCGGACTGCTGCGCGTCAGCGCACCGCGCGCGCTCGGCATGCCGGTGCTATGGAAGTACTTCGAGCAATTCCAGCAGCTACATCCGAACGTGCAACTCGAAGTGCAATTCGACGATCACTTCACCGACCTCGTCACCGACCGTGCCGACGTCGGGTTTCGCGGCGGACCACCGCCGTCGGGCGGCTCGATTGCGCGTCCGCTCGTGCCGATTCAGTTGATCGTGTGCGCGTCGCCGGAATACATCGAGCGCAATGGTGCGCCGCGAACAATCGACGAACTGGATCAGCACCGTTGCACCGGATATCGGCGCACGAATACGGGCAAGCTTGCGCAATGGCAGTTTCAGATGGGCGACGAAATTGTTTATCGCGATGTACCGCCCGTCATTTGCGTGAACGACACGGAGATGGAGACGCAGGCAGTGCTATCGGGTCTCGGGATCGGACAGTTGGGCAGCTTTAACGCGATGCCCCACATTAGAAGCGGCCGGCTCATTGCACTGCTGACGCAGCACATCACGCAGTACGGCACGATCTATATCTACTACGGACATCGGACCGAACAGCCGCTGCGCGTGAAGACTTTTATCGACTTCATGATCGAGCGAGTAGCCGATAACCGTGCGTTCTTTCTCGATCCGGTCGAGATTCGCGCGGCGAGTGCCGCACGAAGTGGCCGCGCTGTGAATAAGCGCGGCGCCTTATGATGATTTACGCTGCGGCGATCACGTCGATACGCAGCGCTTCACCACCCGCGGCGATTGCCAGCAGGATGTCGACATTAGGATGCGCGCCCGGGCGATTACGGGCGTCGGCGGTATGTTCGGCGAACAGCGCGAGACCGTGTTCGGCCGCTTTAGCGTCGAGCGTGCCGAAGGTCTGCTTCAGATAGTTGTACACCGTGAGCGAGCCCTGCTTGCCCGGCTTGTTCTCGATGTTCGCGACAACAGCGCCTTTACCATCGACCAGATCGATACGCTCGATACCGTCGATAGACGGCATCTGCGCCAGATTCTCCTTGAACACATTGCTGGGTTGAATCATTGAAAATACTCCTTCGGTTCAGAAAATTGCATGCGGGCCGTATCTTAAACGATAGGGTGTGCTGCGATACCCGAATGCTGCCGCGTTGAACTCCGAACCTCGAGAACATTTCAATCCGCTCACGGCGTCCAGCGATGAACAACAATGCTCGCGCCGTTGTAGTTGTCTTTCGTAATCACATATTCGCCCGATGCTCTCAGATACGCCCTTAGGCCGTACATCGAATCGACATCGTTACCCACGTCGACCGTCGCCGGATTTGCGTTCGTCAACGTGGTATCGATCTGGCCGGTTGTGAGATTGAAAGCGTCGATGTTCGGAACCGTGTGCACGTAGCCGACAAACAGATAGTTTCCGGCCGCTGTAATCGATTTTGGATTCGCGCTAGTGAGGTTGATCACCGGATTCGGCTGGCTGATATTGCCCGCACTCCACCCGTGATACACCTCGATCCGCGTTTGCATGGCCGTCCAGTCCCAGCTTCCAGCAATGCCTTGCGCGAGAATCATCGTGTCGGTCTCGGGAAGATAAATGATCCGCGTCAATGGACGAATACTTTCAGGAATCGAGATTGTGGTGGCCGGTCCCCACGTCGGTTTGCCTTCGCCGTCGAAACCCGTCAGCGGGTAGTGGTAAATGTGATTTGTGCGGTCGAGACCGGCCCACACGTCACCTCGACTGTCGATACAAAAGCCGCCGGTAACCTGAAGCGTCGTATTGAAAGCGGTTCCCGGTATCGACGCATCCGGTATCGCAATGTAGCCATTCGCCGCGTTGAAATGGAAGAAGTAAAAGATGCCGGGGTTCTGCCCGGACGCGACAAGAATGCGATTCCCGCCGACCGTGACGAGTTGGCCGAAGTGCTCGTCGCGCTGCGTATCGTTCATGTTCAGGCGCGGGTCGGACGGATAGGTGAACGGGTCGACCGTATTCGCAACAAAAGTGCCGCCCGCCGTGCCGGTATAAATGTTCGTGCCGCCGTAGAAATAGGCGCCGTCCGTGGACGGGTCGGGAGCGGCAACACCCTCGAAATTGAGGGACTGTAGTGTGTATTGCAGCGTGCCCGCGCTGTTGTACGCATGAAGATCGGTCGCGCCGTTGCGGCCGAGGTCCCAACTTCCGCCCCAAGGATTGTTGAGCACGTAAAGATTGCCGGAAGAATCCTTACCTATTCCTACCACGCGGGTAAAGCGCTTGTCACCCACCTGCCCCTTGATGCCGCTGGTGGTGTCGAGATAGCCGCCCTGAATGCCGAACGTGCCGACGAGCGCGGGTGCTGCCGCCACGTTGTAGAGCTTGATGTTCATGTCCGGGCCTTCATCGCCGACCATGAGTTGCGTGGACGATGCATCGAAATACAGCGCAGAAGGTCGCGCCGTAGCCGACATCTGAATGACGTTCAGCGGCGCACCGGCCGCACTGAATTCGTCGACCTCGCCCGCGCTTTGCCGCGCGACCCAGAGATTACCCGCGCTATCCAGTGCAAGTGCGCCTGGCGCAGTGACGTTGATATCGCGCTGCCAGACGCCGTCGGTGGAGAAGACCCGGACGCGATTACCGTAGAAGTCGCTCGCGTAAAGAAGTGAGCCGGCGGTGGCCAGGCCGGTAATGACGTCGGCATGCGGAATGCCTGTCCACACACTGACAGGGATCACGAGATCGCGTGTCTGCGTCGAGCGGTTGTAACGCCCGACCGATCCACTGCCGAACGACGTGTTGTACTGCAAGGCCGCAAAAATCGACGTGCTATTGCCGGTAATCGCGCTGCCCTGGAAGTCTGCGTGAGAGCCAATTGACCCGACACTCTTTCCGTTCTGATAGATCGCAACGCCGCCCTCGTTTTCGTCCCACAGCGATGCCGTATATATGACGCCCTCGGGCGCGACCCACATCGAGCGTGCGGTATTGCCGACATGCGTGGCGAGGGTACCGAATGTATTGGCTAGCCAGTCAGTGGTGTATTGCGCATAGCTGGCGGGTGCCCATATCGCGATAGCGGCGCACAACAGCGCGGCACGAATTGACTTGCTGATCATGAGTGATGCTCTCCGAACGACTCTTGTCCAGCAAGGGTACATCGATAGACGTTAAATGTTGGCGATTAAATAAATCATTTAATTTTACAAATAATTCCAAATCATTTTTTAATTCATATCGAATATTTTTTACTGACCTTGCAAATTACGGATGACCGCGATGTTCCAGCGTCCAAGAATCTTCAACGTCGATTTGCCGCAAGCGGTATCGCGAGGTCAGAATTAGTTGCCTCAGCACTTTCATATGACCGACTGCGGTAGCAGGAAAAAGACAAAAATCAGTTTTACTTCAGTCCGAACAATTGATGAAATCATTTTTTTAAAATTACATAAAATACAATAAAAATCAACCACTAAAATTCGATCAAAAACATCAATTAAATTAAGCCTTGAAGCGACATGATTTGCCAAAAAATCAGCATTCGCAATTGCTCCGGCGACTGTCATGATTATCATGGCTCAGCGAACCGGTAACGATGTCGTTGTTTCTTTCGACACCGCGAGTTCCCGCCTGGCAAAGAAGAACGCGACTCACACAGCCGGCCTCGGATCTGCAGGTACATAACTTTCCAACACTCAGTCCGTTCCCAGCGCGATGTTGCGTGATCGCCCGTAGCTTCAATTCGAACGAAGCCAATCCTCCGGTGGTTGAAAACCCTCCGCGTCCGCTCGTTGCCTCTCCTTTACCGACTCAACCGGCGAGTCACGAACTCTCCTGCCCCCTTGAACGAGCCGGCGCAACCCGGCCTTGCACGTACGGGACACGCGAATCTCACCTCCACACCCTCGCCGCGCACGTTTGGTAGTCCGCCATGTGGCTTGTCATTTTCAATTCTCGATGTAATGATATAACATTCCCATTCGAAAATACAGTGGATCGCCTGATCGACACCACTGATGCAAGCGGTCCACCAACCGAGCCTAATCCAGACACAGCAGCCATACAAAACGCCCGGACCAGTCTTCAACACTCAATCAACAACAATGAAAAACCGTACACGCGTCTCTCACGCAGCCTTGCTGCTGTTCGCCATCGCCGCCCACGCCCACGCCACCACTGGACAGGATGAAGGATCATTAGCCGGCGCCGTCACCGACGCAGCCGGCAAGCCGATCAGCAACGCCACCATTCGCGTTCAGAACGCCAGCGGCGCTGCCATCGACGAAACGAAAACGGATGCGGCGGGCCGCTACGTCGTCGCGCACGTCACGCCGGGCACGTATGCAATCGTCGTCACTGCGCCGGGATTCGCGAGCGGAAACAGCATCGCGACCACGACAGCGGGCGCTGCAAGCGCCGCGAGTTTCAGTCTTGCAAAGAGCGACGCGCTCGACGTTCAGGTGAATGCAAAGCGTCTCGACCGCGCCCGCAACGACTTGTTGCCGGAGACAGGCAGCAGCGTGTACCGCTTCAGTCAGGCAGATATCGACGCGCTGCCCGCTGGTCAGAACACGCCGCTGAATCAGGTACTGCTTCAGGCGCCCGGCGTGGCGAGCGACTCGTACGGTCAATTGCATGTGCGCGGCGATCACGCGGATCTGCAATACCGCATCAACGGTGTGATCATTCCCGAACCGATCAGCGGATTCGGGCAGTCGCTCGACACGCGCATCATCGATCAGGTGAACCTGCTGACTGGCGCGCTGCCCGCACAGTACGGCTATCGCACCGCAGGTGTCGTGGACATCCGCACGAAAACGGGCGATATGGGCAACGGCGGCACAATCGACGTATTCGGCGGTAGTCACCAGACACTCAAGACGAGTGCCGATGTGTTCGGCAGTCAGGGGCCATTCAGCTATTACTTCAGCGGTTCGCTGGGCGTGAATAACCTCGGCATCGAGAACCCCACTTCCAGCGCGAGCCCGATTCACGATCACACGCGTCAAGGCGATGCATTCGGCTATATGTCGTACATCATCAATCCACTCACACGCGTGAGCCTGATGTTCGGCACGACCAGCAATCAATTTGAAATTCCGAATACACCGGGTCTGCAACCAGGCTTCACGCTCAACGGTAACAACACGTTCGATTCGAGCCAGTTAAACGAAACGCAATCGGAGTTGAATAACTTTGCGGTGCTTGCGCTACAAGGCACCAATGGTGGCGCATTGGACTATCAGGCCGCCCTCTTCACGCGGTACACGCGCACGCAGTTCAATCCGGATCCAATTGGAGATCTGCTGTTCAACGGTGTTGCGTCGCAGGACTTTCACAGCAACTCGGCCAATGGCGTACAAGCCGACACCACCTGGCGATTGAACGACAAACACACGATTCGCGCGGGCATTTTCTTTCAGCAGGAACATGCGGTGTTCAACGACAGCGTCGACGTGTTCTCCGCGGACGCCGATGGAAATCAGCTCTCGGACCAGCCTTTTACGATTCAGGACTCGAGCAGCAAAACAGGCTACCTGTATAGCGCCTACGTACAGGACGAATGGAAGATCACCAGCAAACTCACGCTCAATTACGGGCTTCGCTATGACAAGATGGACGAGTACGTCAGCGCGAGCCAGTTGAGTCCGCGAATCGGCCTGGTCTATGCACTGACTCCGACCACTACGTTTCACGCAGGCTATGCGCGCTACTTCACACCGCCTGCTTTTGAACTACTCTCGGGATCGACAATTAGCCGCTTCGAAGGGACGACCAATCAAAGTCCGTCGAGTCAGAACGATCCGGTTCAACCCGAACGCAGTCATTATTTCGATCTCGGCGTAACGCAGCGTCTCGGCTCGACCGTGACGGTGGGCCTCGACGCCTACTATAAGAAATCCACTAACCTGCTCGATGAAGGACAGTTTGGCTCTGCACTGATCTACACGCCGTTCAACTATCAATATGGCCGCGTGTACGGCGTCGAATTCACCGCAAACTATAAGCAGAACAATGTATCGGCGTATATGAATCTTGCGTTTAGCCGCGCGCAGGGCAAACAGATCGACTCGGCCCAGTTCAATTTCGACCCCGAAGAACTCGCTTACATCAGCAATCATTGGGTCTATCTGGATCACGATCAGCGTATTACCGCATCGTTCGGCGGCGCTTACGATCTTGGCAAAACGACTTTCACATTCGACGGTATCGTCGGCAGCGGCCTGCGCAGCGGCTTTGCGAATACGGACAACCTCCCGTTCTATACGCAGATCAATCTCGGCGTGATCCATCACTTCATTCAGCCGTTTCTCGGCAAATTCGATGCACGGCTTCTGGTTATCAATGCCCTCAATCGCGTGTACGAACTGCGTGACGGTTCTGGAATCGGCGTCGGCGCACCGCAATACGGTCCGCATTTTGCCGTCTATGCCGGCGTGACCAAACACTTCTAACCGGTTAAAAACAGGATCGATGATGCAGGAATGGACCAGCATTCTGGCGGCACTGCGAGTAGGCGGGTGGGTGATCTATCCGCTGACAATACTCGCCGTCGTCGCCATCGCGATCGTTCTCGATCGCTCGTACGTGTTCGTGCGTTTGGGGCGTATGCCGTTTTCGCCTGACAAGACACGCATCTTCTCTCGTGACGGAGCAAGCGCCGATCTGCAAAAGAGCTTGAGCAGTGCACCTGCCCAAAATGCGTTCAGACGGATGAATGCCCCGTGGAACGCTGCCGTTTCAGCTCCACTCTGGCTGCGCGAAGCACAGGCGCAATCAGTAGCGTCGCAAATCGAACGCGATATGAGCAAAGGCTTCTGGGTACTCGAAACTATCGTGACGGCAGCGCCTTTGCTCGGCCTGCTCGGCACTATCGTGGGCATGATGCATTCGTTCCAGTTGTTCGGCGGCTCGGGGCTCGTCGATCCGGGCGGCGTGACCGGTGGCGTTGCACAGTCGCTTGTGGCGACCGCGATTGGCCTCGTCGTCGCACTATTCTCACTGTTCGCTTTCAACTACTTTTCGCGCCGGCTCGAGCGTCTGATGGATGAACTCGAATCGTTCGCGAATGAGCGGCTTTGTGAAGTTCGTCTTGCCGCCGATAGCGTGGAGACACTGCGGTGAAGTTCAAACGATCCCGCGCGGCCCGGCGCGGCCGAATCGAGATCATTCCGATGATCGACGTGATGTTCTTCCTGCTCGCAACCTTCATGCTGGCGTCGCTCGCGATGCAGAGGCTCGATGCGGTCAAAATCACGTTGCCAACGGGGCGCGCGCAGCAGATGGCCGCGCATGATCCGTTGACCGTTTCGGTCGATAGCCACAATGAGGTGTTCGTCAATCATCTGCATGTGAGTGCGGCGCAGGTTGAGTCAGCGGTAAAGCGGCTGTTGCAGCCGGATGGTGTCGTCGTGATCGCTGCGGACGACGCAGCGGGGCACGGTGCTGTCGTTCAGGCCATGCTTGCGGCGCGGCGTGCCGGTGCGCAGCGGTTTCTGGTCGCGGTGCATCGTGAGTAGCCGCGCGTCTTTCTCAACCCTGCTCGACAATGCACCACAGTTTCGCCTGGCACTCGGGATAAGTGCTGGCTTGCTGGTATGGCTGGCTGTGCTGGTCGAAATGGGGCGCTGGATAGCGACAACGCAATCCATGCCGGTACATGAGAAGCCGTTGGAGATGCGCATGGTGGAACTGGAGCCGCCGCCCATGAAGAATGCGGCGCCTGCGGCCAATCACCCGATGCCCGCTATGCCGCCTAAAACGCGTGTGCCGCAGCAACACCCTCAAACCCTGCGCGAAAAACAGCCTGCTCAGACAACGTCACCAAAACCCGAGCCGCAACCGCAAAAAAACCTCACTCCAACAACACCGGACGCAAAACCAGTTAGCAATACGGCTCCGCATACAGGGCCTACTACTCCGGAAAACGCGCCCTCTGCCCAACCGACCGCATCTCCAGTCAACTCGGCGGCGCATTCAATCGCGCAACCGTTGCCCGCTCTCCCGGATGATCTGCGCGAACAGGCCTATCAAACCGTTGCAACCGCCCGCTTCATGATCCACGCAGACGGCTCCGTCGATGTCGAACTCATCAAGCCGACATCGAGCCCCCGGCTCAATCAGATTCTTCTCGAAGCACTTCATCGGTGGCGTTTTTTCCCCGCATTGCAGAACGGCCACCCAATAGAAAGCCAACAGGAGATTCGAGTACATTTCAACGTCGACTGATACGAGCAAAGAATCACGCTAGAAACAAGGCCGAAACATACGAACCGACACGCACATCAACGCTCGCCGCGCACACAACGTCTTGTTATAATTCTTTCACCAACTCGAATAAAACATAACGTTACCCTCCACTGCGCGACAGGATCTCCATGCTGAAACCCGACCGCCTCCGCGCCCTCGCCGATGCGTTGGCCAGGCAAAACGTAATGCGCTTACGCGACGCCGCTGGCCTGCTAGGTGTTTCGGAAATGACTGTTCGCCGCGACATCGCAACGAGTCCCGAACGCTTCACCTATCTCGGCGGCTACATCGTCAGCGCAACCGACGTGCCCTATAACGCCGGTTATTCGCTAGAAGAAGAAAAAGACCATTTTGCGCAGGCCAAAGCCGAAGCGTCCGCGATTGCAGCAACACTCATCGGCGATAACGAAACGCTTTTTATCGACTGCGGTACGACGCTCACCACACTGGCGCGATTGATTCCGGTGGAGCGTCACGTCACCGTCGTGTGTTATTCGTTAAACGTCGCGGAGATTTTGCGGCGTAAGCCGAATGTACGAATGATCCTGCTAGGCGGCGTCTATGTGCCTTCTTCCGACTCGTTCGCGGGCGAAGAAAGTCTCGAGATGCTGCGCCGTATGGGAATCAACAAGGCGTTTATTTCCGCAGGCGGCGTCGACAACGCGCGCGGTGTCACCTGCTGGAATTTTCACGAAGTCGCGCTAAAGCAGGCCGCCATGGCGAGCGCGGTCGAACGGCATCTGGTGGTGGACCAGAGCAAGTTCGGCGTCGTCAAGGCAGTACGCTTCTCACAGATCGACGACTTCGATTCGATCATCACAGAGAAGGGGCAGGATTACCGCAAGCGCAATTAACACGCTTGCGGTCGTGTCGTTAGCTCCTGCGTTGCAAGGCGAACAGCGTTCCGGCAATCAGAATAAACGCGCCAATAATGACCTTCTGCCATGTACTTGGCACGCCGACCAGAATCAGCACGCTATTGATCAGCGTAACCAGCACCACGCCCAGCAATGTACCCGCCACTGTGCCGGTGCCGCCGGTAATGCGAGCACCACCGAGAATCACGGCCGCAATCACATCGAGTTCCGAGCCCACCAGGTCGAACGGATTGGCGAGCCGGTTATTCGACACGTGCAGAATGCCCGCAATGCCGGCGAGCATGCCCGTATAGCCGAATACGAATAGATGGATCGCGCGCAGGTTGTACCCGAGACGCTCGGCAATCGCGAGACTGCCGCCCATTGCATAGACGCCGCGCCCCATCATCGTCCGGTTCAGAAGCCACCACGTGAATAAAGCGGCCGCTACCAGCGCGAGTACCGAGACCGGCAACACAGCGCGCAATCCATCTGCCGTGTGATAGAAAAACAGCGGCACGCGTCCGAAGCGATCCATGCTGTGCGGAATGTTCATAAAGAACGTCGTACCGATGAAGGTCAGCAACAGTCCGCGATACAGGTATTGCGTACCGATCGTGACGATCAGCGAGGGCGCTTTCAACCGGTGCACAAGCAATCCGTTGATCACGCCGAGCACGATTCCGCCGAGCGCACCCGTGATGAGAATCAGTGTAAACGGCGCGTCGGGCCACCACGCGAATACCGCTTTAGTAATGCCATACATCGTCAATGCGGCAATAGCGGTGAACGACACGTCGATACCGCCCGACGCCAGCACAACCAGCGTACCGAGCGCGAATAGCGACATCGTCGTGGCTGAATGCAGTAAATCGAACAGCGTCGCCAGTTGAAAGAAGCGCGGATTGATCGCGCCGACAATCAGGCACGTCACCACGATCAATGCGACGGTGAACCACTCGGGGTTACGCGCAAGCCTCTCCTTCAGGCTCGGCGGCTTGACGTCGGGGGCAATTTCAACTATTGCCGGACTATTTGCAGACTGGTTCATGCGCGGATCGATGCGCGAGTTCATGGCGGATAAGGTTCCTTATTCGACGCTATGCGGCGTCTGAAAGCAATGCGTGGTACAGGTCGGCTTCGCTCAACGTGTCGGCCTGATATTCGCCTGCTACGCGGCCTTTTTTCATCATCAGAATGCGGTCGCAGTTCTGTAGAAGTTCTGGCAGGTCGTCGCTAATCAGAATGATGCCGATGCCCCGTTGCGACAGGCCCTGCATGATGCGGTAAATAATGTCTTTCGAGCCCACATCGACACCGACAGTCGGCCCATGCAGAATCAGTACACGAGGATCGATGGCGAGCCAGCGGCCAATCAGCACGCGCTGCTGGTTACCACCGGAAAGCGACTGAACAGGTTTGTCGACACCAGGCGTCGCGATCTGCAAATCTTTCACGGTTTGTTCTGCCAGTGCCTGCGCACGTGCGCGATCGATCTGACCGAAGCGATCGCGCAAACTGGAGATCATTGCAGTGATCACGTTGTCGCGAATCGGCTTGTCGAGAAATAGCCCTTCGTTCAGGCGGTCTTCCGGCACATAGCCGATGCGATGACGTTTCGCGTCCGAGGGCGTGCGCAACGAAATCGACTTGCCGTCGAGCATGACTTCGCCCGATTGCGCTGCCGCGACACCAGCCAATGCGCGTGCGAGTTCGTTACGCCCCGAATCCAGCAGCCCCGTCACGCCGAGAATCTCACCACCGTGCAGCGCGAACGACACTTCGCTGAACTGACCGGCGCGCGTATAGCCGCGCACGTCGAGCACGACATCCTGCGAACATGCACCGTCGCGATACCGTTCATTCGACAGATGACGTCCCGTCATCAACTCGCTGATCTGTGCTTTGGTGAAGTGCGCAATCGGCCCTTGCGCCATTTTCTGACCGTCGCGCAACACAATGACTTCGCCGCCGATCGCATAGCATTCGTCCAGCTTATGACTCACGAACAGCACCGTGACACCCTGCGCACGCAAATTGGCGAGCACGGCAATCAGATTGTCGACTTCTTTTTGTGTGAGCGAAGTGGTCGGCTCGTCCATGATGACGAACTTCGCTTCGCTCGCGATGGCACGCGCAATCGCCACGAGTTGACGTGTGGCCAGCGGTAATTGTTCGATCAAGGTCGCCTGAAAATTGGCGTCGCCGGGCAGCCCCACCGCTTCGAGTGCACGCGCCGCCGTGCGCGCCAGCGCGCGCCGATCGAACGTGCGGGCGAGCCGTCCTTCATGAGTGGCGAGTTCCGAAGTCAGCGCGACGTTCTCCGCGACATTCATATTCGGCAGCAGCGACAAGTCCTGATAGACCGTTTCGATTCCCGCCGCGAGCGATTCCAATGCGGACAGGCGCGCATGACGCACGCCTTCGATGACCAGTTCGCCTTCATCAGGCGGCTGCGCACCGGAAATGATCTTGATGAGCGTGCTCTTGCCGCAGCCATTCTCGCCGAGCAGGTGATAGATCTGACCACGTTCGAAAGAAAGACTCACACCTCGCAATGCGTGCACGCCAGTGAAGCGCTTATGCACGCCGACAACCTGCAAAAAAGGCTGCGTCGCATCTGAAAGCGAGGGCTGCGATGACAAAACGTCCTGATTCATGGTGTCAAATGAATAGCATGGTTGCCGGCTCACGCGTGCCCGACCGGGCACGCGCTACAAATCGAAACACGCAATCAGAACGGATACTGCTTGTAGTTCGACTTGTCGACGTTCACCCAGCCCTGGCCGCGCACGATAATGCCCTTGCCCGGCCCCTTCGCGACCGTGACTTTCGTGTAACCCGGCAGGCCGAGGTCGGCGCCGTTCTCAACCGTCTTCCCGTCGATCAGCATCTGCGCCACTTTGTTCATCGCCATGCCCGCGAGTTTCGGATCCCAGAAAGCAATGCCATTGATCGCACCGCTTTCGAGGAATTTGCCCGCTTCAGTCGGCAACCCCGTGCCGTACACGCAGATCTTGCCCTGCATGCCCGCCTCTTCCACCGCGCGGCCAATGCCGATCACGTCGAGCGACGACGAACCCTGGAAGCCCTTCAGGTCAGGGTGTTTGCGTAGCACTTCCTTCGCGACTTCATACGCGCGCTCGCCGTCGTTGTTGGTTTCGAGCTTCGGTTCGACCAGATCCATCTTCGGGTATTTGGCCTTCGCGTTACCGATGCCGCCATCGGCCCATTGCACCTGCGAGCGACTGCCCAGCGAGCCGACCAGCACCGCCCATTTGCCGTCGCTGTGCATGCACGACGCAAGACGCTCGTTCAACCCCGCACCGTATGCGGTGTTGTCGAATGCCTCGATGTCGACCATGGTGTTCTTCGCGTTGTCGGCCTCATGAGTGACGACCTTGATGCCGCGATCCATCGCCTTCTTTAACGCAGGTTCGAGCGTCGGCGGATCGTAGGGCACCACGGCAATCGCCGTGACTTTCTTCGCGATCAGGTCTTCGATGATCTTCAATTGTTGGGCCGCATCCGCGCGGCCCGGACCGGTCTGATACGCGGTCACGCCGGGATTGTCTTTCGCGAATTCCTTCACGCCGTCGTCCATCCGGTTGAACCAGTTGATGCCGGTCACCTTGACGACCGTGACGATCGTCTCGTTGGTGGCGGCGTGCGCAGCGGCGATCACGCCCACAGTCAGAGCGCCTGCGGCAAGCGCGGCACCCAGTCGAGTCAGTTTCATGCAGTGTCTCCTTTATCGTTCGATGTCGCCCAATTCCATCGTCACGGACAGCCAGGGCTTGTTGTCCGTCGTGTACTGAAACCGAGTTCGCGCAGGTTTCCCCTAGCGCTTCGAAGCCGCACCTGCGCTCGTCTCGCCGCCACTCAAACCGAAGATCGCGCGCACCCGTTCGCCGCCCGCGAATGCCAGCGACAGCAGCAACAGAAAGCCCCACGCGCAATCGCCGAAAAACTGCGAGACGCCCATCAGATTGAACAGGCTCGACAGAAATTGCAGTACGGTCGCCGCAAAAAATACGCAGATGATGCGGCCGTTGCCGCCAGCCGGATTCACGCCGCCCATCACCGCGATCAGAATCGCGATCAGCAGATAGGAGTTGCCGTAATCCCATTTCGCGCTGGACGTATGCGTTGCGCTGATCAAGCCGGCCAGCGAAGCAAGCACGCCGCACATCGTGTACGTGAGAATCAGCATCCGCGTACGCGGAATACCCGCATAAAACGCAGCTTTCGGATTCGTACCCATCAGATACAGACGCAAACCGAACGGACTGCGTTTGAGCAGCCACCCCAACGCAATGACCGCTGCGATGAAGATACAAAATGCGATCGGCACCTGAAACACCGTACCGTTGCCGATATTCGACAGCGGATCCACGTAATCGACATGCACCGACGCGCCGTTGCTGAGCACCACCGCAAGACCGGTGAACAGCAATTGCGTGCCAAGCGTGCAGAGAATCGGCGTCAGCCTCAAACGCGCGATCACCACGCCGTTCAGCGCTCCGCCGAGCACGCCCATCGCGACCACGATCACGCAGAACAGTGCGGTGTAAAGCGCGGGCGAGTCGTCACCATTGACGAAGCGCGGCACCACCAATGCCGCCACCATCCCCGAAAGATTCGCCAGGCCGACGCCGGACAGGTCGATGCCGCCATTGCCCGACACCATCGACAGCATGATGCCCAGCGCAAGCAGGCCGAGTTCGGGCAACTGGCCGCCCATCGACTGAAGGTTGTCGATATCGACGAACTGGCCGCGTGAGAGCCAGGTCGCGACCAGCACGACGAGCACGTTGACGATCAGCAGGAAATTCAGTTGCCGGTCGCCGAACCAGCCGGACCATTTTCCTGCGCTAAACAAAGCCTTCATGATGATGACGTCCCCTCTCGCTCAGGATGCCTGCGGCAAACCGGCCGACTCGCCCAGCACGCGATTCACTTCTTCGAGCGACGGCATTGACGGCGCGGTGCCTGCACGTGTCACCGAAATGCCGGCGAGTGCGCAGCCGAAACGCAGCGCCGCAACGGCATCATCGCCGCGTGCGAGCGCGGCTGCGAAACCGCCGGTAAAACCGTCACCCGCGCCGGCGGTTTCGACTACGCGCCCGCAGTGATACGCGGGCACGAGGACCGATTGCGTTGCCGAATGCAGCAACGCGCCGCCCTCGCCCAGCGTCACGATCGCCGTGCCGACTCCTTTGGCGAGCAGCACATCGGCAGCGCGGCGGGCATCGTCGGCGTTCGCGATCGGCACTCCCGTGAGCGCGGTCGCCTCGGTCTCGTTCGGGGTGATGTAGTCGCACAGCGGGAAAAAATCGTCGTCGAGCGTAAAAGCCGGTGCCGGGTTGAACACGGTGATGACGCCGTGCTGCCGCGCGATTTCGAGCCCGCGTCGCGCAGCCGGCAACGGCTGCTCCAACTGCGTAACGAACACGTTTGCTGCGGCAATATCGGCTTCGATTGCGTCGGCGTCGGAGGCATCCATCGTTCCCGCTGCGCCCGATGCCACGATGATCGCGTTCATACCGGTCGTGTCGTCGACGAAAATATGGGCCGCGCCGGTGGAGATTCCGTCGATCACCGACGCACGCGCCGTGATGCCCTCGGCGGCCCACGTTGCGCGAGCAATCGCGCCGAACGCATCGTTGCCGAGACGCGTGCAGAACACCACGTCCGCACCCGCGCGTGCCGCGGCCACTGCCTGATTCGAGCCCTTGCCGCCGGGCCCCATCGCGAACGCACTACCGGCAATCGTCTCGCCGATCAGCGGCATACGTGCCGCACGAAACGTCAAATCGGTCACGAAGATACCGAGAATGACGACGCGCCCTTTTCGTTGCGATGACGTATTTGGATCCAGATTCTTCAGCACGTTGTCTCCTCCATTTTCTGGTTGGCGTGCATATCGTTCAGTGTCTGACGCAGACTGTCGTTCAGTCTCCGTAAGGTATCCAGATGTTTTTCACCTGCACGGCCTGACGCAAAAACGGCCGTCCTTCGCTTGAACGGTCGAACCAGTCGAACTGTCTCCCGTAATCGACGAAGGTTCGCTTAAGGTTGCCGATCGACTCACGCTCCACCAGCGTTGAATCCGCCGCATTGCCGAAGCACCACACGGCATCGACATCGTCATGTTTTGCGAGCGCGGGCAGCAACGCGCTACGCTCGCCAGTCACGATATTGAGCACGCCGCCCGGCACGTCCGATGTTTCGGCAACCTGATAAAAATCGGTCACCGTCAACGGACACGCGGCGCTCGGCAGCACGACCACACGATTGCCCATCGCCAGCGCGGGCGCAATCAACGAAACGAAGCCGAGCAGCGGCGCTTCGTCCGGACACGCAATGCCGATCACGCCGAGCGGTTCGTGCATCGCCAGCGCAACGCCGCGCAATGGCGGCGTATGCACTGCGCCGTCGAACTTGTCGGCCCACGCAGCGTAGGTGAACAGACGCGAGATCGACGCATCCACTTCGGCCTGCGCCGCCGCTTGCGTCGCACCGGTTCTGATCTGCAACTGACGCACGAATTCGTCCGCGCGCACTGCGAGATTTTCGGCCAGATAAAACAGCACCTGCGCGCGATTGTGCGTACTCGCCTGCGACCATTTCTGCGCGGCACGCGCGGCCTCGACCGCGTTACGGATGTCCTTGCGATTGCCCTCGCCCACTTCGCCGACCGGCGTGCCGTCCGGCGCGCGAACCGGCAGCGAATAGCCGCTGTCCGGACGCACCTGCTTGCCGCCGATAAACAGTTTCGCGGTACGATCGATCGACGTGACATTCGACGTGACATTCGCAAGCGGCGAATCGGCCATCGCATCACTCACCGCACGCGTATCACGCACCTCACGCTTCGCAAGATTGAGCCACGCGCGCGGCTTCAGATATTCGTAAATGCCCTCACGTCCGCCTTCGCGGCCGTAGCCCGATTCGCGATAACCGCCGAAGCCAACTGCTGCATCGAACAGATTGGTCGCATTGATCCACACGACGCCGCACGCAAGACGCGGTGCAATATCGAGCGCACGTCCGATCGTTTCGCTCCACACGCTCGCGGCGAGTCCATAGCGTGAATTGTTCGCGAGCGCGATCGCTTCGTCGGGCGTGCGGAAACTCATCGTCACCAGTACCGGGCCGAAGATTTCCTCCTGCGCGAGCGTCGATGAAGGTGCGACTCCTGTGACCAGCGTCGGCGGATAAAAACAGCCGCCCGCAGGCATCGTCGTATCGGGCGACTGCCAGACCGGGCACCCTTCGCTGCGCCCCGTCTCCACCAGCGACTGGATGCGTTCGAGTTGCACCGGATCGACAATCGCGCCGATGTCGATGCTCTTGTCGAGCGACGTACCCACCCGCAGCGTTTCCATCCGGCGTTTCAGCTTCGCGATAAAGCGCGCCTCGACACCCTCCTGGACCAGCAGGCGCGAGCCCGCGCAGCACACTTGTCCCTGGTTGAACCAGATCGCGTCGACGACGCCTTCCACCGCGCCGTCCAGGTCCGCATCGTCGAACACGATGAACGGCGACTTGCCGCCGAGTTCGAGCGTCAGCGATTTGCCCGAGCCGGCAGTGGCCTTGCGAATCAGCCGTCCCACTTCGGTCGAACCCGTGAATGCAATCTTGTCGACTTCGGGATGCTCGACCAGCGCCGCGCCCGTCCTGCCGTCGCCGGTCACGACGTTCAGCACGCCTGCGGGCAAACCCGCCCGATGCGCAAGCTCGGCGAACAGCAACGCCGTGAGCGGCGTGTATTCGGCCGGTTTCAGCACGACGCAATTGCCCGTTGCAATGGCGGGCGCGATTTTCCACGCGAGCATCAGCAGCGGGAAATTCCACGGCACGATCTGACCGACCACGCCGAGCGGCGCGTAGTCCGCGAATTCGCTGTCCTGCAACTGCGCCCAACCCGCGTGATGCAGAAAATGCCGGGCGACCAGCGGCACATCGATATCGCGTGTCTCGCGAATCGGCTTGCCGTTGTCGAGCGCTTCGAGCACCGCAAAAAGGCGGCTGTGCCGCTGCACCATTCTTGCAAGCGCATACAAATGCCGCGCGCGTCCCGCACCGCCCAGCGCGAGCCAGCCCGGTTGCGCGGCGCGTGCGGCGGCGACGGCGGCGTCGATATCGGCGACATCGCCCTGCGCGATATCGGCGAGCCGCTCAGCCGTTGCGGGCGCGTGCGAAACGAAACGCTCGCCCGCTGCCGGCGCGTGCCACGCGCCGCCGATGAAATGCCCGAAGCCCGACTCGTGCTGCGCGAGCCACTCGCGTGCGGGCTGATCGTCCTCGGGGGCGGGACCGTACTCCATCGATGAAAAATACTCGGCTACGCTCATGAGATCGGTCTTCTATTCAGGCTACGGGGTGACGGTTGAAAGCGGAGTAACGACCGCTCACGTGATGTTCGAGTTGCCGCTCGATATCGGCCAGCAGGCTCGACGCGCCGACCCGGAACAGGTCCGGTTCGAGCCACGCGCGGCCCAGTTCTTCTTTCATCAGAATCTGATATGACAGCACCGACTTCGCGCTCGACACGCCGCCCGCCGGTTTGAAACCGATCGGCAC
This sequence comes from Paraburkholderia sp. GAS333, assembly GCF_050435665.1. Classification (NCBI taxonomy): domain Bacteria; kingdom Pseudomonadati; phylum Pseudomonadota; class Betaproteobacteria; order Burkholderiales; family Burkholderiaceae; genus Paraburkholderia; species Paraburkholderia sp. GAS333. The sequence goes on from NZ_JBNDKS010000003.1 coordinate 301,882, forward strand.
GCCCGTGCGCTCCTGGTATTCGCGGATCATCCGCACCATCACGAGCGACACGTCGAGCGTCGCGTTGACGCCCTCCTTACCTGTCGACGTCTTGATGAAATCCGCGCCCGCCATCATGCAGACCATCGACGCACGCGCCACATTGGAGAGCGTGCGGATATCGCCGGTCGCCAGAATCGTCTTCAGATGCGCGGGCCCGCAGGCCTCGCGAAAATCGCGCACTTCGTCGTACAGCGCCTGCCAGTTGCCGGTCAGCACATGCTCACGCGTGACGACGATGTCGATCTCCTGCGCGCCGTCCGCAACCGACGCCTCGATCTCCTTCAGCTTCAGCGGATGCGGAATCAGCCCGGCAGGAAAGCCCGTCGATACCGCCGCGACCGGAATGCCGCTGCCTTGCAACGCATCGACTGCGGCGGCCACGAAGCGGTGATATACGCACACCGCGCCGGTCGTGATGCCTTGCGGCGCGATACCTAGCGCTTCGAGCAGATCGGCGCGCACGGGACGACGCGCTTTCGCGCAGAGGCGCCGCACGCGGGCTTCGGTGTCGTCGCCATTGAGCGTCGTCAGGTCGATGCACGTAACCGCTTTCAGCAGCCACGCCGCCTGCGCATCCTTCTTGACGCTGCGCCGTGTAACGAGCGTCGCAGTGCGCCGCTCGACCGCCGACTGGTTGACGCGCAAGCCGTCGAGCCACGAAGCGTCGAACGCCATGCCGGGATTGCGCTGCGCATGGGCGGGCGCACTGCCGCGCAGCGCAAGAACCGCCGACGACGGCGGCGACGAAAGTAATGAAGATAAAGCAGGGGCTTCGGGCATAAAACGTCCAGAAATTTGATGCGACGCACAACAGCCGCCGACAATTTGTTCGCACTTATGCTACAACGATTGATAGAATCATCACAAGCTTTACGATGCAATCGTGACATAAGCAGGCACTTAAGCGGTGTGTAGCGCCGTGAATGTTATTGACGCACCATATTCATGATGCGAAGATCACAACACGACGTATGCAAAACACGTCGGATAAAGAAAAGAATTTCGTCACATAGACGAAGGAGACATGCCAGATGAGTGAGCCGGTTGCGGTCGCGGCCGTGTCATCGCCTCGGGTTCCACTGATTCGCGTGGCGGGCGTCACCAAGCGATTTGGCGGCGTGCAGGCGTTGCGCGGCGTCGACCTCGAAGTGTTTCCCGGCGAAGTGCATGCGCTGCTCGGCGAGAACGGCGCGGGCAAGTCCACGCTGATCAAGATACTCAGCGGTGTCCACAGTTACGACGACGGGGTGATCGAGATCGAAGGCCAGGCCGTTGCGTTCGAATCGCCGAAGCAATCGCGCGACGCCGGTGTTGCCGTCGTTTATCAGGACCTGAGTCTGGTCGAATCGCTGTCGGTCGGCGCGAATCTGATGCTGGGGCGCGAACCCCGCACGCGGCTCGGCTTCGTCAGGAACCGGCAACTGATGGCGACCGTCGGCGAATTTCTCCGCTCGCACGGCATTCCGCTCGATCCGAAAACGCCGGTAAGTGCGCTGCCTTTTGCCTACCGGCAGATGACCGAGATTTGCAAGGCGTTGATGGGCGACGTGCGCGTACTGATTCTCGACGAACCCACTTCGGCATTGACCGGCGGCGAGGAGCAGATTCTGTTCGACGCGATTCATGCGGTGACCGCGCGCGGTGTCGGCGTGATCTACGTAACGCACCGCCTGAACGAGGTGTTCAAGATTTCACAGCGCGTGACCGTGTTTCGCGACGGCGCGAATGCGGGCATGTTCGAGACCGCGCAGACCGATATGAAACAACTGGTCGCCGCGATTGTCGGGCCTGCGCATGCGGCGTTGCAGGCGCGGGAGAAAACCGCCGTGGGAGTCGGCCCGGCAGCGAGCAATGAAGCGGCGAACACAGAACACGCTTCGGTCGATACAGCGCAAAGCGCCCCCGTTCTGAAAATGTCCAACGTCAGCAACGACCGCCTGCACGATGTGAGTCTGCTGGTCAGTCGCGGCGAAATTCACGGGCTCGCGGGTTTGATCGGCAGCGGCCGCACCGAGATTCTGCAAACCATTTTCGGGCTTCGTTCCGTCGACACCGGCGCAATCGAGTTCGACGGTCATTCCCGCGCGGATATCACGCCTGCCTCGGCCATCCAGCGTGGCATCGCGCTGGTGCCGGAAGATCGCCACCTCGAAGGCCTTGTGCTCGATCACTCGATCGAACGCAATCTCACGTTGCCGCGACTGCCGCAATTTTCGCGTTGGGGATGGCTGCGCAGTCAGGCCGCCGTGCAGCAGGCGAAGCGCTCGATGAAAGAACTCTCGGTGAAGGCGCCGAATTCATCGACGGCGGTGAAGTTTTTATCCGGTGGCAATCAGCAGAAAGTGGTGTTTGCAAAGTGGAATCACCCTCGCCCCACACTGCTTCTGCTCGATGAACCGACAGTCGGCGTCGATGTCGGCGCGCGCGAGGAAATCTACGGCGTAGTCAACGACGCCGCGCACGCGGGCACGGGCGTGCTGGTCGTTTCGTCGGATCTCGATGAACTGCTGCGCCTGTGCGACCGCATCTCGATCGTCGCGGACGGCAGCATTGTCAGGACCATCGAGCGCGCCGAACTTGCCAATGCCGAAGCGCTGCATCATCAGATTCAGCTGTCCCGTTCTTCCATCGAGTCCTCCAAGGAGACTCCCCTCAGGGCCCATGCAACATGAACGATTCCGTTACGCCACTGGCCGCCGACCGGCAGACGTTGCCGGCGCAGAAGAGCCGTATGCGGCGCATTGCTCAACTGCTGCTGCAAGGCGACCGCCCTTACGCGCTATACGGTGCGTTCGCCATTTTGCTGGTCGTGTTCAGTTTCGCGTCACCGTGGTTTTTATCCATCGACAACTTCCTGAACATCGGCCGGCAAACCGCACTGGTGTCGATCATCGCGATCGGCATGACATTCGTGATCATCGCGCGGCAGATCGATCTGTCGGTCGGCTCGACGCTCGCGTTATCGGGCATGTCGGCGGCGCTTGCGATGTCGTATGTCGGCGACAACTGGATCATCGGCGCAATCGCGGGCATCGGCACGGGCGCGATTGTCGGCGCGATTAACGGTGTCGTCACCACGCGGCTGAGCATTCCATCGTTTCTCGTGACGCTCGGCACGTTGAGCGCCGCACGCGGCCTGGCCCTGATGGTCACAACTACCAAGCCCGTCATCATCACCAACGACTCGTTTATCGCGATCTTCGGCGAAGGCGATATCGCGGGCGTGCCGGTGCCGATTATCTGGACGGTGCTCGCGGTGATCGCCGGCATTCTGCTGCTGCACTACAGCGTATTCGGCCGGCAGATTTATGCGGCCGGCGGCAATCCGACCGCCGCGCTGTACTCGGGCATCAACACGCGGCGCGTGACGACGCTCGCGTTCATTCTGACCGGCATGCTCGCCGGACTCGCCGCGCTCGTGCTGTCGGCGCGCTCGCATGCAGCCCGGCCCGATGTCGTGCAGGGCATGGAACTCGATGTGATCGCTTCGGTGACGCTCGGCGGTTGCAGCCTGTTCGGCGGACGCGGCTTCGTACTCGGCACGCTGCTCGGCAGCCTGATTATCGGCACGCTGAATAACGGGCTGGTGCTGCTTGGCGTCAGTTCATCGCTGCAACTGGTGATCAAGGGCGTGATTATCGTTGCAGCGGTGGCATTTACGAGGAAATAAACAGCAGGTGAAGGTGGAGACAAACCCGGCACGGACGTGAAGCACAAACATGAAGACCAATGGAGGAGACTCATGAAACATCGTCGTGGTTCAAGCAAGGTATTAGCGAGCGCGATCGCGGCGGCCGCCGTCGCGACACTGTTTTCGTCGACCGCTTACGCGCAATGCGTGACGAGCTTGCCGACAGGATCGATCGGGCCGAAAAACATCGTGGGGCAAGGGCCAAACGGTGAAAAGGCCGCTTCCGTCGACGCGATTAAACTGACCGACGCCGATATCGCCAAGATCAAGGCGGGCAAATTCAAAGTCGGCATTTCAATGCAGACGATGAATCTCGACTGGTCGCAATTGCAGGTGCAAGGCATTACCGACACGCTGAAAAAATATGGCGTCGAAGTGATCGGCACGGCATCGGCTGAGTACCAGGTCGACAAACAGATTGCCGATATCGAGAACACGATTCAGCGTCATCCCGACGGCATCATCTCTATTCCAGTCGATGGCACGGCAACGGCCGCGACGTACAAGAAAGTGTCCGAAGCCGGCATCAAGCTCGTGTTCATGGACAACGTGCCGACCGGCCTGAAGCATCCGCAGCAATACGCGTCGATGATTTCCGCGGACAGCGAAGGCAACGGCCAGATCGCCGCGAAGGTGCTGTCGTCATGCGTGCCGAAGGGCGCGACGATCGGCCTCGTGAATTTCGGCGTGGATTATTTCAGCACGACCGAGCGCACCAAAGCCGTCAATGACTGGATCGCGAAGAATCGCCCGGACATCAAGGTCAAGCAGGTCGCGTTCACCGATCCGTCGAAAGTCGGGCAGATTGCGGGCGATTTTCTGACCGGTAATCCCGACGTGAAAGGGCTATTCGCCGTGTGGGATCAACCCGCACTCGACACGCTCACGTCGATGCGCGCACAAGGCGTGAACGTTCCCGTGACGACCGTCGATCTGGGACTACAGTCTGCGATTGAAATTGCGAAAGGTGGACCGCTGAAGGCAACCGGCTCGCAACGTCCGTATGACCAGGGCGTGGCCGAAGCGACCGCGATGATGAAGGCATTGATCGGACAGACGCCACCTGCGTGGATCGGGGTGCAGTCGTTGCCGGTGGTTCAGTCGAACGTGCTGGAGTCTTACAAGATCGTGTTCAAGAAAGACCCGCCGCCGCAACTCGCGGACGCCTGCAAGAAAGCGGCACCGGCCTGCGGTTGATTTGCGGTTAATTAGATCGCACTACACGTTCCGGGCGAAACCCGCTATTTCGCCCGGAACGCCCATTAACGAATTACGCTCAGCCTTTCGTCGCCCCGAACGTCAACCCGGCGACGAAATGCTTCTGCATCGCAAAGAACATCGCGACCGATGGCAATGCGGCCAGAATCGATCCTGCCGAAACGAGATTCCATGCGGTGGTCCACTGCCCTTTCAACGCGGCAACGCCCACGGTGATCGGCGCGGCGTCGTCACCGGTGGTCAGACACAGTGCCCAGAAATAGTCGTTCCACACGAACGTGAAGACGAGAATGCCGAGCGCGGCGAGTGCGGGACGAATCAGCGGCAACACGATCCTGAAGAACACCTGCCACTCGTTTGCGCCTTCGATTCGCGCGGCTTCCACTAATTCGAACGGCAACTGCTTGATGAAATTGCGCAGGAACAGCGCGCAAAAGCCCGTCTGAAACGACACGTGAAACAGAATCAGCGCGCCGACCGTATTGAACAGGCCGAGTTGCAACGACAGATCGCGCACCGGAATCATCAGCACCTGTACCGGCACGAAATTCCCCGCGACGAACGTCGCGAACAACGTCGAATTGCCGCGAAAACGGTAGATGGCCAGCGCGAATCCGGCCATCGACGCGAGCGCAATCGAGCCGACCACGGCCGGCACCGTAATCAGCACGCTGTTCCAGAAGTAATGCAGCATCGGCGATGTCGTCAACGCCTCGCGGTAGTTGTCGAACATCGCGAAGTGCTTCGGCCATCCCCAGTAATTGCCTTCGGCGAGTTCTTCAGTGGAGCGCACGGAGGTGACGAGCACGGCGATCATCGGCAGCAGCCAGATCAGCAGTGCGATAGGCAATGTCAGTTTGTAGGCGCGGCGCGTGACCGGCTTCCATTTGTCGATCGGGATCGGAAACATGTCGGCTCCTTATTGCTCGGCGCGCAGCATCCGCCGCAAGTGATAAACGATGTACACCAGCATGATGCCGAACAGCACGACGGCCACCGCCGCCGAATAACCGATCCGGTAGTACTTGATCGCCTGGTCGTACATGTAATAGGCGAGCACGGTCGAGCTTTCGAACGGACCGCCGCCGGTCATCACCGAGATCAGATCGAAACTGCGCAATGCGCCGATGATCGTCACGACGATCGCCATGAACGTGGTGGGCCGCAATTGCGGCAGGATCACGTGCCACAGCATCGACCAACCCTTCGCGCCTTCCATGCGCGCGGCCTCGATCTGTTCGGCGTTCAGCGACGTGAGCCCAGTCAGATAAAGGATCATGCAATAGGCGGTTTGCGGCCATAGTGCGGCGAACACGATGCCGAGCGTCGCATAGCGCGGATCGCCGAGCACGGGCACGCCGTGGCCGAGAATCACCGCGAGCAGGCCGAAGGTCGGATCGTAAAACCACGAGAAGATCAGACCGACCACCACGCCCGACAACACGAACGGCGCGAAGAACAGCGATTTGACGATGCGGATGCCCGCCACCGCCTGGTTCAGATACAGCGCGACGGCGAGACCCATTGGTGGCGCGAGCAGGAACAGCACGAGCCAGATAAGGTTGTTCTTCAGCGCGGTGTAGAAGGTCGGCGTCTGGAACAGTTCGATGTAATTCGCGAGTCCGACGAACGACGGATCGGTCATGCCGTCCCAGTTGAAAAAGCTGAGACGGATGGTGGACAGGATCGGCCATACCACGTAGACGGCGACCATCAGACAGGCTGGCGCGAGGAACAGGAACGCGGCCCGCCGCTGACGTCGCGCGGTCGGCGTAGGACCGCGTCTGCGCGTGGTCCCCGAGCCGCCCACTGCGCCGCCCGGTGCGGGCATGCCGGGGCCGCCTGGTTCAACTGGGCCGCCGACGGTTTGCCGGCTGACGGAATGCGCCACGATACTTTCTCCTTTGTCGACCCGAGTTAGCGCTTTAGCGCTTACTCGGGTCCCATGCAAGGCTGTCGGTGGGAGTTAGCGCTTTAGCGCTTACTCCCGCCCCATGCAAAGCTGTCGACCCGAGTTAGCGCTTTAGCGCTTACTTGGGTCCCATGCAAAGCTGTCGGTGGGAGTTAGCGCTCTAGCCCTTACTCCCACCCCATGCAAAGCTGCCAGTGGGAGCCACTACTTCACTCCCACCCCTCCCTCACTTCTTATAAATCCGCTTGCGCGTCTGCTCCAGCTGCGCGAGCACTTCATCGATCTTCGACGGATCGGAGATGAACTGCTGCATGCCCTTCATCCCTTCATCGGCCATTTCCTTGGTCATGTCGCGATCGTAGAACTGCGCAATACCGCCCTTCGTGTTCGCGAGAATCTGGAAGCCGATCTTCGAAATCGGATCTTCCGGTTCCGGCGACTTGCTGTTCGCCGACAACGATCCCAGCCCCGTGGCGAGTTGCGCGCCGATCTCAGGCGTCTCGACGAACGCGAGGAACGCATGCGCGTCCGCCTTGTTCTTCGCTTTCGACGGAATGTGCAGCGACTCCACCGGACCATCTTCCGCAGTCGGCACCTTCGAATCGATGATCGGGAACTGGAAATAGCCCATTTCCGGCTTCACGTTCGCCGGGAAACCGGCGGTGATGAACGTGCCCATCAGCATCATCGCGGCCTTGCCCTGGAACAGGAACGGCTGCACCGAATCCAGATCGTACGACAGCGAGTTGTCGATAAAGTAGCCTGCGTCGATCAACTGCTTCCACGTCGTGTAGACCTTCTTCACGCGCGGATCGGTGTACGGAATTTCGCCCGCCATCAGCTTCTGGTGGAACGCATTGCCGTTCAGACGCAGATCGAGATAATCGAACCAGCCCGCCAGCGTCCACGCATCGCGGCCCGCCACAGCAATCGGCGTGATGCCCGCGGCCTTCAGCTTCTTCGCGGCGTCGAGGAATTCGTCCCAGGTTTTCGGCTCGCCCTTGATCCCGGCCTTCTCGAACAGATCCTTGCGATAGAACATACCCCACGAGTAATACACGGTCGGCGCGGCGTACTGCTTGCCCTTATACGACGACGCTTCCTTGGTCGACGCATACATGTCGTTCCAGCCGTTCTTCGCCCAGTCGCCGCTCAGGTCGTCGAACAGGCCGCGTTGCGCGTAATACGCCATACGTTCGCCGTCATGCCAGTTCACGACATCAGGCGCGACCGTCGACAGCCAGCCTGGCAACTGCACTTTGTACGCCTCTTCATCGATGAACGACACTTTCACGTCGACGCCGGGATGCGTCTTCTTGAACTGGTCGATCACCGATTGCCACACCGCGCGCTGGCTTGCGCCCTTGAACGCGATATTGACCGTGAGCGTGCTGGCCTCGCTCGCCGTGCTGACGAACGAAGTGCCTGCCGTCGCGGCGACCAGAGCGAGTGCCATCAGAATCTTGCGTGGTTTCAGTTTCATGCTGCCTGTCTCCTTTTATGCGCTGATTGTGCGTCGTGATTTGCGTCGTACTGTTGCGTCACTCTCTTTACTGCGTGGAATTGATTCTGGCGGGCTCGCCCTCATGATCTTCTGTACGCGCTCACGCCTTGCGGCGCGACGACACGCGAGCCGATCACGAATGCGCCGTCGGCGACATCGGTGAGCGTGTGCGGCGTGTCGCCGTAGTTGAACACGTAATTCAGTGCACCGCGCTGGCTGATCCGCACGCTGTCGCCGAGTGCCTGCGTTTTAACGCCTGCGTCGGCGGCGATCTGTTCGAACAGGCGCGCAGTGAGCGCGTCGTCGAACAGGCTCGCGAGGTAGTGGAACTTGCCGCCACGCACATACGCGGGATGGCCGTCGGCGAAACGCGCGCGCACGTCGAGCGAATCCGCATTCTCTGTGTCGATGAAGTCGCGCCAGTGACGCGCGACGCCGTCTTGTTGATCCGCGTCGCTGCCACCCGCGAGACGAACCGCTTCCGTCACGTTCGGCCGCATCGATTCGACACGCCACACGCGTAGCGGCAACACCAGCGTCAACGCACCCGGCGGCAGATTCGCGGGAATCTGCAGGTCCGCAGTCTTCGAACCCGTACGCGGACCGAACACCACGTGCGCCCCCGAATTCGCGAGACGCGCGCCGAAATCAGCCGGCACGACCGGCAGCGGCGGCACGACGATCAGGCTGTAACCGTCGAGCGGTGCATCGACCGGCACGACATCCACGTCGAGACCGAGCGAGCGCAGCGCCGAGTAGTACTCGAACGCGAAACGCGGGTAGTGAAAGTCCGCCCCTTGCGGATGAATCTCGAACAGCCACTTCGCCTCGTAGTCGTAAACCAGCGCGACCTTCGAACGAATCGTCGCGTTCGCGTCGGCATTCGCCGCGAGCACGGTGCGAATTTCTTCGGCGACTTTGGCGGCCTCATTACCGCCCACGTCGAGCCGGTTATCCGGCGTATTCAAACCTGCGTGCATCTGCTCCTGTGCAAACGGAGCCTGACGCCAGCGGAAATACGACACGCAGCCCGCGCCGTGCGCGAACGCTTCCCAACTCCACAGCCGCACCATGCCCGGCAGCGGCGCCGGATTCCACAGCGCCCAGTTCACCGGACCCGGCTGTTGTTCCATCACCCAGAACGGCAGCTTCGACATGCCGCGATACACGTCGTGATTGAACGACGCAAAGTCGGGGTGACCGCTGCGCAACCAGCGCGCCTTGATCTCCGGCGCGAACCATTGCTCTTCGAGCGCACCGAGCGGATAGCTGTCCCAGCTCGCGATATCGAGGTCGGCCGCGACCTTGTAGTGATCGAACTCGGTAAACAACTGCATGAAGTTGTGCGCGACCGGACGGCCCGGCGAATGTGCGCGGATGATCTCGACCTGCATGCGGTTATAGCGCGCGACTTCGTCGGACGCGAAACGGCGGTAATCGAGCCGGTGCGACGGATGCGCTTCGGTCACGGTCGCGACCGGTGCGTCGATCTCGTCGAAGCTGCGGTACTCCATGCTCCAGAACACCGTGCCCCACGCCTGGTTCAACGCATCGACCGTTTGATAGCGCGCTTTCAGCCATTCGCGGAAACGCTGCACTGCTGCCTGCGAATAGCTAACCACCGTGTGATGGCAACCGAATTCGTTATCGGTCTGCCAGAAAGCCACGGCGGGATGCTTGCCGTAACGCTCGGCCACCGCCGTGCAGATTTTCCGCGAAGCCTCGAAGTACGACGGCGACGAAAAATCATAATGACGGCGCGAACCGAACGCACGCGGACGTCCATCGGCACCGACCGGCAGAATGTCCGGATGACGGTCGATCAGCCACTTCGGCGGCGTCGCGGTCGGCGTGCACATCACGACCTTCAGCCCGGCTGCGCCGAGTACATCGACCGCGCGATCGAGCCACGCCCAATCGTATTCGCCGGGCGACGGCTCCATGCGGCTCCACGCAAATTCGGCGATCCGCACCTGCTCGATGCCGAGTGCTTTCATCCGGCGAGCGTCGTCTTCCCACATCGACTCAGGCCAGTGTTCCGGGTAGTAACAGACTCCAAGGCGCATCCGAATATCCTTTAAGCGTAGTGTTCGACGGATTCAAGCGAAGCGGCGGCAAAGCCGTCTTCGGTGAACAGGTGACAGGCAGAAGACGGCACGCGCAGGCTCGCGCGGTCGCCGGGCACGAGGCGTGTATCGCCAGGCGCCTTGGCGATCAGCGCGGCGCCGCCGGGCTGATCGAGGTGGACATAGCTGTGCTCGCCGAGTTGTTCGACGAGCGACACGGTGCGGACCAGCACGCCATTGGCGGGCGTGGCTGCGGCGGTATCGTCGCCGGTCAGGTTGTCGGCAAATTCCAGATGTTCAGGCCGCACGCCGAGCGTGACCGGCTGCGAGATTTGCAGACCATCGCCGCGAACCGGCACGCGCACGGTTTCGCCGGTGTGATCGAGCGTGACGCTCACGCCTTGCGCATCGACCGATGCAATGCGGCCCGGCAGGAAGTTCATGCGCGGAGAGCCGATAAAGCCCGCCACGAACCGGCTCTTCGGTCGGTGATACAACTCCAGCGGCGCGCCGATCTGCGCGATGCTGCCGTAGCGCTCGGTGTCCTTGCCCGCGTGCAGCAGCACGATCTTGTCGGCGAGCGTCATCGCCTCGATCTGGTCGTGCGTCACGTAGACCACGCTCGCCTTCGAGAACTGCTTGTGCAGACGCGCGATTTCGACGCGGGTCTGACCGCGCAGCGTCGCGTCGAGATTGGACAGCGGTTCGTCGAACAGGAACACGCCGGGCTCGCGCACGATCGCGCGGCCAATCGCGACCCGCTGACGCTGGCCGCCCGAGAGCGCCTTCGGCTTGCGGTCGAGCAGCGCTTCCAGTTGCAGAATGCGCGCGGCTTCCCGCACCTTGCGGTCGATTTCGTCCTTGGGGGTTTTAGCGAGCTTCAGCCCGAACGCCATGTTCTCGAACACGGTCATGTGCGGAAACAGCGCGTAGCTCTGGAACACCATCGCCACGCCGCGCTGCGCAGCGGCCACGTCGTTGACGAGCTTGCCGCCGATCGACAGGTCGCCGTCGGTGACGTCTTCGAGGCCCGCGATCATCCGCAGCAACGTGGATTTGCCGCAGCCCGACGGCCCGAGGAACACGCAGAATTCGTTCTCCGCGATCTCGAGATCGACGTTGCGGATCACCAGCGCGCCGTCGCCATATGCCTTCTGCACGCCTCTTAACGAAATGCTCGCCATTGCATCGACTCCGTGATTTAATCATTTCGAAGTCGGAGATTAAGCGCTTAATCAGACAGGCCAAAAAAATCGATCGCTTGGGATCGTCAGGCCTGCCTTGTCTCCGATATCGTTTTTGTCTGGTCGACAGATGGTGCCGCGCCTTGAGCCACGACGCAAATGTCGGGCCAACATCCCAAATATTGAGACAACATGCCCACACTCACCGAAGTCGCGCGTCACGCCGGGGTTACGCCCGCTACCGTGTCCAACGTGCTGCGCAATCGCGGCCGGGTTGGCGAGACGACCCGGCAACGCGTTCTGGAAGCCGTCGAGGCGCTCGGCTACCGCCCTCACCTCGCGGCCCGCGCGCTCGCCGAGGGCCGCGCGCCGACCCTCGCGCTGATGGTGTCGAGCATCGCCAATCCGTTCTATCCGGAGTTCGCGCTGGCCGTCGAACGCGCGGCGCGCACCAGCGGTCATTTCGTGATCATCTGCAATACGAACGAAGATCCGCACACGGGCCGCGCCTATCTCGACCAGATCGCCGGCACGCTGTCGGAAGGCGTGCTGGTGACGAACGCGAACCTCGATTTCGCCGACCTCCACACGACCGAAGCGCGCGGCACGCCGGTGGTGTTGTGCATGTGGGAGCGGCCTCACGAACCGCCTGGCCTGCCCTGCGTCGCGGTCGATTTCAGGCTGGCGGGCGAGTTGGCCGCCACGCATTTTCTGGAGCTTGGGCATCGTCGGATCGGCGCGATTGTCGGCAGCAAGGCGTCGGGCATTCACGCGGCCCGTTACGAGGGTTTCGTCAGCGCGTTGCGGGCGGCGGGTGCGCCGAAAAACCGCTTGAAACACGCACTGGATACGATCCAGGGCGGCTACGACGCGACGCGCGCCTTGCTCGAAGCCGACCCGAAAATCACCGCGATTTTCGCGACCAACGACTTGCCGGCGCTCGGTGCAATGCACGCTGCCGCCGACCTTGGCCTGAACGTGCCGGGGGACCTCTCCGTGATCGGCATTACCGATATTCAGCTCGCACGCGAATCGCGGCCCGCGTTGACGACGGTGGCCGTGCCGACCGTCGAAGTCGCGGGGCTCGCAGTGTCGCTGTTGCGCGAGTTGATCGAGTCGTCGTACGGGCAGGCGGGAAAAACCGCGGGCCAGGAAACGGCCAGCGTGCCGATGCGGATTTCGTCGCCGCCCGAACTCGTCGTGCGTGCGTCCACCGGTGTTCCGCGTTCGCGGTGATGTGTCCGTAACAGCCTCGCGGACGTTACGTAGCGAGCCGCCGTTCGCCTCCCTCGCCTGTCGTGCGCGTCTTGATGTCCGTCACCCGCAAACGCCCGTTCCAACGCGTTTGCGCGGCCTGTATGCCGCTTCGGCGCGGCTCTCCATGCAGTTGGCACGGTCTCTGCATTAACCCATGCAAAAGACCGGGCGCCGGCGCTTTACCCGCCGCCCGCACTCGCTAACCGGCCAGATCACGGCCACCACGCGCATGGATACCAAAATGACCGCCGCTCTCCTGCTGGATGCCGAAGCCGCCCATACCGCCGATGCCGCCCACGACGCCGACGCGAATTTCGCGCAGCGCCACCCGTTGCAGATCGCTGTCTGCCTGCGCAATCTGGTGTCGGGACAGGACTTCGTGACAGTGGAATTCGACGGCCGGCAGATCGTCACGCAAGTGCTCGACGTCGATTCCCGCAACGCGCGTTTTATCTTCGATGCAGGCAGCGTCGCCGACGATAACGCGGCGATTCCTGCGGCCCGCGAGTTGTCGTTCCGTAGCGTGCCTGGCGGTATTCGCACCGAGTTCACGACGCTCGGCGCAACAGCCGTAACATTCGAAGGATTGCCCGCTTTCGAGGCGCCCTTTCCGACGCTGCTTTACTACGTTCAGCGCCGCGAGTTTTTCCGCGTGCAGACCCCGCTGCTCGACCCGTATATCGCAAGCGGTCCGTATGAAAATGGCGGCTCGTTCCGTCTGGAATTGCAGGATCTGTCGCTGGGCGGCGTGGCGTTGAAGACTGCGGATACGCACTTCGGCTCGCTTGAAAGCGGCACGGTGTTGCGCGACGTATCGCTGCAACTGGGCAGTTTCGGGACACTGCAACTCGATCTGGAAATCGTCGCGCCGCGTCGCGTGACGACGCCGAAAGGCGACCAGCGGTTTGTGATCGGTTGCAAGTTTGTCGGGGCTTTGGGCCCAGCTGAAAGAACGTTGCAACGTGTTGTCACGCAGCTTGAAACGAAACGGCAAAGGCTGTCGCCGCGTGGGTGATTGTCGTGGTACGTAACGTAAAGCGGACGCCCGATGCGTCCGCTTTACGTTGATAACTGCGCGTTTCAGGCGATTACTGTTGCACGCCCCAACGACGTACCGTAACGCGTTCGAGCGTATCGAACACCAGATGTTCGATCAGCAGACCGATCACGATCACCGCCGCCAGTCCAGCAAAAACGCGATCCGTATACAGCTCGTTGCGATTCTGGAAGATGTACCAGCCAAGGCCACCACTCCCCGAACTCGCGCCGAATACGAGTTCGGCGGCGATCAGCGTGCGCCATGCAAATGCCCAACCCACCCGCAGACCGGCCAGAATCGACGGCAATGCGGCCGGCACCAGAATCAGCAGCACGTGACGCATACCGGTCAATCCATAGTTGCGTCCGGTCATGCGCAGCGTCGCAGGAACCGACTGAAAACCGGAATACGTGTTGAGCGCGAGCGGCCACAACACCGAATGCACCAGCACGAACAGCAGGCTGCCGGTGCCGAGTCCGAACCACAACAACGCGAGCGGCAACAACGCAATCGACGGCAACGGGTTGAACATCGCGGTCAGCATCGACAGAAAATCACGGCCGATGCGCGTCGATACGGCAAGCGAAGTCAGCACGAACGCGAGCGCCGCGCCCAGCAGATAACCCCGCAGCAGTACCGACATCGACACCGCAGTTTTCTGCAGCAATTCCCCTGACCAGACGCCCTGCACGAACGCCGAAAACGTCGCGCCGAAGGTCGGCAGCAGCAAGTCGTTATCGACCGCGCGCGCAGCGATTTCCCAGCCAGCGATCAACACCAGCGCGATCAGCGTCTTGCGCAGCCAGCTTTGCGCAAAGAGCCGCTTGGCGAGCGGCAACGGCGCTTCGAGAACGAGTTCGCCGAGCGGTTCGAGTGGACGTTCGTACTCGTCGCGAACCGGCGGTAACAAGGTGGCGGGCGAGCTCATTCAGCGGTCTCCGTCTGTTCGAACAACAGGTGATTAATGCGCGCGACGCTGCGCTGGAAATCGCTGCGCCCGAAGCTGTCCTGCGAATACTGATGGCTGTTGAGTTCGGCACGCACGCGCCCGGGATGCGGCGACAACAACAGAATCCGGTTGCCGACCACCAGCGCCTCCTCGATCGAATGCGTAACGAACAGAAGCGTGAAATTCACTTCTTCCCACAGACGCAGCAACTCCTCCTGCATCTTGCGGCGTGTCAGCGCGTCGAGCGCGGCGAACGGTTCGTCCATCAGCAGCACGCGCGGTTGCATTGCAAGTGCGCGCGCAATCGCCACGCGTTGCTTCATGCCGCCTGACAACGTATGCGGATAAGCATTCGCGAACGAAGCCAGGCCGACCTTCTCCAGATAATGCAGCGCACGCTCATTCGCTTCGGCACGCTTGAGTTTCTTTGCCACGCGCAGCGGGAACGCGACGTTCTGCAGCACCGTTTTCCACGGCGGCAACTGATCGAACTCCTGGAACACGACGATGCGATCGGCGCCTGGGCCGCGCACGGTTTGTCCATCGAGCGAAATAGTGCCTGACGTGGGCTGGATAAATCCGGCCACCGCTTTGAGCAAAGTAGATTTGCCGCAACCGGACGGTCCGAGCAACACAAAACGGTCACCGCCATAGACATCGAAACTCACGTCATGAGTCGCGCGAACGATCCGCTCGCGCGTGCGGTATTCGAGGTTGACGTTTTCGACCGCGAGCAATTTTTCGCTGGTTGCCGTACTCGATTGTTCGATGCGGTCAGGAAACAGCAGCGTGGGATTGGCCACCATCAGATCACTCCTTGCAAGCGGACCAGACCGACTCCGCGAGTCGATAAAGACGCGGCAAAATCATTAACGGGAAGAGTCATGCTTAGCTCCCTGCCGCCGTCGCCGGGTCGTCGAAGAAATAGTCTTTCCACGACTTCGGCTCGTTCTTTATCGCGCCGACGCGGTACATGAACTGCGCCAACCCAAACGTATTCTGCGGCGCGACCTTGAATTGCACCTGCGGATTCCTGATGACCTTCAGCAACAACGCGCGGTCGATCTTCGACTGATTCGTGCGGATATAAATGTCGGCGGCGGCATCGGGATTCGCCGTCACGAAACGCGCGGCATCGGCCAATGCATCGACAAACGCGCGATAGGTTTTCGGATTGTTGTCGCGGAATTTTTCGGTCGCGTACAGCACGGTGGCCGAACTCGGGCCGCCCAGCACGTCGTACGAATTCAGCACGACATGCGCTTTCGGATTGCCCGCCAGTTCCTGTTCCTGAAACGGCGGATTACCAAAATGTCCGGTAATTTCAGTGCCGCCCGCGATGATCGCGGCGGCCGCGTCGGGATGCGGCAATGCCTGCGTGTACTTGTCGAGACGGTTGTAATCCTTGTCGCCCCAACGTTTCGCGGCCGCATATTGCAGCACGCGCGATTGCACCGAGACATTCACGGCCGGCACCGCGATACGGTCTTTTTCGTTGAAGTCCGCGATGGTCTTCACATTCGGATCGTTGCTGACGAGGTAATACGGCAGATTGCCGAGCGACGCAACGCCCTTCACATTCTGATGACCATGCGTGCGATCCCAGATCGTCAGCAGCGGGCCGACGCCCGCGCCCGCAATATCCACGGCACCCGAGAGCAACGCGTCGTTCACCGCAGCGCCGCCAGAAAGCTTCACCCAGTCGACCTTGATATCGAGCCCCTGCTTACGCCCTTCTTTCTCGACGAATTGCTGGTCACGCGCAACGTTTAACAGCAGATAGACCACCCCGAACTGTTCGGCAATGCGGATCTGCCCTTCGGCATGCGCAGGTGCGGCTGCGCAGAAGCCGGCCACGCCCGTCGATAAAGTCAGCAACGTCGCGGTGAATCGGCGTGCAAAAGACGACCGTACGGCGGTCGGATGAAACCTGGCAAGCATCGGAACTCCGGTCAACATGTGGCGTGGCGGGCGTGGCTAAAGAGGGGAGACGTCGCCGTCAGAACGGCGCGTCGCCTTCAATCGTCGTGCGATAGAGCTTGCGGCGCAGATGATCGGGCGTACCCGCTGCGAGATGCATCAGCGAACGGTTGTCCCAGAACACCATGTCGTGTTCCTGCCATTGATGCCGGTAGAGATGCTCCGGCCGCACGCTATGCGCGAAGATTTCCTCGAGCAGAGCGCGGCTTTCGTCTTCAGGCAGGTCGATGATGCGCGTGGTGAAGTGCTCGCTGACGAACAACGCTTTACGTCCTGTTTCGGGATGGGTGCGCACAATCGGCTGCACCACCGGTTTGACTTGCGCGATCTGTTCCGCCGACAGATTCGGCCGCCACGGGCTGCGCTTTTGCAATTCCTCGTACTTCGCGAGATACCAATGCTCGGCCGAGCGCCCTTCTACCGCGCTGCGCAAATGCGCGGGCAACGTGTCCCACGCGAGATGCATGTTTGCGAACAGCGTGTCGCCGCCTTCGGCAGGCAACTCCTGCGCATGCAGCAACGAGCCGAGGCTCGGCTTTTCCTTGTACGACAGATCGGAGTGCCAGAAATGACCGGCATCGCCGAGGCCGATCGGCTTGCCGTTTTCAACCACGTTCGACACCACCAGAATCTCCTGATGGCCCGGCAACTGGAATTGATGCAACACATGAATTTGCAACGCGCCGAAGCGTCGGCTGAATTCGATCTGCTGATCGGGTGTGATGCGCTGATCGCGGAACACCAGCACGTGATGATCGAGATGCGCGCGATGAATGCGCGCGAAATCGCTCTGGTTCAGCGGCTTGCCGAGGTCGAGTCCGAGTACTTCCGCGCCGACGGGGCCGTCGAATGCGCGAATCTCGATGGGTTGGTTTTCGATCGTCTCGTCGACGTGGCGGGTGGCAGCAGGAGCAAAGGCAGTCGTCACAGGAAACTCTTCGTCTAGTCTGTTCTGAGGACGCCGTAAGTGGCGCAGTCAGACGAATTTACCGGTGCGCGCGCGCGCCGACAACGAAGCAAATCCGATACGGTTATCTGCTGGAGTGATAAACCCGATGCTTTAACGGGTTTCAGCAATTTCGCAGGGGGCTTGAAAGTTTTTGCGCGGAGAGTCAAGCCGTCGCCTGAGCGCAGCGAGTTGCATCCTCACCTGCCGGACGCAACCCGCTTCCCGTGGATCAGGAATACAACGCGCTTAGCGATTGCAGCGAGATGGTGGCGTTCTGCGAGTTCTGAACGCTATCGGCATTGACGATCACGATCTGCTGACCATTGCCTTGCAGCGACCACGAAGCCGTCTGGTATTGAACGACTGTCTGCGTCACCTGGCTGCTCGCGCGGCCTACTGACTGGATCTGCGTACCGGGGTCGACCAGCGAGTTGACGACGAGGACCTTCGCCGACTGTTCCGCGAACTGGATCGTGATGAACTGGTTGATGTTGCTTTGAATCTGCGCCTGATACCAGTGGGATGCAGGCACCGTGTAATAGCGGGTGAACTTGTTGAACGAGTGCGGTTGACCGTCGGCGGGCAACGACTGGTTGTTGATGCCGTTCGTGTCCGTCGGCAACTTGACGCTGGCGATGTAGGTTTGCACCTGTGCGCCGGGCTGGTTCTGCAGCATGGCCGCCGACACCGTCGTCGTGTCGGAGCCGTTCACGAACAGCACCGATGCCAGACCCTGATTGCCGGTTGTTCCCGGCACGTGGATCGTGGCCGGCGGCTGCGACTGGCTCCAGACCACGGAGATGTTGGCCCCGGCGTCATTGCCTGCGCTGTTATAGAAAATCAGCCCGTATAGTTGATTCGAGTTCAGTTGCTGGCAAGTCGCGGTATCGCCCGGGGAGAGCGTGATCAATTGTCCGTTATTCCAATTCGTCGAAGACATCAAAACCTCCTGAAGTGATTGAATTCGCCCGCCTGTCCAAGGCTCGCGCCGGCAATAAAAACGCCATTTTTTCCGCGACAAAACCAATTCATTAAAATTGGATATGGGTTTTGTCGCGACCGGAGTGGCGATTTCTCCGGTGTGTAATGAATTGGGTATTTTTATAGTGGATTCGAGCAAATACATATGTGCGGATTTTTTAATTATTTACGCCCACATGCTTACCGCAGCACATTTCAATACGCCGAATGGAATTCAATTTACGACCGTTAATTTCCCGATATTCGTAGACGCTCCGACACATTTCGCTTCAAGTATCATTTTTCCGACGTGCAGCCGATAGCTGTCAGACTTGACAGAGGTCTAATTAATATTTAAATGTACGCGGCATTTAATTACATTAACCTGGCTGACACAAATCAATTGATTTAAATGGCACGAATAAAATTTACTTTCCCAATCAATGCATGTCAGACGACCCTGTTCCGGCGAAAAATAATGCCCGTCGGTTGGCACCGATTTAATTCGGCATTTACTGTGGCGGACAAAGCCAACCTGCCCCGCCAGTCAGCCACTTCCCCATTCGGCTAACCAGGAGTTACCCGTAAAAGCGCCGCGCGTCTCTCGCAACGCACCAAGTCTACAGACCGCCCATTCGTCGGCTTCTCCCCGAAATGCCAAAGCAACTTACGCCGCATTGCGGCGAAAGGTTTGCGTTGACTCTGGACAACGCGCCTGCTGTACTAAATCCATCGTCGTGATTTAGTCCCAGGAGGTCACGGCGCAAAACCCTGAACTCAAACTGCCCGCGCGCAGCGTTCGCGCCCGCAACTGTCCGCAGTACACCGTCGTTGCCAATAATTGGAGGAGCGTCCCATGAATCTGAATTCCCGCAGGCATCCCGTCGCCAGGAAAGTCGTGTCGATGTGCGTAGCGGCATCGGCCGTGTGGTGTGCAGGCGCGAGCCAGGCGGCCGACCAGCCGGTCGTCGGCCTCATCACCAAGACCGACACCAACCCGTTCTTCGTGAAGATGAAACAGGGCGCCGAAGCCGCTGCATCGAAAAACGGCGCGAAACTGCTCACGGCCGCCGGCAAATTCGACGGTGACAACGCAAGTCAGGTCACCGCGATCGAAAACATGATGACGGCGGGTGCGAAAGCGATTCTGATCACGCCGAGCGACACCAAGGCGATCGTGCCGAGCATCAAGAAAGCACGCGCGGCTGGCGTGATGGTGGTCGCGCTCGATACGCCAACCGATCCGCAAGACGCCACCGACGCCCTCTTCGCCACCGACAATTTCAAGGCCGGCGTGCTGATCGGCAAATACGCGAAGGCGGCGCTGAACGGCAAGCCCGCAAAGATTGCCACGCTCGATCTCGCGCCGGGCGTGTCGGTCGGCGTGTTGCGTCATAACGGTTTTCTGGAAGGCTTCGGCGTGAAGGAAGGCGACGCGTCCATCGTGTGCAGCCAGGACACGCGCGGCGACCAGGCGAAGGGTCAAACGGCAATGGAAAACTGCCTGCAGAAGTCGCCGGATATCAACGTGGTCTACACGATCAACGAACCGGCTGCTGCGGGCGCGTATCGCGCGTTGAAAGCGGCGGGCAAGGACAAGAGCGTGATGATCGTGTCGATCGACGGCGGCTGTGAAGGCGTGCGCAATGTAAAGGCCGGCGCGATTGCAGCAACCTCGCAGCAGTATCCGCTGAAGATGGCGGCGCTCGGCGTAACCGCCGGTGTCGACTACGCGAAAACCGGCAAGAAGGTTTCCGGCTATCAGGACACGGGCGTCACGCTGATTACCGACAAGCCGATGTCCGGCATCGACAGCAAGGACACGAAGTTCGGCCTCGACAACTGCTGGGGCAACAAGTAACGCTGTAGCGCGCATCGCTTCACATCGCGGCCCGTCATCGCGGGCCGCCGACTGATTTGCCGCGTGAGCCGCCACTCCGGGGCCACGCTCATGTATCGAGTTTCGAGGACATCCATCATGTCGACTCCTTCCGCGCCCGCCGGTCACTCGCGCACCTTCACCGATCGTCTGCCGTCGCTTGCCGAGGTCGGTCCGCTGATCGCCCTGGTGCTGGCCTGCGGCTTCTTCATCTCCCAGAGCAGCCGGTTCCTGTCGTTCCAGAATCTCTCGCTGATCCTGCAACAGACCATGGTGGTCGCGGTCATCGCTATCGGTCAGACGCTGATCGTGCTGACCGGCGGCATCGATCTGTCATGCGGAATGGTGATGGCGTTCGGCTCGATCATCATGACCAAATTTGCGGTCACGCTAGGCGTGCCGCCAATTCTCGCGATTCTGTGCGGCATCGCGGCGAGTACATTGTTCGGCGCGCTGAACGGCGTGCTGATCACGCGAATCAAACTGCCTGCATTCATCGTCACGTTGGGTACATTGAATATCGCCTTCGCGCTCACGCAGATTTACTCGAATGCGGAGAGCGTGTCCAATCTGCCGGACGCGATCATGTTCTTCGGCAATACCTTCAAGCTCGGTCCCGCAGATGTCACCTACGGCACCGTCCTAACGCTGCTGATGTATCTCGCCACGTGGTTCGTTTTGCGCGACACGGTACCCGGCCGGCACCTGTACGCGCTCGGCAATAACGCGGAGGCCGCGCGCCTGATGGGCCTCTCATCGCAGAAGATCCTGCTCACCGTGTATTCGCTGGCCGGTGCGATTTACGGCATTGCCGCGCTGCTGTCGGTGTCGCGCACGGGCGTCGGCGATCCGCAGGCGGGGCAAACCGAAAATCTCGACAGCATTACTGCGGTCGTACTCGGCGGCACGAGTCTGTTCGGCGGACGCGGATCGATTGTCGGCACCTTGCTCGGCGCGTTGATTGTCGGCGTGTTTCGCAATGGCCTGACATTGATCGGCGTTTCGTCGGTCTACCAGGTGTTGATTACCGGCATGCTCGTGATTCTCGCCGTCGCAGCCGACAAACTTTCTCATCGTCGCGGTTGAGCATCTACAGGAGCGCATCATGTCGACACCCACTTCCGCTTCTCTCACGATGCCCGCCGCCATGCCCGTTCTGCAGGCGCGCGGATTGATCAAACGTTATGGCAATGTGACCGCGCTCGACGGTTGCGATTTCGAAGTGCTGCCCGGCGAAATTCTCGCGGTGATCGGCGACAACGGCGCGGGAAAATCGTCGCTGATCAAGGCACTTTCCGGCGCGACGGTGCCAGACGAAGGAGAGATTCTGCTCGACGGCAAGCCGGTCAAATTTCGCAGTCCGCTCGACGCGCGCGCACAAGGTATCGAGACCGTGTACCAGGAACTCGCAGTCGCGCCCGCGATGAGCATCGCCGAAAATCTGTTCCTTGCGCGCGAGCTGGTCAAACCAGGCTGGCGCGGTTCGATCTTCAAGATGATCGACAAACGCCGCATGCTCGACGAAGCGACCGCGCACATGAAAGACCTGCAAATAGGCATCCGTTCGATGCGGCAGGCGGTCGAAACATTGTCCGGCGGTCAACGCCAGGGGGTCGCGGTTGCACGCAGTGCGGCGTTCGCGCGGCACGTGGTGATTCTCGACGAACCCACCGCCGCACTCGGCGTGAAGGAAGGCAACATGGTGCTCGAACTGATCCGCCGGGTACGCGAGCGTGGGCTGCCGGTCATTCTGATCAGCCATAACATGCCGCACGTATTCGAAGTCGCCGACCGCATTCATATTCAACGGCTGGGCCGGCGCGCGGCACTCGTCAATACGAAAGACGTGCACATGTCCGAAGCGGTCGCGATCATGACCGGCGCAAAAGAGGCGGACGTCAAGGCGATTGCATGACGACAGCCTCTTTCTGAGCGGGCCGCCACCATGGACACCACCGGCACCCGCTCGCCCCTCAAACGCACGGTCGGCTCGAATCAGGTTGGCATGCGGCAGTTCAACGAGCGCATCGTATTGCAGGCGATCCGCCTGCATGGTCCGCTGCCGAAAGCCGACGTGAGCCGCCTCACGCGTCTGTCGATGCAGACGGTGTCGATGATCGCCGACCGTCTGATCGACGACGGCCTGCTCGAAAAGCACGCGCGCGTGCGCGGCAGAATCGGCCAGCCTTCGGTGCCGATCGCGTTGCGCGCGGACGGCGCGTACACCATCGGCATCAAGGTCGGACGCCGCAGTCTCGACGTACTGGCGATGGATTTCGCGGGCCGCATCGTATGTCGCGATGTATTCGAATACGCGTATCCCGATCCGCGCACGCTGTTCCCCGCGCTCGAAGGCAAACTCGCGCGCGTGAATCAGGCCCTTGGCGACAAGGCGGCCAAGGTGGTCGGCGTAGGCGTGGCTGCGCCGTTGTGGCTCGGCGGCTGGCGCGACTTTCTCGGCGCGCCGCCCGACGCACTCGAAGCGTGGAACGAGATCGATTTGCGCACCCGTATCGCGACGATGACCGGCCTGCCGGTCGAATTCGCGAAAGACACCACCGCCGCCTGCGCGGCCGAACTCGTGATGGGCCAGGGGCGCGGGATCCACAATTTTCTGTATCTGTTCGTCGGCACGTTCATTGGCGGCGGATTGGTTATCGACGGCCGCTTGCACGGAGGACCCCACGATAACGCCGGCGCAGTGGGTTCGATTCCGCTGCGCGACGGCACCGCTCGCAAACCCGCGCGACAGTTATTGCACGCGGCGTCCGGCTTCGTGCTCGAAAAGCTGTTGAGCGATGCGGGTGCGCCTGCCGCCGCTGCGCACGATCATCGCGCGTTATCGCCCGAACTCTGGCGGCAGACGGAGCAATGGCTCGACAGTGCGTGCCCCGCCATCGCCAACGCGCTGACCAACGCGGCCGCGCTGCTAGACCTCGAAGCGGTCGTGATCGACGGTGAACTCGACCGTCAATTAGTCAGAGAAATCATTCGACGCACCGAGCGCGTGCTCGACCGTTTCGAATGGGAAGGGATGGTGCGTCCGCAGCTTCTGGAAGGCACCATCGGCGCCGACGCCCGCGCGATGGGCGGCGCGATTCTGCCGCTCTATGCGCATTTCGCGCCGGTGCATGAATTGTTTTTAAAGCCCGCGACCGATAGCGATTATTGAGTGCGCCCGTTTCACCATAACGTGTGACCCGGGCGCGAAAACAGAAACACTCACTTCGCCGCCACCTTCGTCACCGACGCGGTTTTAACCGACGGCTCGTCGAGTAGCGGCTGCAACGCCGGCGCCATCGACTTCAGCAATTGCACCGACAGCGCACTCGTGAACTCGTAATGCGATGCATACGGTTCGTGCACCCACGCAGTCAACGTGCCGTAAAAGCGGTCGCCCATCGCAAACACAAACGTGGCGCTGCGATTCACCTTGCGCGACTCGATCAGCCGCGCGCCTTTGGCAAATACGTTGAAGCGCTGATCGCCGGTGCCGGTTTTGCCGTACACCTCAAGCGTCTGACCATTCGGGAACGTCATGCCTTGCGCGAGCCGTTTCGCTGTTCCGCCCGCGACGACATCGCGCAACAGCACCTTCACCACCCCCGCGATTTCCGGCGACAACTGCTGCTCCGGCGCGACGGCTGCGCGTTTGAAGTGCGTTTCGTACGGCGTGTCTTTGGCGAATTCGAGTTCGGTGAGGCTCTCGGTCGGCACCTTGTTGCCGTCGTTCGCAATCACGCCGATCAGTTGAGCGAGCGCCGCAGGCCGGTCGCCCGAAGCGCCGATTGCCGCCGCATACGAAGGCGTGAGCGTCGCGAACGGATAACCGAGCGCCTGCCACGATTTGCCGATTGCGTCATACGCGCGCAACTCGACCATCCGTTTGATGCGGCGATCCTGTGTTGCGTGATAGCGCGTCTTGAACAACCAAGAATAGGTCGACAGACGCACGTCGCGGCTCGCGGTCTGAATCTCTTTGAGGGTGGCGTCCGGATGTTCGCGCAGGTAATTGAGCGCCCACAACTCCAGCGGATGCACACTTGAAATATAGCCGCGGTCGTTCAGATTGAAGCGGTCGACCGAATATTTGGTGTACAGATTCGCGAGGTCTTCATCGTCGAGAATCGAAGCGGCCGGGGTGTTCTTCAACGCTTCGCGCATCCTGGCGTTGAACCATGCATTCGATTCGTCAGGTGCAACGCTGCGCAAGACGGTCGCTACTTTCGGCGGCGATTTGCGCACACCGAGCAGCAACAACGCCAGCGCCTGTTCGCGCGTCTTGCCGTGATACTTCGTGTAGAAGCGGCTCATGTACACGCGGCTTTCCTGATCGGCAAACTGCGTCAGATACATCTTGCGGATGGCCGGGTCGCCGAGCCATTGCGATGAAGGCCCCGTGGTCTGCACCATTTCATAGTGGACGATATCGCGCATCAGGCGCACGAACACCAGATTCACCGAATGCTGGAATGCGCGATGGACGGTCAGGATCTGACTGTTGTCGTCGGATTCGAAGTTGGTGAAGGTTTGCGCGCCGCCGCCTGTATAGAAAGTCTCGCCAGGGCTCGCCGAATATTTGCGTTCCACCGCTGCGTTGAGCATCGATTGCAGCGAGCGGTCGGATGTATGGGCCAGATAGTCGAGCGCCCAACGCGTCAACTGATCGTTCGGATCGGTTTTGACGGCTTTCAGCTCCGCTATGCTCAACGGGGCATAACGCGCATGCAGGTCGGAGACAATCTGCAAATACGTGACAACGGTACGCAGTTTCGCCGTCGAGCCAAGATTCAGACGCGCGCCGGAATTGATGTCGAACGGCTGGTTCACGCTATCCGTTTGCACGCGCACGAGATTCGCGCCGCCACGTCTTTCGAACAGCGTGAAGCTGTAGGCGATTCTCGACGGGTCGTCTGAAGGACGCAGCATTTCGAAGCCGACGAGGCCCGCCGCTTTTGCTCCGTCACGCGTGGCGGCTGCGGCGAGTCTTTCGCTGACCGCCTGCTGTACCGCGTTATTCAACGTGCCTTTTGCCTGCAGATCGAGCCGGTCGAGTTCATAGAAACTGCGCAGGCCGAGGGCCGCCAGCAGATGCGAGCGCATCGACGTCACGGCCTTGCGCGACACGAACGAATCGACACTCTGCGTTCTGGCCGGCGTGCGATGCAATTCGACCTGTGCCGCCAGCGCGGCATCACGCAACGGAATCGAAATAACACCGCCGCTAGCAAGTAACCGCAGATAACTATCGGTGCGCCGTTCGAGTTCGGCATAGCTATGTTGCAGGAAATACGACGGCGCGCGTTGCGCGATCATCAGCGACAGAACCTGACGAAACGCGACGCCCTGCTCCGCGAGATTCGCTCCGGTCGACGGCGCTTTCAGAATACGGTTCACGTCGCGGAAATCGCGTCCGTACCACGCGGCGAGACCGTCGCCGATTCCGTTGATCTCGCCGATTCCCGGCTGCGCCGCGAGCGGCACCGAGTTCAGATAATGGACGACGATCTGCTGACGCGCGGCCATCGTCTGCGGACCGTTCATATATGCGCGCAACGAAGCGGACGCAATTTGCCGCAATTTCTCGGGCGGCGTTGCAGTACGGCCGCCTGCCGAGTGGCGGAATTTTTCGATTTGCGTGGCGAGCGTGCTGCCGCCCGGTGTCGATTGATGACGGTTGAACACACGCACGCCCTGATCGACCAGCGCGCGGCTAAAGCGCCCCCAGTCGATAGCGGGATTACGGTTCGGTTGCGACGGATCGAGCAGATAGCGGTCTTCGATAAACAGCAGCGAGTTCACGACGAGCGGCGGAATCGCATCGAAGTTGCCATATGCACGGCCTGGAAACTGCGCGCTGAAAAGCTGCGCGTCGGTGCCGTCGAACAGTTGCAAGCCAGCCTGATCTTTTTCCCCGTACGGCAAAAACAAACCATTGCTCGCAAGCGAAAGCATCCGTTCGGAATCACGTGCCTGCGAGCTGATTTCAAACCCGCGTTCCAATAAGCGTTGCTGGATGGACGGCAGCAACGCGTAGCCCAGGCGGCTATCGTAAGGGCCTTTGTCTGCAGGGGGAAAATAGATCGTGTGACTGGCCCCGGGCTCGACGGAGAAACCCACGTCGCGGGTCAATTCGGAGAGATAGCGCGCCTGCAGCCGGGAGGTTTCTATCTCCACCTGAACCAGCCGGGCGATCCACGCCAGCGCGAGCAATAACGCTGCCGCCAGCCCCCATTTGAGCCACTTGCGAACCGGCGCTGCGACCGTTGCGCGAAGCGGTAACCGAACCAATGGCCGATTCATGGCTGCTCCCCCCGAGCGGGCGCCATATTCTCGAAACTGGCGCGCGTTCAAAGCAGTTTAGCGCGGAACGCGAAGTCCTAATTGGCCCGGATTTACCCGAGAGTGTCGCGGCTACAACACCTCATTTCAACCTATGGCAAAGCGCGAATTGCCATGCGATATTGAAAGTCTTTCGCGTGCGTGAGAAACCCGCACTACGCTGAAACTTTTCACTTTTCCCGCGCGTCGATCTAGACCGTTTCACCCTGCGCGGACACCACCTGTTCCCTCAGCAACTCGATGAACTGCTCGGCCGGTGGCGACAGCACGCCACCCTTGCGCGTCACCACGCCGAATGTCTGCGACGGCGACTTCAGTTTGACCGGCACCACACGCAACATCTTCTGCCGAACGAACATGGCGGCGATGGCCGTGGGCAGTAACGACACCAGGTCGGCGCTGCTTTGCAACAACGCCACCGTCACGAACGTGGATGCCGTCGAAATCGGGTTGTCCGGCATGTCGAGACCGGCCAGATCCATCTCCCGTTCGAGCAGCGCGTGCAACGGCATATGCGACGGATACATCACCCAGCGATGCCCCGCCAGATCGCGCAGCTTCACTTCTTTCTTCTGCCACGGCGGATGACCGTAACCCACCACCACCGACAACGGCTCGTCGCCCAGCGGACGATAGTGATATTTCGACGGATCGGCCGCGACCGCCGCGCGGCCGATCACCAGGTCGAGCCGTCCGTCGTCGAGTTGCGGCAACATGCGCGCGCTGGTGTCCTCCATCACCTCGATCGACAGATTGGGCTGCCCGGCATGCAGCCGGTTCAGCGCCGGCACCACGCACTCGGGAATCGCGCCCATGATCGCGCCGACCGCGAGCCGCCCGCCGCGCCCCGAGCGGATTTC
Source organism: Paraburkholderia sp. GAS333 (assembly GCF_050435665.1). NCBI lineage: Bacteria > Pseudomonadati > Pseudomonadota > Betaproteobacteria > Burkholderiales > Burkholderiaceae > Paraburkholderia > Paraburkholderia sp. GAS333. The sequence goes on from NZ_JBNDKS010000003.1 coordinate 329,714, forward strand.
GGCGACGTCCTGGCACAACGCGGTGAGATCGGTCGCCACCAGGCGCGCGTAGCGAATCACGCAATGGCCGAGCTGGTTCGGGATCATGCCGGTTTTCGAGCGCTCGAAAAGCGGTGCGTCGAGCATCGACTCCAGTTCCTGCAACGCCTTGCTGGCCGCCGATTGCGTCATCGACATCGCGCCGGCCGCTTTGTGCAGCGATTTGAGGTCGTCGAGCGCGATCAGCAATTGCAATTGCTTCATCCGCAAGCGGGATAACAGGACGTTGAAGGTGTCTTTCATGGGTGCGGGCGGCTTCGACCGGGGTGAGTCGAAAAAGCGATCACAAGATGGAAACAATTCAATATACCTGCCGTGCACGCCGCCGTATAGTCGGCGCTGGAGACATTCAGAAACCGTCCGATTCCTCTTCAAAAACGACACCCACCATGGCTCAAACCAATCACCCTGCTGCATTGCGCGGCGTGTTCCCGGTCGTTCCGACCATCTTCGACGAAGCCGGTCATCTCGACCTCGAAGGCCAGAAACGTTGTATCGATTTCATGATCGATGCGGGTTCGAACGGCCTGTGCATTCTGGCGAACTTCTCCGAGCAATTCGCGCTGTCCGACGACGAACGCAACACGCTGATGCACCTCGCGCTCGACCACGTCGCGGGCCGCGTGCCGGTGATCGTCACGACCACGCATTTCAGTTCGCACCAGTGCGCCGAACGCAGCCGCGCCGCGCAGGACGCGGGCGCCGCGATGGTAATGATCATGCCGCCGTATCACGGCGCGACGATCCGCATCGGCGAAAAGGGGATTTTCGAGTTTTACCGCACCGTGTCCGACGCGATCAGAATTCCGATCATGATCCAGGACGCGCCGGTCAGCGGCACTGCGTTGTCCGCGCCGTTTCTCGCCCGCATGGCGCGCGAGATCGACAACGTGTCGTACTTCAAGATCGAAACGCCGCAGGCAGCCAACAAGCTGCGCGAGTTGATCGAACTCGGCGGCGATGCAATCGTGGGGCCGTGGGACGGCGAAGAAGCCATCACGCTGATGGCCGATCTGGACGCAGGCGCGACCGGTTCGATGACGGGCGGCGGTTATGCCGACGGCATCCGTCTGATTGTCGATGCTTATGCTGCTGGCGATACCGAAGCCGCCGCCGCGCATTATCAGCAGTGGTTGCCGCTGATCAACTACGAGAACCGCCAGGGCGGCCTCGCGTCGTGCAAGGCGTTGATGAAGGAAGGCGGCGTGATCCGCTCGGACGCGGTGCGTCATCCGTTGCCGGCCATGCATCCGGCGACGCGTGAAGGGCTGCTGAAGGTCGCGCGACGGCTTGATCCGCTGGTGTTGCGCTGGGGACGTTGAGGGTCGGTCTAACGTGCATTTTTGCAGCGCGTTCTTCTACAACGCGCTGACTTCAACGCTTCAGACTTTCTCACTCCGCCCAACTCCGCTGCGCTCCGTTTCAAACGCACAAGCGCAGGCCCGGAACAACTGCAAAGCTCGGGAAAGCCCACCTGCTCCAACCCGGACGTCGACTGACATTATCAGCCAGCGTCCGGGCCTCAAACGGAACAGGCAGCCCTCCCGACCCAACACCCGCTCGCCCGCGATGCTTTATCCGTCCCGCATCGCGTGGCTCCGTTGCCGGCGGCTCGTGCAACGCTCGTGCAACGGGACTGGTCTCCCAGCACACCTACCCCGTGTTCATCGGCCTGGCAATGCGCCGCCGCGCTTTTTTGCGTCGAGCGTGCGCACCCGCAATCCTGGACCCTGCCGCCATGTACGCGCGTCTTCGTCAAACAGATGCACGAATGGCGGGAAAAACCACATATAAGCGGACCGAGAAATTGAGTACCATAGGCCGGCAAGCTCAACCTACCTCTCTCCATGACCGCCAATCCTCGAGAACTGACGCCGGAAACCCTCGCCGAGCTGCTCGAACGCATTGCCAAAGAAGATGCCGTGGCATTGCGCGAGTTATATGATCTCGCCGCCCCGAAACTGTTTGGCCTCGCCCTCCGTATATTGAGCAGACACGAGTGGGCAGAAGAAGTGTTGCAGGACAGCTTCGTCAATATCTGGCGCTTTGCGGGCGACTATCGCCGCGCATTGTCCGCGCCGATGACGTGGATGTCCGCGATCGTCCGAAACCGTGCTCTCGATCACCTGCGGCGAGTCAACTCGCAGGAAACAGAATGGAGCGATGCGTTGGACGATCTCGTGGCAACCAGCGACCCGGATCCCGAAACGCTGACCGGGGTCAGTCTGCAGGCACGTTTGCTTGCGGGCTGCATGCAGCAACTGGAGCCTGCCCAACGTCAGGCGGTCGCTCTCGCTTATCTGCGCGATCAGAGCCATAGCGAGATCGCCGAAGTGCTGACGGTGCCGCTCGGCACCATCAAGTCGTGGATCAGACGGGGCCTCGCCAAGCTTAAAACCTGCCTGGGAGGCGAGTGATGAACCTGACTCGTTATCCTCAGCTTGTCGATCTGCTGGCGGCCGAGTACGTGCTCGGCACCTTGCGCGGTGGCGCGCGGCGGCGCTTCCAGACTTATGCAGATCAGAACACCTCGGTGCGCGGCGCCGTCGACGAATGGCAGCGGCGCATTTCGCCGATGGCCGAACTCGCGGAGCCGCGCATGCCGCCCGCTGCCGTGTGGGAGGCGATCGAGCGGCGTCTGGGCATCGCCAATGCACGTGAAGCCACGCGTCCGCGTACCGTGGTGGAGACACCGGCGCGTCCGTCGCGCAGTCTGTTCGACAACCTCGCGTTCTGGCGTGGCTGGGCGATCGGCGTGACCGCGCTGGCGGCGGTCGCGGTGGTGGTCGCCGTGCGCTCGCTGTTGCCGTCCGCGACGACGCAGCCTGCCGCGCCGACCGTCGCGCAACAGCCTGAGGCCGCTGTCTCGCATGTGGCCGTGCTGAACAACCAGGACTCGCATCCGGTGATGCTGGTCGCGTGGGATGAAACCCACTCCACGATGACGCTGCATCCGCTGGGCAAGGTCGACGTGCCTGCGGGCCGCGCGTTGGAGTTGTGGGGGATTCCGGCGAGCGGGCATCCGGTGGCGCTCGGCATGTTGCCGGACAGCGCGAGCGGCAAGGTGCCCGCCGGTCAGCAGAAGCCGGAGAGTTATGCGGCGCTGGCGGTGTCGATCGAAGCGCCGGGCGGGTCGCCGAATCCGAATGCGCCGAGCGGACCGGTGGTGTTCAGCGGGAAATTGTTGCCGGTGTCTTGAGGTCGCAGCCGTGGCCGGGTTGCCGGTTTGGAGCCGGTCCCCGGCACATGACAAAAGCCGGTGTTCGCTTTGGCGAGCGCCGGCTTTTTGTTTGAGTCATGCTTTCTGGTAACGCTGACGGTTCGTCCACGGCGGCCCTCGCCTTCGCGCTCAACTGGCCCCTGGACGCGAACGCAAAATCCCCGCTACCCTAGCCCCATGCAAAGCTTTTACGAAGCCACGGTCTCGCGCCCGTTCTGCTACACGCCGCTGTCCGGCAAACGCAGCGCGAATGTCTGCATTATCGGCGGCGGACTGGCGGGGTTGTCCACGGCGTTGGCACTCGCCGAGCGCGGTATCGCCGATGTCGTCGTGCTCGAAGCCCAACAGGTTGGTTTCGGCGCGTCCGGGCGCAACGGCGGTTTCGTGTTCGGCGGCTACAGCCTCGATTGCGCCGATCTGCTGAAAGCGCTCGGCCCGGCTCGCGCTCGCGAACTCTACGCGCTCACCACCGACGCCGTCGATCTGATGCGCAAGCGCATCGCCCGCTACCGGATCGATTGCGATGCCACCGACGCCGGTGTGATCCTCGCCAACTGGTTCGACGAACCGGCGCGGCTGGAAACCCAGCGTCGCCTGATGCGCGATTCGTTCGATGTCGACTGGGAGCCGCTTACGTCCGCGCAACTCGCGTCACGATTGAAAACACGCCGCTATCACGGCGGCCTGTTCGAGCGCAACGCGTTCCATTTTCATCCGCTCAAATACGTGCTTGGCGTCGCGAACGCAGCTGCGGGCCAGGGCGTGACCCTTCACGAGCATTCGCCCGTGATCCGGCTCAAGCGCGACGGCGCCGCCTTCCAGGTCAGCACGCCGCAAGGCACGCTCGACGCGCGGCATGTCGTAATGGCGGGCGGCGGCTACGCGCGCAACGTCTACGCGCGGGTCGAACGCGCGGTGTTGCCCATCGCCACCTACGTGGTGGCGACCGAGCCGCTCGGCCATCGCCTCGAAGACGCCATCGACACCCGCGCCGCCGTCTACGACACCCGCTTTGCGTTCGACTATTACCGCCCGCTTCCCGACACGCGCATTCTGTGGGGCGGCCGCATCTCGATACGCGAGCGCTCGCCCGAGGTCATCTCGCGCCTTCTGCGCCGGGATCTGCTGAAGGTGTATCCGAAATTGAGCGGCGTGCGGATCGACTACGCATGGGGCGGCCTGATGAGCTACGCGCGGCACAAGATGCCGCAAATCGGCCGCAGCACGGACGGCGTCTGGTACGCAGTCGGTTTCGGCGGACACGGCATGGCGCCGACCACCGTCTCCGGCGAGTTGCTGGCGGCCGCGATTGCAGGCGAACGCCCGGTGCCCGACGCGTTCGCCGCGTTCGGCCTGACGCCCGCCTACGGCGCGCTCGGTCTCGCCGCCGCGCAACTCACCTACACCACCATGCAGACGCGCGATGCATTCGCCGCGCGTCGCCAGCCTGCGCGTTCCATCGTATGAGCTATCGCAATACGCCGCCGGATCTGCCCAAAACCGGCTCATTGATGGCCGAAAGCCGCGCCGGAGGCCGGTTTGCGCGTGCTAAAATGCGCCGTCAATGCCGCTCGAATACACAATGAAAAAGGGAAGCAAGGCCGCCGAGCCTGATACCAACGGCATCCTGTCGGAGACCTCGCCGCGCCCCGACGCCCGGCGCAAGTACGACCCCGAACAGACGAAACGCAACATCCTCGATGTCGCGACGCAGGAGTTCTCCGCGATGGGCCTGACGGGTGCGCGCGTCGACGCGATCGCGGAACGCACGAACACCACCAAGCGCATGCTGTACTACTACTTCGGCAGCAAGGAAGGGTTGTATCAGGCGGTGCTGGAAAAGGTTTACGGAGACATTCGTGCGCTCGAACAGGACCTGCACGTCAGCGAACTCGATCCCATTGAAGGCATGCGTGCGCTGGTCGAATTCACGTTCGATTATCACGACCGCCAGCGCGACTTCGTGCGTCTGGTGACGATCGAAAATATTCACGGCGCGAAATACGTCGAGCAGGTGAAGACGTTCAAAGGCCGCAACGTCACCGTGATTCACACGATTGAAGACCTGCTCAGGCGCGGCATCGAAGCCGGGCAGTTCCGCGACGACCTCGACCCGATCGACCTGCATCTGATGATCAGCTCGTTGTGCTTTCACCGTGTCGGCAATCGCCATACGTTCGGCACGGCGTTCGGGCGCGATCCTTCGCATCCACGCTTGCGGGCGCGGCATCGCGCGATGATCGTCGATGCGGTGCTGCGTTTTGTGCGCAAGGAAAGTTGAACCCGCGCTAATTTCAGGCTGAAATCCGGCTGAAACGAAAATGAAAACGGGACGTGGCTTGCGCCACGTCCCGTTTTTTTCTGCGTGTGTGGATCGGACGGTTAGTCCACCAGCACGATCCGCTTGATATCGCCGACGATAAAGATGTACGACAGCGCGCCGATCATAGCGACCGCGCCGATGAACACGAGCGCCCCGACAAACGAACCGGTCGCCGCGACGATGAAGCCCACCACCAGCGGCGTGACGATGCCCGCCACGTTGGCCGCGAAGTTGAAGATGCCGCCGGTCACGCCGAGCAGACCTTCCGGCGCGATATCGGACACCAGCGTCCAGCCCAGCGCGGCCATGCCCTGCGCAAAAAACGCGACCGACAGAATCGCGATCACCGCGACGTTGCTCTCGACATAGTTGGCGAGAATGATGGTCGACGCGAGCAGCAAGCCGGTGATGATCGGCAGCTTGCGCGCGACGTTCGGCGACTTGCCGCGACGCAGCAGCCAGTCGGAGAAGAAGCCGCCGAACATCACGCCGATCGACGCCGCGATGAACGGCATGATCGCGAAGAAGCCGATCTTCAGCCACGCCATATGACGTTCGGTCGCGAGATAGGTCGGGAACCAGGTGAGGAAGAACACCAGCGTCGAGTTGCCCGCGAACTGGCCGAGGCAAATACCGCTCAACTGACGATGCTTGAGCAGGCGGCCGATCGTGCGCCATTCGAAGCCGCTTTTTGCTTTTACGGCCGGAGCGTCCGCGTCCTTCTTGCGCTGCGTCAGACCGCCGCCTGCTTCGATATAGTCCAGCTCGGCCTGATTCACCGTCGGATGATCGGCCGGTTCGCGATAGAACTTCCACCAGATCAGACCGAACACCAGACCCACGCCGCCCACGACGTAGAACAGCGAACGCCAGCCGAACGCGCCCATCAGCATGAACAGGAACGGGCTGAAAAACGCGAGGCCGATATATTCGCCGACCGTGTACGTGCCGGTCGCCATCGCGCGTTCGCTTTGCGGGAACCAGGTGGCGACCACGCGGCTATTGGTCGGAAAGCACGGCGCTTCGGATACGCCCAGCCCCAGCCGGAACGCGAACAGCGCGCCGATGCCGTGCACCAGCCCCTGGGCGAGCGTGCACAGCGACCAGAACGTCATCGACAGGAAATAGGTCAGCTTGCTGCCGAAGCGGTCGAGGAACAGGCCGCCCGGAATCTGCGCGGCCACATAGCTCCACGAGAAGACGGAGAACAGCAGGCCCATCAGCGCGGCGTTGATGCCGAGTTCCTTGGTCAACTGCGGCGCGGCGATGCCGAGCACCGTGCGGTCCAGATAATTGATCATCGTGCCAACCGCGAGCAGCGCAAGAACCTGATAGCGCGCTTTCGAACGACGGGCAGTGCTCACCGTGGCGCCCTTCTGCAAGGCGGCGTCGGCGGGAGTGGATTGAATCGGCTGCGGCATGGGGTAGGTTTCTCCTCAGTCTATGGCTCAGTCTTGGTATTCCGGCTTTCGCTGCCGGCTAGCGTCCCAGCAACGACTGGAAATGGGTGTACACGCGCTCGGCGTCCGGCTCGAGGCCGGTGAAGATACGCATTGCGTCGACCGCCTGGTAGACCGCCATACCGCCGCCGCTCAGCGTGCGGCAGCCCAGCGCTTCGGCGGCCTGCAGCAACGCGGTGCGGATCGGGAAGTAAACAATGTCCGCGACCCACAGATCGCGGTGCAGCAATTCGACCGGCAACGGCAGGCCGGGCAGCTTTGCCATGCCGGTCGGCGTCGCGTGAATCAGGCCGTTGGCGGCGGCGAGCGACTCGGCCAGCGAGGTGCCCGCGCTGACCTTGGCGGCCGGAAAGCGCTTCTGCAATTCGTCGGCGAGCGAGCTGGCACGCGCGGCGTCCACGTCGAACAGCGTCAACGATTGCGCGCCCATGTTAAGCGCCGCATGCGCGACCGCTGCACCCGCGCCACCCGCGCCGAGCTGCACCACCCGTTCCAGCGACACATCCGGCAAGCCGCGCTGGAATGCGCGCGCGAAGCCCGACCAGTCGGTGTTGTGACCGATGCGCTTGCCGTCCTTGAACAGCACTGTGTTGACCGCACCGAGTGCGCGGGCGTCGTCGGAGAGTTCGTCGAGCAGGGGAATCACTGCCTGCTTGCACGGATACGTGATGTTCAGGCCGTTAAAGCCCATGCGTTCGGCGGCGGTGAGCAGATCCGGCAGCGCGGCGCTGTCGAGCTTCAATGCTTCCAGATCGATGCGGCGATACACATAGTGCAGCCCGAGCTTGCTGCCTTCTTCTTCGTGCATCGCGGGCGTCAGCGAGCCGCCGATGCCCGAGCCGATCAGGCCGACCAGATAGGAATGCGGAGTGGCCTGGGAGCTGGTTTGTGCGTTCATGGGGATGCCCGATTTCGAGTTCGCCGGAAGGTTGGCGGATGCGTCTGTTGGCGCGCTGGTTTGCAGGTTCGCTTGTACGTTCGCTTGTAGGTTCACTTCGCCGCCCTATTCTTAAGAATAGTGGCCATGCGCTCCAGCGCGAGCACATAACCCTGGGTTCCACAGCCGACGATAATCGCGTCCGCCACCGCCGACACATACGAGTGATGCCGGAACGCCTCGCGCCGATGCACGTTCGAAATATGCACTTCGATAACCGGCTTCTCGATGGCGGTGAGCGCGTCGGCGATCGCGACCGACGTATGCGTATAAGCCGCCGGATTGATCACGATGCCGTCGACCTTGGTGCGCGCCGCATGCAGCCAGTCGATCAGTTGATGCTCGGCGTTCGACTGACAGAAGTCGATCGACAGATCGAGTCGCTCGCCTGCATCGCGGCACAGCTTCGCGACGTCGTCGAGCGTTTCCGAGCCGTAGACGGCCGGCTCGCGCGTGCCGAGCAGATTGAGGTTCGGTCCATTCAGGACCAGTACGGAGGCAAAACTCATGACAGCGGCTCCTGCAAAGTAAGGCGCAAAGCGCACCACGACATCCGCGGTTGCTCTACAACGTGTGGCGAAGTGTGCGCGCATTGGCCGCCGCCGTCATTCGGGGTTTCTACGAATTTGTACCATCTAGTTAGTTTGTATACACTGGCGAAACTCCGGTTAGTGTGGGTCAGTCTGGCCTGCGTCTTGCAAGCGTGGAATGCGCATAATGTGTGTAGCGGGTCTGTCCACCGCGGGTGTAGCGCCCAGCGCCGCTTGCCTGTCTGCGCATCGCCGCATCGCTGCCTTCAAAGCAAGCTAGCCGTCGTACGTATTCTTCAACCGCCGTTTGATAGTTAATGCAGGAGCCGTTCATGCAACGTTCGATTGCCACCGTGTCGATTAGCGGAACCCTCGTCGAGAAGTTGACCGCGATCCGGGCGGCGGGCTTCGAAGGCGTCGAGATCTTCGAGAACGACCTGTTGTACTTCGACGGCTCGCCCGCCGACGTGCGGCGCATCGCCGACGATCTCGGGCTGAAGATCATGCTGTTCCAGCCGTTCCGCGATTTCGACGGCGTGAGCGCCGAGCGTCTCGAACGCAATCTCGACCGTGCAAAGCGCAAGTTCGACGTGATGCATGAGTTGGGCACCGACCGCATTCTGGTGTGCAGCAACGTGTCGCCTGACACCATCGGCGACGACTCGCTGATGATCGACCAATTGGGCGCACTGGCCCGCGCGGCCGGCGAGGCCGGTGTGATCGCCGGTTACGAGGCGCTGGCGTGGGGCAAGCACGTGAAGACTTATCGCCACGCGTGGAAACTGGTCGACGCGGTCAATCACCCGAATCTCGGGCTGGTGCTCGACAGCTTTCATACGCTTTCACTGAACGACACCGTCGACGCGATCGCCGAGATTCCGGGCGACCGTATCGCCTTCGTGCAGATCGCCGACGCGCCGAAGCTCGCGATGGACGTGCTCGAATGGAGCCGTCACTACCGCTGCTTCCCGGGTCAAGGCGATTTCGATCTGGCGAATTTCACCGCGCAAGTTGTGAAAACGGGCTACAAAGGCCCGCTATCGCTGGAAATTTTCAACGATGGTTTTCGCGCCGCGCCGACCACGATTACCGCGGCCGACGGCCATCGCTCGCTGCTGTTTCTCGAAGAGCAGACCCGCAAGGTGCTCGATGCCGCGCAGCAGCCGGTCGGCGATCTGTACAAGTCGCCCGCTGCGCCCGCCCACGTCGGCTACCAGTTCCTGGAATTCGCGGTCGATCACACCACCCGCGCGCAACTCGTCGACTGGCTCGGCAAGCTGCGCTTTCGCCAGGCCGGCCAGCATCGTTCGAAAGACGTGACGCTGTATCAGCACGGCGCGGCGTCGATCGTGCTGAACGCCGAACCGGATTCGTTCGCCAATGCGTTCTTCCAGCAACACGGTTTGTCGCTGTGCGCGTCTGCGTTCCGGGTGAACGACGCCAATCAGGCGTTTGAGCGCGCCGCCGGTTTTGGCTACGCGCCGTTCTCGGGGCAGATCGGCCCGAACGAACGCGTGCTGCCTGCCGTGCAGGCACCGGACAGCAGCCTGAACTATTTCGTCGACGAAACACCGGACCAGCCCACGCTGTTCGAAGCCGATTTCGTGCTGACCGACGTCAACGGCCCGACCGAAGTGGGCCCGCTCAGCCGGATCGACCATGTTTGCCTGTCGGTGCCCGCGAATTCGCTCGATACCTGGGTGCTGTTCCTGCGAACCGCGCTGGGTTTCCAGGCGGAGCCGGGCGTGCTGGTGCCCGATCCGTACGGACTGGTGCGCAGCCGCGCATTGCGCAGCCATGACGGCTCGGTGCGAATCGTGCTGAACGCGTCCGTCGATCACCACACGGCGGTGGCCGAGGCGCTGCACACGTATCACGGCTCGGGTCTGAATCACGTCGCCTTCAGCACCGGCGATATTTTCAGCGCAATCCCCGAATTCGTCGCCGATGGCCTGCCGGTGTTGCGCATTCCGCGCAATTATTACGACGATCTGGCGGCGCGCTACGCGCTGCCCGACGACATGCTGGACGCGTTGCGCGCGAACAATATCCTGTACGACCGCGACGAGCGCGGCGGCGAGTTTTTCCACGCCTATACGGAGCAACTGGATCAGCGCTTCTTCCTGGAAATCGTCGAGCGACGCGGCGGGTATGACGGATACGGCGCGGCGAATGCCGCGGTGAGACTGGCAGCGCAGGCTCAGCGTCGCAAGTAAGAAAACGGGCTTGTGCCCGCGCGGAACGCCCCTCTGGATGATTCAGACAGTGGGGCGTTTCTTTTTTCAGCCGTTCAAACAACCGTGCGCGACCCGCTCGTGTCGGTCTCCCGGGCACGGCACATGCGACTCCGGATCGGTCAACGGCGCCGCCCCGATATAATGTGCGGCTGATTTACCGGCCTATACCGCCCGGCCGCGTCAGTCGGCCGAATGAAAACGCCAGGAGAGATATGAAGAAGTTTGCCGTAGTCCTGTCAGTTCCCCTGCTTCTCAGCGCTTGCGCGTACTTCCAGAAGAATCCGGATGCCGGCGAGCCCGTCACGGATACCACCACGCAGCGCTCGGTCAACGACGTCGTTGCCTGCATGACGCAAGTGGCGACCAAACACAACGCCTCGTTCAAATCCACCGAGATCCCTCAGGGTCAGATGCTGGATTTCGGCGATTCGAACATCGTCAAGGTGCGCAGCGACAATGGCGCGACCACGTACCGTTTTTACGCGGGCAAGCGTCACGTCAACAATCTGTGGATCGAGGCGGCGGGTAAAACCTGCGCTCCGTAAGGCCTGGCGGCGCAACGAACCGTAATATACCGTAAGCTTCGGCGACACAAAATCGCCTGCGACGTGTCGGAAAGTTGTTCCAGTGCAATCTTCGTGTCACGGTGTTACAGGACAATGGAGTCTTAAGAATCGTTTAAGACTTCGTCCGCATCATGCACCGGACTTTACCCCGCACGAGGTGCGCACCATGAACCAGCCCGATTACAACACGAACGAAACTGCGGCACCGACCAAGCGCCCTACCATCTTGCGCCGTCTGTTGAGCCACCATGAACTGGCAACGCTGCTGCTGTTGCTGCACGCGCCGATCGACGCATCCGCGAAACCCGAGATTCCGCAGCTTCACGAAGCCGGTCTGATCGAAACCGTTTCCGGCGACGCAGGCGCTTCGCATATCCGCCTCACGCACGAAGGCAATGCCGTTTTGCGCGGACTTGGCATCAAATAAGGTTTTTTGAAGGTTTTTCGTAATTTGCGCGTTGTTCGCGCGCAGCAGTTCATCGAGGGACGCCTGCCACGCTCCCTTCGCCCAGACGGGCAAATTCTCCACGTCGCGAATGCTTCAGGCTTGCCAGACGCCGTATCCCGCTTCGCGCAGCCCGATCGCCAGTTCCACTTCCATATCCTGAGCGCCGCGATACGGCATCGGATTGAACACTTCATACAATTCCGGCACGAGCCGCAGGCCGTAATCGCGTACGTAGCGGTTGGCTTGAATACCCGCCTTGTGCCGGTCGAAGCGCAGGTCCGGGTCGAGCCCGGTCATCCCCACGTAGACGCAAGGTTTGTCGAACCGGTAATCCGGATTCGCGCGACGAAAGCGCGCTTCGTTCCAGACGGTGTCGTCTAGCGCGACGACATAGACGTAATAGTGATTCCCGCGACGCCCCATATGCAACCGCTCAGCTCCGCGATGTGCCGTGCAGCAGCATCCGGTATTCGGTCGGCGTGATGCCGACCGTTGCCTTGAATTGCCGCGTGAACGCGCTGTGATCGGTGTATCCGCAGAGCGCGGCGACATCGGTAACCTTGTCCTCGGAAACCAGCAACGCCGTGGCCGCATCCAGACGCGTTTTCAGCAACACCTGGCGCGGCGTCAGGTGAAACACCTTGTGAAAATAGCGCTCCAGTTGCGCGACCGACATGTCCGCCATCGCCGCAAGCTGTTTCAGATTCAGCGGCTGCACGTAATTTTCCTGGATGGATTGAACGACCGCGGCAAGCCGGCTGTAAGCGGGGTGGCTGCTTTCATCCGCCTTCAGATCGCGCGAAATGCCGGCGAGACCGACCACCTTGCCCGACGGGTCACGCAGCGGCTGTTTGCAGGTCAGACACCAGCCCGGCTGACGGCCCGGATACAGATGCAGTTCCAGCTGATCAAGCATCTGGTTGCCGACGCCGATGATCGCCTTGTCCTGCGCGGTGTAAATGCGCCCGAAGCGTCGCGGGAAAACGTCTTCGGCGGTCTTGCCGAGCAGCGCCGCCTTCTCCTTGAAACCGCAGCGCGAGGCCAGCGTGCGGTTGACCAGCGCATAGCGCGCGTCGGCGTCCTTGACGAAGAAAACCACATCCGGCATCGCGTCGAACACCGGTTCGAGCAACCGGAAGTGCGACAGCATGCCGGAGAGGGTTGCATCGTCTGGAGCGAGCGAGTGAGCCAGCGTGTTCATCGTGCGGGTCCCGTTGATCCGAGCGTGAATGAGTGCGTTCGCGGATGAGTTCGCCGGTTCGGCGAGGCCGCCGACGTGTGCGAACGATTATAGAGCGGTGCAGGTGACGTCAATATCGTGCTGCCGAGGTTATTCGGCGGAGGTCGGGTCGGCGGCGGGTGTCATCATCAGCGTGCCGATTTGCGCGGGATTGAACGGCGGTCGTGGTATGACGGCCGGCCAGCCGAAGTACAGGCTTGCCGCCGATCCGCAGATGCGCCCCTGACACGCGCCCATGCCGCAGCGCGTATGCAGTTTGGCGTCGCGCCAGTTTGCGCAGGCGCGCACTTCGCCGATGCTTACGTCTTCGCAGCGGCACAGCAAGGTGTCGTCGGCGGGCACGGTAAGGGCCGCGTCCTGCAAAGCGAAGGCCCGTTCGACGCGTTGCGCGAAGCGGCGCCAGCGGGCACGCCGGGTTTGCAGCACGGAGAGACTTGCGATGTCATCACGCGTAGCGTTTCTGGCAGAGTGATCGCTCGTGACACGCTCGCCGCTTGCAATCGATGCCGCCGCGCTCCTGACGACGAGGCCCGCGATCTCGCCCTCCACGGCAGCCAGTTCCGCGCCGCCGATCCCCGTGCATTCTCCGGCTGCGAACACGTTGTCCACGGAGGTTCGCTGCGCATCGTCGACGACGATTCCCCCCGTTTCGCCGATCTCGCAACCCAGCGCCAACGCCAGCGTGATATTCGGCACAAGACCGAAGCCACACGCGACGCGGTCACAATCGAGCGTCACTTCGCGATTGCCGTTGCCTCGCCGGATGGTCACACGCTCCACGCGACCACTACCCTGCACGTTTCGGATCACGCTGCCGGTCCAGTAATTCAGTCCGGCGAAACCGCGTGTCATGCTGAGCGCCTGCCGCAGCTTCGCGGGTTCGATCAGCAGTGAAGCGCCGAAACGCGCGACATCGAAAGCGGAAGCCTGCTCCACTACCGCTATCACGCGAGCGCCCGCCGCCCGCGCAGTCGCGAGCGCGGCGATCAGCAAAGGTCCGCTGCCCGCAATCACGATCCGCTCGTCACGCACCGGCATGCCGCCTTTGATCAGCGCCTGCAAGGCGCCAGCGCCGGTCACGCCGGGCAGCGTCCAGCCCTCGAACGGCAACAACCGCTCGCGCGCGCCGGTCGCGAGAATCAGGCGGCCATAGGTGACGCAAATGCCGCCCCGCTCCGCCGATTCCAGCAGCAAACCCTGTGCATCCAATGGTGCGATCACGCGAGTCGAGGTCCAGTGCGTCAGCGTGCGTTGCTCTTTCAATGCAGCGAGCAAATTGGCAAGAGGCGCTTGCGGCGGATGACCCGGCCCCTGGCGCCAGATCTGCCCGCCGGCGCGCGGATTGTCGTCGAGCAGCGCGACCGTCGCGCCCTCGCGCGCCGCCGCGTAGGCAGCGTTCAGGCCCGCCGGGCCACTGCCCACGATGACGACATCGAAGTGCTGTGTCATACCTTCACCTGATCCAGCGTGTGGACGATCAGGCCTTCGCGGCAAAGTGTCTGGCACGCCAGAACGTGCGCGCGGCCGTCGATCGTCACGCGACACTCCTGACACACGCCCATCCCGCAAAGCGCGGTGCGCGGCTCGCCGCCGACTGAAGTCCGGGTGGCGCGCAAGCCTGCGAGGACTAACGCGGCGGCCACGGTCGTACCGGCTTCCACGCCTATAAGCTGACCGTTTATCGTCATGCGGATTTGCGTTGTGGGCGTGTTAGGCATAAGTCGAGCCGCCGGTAGAACTCGTGCACGAGAGAGGCGCGGGGGCTATTGCATGGCTTGCGACATCGAGTGCGGCGGCTGCCGCGGCTGCATCTGCTTCGCCGCCGACGCGCCAGCCGTCTATCGTCACGCGGATTTGCGTTGTTTGCTTGTTGGGCATAGGTCGAGCCGCTCGTAGAACTCGTGCACGAACGACGCACGGCGCGGCGGCAACTTTCGCTGCGCCCTCCTCGACGCCAACATGGCCCTCAGCTATCGTCGCGCGAACTGGCACAACCTCAACCCCGAACATGACTCTCCCCTATCGCAAAACGCGTTGGCAGATAAGGCTCCAGGGGAATCGGCGCAGCTTTCCCCACAATCTGCGCCGCCAGCAATTTCGCCGTGGCGAGCGACGTCGTCACCCCCAGGCCCTCATGCCCGACGGCTAGCCAAACCCCCGGCGCGAAATCACCCGCCGGGCCGATCAGCGGCAAACCGTCCGGCGAAGCGGAGCGAAATCCGCACCATGCGCGAATCCCGTTGAGTGTCGGCAGGACCGGCAGATAGCGCGCGGCGCGTTCCAGCATCTGCGCCAGCACGGGCATCTCGACGGCGGAATCGGTCGTGTCGAACTGCCTCGACGAACCGATCAGCAATTGCCCCGTGGGACGCGGCTGCGCATTGAACGCCACCGACGTCCCCGTTGCATGGTGTGCGCTCTTGATATAGCCGAGTTCCAGCAGTTGATGCCGGATCAGCCCGGGATAACGGTCGGTGATCAGCAGATGCCCCTTCTTCGGCTGCAGCGGCAACGAGCGCGCGAGCCGCTGTGCGCCGAGACCGTTCGCCACGATCACGTGCGCGGCAGTCACGCGCTCGCCGGTCGTCAGCGTGACGCTGTCCGCGCTGATCGACGCCACCTCCGTGCCGAGCCGCAAGCGAATATTCGCTGCGTGGGGCGACTGCATCAGCAGCCATTCGGCGACCGTCGGCGCATACACGATGCTGTCGTGCGCGATCCGCAATCCGCCCGCCATCGACTCCGCCAGCGCCGGCTCGGCCGCGCGCAACGAAGCGGCATCGAGCAACTCCGCCGCAATCCCTTGCGCGTCGAACGCGGCATGCATCGCGCGGGCCGCCTGCCATTCCTCTTCGTCCTCGGCGATCCAGAGCGTGCCGCAGCGCGAAAACGCATCGCGCGTACGCAACTGCGGCGCGAGTTGCAGCCACAAATCGCGTGAATAACGACTCAGTGCGAACTCTGCCGGCGAGTCGTTCATCACGACGATATGACCCATGCCCGCTGCCGTCGCCCCGCCGCCGACGCTCTGGGCATCGATCACGTCGACCCGCATGCCGAGCGCGGCCAGCTCCGCCGCGCACGCCGCGCCGACGATGCCGGCTCCTACGATCAACGCGTCCGCGCTCATGCCGTGCGGATGCCCCACGCGAACGGATCGCGTTCGTCGAAACAAAGACGCGCTTCGGCCGTCACATACGCGTGGCCGGTGATGGTGGGAATCACCGAGACGCCGTCGTCCGCGTGACGATAGCTCGCGTCGAACACGCTGCCGATGATGCTCTCCTGCCGCCACACCGAGCCTTCGGCCAGTTTGCCGTCGGCGGCGAGGCACGCGACTTTCGCGCTCGTGCCGGTGCCACACGGCGAGCGATCGTACGCACTGCCGGGACAGAGGACGAAGCTGCGGCTGTCGATGCCGTCGCGCGAACCCGGTCCGAAGAGTTCGATGTGGTCGATCAGCGCGCCTTCCGCGCCGGTGATGTGCTGCGCGATCAGCGCGTCGCGGATCGCCGAACTGAAACCGGTCAGCGCTGGGATGTTCGCGGCTTCGAGAGAATGCCCGTGATCCGCAACCAGAAAAAACCAGTTGCCGCCCCAGCCGATATCGCCGGTCAGCACACCGTGGCCGGGCACGTCCACCTCGACCGCCGCGCGGTAACGATACGCCGGCACGTTGCGCACGGCGACGCTGCCGTCTTCGTTGAGCGTCGCCTCGACCATGCCGACCGGCGTCTCGATCCGATGACGCCCTGGCCCGATCCGTCCCATGTGCGCGAGCGACACGACGAGGCCGATCGTGCCGTGTCCGCACATGCCGAGGTAGCCGACGTTGTTGAAGAAAATCACGCCGGCGGCGCAACCGGGATCGTCCGGTTCGCACAGCAGCGCGCCCACCACCACGTCCGAGCCGCGCGGCTCCGTGACGATGCCCGCGCGCCAGTCGTCGAACTGCGTGCGGAACACGTCGAGCCGTTGTGCAAGCGTGCCGCCGCCGAGATCCGGGCCGCCCGACACCACGAGGCGGGTCGGTTCACCGCCGGTGTGCGAGTCGATGATGTCTAAGGTTTTCATGACACCCATGGTAGAAACGCCGGGCTGCCGGGTCTTGGTGCGCTTGCGCGTGGATTGTGACGATTTCGGCATAGCCGGATCGCTGCGTGGCGGGTGTTCTTAGGAGCGGAACGCGGCTTGAAGTGGTTGCCGGGACAGGTATGGCTAAACCGCTCTTATTTAGCTTAAGCGCATTGCGCGCCCGCCGCGGCACGTCGCGTATTGCGCGGGTGGGATGGGCGTCCAGCCGCAATATGCCGGCGTATCAGGCATTCCGCCTGTGCCGAAATCGTCATCCGCCGCGCGCGATTCACGCAAGACGGCGAAATTTTCCCTACTTACACTGCGCTGGACACATCACACTCAGGAGAGCAGTCGTGGCGCATATCTGGGAAGGCGTTTTGCCCGCAGTCACCACCAAATTCCACGCGGATTTCAGCATAGACCGCGTGTGGACCGGCAAGAATATCGAAGCTCAAATCGACGCGGGGGTGGACGGCATCATCGTATGCGGCTCGCTGGGTGAGGCGTCGACGCTGTCGCTCGACGAAAAGCTGGAGGTGCTCGACGTCGCCGTCGAAGCATCGCGCGGCCGTGTGCCGGTTCTGCTGACGATCGCCGAAAACAGCACGCTCGACGCCTGCCGCCAGGCCGAAGCGGGCAGCCGTCACGGCGCGGCGGGCTATATGGTGCTGCCGGGGTTGCGTTATCTGTCGGACCGGCGCGAGACGCTGAACCATTTCCGCAGCGTCGCCAATGCCAGCGCGCTGCCGCTGATGATCTACAACAACCCGCTCGCCTATGGCGTCGACATGACGCCCGAAATGTTCGCGGAAATCGCCGACGAGAAGAAAATTGTCGCGATCAAGGAATCGTGCGGCGACGTGCGGCGCGTGACCGATCTGATCAACGTGGTCGGCGACCGCTTCGCGATCCTGTGCGGTGTCGACAATCTGGCGATGGAAGCCATGCTGATGGGCGCGCATGGCTGGGTGGCGGGTCTCGTGTGCGCGTTTCCGCGTGAGACGGTGGCGATCTACAAACTGCTGAAGGCAGGACGCCTGGAGGAAGCGCGCGCGATTTACCGCTGGTTCGCGCCGTTGCTGGCGCTCGACGTGTCGCCGAAACTCGTGCAGAACATCAAGCTGGCGGAAGCGATTGTCGGTCTGGGGACGGAGCCGGTGCGGCCACCGCGCCTGCCGCTGGCGGGCGACGAACGCAAGGCCGTCGAAGCGCTGATCCGTGCGGCCATCGAAACCCGGCCTGCTTTGCCGCACATCTGAAGATAACGCCGGCTTGGAGAGCCGGCCAAAGCACCAGCACGCGCGAGCGGCCCCAAACAAACCTGCTGGTGCCTCTGCGTCCACTTCCGCGCCCCCGCCCCATCACCCCTCCCGCAGATGCAGCAACCGGTAGCCGCTTTTATAAACCGGTTGCAGCCGGAACTCGTTCTGCGCGTCGATTTCGAGCAGCAGGCGCAGCCGCGAAACGTGACTGTCGATGGTGCGCGTGAATTCGCGGAATTCCCGCCCCCAGACCATTGCGAAAATGTGATCGCGCGACATCACGCGGCCGACGTTCGAGAAGAACAGCGACGCCAGCCGGTACTGCGTGCCGGATAGCTGGATCGGCTGGCCGTGCAGCATGACGAGCTGGCGCTGGGTATCAAAACGGTAAGGCCCGACGGTCAGGTTCGCGCTGTCAAAGCGTTCCGGGTACGCGCGCCGCAACAACGCGCCGATGCGCTCACGGAACTCGCCCGCGCGCACCGGCAGGCCGACGTAATCGTCGGCGCCCTGGCCGAGCGCGCGCACCATGCTGACCTCCGACGTGTCGCCCGACGCGAAGATCACCGGCACCCGGTCACCGCCTATGCCGCGGACCGATCTCAGCACTTCGATGCCGGACAGGCGCGCCCCCCGCCAGTCCAGCACCAGCAGGTCGACGCTGGATCGCGCGAGCGCTTTCGACAATGCGAGCCCGTCGTCGAAAGCCTCGCAGGTGTGGCCGGCGCTCGAAATAACGTGTTCGATCGACAGACGCATGACCGGGTCGGACTGCAGGACAGCAATGCGCATGGGATGTGGGCTCAGGATGGTTGGACCGGAGGCCATTCTCGGAGGCGCATCCCGCGATCCCCATAGGAACAATCCGAATTCACCGGCGGTAACGCTGACAGATAGCCCGCCGCGCCTCCCGACACCCAAAAATGTATGTTTAAGGGAACTTTCTCCAATCTAATTAAGCACTTCCCGAAGCGAACGGCTTTCATCCTGTAAAATCCCCGCCTGGCCCCAGTCGTCCTCGTGTCCGCCCTACCCGGGCGGCGCGCCGGTGTCCCGTGCTCTACCCAGCGCCTGCCACACTTCTCGCCCGACGACCGCCGTATTTCCACGCGCCAAGTGTGGCTCTCAATTCCAAAACACGACATAGCAATGCAAGCGACAAATCTGGGTGGAGCGCAGGCTGTCACCCCACGCCCTCTTGGGCGCAGCGACTACAAGACGCTCGGCCTCGCCGCGCTCGGCGGGGCTCTGGAGTTTTACGACTTCATCATTTTCGTGTTCTTCGCGCCGGCCATCGGCCAGCTGTTCTTCCCGACTGAAATGCCGGACTGGCTGCGTCAGGTGCAAACCTTCGGCATCTTCGCGGCGGGATATCTGGCGCGGCCGCTGGGCGGCATCATCATGGCGCACTTCGGCGACCTGTTTGGCCGCAAGCGCATGTTCACGCTCAGCGTGCTGCTGATGTCGGTGCCGACGCTGCTGATGGGCCTCATGCCCACGTACGCCAGCATCGGCGTGCTCGCGCCGGTGCTGTTGCTGCTGTTCCGCGTGATGCAGGGCGCTGCCGTGGGCGGCGAAGTGCCGGGCGCGTGGGTGTTCGTGTCCGAGCACGTGCCGCAGCGGCACATCGGCTACGCGTGCGGCACGCTGACGGCGGGTCTCACGGCGGGCATCCTGCTCGGTTCGCTGATTGCGTCGGCGGTGAATCATCACTTTGTGTCTGCGGAAATTTCCGCATACGCATGGCGTATTCCGTTCCTGGTGGGCGGCGTTTTCGGCATGTTCTCGGTTTATCTGCGCCGCTGGCTGCATGAAACGCCGGTGTTCGCCGAACTCAAGCAACGCAAGGCGATTGCCGCCGAAGTGCCGCTCAAGGCCGTGCTGCGCGACCACGGCCGCGCTGTGATCGTGTCGATGCTGCTCACGTGGATGCTGTCCGCGGCCATCGTCGTCGTGATCCTGATGACGCCGACGTTGCTGCAAAAGCAATTCCATATTGCCCCGACCACGGCATTGCTGGCGAACTGCGTCGCGACGCTGTGCCTGACGATCGGCTGCGTGATGGCGGGTTCGATCGCCGGGCGCATCGGCGCGGGCAAGACGATTTTCATCGGCGGCCTCGCGCTGGCGGTCACCTACTACGTGATGTTCCAGCGTCTCGCTGTCGATACCTCGGCACTGGTGCCGATGTATGCGCTGGCCGGTCTGTTCGTCGGCGTGATCGGCGCGATTCCGTTCGTGATGGTCAAGGCGTTCCCGCCGGTCGTGCGTTTTTCGGGCATTTCGTTCTCGTATAACGTCGCGTATGCGGTGTTTGGCGGTCTGACGCCGATCGCTGTGTCGCTGATGATGAAGTCCAACCCGATGGCCGCGCCGATGTACGTGGCCGCGATCTGCGTGCTTGGCGCGCTGACGACGCTGTTTATCAAGGACTTCGCGAAGCAGCGTTGATTTCGCGTTTCTTCTGTTTGTTTCAACGACGGCGCTCCTCGAAGCGCCGTTGTCATTTGTAGCGGCGCACCCGCGCACGTGGCCGCGCCCGCTGTTGATCGCGACATCCACACTTCACGCCAGCCCGAAACATCGTGCGCTGCATCGGACCTACGATGTATCGCATGAACTCGACAAATCCCCCTGCCTCGCCCGCCCTCGGTCTCGTTCTCGCGACCGTCAGCGTCGGCTTCGTCGTCACGCAACTCGACGTGACCATCGTCAATATCGCGTTGCCCGGAATCGGCGCGAATCTGCACGCCAACGTCGCGGGCCTGCAATGGGTCGTCGATGCTTACACGCTGGCGTTCGCGGTGCTGATGCTGTCGGCGGGCGCACTCGGCGACCGGTTCGGCGCGCGGCGCATGTATGCGGCGGGCATCGCGCTGTTTGCGCTGGCGTCGGCGGCCTGCGGGCTCGCGCTCGATGCGCCGATGCTGATCGCCGCGCGCGCACTGCAAGGCGTCGGCGCAGCCGCGATGCTGCCGAACTCGCTCGCACTGCTCAATCGTGCCTATGGACACGATCCCAGGCTGCGGGCGCGGGCGGTCGGCTTGTGGACCGCTGCGGGCGCGATTTCGATTGCGGCGGGGCCGGTTGCGGGCGGCTTGCTGATCGCGGCGTTTGGCTGGCGCAGCATCTTCCTCGTCAATCTGCCGATTTGCGCGGCGGGGCTGGTGGCGACGTGGCTCTGGGTGCCACGAGACGAGGGGACTGGGAATGTACAAGCTGGCGATGGGAAAGCTGGAATGGCGGAAGCAGGAGCCGACGATGGGGCTGGAGCTGGAACCGCAGTCGGAACCCTCTCAGCCATCGGCTCGTCGCAAGCCGCAGCTGGAATCGCCAGGAAGGCTGCAATCACCAAACATACGGCGCCGCCCACAACAGCCGGCGCGAAATCGCGCGGCATCGACCTCGGCGGCCAGTGTCTCGCGATCGTCGCCCTGACCGCTTTCGTCGCCGCCGTGATCGAGTGGCGGCCGTTGGGACTGGCCCACCCGTTCGTGGCGGGCGGCTTCGTACTCGCGCTACTCGCCGCGAGCGCCTTCATTGTCGTCGAATCGCGCATCGCGTCGCCGATGCTGCCGCTTTCTCTATTCAGAAAACGCACTTTCAGCGCAGCGGTGCTGTTCGGCATCTGCGTGAATCTGACCTACTACGGGATGGTGTTCGTGCTGAGCCTGTACTTGCAGCGTGTGCGCGGCTACACCCCGTTGCAGGCGGGTCTCGCGTTCCTGCCGCTGACGGGCGGTTTCCTCGTTTCGAACGTCGCGAGCGGCTGGGCGGTCGGCCGGTTCGGCGTGCGGGTGCCGATGATCGTGGGGGCGGTCATCGCCGCGTTCGGTTACGGCCTGCTGCATCGGGTGGATGCCGCCACGCCGCTGATCGGACTGCTGCTGCCGTTCCTGCTGATTCCATCCGGCATGGGCCTGGCTGTTCCGGCGATGACCACCGCCGTGCTGGCATCGACCGAGGCGAAGCGCGCGGGCACGGCGTCTGCAGTATTGAACACGGCGCGGCAGGCGGGCGGCGCTGTCGGTGTGGCCGCATTCGGTGCGCTGGCGGGCGGCTCGGCGGCCGCGCAGATCGTGTCGGGCATGCAGACCGCGACGGCTATTTCAGCGGGACTTCTGCTGCTGGGGGTGGGATTGGGCTGCCTGGTGCGTCCTCAACCGCATGCGTCGGCAGAGAGTTCGAAGACGGATTCGCGGACGACCGCTGTCGAGGCCGACAGGACGAGAATGGAATCGCGCTAGGAGCGATGGATTGCGGGACCCTCACGCCTATCCCAACGCCGCGCCCACCCGCGCAAAAAAACAAACCCCCGCGATGCTTTCGCAAAGCGGGGGTTTTCTCAGACGACGCAGCAGCCACTTACCCGCGACTGCGCGACTGGACGCTTCGAACGCAAATTAAAGCGTCGCTTCCTGAATCGTGCCGGTATCGATCGCGCGCTCGATCAACCCGTCGTTCTGCGCTTTCGCGATGCCATCGGCGATCAGCTTCTCGGGCTCCTCGATCTCGGCTTTCAGCGCGCCAAGAAAACCCGACGCATCGAGAATCACCAGCGTCTTCGCCGAATCGGCCAGACTGATGATCACGCGATGCGGCGTCGGCCCCTCGCCGAGGCTCGCACACAACTGGGTCACCTTGCCGCCAATGGTTTGCTCGAAACTTTGAATCATTATTTGCTCCCTTGGTTACAGCCAGAATCAAAAGCAGTGGGTATCGACGACCGCACGCTCAGCATCAAAGACCGAGGCCGCTACGTGGCGCACGTGCACCGTCGACACTAAGACGGCCCGCGCCCGTCACGAACAGCAGCAGGAAACCGCCTGCAATACCGATGTTCTTCCAGAAATGAATCACCATATCGCGCTGCAAGGCGGCATCGACGACATTCCAGAAATCGTGGCCGAGCACCGCTGTCGCCACCGTGTAGACGGCCATCAGCAGCGCGAGCGGCCGCACCTTGAAGCCGACGATCAGCAGCAATCCGCCGAGCACTTCGACCGCGGTGGCGATCGGCGCGGCGATCTGCACGAACGGCACGCCCTTCGAATGCAGGTAGCCGACAAAGCCCGCATAACCCAGCAGTTTCATCACGCCGCTCCACAAAAACAGCACGGCCAGAGCAATACGTGCGATGAAAATGATGCCGGAATCGACGGGACGCGTCATGGAGGGGCTCCTGTAAATGAATAAGCAGCAGACCCGCCGAAAGGGCCGCAGTTCCCCGCTTTGCACCTGAGAATATGTGGAATGGCAGCCTTTTCCAAGTTCGATGGACCCACCCGGGCAAGCAACCGGAGTGCCTGGAAAGGAAAAGTGCGCAGGAAATTCGCGAAGACCGGCTTTTTTTGACTGCGATATCTGCTGCAAATGCAGACTCAGCGCTGGCGAGAGCGGTATGCGGCAGTTAAGCCTGAGGATACGTCGCGACCTCGATCAGATTGCCGTCCGGGTCACGGCAATACACCGAAGTCATTTTGCCGCGCGCGCCGTCACGCTCGACCGGACCGGCTTCGATTTCGACGCCCTCGGCGAGCCAGTGCGCCTTGACGTCGGCGGGACTCGCGGTGGTGACGAAGCATAGATCGGCACTGCCGGGCACCGGCTCGCGGCCCGTGAACCACGCGACGGTATCCGCTGTGACCGGACGTAGATTGATCTTCTGGTGGCCATACGTCATCGCCACACGCATGCCGGTGCGCGACGCAAATTCGGTGCGTTGCATGCCGAGCATGCGGCTATACCAGGCAGCGCTCGCCTCGACGTCAGCGACATTCAGAACAAGATGATCGAGAGTGTCTATCGAAAAGCTCATGATGTTGTCACCGTGAAGAGAAACGCCAGCGGGCAGGCAATCCGCATGCCTCGTCTTCGCAACCGACGAAGCACTGTGCGAATTTCATGCCGCAGCTGTCACCGCTCATGTCGACATGCCGACCGGAACCGAGCCGCGTTTGCAGCAGCGGCAAACCACGCTCGCTTAACGCGGCGCGTCCGGAGCCAGCAAAACGCCCTTGGTGAACACGAAGCAACCATAGCCCCGCTCCTCACCGGTCGCGATCACGCAATACGCTTTGCGCGCGCGTTCATAAAACGCAAACCGTTCAATCGATGCAAACGGCACCTCACGCCCTTCCGCCGCGTTGACCTCGATCTGCGCTTCACGCTGCACGGCAGGAATGGTGTGCGGCTCGCCGACCACTTCCATCCGCGACGCGGGCTGCTCGATGAAGGTGTCCAGCGGCAGCACCGACAACACCGCGCGAATCGCACGCGGCGCACTTACGCCGTCGAGGTGAAGCAGTTTGCCGAGCACCGTCCCATTGGCCACCGATGTGCCCGGGAAATTCGCATCGCAAATGACGAGTTCGTCGCCGTGGCCCATCGAGCGAAGTGCATGCAATATGTCGGCGTTCAGCAGCGGGTCCAGATTCTTCAGCACGGTGTCTCCTTCCTGTCCGGTTGATCCGGTTGATCGGTGGCCCGGTCTCAGATGCATCGCGCCCTGCGGTTTATCGCGAGGTCGCGGATGTGAGATTCGGGTAACGCAATACGATTGTCTGCGCGAGTTGCATCGCTACGCCGCTCGCATTCAGGTTCGAACGGGAGCCGGCCTCCGGTTTCACGACATCTGATTCCGACCAGGCCGGGCCGCTCGAATCGCATTGCTTCAACCGATTGTAGCAAGCATCGTTGCGGGCTTCCGTGCGTGCGTCCCGTACCGGCGCTGTCGGCCGGAACACCCCACGGCACGATCCGTCGACGCCGTTCGCACCCGGCCCACTGTGCCGCGCGCCCGACACCGCCGCGCAAGCCGCGGCCCCGCATCGCCACCGCAACCATCCGACCAGCGCCAGGACCACGAGTCCCGCGCCGCCAAGCACCGGCTCGCGCCAGCCCAGCAGCGCGGTGAACATGAACGCCCGCGCACCCGCCAGCAACGCGAAGCCCGCTATCGCGCTGGACAGCGCATCGACGGCCTCCGACCCCAGCCGCGCGAACGTGGCAAGCATTCGGCGGGACGTAACGGCAACGGGGTCATCCATGATCGTCTCCATGAAGTTGAGAACAGGTCGAAGCTCAGGCTCCGTCTGGCACCTGGTCCAGAAAACCGGTGACGGCCTGAAGACGGCCGTGCGCGTCGACCACACCGAAATCGGAACCCTTGACGATCGCGTCGCCAGCGGGCGTGGTCAGCTCCCACGAAAAGCGCAACCGGTTCGCGAAGCCGTCGACCTGCGTCGTGCGGCGAAACAGGTGCTGCGGAAAGCGCTCGTGCACCGCGCGGATCATCGCGTCGATGCCGTCGTGCCCGGTACCCGCAAGCAGCGGATCGCGATAGTCGGCATCGGCAGTCCAGGTGGCCGCGATCAACTCGCGACGGCGCGCGTGATCGGTCTCGTTCCATGCATCGAAATAACGGTCGATCAGATCGGTATGCGTGTTCATCTTCGGACTCCTTGATTGGCATGACTGAGCACTCCGCTCGACGGACACGTTGTCCGCGGCAGGCTCGGAGTCAAGATTCGTGGATTGGAAGCGCTGCGTCGATTACTTCACAGGTAAGCATTCGCTCGCGCGACCGCGAATCTTCATGCGAACACGACTCCCGTTTTTCAGCGGGATAGGCCATCTGGCCGAGTCTTCAGATGCGATGCCGGCCGCTAACCTCATGCGGGAAATGGGGAGCCGCGCAGAGCCTGCGCGCGGCAGGTCACGCAATCAACGGGGGCATCGCAAAGCTGCTTTAAAAATATGATTTCTACACTTGCAAACAAGTATCCACAAGGATACACTCATCAACAGATCGAGACACCGGCGTTCGCAGTCAACCGTACCGAGGTGTTCGACAACTGGCTTGCGCAGCTTGCCGATTTGCGGGCGAGGGCGAAAATTCTCGTGCGAATCCGGCGCGCCGAACGAGGCCATTTCGGCGACACCAAGCTGCTGGAAGACGGCGTGTCCGAGATGCGTATCGACTGTGGTCCGGGTTATCGGGTTTATTTCGCACGCGAAGGTCGCATGGTGTATCTGCTGCTGTGCGGTGGCAATAAAGCCACCCAGCCGGCCGACATCAGGCATGCCAAAACAATGTGGGCAGCAATCAGGAAGGAACTGTCATGAGCAAGATCAAAACCGCACGGTTCGACGCGTCGCACTACCTCGATAGCGAGGAGATGATCGCTGAATATCTCAATGCAGCACTCGAAGAAGGCGACGCCGACCTTCTTCTCGCCGCCATCGCCGATATCGCCAAAGCGCGCGGTATTGCAAAGGTCGCCGCAGACGCAGGACTCGGGCGCGAAAGTCTTTATAAAACGCTGGCGCCCGGCTCGAAGCCGCGTATGGACACGGTGTTCAAACTGCTGCGCGCGCTCGGCGTCAAGCTCAATGCGGTGCCTGAAGGCGTGGCGGCTGCCTGATTCGTGTTTTTTATCGGCTCGACCAACTGGTACGTGAGCGTGCTTGTGCTGCTGAGTATTCGTAGCTGGAGGGCGAGTGTTTCTTTACCTCCAACGTAATGGATTACTGACGTGCTTTAACTATCATCGGTGGCATGAATACACTTTCTCTCGCGCAAGCCGCTCCTCCCCCTGCGTTCGCCACCAGCCGCACGGTGGGCGACCTGCTGCGCGAATGGCGGCAACGACGTCGCATGAGCCAGTTACTGCTTGCCACTGAGGCCGACATTTCAACCCGGCATCTGAGCTTCGTCGAATCGGGGCGCGCGTTGCCAAGCCGGGAAATGGTCATGCATCTTGCCGAACGGCTCGACGTGCCGTTACGCGCGCGCAATGCGCTGCTGGTCGCGGCAGGATACGCACCACTGTTTCGTGAACGGCCTCTGTCCGATCCGCAATTGGCCGCCGCCCGGGAGGCGGTCGAACTGGTGCTCACCGGACACGAACCCTACCCGGCGCTCGCGATCGACCGGCATTGGAATATCGTCGCGACCAACAACGCGCTGGCGCCTTTGCTGTCAGGCGCGAGTCCCGAACTGCTGAAGCCCCCAGTCAATGCACTGCGGCTGAGCTTGCATCCAGACGGAATCGCGGCATCGATCATTAACTGGCATGCGTGGCGGGAGCATGTGCTGGCGCGACTGCAACGGCAAATCGATGTGAGCGGCGACGGCGCGTTAAGCACACTGCGCGACGAGTTGGCTGCCTATCCTGCACCTGCTGGCGCCGAACCGGCCGAGCACGGCGACACCGCCGTCGCGCAGATCGCCGTCCCGCTGCGGTTGCGTACGCCGATAGGCGAGCTGTCTTTTTTCAGCACGACGACCGTGTTCGGCACTCCGGTGGACGTCACGCTATCGGAACTCGCCATCGAAGCATTTTTCCCCGCCGATCAGCACACAGCAGCAGCATTGCGCAAGGCTGCGGAGGGCCGGGACGCAAGAACCTGACGCTGGCTTCCGAAACCGGTGCCTGACACTGGCACCCGTAGCGCGGCCACGCCCCCGCCATCCATGTGCTATCTTTTTTTCGATTGCCTTTCCCTCCTGCCAACCCCAAACTCGCTCCCCCGGCCGCTCCGTGGCCGCCTCTCGATTACCCGCTTGTCAGTCAACTAATCATGTCAGACCTCTCCACTTCGCTTCCGCGCGTACCACGCCGCTTCGATATCAATCCGAAGCCGCTGGGCGCCGCGCTCATCCTTATCGCGCTCGGCGCCATTTATCTCGCGCAGACCGTAAGCGGCCGCCAGGCGGCGCTCTACGTGGTCGGCGCGCTGCTGGGCATGTCGCTGTATCACGCGGCGTTCGGCTTCACGTCAGCCTGGCGGGTTTTCATCGCCGATGGCCGGGGCGCCGGTCTGCGAGCGCAAATGCTGATGCTCGGGCTCGGCGTGCTGCTGTTTTTCCCGGCGCTCGCGGCCGGTACGCTGTTCGGCCAGCCGGTTGTCGGGCTGGTCGCGCCGGCCGGTACGTCCGTGCTCGTGGGCGCGTTCATGTTCGGCATCGGCATGCAGCTGGGCGGCGGCTGCGCGTCGGGCACGCTATATACAGTGGGCGGCGGCAGCACACGCATGATCGTCACGCTGGCTGCGTTTATCGTCGGCTCGGTCGTCGCGACCGCGCATATGCCGTTCTGGACCGCATTGCCCTCGCTCAAACCGCTTTCCATGGTGACTACGCTGGGCGCAGTCTGGGCCATCGTGCTGAATCTGATCGTGTTTGCCGCCATCGCGGCGCTTACCGTCGTGATCGAACGTCGCAGGCACGGCCAGCTGGTCAATGAGCCGCTGCGCCAGCCGCACGCGTCGCCCTGGCTGCATGGGCCGTGGCCGCTGTTCGTCGGGGCGGTCGCGCTGGTTCTGCTCAACTTCGCCACGCTGGCGTTGTCGGGTCGTCCGTGGGGTGTGACGTCGGCGTTCGCGCTGTGGGGCGCCAAGATTTTCGCCGCGCTGGGTATCGACGTGGCCAACTGGCCGTACTGGGCATCGCACGCGAATGCGGGCTCCCTCGCCGCCCCTGTTACACATGACGTCACCTCGGTGATGGATATCGGCATCGTCCTCGGTGCAATGACGGCGGCGGCGCTCGCCGGCCGTTACGCGCCGGTCTGGAAAGTACCTGCCAAATCGTTGATCGCGGCGGCTGTCGGCGGCCTGATGCTCGGCTACGGAGCCCGCCTAGCCTACGGTTGTAACATCGGCGCGTACTTTAGCGGGATCGTGTCAGGCAGCCTGCACGGCTGGTTATGGCTCGTTGCCGCATTCGTCGGCAATGTGCTCGGCACGCGTCTGCGGCCGGCATTTGGCCTCGAAGTGGAACGCATCCGTCAGACCGGCTGCTAATCCTTACCAAAGAAGTTACAAAGACGGCCCCGTTTGTAACCGGGGCCGCACCACCCTGTTACACCTCTGATGTGCCCCCAAAACGGCCCTAAATTACGGTATTTATTACGGTATATTTGCAGCGCCGTTTCCCGCCTTTATAAACGCCGTGGCATTTAACCGCATGTCGCGCGCCGCAATTCTTTGATTAGACAATTAAGCCGAACGCCCGTATGACAAGGGTTTTCATGGATCTTTCCAAATTCTCGCAGTGCAAAAAATTCTCTTTGCATCATCTATTACAAGCGCGTGAAAGAGTTACCGATAATTGATGTATCTTTTTGAGATATTTTTTTGAGAAGGGATTGATTTCCTGTTTTACCCTTCATACAATTCGTCCCAAGCTGTTACGAAATGTAACGCCTTGTATCAAAAGCAAAGTAAGTTGTATCAGGCAGTGACATGTAGCCGGAGGACATCGTTTCCGGCGAGGCACAAAAGAGATAACGGCAAAAAAAGCCGACTTGGTAATTCGGGGCTTCGGAAACACAGAAAATGGACCGTAGCAGCGAGACGCTGGATTCAATCCGCGAGATTAACTTGTCTTACATCATGCTTGCGCAACGTATGTTGCGTGAGGACAAACCGATCGGGATGTTCCGTCTGGGTTTGTCGTCGGAACTGGCTGACTTGCTTGCCGGGCTGTCGCTCGCGCAAATCGTCAAGCTGGCCTCTTCCGATCAGCTTTTGTGCTTCTTCCGCTTCAACGACCACTCGATGTTGTCGGCGTTGACGCAAACGACGAAGCACACCGCAGTTGCCCCCACTCACGCGGCCATCCTGCTTGCAGGCCAGCCCGCTGAGCAGTTTGCTTAATCGAGGTGACTGCGATGCTTAAACGTAGTCTGACGGAAGACGCACAGGATGTATTCCGTGCGATCGCGCTGATCGAACTCGGCGCGCGCATGCAGGTGCTGGAGAGCGAACTGACGCTCTCGCGGGACCGCATGATTCGCCTGTACCGCGAGGTCAAGGGCGTATCGCCGCCCAAGGGCATGCTGCCGTTCTCGGCGGACTGGTATATGACGTGGCTGGCGAACATCCACGCGTCGTTGTTCTACAACACGTACCTGTTCCTGAAGAACGAAGCGCGCTGCTCGCATCTGGATGCGCTGACCAAAGGGTATCGGCTGTATCTGGAACATTGCCAGCACAGCGAAAGCGAGCCGGTGCTCGATCTGACGCGTGCATGGACGCTGGTGCGTTTCTTCGACGCCGACATTCTGCAGTTGACCAAGTGCTGCCGTTGCACGGGCAAGTTCGTCGCGCACAAGCACGATTTGCAGCACAACGTCGTATGTGGCGCATGCCAGCCGCCGTCGCGTGCAGGCAAGACCAAGAAAGCAGCGGCCGCTCGCCAGGAAGCAGCACTCCAGGCAGCGCAGGTTGCCGAGGTTGCACAGGTCGCTCAAGCCGCCTGATTGAATTGATGTCATTCGCCAACGGCTGGTCCGCCCGAGGCGAAGCAGAAACCGAAGCCTTATGAAAATCCGCGCACTGCGCGGATTTTTTTTGCCCTCAACCGCTCGCTCAAAAAATCCGCAGCTGGCTCAGCCCGCCAGGCCCACCGTCTGCACTACCAGCCAAAGATTCGCCGCACTGATCGCGCCAAACAACGACCACGCGAGCAACCGCGTCGGCAGTTTATTCGCGAATTCGCCCATCAACGAGCGGTCGCTGGTCATGCGGATCAGCGGATAAAGCGCGAACGGCAGTTGCAGGCTCAGCACAACCTGGCTCGCGACCAGCAACCGGCCGACCGCGCCGTTGCCCATCATCTGCACGCCGATCAACGCGGGAATCAAAGCCAGTGCCCGCGTGATGAAACGCCGCTGCCAGCACGGAATTTTCATCTTCAGGAAGCCTTCCATGATCACCTGCCCCGCCACCGTGCCGGTGAACGTCGAGCTTTGCCCCGACGCCAGCAACGTGATCGCAAACAGCACCGCCGCGAAACCCGTGCCGACGATCGGCGCGAGCAGCTTGTACGCGTCCTCGATCTGCGTGACTTCCGTGTGGCCTGTTGCGTGAAATGCCGCGGCGGCGAGAATCAGGATCGCCATGTTGATCAGCAGCGCGAGCACCAGCGACGCGATGGTGTCGATTCGCGACATGCTGATCGCCGAGCGGATACCGGCCGGATCGCGTTTGACCGCGCGCGTCTGCACAATCGACGAATGCAGATACAGGTTATGCGGCATCACCGTTGCGCCGAGAATGCCGATTGCGAGGTACATCGGCTCGCGCGAATTCAGCGCCTGCCACGACGGAATCAGCCCTTGCGCGACCGACGGCCAGTGCGGCTTCACCAACGCCAGTTCGATGATGTACCCGATGCCGATCGTCGCGATCAGGCCGAGCATGATCGCTTCGAGATCGCGGAAATTCTTGCCCTTCAGACCGAGAACGATCAGCGTGTCGAATGCGGTGAGCAGCACGCCGGTGGTCAGCGAGCAATTGAACAGAAGATGGAAAGCGAGCGCACCGCCGAGCACTTCGGCCAGGTCGCACGCGACGATGGAGAGTTCCGCGAGAAACCACTGAA
Organism: Paraburkholderia sp. GAS333; assembly: GCF_050435665.1. Taxonomy (NCBI): domain Bacteria; kingdom Pseudomonadati; phylum Pseudomonadota; class Betaproteobacteria; order Burkholderiales; family Burkholderiaceae; genus Paraburkholderia; species Paraburkholderia sp. GAS333. Next base: position 361,446 of record NZ_JBNDKS010000003.1, read on the forward strand.
AACGCGCGACGCCCGGCGAATAGCGTGAACTGGACAATTGCGCGAGGTCGCGTCCGGTGGCGATACCGAGACGCATGCTCAGACATTGCAGCGCCATCGCCGCGAGGCTCGACAGCAACACGACAAACAACAGGCTGTAGCCATAACGCGAACCGGCTTCGATCGCGGTGGCCCAGTTGCCCGGGTCCATGTAACCGATCGATACCAGCAAACCGGGGCCTGCGAATTGCAGGATCTTCTTCCAGAACGGCGCGCCTTGCGAGACGGCGACCGAGCCTTGCACCTCGGAAGGGCAAAACGGCGCCGTGGCGGTAGTTGGTAATTTGAACGGCAATCCGTAGGTCTCTTGAAGGGGATAAAACGCGGTGCATACGCATGCCACCGCGAGCCGCCTCAAGTGTACAAAGAAACTTCCGGCAATGTCCCGCTCAGTGCGTAGCGGCCGACGTCGCGCACGCGGTAGTCGAGCGGGTCGTGCAGCGTGTGCACGCGCGCGTTGCGCCAGAAACGATCGAGTGCGAGCGGCGCATGCGTGGCGCGCGCACCACACGCGTCGAACAGTTTTTCGCTGACGTCGAGCGCCGCGCGGTGCGCAACGATTTTCGCTTCCGAGGTGGCGAGCGCGACATGGGCGCGTGCTTCGGCAGAAAGCGACGGACCTTGCTGCCACGCGTCGTCGAGTATTTGCGCCGCGCGCGTGGCGAGCGCCTCGGCGGCTACCGCCTGCAGACGCATTTCACCGAAACGCTGGATCAGGTACGGATCGTCGGTGGCTTTGTCGACACCGGAGTTGATCCACGGCCGGCCATACTGCGTCACATACGCTCGTGCTTCTTCGAGCGCGCCCTGCGCAATCCCCACGAACAGGTTGGTCAACACCTGTTGCGAAATCAGCGTGCGCAAACTCGCGTACGGCGTGTCGGCCTTATGCAGCACTTCGTGCGGCTCGACCCTGACCCGCGCGAACGACACGCTGCCGCTGTCGGTTTGCCGCTGGCCGATCGGGTTCCAGTCTTCGTGAACGGTGATGCCTTCGCGCGTGGTCGGCACCGCGCCGAAGATCGATTTACCGGTGACGGGGTCGTGCGCGGAAATCGTCATCATCTGCGAGCCGCGCGTGCCTGAACAGAAACCCTTCTGACCGTCGAGCAGGTAGCCGCCGTCAGCGGTGGCTGTTGCAACGAGCCGCGTATCGAGCGGATTCACTGCATTGCCCCACCACCAGCGCTGTTCCACCGTGTCGCCGAGATAGCGCGCGCGTTGCTCCGGGTTGCCCCACACGTTGATGCTCACTACCTGCAAGCAGGTGAATCCCAGCAAATGTGCGAGCGCGCTGTCGACTTGCGCGATCTTTCGAATCGTCTCGTAGATGTCCGGCCAGCGCGCGCCTGCACCGCCGAATTCGCGCGGCACCGCGAGCGTGAGCAATCCCGCATCGGCGATCCACTGCTTTTCCTGCGCGGCATGACCGCCTTCACGATCGCGTTGCGCCGCGCTCGCGCGCAACGCGTTCAGCAAGCCGGTGAGATCGCGCACCTGAGATGCGCCGGATGCCTCGCACGTCGACGACGCGTCGGCATGACGGGGTTCGTTCATGCAAATGTCCAGATAGAGAATTGGGTTGAACGGCAGCGCGCCCGCCACTTTCGCCGACGCGAAGCATCGCGATTATTATGCGCGCTGCGCGAGCCGCCTCACGAAGCGATCGCCGACGAACTGCACGGCTGTCACGATGACGATCAGCAATGCGATCACGGTGACCATCACGGTCGTATCGAAACGTTGATAGCCGTAGCGGATCGCCAGATCGCCGAGGCCGCCCGCCCCGACCGCACCCGCCATCGCCGACGAGCCGATCATCGCGACCACCGTGATCGTGAAACCGCCGAGAATGCCGGGTAGTGCTTCGGGTAACAGCACATGCCAGATGATGTGCCTGCGTTGCGCACCCATCGCCTGCGCAGCTTCGATCAAACCCCGATCCACTTCGCGCAGACTCACTTCGGCGATGCGCGCAAAAAACGGAATTGCCGCGATGCTGAGCGGCACGATGGCCGCCCATACGCCGATGGTGGTGCCGATCAGAAATCGCGTCAGCGGCAACAGCGCGACCAGCAGAATGATGAACGGCGTGGAGCGAAACGCGTTGACGAGTGCACCGAGCACGCTATTCACCGACCGCTTTTCAGCGATGCCGCCGCGTGTCGTCGTCACCAGCACCAAAGCGAGCGGAATGCCCACCAGTGCCGCGATAAAAGCGGATACGCCGACCATCACGATGGTGTCGCGAATCGCGTCGGCAAGTTCGGAGAGCCAGAGATCAGACATAGCCGAGCACCTCGACATGGTTCGCGAAACGGCGCGCGTTGTCGAGCAACGCCGCGACCTGCTGCTGCGCGGTTTCTTTCACGTTGGCCCGCAATTGCGCCGACACGACCAGCCGCCCTTGCGCGTGTCCCTGAATCCGGTCGATGCCGCCATGAACGAAACTCACACGCCCACCGTCGATACTCAACGCCGACGTGAGTCCGCCGAGATCCGGCTCTTGCGTGTCTGCGCCGGTGAAGCGCACGTCCAGCAGAATCTGCGCGTCTGCGGCTGCCACGTCGCTGAATGGCTTGATGCGCGCGGCCAGATCCGCGGGCAGATCGTGCACCAGTGTGCGCAGCAAGGCATGCGTCGCCGCGTGTTGCGGATTGCCGAAAACGCGCCACACGGGCCCATTTTCTACAACTTCACCGCGCTCTATCACTGCGACCGTATCGCACACTTCGCGAATCACTTCCATCTCGTGAGTGATCAATACGATGGTCAGATCGAGCCGCCGGTTGATGTCGCGCAGCAACGCGAGAATGGCCTGTGTCGTTTCGGGATCGAGTGCGGAGGTGGCCTCGTCGCACAGAAGTATGTCCGGGTCGGTCACCAAAGCGCGCGCAATGCCCACGCGCTGCTTCTGTCCACCGGACAAACTCGCGGGATAAGCGTCACGTTTCGCCGATAAGCCGACCAGATCGAGTAACGCATCGACCTTTTTTTCGATTTCGACTTTCGGCACGCCTGCGATCTTCAGCGGCAAAGCAATGTTCTCGCGTACTGTCTTCGCCGAGAGCAGGTTGAAGTGCTGAAACACCATGCCAATGCGCCTGCGCAGCGTGACGAGTCCGCGTTCATCGAGTTCGCCGACGCTCACGCCGTTCACACGCACCGCGCCTGAACTCGGCTTTTCCAGACCGTTGACCAACCTCAGCAAGGTCGATTTCCCAGCACCGCTACGGCCGATAATGCCGAACACTTCGCCGCGCGTCACTGTCAGTGTGACATTGGCGAGAGCGGTATTCGCCACGCCGCGAGCATCGCCGAATACCTTGCCGACGTTGTCGAATATCACGGCGGCTTGAATCGTCGCATCGGCGGAACCATCGCTCAGCGCGAACGACGGCGCGTCTTCAATGAACTGCGGCGGTTCGAAAAAGTTGGCCATGACTGCGTTCCTTTCGTTTCAGACTTCGACTTCTACTGCGATGCAAGACGCCGCGTTACCACGCAACGGCGTAGAGATTGCCGAAGGCTTTGTCGAGCGCGGCGCGAACCGCCGGTGAATGCTGGTAGATCGAAATGAACTTGCGGATACGCGGATCGTTCGCGCTTTCCGGGCGCACGACCCATTGAATCGCGTAATTCTTGTTCTCCAGACCGTCGAACAGCAACGCGCTATTCGGGTCTGCGGTGCCTGCAAGTTTGATGAAGCTCGGATAGCCTTGCGCAAGATCGACATCGTCGAGCGAGCGGGCCAATTGCGACGCTTCAAGCTGAACGATCTTCAGATGCTTCGGGTTGTCGATAATGTCGAGCGTCGTCGCGCGATAGTCGATGCCCGGCTTCAGCTTGATCAGCCCCGCGCGCTGAAGCAACAGCAAACCACGGCCACCGTTGACCGGATCGTTCGCAATTGCCACGGTCGCGCCGTCTTTCAATTCGTCGAAACGTTTGATCTTTTTCGAGTACAAGCCGATCTTCATGATCGTGCCAGGCGCAATGGCGATGAAGTTATAGCCGCCCTGCTTCTTCGCGTTCTCGAGAAACGGAATGTGCTGGAAGTAATTGACGTCGATATCCTTGTTCGCGAGCGCCGCGTTCGGCGTGTTCCAGTCGGTGAATTCGATGATCTTCACATCGAGTCCCTGCTCTTTCGCCTCGCGCGCAGCGACTTTCAATGCCTCGATTTGCGGACTGGTCGACGTGCCGATTTTAAGCGTGGGTGCGTCGGCGGCGTTCGCCTGCGTGGCGGGCAATTCCATCGACAGAACGAATGCGCCGATCAATGCGAGCGTGGGCGTGTAGAAGAATTTCCGCATGGTAGATAGAGAAATGCGCATGATGGACTCGCAGAGTTGCTACGTGTTGTGTCGGGACGAGCCGGTCCACCTGCGTGCACTGAGTTTCGATCAGGCATGCCGGTCGGCATCGGAAAAACGGAAATCTGCAATGAGTGGCTGAACCACAGCGTGGCAGCGACAAAAGCGCTCAACGCACGGATCGATCAGCGGGGACAGCGGAAGGTCGGACAGGTCATCGCCTCTCTCCAGATGAGGTGCGAATCATCATAGAGGGCGAGAAACGGGCGGTCTACGAACGGATTTTCCGAAGGAAAGCGGTAAAAACGATTTGGACAAAAAAACGCCGGGCGGTGCGATTGCACTGCCCGGCGTTCGATACTCTTCGATGCGTGCGTCACTCAGCAGGCTACTGCTTCGCCACCTGCTGCGCCGATGCCAAAGCCGGCGTAGAGCCAGAAGCCGGCGACACCGCTCCGACCGCCGTATCGGGCGCCTGCACGTTGCCCCAACCGCCGCCCAACGCACGGATCAGATTCACCGTCGCCACCGCCTGCGTGCCCTGCAAATGGCTCGCCTGCAATTGCGAAATCAGCACCTGCCGCTCGCCGTCGATCACATCCAGATAGCTGACCGCGCCCTCGGTGTACTGCGTGCGCGACAGATGCGCCGCCCGTTGCGACGCGTCGACCGCCGTGTTCTGCTCGCGCATCTGATCGTCGAGCAGACGCAGATCGGCCAGGTTGTCCTCGACTTCGCGGAACGCGACGAGTATCTGCTGACGATACTGCGCGACATCCTCGTCGTACTTCGAACGGGCCTGCGCGAGATTCGCCTTGCGGCGACCGCCGTCGAACAACGGCAGCGTCAACGCGGTGCCCGCGAACGGCCCGAGAATAAACGCGCGGCTCGACCACATGAACAGATCGCCAAGTGTCGCCGATTCAAAACCCGCCGCGCCGGTGATATCCAGCTTCGGGAAGAACGCCGATTTCGCGAGACCCACACGCGCATTCGCCGCCTGCATCGCGCGCTCTGCCGCCGAGATATCCGGGCGACGTTCGAGCAATGCCGAAGGCAATCCCGCAGGCACGCGCACCGTCACCGGCGTGAGCGGTGCTTCAGCAAACGAAAAGTCCGCGGGCGGCTTGCCGAGCAGAATCGCGAGACTGTGCTCGGACGCCGCGCGCTGACGCGCCACACCAACAGCGTCGGCACGCGCGCTCGCGAGTTCGTTGCGAGCCCGCGCCAGATCCAGTTCGCTGATATCACCTTCCTTGAATCGACGCTCGACGAGCTTCAGCGTGTCCTCGCGCAACGCAACGGTGCGGCGGTACAGATCCTGATCGGTATCCAGCTCGCGCAACTGGAAGTAGTTCTGCGCGACGTCGGCCTGCAGCGACAGTTGCACCGACCGGAACAGCGCTTCGCTTTGCCCTTCATCCGCGCGCGATGCGCTCACGTTCGAACTCACGCGCCCGAACAGATCCGCTTCATACGACGCCCCGACTTGCGCGCGCCAGATCGTGCCGGTCGTACCGCCCGCGCTGTCCGGCTGGAATTGCGACGCCGCCGACGCCCGCTCGCGCGTCGGACCAAAGCCCGCATCGAGCTTCGGGAACCAGTCCGATTTAGCTGCCTGCGTCACCGCACGTGCCTGCTGCACACGTGCTGCCGCTGCCTTCAGATCCTGGTTCGCGGCGGCGGCCTGCTCTTCCAGTGCGTTCAGTTGCGAGTCGCCGAAAATCGTCCACCATTCGCCGCGATGCGCGTCGTCGGCGGGCTGCGCCGGCTTCCACGTGCCGTTGTCCTGCGCGGATGGCGCGGACGCCACAGCAGTAGCCGATGCAGCCGGTGCTTCCTTGAACGCGACCGGCGTATCCACGTCCGGGCGCTTGTATGTCGGCTCGACCGAGCACGCAGCGAGCAGCGCGACCAGTAATGCGCTGGCAGCCGCGCGGCCCCATCCGCTCAACGGTGCAATGCTAGTTTCAAAGCGTTCCATTATTGTTTTCTCCTCACGCGTCCGTCACCGGCGCGCCATAGTGCGGCGAATCTTTCTGCGCGACGTGAATCGTCCCGCCAGCGAGCGTGCGCAGCACCACATAGAACACAGGCGTCAGCATCAGCCCGAACAGCGTGACGCCGAGCATGCCGAAGAACACCGCAATCCCCATCGCGTGACGCATTTCCGAACCGGCTCCGCTCGACAACACCAGCGGCACCACGCCCATGATGAATGCGATCGACGTCATCAGAATAGGCCTCAGACGCAGACGGCTCGCCTCGATGGCCGCCGACAACGGCGTGTGTCCGTCATGCTCCAGTTCGCGAGCGAACTCGACGATCAGGATCGCGTTCTTCGCCGACAGGCCCACCAGCACCATCAAACCGATCTGCGTGAAGATGTTGTTGTCACCGCCGAGCAGCCACACGCCCGTCAGCGCGGACAGCACGCTCATCGGCACGATCAGGATCACGGCGAGCGGCAGCGTCAGGCTTTCGTACAGCGCGGCGAGCACGAGGAACACGAGCAGCACGCTGATCGGGAACACCCACATGCCTGCGTTGCCGGCAAGAAGCTGCTGATACGTCAGGTCGGTCCATTCGAGCTTCACGCCACGCGGCAACACTTCTGCCGCGACGCGTTCGGCTGCGGCCTGCGCCTGTCCCGACGAGAAGCCCGGAGCGGGTCCACCGTTGATATCCGCAGCGGTGTAGCCGTTGTAACGCACCACCATTTCTGGACCGTAGGTCGGTGTGACTGTCACCAGCGACGACAGCGGCACCATATCGCCAGCAGCATTGCGCGTCTTCAGTTGCAGGATGTCGTCCGCACGCTGACGGAACGGCGCGTCCGCCTGCACCCGCACCTGATACACACGGCCGAAGCGGTTGAAGTCGTTCACGTACAGCGAACCGAGGTAAATCTGCATCGTGTCGAACACGTCCGTGACCGGCACGCCGAGTTGCTTCGCCTTCACACGATCCAGATCCACGTTCAGTTGCGGCACGTTGATCTGATAGCTGGAGAAGGTCGGGCCGAGTTCAGGCGTTTGCGCTGCGCGCTTCACGAAGACTTCGGCGGCCTTGTTCAACTCCGCGTAACCGAGCGCGCCGTGGTCCTCCAGTTGCATCTTGAAACCGCCGAGCGTGCCGAGACCGAGCACCGGCGGCGGCGGAAACACCGCGACGAACGAGTCCTTGATCGCGCCGTATTGCTGATTCAACGCACCCGCAATCGCACCCGCCGACAACGCCTTGCCGGGGCGATCCGCGAACGGCTTGAGCTTGACGAACACCACCCCCGCGCTCGAACTATTCGTGAAGCCGTTCACCGACAGACCCGGAAACTCCACCGCGCTTTCCACGCCCGGTTGCTTCAGCGCAATCGCGCTCATGTCGCGAATCACCTTCTCGGTACGATCGAGCGTTGCACCATTCGGCAACTGCGCGAAGGCAATCAGATACTCCTTGTCCTGCGCCGGCACGAAGCCGCCGGGCACGAGACGCGACATCAGCACCGTTGCGCCGAGCAGGATCGCGTAGACCGCGAGCATCGCGCCTTTACGGCGCAATACGCCGGTGACGCCGCGTCCATAAGCCTGCGAGCCACGATGAAACACCTTGTTGAAGCGCTTGAAGAAGCCGCCGAGCACGCGGTTCATCGCACGTGTCACGACGTCTTCCTTCGCGCCGTGACCGCGCAACAGCAATGCGGACAATGCGGGCGACAACGTCAGCGAGTTGAATGCCGAGATCACCGTCGAGATCGCGATGGTCATCGCGAACTGCTTGTAGAACTGCCCCGTCAGACCCGTCATGAACGCGAGCGGCACGAACACGGCAACCAGCGTCAACGCAATGGCGATGATCGGCCCGCTCACTTCCTGCATCGCTTTATACGTCGCGTCGCGCGCACTCAGCCCGTTTTCGATATTCCGCTCGACGTTTTCCACCACCACGATCGCATCGTCCACCACGATCCCGATGGCAAGCACCATGCCGAACAACGACAACGCGTTAATCGAGAAGCCAAACGCGAGCAGCAGCGAGAACGTCCCGACAATCGACACCGGCACTGCGATCAACGGAATGATCGACGCGCGCCACGTTTGCAGGAACACGATCACGACGATCACGACCAGCGCAATCGCTTCGAGCAACGTATGCACGACCGCTTCGATACTGGAGCGCACGAACTGCGTCGGGTCATAGACGATGCGGTATTCGACGCCAGCGGGCATGTCCGCCGACAACTCCTTCATCGCTTCGCGCACCTGATCCGAAATTGCCAGCGAGTTCGCACCCGGCGCCTGGTTGATTGCGAGCGCCACGGCCGGTTTGTTGTCGAGCAGCGAACGCAGCCCATACTCCGAAGCCGCGAGTTCAATTCGCGCGATGTCACGCAGATAAGTCACCGCGCCATCAGGTGCAGTCTTGACAACGATATCGCCGAATTCGCCTTCGGTCTTCAGACGGCCGCGCGCATTCACTGACAGTTGCAACTGCGTGCCCGGCACCGAAGGCGATCCGCCGATCACACCGGCCGCCACCTGAATGTTCTGCTCGCGAATCGCATTGACCACTTCCGTCGCGGTCAGATTGCGTTGCGCGACTTTCTGCGGATCGAGCCAGACACGCATCGCGTAATCGCCCGAACCCCACAACTGCACTTCGCCGACGCCCTGAATCCGCGCAAGCCGGTCCTTGACGTTCAGCAGCGCGTAGTTGCGCAGATACGTCATGTCGTAGCGGTTATTCGGCGAAATCAGGTGGACTACCATCGTCAGCGTAGGCGAACTTTTGATGGTCGTGACGCCGAGCCGCTGTACGTCTTCCGGCAAACGCGGCAACGCCTGATTGACGCGGTTCTGCACGAGTTGCGTCGCGAGGTCGGGGTTCGTGCCGAGCTTGAAGGTCACCGTGAGCGTGAGATTGCCGTCGCTATTCGCTTGCGACTGCATATACAGCATGTTCTCGACGCCGTTGATCTGCTCTTCGAGCGGCGACGCGACCGCTTCTGCAATCACTTTCGGATTCGCGCCCGGATATTGCGCGTGCACGACCACCGAAGGCGGCACAACTTCCGGGTACTCCGAGATAGGCAGCTTGAAGAGCGAAATGATGCCCCCGAGCAGGATCAATACCGACAACACGCCAGCAAAGATCGGCCGATCGATGAAGAATTTGGATATGTTCATGGGAAGCTCTTAACGTTGAAGCATGCGGTTTGAGCATGCGCCGCGCGCTATCGATGCGCACGGCGCACGAGGCTCACGAGTTCTTGCCCGCTGCTTTGGTGCGCGACTGCGTTTGCGCTTCAGTCTGTGGCTGCGTTGCTTTCGGCGCTGGCGCTGGCGCTGGCGTTTGCGTTTGCGCGAGCGGCGCGCTGTCGGGGTCCTGATCGGCTGTCATCGGCACCATATGGGCGCGCACCGCATCGCCCGGACGCACGCGCTGAATACCGTTGACGACGATCCGGTCGGAGGCCTTCAGCCCGCCCTTCACGACGCGAAGATTGCCCTGCATGTCGCCGACGGCCACTTCGCGATACACGACGTGATTGTTCTGATCGACCACCAGCACGAACTTCTTGTCCTGATCGGTGCCGACCGCTGCGTCGTCGATCAACAGTGCCGCATGCGGCGCGCTGCCGCCCACTTTCACCCGTGCATAGAGGCCGGGAATCAACGCTCCGTCTTCGTTATCGAAACGCGCGCGCACGCGGATCGTGCCCGACGACGTATCGAGACGGTTATCCACCGACTCGATCGTGCCGCTGCGCGAGTAACCGCTTTCGTCCGCGAGACCGAGTTCGACCGGCACCTTGCTGCCGTCTTTCGCGCGGCTCAGGTATTGCAGATACGTTTGTTCGTCCGCGTCGAACGATGCGTAGATCGGCGATACCGACACGAGCGTGGTCAACGGCGTCGAGTTCGCCCCTGCCGAGACCACGTTGCCCACCGTGATTTCCGCGCGCGACACGCGGCCCGCAACCGGCGCGACAATCTTCGTGTAGCCAAGATTGATGCGCGCGGTTTCGACCGCGGCCTGTGCGGCCTTCAGGTTCGCGCTCGCCTCGCGGGCGGCGTTCTGCTTCTCGTCATAATCCCGTTTGGCGATGGCGTTATCGGCGATCAATCGCTGCGCGCGCTCCCAGTCGCTCTGCGTATAACCGGTGCGCGCCTGCGCGGCAGCGAGTTGCGCTTCGGCGCGATCCACTTCGGCGGCATACGGACGCGGGTCGATCACGAACAGCGTGTCGCCCTTCTTCACCAGCGCGCCGTCCTTGAAGTTGACCGAGACGATCGTGCCCGGCACCTGCGAACGAACGTCCACTTTTTCGACCGCTTCGAGACGGCCCGAATAGCTCTGCCAGTCGGTGATGGTTTTCTGCACCACGGTGGCCACATCGACTTCGGGCACGATGGTCGGTGCGGCAGGCGAGCTTGCATCGACGCGAATCGCGCCGAATGTGCCCAACCCGGCCACGACGACCACGGCTAGCGCGGCAATCGCCACACGGCGACGGGAAAGAGGAAGGATAGTCATGAGAAGCTCCCGGTATCGTTGATTGAATTTCTGTTTATGTCGGTTTCAGCGATGGGCGCGCGCGTCGAATCGCCACTGAAAAAAGCGCACCGCTTCCTGCAAAGCGGGCGGATGATCGGCGAGCGCGGCGTGCGAAACGCTCGGATAGCGGACCACCTGGGTCAGCACACCCGCGTCGATCAGACTGCTCGCGTATTTCTCCGCTTCCACATGCAGCACGTCGTTTTGCGCCGTCGCGATCAGCGTGGCGGGCAAGCCCGCAAGCCGCGCCGACTCGAGCGGAGCGGCATACGGATGCATGCGTTGCGACGCTTGCGGCAGATACGCGCGATAACACGCCGCGCACTCTTTTGCGGTGATATCCGAGCCCAAACGCTTTTCGTCGCCGAGACGTGTGAGGCTTGGGTCGAGCATTGGGCCGAATAACGCTTGCGCTGAAATCTGCACATCGCCGCGATCTCGCGCGATAAAAGCGAGGCAGTTAGCCAGTTGCCCGCCCGCGTCGTGGCCCGCTACGCCAACCTTCCGGCTATTGCCGCCAAAGGCACGGGCGCGCGTCTGCACCCACAATGCAGCGCGATGTGCGTCCTCCGGCGCGGCCGGAAACGGAAACTGCGGCGCAAGCGAATAACCCACCGACACGACTAATGCCGGTAAGTGTTCTGCGAAATAGCGCGCGGCATAGTCGGCCTGATCGATCGAGCCCTTGGTGAAGCCGCCGCCGTGGAAATAAAGCAGTACAGGCAGTGCGGTTTTCTTCGCCTGCCGGTACAAACGCAACGTAATGTCCTGCGCGTGCCCTTCAATCTGCACGTCAGTGACGTCGAGAGCCGTGTCATCAGCCTCTGACAACCCGCCGTCGGCGGGCACAAAGGAGTACGGCGGTTTAAATGCATCCATGTCGAGCCGCGCAATGCGCATAGAACTTCAATGGTGCGAATTGTGGGTTCGGCAGAGCCTTAAATAAATGCCTATAATCCGTCATCACAATTCGGCGCCTCTGAACAATCGAGTGTGATTGCTCTGCGGATTCTCATTCCGCCCGATGCGCCCGCCCCTTTCTGGAGGTTTGCAATGGACCGGCTTCAGGCCATGCAAGTGTTCACGCGCGTCGTCGACACCAATAGCTTTACCCGTGCAGCAGAAACGCTCGACCTGCCGCGCGCATCCGTCACCACGATCATTCAGAATCTCGAAGCGTTCCTCGGCACGCGTCTGATGCACCGGACCACGCGGCGTTTGTCGCTGACACCGGACGGCGCCGCTTATTACGAACGCTGCGTGCGCATCCTCGCGGACGTCGAAGAGACCGAAGCCAGTTTTCAGAGCGGCAATAAGAAGCCGCACGGCAAGCTGCGCATCGACATGCCGGGGTCGATTGGCCGCCTGCTGGTGATTCCTTCGCTGTGTGAATTCCACACGCGCTACCCGGATATCGATCTGCAACTCGGCTTGTCGGACCGGCCGGTGGATCTGTTGCAGGAAGGCGTGGACTGCGTGGTGCGCGTCGGCGCGCTACAGGATTCGTCGCTGGTGGCGCGGCGTATCGGCCTGTTCGAAGGCGTGACCTGCGCGGCGCCAGACTACATCGAACGCGCCGGCATACCGACCTCACTCGAAGACCTGGAGAATCACAAGGCGGTCAATTACTTCTCGAGCCGCACAGGCCGGACGATCGACTGGGCCTTTATGGTGGAAGGCAAAGAGGTTGAAGTGAAGATGAAGAGCATCGTGTCGGTGAACGATGCAGACGCGTATGTGACTTGCGGCGTGGAGGGCTTCGGCCTGATTCAGCCGGCGCTCTTCATGGTGCTGCCGCATTTGCGTTCGGGTCAGTTGGTCGAAGTGTTACCGGAACTGAAACCGCTGCCGATGCCCATTTCCGCGGTCTATCCACACAGTCGCCATCTGTCGCCGAAAGTCCGTGTTTTCGTAGACTGGATCGCGGAGTTGTTCGACCGCTGCCCACTGCTCAGCGGGCGCGGCAGCCTCGACGCAACCTGCACGAAACGTACTTTCGAAGAACGCGAGTCCGCTCCAATGCTCGATACGCCGGTGATTACCGAATGGGTTGCATAAGGATCTGAAGTCTTTGCGAATAGAAGTACAGAATCTGGAACAGTGAATTCCAACCGCGGCTCTAATGCTGCGTTTGGCCCGGTTTTAAAGGCTATTTCCATCATTGTTCCGGATTCGCGACAATTCATTTCGCGATTCCGCGATTTATCCGCTCGGCGTCAAAGTCTACATTTCACCCTGTCGCAGCACCCCACGTGCTGCAAACGAATCGACAGGAGTGAATCATGAAACGCAATCTCTTAGCTGGCCTGGCTCTTTCGCTGATCATCAGCGCACCGGCATTTGCACAAGGTGGCGGCGGAATTGGCCGTGCAGGTACTTACGAAACGGCGCCTACGCCGAGCACGACCGTGAAGACTCGCGCGGAAGTCAAAGCCGAAATCGTCGAAGCGTATCGCGACGGCTCGCTGCCTTCGCTGAATCGCACGTCGTACCCGAACAAAGGCCTGATCGGTCAAACGCAGGCTGCACGCATTGCTTTGCAGGAAGGCAATAGCAGCGACGTCACGCGCGTCGCCAACGGTCAATAAAATGCAGTCAAGCGACGACGCCACAATGATTCGGTTTCCAAAAGAAATAATCATTGCGGCGCCATTCATGCACTCTTCAAAAAGGAGCACATCATGACGCCATCCGAACTGGATGACTGGGATAGCGATATCCCGGTATGGACGCCGTACCGCGCACCGCAACATTGAGCGCGAAATTCGGCAGGTGTTGTTGTAGCTATGTGCCCGCAGGGTTTTTGCTGCGGGCACATTTGCTATCAGGAAGCCGTGACGACTCGCCGCTCAACGTTTCGGCACGCCTTCACGCCAATCGCTCCAATGAGTTGTAATGTCCTGCACCAGCGGATTGCCGGTGCGGAACAGGTTTTCGATCGCGATCGTGAAGCCGCCTTGCGCGGCATAGTTGAGCAGATTGTCCGAGCTGGTCTGTCCATCGTAGGGGCGGTCGAAATCGGAACCGGCCCGCAGCACCGCGACGCGATTCAAATCGACCTTATGCACCGACGCCGCGCGTTTTAGCGCTTCGTAGGTTGCGTTGTCTTCCTGCTGCGTCGTGCAATAAACGCCTTTTCCGTCGGTCAGAATTTTTGTCCAGTCGCGTGCTCGCTGACCCAGCAAGGTGCCCGACCACCACGTGTCGCCAGCCAGCGTGTCGCATTGAATCACCGTTGGTGGACGATTGGCCGGCGCATAAGAGTATTTTGCCCGCGCGGCCTGCGCCTGCGCGTCATCGGATAATGTCACGCTGTGAGACAACGCAAATGCGGTATTGGCCAGACGCGTATTCAACTGGAACACTTCGGTGCGATAGTCGAGTGGCGGCTTGTCCGTGGGGCTCGTCGTGTTGATGCCCAGATAGCCCGTATTCCAGTTCGACGGAATCTCGCGTCCATCTATTTCCCACTGAATCCCGAAGTCGACCAGATAATTCGCCCACGCGGCTGACCCCACCGTGCCCTGCTGCGGATCGATCCCGGCAATACCCGCCACCATGAAGTACGTATGCCGTAAATCGAACACCGGCGAAAACGTCAGCGCCATGATCGAGGCAGCGGCGTTGGTATGGCCCATGCCGGTGGTCATCACGCAGACTTCCTGCTTGTTGCAGTGGACGGTCGGATAATCCGGCGACAGTCCGTCCACGGTGATTTCGCGCCATGGCCCTAGGCGGTCGAGCCACACTTGCCCCTCGGGGCCGAACATCGAAATAATCATTACCTTGACGGGCTGCCCATGCGAATCGCCGTTGCCGCGCGAGAAACCGTCGTTGTCGTCGGCACTGGCCGGTCCTGAAGAAAAAGCCGCGCAAGCCGCGAGTGCCGTGGCGCAGAAAACACCGAGTGAGCGAGTCAGCATCATGATCTTCCTCTTTGCTTGTGATGCAGGTTGGGAAAGAGTGCTGCTTTCAAACCGAAAGAAGTATAGGTGCGAAGAAATTATTTGCCACGCCGTTGCGCACCATTTCCCGTTTTGCATGCGAATTCCGCTGTCACGTTAGTAAGCCGGCTCACGACGCGATTCGCAGCGTTTCCCTATAATCGAAAACTCGCAGCACGCACCGCCTTTGTGCAGTTCTCAACAGGAGCACCACGATGGACTATGTGAAACTCGGCCGCACCGGTCTCGACGTATCGCGTCTTTGCCTCGGTTGCATGAGCTACGGGGCGCCCGCGCGCGGCCCGCATCCCTGGTCGCTCGACGACGAAGCCTCGCGTCCTTTCATCAAGCAGGCGCTCGATCACGGCATCAATTTTTTCGACACTGCGAATGTCTATTCGGACGGCACCAGTGAAGAGATTGTGGGTCGCGCGTTGAAAGATTTTGCGAAGCGCGATGAGATCGTGCTGGCCACCAAGGTGCATGGCCGCATGCATGCCGGTCCGAACGGTGCGGGGCTGTCGCGCAAGGCGATCCTGTCGGAAATCGATCAGAGCCTGAAGCGTCTCGGTACGGATTATGTCGACCTGTACCAGATCCATCGCTGGGATTACACCACGCCGATCGAAGAAACCATGGAGGCGCTGCACGATGTCGTGCGGGCCGGCAAGGCCCGTTATATCGGTGCGTCGTCGATGTACGCGTGGCAGTTCTCCAAAGCGCTGCACGTCGCCGAGCGCAACGGCTGGACGCGCTTCGTGACGATGCAGAACTATGTGAACCTGCTATATCGCGAGGAAGAGCGTGAGATGCTGCCGCTGTGCGAAAGCGAAGGTATCGGCGTGATTCCGTGGAGTCCGCTTGCTCGCGGACGTTTGACGCGCGACTGGAACACCGAAAGCGCGCGTTCCGAAACCGACGAATTCGGTCGCACGCTTTACGCGCATACCGAGGACGCGGATCGTCAGATTGTTGAACGGGTCAGCGAGATCGCGAAGGAGCGTGGCGCGCCGCGTGCGCAGGTCGCGCTAGCGTGGGTATTACAGAAGAAGCCGATTACGTCGCCCATTGTCGGCGCGACCAAATTGCATCATCTGGATGACGCGGTGGCCGCGCTTTCGTTGAAGCTGAGCGATGAAGAAATCCGCAAGCTGGAAGAACTCTACGTACCGCATGCGGTGACCGGCTTTAAATAACCGGCCACGCCAGATTGAATGAACGACGCTGAGCGGGAGCCACTTCGGAATCCGCCAGCGTCGACCAATTCAAACGCGCGGCACATCGGGCTCGAAAAACACCCACCGCACCTGCGGAAACGTAGCCTGCAAATCCGCTTCGATCACATTGATCGCATCGATCATCGCGCGGCCGCTCGCGTAGTCGATCATCTCCGCCTGAACCGCCACCACCACGTGACGCCCCCACTGCAGCGTAATCATATTGATGATGCCGCGAATCTCCGTGCGTGCGCGCAAATGCGCTTCGATCGCGCTGCGCACTTCCGGGCTTGCCGATTCGCCGACGATCATCGACTTCACTTCTCGCGCCACCAGCCACGCAATCAACATCAGCAGAAGGCCGACGCCGATCGAACCCAATGCGTCATACACGGAATTGCCGGTGATCATCGTGAGCAGCACCGCGACGAATGCAATCGCGAGGCCCGCCAGTGCGGCGATATCTTCGCCCGCCACGACCAGCAGTTCCGACTCGCGCGTTTCGCGAAACCAGCGCCACATGCTTTTATCCGGATGCGTCTTGCGGATTTCCTTGATGGCGCCCCACAGCGACAACGCCTCGAGCACCACCGAAACGCCCAGCACCGCTAACGCCACATACGCATACTGCAACGGCTCGCGAGCGAATAGCCGATGCACGCCCTCATACACCGAAAACGCGCCGCCGACAAAGAACAGCAACAACGCAACCAGCAGCGAATAGAAGTTGATTTCGCGCCCGCTGCCCATCGGATGCAGCGGACTCGCCGGCTTGCGCGCTTCACGCAGACCGAACAGCAGGAGCAGTTGATTACCGCAATCGGCGGTCGAGTGGATCGCCTCGGCGAACATCGAACCGGAGCCGGTGAATGCAGCCGCCGCGAACTTGCAGATGGCGATACCGAGGTTGGCGGCGAGCGCATAGAAAATGGCTTTCGGCGATTCTTCTTTCATCGTCGGGAGGGTGTCCGGGAGTTTGCAAAATGCTTTCGGTTAGCAGGAACCCGTATTATGGGCACGCCGAACGCGATGCGTCCAACCCGGCCGTTGTACGCATCGCACGCATCTTCTTGCCCGTAAGCTGAGCCGCGCCTCCCCGCGCACTTGCTTCAGGCTCGTTCGAGCACCGCCATCTCCCGCACGATCACCAGCAGCATCGACAGACTCGCGCCTCCCGTCGCGCGCAAATCGGCCAGCAAGCGCGCATAGCGTTCGAGTTGCGCGGCACGTTTTTCGCGCCACGCTTCGACCAGTGCATCGGGTGTCGAAGCATCGTCGGCATCGGCGAGGGCGCTCGTGGTCAGCGCGCGTTTCAGCCGCGCGAGTTCGGCCAACGCCGACGCGCGCGCCAGCATGTCCCAATGCGTGGGCGCGGGCAATGCGGCTGCGCGCTCGCTGATCCAGCTGTAATTCAGCAACGTGCCAAGCTCGAAATACACGCCCGCGACGAGTTCGAGACTACGCCCGCAAGTCGATGCCACTTCGGCAATATCGAGCAATGCCGCCGATATCTCGCCGCTCGCGATCCGTACCGCGAGTTCGCTGTCTACGCCGGCATCGGCAAGCACACGTTGACGCTCGGACAACACCTCCAGATCGGCGGCCGGCAAAAGCGCGGGCCATTGCGGTGCAAGACGTTGCGCGGCATCGCGGCATCGCGCGAGCAGGCCCGCTACATCGTCGCCGACCGCGCCCGACTGCAATTGCCGCAGGAACCACAGCGCCGAGCGCTCGACCAGCCGCGCGACTTCGACGAACATGCGCGCCTGCACATCGTCGGCGACACGATTGTCGAGCGCGTCGATGCTGCGCCATACGTCGTCCAGATCGAACACGTCGCGCGCCATGATGCAGGCGCGAACAATATCGCCCGGCTGCGCATCGGTTTCCTCCATCAGCCGATGCACGAACTCGCAACCCACGCGATTCACCAGCGCATTCGTCAGGTGCGTCGCGAGAATTTCGCGGCGCAACGGGTGACGCTGCATCGGCTCACTGAAGCGCTGCCGCAGCGGCTTCGGGAAGTACTCGACCAGCATGTCGCTGACGAGCGGGTCTTCCGGCATCGACGAGTCGAGCAGCGCGTCGTATAGCCACATCTTGCTGTACGCGAGCAGCACCGCGCGTTCGGGCGTCGTCAGGCCTTGCTTTGCCGCCTGACGTTCGGCGACTTCGTCATCGGTCGGCAGGAATTCGATCACTCGATTCAGGCGTCCCGCGCGTTCGAGATAGCGCATCAGCCGCGCTTCGGCATCGAGTAATTCGACACCATAGCGGCCCGCAATCGACAGCGCCTGAGTCTGGTAGTAGTTGTCCTGCAACACGAGCAGCCCGACTTCGTCGGTCATTTCGGCGAGCAGTACATTGCGCTGTTTCCCGGTCATTTCTCCATCGGCGACGACCAGCCCGAGCAGAATCTTGATGTTCACTTCGTGGTCCGAGCAATCGACGCCCGCGGAGTTATCGATTGCATCGGTATTGATGCGGCCGCCGCGCTGCGCGAATTCAATGCGCCCGTGTTGCGTCAAACCGAGATTGCCGCCTTCGGCCACCACCTTGCAGCGCAGATCGGCGCCATTGACACGGATCGCATCGTTCGCTCGGTCGCCGACTTGCAGATGCGTCTCGCGGCTCGCTTTCACATAAGTACCGATGCCGCCGTTATAGAGCAGATCGACCGGCGCCTGCAAAATCGCACGCATCAATTCCGCCGGCGCGAGCGCAGGTGTGCCGATGCCGAGCACGGCCTGCACCGCGGGCGATAACGGAATCGTCTTCGCGCTGCGCGGAAACACGCCGCCGCCCGCCGAGATCAGCGACGGATCGTAATCGGCCCAACTCGATCGATCGAGATTGAAAAGCCGCGCACGCTCGGCAAGGCTGACTGCAGGATCGGGATTCGGATCGAGAAAAATATGCCGGTGATCAAACGCGGCCACGAGTTTGATATGCGGCGACAACAGCATGCCGTTGCCGAATACGTCGCCCGACATATCGCCCACGCCGACCACGGTGAAGTCCATCGTTTGCGTGTCGACGCTCATTTCGCGAAAGTGCCGCTTGACCGATTCCCACGCGCCGCGCGCGGTAATCGCCATTTTCTTGTGGTCGTAACCGACCGAGCCGCCCGACGCAAACGCATCGTCGAGCCAGAAACCGTATTCCTGCGAAATCGCGTTCGCGTAGTCGGAGAAGGTGGCCGTGCCTTTGTCGGCGGCGACCACGAGGTAGGGATCGTCGGGATCATGCCGCACCACGTCGGGCGGCGGCACGACGGTCGTGCCCGCGAGGTTGTCGGTCAGATCGAGCAGTCCGCGCAGGAACGTCTGATAGCACGCGACGCCTTCGCGCATCCACGCATCGCGCTCGCTTTGCGGCGGCGGATTCTTCACGACGAAGCCGCCCTTCGAGCCGACCGGCACGATCACCACGTTCTTCACCATCTGCGCTTTCATCAGGCCGAGCACTTCCGTGCGGAAATCTTCGCGCCGGTCCGACCAGCGCAATCCGCCACGCGCGACACGTCCGCCGCGCAGATGCACGCCCTCGACGCGCGGTGAATACACCCATATCTCGAACATCGGTTTGGGTTCGGGCAAACCGGGCACTTGCGACGGATCGAACTTGAACGACAGATACGGCTTCGGATGACCCTCTGCATCGTAGCGATAGTAATTCGTGCGCTTGGTCGCCTTGATGACGCCGAGGAACTGCCGCAGGATGCGGTCCTCGTCGAGATTGGGCACCTGATCGAGTGCGCTGTCGATCGTATGCAGCCAGCCGTCCACGCGTGCCTCGCGTGTGTCGCCGAACACCGGATCGAAGCGTGCGATAAACAGTTCGACCAGCATGCGCGCAATTGCCGGGTTGCCGGTCACCGCACGCTCGATATACGCATCGCTGAAGGTCGAGCCGACCTGACGCAAATACTTCGCATACGCGCGCAATATCGTCACCTCGCGCGCATTCAGTTGCGCGCGCAAGACGAGGCGATTGAAATCGTCGCTTTCAATTGCGCCGGTCCACACCTGCTCGAACGCTTCCTCGAACAGATCCTTGACGCGCTCTATGTCGAACTCTGCATCGTCCGCGAGTTCGAGGCCGAAGTCGTGAATCCACGCAGGCGTTGCATCCTGCGCTTCGATCAGATACGGCCGTTCTTCGTCGACCCGTACACCGAGATGTTCGAGCATCGGCAAACTGCGCGACAGCGCGATCGGCGAACCCGTGCGATACACCTTGAAGCGGAACGCACGCGGTCCCGATTCGATCGGGCGATACAGGTTCATTGCGAGCCGCTCGCTGCCCTGCACGCGTTCGATCAATTCGATATCGCGCACCGCCGTGCGAGCCGGATAATCGTCGCGATATCCGGCGGGAAACGAGTCGCCATAAAGTTGCAGCAGACGATTGCCGTGTTCTTCGCCGTACGAATCGAGCAACGCGTCCGCGAGATCGTCCTGCCAGCGGCGCGACACCTGCACGAGTCGCGCTTCGAGTTCGCGCGTATCGACATCGGGCATGCCGCCAGGCTTCGCATGCACGACGAAGTGAATGCGCGCGAGCGTCGATTCCGACAGCAGCGGCGTGAACTCGACGCTCTCTCCGTTGAACGCGTCGGCGAGAAGATTGGCGATACGTTGCCGCAGATCGGTGTTGTACTTATCGCGCGGCACGAACACGAGACACGACACGAAGCGGTCGAAACGATCGCGCCGCACGAACAGGCGCGTGCGCTGATGCTCCTGCAAACGCAGCACCCCTAGCGCGATGTCGTAGAGCTGATCTTCGTCGGCCTGAAACAGTTCGTCTCGCGGATAGGTTTCGAGCACGGTCACCAGCGATTTCGCCAGATGACCTTTTGGCAGGAAACCAGCCCGTCTCACGATATTCGCGCATTTGCGCCGCACGATCGGAATTTCCGCCGCCGACACGAAATACGCGGTGGACGTATAGAGCCCGATGAAGCGCCGTTCGCCGGTCACCTTGCCGTCCGCGCCGGTCAGCTTGATGCCGACGTAATCCAGATAGCCGGGCCGGTGCACGGTAGCCCGCGCGTTGGCCTTGGTGAGAAAGATCGGCGACGCGCTCGCGATCACCTGCGCCGCGGCGGGCGGCAACGCGGTGACCTCGGTCGCGCCGGTGGGACGCAATGCGTCGCGCAGAATGCCGAGCCCGGAGCCGGGCACCGCGCGCAATCCATAGCCGCCGTCGTGCTGCACGAGATCGTAGTCGCGCTGGCCGAGAAAGGTGAAATGATCGGCCACCATCCATTCGAGGAAGGCGCGTGCTTCCACGCCATCCGGCCCCGCTTCGGCGGCCTTCATGTTCCGGCTGGTCGCGCGCGCGAGTTCGACGATCTTCGGCCAGTCCTCCACCGCCGCGCGCACGTCGCCCAGCACCTTCGCGATGTCGTCGCGCAACGCGTCGAGCTTTGCGGCGTCGCCGCAACGATCCACTTCGAAATGAATAAACGATGTCAGATGCGAGCGCGTGTCGGCGGCATCTTCGGAGCCCTGACTGACGCGCTCGATACTGCCGTCCGCACCGCGCCAGATGCGGAACACCGGATGCACGACCGAATGCAGCGCGAGTCCTTGTCCGTTGACCGCCATCGACACGGAATCGACCAGAAACGGCATGTCGTCGTTGACGATCTCGATCACCGTGTGATCGGAATGCCAGCCGTGCTGTTCGAGGATCGGGTTATACACGCGCAACCGTTGCGCGCCGGGCACGAAGCGCTGCGCGGTTTGCCAGTGCGCGAGCGCCGCGCCGTAAAGATCGGCGATGGAGCGGCTTTGCAGATCGTCGGCATCGACGAAATCGTAGTAGTGCCGCAGAAAGGGCTCGACGACGTTGAAGGTCGGCTCGGGCAGCCGCCCGCGCGCAAATTCGACGACATCGTTCAGCAAGTGCGTGACGGCTTCTTCGTTCTTGGCTTGCATGATCAACTCCACGGCGGGTGGCTATGGCGAGTACGGCCTGATTCGCATGCATCGTCTGAACGGGATTATGCGCCTGCTGTCCGCCATGCGACCGCAGCACTCTGCCAGGTTATACCCGCTGAAGGTGGCCGTGCCGTGACCGCGTGACGACCCGGCCGAGCCGCCTAGCTCACGTGTCCAGGCGCAGCTTTCGCCGGTGCATCGGAGAGCCATGCGTGGAGTTGCTCAGCGGTCCACGCCGGATCGTCGTGCGGCAGGTCGTGACCGGCCCACGGATGCTCGCGATGCCGGGCGCTCCACGCCGCTGCGAGTTTCGCCGAGCACGCCGGATCGACCAGTTTGTCGGCACGGGAAGAGAGAATCAGCAGCGGGCACGACGGTTGCGACGAAGTCGCCGCAAAGCGCGCGGCGGCCCACAACTGCCGCCATGCATTGCCACGGCTCACGGGCGCGCTGCGGCGAATTTCGCTCCACGTGTCGAGATCGGCGTTCAAGGTGCCGGTTTCATTGCACGTCAGACGATGAATCTCACGCTCCGCGCGCGGCGCGTCGCGCCAGTGGGCCGCGATATCGACGAGGCCCAGCCACGCCGACGGGCGCAGCCGTTCCTGCATACGGCTGAAAGGCCGCATGCTGGTGTTGATCAACACCAGCCGTTCGATCTCGCCGGGAAAGCGTTGCGCCCAGTCGGTCGCGACCATGCCGCCGAGCGACATCGCCAGCACGCAATATGGGCCGCGCACATTCATTTGCACCGCAGCATCGCGGACAAAATCGACCATCCCCGCTACGTTGGACGGCGCGCGCAAGTGTGCGAATTCGCCATTGCCGGGAAGGTCGAGCAGCAGCAACCGGTCGCCGCCGACCGCTTCACGCAACACCTCAGGCAGGCGTCCCCAATGACGCGTTTCGCGCGTCAGTCCGCGCAGCAGAATCCACGTACTCATGCGACCACCGGGCTGTACCAGTGGTCGATTGCGCTTTGCAGCAGTTGCTCGCGGCGATGGCCCAGCGGCAACCAGCGCTGCGATGAAAACGCCGCGCGCGCCAGAAAGTCGAGCAGATTCGCGTGACGCCGCAACACGCGCTCGGTACGGTGCGCCTTGACCGGATTGAACATGCCCTGCCGCGAGAACAATTGGCGCGGGTTCTTCTTGATCCACAGCCACGAGCCGAGTTCGAGCGTCATCGGCAGGAAGATGTTGTCGGCGGGGGCGCGGTCGTACGCGAAATCCCAAAGATCGCCGTGCAGCAGGTACTGATGGCTCTGCGGTTCGAACGCGTAGCCGTGATGCGGATGCGCACGCTCGAACATGGTTTTCAGCACGTACATTTCCGGCAGATGCGGCATCAGCTTGCGGGTGCGCGCGTACGGAAACCAGATGCTGTCGCGCCAGCCGTAGCCCGAGTGGCAATCGAGCGCGATGCTCAACGGGCGCGTGTTCAATTGCGTTTCGACCACCTGCAGGAGCGCCGCGGCCTCCGCTTCCATCGGACCGCCTTCGCGGCCGCGATACCACGGCAGCCACGCGCCCACGCGCTGGCCGCCCGCAAGCAGCGGCACGCGTTCGTCGGCGTTCTGCGGCGCGTTGCGCATCAGATCGACGCCGTTCGGATTGGCGCGCGTGGACGCCCACATGCCGCCCGGATTGACGATCGGCACGAAGATCAGCCGGATCGATTGCAGTTGCCGCACCAGCAGTTCGTCCCATTCGAGGCGGGCGAGCAGCGCGCGCATGTAATCGAGCACGAGTTGCGAGCCAATCCGCTCCAGTCCGTGGATGCCGCCGAAAAAGCCGATAGCCGGCGCGAGCGGATCGGTCGAACCGATGCTCGCGGTATAGACGGCGAAATTCCGGCCGCGCACCGACGTTTCGCAGGCGGTGTGGATTTCAAAGCTGGCGCTGCCCTGGTCGAGGATCGCTTTGAGATCTTCGTACTCTGCAAAACTGTCGGGGAGAAAGCTCAAAGGCTTCATGACAACATCGCAAGGAATGGCACGATTATTAGGGGCTGCATGCTGGATCACGCAATATAGCCTGGCTGCGGGCGATCATGCCTGATGGCTTGCGGCCGCGTAAATCGCGTCACGAGGACGTCATTTTTTGTTCGAAAACCTGACTTCTTTCTGCCTCGCTGACGACTCTAAAAAGACACAAAAGATGCCGCCAGCCGCAGGGCCGAAGTTCGTGGCGAGGACTTCAAAAATCCCGTCAGACCTAGTGTCCTGAGATTTTCTACACACCACAAATTGCCGTTTTTCGCCACATAAAGCCCCTTCAATCTAGTCGCCCACTCCCTCGCGCCCGCCATCCGCTGGAATAATCACGGCCTTGCCGCTTATGGCCGCCCACTTTCCTCCGGTCGTCGATGGAATCCCTTGTCGTCCTGTTAGTCCTGCTTTCCGCCCTCCTTCACGCCACCTGGAACGCATTCCTGCATCTGTCCGAAGACCGGGTCTGGCTGCTCGGCATGATGGCGATTCCGTATATCGCCGTCAGCGCCGTCGGTGTGATCGTGCTGCCGATGCCCGCGCCCGCTGCGTGGCCTTACATCATCGCGTCGGTGGTGCTGGAGTTCGGCTATCTGCTGGCGTTGATCCGCGCATACAAAAGCGGCGACTTCGGGCAGATCTATCCGATCGCGCGCGGTCTCTCGCCGATGCTGGTGTTCGCCGGCGCGTTGGTGTTCGCGCACGAAGCGCTCAAGCCGCTCGCGGCGGTCGGCGTGGCGCTGGTGTCGCTCGGTATCGTGTCGCTGGCGTTTCGCCGGGGCATGCGCTTTTCCGGCGAAAGCGTGCCGTTCGCGCTGCTGACGGGCCTGTTCATCTCAGCGTATTCGGTGGTGGACGGAATCGGCGCGCGCGTCGCAGGCAACGGGCTCAGCTACATCATGTGGGTCTATCTGATCTGGAATATCCCGCAGTTTCTGCTCGCGTGGCACTGGCGCGGCGGAGCCAGGGGACTTTTCATCGGACGTGCGGTGGTGCTCAAGGGGATCGCGGCGGGCGTGCTGGCACTCAGCGCGTATTGCCTGATTATCGAGGCGTACCGCTATCTGCCGATTGCGACGGTGTCCGCGCTGCGCGAGATGAGTTCGATCTTCGCGGTGCTGATCGGCTGGCTGTTCATGCGCGAAAAATTGACGCCACGGCGGATCGTCGCGTGCGCGCTGGTGACGCTGGGCGCGGTGCTGATCCGCATCTGAATCGACGCCCTGCGAACGCTCAAAGCTTTGAATCTGCGGTGGCCGGTTTCTCCGTGGTCGGCAATTCGAAGCGGAACGCCGTACCCGTGCCGTCGCGATCGAGCAGGCGTATCTGGCTGCGATGCAGTTGCAGCATCCGCTGCACGATCAGCAGACCGAGCCCGCCGCCGCGATGCCCACCGCTCAAACTGAACGGCCGCTCGAACAACCCTTCGCGCAGTTCCACCGGAATGCCCGGCCCGGTATCGCTGACGGTGACCGACACCTTGCCGTCCTCGCTCGCCAGATCGACGTCGATGGCGCCGTCGCGCGGTGTGTGGCGAATCGCGTTGTCGAGCAGGTTGGTCAGCACGCGTTCGATCATCCCCAGATCGGCGCATACGCTCGGCAAACGCGGCGGAATACCCGCGCGCAACTGGATATGCCGAGCCTCGGCCGGCAACTCGAACTTCTGGAACACGTCCTGCACGAGATCGACCAGCGAGAACTGCTCGAACACCGGCTGCACGTTGCCGTGTTCGAGCCGCGCCAGTTCGAATAGCGACTGCGCGAGCCGCCCCACCTTGACGCTTTGCGCGAGCGCGATCGCCAGATAACGCGAGCGCTCGGTCTCGCCGAGCGTGCCGGCCTTCAGCGACAACGTTTCCAGATAACCGTGCAGCGACGTCAGCGGCGTGCGCAGGTCGTGCGAAATATTGGCGATCAGTTCGCGCCGCTGCTGATCCTGACGCGTCAGCGCGCGCCATTGTTCGCCGATCCGCTTCGCCATCTGCGCGAACGTGGCCTCCAGCACCGCGATTTCGTCGCGCCGCCCGGCGGGCGCGGAGCGCGGCACGCTCGGCTGCGTGTCGGGCTCGCCTTCCGCATCGAAGCGGCGCATCGCGTCGGTGAGACGGCGCAGCGGACGCGTGATCAGACCGAACGCGGTCAGACCGGCGAGCAACCCCAGCAACGCAACCAGCGCCATCGACCACAACGTGGTGCGCAACACCGAACTGGCGGCCACGCGTGCGGCGAGCGCATCGTGCTCTTCGCCGAGCAGCACCACGTAGATATAACCGGACGGCGGCTGACCGTTGGTCTGCAACGGCGCGGCGCTGAACACCTTCCTGCCGTCGAGGCTGCGCGGGTCGTCGCCGAGAATCGGCAGCGCGTCGCCCGCGATGAAACGCCGGATCGGCGCGAGGTCCACCTGTTCGCGCTTGACGTGACCGGCGGGAGCGTCGTCGCCCTGAATGCGGCCTTGATTGTCGAGCAGATACACCTCGACGCTCGGATTAACCATCATCAACTGGCCGAACAGCTGACGCACCGCGTCGGGCCGCAAACCGTTCGCGTCCATCAGCGTGGTGCGGTGCGCGATGTGGTCGGCGAGGTTCTTCGACAGGTTCTGCACGACTTCCATTTCGTGCAGATCGCTGGAGCGGATTTGCAGCCACGCCGACGCGCCGCAGCATGCGAGCAGCAACGCGGAAAAGACGAGCGAGAGCCGCTGGGTCAGCGTGAGGTTCACGGCGCGTCCTTGTGAGCAGAGGCCGGTGCGGGCGTTTCGCCGGGCACGGCCAGCTTGTAGCCGCGTCCCCAGACCGTGAGGATGCGCTCGGGCTGCGCCGGATCGGCCTCGATCTTCGCGCGCAGCCGGTTGATGTGCGTGTTGACCGTGTGCTCGTAGCCTTCGTGCTGATAACCCCACACCGCGTTGAGCAGGTCCATCCGCGAAAAGACCTTGCCGGGATGCTGCGCGAAGTAGTACAGCAGGTCGAATTCGCGCGGTGTCAGTTCAATCGGCGAGCCGTCCACCGCGGCTTCGCGCGTCAGCGGATCGATCTTCAGACCGGCGATGTGCAGACTGCCAGCGTCGATCCGCGAATCTTTCGCCATGGCCTCGACGCGCCGCAGCAAGGCCTTGACCCGCGCCACCAGTTCGAGCACCGAAAACGGCTTCGCGAGGTAATCGTCGGCGCCGAGTTCGAGGCCGAGAATCCGGTGGACTTCGCTCGACCGCGCGCTGGTGATGATGATCGGCGTGTAACGCGTCATCGCCCGGGCGCGGCGGCAGATTTCCAGACCGTCGACGCCCGGCAGCATCAGGTCGAGGATCAGCGCGTCCCAGCCACCCTGCTCCAGCAGCCGCAAACCTTCGTTGCCGTCGGCGCTGTGCACGACTTCATAGCGCTCGTCGCGCAGATGCAGGCTCAGCACGTTGGCGATGTCGACGTCGTCTTCGACGATCAGGATGCGCTTCGGATGGTCCATGGAGGGCGTGGGTTGGTGTGTTCTCGGGTGGCTCTACGAAGGCGGCGCACGGGCCAAAACCGGCTCCCGCCGCCCCGCACCGAAGCCTCATTGTGCAAAATTTTCACTGCGCCAGTTATCACATTTAATTTAACTTTTCGTGAGGACTTCGGGATCGGGCGCATCCTACGATGACGCCACTTTCCGCA
The DNA here is from genome assembly GCF_050435665.1 of Paraburkholderia sp. GAS333. Lineage (NCBI taxonomy): Bacteria > Pseudomonadati > Pseudomonadota > Betaproteobacteria > Burkholderiales > Burkholderiaceae > Paraburkholderia > Paraburkholderia sp. GAS333. Next base: position 389,116 of record NZ_JBNDKS010000003.1, read on the forward strand.
ACATCGACAGTCGAGGGGCACATCATGCAACGCAGAAGGCGCTTCCTTTTATCCGCATTTTCCGGCGCGGCGGCGCTTGCCGCGCTGACGGCCACGGGCCGCTGGCGCGCACTCGCCGCCACGCCCGCCGATGCTGCCAAACCCGGCGAGCATTTCCCGTTCACCCGCACCGACGAGCAATGGCGCAAGTCGCTGACGGCGGACCAGTATGCCGTACTGCGGCAGGAAGGCACGGAGCGTCCGTACACCAGCCCGCTGAACAACGAGCACCGCGTGGGCACGTTCGCCTGCGCGGGATGCCAGCTCGATGTTTTCCCGTCGCGCACGAAGTTCGACAGTCACACCGGCTGGCCGAGTTTCTGGGCGCCGCTCGATCACGCAGTGGCGACCCGCTCGGACAGTTCGTTCGCGATGTCGCGCACGGAAGTGCATTGCGTGCGCTGCGGCGGCCACCTCGGCCATGTGTTCGATGACGGCCCGCAACCGACCGGCCTGCGCTACTGCATGAACGGCGTCGCGATGACCTTCACGCCTGCCTGAGCCCGCTCAAACCTGCCTGACACGCTTACGACGCTCAACCCCGAATCCATTCAAACGCGAATTCAAACAAAACGCCCGGAACCGACATGCTACTCATCGTCCTCGCCTATCTTGGCGGCGCCCTCACGATCCTCAGTCCGTGCATTCTGCCCGTGCTGCCCTTCGTGTTCGCGCGCGCCGATCAGCCATTCGTGCGCAGCGGCTTGCCGCTGCTCGCAGGCATGGCGCTCACGTTCGCGCTGGTCGCGACGCTGGCCGCGGTCGGCGGCGGCTGGGTCACGCAGGCCAATCAGTATGGCCGCTGGCTCGCCATCGTCTTGCTGGCCGTGTTCGGATTGACGCTGCTGCTGCCGCGTTTCGCCGATCACCTGATGCGCCCGTTCGTCAGCGCCGGTAACCGGCTGTCGAATTTCGCGCAGGGTGACGGGCAGCAGGTGCGCGCGGGCTCGTCGTTTCTGCTCGGCATCGCGACGGGGCTGCTGTGGGCCCCGTGCGCCGGTCCGATTCTCGGGCTCGTGCTGACGGGCGCCGCGCTGCGCGGCGCGAGCGTCGGCACGACCTTGCTGCTGGCGGCTTATGCGGCGGGTGCGGCGACGTCGCTGGCGGTGGCGTTGCTGATCGGCGGAAAGGTGTTCACGGCAATGAAGCGCTCGCTCGGTGCGGGTGAGTGGATCCGGCGCGGGATTGGCGCGGCGATGCTGCTCGGCGTCGTCGCGATTTCGCTCGGGCTCGATACCGGCGTGCTGGCGCGGGTGTCGACGGTGGCGACCGGCGGGCTCGAACAGAAGCTGGTCGACCGGTTTGCGCCGTCATCCTCCCCAAGTCAGCCCGCGGTTGCAAGCAGTTCGATCGACACCTCCGGCAACGGCGCGATGATGGCCGCCAACCCGGCCGCTGCCGGCCAGAACGCGATGGTGGCCTCCGGCTCGATGATGCGCGCCGCCGCCAACACGGCAAATCAGGCGCCGGCGCTGCCCGTCGAAGGTCAATTGCCGTCGCTGAACGGCGCGGTCCAGTGGCTGAACTCGCCGCCGCTGACCACCCAGGATTTGCGCGGCAAGGTCGTGCTGGTCGATTTCTGGACGTACTCGTGCATCAACTGTCTGCGGTCGCTGCCGTACGTCAAGGCGTGGGCGCAGAAGTACAAGGATCAGGGGCTCGTGGTGATCGGCGTACATGCACCCGAGTTCGCGTTCGAGCGCAATATCGACAACGTGAAGAAGGCCACGCACGACCTCGGCGTCGACTATCCGGTCGCGATCGACAACAACTACGCAATCTGGCGCGCGCTGAACAACCAGTACTGGCCGGCCCACTATTTCGTCGATGCGAAAGGACAGATCCGTTACCACCATTTCGGCGAAGGCGATTACGCGGAATCGGAAAAAGTGATCCAGCAACTGCTTGCCGAAGCCGGTCACGCGGATGCCTCGAAGGTCGCGCTCGGCATTTCCGCGACGAGTGCGCAAGGCGTGCAGGCCGCCGCCGACGGCGCGGACATGCAATCGCCGGAGACCTATATCGGCTACCAGCGCGCGGAAAACTTCGCGTCGCCGGGCGGTGAAACGCCGGACAAGGTGCACACGTACGCCGCGCCTGCCCAGCCGGCGGTCAACGACTGGGGGCTGGCCGGTTCGTGGAAGGTCGGCGCGGAGCACGCGAATCTCGCGGCGGCGTCGGGCCGCATCGTCTACCGCTTTCATGCGCGCGATCTGCACCTCGTGCTGGGTCCGGGCGACGACGGCAAGCCGGTGCGGTTTCGCGTCAGCGTGGACGGCAAGGCACCCGGCGCGGCCCACGGCACCGACGTCGCCGCCGACGGCAGCGGCGTGGTCACAGAGCAGCGTCTGTATCAACTCGTGCGGCAAACGGGCGACGTCGCGGATCACACGTTCTCGATCGAATTTCTCGATCCCGGCGTGCAGGCCTACGCATTCACGTTCGGCTGATGCAGCGCGTGAAGCATCCAATGTGCAACGTGAAGTGAATCAATGAACATCTGAGGAACCGACATCATGCAAGCGACACCTTCCAGCAAGGCTTCATTAAAGAAGCGTACGGTGATCACCCGGATCGCGGGATGCATCGCGATTGCGGCCAGTGTTTTCGCGGCGCAGCGTTTCGCCAATTCAGCCGAAGCGGCCACGAAAATTCCGCCGCCCGTTCAGGACGAACAGGTCGGCGCAACGCACAGCGAAACCGCCGTGTTCGCGGGCGGCTGCTTCTGGGGCGTGCAAGGCGTATTCGAACATGTGCGCGGCGTGAAACAGGTGGCGTCCGGCTACACGGGCGGTGCGGCCGGCACCGCGCAATACGAAACGGTCAGCGGAGGCGACACCGGCCACGCGGAATCCGTGCAGATCACCTATGACCCGACGCAGATTACCTACGGACGCCTGTTGCAGATTTTCTTCTCGGTCGCGCATGATCCGACCGAGTTGAATTACCAGGGACCGGACCACGGCACGCAATATCGATCGGCGATTTTCCCGGCCAATCCGCAGCAGCGGAATGTCGCGACTTCGTATATCGCGCAACTCGATAAGGCACACGTGTTTTCAGGGCCGATCGTGACGCGGGTCGAGAACTTCAAGGGCTTTTATCCGGCTGAAAATTATCACCAGAACTTCCTCGTTCTACATCCCGACTATCCGTATATCGCGATCAACGATATGCCGAAGGTCAGCGAGTTGAAGCGGATGTTTCCCGACCTGTATCGCAACGATCCGGTGTTGCTGAAAGTCGGCGCATAACGGTCACGCAAGAGAGACACGACGTTCGATTCCGTACCGCTGGCGCGGGATCGAACGTGCTTTTTGAAGTCGGCGCGGTCACGCCATTTGCGCATGACGCGACCGTACCCAATGATTCATCCCTGCGCACACCAGCAAGAGAAACGCGGTCACGAAAAACACCGGCTGCAAACCGATATGCGCGCCGATCTGTCCGCCGATCAGCGGACCGATCACCTGCCCCGAAAATTGCGCGGATTGCAGATACCCCAAGGTCGTCCCCGAGTGGCTTTCATCGACCGATTGACGCACGAGTTTCGCAATCGACGGCAGCAATCCGGCAATCGTCATTCCCATCACGCCGCGCAGTACCGCCAGTTGCCACCAGTGCGTGACGAACGCCTGCGGCAGCATCACCAGCGCCGTGGCGGCAAGGCATCCGACAATCACGTTCCACCCGCCGACGCGATCGGCCAGCGCGCCCAGCCGCGGCGCGGTCAGCATGCTGCCGAACGCGGACGCCGCCATCACGATCCCCGCCGTCCGCGCGAGATGCGCGTGCGGCACGCCCAACTGTCCGATGTACACGGTGATGATCGGCTCGATGGACATGTTCGCAAGCAACACCATCATCGCGGTGACGAGCAAGGCCGGGATCACCGCGCGGTTCGCTTTCGGCGCTGACGAACCGCTTGCCGCGAGCCGCTGTTTCGCATCCGCGAGACGATCGAAGTCTTCGCGCACCAGCAGCATGGTCGCCGCCGCAGCCACGGCGATCATCGCGCCGCCGACGAAGAACGTGCCGCGAATGCCGACCCATCCCGGCAGAAAGCCGCCGACCAACGGTCCGATCAGATTGCCCGACAACGCGCCGATGGACAGCACGCCGAGCGCCCATCCGGCGCGTTCGCGCGGCGCCTGGGTGCCGATCATCACGATCGACGCCGACGCATAGCCGCCGATCAAACCCGCCAGCAACCGCAGCGTCACGAGGTCGGTCACGTTGCGCGCGACGCCGATCAGCGACATCACCACCGCCATGCCGATCGCCGCGCGCACCAGCATCGGCTTGCGGCCGTAGCGGTTGGCGAGGCGGCCCCACAACGGCGCGGTAATCGCGGTACCGAAAAAGGTCGCGCCGAACGCGACGCCCGACCACTGAACCACCGCAGCCGGCGAAGCGACGCCGAGTTGCTCGACATAGAGCGGCAGGAACGGCAGCAGCATGCTCAGGCTCACGAGCGTCGTGAACGATCCGAACACGCAGACCGCGAGATTGCGCTTCCAGTAAGCCTCGTTGCGTTGCGCGTAGCTGCTGTGGGAAGGCGGCGCCGACGCCGACGCCGACGCCGACGCCGCCGTACTCAGTCCGTTCACCGGAGGATTCATCTGATCGCTCATGATTGCCGTGTTTCCCGCCTGTTTCATAACGCGAGAGTACGCATGATCAATCATTCTGAAAAATGAATTTAAAGGATCGATTCAATCTCTTTTGACGAATGAACCAGCACCGTTCGGGCTTTCCGCCCATGCCTGCTCGATCGCGTGCAACGCGCTCAGCACGATCGACCGGTTCAACGCCGCCGCCAGCGTGCCGTCCCGCTCGGCATACGCTTCGCACAGCCGCTGATGATCCGAGCAGGAGCGCTGCAAACGGCCTGGCAGCGTCGTGCTGAGGTGGCGCAGACGGTTGGTCCGCATCCGCATCGAATCGAGCACTTCCTTGAAAATGCCGTTGCGGCACACGCGCAATTCTTCGTCGCGGAACGCGACATTGGCCCAGAAATAGCCGTCGACGTCGCCCTTCGCGGCCACGTCGGCAAGACATTGGTGCGCGCGCCATAGCGAGGCGATGTCGTCGTCGGTCGCGTGTTCGACGATGGCCAGCGACACCTGCGCGTAAAGGATCGCGCGCAATTGGTAAATTTCGCGCACGTCTTTCAGATTGACCGCCGACACGCGCGGGCGTCGACGCGGCGCCCAGTCCACCAGCCCTTCGCGGCTCAGCACGAACAGCGCCTCGCGCGCGGGCGTGCGGCTCACGCCGAAGCGCTTGGCGAGATCGACCGAGTTCAGATCGTCGCCGGCCGCGAGCCTTCCTTCGATAATCCCGCGCGCCACCCAGTCGACGATCTCCGCCACGGGCGACGCCTCGCCGTCGTCCGCCAAGGTGCTTTTGTCGACATCTTCGTCCATCGCGGGTCCTTGTCTGGGGCGCGCCGGAGACCGGCGCAGCAGCGGATTCTAGCAAACGGCGGCCAATGTTCTAGCGCGCGCCACGCTGCACCGTCTTCGACAAAGTGTACACAGATGATTTGCCCGACTCTTGAATTTTGAGCAAATACCGCTTTATCATGTCAAAAGTGTCGACACTAAAACTTGAACCACGAACCAGCAAAACGACACGACCAAGCCCATTCCATACAGACCAGGAGACGTCATGTACATGGAAAAGGAAATCGCCGGGACGGCTCACGCCGCGCCCAGCGTGTCGGCGCGGCTCGACCGCCTGCCGCCCACGCGCTACTTTCGCGGCCTCGTGGTGCGGATCGCCATCGGCGGCTGGTTTGAGTTCTACGAAATGTTCATGGCGGCCTATATCTCGCTCGGGCTGATCGGCAGCGGTCTGTACCGGGCAACCACGGCGGGGCTGTTCGACGTCAACGGATTCGCCAGCTTTCTCGGCTCGTTCTTCGCGGGCATGTTCGTCGGCACGGTCGCGCTGGGCGGCTTCACGGACCGCTTCGGACGGCGTGCGGTGTTCACCGGCGCGATGCTGATCTACTCGGTGGCGACCTTCGTCTCGGCTTTCCAGACTTCGCCTGAAGCGATGGACCTGTGGCGCTTCTTCGCCGGGCTCGGCATCGGCGTGCAACTCATTACTGTCGACACTTACATCTCCGAACTGACGCCCTATCGCGCTCGCGGACGCTACTCCGCGTTCAGCATCCTGATCATCCTGACTTCGGTGCCGATCGTCGCGGTGCTGTCGTATCTGCTGGTGCCGCACGCGATTCTCGGACTCGACGGCTGGCGCTGGGTGATGATCATCGGCTCGGCGGGCGCGATCCTGATCTGGTTCATGCGGCGCGGTCTGCCGGAGTCGCCGCGCTGGCTCGAAAGCAAGGGCCGCGAGGCGGAAGCGCATGCAATCGTCGACGCGATCGAGGCGCGCGTGATCGCGGAAACCGGCCAGGCGCTCGCCGCGCCGAGCCTCGACGCGCCCGGCTCGTGCCGCGGCGAAAAAGGCTCGTGGTCGGAAATCTGGCACGGCCGCTATCTGCGCCGCACCATCATGCTGTCGATGTTCAACTTCTTCCAGACCTTCGGCGTGTACGGGTTCGGCGCGTGGGTGCCGGTGCTGCTGTACTCGAAGGGCATCACGATTACGCACTCGCTGCTTTACACCATGGTGATCGCGTTCACGACGCCGCTCGGCGCACTCGGCGCGATGTGCTGCGCGGAGCGGCTTCAGCGTAAGTGGCAACTGGTTGGTTGCGCGATTGCGGTGGCGGTGGCGGGCGTGCTGTTCGGGATGGCGCGCGAGCCGGTGCTGATCGTGCTGTTCGGCGGCATCGTCACGATCGCGAACAACTGGATGATCGGCATCTTCCACACGTATCAGGCCGAGCTGTATCCGACGCGTATCCGCGCGCGTGCGGTCGGCTTCGTATTTAGCTGGAGCCGCGTGAGTTCGATCTTCGTCGGCTTCTGGGTGGCGGCCCTGCTCAAACATTCGGGCGTGCCGGCCGTGTTCGTGCTGATTTCGTCAGCCATGCTTGTGATCGTCGTGATGGTCGGCCTGTTCGGGCCACGGACCAACGGCGTTCGTCTTGAGGAGTTGTCCCGATGAGTTCCATTGCCGCCACGTTCGCGCAGGGTCTTTTCCGTCTGGCGCAGCGTCCATTGCCGGTCGATGTCGCGCAGGAAGCCCGGCGCTCGCTGATCAACGTGATCGGGACGTCGATCGGCGCGTCTACGCACCCCGGCGTCGAAGCGATTCTCGCCACCGCGCGCGAACTTGGCGTCGACGAAATCGCGCCCGTGCCGGGACGCGGCGAGCGCGTCGACAGCCACTTTTCCGCACTGGCGACCGGCTTCGCCGCCCATCTCGACGATTTCGACGATACCCATCTCGCCACGGTGATTCATCCCGCTGCTTCGGTGTTCGCGGTGCTGACCGCGCTGACGCCAGCAACCCAGCCGGACGGCGCGCGTGCGCTAACGGCGTTCGCGCTCGGCTGCGAGGCGCAGTTGCGGGCCGGCGTGTCGATCTCGCCGGAACACTACGATCGCGGCTGGCACATCACCGGCACATGCGGAGTGATCGGCTGCGCGGTGACGGCGGCGCTGCTGCTCGGACTCGATCAGCACGGCTTGACCGAAGCAGTCTCGATCGCCGCGTCGATGTTCGTCGGACAGCGCGAAGCGTTCGGCACGATGACCAAGCCCTATCACCCCGGCAAGGCGGCCGCCAACGGCATTGCCGCCGCGCGTCTCGCGCAGCGCGGCGTGCACGCGGCCACGGACATTTTAGAAGCGCCCGGCGGCTATTCGCACTCGCTGTCCACCAAGGTCGACTTCGCGCTGATGAACGACGATTTCGGCGAGCGCTGGGAGTTGCTGTTCAACACGTACAAGCCGTATCCGTGCGGAATCGTCGCGCATCCGGCCATCGACGGCGGGCTTGCTCTGTCCACGCAAATCGACGACGTGGAGTCGATCGACGCCATCACGCTGCGCTGTCATCCGCTGGTGCCGGAGTTGATGGGCAACCCGCAGCCGAAGGACGGTCTGCAGGCACGCTTCAGCGCGATTCACGGCGTCGCCGCCGCGCTGTGCGACCGGCAGGTCGGCCTCGCGCAATACGACGACGAACGCGTGCTGCGTGACGACGTCCGCGAGGTGCGCGCAAAAACGACGCTGTCGCCGGATGCGTCCGTGCAGCGCGACGAAGTGTTCATCGAAGCGCGGCTGAAGGACGGCTCGACGCTGAGCCACCACGTCGAACACGCGCGCGGCAGTTTAGCGAGGCCGCTCACGGTCGATGAACTGATGGACAAGGTGCGTCTGCTGATCGACCCGCGTCTGGGCAGCGGCACGACCGCGCGTCTCGCGGCCATCGTCGAAGGACTCGACACCGCGCCGGATCTCGATGCGCTATTCGCTTTGTGCACGCCGAACGAGGAACTGAATCATGCATAACCCCGCCGCTCATTCCGCCGTGTCGGATGCGTTGACCGGATTCGCCGCGATTGCGTTGATGGATCTGCGCGTGCAGACCGTCGCCCGCCAGGCCGTTGCACAGGCGCGCGAGCGGATCGCCTCAGCCGGCGAGGCCGCGAAGCAGGTCGCCGCTCTACTGCAAGCGCCTGGCGGCGAGTCGCGCAACGACACGCGGATGCACGCGTGGGTACTCGGCGCGACGCTGGCGGCGCGGCCGGAATCGGCGTCGCCTTCGGCGCCCGTGCTGGCCGCCGTGATCGCGACGGGCGACCGGCTCGACGCATCCGCCGACGACATCGCGGCCGCCGCCGCTGTCGGGATCGAAGCCGCCGCGCGCATTCTCGCCGCCGTCGATAGCGACGAGTTCCGTGCGCGCTGGAATGCCGCGTCGACGGTCGGCGTGCTCGGCGCAGTGCTGGCGATGGCGCGTCTGCACAAGCTTGACCGCACACGCACGCGCCACGCTCTCGGCATCGCCGCCACCCAGACCGCCGGACTCGCGCGCAACGCGGGCAGCACGATGGCCGCGATCGAAACCGGCAAGGCCGCCGCCGATGCCATCGAAGCCGCGTTGCTCGCGAAACATGGCTTCACGAGCGCGGCGGCATCGATCGACGGCCGCCGCGGATTCGCTGCGTTGATGGCTTACCGGTTCGACGCGGCGTCGATCACCGAGGGACTGGGTTCGCATTGGGTGTCGTTAAACTGACGCAGCAACGCGCCGCTGATAAAACACCAGGAGACACCCGGCATGACGGCATACAAACAGGCATCGGATGCCCGCTCGAATCGTCCCGCACGGCGGTTGGCGCGCACGTTCCTGCGGCAAGGCATCGCCGCGGTCTGTGCCTGGTCGATGCTGACAGCGTGGCCCGCTCACGCCGACAACGCCGATGACGCCGCCGTCATCACCACCCGCGCGGGCGCGTTGCGCGGCGTCGAACATGGCGTCGTCGATGTCTATCAGGGCATTCCGTATGCCGCGCCGCCGGTGGGCGATCTGCGCTGGCGCGCGCCGCAGCCCGCGGCATCGTGGACCGGCATCCGCGACGCTACGCAACCCGGCAATGCCTGCGTGCAGTCGGCCACGTTCTGGCGGCCCGGCAACGGCGCGAGCTGGCACGAAGACTGTCTGAATCTGAACGTGTGGAAACCCCGTCACGTCGATGCGCATCTGCCCGTGATCGTCTGGTTCCACGGCGGCGGCTGGATCAACGGCGCGGGGGCGGACATGCAGCCGGTGCAAATCGCCTCGCAGGGCAATATCGTCGTGACGGTCGACTACCGGCTCGGCGCGCTCGGCTATCTGGCGCTGCCCGCGCTCGACGCGGAATCGTCCGACCGGCAATCGAGCGGCAACTATGGCGACCTCGACAAGATCAGCGCGTTGAAATGGGTCAGGCAGAACATCGCGGCGTTTGGCGGCGATCCCGACAATGTGTCGATTGGCGGACAGTCGGCGGGCGCGGGATCGGTGTGCTGGCTGCTGGCGTCGCCGGCGGCTAAAGGCCTGTTCAACCGCGCGATCATCGAAAGTATCGGCGACTGCGCGATCGTCAGTCACGACACGGCGACCACGCGAGGCAAGACATTTGCCGAAGCGCTCGGCTGCACGGACCCGTCGACCGAAATCGCGTGTCTGCGCCGCAAGAGCCCGGCCGACATCATCGACGCGCAGGTCAAGACCAACCTTACCTGGCGTCCGGTCACCGGCGGCTCCGCGCAACCGGTGCCGGTGCTCGACGCGTTCCGTTCGGGCAATTTCAATCGCGTGCCGGTGCTGGTCGGCAACGTGCGGCACGAGACGCGCGTGTTCGTCTACGAAGGCAACGACATGGTGCGCCAACCGTTGACGCCGGATGGCTACCGCTCGTCCGTGCAGACGCAGATGGGCGACAAGGCCTCGCGCGTGCTCGCCGAATATCCGCTGAATGCGTATCCGTCGGCGGGCGTCGCGCTCGCGGCGGTGCAGACCGATTCGCGCTTCGCGTGCGGCTCGGTGCCGGTCGCGGATGCGCTGTCGGCCTGGGTGCCCACCTACACCTACGAGTTCCGCGACGACACCGCGCCGCATACGCCGTACATGGTGGTGCCGCCGTCGTTCGAGATCGGCGCGGCGCACTCGTCCGAATTGCAATACATCTGGCGCGGCGACGCCGCCACGCCGGTGTCGAGCGGACAGTCGAGCGGTTATCTCCCGCTCTCGCCCGAACAGAGCCGACTCTCGCAGATGATGCAGACGTACTGGGCAAGCTTCGCGCGCACCGGCAATCCGAACACCGCGACGCAACCCGACTGGCCGCGCTACGACACCGCGAAAACGCAGCGGCTCGGCTTGCTGCCCGGCGGCGCGACCGACATCATCACCGGCGACGCCTACGCGAAAGAACATCACTGCGGATTCTGGGCCGCGATGCAATAGCACGGCGAAGCGGCTCGTTTGATTCGATCACCTGGTTCACCCTCACCGTAAAGGAAATACATGGCCGAGTTTCACATGCCGGCGCGCCGCCGCATGCTCAAATCCGCTGGCGCGATGGCTGCGCTGGCGCTGTCTCCCCGCCTCTTCGCCGCCGATGAAGCGGCCAGCCCCGGCGCAAACCACAGCACCACTAACGGCGCCGACATAACCGGACGCCTTGCACGCTACATGGTGGCCTCGCGCGACACCGCGCTGCCCGACGCGGTCGTGCTCGCCTGCAAGCACCGCATTCTCGACACCTTCGGCGCGATGGTATCCGGCGCGCGGATGAGGCCCGGCACGATGGCCGTGAACTACGTGCACGGACTCGGCGGCGAGCCGCAGGCGTCGGTGATCGGCGCGAGCTTTCGCACCACCGCGATCAACGCCGCGCTCGCCAATGCAATGTGCGCGCATTCCGACGAAACCGACGATTTCGAGCCGGTCACCAAGGCGCATCCGGGCAGCTCGGTGGTGCCGGCCGCGCTGGCGCTCGCCGAGCGCGAAGGCCGTAGCGGCCAGGCGCTTATTCGCGCAGTGACGCTCGGCTACGACCTTTCCTGCCGTCTGCTGATGGCGCTCGGGCCCGACCTCGTGCGCGGCACGCACCGCAGCGCCGAAGGCACGGCATCGACTTTCGGCGCGCTGGGCGCGGCGGCATCGCTCGCACAACTGGATGAACTGCGCACGCGCTACGCGATTTCGTACTCGGCGCAACAGGTGTCGGGCATCTGGAGTTGGGTGAAGGACAAGGACCACATCGAAAAGGCATTCGACTTCGCGGGCATGGGCGCGCGCAACGGCGTGACAGCGGTCGACATGGTGCAGGCAGGATTGACGGGCGTCTACGACGTGCTCGACGGCACCAACAACCTGTTCATCGCGCTATCGACGAGTCCGAAACCGGAGGCGATGCTCGACGGCCTGGGGAGCCGCTTCTATGTCACGGAGACGGCGATCAAGACTTACTCGGTCGGCTACCCGATCCAGTCGCCGCTTGATGCGCTGCTGACGTTGCGCAAGCAGTACGGGCTAAATCCGGACAACGTGCGCAGTATCGTCGTGAAGATTCCGACCGACGCCGAGGGCATCGTCGGCGAGAGTGCGATGCCCGATGTCAATTGCCAGCATCTCGTGGCGCTTGCGCTGGTGAAGGGCGCGGTGTCTTTCGTCGACAGTCACGACGTTGCGTTGATGCACGACCCGCGCATTCTCGCGCAGCGCGCAAAAGTCACCGTGACGCCGGATGCCGCGTTGATGGACCCGTCCGCGCCGCGCGGCGCAATTGTCGAAGTCACGCTGACCGATGGCCGCAAGGTCAGCCATTTCACGAAGTTTCCGCCGGGCACGAAGGAGAATCCGTTGAACACGGAGGCCGTCAACGCAAAAGCGCGCGATCTGATGGCGCCGGTGCTCGGCGCGGCAAAGGCCGACCGGTTGATCGAGCGGATCAACGGGCTGGAGACCGTGGAGGACATCCGCGAGCTTCGCCCGCTGTTCACGGTGTAGGGATGGACGCGGGCGACGTGAGTGGCGCGCCGGCCTGCCCGCGGGTCGCGTCGAAGCCGGTTTGCTGACGAATCCGGCTGCGCCAACGCAAATGGCCTGCGTCACCCTCGGGCGATGCAGGCCATTCACGTTTGCTAACGGCTAGTTGCTGCTTCACTGCTTTACTACTGCTCTGTTGCTTTACTGCTGCTTTACTACTGCTCTGCTGCTTCACTACATCACTACTTCACTACTGCTTAAACTCGACACGAGGCACGGGTTACAAAACCGACTCTGCAACCCACTCACCAGAATCAACGAGCGTAGTTGACAACCGGTGCCGAATACGAAGTCGGCTGCTCGCTGGTGCGGGCGCCTGCCTGCGACGAACCGTTAGCCGTCGAGCCATAACCGCTGTTTTGAGCGGCGGCGTTCTGAGCGGCAACGCGTGCTTCGGCGGCCTGGATGTTGCCCGGGTAGTCGTAAGCGTTCGACGTCGCCGGGTTGTAGCCGGCCTTTTCCAGTTGGACCAGTTCCGCGCTCACCTGAGCACGGGTCACCGGTTGATTGCTTTGTGCAAATGCGGCCAGCGGCGCAGCGATAAGGGCGGCGATAACAGCAGCTTCGATCAGCGATTTCATGATTCCTACCTCCAGAGATTGTTTTGTGCGCTGAAAAAACCTGTGTGTCTTCAGCGAATGGAAGGAGTGTAGGAGCGCCGCGACCTAGGGTAAATACCTAGTCCATGAATTCACTGTTGCTGGAAACGTCATAATCGACTGTTAGATGGCAGCTTTGCCATTTTTGGATCGCATAACGCGCAGCTATGCGCTTTGCCGCGTTAATGCTGACGGGCAAACTGCATCGACGTTTCGCGCGAGGTACGATCGGCCGGAGTGCCGGGAACCGGCAGCCGTACGGTGAAGGTCGTGTGCAAACCGGGCACCGAACTGCAGTCGATGCTGCCGCCGAGCAGTCCGGTCGCGCGGCGGCAGAACGCGAGCCCCATGCCCGCGCCGCTGCCGTGCTGCTTGGTCGAATAGAAGGCGTCGAAGATACGGGGCAGCACGTCCGGCGCAATCCCCGGCCCGGTATCGCGGACTTGCAGCACGCAGAAGTCGTCCTGCAGAACCGCGCTGATCACGATCTGGCCGTCGCCGCCGATCCGGATCGCGTGAAGAGCGTTTTTCAGCAGGTTGAACAGCACGAAAATCACCACTGTGTCCGATCCCGAAAATTTCACCGTCGGCGGAATCGAAATGACCGTGACGCGCGAACGTTCGTCGCCGCGAAACGGGTAGCTTTCGAGCGCCGCCGTCACGCAATGCTGCAGCAGATGCACGCCGAACCGGCTACGGTCCAGGCGCTCCAGCGTGAACGACGTAAGCGCCATTTCGACCATCGCGGTCGTGCCCGCAACCTCGCGCCGGATCGCCGAGGCAAGCTGGTTGATGCGCTCGGACTTCGCCCACCCTTCGCGATCCTCATGAAGACCGTGCGCAACGGCCAGCCTGTAACCCTGGAACACATGCGCCCACACGCTGGCGATTTCATCGGCGTGCATGCCGATGGTGGCAAGCGGCGTCGAAATTTCGTGCGCGATGGTGGCCGCGAGCGCATACGGATGAATCAGGTGATAGCGAACAATCGTAATAGCCAGCAACCCGAGGCTCAGCGCAACGAACAACACGCCCGGCGGATAAAACGAATAGCGGTAATTGACCGCGTAGTCGACGGCGGCAAAGGAGTACAGGCACAGATTGGCAAGACAGAGGTTCAGACGCTTGCGCACTTCGCCAGCCGATTGCCGGCGCGCGGCGAAAAGAATCTGCGCGCAACGTGCGGCAAGCACTACGGTTTGCGCGACATGCACCGGATGCAACGGTCCCGCGATCGGATAAAAGCCGAAGAAATGCCGCTGATAACCCGCGATCACCTCGTTGCCCGGAAGCAGCGCGGCAAGCCCCACGCACAGGCCGTACGACACCAGCAGCAGCGGCTGCTCGCGGCGGCGCCCCGCCACTTCTATCACGAAGTGATAGAACGCCGTCGGCAGAAACAGGATAAACAGATAACCCAACCTGACGAGCCAGCTGGCGACTTCCGGGTTGTCGGTCTGGAACAGCAGTGTCCACGCGCCTTGCCACCCGAAGGTCGTCACGCACATCAGAATGAATGGGACGGTAAGGCGCGTGACCCCTTGAGTAATCAGGATGTATAAGCCAAACACCAGAAACATCGCGGACACGATGGCAGGAGGAATGGCGTACATATGGCTCGACACGTCAGCCGGACTTACCGGTTACGCTCATTCCGCCATTGCGCAAACGTCAGGATGGTTTGCCCGATCTCGGCCGTCTCGATCCGCGTCCAGCCATAGAACGCGTCGTCCCAGCCGGGGATGCCGTGCGGCGTCAGCGTTCTGAATTCCATGCCGGAGCGGTACGCGAGGTCCGGCCAGAACAGCGGCATCGCTTCGCGCGTCGCCAGTTGCCGCAGAAGCTCTTTGGGACCGCTCTCGTCGGCGACGATCTCGCCCTGCGAAATCCAGTCGTTCTCGGCCCACGCGACGAACACGCTCGGATTGCCGGCGCGGTCGAACATCAGGATGGCGTTCTGCTCCGGCCGCCAGTAATACTCGACGATGCCCTCGCGGGCCACCACCTCGTCGATTACCTTGCGCGTTCTCGGGTCGCAATACGTCATGCCGTTCTCGCCGAGCGCGAGCCAGCCCGATTCGGAACAGTGCCGGCTCTTGGCGTCTTTCAGGAAATGCACGAGCCGGTTGGCCGAATCAGGATCGGTCTTGCGCAGATAAAGATCGACGATCCCGGCGTTGAATGCCTTGACCGCGACGGCCTCGTCGGCGACACCGGTCAACAGCACTTTCGCGCAGCGCAGCCCGGAGATCGACGACAGGAATTCGACGCCGCTCATGCCCGGCATGTCGTAGTCCACCACGACCGCCGCGACTTCTTCGAAGCGCGACGGCCGCGCCACGATGTCCCTTTCAGCCGATGTCTCGACGAAGCGCTCGACACCCGGCTCGCTCAGGCACGCCGACGACGACGCAAACTCCAGCGCATTTTCGCGGGCATGCTGACGGATGAAACCGAGCGCGGCTTGCGGCCGCGTGAAAAACAGATTGGTAAAAGTGTCCGGAAAGAACCGGCGCAATGCGTCGAGGTAGCTGTCGCTGTCGTCGACGAATACAACCGTTGCCGGATAGAAAACAGGTGGTCGAATAAAGTTGTTCATATGTTCACGTGGTTCTTCACGCCGCCGCCGTGGGACGCCCGAGGCAAGCCGGCAAGCCAGTCAGACGACCTGATCGCGCGGCAAGCCGTGGCGCGATGGCCTGGCTCCCGACGGTGGCCGGTACCCCTACCGTCAACCGCGTGATCAGCGCTGTGCTGTTGCCGCTTCCGGTCGTCGCCGGTTGTTCATGGGGAACAGGTCCTGGCGCCCGGCATCCGGCCCTCCACCGGATACCCAACGCCAACTGCCGGCTGCTCCCCCGCTGAGCCGTATAGTACAGGGGACTTTGCCCGAAAAGTACAAACTTGCGCGCGGCCGTTATAAGCGTATGCAGATTAAATTCACCGGTAGTTGCGCCACCCGTGAACTGCACCATTCAGGGTCATCCCAGGTTCATTCCGACATCAAATACCGCCTCCAGATGGCGTACATCTGGCTTTCCGAGGCAGTCGTTTATCATCGATTAATTGCATTATCGGAATAATCGGTTGGTTAAATATGACGAATACCGGCAAGGTGTTGATAATCGGCCTGCTCGTGATTGATCTGGGCGTCGGCGGTTATCTGCTTTTTCCAAAGGACGATGAACGACCGCCCGCCGCAACCGGCGCGGTGGTCAGCGAAACAGAGATTCCGCCCCGGCTCGATCTGCCGGCCAGCGCGGCGCGCATGGCCTCGGGCAGCGTGCTCGCTGCGACGCCTGAGACCGGCGCGGCGGACAAACCTGCCGCGCCGGCTTCGGTGCCTTTTGTGTCCCTGGCCCCCCCAGAATCTCCTCGCGCCCCACCCCCGCCGGTCGTGGCGGCGACGCCACACTCGACGCGCGCAACGCCTCGTCTCGCGGATAAACCGCCCGCCACGTCCCGCACGCAGGCATCGGCCGAAGCTCGCCGGGATGCGCGCGCGAAATCGAAAACCGTACAGCTTGCCCAGCAGGGCGACAGCCGCAAGCAGCGCGAGTCGAAGGCGCAAACGAAGCCGCAGTCGAAGTCGCAATCGAAATCCGTCTCGGCGACGATGACCGCGCGGCTCGTCAAGGAATCGGCCAAACCCGATCCGTCGCTGCCGCTGCCGCCGTCGAGCGCGCACGGTTCACATCCGGTCGCGGCGGCGATGACCGATCAGCTGGTCAGGGAGTCCTCCAGAGTGAACGCCCCGCCGCAGTCCAACTCGCAATACGGCAAGCATTGAAACCTGGCGTCGGCCAAGCTGGCCCGCGTTACAACCCGTCCCGCCGATGAATCACGGCCGCGACGCCACCTCGTCCAGATGCGCCAGCAGGTCGGCGGGATCGTCGTAGACCCGCAGCGCGCCTGCGCGCTCGAGCTCTTCCGTGCCATAACCGCCCGACAGCACCCCGACGCCCAGCGACCGGCAACGCCGCGCGGCGAGCATGTCCCAGATGCTGTCGCCGACCACGACCGTGTGCTCGATATGCACGCCAAGGCGCTCCGCGGCCGCCACGAACAGGTCCGGGTCGGGCTTCGCGTATTTGACGTCGTCGCGCGTGACGACCACGGCTTTCGCCGGATCGACGCCGAGCGCCTCCAGATTCAACGCGGCGGTTTCCATCCGGCCGCTGGTAGCCACGGCCCACGGCGTGCCGGCTTGCGTCAGCGCGTCGAGCAGGGCGCGCGCGCCGGGCAGCGGGCACACCTGCGCGCGCATCCGCTGATATGCGTCGGCATGCGCCTGACGCAGCCGATCGCCGCGTTCGGGGCTGATTTCGCCGTGGGTTTCGCGCATCAGCTGGTCGGTGAACAGGCCGCCGCTCATGCCGATCTTGCGATGAATCCGCCATACCGACAGCGGGATCCCTTCGCTGTCCAGCGCCTCTTTCCACGCCAGCACGTGCTGGTAGACGCTGTCGACGAGCGTTCCGTCGAGGTCGAAGAGAAATGCTGTCTGGATTCGCATGGTGTGCTCCGTTGGTTAATCGTGTGTCTGGGGTGACTGTAGGGCTTCCTCCCCTGCCCGTTCAATCGACTCCGGCGTCAGTCCCAGTTGCTCGCGCAATCCGGTCCAGCCGTCCGGCGTGATCTGCACTTCCCGCGAGGCTTTCGCGCGACGCAGCCATCCCTTCGAACACAGCAGGTCGAGCAATCCTACGCCGAGCGGCCCGGCAAGATGATGACGCCGCTCGGTCCAGTCGAGGCACTGACGCGCGATCCCGTGACGGCCGGGCCGCAGCGCGCCGACATCGAGCCCCATGCCGGCAAACCACGCCGACCCCGCTGGCGTCACGTCGAACGTCTTGTCGCTCGCGGGCATAAGGAAGCCGCGCTCGATCAGACCGAGCGTGATCGCCACCCCCGCCTGCCCCGCCAGATGGTCGTAGCAACAGCGCGCGAGGCGCAATTTCCGGGCGTCGCGAGTCGGCGTTTTCCGGCGGACCGGCCGCCTCGCGCCAATCGAAGCAAGACTTTCGAGTGCAACCGCAACCTGCGGGTCGGCGAGCCGGTAGTAGCGGTGGCGTCCCTGCTGTTCGACCGCGAGGAGGCCGCCGTCCAGCAACTTCGCGAGATGGCTGCTCGCGGTCTGCGCGGTGACACCAGCGGCGTGCGCCAGTTCGCCCGCCGGCAGCGCGCGGCCGTCGGCCAGCGCCATCAGCATGGCGGCGCGGGCGGCGTCTGAAATGAGAAAGGCGGTAGCGGACAGGTTCGGCTGCGCATGCATGACGGTCTCCGTGATATCGGATCGAGCATAGCGCCATTGAACGCGGCACGTTTCGATACGTGTCGAAGCATCGTTGCGCGTGCGTCTCCAATACTCCGGCAGACACCAGTCAATTACACGCGGGGAATTCAGGCAGATGAACAACGACCGGCAGCAACGACAAGTGCTTTTTGCGACGAGCATCAGCTACGTGATCGTCATTCTCGATACGTCGATCGTCAATGTGGCGCTCGAGCGGATCGCGACCGGCCTCGCGGGCAGCGTCGCCGGTTTGCAGTGGGTGGTGAACGCGTACACGCTGAGCTTCGCGAGTTTGCTGCTGAGCGGCGGGACACTCGCCGACCGGTTCGGCGCGCGCGCCGTCTATATGGCCGGGCTCGCATCGTTCACGGTGGCGTCCGCGCTATGCGGAGCCGCGCCCAGCCTCGCCCTGCTGATCGCGGGCCGGGTGTTGCAGGGCGTGGGCGCCGCATTGCTGGTGCCCGCATCGATGGCGCTGATCAACCAGAGCTGGCCGGATTGGCGGGAACGTGCTGCGGTGTTCGGCCTGTGGGCGGGATTCGGCGGCGTGGCGATGGCGGCCGGGCCGCTGCTGGGCGGCGTGCTGATCGGTTTGAGCGGATGGCGCGGCATCTTTCTGGTCAATGTTCCGGTTTGCCTGGCGGGCTTGGTGATGGCGTGGCGAGTCCGACCGCGAGCTGTGCCCGAAGCACCCCGCCACGTCCCGCGTACATTCGACCTCGCCGGGCAATTAGCGGGCATCGCCACGCTGGCATTGCTGAACGTGTCGATCATCGAAGCGCCGGTCTACGGATGGCATTCCGCCGCGCTTGCCGGATGTGTCGCCGCAACCTTGGGCGCCGGCGCGCTTTTCGTCGCGATCGAAACCCGCCGCACGCACCCCATGCTGCCTTTTAGCCTGTTCCGGCAGCCGCTGTTTTCCGGCTCGGTGATCGCGTCGATGGTGTCGGCGTTCACGTTTTATGGGCTGCTTTTCACGCTCAGCCTCTATTTGCAGCAACAGCGCGGCTACACGCCGTTGCGCGCCGGGCTGGCGTTTTTGCCGCTCACCATTGTGGTGCCGGTCGGCAGCCTGCTGTCGAAGCGCGCGGTTCAGTGGCTCGGTCCGCGATGGCTGGTCGCTGGTGCTTTCGTGCTGGCCGCCGTCGGCTTTCTCATGCTGACGACGGTCGGCCCGGCGGCGCCGTATCTGATGCTGGCACTGCCGCTGCCCGCGATCGGCCTCGCCGCGAGTCTGATCACTCCGGCCACGACCGCGGCGTTGATGGGCTGCGTCGACGGCGATCGTGCGGGAGTCGCGGCGGCCGTGCTGAACGCGGCGCGTCAGACCGGCGCGGCGCTGGGCGTGGCGATCTCGGGCGCGTTGATCGCGACTCGTCCGTCGATACTGGACGCCATGCAGGCCGTCCTGCTGATCGCCGCCACGATGTCGGCGATAGCGGGCGCAATCTGATGGCATGCGTCGACGCAATCCGGCTCAACGATCCGCGGAATAATTCGTAAGTAGCGCGCGCTGTCGCCGCAAAATGCGGACTAATTGCGTAAAAAATCAGCATTGGAATGACTGGAATTCCGGCATTGATTTCGACCATCGCTTTACAAAAGCAATTCCAGATTCCGTCGATATTCCGATCATTATTTAATTACATTAGCCTTTCTTTAATATTTCAAAATAAATGGCGAGTTAAGCCGCCTTGACGAATCACTTCAGGTTTGATTTGCCATTCAACATCCCGCATTCGATACAAAACCCACGTCTTCATGCGAAATTGTGTCGTAAGAACGTCACAGAGCCCTCCCAGCATGCGATCGAACGCGGTAAGCTTCGGGCCCTCAATGTTTCTTCCGCGCCACGCGTTTTATTTTTTCCGGCACCGATTTTATTTCCACCGCCATATGATTGCGCTGTCACTTTTCGCATCCGGCTGAGCGTATCTGCATCGCCGATTTTGAAAAACAAGGCAGTCGACCGGCGTGCGCCATTGACCAGTCATTGGAATGGCTTGCACGCAATAATCGCAAAAATATAACCCTCGCTATTGCGACATTCGCAACAACGATTGCGAATCTATTGCATGCGCGTGCGTGGCGTTGTTGAACAAGCTACTGAATCCATCAATCACCGTTTAATCACGGAGCTAACAAGTATGAAAAAGTGTCTACTCGCGGCAGCCCTGTGCGGCGCCTTTACGATGACGGCGCATGCGCAGAGCAGCGTCACCCTGTACGGCCTCATCGATGCAGGATTCGTGTACACCAACAACCAGCAAGGCCACGCTAACTACCAGCTCGGCAGCAGCTCGACGCAGAACACGGTGTTCGGCCTGAAGGGCTCGGAAGATCTGGGTGCCGGTCTGCACGCGATCTTCAAACTGGAGCAAGGCTTCAATCTGAACAACGGCTCGCAGGCTTTCGCCGGTAGCGCATTCGGTTCCCAGGCATGGGTCGGCCTGCAAAGCGACGCGTACGGTACGGTCACGCTGGGTCGCCAGTTCGACGTGATGAACGACACGGTCGGCCCGCTGACGTCCGCGTTCAACACGTGGGGCGGCAGCATCGCGGCGCACCCGTTCGAAAACGACAACCTGGCGGCGAACTCGGTCGTCATCAACAATTCGGTCAAGTACGCGAGCCCGGTCTACCACGGCGTCACGTTCGAGACGATGTACTCGTTCAGCAACCAGGCTGGCGCGTTCGCGGACAACCGCTCGTACGGTTTCGGTCTGTCGTATGCAATGGGTCCGGTGAACCTGGCTGCCGGTTACCTGCAACTGAACAACGCGGGCAGCGGTTCGGGCGCGGTCACGTCGAGCGACACGAGCGCGAACTTCATCGCCGAACGTCAGCGTATCTGGTCGCTGGGCGGTAACTACACGTTCGGCCCGGCTACCGTCGGCCTCGTGTGGAGCCACTCGCAGATCGACAACGCGTCGGGCGTGTTCTCGTTCGGCACGGGCACCTACCTCGGTTCGGGCGACACGTCGTCGGGCACGCTGGGCGGCTCGCTGCGCCTCGACAACTATGAAGTGAACGCGAAGTACGAACTGACGCCGGCACTGAGCGTGTCGGGTGCGTACACGTTCACGCACGGCGCGTACAACGGTTCGTCGCCGGGCTGGAACACGGCAATGCTGCAAACGGATTACTCGGTCAGCAAGCGCACCGACTTCTATCTGGAAGGCGTGTATCAGAACGTGCACGGCGCGCCGGCGGATTCGGTGCTGTCGCATGCAATGCTCAACACGCTGTCGCCGTCTGCGACGAACTCGCAGGTCGCTGTGACGGTGGGTATGCGTCACGCGTTCTAAGCGGGCTTGTGATGCGCGTCTGATTGCGCGGCTTCAGCGCCGCGCAATCAGTGCGTAAGCGGTAAAGACCTATGCCCGGCTTCGTCCGGGCATAGTCCATTTTCAGACCATCAGTCTTTCACATTGCGCGCCCGGCACGATCACGAACGTGCAGCGGCCAGCACCTGAGACGCGAGCACGTGATGCTGCCCGCGCCGCGACCGGATTGCGTGAACCTCTTCGATCACGCCCTCCGCGCGACCCAGCAACCGCAAACCACGCAGCAGCGACAGGTCTTCCGCGCCCAGTTCCGCGAGCGGAAACACGCCCAGCCCGCGCGCGGCGAACACGGCCATCAGCGCACTGTCCTCGAATTCGCCGACGATGCGCGGCCGGATGCCCTCACTCTCGAACCAGCGGTCGAGCCGCGCCCGCAGCGCGCCATGGCGGGTAGGCAGCAGCACCGGCAGACTGGCCAGGCATGCTGGAAAACCGGCGCGCGCGGCCTTGCGCACGATGTCCGCCGGGCCATACCAGTCGACCGGCGAGCCGGCAATCCGCTGGCTCGTCACGCGCAAATCCGCGTTATGCGGTGCAGGCTGACAAGCCAGCACCAGATCCAGCCGATGCAGCGCCAGCTCTGACATAAGCTGCGCATGTTCGCCTTCGTGACACAACAGCCTCAGCGACGGCGTACCGAGCACTGGCGCAAGCAGCGCATGCGCGGCGAGTTTTGAAATGCCGTCCGACAGACCTACCGCTAGCCGCGCCGCGCCCTCGCCGCCCGGCTCGCGCATCTCGTCGAGCAAGGTTTCGCCAAGCTGAAAAATCTGCTCCGCGCGATTGAAGGCGGTCTCGCCGGCCTCGGTCATCGTGACGCCTCGTCCCGCCGGCTTCAGCAATTGACGCCCAATCGATTTCTCCAGTTCGCGCACCTGCGCACTGACCGTCTGGACCGCCACGTCGAGCCGCTCGGCGGCGCGCGCGAAGCCGCCTTCCTTGACGACGATCCAGAAATAATAGAGATGACGATAGTTGAGCATGCCGCTGACAGTTCGCAAAAATCGATATGTCATTCAGCTTATCACTGATTTATTCGAAGCTTGCCCGGGACGAAGATAGCGGTTCCGTGACATTAACCGCACCGGCCTCTATAACAATCCCATGGACTCCCTACTCGCCCTGATGGCCGACCCCGCTGCGTGGGCAGCGCTCGTCACGTTGATCGTGATGGAAATCGTGCTTGGCATCGACAACCTGATCTTCATCTCGATCCTCAGCAACAAGCTGCCCGAGGCGCAACGCGCGCGCACGCAGCGCATCGGCCTGATGCTCGCGCTGGTGATGCGGCTTGCGCTGCTCGGCACGGTCGCGTGGATCGCGCAGCTAACCGCGCCTGCGTTCTCGCTGTTCGATCACGCGTTTTCGTGGCGCGATCTGATTCTGCTCGGTGGCGGTCTGTTTCTGGTGTGGAAGGCGACGAGCGAAATTCGCCACCATGTCACTCATTCGGACGAGGCTGCCGATAAAGCAGCCTCCACGGTTCAGTTGACGGTCGCGGCGGCCATCGGCCAGATCATCGTGCTCGATATCGTGTTTTCGGTCGACAGCATCATCACGGCGGTCGGCATGACCGAGCACATGCCGATCATGTTCGTCGCCGTCATCGTCGCGGTGCTGGTGATGCTGTTCGCGGCGCTGCCGTTGTCGCGTTTTATCGACCGCAATCCGACCATCGTGATGCTGGCGCTCAGCTTCCTGCTGGTGATCGGCATGACGCTGATCGCCGATGGTTTCGGCACTCACGTGCCAAAGGCCTACATCTACGCGGCCATGGCGTTCTCTGCTTTTGTCGAGTGCATGAACATGCTGGTGCGTCGCGCGAAATCGAAACGCGCGGCGAGTGGCAGCGAATGAATGGCGCATGAGCGATTAGTGAATGACGCGCTCAGGCCGAGCGTTTGAAGTCTGGAATTTTCAAGGAGCGTGACGATGAAGTGCCCCGTTTGTACAACGACCGATCTGCTGATGACCGAGCGCCGCTCGATCGAAATCGATTATTGCCCGGCCTGCCGGGGCGTGTGGCTCGATCGCGGCGAACTGGACAAGCTGATCGCGCAGGACGCGGGAATTGGAGATGCGCCCGCCGCGTCACGCGCGGGCCGGGATGAGCACCAGAATCGTGGACACTCGTACGAAGGCGAACGCCATCGCGGGTATGACGATCGCCGCGCGGATTATCGCGGGCACAAAAAGAAGCGCTCGATTTTCGACGTGTTCGATTTCGACTGATTCTGGCGAAGTGTCTGCGGCGGCTTCGCGCAATCGCCGCTAGCGGGCTTTGCTTCGACCGCTTCGGCCGGTAGTTCCAGAACGAGGCGTTTCTTTGGCTGCAGGCGCGCCGCCGTTCATCTGCTCCATCCACGACAAAGTGTCGACGTACGACATGAACTGCTTCAGATACCCCGGCGACAACTCGCTCATCAACGAAAGCGCGCGATGCACGAGGCTGCTTGAATTGAGCGGCCCCGCGTTGCCGGACACCGGCGCGAGCGACTGGCGTATCTGTTTCTCGCTGCGTACCCGGGACCAGACACCTCGGAAGTAATCGAGTTCAGGCAGTTCGGGATAGGCGGTGGATCGGTGCGTGTTGCTCGCGAGTTGCCTGACCAGGCCCGCTAGCGATTCCGATTCGGCGGCGCCGCGGTCCGCCACCTTCGCATCGGGCGTTGCGCGCGCCACGTCAGCCGAATACGCGTGAATCAGCTTCGCCACGCGCTCGTCGAGAACCCGCCGTACATCGCCTTCGTGGGCAGCCGCGCGCCGCTCCAACGCCACGATCAATTGAAAACGCACCGGGTTCAGACGATCCGCACCGCATTCGCGCCACGCGTCGAGTGTCGCTCGGGCGTGGCGCGCGACGTCGGCGGAATCGACGTTATCGTTATTCACCGGACTTCACCGTTGCAGTCGATGGCCGCGGCACCGGCGCAATTTCCACACGCCGGTTTTTCGCCCGCCCCGGTTCGTCGGTATTCGAACTCACCGGCTGCCCGGAGCCGAACGCCGCCGCGAACAGCGACGACGCCGGCACGCCCGCGTCGATCAATTGACGCGTGACCGTCAACGCGCGCTGTGCCGAGAGCTCCCAGTTGTCCGCAAAGCGGCGATTGCCTTCGCGCAAACGCTGGTCGTCGGTAAAGCCGCTGACCATCAGAATCTGATCGCTGGCCCGCAAATACGCGGATAGCGGTCCCGCCAGGCTCTTCAGCAGATCGCGCCCTTCCGGTTGTAACTGCGCGGAATTCAGCGCGAACAGCACATTGCCGCTAATGCCGATGCGTCCATTGACCAGCGTCACGCGCCCCGCCGCCAGCGGTCCGGCCAGCGCCTGCTCCAGCGTCTTGCGGCGCTGCGTTTCCGCCTGACGCTGCTTGACCTCCTGATCGAGCTTGTTCGATAGCTCCAGTTGCACGCCGATCACGCCGACCAGAATCAGCACAAACGCGCCCAGCAGCACCGACATCAGGTCGCCGAAAACCGGCCAGATCGGCGCGCCCGGCTCCACGCCGCCGTCGATTTCCTCGCTCATGCCGCATCAACTCCGGCAGACGAGCGTTGGCGGGCGAGGTGCTGCAAATCTTCGACGATCTGCTTCTGCGACATCACGCTCAGGTCGACGACTTCACGCGCCTGTGCGACGTAATACGCGAGTTGTTCGTCGCTGCGCGCAAGCGATTTGTCCAGCGCGGTTTCGATGCGTTGCAAATGGGCGACGAGTTTGTCGTTCGATTCGCCGAACATCTGCACGGAGGCACCGAACGCTTCGCCGAGGCTCGCGACTTCGACCGCGCTGCCCGTCACCTGCGCGGCGACCGCGCCGAGCTTGCCGGTTTCGAGTTCGACATGATCGGTGAAGCGCGTGCCCACGCGTTCCAAAAGATCCGCCGATGTCGCGACCAGCGCGTCCACGGCCGTGCGTTGCTCGCCGGATGCGTGATTCACTGCATCTAGCAAGGTCTCAAGCGTTTCGAGAAGACGGCTGCGCTCCTGCAACATCGCGGTATCGCGGACCATGCTGTCCGACAGTTTCTGACGCAGTTCGGCGACGACCTCGGCGGCGGCCTTCGGCGCTTCCGACGCCGCTTGCACCAGTTGGCCGATTTCAGCGATGGTGTCGCTGGCGTGCGCCTGCGTTTGCGCCGACATATCGCGTGCGGTTTGCGCCAGCGTTTCGCAGATTTCCTGCTGACGTTGCGCGGTTTGCGTGCCCGCTTGCGCCCACTCTTCGCGCAGCGTTGATGCCATCGAGCCGAGCTTGTCGGTCCAGGCGGCCAGGCGCTGTTCATCGCGCGACGCAATTTCAGCGTGCAGATTCGCTGCGGCCTTCGGTGCCTCAGCCGCTGCATCAACCAGGCGGTTGATTTCGGCAATCGTGTCGCTCGCGTGCGCCTGCGTTTGCGCCGACATATCGCGTGCGGTTTGCGCCAGCGTTTCGCAGATTTCCTGCTGACGTTGCGCGGTTTGCGTACCTGCTTGCACCCACTCTTCGCTCAGCGTGGTGGCCATCGAACCGAGCTTGTCGGTCCATGCGGCCAGGCGCTGTTCATCGCGCGAGGCAATTTCAGCGTGCAGATTCGCTGCGGCCTTCGGTGTTTCAGCCGCTGCATCAACCAGGCGGTTGATTTCGGCAATCGTGTCGCTCGCGTGCGCCTGCGTTTGCGCCGACATATCGCGCGCGGTTTGCGCCAGCGTTTCGCAGATTTCCTGCTGACGTTGCGCGGTTTGCGTACCTGCTTGCGCCCACTCTTCGCGCAGCGTTGATGCCATCGAGCCGAGCTTGTCGGTCCATGCGGCCAGGCGCTGTTCATCGCGCGAGGCAATTTCAGCGTGCAGATTCGCTGCGGCCTTCGGTGCCTCAGCCGCTGCATCAACCAGGCGGTTGATTTCGGCAATCGTGTCGCTCGCATGCGCCAGCGTTTGCGCCGACATATCGCGTGCGGTTTGCGCCAGCGTTTCGCAGATTTCCTGCTGACGTTGCGCGGTTTGCGTGCCCGCTTGCGCCCACTCTTCGCTCAGCGTTGATGCCATCGAGCCGAGCTTGTCGGTCCATGCAGCAAGGCGCTGTTCATCGCGCGACGCCAGTTCGGTCTGCAAGTCCACATGCGACTGACCGACCCCACGCAGCAACGACGCCGAGTGGTGCTCGAAAGTCGCCGCTGCCGCTGCCAACGCCTGCTGGTTATCCAGAGCCAGCTTTTCGCCCGCGCGTTCCTGACGCGACAGCGCGTCGTTCCACGCCTGCGACACACTGCCCGCCGTCGCATCGAGCCGCGCGGACACGCCGTCCAGCAGCGCCGCCGAGCGCAATTCGAACGCTTCCGTGACACGCTCCATCGAGCCGCGCCAATGCCCGGCCAATTCCTCGCTCGAACGCTGATGCCCGGCCAATGCGTCGCTCCAGATCCCGGCGACTTTGGCCGTGGTCGCGTCGAAGCCGTTCGACAATCCGTCGAGTTGTCGCTGGACGGCCTGCGACACCGCGCCGTGCAACGCCTCAGTCTCGCGCGCGAGACCCGCCATCGTGGCTTCCATGACCGGCTGCAACGCGGCGCTGGCAGCCCTGGCGCTATCGGCAACGCTATCCCTCAGAGAGCGCTCGACCGAACCCGCGAGGCGCGTATAAACCGCCTCCGTCTTGCCGTGGAAGGCTTCCTGGCTCGCCAGTTGCCGCTCGTTCAGCGCGAGACTTTGCTGTTCGATGACGGTCATCATCGTTTGCAGACGATCGACCAGCGTCGGCATGACCTCGGCCTGGCGCTGCATCAGCTTGAAACTTTCCTCGCGCTGATGCGCCTGCGAATAGATGCGCAAGTTCGTCGCGATCTTCAGGTCGAGCGCCTGCGCGGCGTCGAGCCGCGCACGGCGGCACAGCGCCGACAGCAGACCCAGCATCGCCGATGTCGCAACGCCCGCAATCGAGGTGCCGAATGCAAAACCCAGGCCCTTGACCGGCGCGGCCAGCGACGCGCGAATCGCCTGCAGATCGGTCGCGCTTTCGAGCGCGAGGCCGGTGCCGCGCAGCGTCGCGACCATCCCGAGCAGCGTGCCGAGCATCCCCAGCAACACCAGCAAGCCGACGAGATACGGCGTCAGCGCCGGTCCGGGCAGCGCCACGCGCTCGCCTTCGATCCGCAGCCGCACCGCGTTGCGCAGGCTCGGGTGCAAAGGTTCGAGCCACGCGGAAAGACTCGCGGGTGGCGCGGAGAGTCCGTCGACGGCGCGCGTCAGCGTGGTCGTGGCCTGCCCATAGCGGCGCAATTCGAGCGCACCCGCCAGATAGCAGACGACGATCAGCAGCGTGACGGACAGCGCCAGCGCGTTCGACCCGACATAGCTGGCGGCAATCCAGCACGCAGCGGCCAGGCCGGCCAGAAAAACAACGAAATCAATACGATATCTGGACATAGTGTTCCAGTTAGCGGGTGCGAAGAGCTGCGAGCAACCCTTCGACCGGTTGTAAACGAACTTCCAGTTCGGCCAGCAGGACGCTCTGCATATCCTTGCGGAAAACGTCCAGCCACGCGTCGTGTGCGGTTGGCGCAGGCGGCGCAGTCCGGGCGGCGGGCGCAACGTCTTTGACGGCATCGGCCTGACTCGCGTGTTCGGGATCGTCGACGATCGCGGCCGCCTTCTGACTTGCGTCGCGCAAACGCTCGAAATGGCCCGCGAGCAGACCGGGCACCGTCGCCAGCAGATTCCGCTCGCGCTCGCCCAGCGCGCGCTCCATCACGGCGTCAACCACCGCCAGCCGGGCCATGGCAGGCGTTCTGGTGGCGAGCATCCCACGCAGACGGCCGCGTAGATTGCCGACCGCCGTTTCCATCGACTGCTGCTGCGCAAGATAGCGCTGACGGAACACCGCGTAGTCGGCCGGCGCATCGGTGGAAACGACGTGAGCCGACGCCGGCCCCGCCGCGCGCCGCTTCGACGCAACCAGCACGCTGTCGTTGGCGATGGCCTTGCCCAGCAACGACCGCACGCGAAGACATTCGTCCTCTTCGACGCGGCCGAACGCCCGCGCGTTGGCAGGGACCGCAGGCGGCTTACCGCTCAGCGCCGACGACAAAGCAATCGCGTCGGTCCAGCCGAGCCACTGGCTCAGCCGGTCCGACAGCGACTGCCGGGATTCGGGAACATCGACATCCGCCAGACGGGCCAATAAGCGAATGAGGGCCGGGCCACTGAGCGCTGTGCGCTGGGAAGCTTGCAACATAGCACCGGAGGCAAAAAAGTCAGCAGTTTACACGCTGGCGAGGTGGGTGCCGCTGTGGTTTGATCTGGCGGGTATTTTGACGGTGCTTCTGGACCCGATCGAACCGCAATCCGAGGCTAGTTCGACGGCTCGCGACAGCACGTGCAAACCCGAATCCCGCGCGTTTTTGCAGCAGGTACGATGCACCTGCTGCAAGCACTTAACACCACCATTCCAGGCGAGGCAACGTGACACCCGACGTGACCCAGACAGGAAGCATGAATTTCGATACCGTCGTGCTCGGCGCGGGCATAGTCGGCGTCTGCGTGGCGCTGCATCTGCAGAAACGCGGCCGCCAGGTTGCGCTGATCGACCGCAAATTGCCCGGCAACGAAACGTCGTTCGGCAATGCAGGGCTGATCCAGCGCGAAGGCGTCTATCCGTATGCGTTTCCGCGCGGACTCGGCACGCTGCTGCGCTACGCGCGCAACCAGTCACCGGACGTTCGCTACCATGCCGACGCGATCTTCAAGACCATGCCGTTTCTGTGGCAGTACTGGCGCAATTCGCATCCAGCAAAACACGCGGCAATCGCGCGCTCTTATTCCACGCTGATCGAACATTGCGTGAGCGAGCACCGCGCGCTCGCCGCCGATGCCGGTGCGAGCGCGTTGCTGCGTCCGATCGGCTGGATCAAGGTGTTTCGCACCGACGCGGTTCGGGATGCCGAGACGCGGCTCGTCGAACGATGGCACGACGAATACGGCGTCGAGTTCGACGCCCTCGATCCCGCGCGCCTGCAACAGATGGAACCCGCTCTCGACACGAGCTTGCGAGGCGGCTTGTGCTATACGGCATCCGATTCGGTCAGCGATCCGAATGCGCTCGTCACCGCGTACGCGAAATATTTCGAGGCGCTAGGCGGCCGCTTCTTTATCGGCGACGCCGACACATTGCGCGAGGGCTGGCAGGTCGATACGGAAGCGGGAACGATCTCGGCGGAATCGGCAGTCGTCGCGTTGGGGCCGTGGTCGGACCGGCTGAGTGCGCAACTCGGCTACCGCCTCCCTCTCGCCGTGAAGCGCGGCTACCACATGCACTACGCGCCGCGCGACGGTGCGCGCCTGAATCACCCGGTGCTGGATGTCGAAAACGGTTACCTGCTGGCGCCGATGGCGCGCGGCATCCGCCTCACCACGGGCGCGGAAATCGCTCATCGCGATGCGGCCAGAACGCCGGTACAACTCGCAGCGGTCGAGCCGGTTGCGCGCACACTGTTTCCGCTAGGCGAACGTCTCGACGACGAACCGTGGATGGGCCGCCGCCCCTGCACGCCGGACATGATGCCGGTGATCGGGCCGGCGAAAAATCATCGGGGCTTGTGGTTCGCCTTTGGTCATGCGCATCACGGATTGACGCTGGGGCCGATCACGGGCCGCCTGCTCGCGGAAATGATGACGGGTGAAGAGACGGTGGTGGACCCGTGGCCGTTTCGGGTGGAGCGGTTCTAGCGCGCGTTTTGCGCGGCGGCGGACGGCTCATGCGGGACATCGTCGAACTGTTACATCCTGAAAGGAAAGGTCAATTTTATGGACCCGGATCGGCCCAAACCCAGTGGTCGATCCTTACACTTTCCTCGTTTTGCGTACCCCGATTTGTTGCATTACATCAACACAGCGGGTGCATTCTCGATGTTATGTAGTCGCCACAAAATGATCAAAACAGCGCACAAATAACGCAATAATTATCCTAAAACACACTATCACAATCACAAAATCGGCTTTCCCAACCCATCGCCACCACCCCATCCCAAGTTTATTCATTGAGAACGCTTCTCAATTACAACGTGATTGAATAGAATGCGCCTCGAAATCACTTTGTAATAAACATGGAATGGCCGGGTAAGGATTTCTCATGTCCGCTCGACCTTCTTTTTGAAACTCGACGGGGATGAAAATGAAGTTGCGGTCCGACGATCCGAAGCTCGGCAAAATCAGCACGACCCTTTGCAGCATGCTCGCTGCCGGGCCGGCTCTCGCCCAAAGTACCGCGGCCACCGCGCCGCCCGACAGCGAAGGCCAGCTCGTGCCGATCGCCGTGCAAGGCCAGTCGGACGGCGCCTTCAAGACCGACCACTCGTCGTCGATCAAATTCACCGCGCCGCTGCTGGATACGCCGAAATCGGTGACGGTCATCCCACAGGAACTGATCCAGAGCACCGGCGCCTCGACGCTGACCGAAGCGCTGCGCACCGTGCCGGGCATCACGTTCGGCGCGGGCGAAGGCGGCAATCCGCTCGGCGACCGGCCGTTCATTCGCGGCTACGACGCGCAGGGCAGCACCTTCGTCGACGGCATGCGCGACGTCGGCGCAACGACACGCGAAGTGTTCAACATCCAGAGCGTCGAAGTGACCAAGGGTGCCGATGGCGCGTTCGGCGGCCGGGGTGGCGCGGGCGGCAGCATCAACCTGATCACCAAGGCCCCGCATCTGGGCAATTCCGCCGACGGCAGCGTGGGCCTCGGCACCGACCGCTACCGCCGCTTCACCGCCGACGGCAACTGGCAAGTGGCCGATCACGCGGCGTTCCGCCTGAACGTGATGAGCCACAACAACGACGTGGCCGGCCGCGACGCCGTCAACAACGAGCGCTGGGGCATTGCGCCGTCGTTCACGTACGGCCTCGGCACGCCCACCCGCGTAACGGCGAGCTACTACCATCTGCAAACGGACGACCTGCCCGACAGCGGCATCCCGTATTTCTACACGACGACCAATAAGCCGGCCAACGTCAGCACCATCTACCCGGCCGACGTGAACCGTCACAACTTCTACGGACTGATCGACCGCGATTTCCGCAAGACCACGTCCGACGTCGGCACGGTGCGGATCGAGCACGACATCAACAGCAATCTGTCGATTCGCAACACCACGCGCTACACGAAGTCGACCCAGGACTACATCTGGACCCAGCCCGACGACAGTCAGGGCAACGTCGTGAACGGCATGGTGTGGCGCCGCGCAAATACGCGTGCCAGCGACGTCTACAGCCTCGCCAACCAGACCGAACTGTACGGCGACTTCAACACCGGCTTCCTGAAGCACAGCTTCACGACCGGCATCGAAGTGTCGCGCGAAACCAGTGTGAACGACTCGTACACGGTCGCAGCGGCGAGCGGCGCGATCTGCAAGACCAACGGCATCGGCGTCGCGTCGGGCTATAACTGCACGAGTCTGTACTCGCCGAATCCGAACGACCCGTGGGCTGGTTCGGTCAAGCAGACGAACGATCCCAGCGAGCAACGCACCGTCACCAAGTCGCTCTATGCGTTCGACACGATCGAGCTGACGAAGCGCTGGCAAGCCAACGTCGGCCTGCGCGTCGACGATTACTCGACCGACTTCCGCAACACCGTGGCCAACGGCGCAGGCCGCGTTTCGCGCGACGACACGCTGTTCAACTACCAGCTCGGCCTCGTGTTCAAGCCGGCGTCGAACGGCAGCATCTATACGTCGATCTCGACCTCGTCGACGCCGGCCGGCGCGTTGCTCGGCCAGGGTAGCGAAACGCAGTCGCTGACGCCGGGCCGTGGCGGCATCGGCGCTAACGCCGCCGATCTCGCACCGGAGAAGAACCGCAGCATCGAAGTGGGCACCAAGTGGAACGTGCTGGACAACAAGCTCTCGCTGACGGGCGCGCTGTTCCAGATCGACACGACCAACGCGCGCGTCACGTTGCCGGACAACAGCTACGCGATGGTCGGCAGCAAGCGCGTGCAAGGTTTCGAATTCGGCGTGGCGGGTCAGTTGACGAACAAGTGGCAGGTGTTCGGCGGCTACACGTACCTGAAGAGCCAGTTGCGCGACAACGGCAAAACGACGACCGACAACGGCCACCAGTTCCCGAATACGCCGAAGAACAGCATCAGCCTGTGGACCACGTATGAAGTTCTGCCGAAGTTCACGATTGGCGGCGGCGCGTTCTACATGTCGCAGGTTTATGGCGACACGGCGAATCTGCGCGCGGTGCCGGCTTACTGGCGCTTCGACGGCGTCGCGACGTATCGCGTGAACAAGCATGTCGATCTGCAACTGAACGTGCAGAACATGTTCAATCGCACGTACTACGACCAGGCTTACGCGTCGCACTACGCGTCGATCGCACCGGGACGCTCCGCGTTCCTGACGCTGAACGCGCACTACTAAGCACGGCGTAATGGAACCCGCAACGCAAGTGACCTTGAAAGCGCTGGCGAACGTGTCGCACGACGAGTTCGCCGCGATTCTCGCCGGGCCGCCCGCCCAGGCTGCCGCCTGGGTGGCGGCGGCCGCGCACAACGGTATTGTCGAAGCGCAGGCCGTGTATGGGCAGTATCTGCTCGACGGCCACGGAGTCGAACGCAATGTTGACGAAGCGTTCACGTGGTTCAGACACGCGGCGCGGCGCGATCATCCGATGGCGATGAACATGCTGGGCCGCTGTTATGAGCATGGTTGGGGCACGGCTCGATGTGCGCCGGTTGCCGTGTACTGGTACCGGCTCGCGGCGCAGGCGGGGCTGGACTGGGGGATGTACAACTATGCGTCGGCGCTGGCGCTCGGTAACGGTATTACCTGTGACCGCGCGCAGGCGTTGCAGTGGTTCCAGCGCGCGGCCGGTCTCGGTCACGCGAAGTCGCTGAACTTTATCGGCAGCTTTTACGAAGATGGCTGGGAGGTCGACGCAGACATCGATATCGCGCTCGACTTCTACCATCGCGCCGCGCAAGGCGGCGACTTCCGCGGACAATTCAACTACGCGCGACTGATGGCCGAACGCGGCGATATCGACACTGCGCTGCACTGGTTGCGGCGCGTGCCGCTCACTGCGACACCAGCATTCATCGCGAAGATGCAGGCATGGCTTGCGGCGTCGCCAGTCAGCGCGTTGCGCGCGCTGGGTAATGAAATGAACCTGAGCGCCCGCAGACCGGCCCGCTTTCTCTGGGAGTCGCGCACATGATGCTGCATCTGAAAGGTGTTTTGACCAAACAGCAGGTCGCGCAATGCCGCGAAGTGCTCGACGCGGCGCCGTGGGCCGATGGCAATGCGACGTCCGGCGCGCAATCGGCACAAGCCAAACGCAACCAGCAACTGCCTGAAGGCTCGCCCGCCGCACGCGCGGTGGGCGACGCGATTCAGGACGCTCTCGGCCAGAACTCGCGCTTTTTTTCCGCTGCGTTGCCGCTGAAAGTATTCCCGCCGCTATTCAACCGCTATGCGGGCGGCGACGGTTTCGGCACCCACATCGACAACGCGATCCGCCTGTTGAAGGGCACCGATTTCCGCATTCGCAGCGATTTGTCAGCGACGCTGTTTCTCGCCGAACCGGACACTTACGACGGCGGCGAACTGTGCATCGAAGATACATATGGCGTGCATCGCGCGAAACTGCCCGCGGGCGACATGGTGCTCTACCCGGCTTCGAGCCTGCATCATGTGAGTCCGGTGACGCGCGGCGTGCGGCTCGCTTCGTTCTTCTGGATTCAAAGCATGGTGCGCGACGACGGCGAGCGCACCACGCTGTTTCAACTCGATAACGACGTGCAGCGCCTCGCTGCCGAGAAGGGTTCGAACGATCCCACCGTGGTCAGCCTGACCGGCATCTATCACAATCTGCTACGTCGCTGGGCCGACGCCTGAGAACGCGCGTGCAATGATGCGGAATGGAAGTGCCAATAAAAAACGCCGCGGAGCAACTGCTCCGCGGCGTTTCTCATCGAGGCTCGATAGAGCGCGCAGCTCAGGCTGCTACCACCGCCCTACGCGGCGACACCACCGACACCGCAAAACTGACGACGATATTCGCCACCAGTGCAATCAACCCGATATACAGCGGATAAACCGCGTCGCCGAGATGCAGCGCGTACACCGGCTTGAGCCCTTGCGAGATCGCGAGGCCCGTGCCGATCACGATCCCCACCAGCCAGCCGGCGAACAGCCCCGGCGTATTCAGGCGACGCGTGTACAGCGTGAACACGATGGCCGGGAAAATCTGCAGAATCCACACGCCGCCGAGCAGTTGCAGGTCGATCGCGTACTGCGTCGGCAGGAACACGATGAACAGCAGCGCGCCGAACTTGACGACCAGCGAAACGATCTTCGCGGTGGACGCCTCGCCTTCAGGCGAAATATTCGGCGACACCAGCGGACGCCACAAATTACGCGTGAACAGATTGGCCGCGCCAATCGACATGATCGCAGCGGGCACCAGCGCGCTAATCGCAATCGCAGCCGCCGCAAAGCCGACGAACCACGACGGGAACAGCGTGCCGAACAGCGCCGGCACCACGTCGGACGCCGATTTCACGTTCACGCCCGCAGCGATCGCCATATAGCCGAGCAACGCGATCAGACCCAGCAGCAACGTGTATGCCGGCAGGAAGATCGCATTCTTGCGAACCGTCTTCGCGGATGCGGACGACAACACCGCCGTCATCGTATGCGGATACATGAACGCCGCGAGCGCCGAACCCAACGCGAGCGAAGCATACGCGGTGAACTGCGTCGGCTTCAGCAGAATGCCGGTCGCGCCGCCCTTCGCCTTGAAGTGCGCATCGGCCATGTCGAACACGTGCGCGTAACCGCCGAGCTTCACCGGAATCAGCCACACCGCCGCGATCACGACGATGTAGATCATGATGTCCTTGACGAACGCGATCATCGCCGGAGCACGCAGGCCGCTCGCATACGTGTACAGCGCGAGAATCACGAACGCGACGATCAGCGGCATTTCGCCGGTCACGCCGAGTCCCTTGATCACCACCTGCATGCCGACCAGTTGCAGCGCGATATACGGCATCGTCGCGACAATGCCTGTCAATGCGACCGCTGCCGGGAACCACTTGCCGCCGTATTCGCCCTGCACATAATCGGCTGCCGTGATGTGGTTTTTCGCATGCGCGACCTTCCACAGTTTCGGCATCACCGCGAACACGAACGGGTAAACGATGATCGTATAAGGCAAAGCGAAGAAGCCGTACGCGCCCACCGAGTAGACCAGCGCGGGCACTGCGATCACCGTATAAGCGGTGTAGAAATCGCCGCCCACCAGGAACCACGAAATGACCGTGCCGAACTGACGGCCGCCCAGACCCCACTCGTGCAATTGCGTCATGTCGCCCCGCTTCCAGCGCGCAGCGAAGAAGCCGATCACGGTGACCAGCACGAAGAACGCGATAAAGACGGTCATCGCGACCGGATTCACAGGATTGATATCGCTCATTTGACACCTCGGTACACGGCGTAAATCAGTAGCGAGGTCAACGGCACCCACAAGAACTGATACCAGTAAAAGAACGGAAAGCCCGCGAACGACGGATACGCGTGGTTATAAAACGGCAACCACAGCAACGCGATATAGGGGAACAGCAGAATGAGCCAGAGCCATGAACGGCTGGCGGAGGGGGAGGTCTCCACGAACTTCTCCTAAGTCTATTATTGACGCCGCGCAGCGTGGCTTGTGGCCCGATACGCGGAAAACCGGTGATCTGATATCAGGTGTAAAACCCGATTCAGGCGTCTCCTGTCATGGCATGAGAATGCCGGACCGGCCCGCTGCGCCATGGCGCATAGGCGACGGCGCCCGCGCTCCAGACGCGCGGTACGCCGCGGCGTTGTAGTATTCGCCTTCGTGAGCGACCTTACAAGCGCGCAACTACGTAAGCCGGCTACGTAATACTACGTAGCCGGCTCGCTGTCTTTCCGACGATGAAACTCAAAGCCAAGATTGTGCTGCTGGCGATCGTGCCCTTTCTGGCGGCCATCGCCAGCATCGAAATGGGCGTGCGCGAGCAGGCCACCGCGCTCGCCGAGCGGCAGCACGCGACGACCCAGGCGGCCTATCTGGCCAGCAAGGAAATCGAACTCAAGCATTACGTCGAACTCGCGACCACGGCGATCGAGCCGCTTTACGACGCCGGCAAGGACAATGCGCGCGACGACGCATTGCTGCGTACCCGCGCGCTCGACGTGCTCGAGAAAATGGATTTCGGCAAGGACGGCTACTTTTTCGTCTACGACATGCATGGCCGTTCGCTGATGCATCCACGCGAGCCGGACCTCGTCGGTCGCGATTTGTGGACGCTGCGCGACAGCCAGGGCGTGCCGACCATCCAGCGGCTGATCGCGGCGGCGTCGAATGGCGGCGGCTATGTGCGCTATCTGTGGCACCGGCCGTCGACCGGCAAGGTTGCGTCGAAACTCGGCTACGTAGTGCCGCTGCCCCGCTGGGGCTGGATGATCGGCACCGGCATTTATCTCGACGACGTCGACACGACGCTCGCGCATATCGACGAAGGCGCGGCGGCCAACATCGACCGTACGATGAAATGGATCGACACGATCGCGGTGGCTGGACTGGCGGTGATCGCGCTGTGCGCGCTCGTGCTGAACGTCACCGAATACCGTAGCGCCGACGCCAAACTGAAGCGCCTCGCGCAGCAGGTAGTCGAGTCGCAGGAAAACGAACGGGCGCGGCTTTCGCGCGAACTGCACGACGGCATCAGCCAGATGATGGTGTCGGTGAAACTGCTGCTCGAATCCGCGCTGGCGCGCTTCGAGCGCAGCGAGTCGCGCGTGCCCGCCGCCGAAGCCGCGCTGTCCACGAGTCTCACGCGTCTTGGCGATACCTTGCGCGAAGTGCGCCGCATTTCGCACGCGCTGCGTCCGTCGATGCTCGACGATCTCGGCGTCGCGGCCGCGCTCGAACAACTCACGCGCGAACTCAGCGACGAGTCCGGCATCGAAATCGGCTTCACGCAGATCGCGCACACGCACGCGGCCATGCTGCCCGATGCGGTCAACACCGTGCTGTTCCGCATCGCCCAGGAAGCGCTGACCAACATCGTGCGGCACGCGCAGGCAACGAGCGCGGCACTGGCGCTCGAAATCTCGCACGACGCCGTCACGCTGACCATCGCCGACAACGGACGCGGTTTCGACGTGACCCACGCTTTTGTCGGCCGGCGCTCGGGCGTCGGTCTTCGCAACATGCGCGAGCGGCTCGAACCGCTCGGCGGCAAGCTGTCGCTGAACTCGCAAGCCGGGCACACGCTCGTCACCGCACGTGTGCCGCTTGGAACGCCGGAACCCGCCGCCCTCGCCGACCCAATCCGATCATGAACGATACTTCCCACGCCACCGCACGCCTGCTTCTCGTCGACGATCATCCGCTCGTGCGCGACGGCTTGCGGGCCCGTCTCGAAGCGGTGCGCAACTTCGAAATCGTCGGCGAAGCGGGCAATGCGCAGGAAGCGCTCGCGCTTGCCGACAGTCAGACGCCCGATCTCGTGCTGATGGACGTCGGTATGACGGGGATGAACGGCATCGCGCTCGCCGGTCTCTTTCATGAGCGTTTTCCCGGCATCCGCGTGCTGATGCTGTCGATGCACGACAACCTCGAATACGTGACGCAGGCGGTTCGCGCCGGAGCGGGCGGATATGTGCTGAAGGATTCGCCCGCGACCGAAATCATTCAGGCCATCGACGCCGTGCTCTCCGGTAAAACTTTCTTCAGCGCCGGCCTGGGCGCGCGTCTGATCCAGGCGTCGGCGACGCAATCGCCAATTGAAAGGCTGACGCCGCGCGAGCGCGATATTCTCGATGCGCTCGCGGAGGGCCTGTCGAGCAAGCAGATTGCGCAGCGCAACGACCTGTCGGTGCGTACCGTGGAGACGCATCGGCTGAATCTGAAGCGCAAGCTCGATATAGAGGGACAGGCGGAGCTGATTAAATTCGCGGTAGAAAACCGGCGAACGAAGCGGTGAGCTAATGCGTTGCGCGTTGCCGCGCCATTTACCTGAAACGTATTAATGCACGCGGCAAATACATTCCTTACGCATATATGCCGCAGTCCGACTATCGTCCTGCCGTCTTATTTTCGTCGTAAAATGCGCGTGCCGCCGCGATGTACCGGCGAATAGCCCTTCATCTGCGATGCACGTCGACCTCATTACCCTTTATCTCCTTGCAATCGGAACGCTTCTAGCCAGTTCCGCCATGACGCTATGGGAGCGCCGCACCCACCCTGCGCGCCGCAAGGAATTAAGCATCCTGTCGGCGGCCTATGCCACGCTGGCAATTGGCTGCGCGGCCGCCGCGTTTCGTCATACGCTGCCTGGCGTGACAGGCGCTGCGTTGAGCAATCTCGTCATTGTTACCGGCTATCTGCTGATCCTCCACGGCGCCGCCGCGCTGAGCGGCCGGCAATATCGAGCCGGGTCGATCGCGTTGGTCGCTCTTCTCGCGCTGACCTGGGCCGTGGCGGGCACGCGCGGCGAAGCGCTGATGTGGGGCTACGTCAGCGCGATTCCGATCGCGATAGCCTGCGGCATGACGGCCCTGGAGTTGTCGCGAAACAACGCGTTGAAGCGATTCCAGTCGCGCCGCATCGCTGCGTGGGTGTCCGGCGGACACGCGCTTTTTTATGCGTTCAGAGCTTTCATCCTGCCCTGGCTCGCCACGCAGTTCGGGCCGAAAATATTTTCTGTCGCCAGCCAGATCACGATGTACGAGGGCGTGTTGTATTCGGTCGTCCTGCCGATGACCCTGCTGAAACTCGTCCGCGAAGAGGCGCATGAGCAGCTATTGCTGGAATCCCAAACCGATTATCTGACTGGCCTCGGCAATCGCCGGCGCTTTTTCGAAGAAGGCACGCGCGTGATCAGCGACGGCGGCGCGGCGCAGTCCGTCTCGCTGCTTGCGTTCGACCTCGACCACTTCAAGACGATCAACGACCGGTACGGCCATGAAACCGGCGACGAGGTCCTGAAGTCGTTCGGGCAGATTGCACGAAGCGTGCTGGGCGCCGACGCGATACTCGCGCGCATCGGCGGAGAAGAGTTTGCCGCGCTGCTGCCGGGGCAAGACAGCCGCCGCGCTAAAGAACTGGGCAGCGCAATCGTCAAGCGGTTTGCTGCGACGGTTTCTCACCGGATCGACGGCGCCGGAATACAGGCCACGGTCAGCATCGGCCTCGCACAATCCGGGAGCGAAGCATTGACGCTCGGCGAACTGCTCGCAGCCGCCGACCAGGCGTTATATCGCGCGAAATCGCTCGGTGGCAACCGGCTGGAATTGGCGCAAACCGCAGCGAAGTCGCATTCGGCGGATAGTGACACGGCACGTCGTCGCGGAACGACGGTTTAAAGACGGCGTGTTCCGTTTTCAGGCTCGACAATAAAAATAAAAACCTGTTGTCGCAAAGTACTCTGCGTCACTCGCCTCATTCACTCCGCTGCACGAAAGTGCCAGAATAGAACTTCGCCTCTCTCCTTTTCGGCTACCCCACTACCGAAAGCAGACCGAAGATGAAACGCCAGATCATTGCGCGATTGGGCTGTCTGCTAATCGGCATCGCCGCTATTCATGCTCATGCGCAACAGCCTCGCAGCAATCGCGGCCACGATCCGTTCTTTCAGATCTCCAAAGCAATCGGCGACTGCCCCACTCCGCTGGGTCCATTCGAAACCGAAAAGGAATGGCTCGACGACAGCCATTACCGGATCGAGCGCGGCAATAGCTGCTGGATAGAAGGCCGCTGCCGTTTATCGAACGCGTATCTGTACGACGCGGAAATCGCCGAAGCCGTGCCACGTCGTCTCGCCAGCATCAATCTCGCCACGCACTGGCGCGAGCAAACGACGCTATGGCTCACGCTGCAACGTCGCTTCATTTACGTGGAAGGCTGCGTGGCACCCGGATTCGACAAACATACGTTCATCACCGAACTCGCCAAAACGGCCGACGTCGAGCGCGTTATCGACAACACGGTGAGCGATCCGCACGCCGCGCAACTCCCCTACAAAATGCTTTCGAACCCGGACAAGCCGGTACTCGATCCAGGCAACTAGAACCGCGCTGCACGCCACAACATCTATATCGACAATCCGGCATAGCAACGCAGAAATCAAACTTTGGACGTACTGTTACCGTTGCTAACATCGGCGACCCGACATCTTCGGTCAGTACAACAATGACAACATATCGATCGCAACACTCAACACTTCGTCTCGGCATCGTCGGCGCAGCCGTCGCCAGCCTCGTCGCCCTCGCTTCGTGCGGCGACGGCAGCATCTCTCCCAGCGCTTCGGCACCGGTCGTCGCACAGAAGCGGCCGAACATCCTGTACATCATGGCCGACGATCTCGGCTATTCCGACATCCACGCATTCGGCGGCGAAATCAATACGCCGAATCTCGATGCACTGGTGCAATCGGGTCGCATTCTGACCAATCACCACACCGGCACCGTCTGCGCGATTACGCGTTCGATGCTGATTTCCGGCACCGATCACCACCTGGTTGGCGAAGGCACGATGGGTGTGCCGACCGATGAACGCAAAGGACTGCCCGGCTACGAGGGATACCTGAACGACCGCGCA
The DNA here is from genome assembly GCF_050435665.1 of Paraburkholderia sp. GAS333. Classification (NCBI taxonomy): domain Bacteria; kingdom Pseudomonadati; phylum Pseudomonadota; class Betaproteobacteria; order Burkholderiales; family Burkholderiaceae; genus Paraburkholderia; species Paraburkholderia sp. GAS333. The sequence continues at coordinate 430,481 of NZ_JBNDKS010000003.1, forward strand.
TTGTCGGTTGCGCAATTGCTGAAGGACGGCGGTTATCACACGTACATGGCCGGCAAATGGCACATCGGCTCGGGCATTGTCGGCAGCGCGACGGGCAGCGGACAGACGCCGGACCAGTGGGGTTTCGAGCATAGCTACGCGCTGCTCGGCGGCGCCGCGACAAATCACTTCGCGCACGAACCCGCCGGTTCGCAGAACTACACCGAAGACGGCAAGTACGTTCAGCCAGGCCAGCCGGGACAACCGGGCGGCACAGGCGGCAGCCCTGCCGTGTTCTATTCGACCGACTTCTATACGCAGCGCCTGATCTCCTATATCGACTCGAATAAGGGCGACGGCAAGCCGTTCTTCGCCTACGCGGCCTACACGTCGCCGCATTGGCCGCTGCAGGTGCCGGAGCCGTATCTGCACAATTACGCGGGTAAATACGACGCCGGTTACGACGCGATCCGCGACGCCCGCATTGCACGGCAAAAAGCGCTCGGCATTATTCCGAACGACTTCGTGCCGTACGGCGGCGCATCGGAAACGCTCGTCGCGACCGCGGCCACCGCGAACAACGGCACGGCGTCGGCGAAATACGTGAGCGCGGTGCACAGCGCCGCGCAGGGCTATACCGACTACGGCCCCGGCTATGTGAACAAGAAGTGGGACAGCCTCTCGCCCGCCGAGAAGAAAGCGCAGGCGCGCTACATGGAAATCTACGCGGGCATGGTCGAGAACCTCGACCACAACATTGGCTTGCTGATTCAGCATCTGAAGGACATCGGCGAATACGACAACACGTTCATCATGTTCCAGTCGGATAACGGCGCGGAAGGCTGGCCGATCGACTCCGGCGCGGACCCGACCGCAACCGATACCGCCAACGCCGCCGACCCGGTCTATTCGACGCTCGGCACCGACAACGGTCTGCAGAATGCAAAGCGTCTGCAATACGGTTTGCGCTGGGCCGAAGTGAGCGCGACACCGTTCCGTCTGACGAAGGGGTATTCGGGTGAAGGCGGTGTGTCCACGCCGTTGATCGTCCACCTGCCGGGGCAGACCACGCAGAAGGCGACCTTGCGCGATTTCACGCATGTGACCGACAACACCGCCACGTTCCTCGCGGTCGCGCAGATTTCGCCGCCTACGCAAGCCGCGCCTGCACTGATCAATACGCTGACCGGCGTCGATCAGAACAAGGGCAAGGTGGTCTACAACAATCGCTACGTGTATCCGATCACGGGTCAGTCGCTGCTGCCGCTGTTGAACGATCAGACCACGAACGCGGTGCATACCGCTTCGTTCGGCGATGAAGCCTACGGCCGCGGTTATCTGCGTAGCGCCGACGGCAAGTGGAAAGCCTTGTGGACAGAGCCGCCGCTCGGTCCCGTGGACGGTCACTGGCAACTGTTCGACATGACCGCCGATCGTGGCGAAACGCAGGACGTGGCGACGCAGAATCCGTCGGTGGTCGACAGCCTCGTGCAGCAGTGGAACAGCTACATGACGAGCGTCGGCGGCGTCGAGCCGCTGCGTCCGCGTGGTTATTACTGAGTAAGCGATGACCGTACGATTCAAGCTTAAAGGCCGCACCGCGCTTTACGGCGCTTACGCGGCAATCGCCACGGTCGCGTTCGCCGCCGCCTTTACCGCCGCGACAGCCGCCTCGGCGGTTTTCAGCGGCGGCAAGGCGAGCGGGTTCGACGATCTGAACCACGGCCGCGCGTTGACCGTCCTCGGCTCCGAACAGCAATGCGGGCGCTACGGCGGCCTGCCCGCGCGCTGGCGCGACGATCCGAAGGCCGGCATGGTGCATCTGCATGGCGGCGACTTCGTATTCGGCAGCAAACTCGGTTACGAAGACGAGCGCCCGGCCGGTGACGGCAAGACGCGCGTCAGCGGCTTCTGGATCGATCAGACCGACGTGACGAACGCGCAATTTTTGGCCTTCGTGAAAGCGACCGGCTATGTCAGCGATTCAGAACGCCAGGGCGGCGCCGTGGTGTTCCACACGCCGACACGCGAGGAAATGAATGCGCGCGATCTGGCGTGGTGGAGTTGGGTGAAGGGCGCCGGGTGGAATCATCCGACCGGACCCGGCAGCAATCTCGACGGCATCATGAACCAGCCGGTGACGATGGTCACGCAAGCCGACGCACTCGCTTACGCGCGCTGGCTCGGCCGCGATCTGCCGACGGAAGCCGAGTGGGAATACGCGGGCAAGGCCGGTCACGAAGGCGCGGATCTCGACACCGCGCCGCGCGACGAACACGGCAAACCGAGTGCGAATTACTGGCAAGGCGTGTTTCCTGTGCTGAACACGAAAGAAGACGGACATGTGGGCCTGTCGCCGGTCGGCTGCTATGCGGCCAACGACTTCAAGCTCTACGACATGATCGGCGACGCGTGGGAGTGGACGAGAGATGTCTATAGCGGTCCGCATCAATCGCATACGAATGGCGACACTGCCGCCGTCGCGCCGCTCAGCCGCAAACACGATACGCTGATGGTGATCAAGGGCGGCTCGTTCCTCTGCTCGCAGGACTATTGCGTGCGCTATCGCGCGGCGTCGCGTGAACAGCAGGAAGCGGATCTGCCGGCGTCGCATATCGGCTTTCGCACCGTGTTGAGGGATGCATCATGAAGCCACGTTTAATCGCGGCCGCAGTGGCCTTGATGACTTTTGCGGCGCTTCACCCGCCAGCGCAAGCTGCCAATGAAGCGCAGGTCATCAAGGTCGGCGTCACGCCCGGCGCGCATGCGCAGATCATGGACGAGGTACGCCGTGTCGCGGCGACTCGCGGACTCGCACTCGATGTCGTCGTGTTCGATCAACCCGGCGCCATCGACGCCGCCCTCGCTGCGAAGCAGATCGACGCAGCGAGCTTCGAAGATGAACCGAGCCTTGAAACGCAGCGCAAACAGCACGACTATGCGTTGAGCGGCGTCGCGACGACCGTGACGTTTCCGGTCGCGCTGTACTCGCGCAAACTGGCGAACATCAACCAGTTGCAACGCGGCGCGACCATCGCGATTCCCGACGACCGTGAAGGCGTCGCACGCGCGTTGATCCTGCTGCAGAACTACACGCTCATCACGTTCAGGGACAGTGCAGGCCTCCACGCGACAACTCACGACATTACGAGTAACAGGCTGAATCTGAAGATACGTCAGGTGCCGCGCGCGCGTTTGTTCGACTCGTTGAATAGCGTGGCCTTCGCGGTAATCGATAGCGACGACGCCGCGCGTGCAGGCCTCTATCCGGCGCGCGACAGCATCGGTCTCGAAGACGCACGTTCGCCGTATGCGAACGTGCTCGCCGTGCGCGACAGCGACCGCACTCAGCCCTGGGTTTCGCAACTGGTATCGGCGTATCACTCGGACGATGTCGCGCACTTCATCCTCACCCGCTATCAGGATTCGGTGCGCCGGCCATGGTGAACGCGTTTTCGTTCGCGTGCTCGGCATGCGGCAAATGCTGCAATACGCCGCCGTCGATGACATTGGCGGAACTGTTCCGGCATCGCGATCTGTTCATCGGCTGTCTCGCGATTGGACGTGTGCCGCGCAAACGTGAAGGCGAACGACTGCGCGTGGGCAGTCACGAAAGTATGCTCGACGCGACCGACATCGCGGCGTTCGACTCGATCGCAGACACACTGTTGCATCGTGCAGGCGACACCTTCAGCATCACGGCGCAGGGCTACGACTACCCTTCTGTCGCACGTTGCCCAGCACTGGAAGACGACGGCCGCTGCGCGATTCATTTCAGCGGCAAGCCGGTGACGTGCGAGGTGGTTCCGCTCGATCCGCTCGTGCCGGACCGGTTGCAGCATCTTGTATTGGCGGCACGTAATCAGGGCAGCGCGTATTTCGGCGCGAATTGCATTCAGGAAGGCGAGCATGCCGACGCTGCATTGCTGGTTGCCGACGGCGATATCGTCGATACCGGCGCCAAGGACGCACTAACGCGTCGCCGCAGCGCACTCGCACAAGAGCGCGACGTGTGGGGTCGGGCCGTCTTCGAATCACTGCGTAAAGATCTGTTCAATTCGCCTGCTGCATTGGCGCGCATTCCAGCGGGCGGATTTCTGACTATCTCCATCGTGCCCGCGCTACTCGCGGTGGCGAGTACTTCCGAGCGTTGCCGCCAATTGAGTATCGACTATATCGACAGTCAGATCGCGTTGATCGGCCGCTGTGTCGAGCAGGCACTATCGCGACGCCGCCTGGACGACCGGCCCGTCACGCAGGAACTGCGCGGCTTCGTGAGCGCCTATCAGCGGGCGAAAGCCTTACTCGCGGTTCCTTTGCCGGCGGACTATCAGCGCAGCGATGCGCCGCTGGCTGCCAAGGTCGAAACGTATCTGAGCGGCGCGGCGATTTAATCCACCGCGCTCAATCGTTCGCTATTCTCCCGGACGGTCTTTTCGATCAGTACGTCGGCATCGCGGGACACGTTGTCGTGAACACGTGTCGCCTGCGTGGCCGCGGGCGTATCGTTACCGATCAGATGACCGCCGCGCTCGTGCGTGTCCACGGAGACCTGCATCGACAAGCCCAGTCGCAACGGATGAGCGGCAAGCTCGGCAGGATCGAGCGAGATCACTATGGGTACGCGCTGCACGACCTTGATCCAGTTGCCCGCTGCGTTCTGTGAAGGCAACATCGAAAAAGCGCTACCTGTACCCGCTGAAAAGCCTTCGACGCGTCCGCGATAAACGACCTGCGAGCCATACACATCCGACACGATACGCACCGGCTGACCCACCCGCATGCTGCGAATCTGCCCTTCCTTGAAATTCGCCTCGACCCACAGGCGTTCAAGCGGAATGATCGACATGAGAGCAAGCCCCGGTCCAACCTGCTGGCCGATCTGTACCGAACGCTGGCCTACCGTGCCGTCGATTGGCGACACCACGGTCGTGCGTTGCAGGTTACGGTAAGCCAGCCGCAATTGCGCCGCCGCCTGCAACACCGGCGGTGCCGAGGCGATCGGAAACTTGCCGCCCAACGCGCGTGCCGCGTCGAGTTGAACCTGCGCAGACGCGAGATTCGCCTGCGCGACAGCCACCGCTTCCTTCGCACGCGCGAGTTCTTCCGGCGATACGACTTCCACCGACGCATGATCTCGCGCCGCCAGCGCACGCTGAGCCAATGCCAGCTCGGCACGTCGCGCGTCGATTGATTGCACGTAGAGTTTGCGAGAAATCGTCGCGTTCGCAACCTGACGCACGGCCAGCGTGAGTTGCGCGCGAGCCTGCGCGAACGCGGCGGCCGCTTCGGCGTCGTCGAGCTTGACGAGCGGTTGGCCGGCTCGCACCTGGCGGGTGTTATCCACCAGAATATCGGTGACCGTACCCGGTATTTGCGCGGCGATCTGCACGATGTTGCCCGCCACGTACGCGTCGTCGGTCTCCTCGAAGAAGCGCGCACTCAATCCCCAGTACGTGAACCACGCCGCGCCTGCGAACAGCACCACGCCAAAGAAAATGGCGAAGCGGCGGCGCCGCACGATTCGCTTCGAATCGTGCGCACTGTTGCGATCATTGGGATCGTTCGGATTGCCCGTATTGCTCGCCAGCCCGGAATGTTCCTGCGTCCAGCCGGCGGCATGCTGTGCCTGTTTGTCGTTATGCATTCAGTCGAAGTGCGTATCCATGATGCGTGCGTGGGAGAAAGCGGCCGATTGCGAATGAACAATCGGCGCGCCGCTGACCTTGCTTTCATCGAATCCACCGCCGAGTGCGCCGACCAGCGCCACCTGCAACAACATGCGCCGGCCTTGCAGATCGGCTTGTTGCGCGCGCTCATCGAGTAACGAAAGATCGGCGAGCGTCACATCCTTCTGCATGCCGATTCCGCGACGATGCCGCTCCTCGGCAATCGCGACGATGCGCGACGCCGATTGCACCGCGCGGCTCTGTTCGTCCGCGAGCCGGTCGACGGTACGCAGTGACGTCAGTTGACGCGCGACCTCGCCGAGCGCTTCATCGACGGTCTTGTTGTAAAGGCTCACAGCCGCGTCGACATTCGCGTAATCGCCGCCCAGTTGCGCGCGCAAGCGGGTTCTGTCGAACACCGGCAGCGAAATTGCCGGGCCGACCGAGCCGGTCAATGCCGCGCGCGAGAACAACGCGGCAGGTGTCAACGCGGTCAAACCGGCAAACGCGACGAGATTTACGTCGGGATAAAACTGCGCGCGCGTGGCGTCGGTATTCGCGAGCGCGGCTTCCGCGCGCAAACGCGCGGCGACGATATCGGGGCGCCGCCCAAGCAGATCGACCGGCAATTGCGCGGGCATGGGCGCATCGGCAGCCGCCGACAATTGCGGACGATGCAACGCCAAGCCGCGCTCCGGTCCGCGTCCGGTCATTACGCCAATCTGCAACTCGGTCAGCTTGATGCGCTCGTCGTTGAGCGCCTGTTGCGACGCGAGACGGCTGCGTTTGAGATCGGCGTCGGCTGAGTCATACGCATTGTCGATACCGCGCGCACCCCGCTCACGCAGCACGGCATCGACACGATCCGCCGCCTGCTGTTTCTCCAGCAGAATGTCCTGCATCGTGAAGGCGCGGTCGAGTTCGCAGTACAACGTGACCAGCGCAACCGTCAGCGTGAGACGCGCCTGTTCCGCGTCGATACGCGCGGCGTCGCGCGTGGACAACAGACTGCGGGTCAATGCCGCATTCTTGCCCCACAGGTCGAGTTGATAACTCAAACCTGCAATCAACGCAGCAGGCGACACCACCGGATCGTTGAACAACTGCACCGGAATCTGCTGACCGCCGACAGAGACATTCGCTACGTCGTCGGGTTGAGGAAGACGTGCCTTGCTCACCGATGCGACCGCCGTGCCGGTCAGTCCGGTCAGCGAAGAAAATTGCTCCAGTTGCGACTGTGCAGCACCGACACGCGCCTTTGCGATCTGCAAGTCGGGGTTCTGCTGCAACGCTTCGGCCACCAGTTTGTCGAGTTGCGGATCGCGGTAGCGCTTCACCCAGTCGGGTGCGGGCCATGCGCCGTTCGCATCCGGCCCGATGGTTTGCGCGAGCGTATCCACAGCAGGCCTGATCGGATCGACACTCGCGTGCAGACCTGCATCGCTGATGCAACCGCTCAATGCAGCGGCCACCAGTAGTAACGGCACCATGCGCCAGGCGACTAATAGTTTCATACGCAATTTCATGAATGACGCGGACGATGCATCGCAGCGTCGCCTTCAGTTGATCCTGCAAGCGCGCCCGCTTTTGCAGCCCTTGCGGCAAGACGCGGACGGGTGATTTCGATCGGCCCCATGCGCCCGAACAATCCGTCGACCAAACCCCACGCAATCGCGTTGAGCTTGGTCAGCTTGTCGTTTTCCGCGAGGACGATCTGCACGATCTGCCATAACGTCAGCACATTGGGCACGATGGCGACCGGCAGACGCAGGCCGTATTGCAGCCCCAGTTGCATCGCGTTGCGCGCGCTGTAATAGCGACGAAAGCCCGGATGGTTCATCGTCGTCAATTCGAGCGAGCCGAGTTTATGGCGACGACGCGAGCCGATCCGATGCAGCAACACCAGCGACGGCACCACATACACCGGCACATTGCGCAACAACGCGCGCAGGCAGTATTCGGTATCGACGTGATCGATAAACAGCGCCTCGTCGAAACGGCCGAGCCGCGTGTAAGCCTCACGAGAAATCACACAGCCTGATGAAATCAGAAATGCGCAGCGCTGCAACGGCACGTCTGCACGCAGAGAAAGTCTTTCGACCGCGAGACCGCTGGTTGCCAGTTCGGGCAGGAAGCGTTGATCGCTTTCATCGAAAATGCGCGGGCCCATTAAAAATGCGCGACCGCCTAACGACTCGCAGTGGGCGCGCATCGCAGGAAAGTAGTCGACGGGTGCAGTCGAGTCCTGATCGAATAGCGCGACGGCATCGATATCCAGTTGAAATAGCGCGCTCAGGCCGCGATTGAACGCGCCGGCGATGCCGTTGCGATTGCCATTCTGCAATAGCGCAATACCGGCTTCGTGCAAGCGCAGCGCCGCGCGCCGGTCGGGTTGCGGCGAGTTGTCGACCACCAGCAACCGGTCGCACATGCTGCGCATGGCGACTGCGCGCGACAATTGCTCCTCGTCCGGGTGAAACAGAATGATCAATGCGCCGAGGGTCGTCATCGAAATTCTCCTTAGTGGCCGAGCGTCATGGCCGCGCCGCGTTTCGGACGCGTGAGCCACATCATCGCGGCGAGCGCGAGACAGGTCATGCTCGCCATGTAGAACATGTCGCCGGTCGCCATCATGTACGCCTGCTGCTGCACGACGTGATGCAAAGTGACCAGCTCGCGCGTGCCGTCGATACCCATGCCGTGCAGGCTTTGAACGAAGTGCTGCGTATTGCCGGACGATTTCGTCACCGATTGCGCGATCACGTCGTAGTGAAACAGCGCGCGGTTATCCCAAAGCGTGACGCTCATCGCAGTGCCGAATGCTGCCGACAACGTGCGCAAAAAATTCGACAAGCTGGACGCGGCAGCGAGTTTGTCGTCCGATACGCGCGACAGCGTTGCAGCGGTCAGCGGAATGAAGAAGCACGGCAGGCCAATGCCTTGAATCAACCCAGGCGTGATGATCTGCGTGAACGTCATGGTCAGCGTGAAGTGCGCGTTCCACCACAGCACCGATGCGAACACGAGAAAGCCGAATGTCGCGAGTACGCGTGCGTCGAAACGGGGTGAATAGATGCCGACCAGAATCGAGAACACCAGCGCGAGCACGCCGAGCGGCGCCGTGGCGAGTCCGGCCTGATACGCGGTATAGCCCATTACTGCCTGCAACCACAGCGGAAACACCACGCCGACCACCGAAAAACTCATCATGCCGAGAGAGATGATCAACACGCAGAATGAAAAGGTGCGGTCGCGAAACAGACTCAGGTCGATCACCGGATGCGCTGCGCCCGCTTCCCAGATCAGCAGCGATACGATCGACAACACAGCGACAATCGACAGTACGAGAATCAGCGGCGAATCAAACCAGCCGCGATCGTGTCCGAGATCGAGCACGATTTGCAGCGATCCGACACCCAACACCAGCAACGCGATGCCAGGCAGATCTATCGGTGCGGCACGTTCAGCGCGAACGGAGGCTGTCTCGCGCGGGTCGCCACGCAACAGCGTCATGCATACTGTGAACGAAAAGATGCCTATCGGCAGATTGATCAGGAAGATCCACGGCCACGTAAAGTTGTCGATCAGCCAGCCGCCCACTACCGGGCCGAAGATCGGCGCGAGTAGCACGGTCATGGCCCACAGAGCGAGTGCTACGACGCGTTTGTCGGGTGGAAAAGTGCGTAGCAGGATGGTTTGCGACAACGGCACCATCGGCCCCGAAAAAAGCCCCTGCAAGGCGCGGCATACCACCAGAAGATGAAAGTCACCGGCTACGCCGCAGAGTAGCGACGTCAGCGTAAAAAGAATCACGGCGGAAAGAAACAGCCTTGTTTCGCCGACCCGTTGCGAAAGCCAACCTGTCAGCGGAACAGCAATCGCGGCCGCCACCGAGTACGAACTGATCACCCACGTTCCCTGACTATTGGACACGCCGAGGCTGCCGGAAATAGCTGGTACCGCGACGTTGGTGACGGTCGAATCTAGAACTTCGATGAAGGTCGCGAGCGACAACGCAAACGTGAGCAACGCGAGACGTGCTCCGTGGATGCCGGCCACTTTCGGTGCCCGGGGCAATCCATTGGAAAGCAAATGGTCGCTTTCCTGTAATGGCGATGTCGCGCTCATGAGCCGTGCCCGCTGGCGGCCAATACGAAAGACGGCACACGTCCCGTGCCCGACCCGCGAACACCAGCGTGCATGAATCCTTCTATGTAGCGCGCGGCGACATTGCAACCGTCCGGTGAACTTGCGAGCCGGTCCTGCATCCGGCCACATTGCGTCGCGATGGACGGCGAACCGAGCACCTGTTCCAATGCGCGCGCCAAAGCTTGCGGCTGCAGCGGACCATCGAGCCGCACGCCGCAGCCACTGGCAGCGACCCGCTGCGCGTTATCGAATTGGTCGTGTGCAAACGGTGTGACGATCTGCGGAATACCTGCTGCATACGCGAGCGCCGCTGTGCCGATGCCGCCGTGATGCACCAACGCACGACAGCGCGGCAGAAGCGTTTGCATGGGTACATAACGGCGTTTTATCAACGCGGGAGCGTCATGCGATTCGACACGCACGTTCGGTGTCAGCAGAATGCCGCGCAGTCCCGTATTCTGCAGCGTAGCGCTGACGGTCGCGGAATAACGTGCGTGATCGGTCAGGGTCGAGCCGGCCGTGAAAACGACAGGACGTTCACCCGCGTCTAAAAACGCGTTCAGTTGCGGATCGTGCGTATGCCCTTCCGCATCGTTGAACAGCGGAAAGCCACTCAGCCGATGCGGCTCGGGCCAATCCGGCTGAGAACGCGCGAACCATTCCGGAAAGAGACATAGCACGCCGTCGGTCGAATGCAGCCACCGACCAAATATTCGCGTGACCGGATCGAGCCCGAGTTGACCGCGCAATGCATTCAGCGCCGGCCCGCAAACCTTGTCGAGTACCTGCCATTCGATTAACCGCAGCAGCCCTGCTTTCACCCCGAGCGGCAACCAGCGCGGAATGGTCAATCGCGGATGAGTCGGCGGCGCATACGCAGACAGCAAAGTGGACGGCGACACCTGTACCGACACCAGCGGCACGCGATACAACTCCTGTATCAGTCGCGCCGAAAAAGCCCATAACGTGCCGACCATGATCGTGTCGTCGTCGATCAACGAAGCGAGCTTGTCGAAATGCGGCTTCAGCGTCGGCGCAATCAACGCCCACAAAGTTCTGAACGAAGTACGCGGATGCCATAGCGCCGGATTCGCCATTGCCGTAGCGTATTCATCAGCCGTTCCAATCGGAACAAATGCAAAGCCTTGCCGTGTGGCTGCGCCCTCGAACGGCGCATGACTGCAGAACACGATCTCGTGCCCGCGCGAATACAGAGCCGCGCCGATGCCGAGCAGCGGATGCACGTCGCCCGCCGACCCTATCGCGGTGATGATGACCTTCGTCATGGCGCGCTCAGAACAGACCGGGGATCAGCGCAGCCACGTCGCGGCGATACTGCGCGTAGGCACCGCCGAAATGCCCGCTCAACCAGCTTTCTTCGACCCGCACCTTGTACGCCAGCGATGCGAAAATCAGCAGCAGGCCAGCCACGCCGCGCCACTCCGCGCCGATTAAAACCGCCCCTGCCAGCGCCAGCAGACAGCCGGTATAGATAGGATGACGCACCAGTCCATACGGCCCGCTACGCACCAGCTCGTGGCCTTCCTTCAGCGTTACCGACACGCTCCAGTTGGTGCCGAGATGCAGCCGCGCCCAGACGGAAAAACCGAGCCCCGCCAGCAGCACTGCGAGACCGGCGAACTGAAGCGAGCCAATCGACTCCAAATTGAACGACCATGCCGCCCCGTTCAGATCCGGCAACACGATCAGCGCACCACCGGCAATCAGCGGAATGGATTGCAGCGTGCGCGATCGCGAAGCTTCCTTGCGCGCGGTCTCCTTGACCTGTTTCGACGTCGCGACCCAATACAACAGCCACAACGTCCACGGTACGACGATGGCCATGCTCTGAGCGATATTCACGGTAGTTCAACCTGTTGTAACGAGTGATCGGCGGTGGCTTGCAATGCAACGTTCGCTACATTCGAGACGTTTGTCATTGCGGATTGCGGCACCGGTAACATCGAAGAACGCGCGGCGAGCGCATCGAAACAGTCGAGCGCACGATTCGCCGGCTGTACGGGCGGCGGCCCGAAATAGTCGAAAATCTCGTTACGCACCTGACGTAAAGCCGCTTTCCCTTCAAGATCGAGAAAATGCCCCGCCTGCGCGATAGTCGAAAACTCGGCTCGCTGAAGATGCGGCGCGAGCGAACGGACATCGTCAGGCGTGGTGTATTCGTCCAGTTCGCCATTGAGGAACTTCAGACCGCAGTCGATATTGCGGAACTCGCACAGATAATGCTCGGGGCGTATCGCCAGAATCTGCTGGACGTGAAACGCAACCTGCTGCTGCTCGTCCCGCGGCAGCGACGACAGATAGCGAAAGTTGTAGAGCTTCATGATGCGCGGCAGATGCCGGCCCACGGTATCGTTGAGCAGTTGCGCGGCCTTGAGGTTTTCACCCGCGGCGATATAGTCGCGCGCTGTACTCACATAAGCGGTCATCGCTTCATTGAGACGCGGCGAGAACGACGCGATCACCGCGCGCTTCACGCTGGTCCGCGCTCGTGACAGCGCGAGCAGCGACGCAACCCCGCCCCACGATACCGACACGAGAAAGCCCGGTTCGAATAAATCTATTAGATAAAGAAGGATTTCAACTTCATCGTCTTTTGTCAGAATGAAGTTACCCGCGTTATGCGCTTTAGATTGGCCCGCATAAGGCAAATCAAAACATATCGGGTTATAGCGTTCGCCGAGATATTTAATGGTCTGGCCAAACGACGCCGTAGTGGCAAGCGCGCCGTTGATCAGAATCACGCTCTCGAAGGCCGGATCGAATACGTGACGTTCAACGTAGACTTTCAGGCCCGCAGGGAGCGGAACAAGGAGCTTTTCGATGGGCATGGCGTATTCGCATGCGCATGCACAAAGCACGCGCGTACTGATACCGCGCCCGCATTGGCGGGCGCTTTGCGGCCGTACAACAGGGGATCAGGCCCGTGCAATTTGCCTTTTCCTGCCGGCAAATCCGATCCACCCCGACCGCTGCTACATCAGAGCCGCACCCCCGAAGAAATGCGCATCGGTTTTTTGCAATGCGTTTTAACGCAATGCGCACCAAAACCGGGCTCTTTTGATGCCTCGTAAATTTCTTATATAAACTATTTGAAAGGATGACTTAAAAACAGTCGTTCCTTTTCACCAACCAGTCTGCACCCAAAGCCGTGAAGACTAGATGTCAATATACGATAGAGAACTCCTTTTTAAAACAATTTCAAAACTATTTTTTTCTCGAATCTAATTCATGCATGAGGCATGCAATGCGTTGCCCTGCTGTTTCAAAGCTGCGTATCAAGTAGACGCACACACTTCTCGATCAGCTTCTCCGTGAGCGGACGATGCGTCCATGCTTCAAACGTGACTTGCCGGGATTTTGTAATGTCGTCAGCGAACGTGGCTGTCTGCTGTTTCGCGAAGTCGCGATCATAGATATTCAGATTGGCCTCGTCATTCAACTTGAACGAGCGGCTATCGAAATTGGTGGAGCCGACCGAGACGAGGTACTCGTCCACTATCAGTAGCTTGCAGTGAAACATGGTCGGCTGGTACTCGTATATTTCGACTCCTGCCTTAAGCAGATCGCCCCAGCAGCCACGCGACGCCTCTCTCACCGTGTGCGTATCGATGTGTTTTCCCGGGGTGATGATCTGCACTTTCACGCCGCGTTTCGCGGCCTCGACGATTGCATTGATAGTCAGCTTGTCGGGCACGAAGTACGCGCTCGCGAGATGAATGCTGTTGGTGGCCGCTGTAATCGCCATGAGATACATCAACTGCATGTCGTCGCTGCCGCCCGACGGCGAACTGCTGAACATATGCGCGAGGCCGTCACCCTGAGCGTCCATGTGAGGAAAGTAGTCCGGGCCGTGCAGTACATTGCCGGTGGCCTTTACCCAGTTGTCCATGAAAACGGCTTGCATGTGTCCAACCACAGGACCGGCCACTCGAAAATGCGAATCGCGCCAATGCTTTTCATCCTGCGCGTGACCAGTCCATTCCGGCGCAATGCCGACACCGCCAGTAAAGCCGATATGTCCGTCTATCACCAGTAGCTTGCGGTGCGTGCGGTCGTTCATTCGGCCGAGCCCTGTCCAGTGCGGTTTGTGATACTGGATAACTTCCGCGCCCGCGTCGCGCAACATGTTCAGGTAGCGCTTATCCATTTTCGACGACCCGACCCAGTCGAGAAGCACGTGGACGGCGACACCTTCCCGTGCTTTATCCGCGAGGGCGCGCGCAATCTGTTCGCCTACGTCGCCCGACCAGTAAATGAACGTTTCAAACGTGATGGATTTACGCGCGGAACGAATACCTTCGAGCATCGAAGGAAAAATCTGATCGCCGTTGAGCAGCATCTCGAAGCGATTGCCCGAGATAACCGGTGGACCGAGCAGAAGCCCCATCGAGCGGAGGAATTGTGGATCGTCGCTCGCGTAGAGACGCTCGATCTTGTGTTCGATCTTCTTCTCGCCGCTCGACAGATTGGCTATCACCAGAATGACGATGAGCGTGACGAACGCGGTGATGAGAATAGTCAGCAGCATGCGTGGGCCTCGATGCTAGTCGGCAGGACGCCCATGTGCGCCTGCGGTTTGACGAAAGAGTACCGGACCGCGGGTCCGGCTCTTAACCACGCAGGCAGCACGCATTGCGCGTGCCCATTGCGGGACCGCGCTTTGCTACTCCCCTTTCTATTTCACTTATCTGACCAGCGAGAAAGCTTCCCGGATGGCAATTTCACCGGCGCCATAGACACCGACCACGGTAACGTCCGACGCCACACATTCAAACGTCGAACCGAGGAATGTAATGACGAAATGACGCGGCGTAGGTCCCGCCGATGCAACCGCTGCAATCTCCGCCGTCAGCGACGAGTTCACTACTTCGTGAACCGAGTAACCGAGCAGGCCTTGCGCAACGAGCGGATGAATGTCGAGATCGCTTTCTCCCGGCGGCCCCAGCCGATGAAACACGGTGTCAGGAAAGAGGACCGCACAGAAAGGATCGTCGTCGGGATCGAATGGGCCGAATCGCTCAAAGTCCGCTTCCGCGATCGGATAAGCCAGAATTACCCGGCGGTCGCTGGCGACAATGAAGGGTTCGGCGGCATCGGCTGCGGGATGAGGAACGGAGTCCAGCAGGACGACCTGGTCTTCCTGCTGGGTTGAATCGAACGTGCTGGTCATCTACTTCACAACTCCGTTGCGCTCAGGCGCCTGCTTGTACCGCAGGGGTTTGCGGCGCGGCTGCGGGAGCAGCAGGAGCGACGGTTTTAGCGGCTGCTTTGCGGCCCGGAGCCTTCTTTGCTGCTTTGGTCGCCACTTTAGTCGCCGCTTTTTTTGCTGCCGGCTTCTTCGCCGCTAATTTGCGGGTTACCGCGGTTGCCTTTTTGGCGACAGTCTTTTTAGCGGAGGCCGCCTTTTTAGCGACGACTTTCTTTGCCGCCGCTTTCTTGCTCACTGCACCACTAGTGGCCGCCGATTTCGTCTTGCCGGCTTTTGCCGACACCTTCTTCGCCGCTTTACTCGCCGTATTGCTAGCCGCTGCCGCCGCGCTGTCGATCAGGAATTTGCTGCGATCCCTGACGCTTGCGAGCCAGGCGGGTGCGGGACCACGGCCGCTCCATGTCGCGCCCGTTTTCGGGTTCAGGTACTTGGGAGGTTGCGCGCCTTTCGGCTGGCCTTTGCTCTTTGCGGAACTGACAACCGCCTTTGCCACCGACTTCAATTCGCTTGCACCGTCGACCAGAAATTGAGTCCGGTCTTTTACATTGGCAATCCAGCCAGGCGCGCGGCCATGGCCCGTCCAGGTGGCGCCTGTATTATGGTCGCGGTATTTCGCTGGTTTAGCCGAACCGGGAGCTTTCGCCTTGACGCCGGTGGCGTGGCCATTCAGACCTCGCGCGGCACGCTTCGCCCTTGCTTTGGCTTCGATATCCTCAGTAGTCAAACCGTGCCTGAGCATCAGGTCACGAATCTGATCGACTGCGACTTGTGCTTTTCTGGCAATCAGCACGTCGGCTTGCGCCTGGAGTTTTTTCAGTTTGGCTTGAATCTGCTCTAGTGTAGGCATTTGATTCCTCCCTATGTGGTAATCGTCAAACTATGCCATGAATAGAAAAAGAAAGGCAGGGTATGTGGCTTTTGATACATTGAATCCGCCTCTTACATTCCATCTGGACAGCAAGCTTTCAGGCCCACTATCCAATTTCCCGATCTATCTTCCTTTCTCCGTGCTCCGGCTCTTCTTGCGGACTCTTCTTTTCGACTTCCCGTATTGCAACTGCTAATACTCGTCTAATACTCAGGTCGGCGTAAAAACGACGGCCTGGCGATCGGCAATGTACCGCACACTTCGTACAAAACGGTATTGTTGACCGTCCGCCGTTATGCGGTTGAGTCCCAGACAGGTGAGCATCAGCATCTCATCTGCCTGTTGGGCATCTACTACACCGGACTCTCTCAGATCCTCCAGGTTCCCGGACGGATCGCCAACATACACACTGCGCACCTGAACACCGATTCTCATCAACACCACACTTTCGCCTTCGTCGAGTGCCAATTCCAGATAACCGGCCAGCGTCCGCAACGATTCGGGTGTGGCGGCGTTCGACTGATAAGTCGCAGCGTTCGATGGCGTCATTCCGGTTCCCCGTTACCTGCATCAACGAAAAGACGTCTGCTCTGCATGGCAGCAATAGTCGCTTCTACTATAGGCAAGCATTTGAATAATCAAAGGACAGTAGTCCATTTTTTATTGCAAATGTCGCTTTTTGAGTGGCAGGGCTTTAAAAAGCACTATTCGCAATGGAAAAAACCGTCCTTTCCGGCAGATGGCCCGACTCGCAAGGGTCATCCGTAATTGAGCGTTACTGATCTCGCAGCACTGTTTCACCTGTGTCGGCTCTGCTCCCCTACACTGCGGACCGTGCTCGTCGAGTGGCTTCCAGCAGACCGGCTCCGACTGGAAACAGGCGTATGCACTCTGCTTCGATGAGCATGAAGAACGGGTTATGAACAGAAAGATCTGTTTATAGTTGCTCCGCGGCCGGTATTCCGGCTCGCGGAAATGTCAGGAACATGAATCCCGGGAGCGCGATCTCGGTGGAGGCTATTGAAAAGACCTCGAATAGCACCACCTTCGCTCCTCTTAACAGCACGGTACTTTTCAGATGAAAGCTGGTTACATCAAAGCCGCTCTCGCGGCAGTGGCACTCTCCTCGGCAATGATCGGCACGGCCAACGCCGCCGGTTGCATGAAGGGCGCAGTAGTGGGAGGAGTGGCGGGACACTATGCCGGGCACCACGCCGTGGTCGGCGCAGTCGGCGGCTGCCTGGTGGGACGTCATATGGCGAAGAAGCACGCAGAGGAACAGGCGGCGCAACGTCAGCAGGAAGCAAGAATGCAATAAGTCGGAGAAGTACCGGACGCCGCCTCCAGGTCAATCACGCGCATTGAATCGACTTCGGCGGCGGCGTTTCTCTGTCCCGGCTCACGCGATTCGCAAACCGCGGGCGGGAAGAATTTCCTGAGTCGTCACGAAACGGTGCTGTTTGACTGCGTCGTGAAAGAGCCGATAGTCGCTTCTCTCGAATGCGTCTGTCCACGTCGGCTGATCTCCGGTGTCATCGTCGTGCTGCAAACCGGTGGCATTGCACTTCCACGAGCCGGGTCCTTTCGCCACATAGCGGGGAATGGACTCTTTCAAACCGGGAATACGTCCGGCTTTCACCCATTCGCAGAATCTCTGCAAACGCTGGTTGTCGTCGGCGTCGCGATTGATATCGAGCAACTGGGAGAGTTCTTCTTTCACGCTCTCCGGCATCCCCGGTTGCGTTTCGAAATCTTCACGCCCGGCCAGATACCCTCGCACCGCGCGGCAGGCCATCTCGGCAGCCTGAACGAACTCGGGCAAATTGTGTCTCGAGACGAAGTTGTTCCGGCCGTCGATGTAATGCCAATGCGCCCACGGCTGGTCGGGATAGTGCAACGCGGCGCCGTGGCCGACAGGCAAGGCAAGCGTCAGCACATTTTCTTCGATGCGCTCCACCAGATGTTCAGTGGCCGCCTTCAGACCCGCAAGCCAGCCTTTTCGCGTGCAATCCTGAGCCTCCAGCAGATGCACCCGGTTCCACGGGCTCTCGATTCCTGCAAATCCCTGATGCGCCCAGGTGTCGACATACGTGTGAAGCGTCACGCCAAGTCGATGCAGACCCGTCTCCGTGTTCCGCTGACGAATCGCCCTTCGCATCACTTCGCGCGCTACCTCGCTATCGGGGCGGCAAACAGCCTTTTCCTCCAGCGTGTCGCCCTCTGCCGCCGGCAAGAAGTGAAACGGCGTCCAGACGAGCCGGTTCTGGTCGTTCTCCGTATTGGAATAATCGAATAACTTGTGCGCCGTGGCAAAACGCTCGAACGTTTCGCCGCCCTTAAAGCGCAGTATTCCGTGAGTCGTCGCATCGTCGACGTACTGGCAGGAATGCGCGACCGTACAGGCATCCTCCGGTGTCATTCCGCCAGCGCGGGCCGCGACATAAACCACACCGTAGTGAAAATCGATATTCATGGCAGGAGTTCCTGACACGCGACGAATGACGAGAGACGTTCGATCGTGCGGGAAGAACGATTCAGGGTAAGCGGGTGAGTAGATAGTAGACGACCGAGCGCGGTGGGACTTCAAAAAACCACCGCATTTTCTCTTTGCGGAGAGAGTCGCCGGGAAGAAGATCGAAGAAGAAAATCAACACAGGTGGGTGATTTTCAGCCCGCTGTTCCATTGAGTATTCAGGTACTCCACCGCGATGCGCCGGTGACAGTGATGTGGTAAATGTTCACTGCAAAGTACACAGGCGGAACGAAACAGATCGATATCCAATTGCTTTTCCACCCGGCGTTTCGCGATCAGCTCAAGATAAGCAGCCTCGTATTCGTCCCAAGTCAGCTCTTTGCTTTGATAACGTTTCAGCAACGCAGGTTCGGGTGCCAGTTCGGGCATTTCCACGTACGCGGCACTGCACAAATTTTCGAGGAAGTACCGTAAATCCTGCTTTTTCGCGAAACCCGCGAGTTGTGACGTGTTGTGCAGCCGGACGTCCAGAACCGTACGAACCTTTGCGTGCTTCAGCAAATCGAAAAACCTCTGAGCGCTCTTTCCGGTGAAGCCGATGGTGGCAACCTGCACGGCGTTGTCTTCAAGTTTCATTACGAATCTCCGACAGTTCACCGGCAGGTAAGCGTCCGGAGCCAATTGGTAATTAGCAAATGACGCGCCATGAAAAGAAAAAGCCCCGCTTCGGCATCCGGAGCGGGGCTCAATTCTGGCGCACCAGGCGCTCTATTACTTGACGATGTCGACCAGTTCGACTTCGAAAGTCAGGTCGGTATTCGGCGGAATCGGGCCGACGCCGCGTTCACCGTAAGCAGTTGCCGACGGGCAGGTGAGCTTGGCTTTACCGCCCACTTTCATTGTCTGCACACCCTGCGTCCAGCACGGAATCACGCGATTCAGCGGGAACGTAGCCGGGCCGCCATGCTTGGCGGAGCTATCGAACTCGGTGCCATTGGGCAGCGTGCCGCGATAATTGACCTTCACGACGTCGGTGGCGGACGGTTGAGCGCCCGTGCCGCGCGTCAGATGTTCAACGATGACGCCTGAAGGCAGTTTCTCGGTAGTGGGTGCAGCGGCCATTGCCGTCGAAGAAAGAACAGCTGCGGCCAGCAAGGCAACGATAGATTTCAAAGCAAGTCTCCAGTTGGGTGGTGCATCCCATTGTAACGGATCGTATGTTGCATATTTCTGTCGGGCGTTGCCGGTTGCCCGGATTGACAAAGAGCATGCGCCGCTAATTGCCGTGGTGTTACTTGCGTGCCGCGCGAGTGTGAATAAAGAGTCAATCCAGACTTTGTACCGTATAGCCGCCGGGAATCACGTCGCCACGCGCGTTGAAATCCGCGAGTACTGTTTCCCTTTCTCGGATATCGGCCAGCAACGCAGGATCGAGTAGCGCGGTAATCACTTCGTCGCGATCACGGCTCGCCTGCACCATCACGTCGCCATACGGATTCCAGATCGCGCTTGCTCCGCACGCTTCCCAGCCGCCGGTCGTGCCGGCGTGATTTGACAACAGCACGTACAAGGTATTGTCGAAAGCACGCGCGGGGAACCAGATGCGCGACTGGTGGAAGCCCGTTTTCATGCTGAAAAGCGCACTCACCAGATATGCGTGCGCGCCATTCACCGCCGCGAGCCGCGCGTGTTCCGGAAACCCGGAGTCATAGCAGACACCGGCAGCGAGCCGCCATCCGTCAAGTACCAGCATGTGGCCTTGCGTGCCCGGATGGTAAATGCGTGCTTCGCTGCTATAGAGATATTGCTTGTGATACGGCTCGATCTGCTCGCCCGAGCGGTTGAATATCAGCGACGAAATACGAAGACCCGCAGTTGCGCGTGTCGCCGCGCCGACTATTACGGCGATTTCACGTCGGCGGCAAACTTCGCGAATTGGCGCGAGACGCGGATCGTTTGCGTCGAACGCGTACTTCGCAGGGTCGCAGGCAATCAGGTCCGGCTCGTAGCCGCTCAGGAATTTTTCGGGAAAAACCACCAGTTTCGCGCCGCGATCGGCGGCAATGCCGGTCAATTCGACCGTTCTGGCGATGTTTGCAGCGACATCACCAGGAATGGGTTGCGCTTGTGCCGCTGCAATTCGTAACGACGTCTGCGGCAGCGATATTTGTTTGCGATTCAAGCCGAACTCCGTGATAAAAGAATCCATATAGGCGAGCGAGCCCCCGGCATTTAATCACGGACTGCATCGCCCGCGGAAATGCGGCGAGACATTCGTGAACCACTTGCACGGCTTCGCGGTCCACCTGATACATCCTTCGTGCGCACGCTCGCCAATGTGCGAATCCAGAACGGAAGAGTACTGTCGATGACCGAGCCGGCTGATTCCGACGACAACACCGTCCCTGTGCCGCCCAGTGCGCAGGAGCGGCGTCGCGCGCCCCGGCCCCGGCGGGTTCCGCGCACTCGCGCGCAGCAGGCTCGACTCGACGCACGCGAACCCGCCTTCGAGCCACTACCCTTTTCCATCGACGACGAAGCCGCGCAGCGCCCTTTCCCGGATCGACTCCAGGCCTGGTTCGATGCACGCCGCTGGCAGCCGTTCGAGTTTCAACGCGACGTGTGGCGGGAAATAGCGCGTGGCGCAAGCGGTTTGCTACACGCGACAACCGGTGCGGGCAAAACGTGGGCGGTATGGTTTGGCGCACTCGCCACATTCGCGAATGCCAGCGCGCTTGCCGATCGAAAATCCTCGACGCGTGGCAATACAAAACGCACAAAGAGCACCCAGCCCGAACCGCTCACGGTACTGTGGATCACCCCGATGCGCGCACTCGCCGCCGATACCGCTCGCGCACTGCAAAGCTCGGCAGCCGAACTGGCAGTACCGTGGAGCGTCGGACTGCGGACCGGCGACACATCGTCAGCGGAGCGCGCAAGGCAGAACCGGCGCATGCCGTCCGCGCTCGTCACGACGCCCGAAAGTCTGACGCTGATTCTCACGCGGCCTGACGCGCGTGAAGTGCTGTCGCACGTGCGGCTAGTGATTGTCGACGAATGGCATGAGTTGCTCGGCAATAAGCGCGGCACGCAAACGCAACTCGCACTCGCGCGTCTCGCGCATTGGCGATCTGAATTGCAGGTATGGGGGCTATCCGCGACGCTCGGCAACCTGCCGTTCGCCGCCGACGTGCTGCTCGCTCCGGTCGACACACCGCGCGTCGACGTGCATGGCGCACTGCCCAAAGCGCTGATCGTCGACACGGTGATTCCCGACACCATCGAGCGATTTCCGTGGGGCGGCCATATGGGCATGCGCCAGGTCAGCGCAGTGGCAGACGCGATTGGCGAAGCGCAAACGTCGCTCGTGTTCACGAATACGCGCTCGCAATGCGAAGTCTGGTATCAGGCACTGCTCGAAGCGCGCCCCGAATGGGCCGGACTGATCGCATTGCATCACGGCTCGCTCGATCAGGAAGTGCGCGACTGGGTCGAGCGTGGTCTGAAGAGCGGTTTGCTCAAAGTGGTGGTATGCACGTCGAGCCTCGATCTCGGCGTCGATTTTTTGCCAGTAGAACGCGTGTTTCAGATCGGCTCGCCCAAAGGCGTCGCGCGTTTGATGCAGCGCGCTGGACGTTCGGGACACGCGCCTGGCCGGCCCTCGCGCGTGACGATTGTGCCGACGCATGCACTCGAACTGGTCGAGGCCGCCGCCGCGCGAGAAGCCGTCGAGCAGCGTCATATTGAAGGGCGCGAAACGCCCGAGAAGCCATTCGATGTACTGGTGCAGCATCTCGTCACCGTGGCGATTGGCGGCGGTTTCGATGCGAAAGAACTGTATGGAGAAATTCGTCGCACTTACGCGTACCGGAATTTGACGCAGGAAGAGTTCGATTGGGCATTGGGGTTTGTCGAAGGCGGAGGAACCGCGCTTCGGGCGTACCCCGACTACCATCGCGTAATGCGCGAAAAAGATGGACTGTACCGCGTGCCGCGCGAGGATCTGGTGCGGCGGCATCGCAACAACATCGGCACGATCGTCGCGAATGGCACGCTGAATGTCGCGTATCTGTCCGGTGGACGAATCGGCGCCATTGAAGAATCGTTTATTTCGCGGCTCAAACCCGGCGATATTTTTACTTTCGGTGGGCGTGCTCTCGAATTGATCCGCGTGCAGGATATGACGGCGTGGGTACGGCGTGCCACTTCATCGCGTGGAGCGATGCCGCAATGGGCGGGCAGTCGCATGCCGTTGTCGTCGGAACTCGCCGACGCCACGCTGACGATGCTGGCGTGTGCTGCCAGTGGCATCTACGACGAACCGGAAATGCGCGCCGTGCGGCCGCTGCTCGAACTGCAGCAGCAGTGGTCGGCATTGCCCGAGCCTGGATTGCTGGTGGTGGAACTGCTGAAATCGCGCGAAGGGCACCACTTCTTCTGCTATCCGTTTGCGGGGCGTACCGCGCACATCGGTCTGGGTGCGTTGCTCGCGTGGCGGGTCGCACGCGAGAAGCCTGGTACTTTCTCCATTTCGATGAATGACTATGGCTTCGAGTTATTGTCCGCGCAACCTTTCGACTGGGCAGGACAACTCGAAAGCGGCCTTCTCTCGGTCGATCGACTCGATCACGATATTCTCGCGAGCCTCAATTCTTCCGAACTTTCGATGCGACGCTTTCGCGAAATCGCGCGAGTGTCGGGCCTCGTATTTCAGGGACATCCGGGGCAACAGAAAAGTGCGCGGCAATTGCAGGCGTCGAGTGGTCTTTTCTATGAGATCTTCCGCAATCATGATAGTGGCAATCTGCTGCTCAATCAGGCGGACACGGAAGTACTGCTGCAGGAACTCGACGTCCAGCGCATTCGCATTGCGCTCGAACGGATGAACACGAGCCGCGTGATCGTGACGCGACCAAAAAAGCCGACACCGTTTGCGTTTCCGCTGATTGTCGGGCGTCTGCGCGAGAAAGTGAGTACCGAGAAACTCGCGGACCGAGTCGAGCGAATGCTGGCTGAACTGGAGAAGGCGGCTCGCGTATGAAGCCGGCATCGTTGGCAATTGAAATCGCCGGGCATCCTCTTGTGCTGTCGAGCTTGCGTGCGTGTTTCGATCCAGTGCTGCGCTGTCTGTTTATCGCCGATGCGCATTTTGGCAAGGACGCGGTGTTTCGGGCGCGCGGTATTCCCGTGCCGATCGGTTCGACCGCGGACAATCTGATGCGCCTCGATATCCTGATCGCCGGATTTGAGCCGGACATGATCGTGTTTCTCGGCGATCTGCTACATGCACGCGAATCGCATGCCGCGCGGACACTCGACGCACTGCATGAATGGCGCGCGAGGCATGCGGATTTGCGGCTGGTGCTGGTAGAAGGCAATCATGACCGGCACGCCGGTGCTCTGCCTCGGACGTTGGATGTTGAGTATGTGAAGGAGCCCTGGCGTTTGGGGCCGTGGGCGCTGTGTCATTACCCGCAGCGGGTGGATAGTGCGTATGCGTTGGCCGGTCACGTGCATCCGGTTTATCGGGTTGCGACGCGGACTGACTCGGTGCGTGTGCCGTGTTTCCGGTTTGGGGCCGAGTGCGGGGTACTGCCAGCGTTTGGAAGTTTTACCGGCGGGGCGCGGGAAGAAGGACGTGTTGCTGGGGAAAAGGTTTTTCTGGTTGTGCAGGATCGGGTGATTGGGGTGGGGTGAGGTCTTTTTAAAGAAAAGCGGACAGGGGGAGCCTGTCCGCTTTCTTTTTGGGTTTGATGGTTTGAATCCGGCGAGGAAGACGCCGGACTGGCGACCTCCTCGCTCGTGGCGATGACTGCTCTTGCTCTATTAGTGGCTTCCGCCGCCGTGACCACCGCCATTGCCGCCATTGCCGCCGCCGTACCCGCCTCCGTGGCCACCGTTGGAGCCTCCGAAGCCACCGCCTGCGCCTGCACCATGGCCTTGGCCGCCGTTGGAGCCGCTTCCGCCGTTGGAGCCGCCGCCGTGGCCGCTGCCTCCGTTGCCGTTGCCACCGGAGCTCCCGCCCCCGTTGCCTCCGCCGTTGGAGCCGCTTCCGCCGTTGTTACCGCCGCCGTGGCCACTGCCTCCGTTGCCATTGCCACCGGAACTACCGCCTCCGTTGCCGCCACCGTTGGAGCCGCTTCCGCCGCTGTTACCGCCGCCGTGGCCGCTGCCTCCGTTGCCGTTGCCATTGCCACCGGAACCGCCGTTGCCTCCGCCGTTGGAGCCACTTCCGCCATTGTTACCGCCGCCGTGGCCACTGCCTCCGTTGCCGTTGCCACCGGAACCACCGCCTCCGTTGCCTCCGCCGTTGGAGCCGCTTCCGCCGCTGTTACCGCCGCCGTGACCACTGCCTCCGTTGCCATTGCCACCGGAACTACCGCCTCCGTTGCCGCCACCGCTGGAGCCGTTTCCGCCGTTGTTACCGCCGCCGTGGCCGCTGCCTCCGTTGCCGTTGCCATTGCCGCCAGAGCCGTCGCCTCCATTACCACCGCCGTTGGAGCCGCTGCCGCCGTGACCATTGCCACCGCCATGTGAGCCACTGCCGCCGTGGCCGCCATCACCGTGACCACCGTCGCCATGGCCGCCATCGCCGTGACCACCATCGCCGTGACCACCATCGCCATGGCCGCCATCGCCATGACCGCTATCGCCATGACCGCTATCGCCGTGACCACCATCGCCATGACCGCTGTCGCCATGGCCGCTATCGCCATGACCGCTGTCGCCGTGACCGCTGTCGCCGTGACCGCTGTCGCCGTGACCGCTATCGCCGTGACCGCTATCGCCATGGCCGCCATCGCCGTGACCACCATCGCCGTGACCACCATCGCCATGACCGCTGTCGCCGTGACCACCATCGCCATGGCCACCGTCTCCGTGACCGCTATCGCCATGGCCGCTGTCTCCGTGACCGCCGTCGCCATGGCCGCCGTCGCCGTGACCACCGTCGCCATGGCCGCCATCGCCATGACCGCTGTCGCCGTGACCGCTGTCGCCGTGACCGCCGTCGCCGTGACCACCGTCGCCATGGCCGCCATTACCATGACCGCTGTCGCCATGACCGCCATCGCCATGGCCACCGTCTCCGTGACCACCATCGCCATGGCCGCCATCACCATGACCGCTATCGCCATGACCGCCGTCGCCATGGCCACCGTCTCCGTGACCGCCATCGCCGTGACCACCATCGCCATGGCCACCGTCTCCGTGACCACCATCTCCATGGCCGCCGTCGCCGTGACCACCATCGCCATGACCGCTGTCTCCGTGACCGCTGTCTCCGTGACCGCCGTCTCCGTGACCACCGTCGCCATGGCCGCCATCGCCATGGCCATCGTCTCCGTGACCTCCATCGCCATGGCCATCGTCTCCGTGACCTCCATCGCCATGGCCGCCGTCTCCGTGACCACCACCGCCGTGACCACCATCGCCATGGCCGCCGTCGCCGTGACCACCATCACCATGACCACCATCGCCATGGCCATGCCCGTGACCATGTCCACCGTCGCCACCAGTACCATCACCGCCGCCGTCACCACTACCACCATCGCCGGTACCTGTTCCATCACCGCCAGTCCCACCGCTCCCGGCTCCGCCACTTCCTGTCCCGCCACTACCGGTGCCACCGCTACCCGTTCCACCGTTACCGCCGCCACCGCTACCGGCGCCCCCACTGCCCGTTCCACCACTGCCCGCGCCACCACTTCCGCTGTCACCACTACCAGCCCCGCCCTTCCCACCATTCCCCGTGCTCCCCGCCCCCAGTCCTGTAGAACCAGAACCAGAGCCCGAGCCAGACCCACCACTAGCACCGCTACCGTTGTCTCCCGAACCTGCCGCCCCAGCGCCACTGCCATTACCGCCTTGCGACGCCGCTGACGAACCCGTTCCCAGACCCGCCGCCGCAATGCCAATGGTGTTCGGCGCAAGCAATCCACCGTTGTCCAGTTTGCAACCGAGCGTATCGAATGGTCCGCAATCAATCGACGATGCCTGCGCGATCATCAATCTGGAAGAACCCGTCGACGGCACGGCTGGTTTCACCGGGTTTGTCTGAGCACCCGCAATCGCCGCGTAAAGACTCACGGCAACCGCCAACACCGCCCGCCGAGTCCCCAGAATCCGAGCGTCCCCGTTTTGCTTTTTCATTTCATTCTCCTAACCATGCACCCAGAAAGACCGGCCCAGATAACGAGTGAATCTCTGTTCACTGTTAAAAAACGAAAATTCAAAGCCCAGTCGGTATTGCCGTACATCACGCTAAATCCGCGTGATGTACGACGCCCCCCATCGCCTGAAATCCCGGCCTGATTTGGCGTGATCCGGGAGAACCGACTGGCTGCATCCGAATATCGTCGTTAGATCGGAGCAACGAGGCTTGATGGACGTTGAAGTTATTCGGAGCGCCCCGCAGCCACCGTGCGTTAGCCCACGCAATGCGATATCAGGTGTGTGTTTCGACACGATTGCGTCGATCTGACTGTCAAGAATCGTTAATTACCGACTTTCAAAAACAGTGGAACTTTTTATATTTAGATATGGAATCCAAACTATTTAACTCCACGTAAACAAGCCGGATATTTCGCAAAGTCCGGCACATTGTCTTTAGAAAAATCACTCACTCGTGATCGGCAATTTCACAAAGCGTGCAACGCACAACGGCTCGTTTAATCTATTCAATCGATCGAGATAGGTGTTTATCCGCACGAAAACGGCCAACTGCCGAAGCGCAGTGAGCGCAATCACACAGACAACGCACAAGGGAAGCCCGGCGCGTGAGGCGATCATCAATTGGATGAGCCAACCATTGGCGACCCGTCACTCGCGCCGCCGTCGATCGACCCGCGAATGAAACCAGGATCGAAGCCACACTGACCACACCTCCCCAGTTCACCGGAAACATCGCTAAAAGCCGCTCACTCGCATTGCGTGCGTTACCCCACAGAGCGAACGCGATCCCATGCCGGCCGACTTCAGGCGACAATAGAAACATCGCAACTCAATCGACAACAGGAATACCGATGCTTCTATCAGAACAATGGGTGCTGGTGACGGGCGGCGCCCGCGGACTTGGCGCAGCAATTACGCGGGCACTCGTGCGCGAAGGCGCGAACGTGGTCGTGAATTATCACAAGAGCGAAACCGCGGCCCTCGCATTGAAGGACGAGTTCGGCGACCGCGTGTTGCCGCTCCAGGCCGACATCACTGACAAAGCTGCCGTCGCGCGTCTGTTCGACACAGCACAGGCGCAAACCGGTCAACCCATCGTGTCGGTCGTGAACAATGCATTGGCCGACTTCCGGTTCGACGGCGACGCGCGCCCTAACATCGACTCCATCGACTGGACGCGTTTCCAGCAGCAACTCGACGGATCGCTCAAAGGTGCGCTCAATACGATTCAGGCTGCGGCGGCAGGCATGCGTTCGAAAAACTTCGGCCGCATCGTCAACGTGGGCACCAATCTGTTTCAGAACCCTGTCGTCCCGTATCACGATTACACGGCGGCCAAAGCGGCGCTGCTGTCGCTGACCCGCACCGCCGCGCACGATCTCGGTCCCGACGGCATCACAGTGAACATGGTGTCGGGCGGCCTGCTGCGCACCACCGACGCCAGCGCGGCCACGCCCGAATTCGTCTTCGATCTGATCGCCAGTTCGACGCCGGTGCGCCGCGTCACGACGCCCGATGAATTCGCCGACGCCGTATTGTTCTTCCTGTCACCGTGGTCGCGCGCAGTGACCGGTCAGAACCTGATCGTCGACGGCGGTCTGGTCAAGGGCTGAACGGGTAGCGGAGCTGGCTGCCGACCGCGTTACACACGGCAGAAAAGCCCATATGAAAAACGGCCCGCGTGCCCGCGCGGCGCCGTGAAAGTGTCGTTGTACAACCATCAGATTGCGCATATCCAACACTTCGCTGCGCGATCTTTTTCCGAAGCATTTCCACCATCCGCAGCACCGCGCCCGGCCTTCAATGCCGATGCGCGCCGCAGATGCTTGTCACGCGCGCACCTGCGCGAAATCGACGGAAAACGCGGGTATACCTTCGTTTGACTTGGCGAGGCAAGCCCGTTTACTGGACGCAAATAAACCTCTCAATACGCTTTCAATCTCACTGCGGGCTAATGCTGAAATACCACAGCGCCAGCCCGCAGCGAGCCGGAAGCGTGTTGCGTTTTTTTCTCCAGGAGATGAGTCATGGCTCAAGTATCCAGTAGCGCTATCGACGAATTGAAATCGGCAGTTCGCGGCCAACTGCTGCTTCCCGACGACCCGAACTTCGCTGCCGCGCGCAGCATCTGGAACGCGATGATCGACCGACATCCGGCGATGATCCTGCGTTGCGCGGGTGCGGCGGACGTGCGCCGCGGCATCGCGTTCGCGCGCGACCACGATCTGCCGCTCGCGATTCGCGGCGGCGGTCACAACATCGGCGGCAGCGCGTTGTGCGACGACGGTCTCGTACTCGATCTGTCGTCGATGAAATCCGTGCGTATCGACCCGGCCGCGCGGCGCGCCTACGTCGAACCGGGCGCGACGCTGCACGACTTCGACCACGAAGCGCAGGCGTTCGGACTCGCCACCCCGCTCGGCATCAACTCGACGACAGGCGTCGCGGGCCTGACGCTCGGCGGCGGCTTCGGCTGGCTCAGCCGCAAATACGGCATGACGGTGGACAACCTGATCTCGGCCAACGTCGTCACTGCCGACGGCGAATTGCTCCACGCCAGCGCCGATTCGCACGAAGACCTGTTCTGGGCGATTCGCGGCGGCGGCGGCAATTTCGGCGTCGTCACGCTATTCGAGTTCGGGCTGCATCCGGTGGGGCCGCTCGTTTATGGCGGCCTCGTCGTGCTGCCGATCGATCAGGCGAAGGACGCGCTCGTCAAATATCGCGCGGCGACCGCCGGCATGCCGGAAGAACTCAGCGTCTGGGCCGTGCTGAGACTCGCGCCGCCGCTGCCGTTCCTGCCGCCCGAGGTGCATGGCAAACCGGTGATCGTGTTCGCAACGTGCTATTGCGGCCCGGTCGAAAGCGGGCCGTCGCTGCTGGAAGCCGTGCGTGGTTTCGGCACGCCGGTCGGCGAACATCTCGGGCCGATGCCGTATGTGATGTGGCAACAGGCGTTCGATCCGTTGCTCACGCCCGGCGCGCGCAATTACTGGAAATCGCACAATCTCGCCGCCATCGACGACGGCCTGATCGACGCGCTGCTTCACTCGATCGGCGAGTTGCCGTCCGCGCAATGCGAAATTTTTTTCGGCCAGATTGGCGGCCAGACGCAGCGCGTGCCGGTCGACGGGACCGCGTACCCGAGCCGCGACACGCAGTACGCGATGAACGTGCACGGCCGCTGGGACGACGCAGCCGACGACGAACGCTGCATCGCGTGGGCCCGCGCATTTTCCGACGCCGCCGCGCCATTCGCGCTGGGCAGCGTGTACGTGAACTTCATGACGCAGGAGGAAACCAGCCGGATCGCCGAAGCTTATGGGCCGAACTACGAACGGCTTGTCGCTGTAAAAAGCCGCTACGATCCGTACAACCTTTTCCGTCATAACCAGAACATTCGTCCGGCTGCGTAGTCCTATGCGACAGGGAAAATCGGTGCCGAAAGCCCGCAGGATCTTTGTGGGGACGGGTCTGGGTGCGCCGTCCCTGCTCGGGCGGTGGTGTCAGGCACGCTAAATGCTGAATCGCTTTCGCCGCCGGGCGCATTACCGTAACCGGCGTCGGGGCAAGTCAGCGTGCAGCTACGCAACCGCAACACCTTGCGGCGCGTGATTGGCAGGTAGACCACGAGCCGATAAGAGTCACGCAACAGGCTGGCAACGAACCCAGCCATCAAGCGAAAAAAGCAGCTTTCATAACGCAAAAGGAAAAGGAAAAACCATCATGCGCAGACGACAATTCATCATGACCGGCAGCGCTGCTTTGGCCACCGTGGGCCTGAGCCTCGCCGGTTGCACGACGACGTCGCCTTCTTCGAGCGCGTCGCCTTCGGCCAATGCCGGCAAGCGCGACACGATCAACGCAGGGGTCGATTCGACGCTCGCGCGTCTCTATGAAAACGTCGGCGGATCGCGCGAACTGGTCGCCAAGGCACGCGGCGTTCTGGTGTTCCCGTCCGTGATCTCGGCGGGCTTCTGGGTCGGCGGGCAGTACGGGGAAGGAGCGCTGCGCGTGGGTGGCCACACGACCGGTTACTACAGCACCGTGGCCGGTTCGTTCGGTTTGCAGATCGGCGCGCAATCGAAGGCGCTGGTGTTCCTGTTCATGACCCAGGAAGCGCTCAACGGCTTCATGAGCAGCCAGGGCTGGGCGGCCGGCGCGGATGCGACCGTCGCCGTGCTGAAGGTCGGCGCGAACGGCGCCGTGGATACGTCCACCGCCACCAGCCCCGTCGAAGCATTCGTGCTGACGAACGGCGGCCTGATGGCCGGCGTGTCGCTGGAAGGCACGAAGGTCTCGCGGCTCGTCATCTAAAGAGCGCTCAAAGCTCAGTCGCATTGAACGTCACGTAGCCGCTCCGGCGGCTGCGTGACGTTTTCACTTCGCCGTCTCACCCTGCCTTGTGGCCGGCTCGCCCACGTCGCAGGTCTCCACGGGCACCCTGCTGTAAAATCCCCCTCTTTTGTCATCTTCCGGCCGCGCCGCTGAACCGTTATTTCTGGCCCGGCCGCTGGACTCATTCCGTGCGGACTCCGCACCCCGCGTCGCTCTCACCTTGCGCCCGCCCACGCCCCACTTGTCGAAGATGAACACCGCTAGTCCTTCCCACGCCTGGCTTGCCCGGCTGCCCGGCATCAAAAGCAATGTCCTCGCGGGGCTGACCTCGTCGTTTGCACTCGTGCCCGAATGCATCGCCTTCGCGCTGGTCGCCCACCTCAATCCGCTGATGGGCCTTTACGGCGCATTCTTCATCTGCACGATCACGGCCTTGTTCGGCGGCCGCCCCGGCATGATTTCCGGCGCCGCCGGTTCGATGGCGGTGGTGATCGTCGCTCTCGTCGTGCAGCACGGCGCGCAATATCTGCTCGCCACGGTGATCCTCAGCGGCATCCTGATGGTGCTGTTCGGCGCGTTGCGCCTGGGCAAACTGATCCGCATGGTCCCGCATCCGGTCATGCTGGGTTTCGTCAACGGACTCGCGATCGTGATCGCGACCGCGCAGCTGGCGCATTTCAAACAGAGCACGCCGCAAGGTGAACAATGGCTGCACGGCAGCGCGTTGCTGATGATGGGCGGCCTCGTCGCGCTGACCATGGCGATCGTCTATCTGCTGCCGCGGCTCACACGCGCCGCTCCGCCCGCGCTGGTCGCGATCGTCGGTGTAGGTGTGTTCACGCAACTGCTGCATCTGCCGACACGCACGCTCGGCGACATGGCGCACATCGCAGGCGGCCTGCCCGCGCTGAGCCTGCCCGCCGTGCCGCTGACGCTCGACACGCTCTATATCGTGCTGCCCTATGCAGTGCTGATGGCGATCGTAGGCCTGCTCGAAACGCTGCTCACCTTCAATCTGACCGACGAGATCACCGAGACGCGCGGTCAGCCGAATCGCGAGTGCCTCGCGCTGGGCGCGGCCAATATCGCGTCGGGCCTGTTCGGCGGAATGGGCGGTTGCGCGATGATCGGCCAGACCATGATCAACCTGAATTCGGGCGGCCGGTCGCGGCTGTCGGGCATTGTCAGCGGCGTGATGATCCTGATGTACATCCTGTTCCTGTCGCCGCTGATCGAGCGGATTCCGCTCGCCGCGCTGGTCGGCGTGATGTTCGTGGTCGCGCAGCAGACCTTCGCGTGGGGCTCGCTGCGCGTGCTGGGCAAGGTGCCGCGTAACGACGCGCTGGTGATCGTGGCGGTCACCGTCATCACCGTGTTTTCCGATCTGGCGATTGCGGTGATGTGCGGCATCGTGATTGCCGCGCTCAATTTTGCGTGGCAGCACGCGCGCGAAATTCACGCGCACGTCGAAGACCGCTCCGGCGACAAGACTTACGTGCCGCGCGGCACGCTGTTTTTTGCATCGACTACCCGGTTTCACGAACTGTTCGACCCGCTCGACGACCCCGAGCAGGTCACCGTCGATTGCAGTCATTTGCTGCTGGCGGATCATTCCGCGCTCGCGGCGTTGCAGGGGCTGGTCGAGCGCTACCGTAAAGCCGGCAAGCAGTTGCGGATGAAAAATCTGTCGGAGCGCAATAAGCGGCTGTTGAGCCGAGCCGGAATCGGGCTGGCCTGAGGGCAGGCAGCCTGCTTTACGTCCGTGTGGTTGGCTGCCGTTTCAAACACGCCGCCAGAATTCCGCCCGCATGCAAGTAAAATTTGCGCACTTTATGCAAACATTGATCAAAGGTAAATCTTCCCTGTAACCATTCTTTTTGATTACATTAGATGTTCCGCGCCCAGTTCCACTGGAGAACACCTGTGACAAGACGCGTATCCCTGGACGACGAAACCGAGTTCGCGATCTGGAAACGCCGCGCTTCACCCGCTGCGTCGCAATCACGACGCATTCTGATCGGCCATCGCGACAAGGCGATTGGCGAATCGCTGGTGCTTCTGCTGTCGCTGAAGGGCTACGACGCAATCTATGCCGCCGACCTGATCAAGGTGCAGTCTTTCCTGAAGTGGTGGAAGCCGCATGCGGTCCTGCTCGACACGCGGCTCGATTCCGTCGCGAACTATCAGTTCGCACGCGGCGTACGCGCGGAGCGATCCAACGCCGACATGCTGCTGCTGGCCATGAGCAATATCTGGCCGCTCGACCAGATTGCTCATCTGCGGGAAGCCGGTTTTGACGGGCACTGCCGCCGACCCTGCTCACTCTGGCGGGTAGTGGACATTCTGGAAGGCTATTTCGCCCCGGCCTGAGCGGCGTAAAACTCATCGTTGGCGCTCGATGAGCCGATAAAGCTGCCGGTCGCGATCGACGCAAAACGCTCCGGCTGCTTCATCCGCGCCGATAGTTCGCGCCTGGTCTCACTGCGGCGGCAACGTCAGGGAGGCGACTTCGCAGCGCGGCCATTGCCGCAGCACATCCGGCGCGAGCAGCAGCTTGGCCGCCCGCACCCCCGCTCCCATGACGATCTGAGCCCGCTCCATCACAGCGGCATCGACGAGAATGCGCCAGTCGGCCGGCAAGCCGAACGCCGTGATGCCGCCGAATTCCATGCCGCTGTGTTCCACCGCCGCTTCCTTTTTGGCGAACGACAGCCGCTGCGCGCCGAGCGCCGCCTTCACCGCGCCGTTGATGTCGAGCCGCAACGAGCCCAATGAAACCAGCGCCGCGTAATGTTCGGCGCCCTCTTTCTTATAGCGGACCACGATCGTGTTCGCGCAGTCTTCCAGGCCGAAACCGTAACGTGCGCTGAATTCTGCGGTGTCCGATGCGTCGTCGGTGACGGCGAAAACCGTCACGCCCTCCGCCGGCAATTGCGCCACGACGTGCGCGGGCAAATGCGCGTTCAACTGATCTGCGGCGATGACGTCCAACTGCTTGACGAGTTCGTCCGAGTGCATAGTGTGCGAGTCAGGAAATGAGGTGAATGAGCAGGCCATCAGGCGGTTCTTCCGCATTCTAGCGGGACGCTTAACCTGATGCGTGCCGCGAACCAGGACGCGCACGCGACGCCATTTCGCCGCGCACCCGCCACGAGTTCGCCACGATTCCGCCACGGCCGCCAGCTTGTATAGTGACAGGCACAAGGTTTGCGAAAGCTGAAAGGGAGTGCAAAGCCTGGGCGGCTTCATCGGCCAACGGCATCGCCGAAGCTGACCGGCTTGCAGGTGACGGTTCGCAAACAGCCCATCCGCGGCAGCATCACATCGAGAAACACGATCATGGATATCGACACCCTTTCCGCCGAAAATCTACAGCAGACCGCCCGCAATCAGGCCAACTGGGCGATGGGCGCATTCAGGCAGTTCGGCGAAAACCGCTGCGCGGCAATGGCCGCCAGCATCGCGTTCTATGCGGCATTTTCGCTCGCGCCGACGCTCGTCATGGTGATCGCGGTGGCCGGCTGGTTCTTCGGCGCCGAAGCAGCGCGCGGCGAGTTGTACAGCCACATCAACGGCCTGCTCGGCGATCAGGCGGCGGCGGGCGTTCAGACCATCGTCGAAAACGCGCATCACAGCGGCAGCGCCGGCGGCATCGCGGCGATCATCTCGTTCTCGATGCTGGCGATAGGCGCGTCGGCCACGTTTTCATCGCTCAACAGCGCGCTCAATCTGGTCTGGCCCAACACGGGTCCGCGTACGTCGAGCGTAATTGCACTGGTGCGGGTGCGCCTGATCTCGTTCGGACTCGTGCTCGGCGTCGCGTTCCTGCTGATCGTGTCGCTGGTGCTCGATACCGCCATCACGTTCATCGGCAAATGGCTCTGGGGCAATTCGCCATATGTAGTGATCGGCAACCTGTTGCAACTGGGCGTCGGCTTGCTGGTGCTGGCATTCGCGTTCGCCGGCCTGCTCAAGTTCCTGCCGGATGCCACGGTGCGCTGGCGCGATGCGCTGGTTGGCGGGATTGTCGCGGCCGTGCTGTTTTCAGCGGGCAAGAAACTGTTTGCGCTCTATCTCGCGCACGCCGGCATGGCCAGTTCGTTCGGTGCGGCCGGTTCGCTCGCGGTTCTGTTGATGTGGTTGTATTTCTCGGCGGCGGTGCTGCTGCTCGGCGCGGAATTTTCGGCAGCGCGCGGACGTATGCACGATCCGCGCGGCGGCTGGGGTATGCAGGAAGAATCGCCGCCGGGAAGCCGCGCGATGCTGGCTTCGGTGCTGGCGGCGTCGACGGTATCGGCCGATGCTGTGTCAGACCGCGAGTCACGCGTAACGCATGAAGCGGCCTCCGGTTCCGGCTCGACTGCTGCGCCGTCTGCCCGCGCTGCGGCGGGCGGACTCGCGCGCACACTTTCCGCTGCCGCGCCAGCTACGTTTTTCCGCAAACAGGCCCGGAAGAATCTTGCGACACGCGCGACCGCGCTTAAGGTCGGCCGCAGTGTTCTGCTGGCGGAAGCGCAGGCGACCCGCATCGCCGCCGTCACCTTGCTTGAAACGAGCCGAAAGGCGGCAGCGGCCGATCGCTTCGTCAGGCGCAATCCATGGACTTCCGTAGCGCTTGCCGCTGCCGCTGGTCTGGCAGCCGCCACGTTTGCGCGTCGCAACATCGGTGAGGCTGACAGCACGCGAGATCAGTAAGCGCTCGGGCCACCAGTAAACAGGGGCTGCGCTGCGCAGCCCTGTGGGTCGCGCGTGCACACAAAGCGTCGAACATGTCTAGCTGGACAGTCGCGTAAAACACTCACCGTTTTTACAATTCCGCTACGCAGCGAGACGCTCATTTAGACATCCCAACCATGTGAAGGACGTCGAGCGACGCATCGAAGTCAAGGCGCCGACATCATCACTGTCAACAAAACAACAATAATGCCGCGTCAACGAATAAATATTGCTAAAACAGAAATAATCGTTAACACGCTTTAAATACAAGGCTTTGCGCTCGTTGTCTGTTTTTGGAGACAGTCTTTTTTTTCCTGTTCTTGCCGATCAGGTCGGTGCGCTATTCTCCTTTTCGCAACAACGAAACTAATCATCGCGTGGAGAAATGATGAAACGAATCGCACTGTCTACCGTCTCGCTGGCGCTTCTAGGCGTCACCGGCGTGGCCCATGCTCAAAGCAGCGTTACCCTGTATGGCTTGATCGACGAATCGGTCCAATACGTGAACAATGCCACCCCGCAAGGCGGCAGCGTGGTCAAGCTGTATCAAGGCAACCTGCAAGGTAGCCGTTGGGGCTTGAAAGGCACGGAAGACCTCGGCGGTGGCCTGAAGGCGATCTTCCAGTTGGAAAATGGCTTTGACGTCAATAACGGTTCGATGAACGGCGGCCTGCTGTTCGGTCGTCAAGCGTACGTCGGCCTCACGTCGGACTCGTTCGGTACGACAACGTTGGGTCGCCAGTACGACCCGATCGTCGACCTGGTTCAGCCGCTGACGGGCGACAACTACTTCGGCAGCACGTTCGCTACGCCGGGTGACGTCGACAACAACGACAACAGCTTCCGCGTCAACAACGCGATCAAATACGTTTCGCCGGTGTTCTCGGGCTTCCAGTTCGAAGGTATGTACGCACTGGGCGGCGCCGCAGGTTCGACGGGTTCGGGCCAGACGTGGGCAGGCGCAGCAACCTATGCAACGGGTCCGTTCAGCATCGCTGCCGGCTACCTCCGCGCAGACAACAACAACACGACAGCTCTCCGCGATACGTGGACCAGCACGGCAGGCGGCACGTTCGACTCGTCGTTCGCGGCCAATGCAGGCATCAACGCAGCTTATGCGACCGCAAAGTCGATCGGCATCGCTTCGGCGGCTGTTCAGTACGTGGTCGGCCCGATCACGGGTAACCTGAGCTACAGCAACGCGCAATACAAGCCGGACGCAGCATCGACCTTCGGTTCGACGCAGAAGTTCAACGTCGGCCGCGCATACCTTGGCTATCAGGTAACGCCGGCAGCCTTGCTGGGCTTGGGCTACGCGTACACGAAGGGCACTGGCGACGCATCGGCGACGTATAACCAGGTGTCGCTGGGCGCGGACTACTCGCTGTCCAAGCGCACTGACTTCTACGCTGTTGGCGCATGGCAACATGCAAGCGGCGAACAGCGCGTGCCTGGCGTGGGCGGCGGTCTGGTTGGCGCAACGGCCTCGATCGGTTCGTACGGCAATCAGTCGTCCACGGACAACCAGATCATGGTTAGCGTCGGCATCCGTCACAAGTTCTAAATGGACTTGCTACGCAGCTGAAAAGCGCGCGTAGTGAAAAACCAGCCAGAGGCATTGCCGATGGCTGGTTTTTTTTCGTCTTGCGATTCTGCGTTATTGCCGACAGCCGCAAAAGAAGAAGGCCGCCTGCAAACCCGTTATCGGACTTGCAGGCGGCCTTGATCTGGAAGACGCAGGGTGCCCGGCACAACCCGCAGCACCCCAGACACCCCCTATCGCCGCTGCGACTTCCCTTTCTCCGCCTGCGCCAGTGTCTGCGCAGGCTTCACATCGTGCTCATGCTCGATGCCATCGGCGCCCACCGGCGCGCGATACAGCACCAGCGCCCGCTCTCTTTGCAACACCGGCACGCTCGGCGAATCCTGCCAGTCCGGGTCGGGAATCTCACCGAATACCTGACGCAGGCGCTCACCCCACGTGCGGTGAATCATTTCGAAGTACGCGTTGTCGTGATCGATCGACACGAAACGCGTGACGCGCAGGGTGTCTTTCTCGTACACCAGCAGATCGAGCGGCAAGCCGACCGACAGGTTCGAGCGCAGCGTCGAGTCCATCGAGATCAATGCGCATTTGGCGGCTTCGTCGAGCGGCGTGGACGGCGTCAATACCCGGTCGATGATCGGCTTGCCGTATTTGGCCTCGCCGATCTGGAAGTACGGATTCACCGACGACGACTCGATGAAATTTCCCGCCGCGTAGATCATGAACAGGCGCGGCCGGTTGCCCGCAATCTGTCCGCCGAGAATGAAGCTGCAATTGAAGTCGACGCCGAACTCCTGCAACGCCTCCGCTTCCCGCTGATGCACGCAACGCACCGCGCGGCCGATCACCCGCGCCGCGTCGGCCATGGTGGGCGCGCTCCAGAGCGTGGGCTGGGACGGGTCGGCGGGCTCGGACAACTCGTGCAGCACGGCTTGCGTGAGCGACAGGTTGCCGGCGCCCATCAGCACCAGCATGCGCTCGCCCGGCAGCTCGAACACCGACATCTTGCGCGCGGTGCTGATGTGATCGACGCCCGCATTGGTGCGGGTGTCCGACAGGAATACGAGCCCGTCGTCGACGGCCATGCCGACACAGTAAGTCATAGGAAAGTCCCGCAAAAAACCACTGAACGGCGCTATTGTAATGCGGCGCGCATGCGCCTCTGTTCCGTATTACGGCCTTTGCGGACTCAATCTGAAGAGATGTGAGCGCTGCCGCTCGCCAGAGTGGACAGCGGCACGCTCACGAGCAGCTCAAATAACCGCCTACTGCGTCTGTTGGGCGCTAACGGTCACCGACACCTTCAGCTCCTCTTCCAACCCGCCTATGCGTCGCCCACGCACCGGCGCAGCCGCTTCATAGTCGCGAGCGACCGCCAGGCGGCAATAAATCTCGCTGGCAAACGCGGCGTGCGTGACGTCGATGGAAATCCAGCCCTTACCCTCGAGCCACACATCC
The DNA here is from genome assembly GCF_050435665.1 of Paraburkholderia sp. GAS333. Taxonomy (NCBI): domain Bacteria; kingdom Pseudomonadati; phylum Pseudomonadota; class Betaproteobacteria; order Burkholderiales; family Burkholderiaceae; genus Paraburkholderia; species Paraburkholderia sp. GAS333. The sequence continues at coordinate 469,079 of NZ_JBNDKS010000003.1, forward strand.
ACCCACGCATGGCTCGCGCCGTGAGGCGTCTCGACCGATGCCGCTGCCGGAGAAATCTCGCCCGGTTCGATATAGCCGCTCACGTAGCGCGCCGGAATTCCGCGCGCGCGGCAGCAGGCCAGCATCAGATGCGCATGGTCCTGACACACGCCGTTGCCCAACGCCAGCGCCTGCGCGGCCGTGCTGGTGACTTCGGTAATGCCCGAGTTGTACTTCACGCGCTGCACGATCTGCTCGGACAGCGCGATCAGGCTGCTCGAACTGTCGAGAGCCGGCACCGCTTGAGCAAGTTCGCGGATCGCCGCGTCGGCCTCGGTCAGCCGCGTCGCGCAGGTGAAATGTTCGAGCGGAATCGGGCCGACCGCGTCGCGCAAAAGCCCGTCGACGAGAGGAATCGTCTCCACTTCGCCCGACACATGCAGGCGGATCTCGTTATGCGGCTTGTTGATCACCAGCGTGTGCAGCACGTTGCCGTACGCGTCGAAGGTCGCATCGAGCTTGCCCGGCGCGTCGATGTGCCAGCGCCGCACCACCTGCGCGGCGCCGCTTGCAGGCGTCAGACGCAGTTGCTGGATCGAATAGTGAACGGTCGCTTCATAGCGATAGGAAGTGTCGTGGCGGATCGTCAGGTACATAAAAAACTCCGTCAGGCGACTGGCAGCATCAGATACGTACGCGCCACCATATTGCCCAGCTCGAACACGCGAGCCAGGAACTGTGTCAGATAGGCGTGCAGGCCGGCTTCGAAAATCTGCCGGATGTCGGAATACACGAGTTCGGCGCGCAGCTTGCCGGCGAAACGTTCGCACTGATTCGAGCCCGAAGTGCGCAGCATCGCCAGGTTCGCGCAGACGCCTTCAAGCGACGCAAGCAGCGAACGCGGCATCTGCTGGTTCAGGATCATCAGTTCGACCACGCGCGCGGGCGTGACCACATCGCGATACACCTTGCGATAAATTTCCAGCGCGGACACCGAACTCAGGATCGAGGTCCAGTAGTAGAAATCTTCGAGCTGACGCGCGGCGTCGCGTGAATTCGGTTCGACGTCGGCGAAACGCACGTCGAGAATCCGCGCGGTGTTGTCGGCCCGTTCGAGGTAGGTGCCGAGCTGCGTGAAGAAGAACGCGTCGTCCTGCAACGCGGTGCCGATCGTCACGCCGCGCGACAGATGCGAGCGGAACTTGACCCACTCGAACAGCGCGCCCGGATTACTCGCCGCCTGCCCCGACGAAATGCGCTCGTTGAATTCGAGCCACGTATCGTTGATGGTCTCCCACCATTCGGTCGTCAACGTGCCGCGCACGGCCCGGGCGTTTTCGCGCGCGGCCTGCAGACACGAATGAATGCTCGACGGGTTGGTCGAATCCGCGACCATGAAATGCAGCACGTGTTCGTGCGTCGGTTCGTCGTAGCGCTGCGCGAACGCGGTTTCGAGTTCGGAGATGCGCAGCACCGAACGTTGCGCGCGCGCTTCCTGTTCGGTCGTCTGCGGCAACAGCAGTGCCTTCAGATTGATGTCGAGCATGCGGGCGGTGTTCTCCGCGCGCTCCATGTAGCGGGCCATCCAGAAAAGATGATCGGCAGTGCGGCTTAGCATGACGGCGTTCCGTATCTGATGACGCGAGGCCTTAAGTCGAAGTAAGAAGGCTCGCGCTGGTTATCCGTGTGCGCCGGCGGCGTGCTGCATGTTGCGTGTCGCATCGTGCGAGCTACCCCGGCGCGCTGGGTTGGCGAAGCGCCAGCCTGGCCGCCCGGCTGCGGACGGCATGGCGAGCGCATCGGCAACTGCGTCAGTCGACCATCCACGTATCTTTGGTGCCGCCCCCCTGCGACGAATTGACGACCAGCGAGCCCTCCTGCAACGCCACGCGCGTGAGTCCTCCGGCCACCATCGTGACGGTCTTGCCGGACAGCACGAACGGCCGCAGGTCGATATGGCGCGGCGCGATGCCCGCTTCGACAAACGTCGGACACGCGGACAACGCCAGCGTAGGCTGCGCGATATAACCGGCCGGACGCGCGATCAGACGTTCGCGGAACGACTCGATTTCAGCCTTCGTCGAGGCCGGCCCGACCAGCATTCCGTAGCCGCCCGCGCCGTGCACTTCCTTGACGACCAGTTCCGGCAGATGCGCGAGCGTGTACGCGAGGTCGTCGGGCTTGCGGCACTGGAACGTGGGCACGTTATTGAGGATCGGTTTCTCACCGAGGTAAAACTCGATCATTTCCGGCACGTACGGATAGATCGATTTGTCGTCGGCGATACCGGTGCCCATTGCGTTCGCGAGCGCCACGCGGCCCGCGCGATACGCAGTGAGCAGACCCGGCACGCCGAGCGCCGAGTCGGCGCGAAACGCGAGCGGGTCGAGAAAGTCATCGTCCACGCGACGGTAGATCACGTCGACGCGCTTGGGCCCCTGCGTCGTGCGCATGAACACATAGTTGTCGTCGACGAACAGGTCTTTGCCTTCCACCAGTTCCACGCCCATCTGCTGCGCGAGGAAGGTGTGCTCGAAATACGCGGAGTTGTACATGCCCGGCGTGAGCACGACGACCACCGGATCGTCGACGCCTTCGGGCGCGACCGAACGCAAGGTATCAAGCAGCAGATCGGGATAATGCGCGACCGGCGCAATGCGGTTCTGCACGAACAGCTCGGGGAAAAGCCGCATCATCATCTTGCGGTTTTCGAGCATATAGGAGACGCCCGACGGCACGCGCAGATTGTCTTCGAGCACGTAGAACTCGCCCTCGTCGCCGGCCCGCACCACGTCGACCCCGGCAATATGCGCGTAAACACCGAGCGGCACATTCACGCCCTGCATCTCGGGCCGGTACTGCGCATTGGTATAGACCTGCTCGGCCGGAACGATGCCCGCGCGCACGATATTGCGATCGTGATAGACATCGTGGATGAACAGATTGAGCGCCTGCACCCGCTGACGCAGGCCGGCTTCCAGCGTGGACCATTCGCCGCGCGGAATGATGCGCGGAATCAGGTCGAATGGAATCAGCCGCTCGGTGCCGGACAGATCGCCGTTCACTGCGAACGTGATTCCGACCCGGCGAAACAGCAGATCGGCTTCCGCACGCTTGCGTGCGATCGCCTCGTTGCCCTGCTGGACCAACCATCGCTCGAAGCGCGAATAGTGTGGCCGCACGGCATCGTCATGATGACGCATCTCGTCATAGCATCGCATGTCACGCCCCGCTCTTGTTGTCGGATAGAAGGCGAATGCGCTGCGCATTCGGTGTTCGACAATCGATCAAGCAAGCGCTATGCCATTGAGCTTTTAGCGTGTTGAAACACGTTGCATGCACGCTAACGGCGCATCCCGACCGGCACGGCTTCGCCGCCATCGTACTGCGGCGGATCACGATGCGCTAGTACGGTGCATACGTAGCACCGCGGTGCGCATTCGCACAACGCGCACGACGCATAGAACATGACGCTTCTGTGAACGGACATAAAAAATCCCCGTGGATTTTCACCCACGGGGATTCAGACTACTTGCACTGCGGATCTGCTCAAACGTCAAACGCGATTGAAGAAAACTTCGACTCGCGCCAACGGATGAAACGATCAGCCTGCTGCAGCGTCTTTCAGCTTCTTCAGCGGACGTGCCTTGATGCGCACGCTAGCCGGCTTGGCCGGGAACCAGCGCTCTTCACCCGAGAACGGGTCTTTGCCGAAGCGCTTCTTCTTCGCCGGAACAGCTTGCACGACGATCTTCAGAAGACCCGACAACGTGAATTCGCCAGCGCCCTTCTTGTGCACTGCGCCGAGGATGGTGTCTTCGAGCGCGGCCAGAACAGCCTTGGCGGTCTTCGGTTCCACAGCGGCTTTTTCAGCGACGTGAGCAGCCAGCGAGGCCTTCGTGAAGGTGTCCTTGATCGGCGACAGTGCGCTGGAAGCCTTCACGGCGACCTTCTTAGCTGCGACGGCTTTCTTCGCAGGAACTTTCTTTGCAGCAACCTTCTTGGTCGGTACCGGGGCAGCAGCCTTCTTGGCCACCTTTTTTGCGGAAGTCGGCATGTTTCTCCTACCTGTAGTGGTCAGTGAATTGCACGAAGCGCATACGGTATGTGCACGCTTCAACGCCGGATTCTACAAGCGCTAATGCGATTTGCGCGACTCTTTTGTGTATCAGCGCGAAGGTTTGTTGCGCGGCGCTGACTCCACAACACATTTTGAGCCTTGTTTTAGCGGGTAAACGTGCGTTGCGCGAGCTGGCAACACGAACACGTAACGCTCGTTACAGATCGTTTCGATGCATGAATAAAGACACTTTTCGTCTTCGGGAAGGGTTCGACAGAAGTCGGAAGATCGTCAAAAGATGGTTGCCCGTCAGCTTTCGGGTGGCCGATGAGAGACGCATGAATCGCGCTCGGGCGACTGATGTTTCAGCCGCCGTGTCGTGGCGTTGCCGTCGCGGCCCGCGCCCGCTGCATTCACAATCACGCTTTATACAGCGGAGAAAATACGGTCGCAGCAGCGCGACGCGGGCGATCGTCGGCACCATTCTCGCATCGGCCAAACGCTATTTCACGAGGCGCGGCAGAATCCCGGCGAGCTTCGCGAGCGCCGCGTCGATATGCTCGACCGCGATGCTGCCGTACCCGAACATCAAGCCCGGCTGCGGCTTCATCTCCCGATGAAACGGCGCCAGCCCGTACAGTCCGATCGATGCCGAACGCGCCGCGTTGACGACCGCGTCCTCCGTCAACGGCGCTTTCAGATACGCCGCCAGGTGAATGCCCGCAGTCGGCACGATCGGCTCGAACCATGCGGCGAGATCGCCTTGCAGATGGTCGAGCAGCGTCGCCCGGCGCGCCGCGTAGGTCTTGTGCATGCGTCGCAGGTGCTTGGCGAAGTCGCCGTTGAGCATGAACGATGCAAGCGCGGTTTGCGTCAGCGTGCAGCCGTGACAGTCGGCAATCTGGCGTGCCTTGAGCAGCGGACCGTAAAGCGACGCCGGCGGCACAACGTAACCCATCCGCAATTCCGGGAAGATGGTTTTGGAAAACGTCCCCACGTAGGCGACGAGCCCCGCGCGATCCAGGCTTTTCAGCGGCTCCATGGGCCGTCCTTCGAAGCGGTATTCGCAGTCGTAGTCGTCCTCGATAATCACCGCGCCGCGCTTTTGCGCCCATTCGAGCAGTTCGACGCGACGCTCGAGACTCATCGGCATGCCGAGCGGAAACTGGTGCGAAGGCGTCACGTAGACGAGCCGCGCCTTGTCCGGCAGCTGGCCGACGATCAGTCCTTCGCGATCCACCGGCACCGGCACGACCCGCGCGCCGGTCGCCGTAAAACATGCATGCGCAGGCGGATAACCGGGGTCTTCGATCGCGGCGATCTCACCTGGGCGCAACGTGATACGCGCCATCAGGTCGAGCGCATGCTGAGCGCCTTGCGTGACGATGACGTCCTCCCAATTGCTCGTCACGGCCCGGTTGAACGCCAGGTAGCGCGAAATCGCGAGGCGCAACTCCTGCTCGCCCGCCACCTCGCGATACATGCCCGTACCGCGCGCCTGCGTACGCAACGCGTGATTCACACAGCGGCGCCACACGTCGAACGGAAACAGCGACTTGTCGGTTGCACCGCCCACGAAGTCTTGCGGCGACGGCACCGACGGACGCGGCAACGGGAAGCTCTCGGGCATCTGCTCCCACAGCGGCTGCGGACGCGCGGCAGCGTCCCGCGCCTTCTTCGTGCGCTCACGCGACGACTCGGCCGCCTTCGCATGCGACGAGCGCTCCAGCGGCAAACGCTGCAAACCATCGGCAACGAAGGTGCCCGACCCGGCGCGCGTGCTCAGATAGCCTTCGGAAAGCAGGCGCTCGAAAACGTCGAGCGTGGTCTTGCGCGACACGCCCAGTTGCGTGGCGAGATCGCGCGTGGACGGCAATCGCGTGCCGCCCGCAAGACGTCCTTCGAGGATACCGGCGCGCAACTGGCGATAAATCTGTCCGGACAGATCGTGATGCCCTTCGACAGCGATATGAATGTCCATGCGAGTGGCTACCTCGACGACCGGGAGAGGGGGGTTTTTCTGATGACCAGATTGAAGGCGTTAGCTTAACGCCGGTCGATGCCGTCAGGCGGACTTTTACGATCAGCGCTATTCCCGTGCGGAAGTACGCGTGAAAAGCGATGTCGCTCACGAATCGATGCAGACGTATAGACAGAAGTCGGGCCGCCAGAATGCAAAATGGCGCGCCTCAAATGAAGAGGCGCGCCATTTTTTCCATGCCGACTATCTGTCGAATTACTCCGCTACAGCGGCATGCGAAGCGGCATTTTGCCGCTCGTCCTCACGCGCCTGCGCGGAGCAACGCTGATGCTCACGCGAGAGTTTGCCCATCAGCGGCAACAGCAGGATCGCGACCAGTGCGCCCGCCGCCGCCAGCCAGCCGAGGCCGGTGAACAGCTTCGTATAGAGCGGCAGCGATTCGAGCGGATCGAGATCGCCGGCCGGCATCTGCGCGAAATTCGCCACCACGCTGCCCAGATACTGCGACACGCCGGTCGCCACGAAATACGCGCCCATCATGAAACCGCTCATTCGCGCGGGGACGTAGCGCGCGATCATCGCGAGACCCAGGCCGCTCACCAGCAGTTCGCCGAGCGAGTACAAGCCGTAGCCGCCCACCATGAACCACGACGACACGCGGCCGTTCACCGCGTATTTGCCGCTCGCTGCATAAACGAAGAAACCTGCCGCAACCACCGCGAAGCCGAACGCATATTTCACTGCGATCGGCACGTCCTTGCCGCTGTTCGCGAGCTTCGTATAGAGCATCGCGAGCAACGGGCTCAGCAGCATGATCCAGATCGGATTGAGCGCCTGGAACTGCGCGGCGCTCCACGTGAACCACGTCTGCCCGAACAGCACGAAACGCGGATCGACATTGCGCAGCGCGAACAGCGTGAGCGACGTCGACATCTGCTGATAGAACACGAAGAACAGGATGACCTGGGCGGTCAGGATCAGCGCGGCGGCGAGACCCGAGCGTTCCGAGCGCTCCGCTTTCATCAGCATGTAGCCGAAGATCGCCAGAATCGCGACGCCCGCCGTGTACACGCAGGCCACGGCGATCGCCTTGTGCTGCAGCACGAACATCGTTGCGGCGGCGAGCGCGATGCCGCCCAACGCCACCGCGCCGACGCGCGTCCAGCGCACGGGTTGCTCATCCGGTGCCGAGCCGATGTGGGCAAGCGTGCGGAACATGATGAAGTAGTTCAGCACTGCCAGCAGCATGCCCGCGCAGCACACGGCGAACGCGGCGTGCCAGCCCCAGTGATCCTTGATCCACGGCGTGGCGAGCATCGACACGGTCGAGCCGATATTGACCGCCATGTAATAGATCGTGAACGCGCTGTCGATGCGCGTGTCGTCGCCTTCGTAAATGCGGCGCACGAGGTTAGCGGCGTTCGCCTTGAAGAGGCCGTTGCCGACCACGATCACGCCGAGCGACGCGTACATGAACGACAGTTGGTCGTTCGGCAACGCCAGCATCAGATAACCCGCCGACAGCACGATCGCGCCGAAAATCATCGTGCGGCGCGCGCCCAGAACCTTGTCGCCAATCCAGCCGCCGATCGACGGCGCCGCGTACACGAGCGCCGTGAACGCGCCCCATGTCAGCGTCGCCTGGCTGTCGGCGAACTTCAGCTTGTCGATCATGAACAGCACCAGCAGCGCGGCCATGCCGTAGTAGCCGAAGCGCTCCCACATCTCGATCAGGAAGACCGTCGAAAACGAACGGGTCTGCGAGACGCGTGCGCCCGGCGGATGGGATGAAATCATCGTGTACCTCTAGTTCAAACGGTTACGGCGTCGCACGGTCTGGCCGCGCGGCGCGAAATACGGGATCTGGAAAAACAGTCGGCGAAGATTGCGCCGTTCGGCTGGCAAGTCGGCGCTGTCCGGCACGTCGTCATCGACGCAACGGCCACGCGCTAATTCGCCAAGGCCAGCGGAAAAACCAGAAGATGGGGTATGGAGGCCCGCCTCGCGGCAAGCTGCGCCGGATTGGACTCAGGCGCGGGTTCAAGCTCGGCCTCAGGCTCCGGCCAGCGGAGCGGGCTCAATGATAAAGCATCGCGGAAAACCGGGCTCCGGCGAGGGCTTTGGCGGGCTGTACGCCCGCGCGGGGAAGTGTCGGCAGTAATGATCGTGTCCTTACGCCCGGCACCGTTCGGATGGAACGTGCCGGACAACGCTCCGCCCCGCAGGATCGCTGCGGGCGGAATGATAAACAGCGGTCGGATAGCCGTGCGATTCGACAGGCAATTTTGCCTCCGCTTTGCTCGCCGGCATCGTTCCGCAAACGGCGCCAATTCTGCAAATAAGACCCCGCTGACGTCACTCAGGGAATCCACTGATTTGGAGTTCATTACTTGTCGTTTCATTCGCACACGTAGCCGAAGCGTGGGCTTGCCTTTGAAAAAATCTCTTTTGCATCAATTCGTTAGGCCGATTTATATTCACTCTTCTTAAATCGGACTTACACGGCGGATACTCCCGCTTTTACCGAATGCCCTTACGACGACCTGAAAGCCGCCGGTCAATTCGTCTGATGCGAGTTTCAATTCTGGCAACATAAGCGTATTGCTTCAAAATAATGCGTTGTTTGCATCACCGGAGCCAGCCGGCCGACCGGCTCAAAACCGTCACCGTATCAAAACATATTTACCTTTACCAAACAAATTTTGACGGGCTCACTTCCACTCGCTATGGCTACGACAATTCAAACAAGCAATCCCGCACTCGAAATCGGCAGCAAGATTCGCGCGCTGCGGCAACGGCTCAAGCGCACGCTGGACGACACCGCGACTGCGGCAGGCATTTCCAAACCGTTTTTGTCGCAGGTCGAGCGCGGGCTGGCGTCGCCTTCTCTCACGTCGCTGGCGGGAATCGCGCACGCGCTCGGCGTCAACGTCCAGTATTTCGTCGACACCCCGAGCGAAGAACGCAGCGTGAGCCGGGGCGATCATTTGAAGTTCTTCGGCTTTGCAGACTCGGCGAATCTGTTTGCGCGGCTCACCAACCTGACGGGCGGCCGGCAGCTTGAAGCGATCCTCGTCAAGATGCCGCCGGGGCAGAAGCGTTCGGAGGTCACCACGCACGCGGGCGAAGAATTCCTTTACGTGCTGGACGGAGAGATTTCGCTGACGCTCGAAGGCAAGACGTTCGTGCTGGCAGCCGGCGACACCGCGCACTATGAATCGACGGTGCCGCATAGCTGGGCGAACACGGCGCGCAAGGAGTCGGTGGTGGTGTGGGTGGGAACGCCGCGCCTGTTTTAACGGGCAGTTGAAAACCGCTGGGCACGTTCCACGCGTTCAGCGGATAACCGCGCCGTTCAGAAGATCACCGACAGCGCCACCGCGAGCCAGAGCGCTATCACGCCCGACAGAAACAGATGTCGCGCAATGCGAACGCGCGAATCGCTGGTTTCCGGCTCGACCGGACTCGTGGCCATCCAGGGCACGAGTCCGAGACAGGCGAAGCCGATCAGCGCAAACACGAAAACGAAAATGTCGATGACGCGCCAGCGTGTCGGCTCATACATGCCCCAGTAGCCGAGAAACACGATACCGATCGAGAAGATGGTTGCCGACGCCCCACTGAGTGCGGGCACGGATCCGGCTGGACTCGGCATGCTTCACCTCCGGTGATTAGGCTGTGACGGGCTTCCTTCTCCGCTTTGCTCGTGCGTTCCTCGTGCTTCCGTCATGCTTCCCGCGCTACCTCACCCGCTCAGGACGTGCGGGTCTGCCGCGCTTCATACGTCTTCAGATGACTATAGGCGATACGCAGCAACGACACGCCGTGCTCGCCCTTTTGCGCATCGCCGCCGCGCGAGATCAGGTCGCCGAGAATGTGATCCGCCTCGGTATGCGAGTGATTTTCGACGTCGCGCAGCATCGACGCAGTGAGCGGCGTCGGCGTAAAGAGTGTTTGCGTGGCGCGGGTGTCGAAATCCGGGCCCATCGTGAAGCCCTGATGCTCGGCCACCGCGCGGCACTCGCCCAACAGATTTTCTATCACGCGCTTGCCGTCGGGCGCAGCCAGAATATCGCCGATCGAACCACGCATCAGGCACGTGCTCGCCGCGAGCGTCGCGAGGAACACCCACTTTTCCCACATGCGCAGCAAAATATTGTCGCTGACCGACACGTCGAAATTCGCGCCGGCCATCGCGTCGGCAATCGCCTGAACGCGTTCGGACGTGCCGCCCGTCAGTTCGCCGAATGTGACGGCCTGCATGTCGTTCAGATGCACGATCTGCTGCTGCGCGTTCAGCGTCGCGGCAATCACGCACTGGCCGCCGAGCACGCGCGACGCGCCGAACTTCTCCTTGAGCACGTCGATATGGCGCATGCCGTTGAGCATCGGCAGAATCAGCGTCGACTCGCCGACCAGCGGCGCGAACGAATCGATTGCGTCGTCGAGGCTATAGGCTTTGCAACTCAGCAGCACGAGATCGAAAGGCTCGGCATTGACGCCCGCGAGAATGGTTTTGACGCCGTGCAGCGTGAGATCGCCGCGCACGCTTTTGATGACCAGTCCGTCGCGCTGCAGCTTTTCCGCACGGCCGGGGCGCACGAGAAACGTCACGTCTTCACCCGCCGCCGCGAGACGTCCGCCGAAGTAACCGCCTACCGCGCCCGCCCCAACTACTAGAATTCGCATCTTTGGCCTCTTGATAGATTTCAGTCACGCGCGCTGCGGCGATGATCTCCTGCTGGCCGCGCGCGCAGTGCGTGTGCTGAAATGTAGCAAAGAATGACGTAGGGCATCGCGCACGATTGCGGGCTTCGACATGCTGCAATGCACTGTTGCGAAAGGCGGCTTAAATCAGATCAATCGTGCGATTGTGCTGCGCGGCACGTTGCAACGATCGCCGCGCGCGAAAACGGGCGGTATGCAGTTCCAGCGCATCAAGCCGGAAGCGTGCCGCAGATCGTGTCTTCGTAGAGCGCGAGCATGCCGGGCACGTCCACCGCGATACACACTTTGCAGTCGGGCCGGCTGTCCCACTCGGGCGCGGGAACGGGCAGGGTCGACGGCTTCTGGATGGTCTGCCCGACCGCGATGCCGTCGGTCAGCACGCGCACCGGACCGCTGCGCGTCGTATAGAGATGCGGTGCGATGACATACGCAACCGCTGACGAATCGTGCACGTAAATGCCTTGCAGTTGCGCGCTCTGTTCGTGAAAAGCCTCATAGTGCCGCGACACTTGCCACACGAACTCACCGGGCACGCCGCCGCGATCGCGCAACGAAGCGAGATACTCGCGACTCATGATCGTGGGTTGCGTGACATCGAGCCCGACGATCGCAACCGGCCACGCTGCGCCGAGCACGATATCGGCCGCGTCGGGATCGCCGAGAATATTGGCCTCCGCTGCGGGCGACACGTTGCCGAGCACGCCGTCGATGCCGAATGCGCCGCCCATGATCACCACCTGTTTGACGAGCGGCGCTATCTGCGGATCGTCGGCGAGCGCGAGTGCGAGATTCGTGAGCGGCCCCACCGCGAGCAAGGTCACCTCGCCCGGATGCGCGCGTACGGTGTCGATGATGAAGCGATGCGCGGGACGGGCGTCGAGCGGCGCTTCGTCCGTTGTATCCAGTTCGATATTGCCCAGACCGTTGTCGCCGTGAATCCATGCGAGCGGTTCGGGCGCTACGCGCCTGAGCGGCGCAGCGGCGCCCTGCGCAACCGGCACGCCCTGTGCGAAACGCCCGGCCAGAAAACGCGCATTACGTGTGGTCGTTTCGATCGTGGCGTTGCCGAAAACGCTCGTCAGCCCCAGCAATTCGACATCGGGATGCAACGCCTGAAACACGAGCGCCATTGCATCGTCCACGCCGGGGTCGGTGTCGTAGATGATCTTGTGCTTGCTCATAGATAGAACGCGTCCGGTAATTGCTCGCGCGCGGTGGTGTCGCGTGTCGCGCCGTGCAGATTGCCGAGGCGGATCGGCAGATCGGGGCCGCCCAGCTCGATGATCACCTGACGGCACGCGCCGCAAGGCGAAATCGGGCCGTCCGTATCGCCGATAACAGCCAGTGCCGCAAACTGGTCACGCTGATACCCCGCCGCAATTGCGCTGAAAAACGCGGTACGTTCCGCGCAATTGCACAAACCGTACGACGCATTCTCGACATTGCAGCCGTCGAATACCTTGCCGTCTTTAGTCAGCAGCGCAGCACCGACCTTGAATTTCGAATAAGGCGCATAGGCCTTTTCTCGTGCGACGCCCGCGCGTTCCAGCAATTGTTCCATCTTCATACAGCGATCCTCGATTCAGTTCAGCGTCAGGAACATGCCCGCAATCGTCGCGCTCATCAGGTTCGAGAGCGTCGCGGCGAGCACGACACGCAGTCCGTAGCGCGCGACTTCGGCGCGGCGTTCGGGCGCGACGGCGCTAAAGCCGCCCGTCAGCACCGCGATCGACGCGAAGTTCGCGAAGCCGCACAGCGCGAACGACAGGATAGCAATGGTACGCGGATCGAGCACCTGCAAACCGGCCGCCGTCACGCTCGCGGCGTCTTTCAGATACGGCGACAGCGACGCATACGCGACGAACTCGTTGAGAATCAGCTTCTGCCCGAGAAAATTACCGGCAATCGCGGCCTCGTTCCACGGCACGCCGATCAGATAAGCGAGCGGCGCGAACACGGTGCCGAGGATCGATTGCATCGACAGTTGCGGATGGCCGAACCAGCCGCCGATGCCGCCCACGATGCCGTTCACCAGCGCAATCAGCCCGACGAACGCAATCAGCATCGCGCCGACCATCACAGCGATTTTCAGGCCGACCGTCGCGCCGGAACTCGCTGCTTCGATCACGTTGGCCGGGCGCTTCTCGTCGAAGCTGAGGTTCTCCAGATGCACGCGGCTCGGCTCGGTGGTCGGGTGAATGATCTTTGCGAACAGCAAGCCGCCGGGCACCGCCATGAACGACGCGGCGAGCAGGTACTGGATCGGTACGCCAAGGCCTGCATAACCGGCCAGCACCGAACCGGCGACCGCCGCCATACCGCTCGACATCACCGTGAACAGTTCAGCGCCGGTCATGTCGCGCGCAAACGGCTTGACCACGGCGGGCATTTCGCTTTGACCGAGGAAGATGGTTGTGACCGCCGAAAACGATTCGAGCTTCGATACACCCAGCAGTTTCTGAAACACCGTGCCGAGTACGATCACGATCCAGCGCATGATACCGATGTAGTACAGCACCGAAATCAGCGCGGTGACGAAGATGATGGCCGGCAGCACGCGCACCGCGAATACGAAACCGCCGTCGCCGAATACCTCGAACATTTTCGATTGAACGAGTCCGCCGAACAGGAACTCGATACCGGCATTGCCGTAGCCGAGTACATCGTTGACGCCGGACGCGGCGGCCGAAAGAATCGTCTTGCCCACCGGCACAAAAAGAATGAATGCGCCGATGCCGATTTGCGCAAGCAACGCACTGATTACAGTTCGTAAGCGAATCGCCCGGCGATTGGTGGAGAAGAGGTAGGCAATAAATAGCAATACGACTATAGCCAGAAGGTTTCGCGCGATAAGTGCCATGTCTCGTGATCTTTTCTTGTTTGTTTAAGTGGCACTGATGCTAAACGAAACCGGCGCGGATTAAAAAACTTTATCCAAATCTTTGGCTCTATTCGACTCTATCTGGCAGAGAATTTTTACGGTTGATGCGTAGCGAATTTTCGAGTGAAGTGTTTGAGGTTTCAGCGCACCGCACGAACCGGAAGCCTGCAATGGAGCCTCCGGCCGCGCAGTTCCAAAACCTCAGTGTGCGACGAAGCCGCCATCCACTGGCAACGCTACGCCGACAATCAGACTGGCACCGGGGCTGCATAACCAGAGCACGGCCGCCGCAACCTCTTCGGACTTGCCCATCCGACCGATAGGCTGATCCTTGAGGAACACTTTCATCGCCTCTGGATCGATCTCGTCACCCATCGGCGTGTCGATGCAACCCGGGCAGATTGCGTTCACGCGTATGCCCTGCGCCGCGACGTCGAGAGCGGCGCTCTTGGTTAGACCGATCACGCCGTGCTTACTGGCGTGATACGCCGCGCGACCCGCGAGGCCGACCAGGCCGCCGAGCGACGAGCAGTTCACGATTGCGCCACTACCCTGCTTCTTCATCTGCAGCAGTTCGTGTTTCATGAAGGTCCAGATGCCGCGCAGATTGACGGCCAGCACTTCGTCATAACCGTCGGCGGGTTCCGCTGACATCTCGCACATCGGGCCGAGGATGCCAGCGTTGTTATAGGCCATGTCGAGGCGGCCGAACTCCGCGACGGTGCGATCGACTGCGGCCTTGGCCTGCGCTTCATCGGTGACGTCGCACACAATGCCGATGGCCCGGTGTCCGGCGGCTGTCAACATCCCGGTTGCCGTGTTGAGTTTTTCCGCGTCGCGGTCGACGAGTGCAACGGCAGCGCCTGCTTCGGCGAAAGCCTTGGCCGTTTCCAAACCCATTCCCGAGCTGGCGCCCGTCACTAGCGCGACCTGACCTCTGAAATCGTAGGTGGGATTCATATCAATAGTCCTGGAGGTTGATGTTGTCGTCAGCGCATGGGCTGACGTTCCCCCAATTGAATCGGGGGTGATTCGATATGGCGCGAAGCGGTTTGGCCGGCTCTTACCCGGCCCGCTTGCACAGCAGAAAATCCAGCATCATTTGCTGGACCGCATCGACCATCTGCGCGCCGTTCGCTGTCTTGCAGCCTGCCGACTGAGCCGCTTTCAGAAACGGCGTCACACCGTGCCCGGCAATCACGTCGCCGACGAACATGGATGAATCCAGCAGATCCGCACTCACAGGAAGAGGATCGGTGTCGGCGAATCCCATTGGAGTCGCGTTGAATACCAGCGTGCATCCTGTTGGATCGGCGGGGCCGACACGCACACGCCCCTCGCTAACACGCGACACGATCTCCTTCAGATGTATTGCCCGGGATTCATCTGTATCGCTAATGATCAGTTCTTGCACACCCGCTTTGAGCAATGCGATTGCTATCGCGCTGCCAGCCGCACCGGCGCCGACCAGCAATGCGCGGCCATCCTTCACGTGAGCGCCGTGGTCCGTTTGCGCTTTCACGAACGCGAGACCGTCGAGCATGTCGCCATGCCATGTACCGTCCACGTTGCGGCGCATGACACTGACACAACCCAGCAGCCTTGCGGTATCGGAAGTGGTGGCGCAGTAGGCGAACGCCGAGGATTTGTGCGGCATCGTGACCAGCAGTCCGTCGACGTTCGCTGTCAGCGTCAGTGCCTGCATGGCCGGTTGCAGATCGGCTTTCGCGACCTGCATCGGCACGCATAAACCGTTGTAATTGCGAGCTGCGAAACCACGGCTCAACTGCTGCGGTGATTTCACGAACCTGATCGGGTCGCCGATGATCGGAAACAGACGCGTCGCGCCATCGAGCTTTTCAGGCATCCGGTTTCTCTCTGGTCGAGCATTGCAAGCCGTGTTCGCTTCAGGCGGATCAACCGGGTCTTTTTTCAAGCACATCCTTGACGACCGGAAGCGCAGTGAAAACATTCGGCCAACCCGTATAGAACGCCAGTTGCGTCATGACTTCAGCGGCCTGTTCTTTGGTCAGTCCGTTATCCATAGCCCGGTTCAAGTGGTAAGTGAGTTGCGCGACCTGCCCGCTTGCAACCAGCGCGCTGACCGTCACCAGGCTACGGTCGCGCGGCGCAAGTCCCGGTCGCAGCCACAGGTCGTTGAACAGCGCGTCTCGCGTGAATTGAACGACACCCGGCGACACCGCGCCGAAGTTGTTTTGCACCGTGCTCTCACGTTGTGCTTCTGCGGCCTTATCGAGGGGAAGAAATTCAACGGACGCCTGCGGAAGCTGCGCCGTCGTAATTCCACGCCTTTCGAATACGGTGCTCGTTACCTTCACAGCCGCAGTCGCATTGGCCCAACCGGAATAGAACGCAAGGTGCGTGATGATCTCTGAAATCTCGCTGGGCTTGAGGCCGCTGTCGAGTGCGAGATCGAGGTAGAACAGCAACTCCGTGCTCTGATTTCGCGCGATCAGCACCGACAGCGTGACCACGCTTCGATCCCGTGCCGAAAGTTGCGGCCGCTTCCAGAGGTCGCCCAACACTATGTCAGTCGTATAGCGCTCGAGAGCGGGGGAAACGGCGCGCATTCCTTCGAATGCGTTCGCGGAGGTGGAGCGGTTCGAATTATCCATATCAGTGTTCCTATCGATTTGCGAACAGGCGGCGACGCCGAGCGCGAGCGTCAGCATCGTTACAACGAGTGATTTCATGAGTCGGCTCCTCATTGGTGCTCGCGCGTCCCTGCGATTCACCGCCTACCCTTGCAAATGTAATGTACTCACTCATGTACGACTAGGCGCTAGAATCGGCAAACACCTATGAAGTGAGTTCATCAATGCGTCGCGAAAGTTATAACGATCTGCTGGCTCTTATCGTCGTCGCGCGGGAGCGCAGTTTTACGCGTGCCGCCGCACAACTCGGCGTATCGCAATCAGCGCTGAGTCACACCATTCGTTCGCTCGAAACCCGTCTCGGGCTGAGGTTGCTGACCCGAACTACACGCAGCGTCGCGCCGACCGAAGCGGGCGAGCGCCTTCTTCAAACCATCGCGCCCCGGTTTGAAGAGATCGATGCGGAACTGGCTGCCGTCACCGAGTTCCGGGACAAACCGGCGGGCACGATCCGCATTACCGCGACTGACTACGCGACCGAAACGGTCCTGTGGCCGAGATTGTCGAAAGTCCTGCACGACTACCCGGATATCAAGGTCGAGATTACGACGGACTATGGTCTCTCCGATATCGTCGCGGATCGCTATGACATAGGCGTTCGCCATGGCGATCAGGTCGCCAGGGACATGATCGCGGTACGCCTCGCGCCGGAAATGCGTATGGCCATCGTGGGCACGCCGGAATACCTCGCGAAACATGCGCGGCCGAAGAAGCCGCAGGACCTGACGCGACACCAATGCATCAATTTGCGTTTGCCGACGCTGGGCGGGTTCTATCCATGGGAACTCAAAAAGGGGAGCCGCGAAGTGCAGGTCCGGGTCGATGGACAACTCGCGTTCAACGGGACCTACCAGATGCTGGCGGCTGCGCTGTCGGGATATGGCCTCGCCTATATCCCGGCCGACCTGGCCCAGGAACACGTCGAAGCGGGTCGTCTCGTCAAGGTACTCGAAGAATGGTGTCCGGTCTTCCCCGGCTTACATGCCTGCTATGCAACCCGTCGCGAATTCTCGCGGGCGATGACGGTAGTGATCGACGCAATCCGTTATCGCCATGACGAATCGAAAACATGAAATACGATTCATGAACTCAATTCATGGGAGCTTGCAGTTTTAGGGGCTTTATCGCTAGATATAAGCTCTCTATCATCTCTCTCTAACGACGAACGGGCGCTCACGGCATCGAGCACGAAGCGCTCTCGCAACCGCAGGCCCACCCTGCATGGAGAGATGATGATGGACTATGGATATCTGGGTCGCAGCGCCCTCAAGGTTTCGCCGCTCTGCCTGGGCGCGATGATGTTCGGCGGCGAAACGGATGAAGCCACCTCGCGCCGGATTATCGACAAGGCGTTCGATCAGGGCGTGAATTTTATCGACACCGCCGACGTGTATCACGCCGGCCGGTCTGAAGAAATCGTCGGACGCGCGATTGCGCAGCGACGCGACGATTGGGTCGTGGCGACCAAGTTTGGTTATCCGGCTTCGGCTACTGCTCGTCCCAACGAACAGGGGCAGTCGCGCAAATGGATTTGTCAGACGGTCGATGCAAGCCTGAAGCGTCTGGGCACCGATTACATCGACGTTCTCTACTTTCACCGCTCGCTGAACGATGCGCCTCTCGAAGAGGGGTTACGCGCGATTGGCGACCTGATTCGCCAGGGCAAGGTGCGTTACTTCGGATTGTCCAATTTCCGCGCGTGGCGTATTGCGGAAGTCGTGCGTCTCGCCGATCAGCTCGGCATTGATCGCCCTGTTGCACTCGAACCGGTGTACAACATGGTCGACCGCACGGCCGAGGTCGAGCTGATGCCTGCTGCGGGACACTACGGCATTGGCGTCGTGCCCTACAGCCCGCTCGCGCGCGGGGTGCTGACCGGCAAATACGCGCTCGACGGCGCGCCGCCTGCCGATTCGCGCGCGGGTCGCGGTGACAAGCGCATTCAGCAGACGGAGTGGCGTCCCGAATCGCTCGCTATTGCGCAGAAAGTCGCGGCACACGCTGCTGAACGCGGAACGACTTCGATCGCGTTCGCTATTGCCTGGGTGTTGAAGAACAAGCTTGTGAGTTCCGCTATTGCCGGTCCGCGCACGGAAGCGCATTGGGACAGCTATGTGGATGCACTGACACTGCAACTCGGTCCTGACGATGAGAAGTTTGTGGACAGTCTGGTGCCTCCGGGTCATGCGTCGACGCCGGGATATACGGATCCCAACTATCCGGTTGAAGGCCGACAAGTGACTGGTTGATCTGCTGGTTTGCACAACCCGTAGCAGCCTGGTACAGCGCAGATGTGATTGTGCGTTTGTTGCTGCTACGAGGACTTAATGCGTGGCTATTTTTTGGCAATTCATACTTGAAATCATCGAATAACTCGATGTGCCAAGGAATTTGTTACCGTATTAATCCAGGTCGTGTACTGCACAATTGAATCAATGCAATTAGCGACGGAAAAATCGTGCCTGCACCGCTGTATGGGTATACAGTCCAAGCATGGATCGCACCCGGTGGTCCTCATTTCTGGAGACATCATGCGACCATCGACTAAAGGTATTGCACATACGGCGGATAAAGTGAGCGAGTTTGCTCTGTCGCGACAGGCCCAGGCGCAAGCGCTCGACAAGGCCGACCGCGCAAGAGCAGAACAACGAAGCGCCAACGATGCGCGTATCGATTCCAATGCGAGCAAATGGCGCTATGCGGTGGCGGAAGATAAGGTTTGATGTTGCGAAGCCGAAGCTCATGTCCTGAATGATGTGGGCACCTCTTCGGTTCGCCGGTAAATAACATCGCGCCATTGTTCCCTGTCGGCAGCGGCTCTACACGTGCCGATTCGCCTTAACGCTGCGGATCGTGGCAGCAAACGCAAATCTTGTTCCCTTCAGGATCGCGGAAATACGCGCCGTAGTAATCGGGGTGGTACTCGGGTCGAAGACCGGGTGCCCCTTCACAAGCACCCTCGTTATCCAGCGCGCGAGCGTATGTGCTATCAACCGTTCGCCGATCGGGCGCGAGCAACGCCACCATTTGTCCGTTTCCATGTTCTGCCGCATTGCAGTCGTGTGGCCTGCCAATCAGAAACAGTGGGCGAGTTGCCCCATCGGCCACCCAGCCTGCCCATGGTCTACCGGGCTCGCAGAACTTCAGCTTGTGCCCGAGCGAATTCATGACGCTCGAATAGAATCTGAAGGCACGATCAAAATCGTTCACGCCGATAAAAACATGTGAAATCATCGTGTACGTCTCCAGAGCAGGCAGTGATGTTGATCCACATTACCACGGCGGAACTGGAGTCGACTTCCATCATCGTTCCTGCGCTACGCGCGCTATTCCCTCACTGACCTGTCGATGCCGTGGCCACCGTTTCCGCCGCATCCCACCCGCCTCCGAGCGACCGATACAAAGCAACCGCCGCGAGTGCGTGTTCGCGCTTCGCCTGGTTTAGCGACTCCGAGTCACGCAAAAACGCCTCCTGCGCAGCGAGAACATCGAGGAAACTGGATGCACCATTCTTGTATAGTTCCGTCGACAACTTCAGCGCATGATTCGATGCATCCAATGCGCCACCCAGCCGTTGCACCTGAACTCCACCACTCACCAGATCGCTACGGTTGTCCTCGATTTCCTTTAGCGCCTGCAACATCGTCTGTTGCAAACCGAGTTGCGATTCGCGCATGCGGCTCTCGCTTGCGTCGATATTCGCGGTAATTCGACCGGCGTTGAAAATCGGACTCGCTGCATTCAATGCGGCGCTAAAGAGATTGTCGGTCAGCGTCGGCATGCCGAGATACGACGAAGCAAGCAGGCCGTCCGCGAGATTGATCTTGAACTGCGGATAGCGCTGCGCTTTCGAAACCCCCACTTCCGCCGCACGCTGTTCGACCGTCGCATATGCGGTGCGCACATCGGGGCGCTGCAACAGCGCGTCGGACGGCAGCACCTGCGGCGCGCTCTGCGCGGGCACGGGAATATCGCGGGCATTGGCGAGCAGCAAACTGTCGATGCTCTCGGGCGTACGCCCCGAATACACCGCAATCAAACTCAATTGATGTTGCACGGCAGATTGAATCCGCGGAATCTGCGATTGCAAATCTTCGAGTTGATTCTGCGCACGCGCGACGTCGAGTTGCGTCGACAGTCCGTAGTGCAGCCGCTCCTGCGTGAGCTTCAGCGCGCGAGCGCGAATCTGCTCGTTGTCGCTGAGAATCTGCAATTGCGATTGCGCCCAGCGCAGATCGATATAAGCTGCTGCGGTGTTGGCCGCGAGAGCAAGCCTCACCTGATTCAACCCGGCCTGACGTCCCGACACTTGCGCCTGAGCCGCGAGAACCGCGAGACGTTCGCCGCCGAACACATCAGGCGTCCAGCTCGCCGTCAGTCCAATACCCGCCTGACGCACATAGCCGAGCGGTGGCGGCGTGTTCTGCCGCGTGTTCGACGCGGTGGCGTTCGCATTCAATTCGGGCAGCAATGCCGAGCGATTCTGCGTGACCAGATCCTGTGCCTGCTTCACGCGCTCCACTGCCGCTTGCACATCGAGATTACCCGTCAATACCGACTCGACCAGTTGATGCATCACGGGGTCGCCGAATTGCTCCCACCATGTATTGGCATTCACACTGTCCTGAGGCGCATCGACACTCCACGCGGCCGGCGCGATGGTCTTCACGGTTTGCGGCAAATCCGCGTGCGTTGCCGGTTGCACCGCGCACGCAGCGAGCGTCAACAATGCAGCGCTCGCCAGTACTTTCATCAGAATGGGCTTCATATCGATTTCCTCAGTGAGCTTCCGGCGGCGGCGCGGTATTGCCGAATGGGCGAGAGAACAGCACGCTCAACAAACCCACCACGAAACAAAGTGCTACGGCGAGAAAAGCGTCGGAGAAAGTGAGCACGAGTGCTTCGCGCATCAGTACCGAATGCAATTCGCCGAGTCCCGCGTTGGCCGCATTCAACACGTTTCCGCCAACCGATGCGAGATAGTCGGCCTGCTTCTGCAAGATGGATTCGACTACTGGGCGTCCCGCGTTCAGATGTTCATCGAGACGTTCATAGTGAAAGTTCAGGCGATCGTTGAGCATCGTGCTACTCACTGCAATGCCAATCGCGCCGCCCAGATTACGCATCAGATTGAAGAGACCGCTCGCGGAGCGCAGCCTCGACGGCGGCAATGCGCCGAGCGCCATCGTCACAATTGGCGGAATACAGAATTGCTGGCCGATACCGCGCAATGCTTGCGGGATCAGCAACTGTTGCCAGCCCCAGTCACTGGTCAACGGTACATACAGGTAGCAGCCGATGCCGAACAGCGCGAGTCCGAACACCATCAGCAGGCGCATATCGACAAAGCGCGCCAGCATCGAATAAGCGCCCAACGCCAGCAACTGAAAACAGCCGACCGATAACAACGCGAGGCCAATCTGCAACGAATCGAAGCCACGTACCCGCGCTAAAAACACGGGCGTCAGAAACACCGTGCAGAAAATTCCAATGCCAGTAATGAACGACAGCAAACTGCCAATGCCAAAATTGCGGACCGCGAGTGCGCGCAAATCGACAATCGGCTCTTTAGCGGTGAACGCATGCACGAGAAAAAGAAAGCCGCATATCGCCGACACCCACGCACAGAAGACGATCACGTCGTCGCCGAACCAGTTCTTGCGCGGCCCTTCTTCGAGCACATATTCCAGGCAACCGAGAAAGCCTGACATCAGCAGAATGCCGAGATAGTCGCCTCTTTTCAGCAGTGAAAGATCGACCCTGTCGATGTGGACATACTTCGGCACCAGTACCGTGACGGCAATACCCGGCACAAGGTTCAGATAGAAAAGCCAATGCCACGACCATTGCGACGTAATCCATCCACCGATCACCGGGCCGATAGTCGGCGCGAGCGACGCCAGTGCGCCGATCGTGGTCGACGCAATCAGACGCTGTTTGCCGGGGAAAAGAACGAACGCTGTCGTGAACACGGTAGGAATCATCGCGGCGCCGAGCGCGCCTTGCAAACCGCGAAACAGGATCATCGAATTGATGTCCCACGCGAGGCCGCACAACATGCTGGTAATCGTGAAACCGAGTGCGGAAAACGTAAATAGCCAGCGCGTCGAGAACACACGGGTGAGCCACCCGGACATCGGAATCACGATGATTTCCGCGATCAGATACGACGTCTGCACCCACGAGAGTTCATCCTGACTCGCGGACAAACCGCCGCCAATATCTCTGAGCGATGACGCGACGATCTGGATATCGAGCGTCGCCATGAAAAAGCCGACGCACATCAGCGCGAACGCCAGTACCTTCGTGCGCGTCGGCTGGTCGGCGGGATTGTCGAGAACCTGAGTCATGATCGTGTTATCCATGAGCGGGGGCATTGCTGGAATCGCCGGCACCGAGGTGGACTTTCACCGTGGCCGAGAGGCCGGGCCGCAACACGCCTTGCATGTCCTTCGGAACATCGAGACGCACTCGCACCGGCACGCGCTGCACGATCTTCGTGAAGTTGCCGGTGGCGTTTTCGGCGGGCAGCACGCTGAAGGTTGCACCGGTCGCGGGAGCCAGGCTCTCGACCACGCCATGAATCCGCTTGCTCGATGCATCGAGATCTACATCAACCCCATCACCGACACGCATCTTCTTCAACTGGTCTTCCTTGAAGTTCGCGTCGATCCACAACCCGCTCGACGGAACCACCGTGAGCAGCGAAACCCCCGTATTCGCCAGCAGGCCCACGCGCGCGGTGCGATTGCCTACATAACCGTCGATTGGGGAGCGGATCGTGGTGTACTCGACATTCAGCGCTGCAACGCGCTGAGCGGCCTGCGCGGTGGCGATGCGCGCCTCGGCGTCGCCGATCTGCGCATCGAGCACCGCGATCTGCCGCTGCGCTGCGATCAATGCCGCGCTGCTGCGATCCACGGCGGCGTGCGCCTTGGTCAGATCGGCGTCGGCCCGCTCGACCACCTGGCTCGATACCGCGTCGTCTTTCACGAGTTCGCGATAACGCGTCTGATCAGCGGCGCTGCGGGTCAATTCCGCGCCCGACGCGCGAACCTCGGCGGCCTGTTCGTTGATCGTCGCAAGCTGCAGCGATTTCTTCGCCTGCAACTCGGTGACCGCCGCCTGCGCGCTCTGCACTTCGGCACTGGCTTGTGCGAGGCGGGCATCGTAATCGCGTGCATCGAGCCGGATCAGCACCTGGTTCGCGTGCACGAACTGGTTGTCCTGCACCAGCACGTCCGTGACGAAACCGTTCACCTTCGGCGCCATCACGGTGACGTCGCCCCCTACGTACGCATCGTCGGTCGTTTCGACGAAGCGGCCGACGAAAAACCAGTAAGACACGGCCAGCGCCAGCGCGATCAGGACCGTGATGACCGAGAGCAGCATCCACGGAATGCGTCTTGCCTGTCTGGCGGTCTGAGCCGCGTTGGGCGGCGCGATAGTCGAAGGTGTAGTGGACATGATGTCGATATGTGCGTATGCACTCGGTGCGTTGAAAAAAACGGCGCAATGCGCCGGCCTTCTTTAACTCTTCATTCGTGCTTCAAACTGAATCCCGCGTGATCGCGAACAATTCCCCGCGCAACGCCGCCGCCCGCTGCTCGCCGAAGCGGTTCTCGAACTCGGCTTGCGCGGCGTACCAGTGCGTGCGCCCCGCTTTCAGGCGCTCCTCGCCTGCCGCCGTGAGCACGATTGAAAGCGTACGTCCGTCGGCGCCGAGGGTCTCGCCCGAGATCAGGCCATTGCGCCGCAGCGGCTGAATCGTGCGGACCAGCGTGGTGCGTTGCATCCGCATCGCTTCGGCCATTTGCTTCATCGTCATCGGACCTGTGCGTTTCAGGCGGCCTAGCAACGAAAACTGCGTGATGGTCAGCCCAACATTCGCCAGATGCCGGTCGTAAAGCTGCGAGACGTAACGCGCGGCCTGACGTATCGCAAAGCAGTCGTCGTCGAATAGACCTTCCATTGCCGTGCTTCCCGGTTCATGAGTGCGTATGCACATAACAGCGCGAAATAATGCCCGTCGAAACGGGCATATACGTGCCGACTAACCTGTGATGCTGAACAACTCTGCGCGCAGTGTTTTCGCGCGCCCCTGTCCGAACTTCTGCTCAAACTCGTCCTGCGCCGCGCGCCATGCAATCGCGGCCTGATCGAAGGTCGCTTCGCCTTTCTCCGTGAGACTGAACAGAAACGTACGACCGTCATGTTCCGCCGATTCAGTCGACACCAGGCCATCGCGCTGCAACGGCTTCATTGCGCGGACCAGCGTGGTGCGTTCCATCACCATCGCGTCGGCGAGATCCACCATGGCGAGGTTCGGCGTGCGCGCGAGCTTGGCGAGAATCGTGAACTGCGCAGCCGTCAGCCCGACCACGCCAAGATGGCGCTCGTAGATTTGCGTGACGTGCCGCGCCGCCTGGCGCAGCGCGAAACAGTTGCATTCGTCGTAAGAGATGGGACGTGTCATGAAAAGTAGCATATGTGTGCATACGCACAGAGTCAAGTTTTTTTGAATCTCGACGCTGACTGCTGACCTGCGAACCCACGGCCTACCCGCGCATCAAAAACGGCTCTTCATACATACGTCCGTTTGAAATTTCGCCGCAAGCCGCACCGCGCGTAGCGACAACGCACGCCCGGAGTTTGGATTAACGCCACTATATACAATTGCTCAGTAGCGGCTTAATGTTCAGCCGCCAACATTAAAAATTAAAAACAGATCAAGGAGACGTTAATGTCATCCCACGCCGCATCATCGAGGACCGCAATCCAGGTGGCATATGCCGATGCGGATTTCCGTATTAATACCGCTTCAACCGCATTGATCCCCGACTGGTTTACCTGAGAAAGCCGTAATCACCGGCATTGCCGGTGGCTATTGGTGTGCAGGGTCCATCACGCCCGCCAGTCATGGCTCCGCGTATTTGAGAACTGCAAACCGTGCTGATCCGGCCAGCACTCACGGTAATCGTTTCGCGCGCATTTTCAGCCGATTATCCCGCGACTCGCCCGCCAATCCGCGCACGTCGCCACGTGGGCAATTAGCATTCGCCGAATAACCAGAAGTATTCGCATGGTTCAGATATTCCATGCGCATTAATAGCGAAAGACAGCATCGAGGAGACATACAATGACTTTCAGACTGCGGAGTGAATCGTCCGCTCCAACTGTGCTCAGCGCACTCGCGCTGTCTGTGCTACTGGCAGCCTGCGGCGGCGGCAAACCCGACGATCCGGCCGCTGTCGCGGTCCCGCAATGTTCGGGCAGCACCTGTCCGGCCCAGGGCCAGCCGCCGAGCACGCCGGCGGTCGCCGCGAAGCTGTGCCCCGACACGCTCGACTACTCGACCACCTACACCGGCGGCTCGGGCAGCGGCGAATATGTGAAGGTGAAATTCGATTCGACGAAGAAGCAATACCAGATGACCTTCATCGATTCCGCCGTGCCGACCTCGGCGGGACAGGTGAACACCACGCGCGCGGGCCTGACGATCACCGGCGACTACGACAACCCCAGCGGCGCGCTCGCATTACCGACCGCCGAACAGAACCGCTGCGCGATCGTGCTGAAAAACGGCGCGACCGCCGACGGCAGCTATAGCGTCACGATCAATCCGCAAGATCCGCCGATGCTGTTCGTCGGCCAGGGGATTCTCGGCGGCGGCATTCCAGGCGCGACGATCCAGTTCGATGGCATCAGCACACTCGGCTTCCCGATTGGCCTGGTGCCGTCGCGCACCTTCGACTCATATCCGTTCCTCGGCTTCAGCGAGACCGTCACCGATTTTTCGCAAGTAGCCGGTACGTATAACGAAGTCGGCTTCCGGGTGAATCCCGAAGGCTCGACCGTGCAGAGCACGGATGGCGGCATCACCATGACCGGCTGGGCGCCGACCGCCATTCAGACCACCGAGACGCTCAACGCGGACGGCACCTGCACGTCGAGTTCATCGCTCTACTCGTGCTCGCTGACCGGCACGCCGTGGACCTTGCGCACCAATGCCGACGGCACGCCGGACAATGTTTTCATCAGCAATACGCCAGCCACTTCGCCGACCCTCGGCTACCCGGCAGTCGGCGTGGGCACCGAGCAGGTGCTGTTCGCGCAGAGCCTTGCGCACGGCATCATGATTGTCGGCAAGGTGAACAACCAGCTTGTGCCGGTGATGATCCGCGTCGGTTACGCGCACACCGATGCCGGTACCGATATCGCCAGCATCTTCAACAACGCGCTCGACGATCAACTCGGCATCTCGCTGCTGGCGCCCGCGACCACGGTCGCTCAGACCACGCTGACGGGCGGCTATATCGGCGCGAATAGTGCGTCGGCGTGCGGCGCGGTGACCACGATCGGCCAGAATCCGTCGACCATTTACGACAACGGTACCTACGTCTATGCGGCGACGGGTTCGTGCAGCGACGGCAGCGCGTCGTTCAATGCGGGCGTGAACTACGGCGCCACGTTGTTCCAGAATCCGACGGCGGCGTTGCTGAATCCGTTCACGTCGTCGGTATCGAGCAATCTCGCGCTCGATTACACGCAGACGCAACCGGGCTTCATCAACGTGACCGCGAACAAAGACCTGATGTCCGGCAGCACGTCCATCTTCAAGGCGGGCGATACCGGCGTGATGGTCAAGGTCGGTCCGGTGTACGGGCTGCTGATGAACGGCATCAACCCAACGTACCTGACCAACGACCCGAGCAACGTCTACCACGTCAACCCGTTCCTCGCGATCGGCGCGTTTGTCGAGTAAGTCCGCATCGGCCTACGCGAAATGAAAACGGCTCGCCGGGATAAACCGGCGAGCCGTTTTTTTCATTCACACCAAACTCAAAGCGCGAGCACCGTCACCCCTACTTCCACGCGATGCGCGCCGCCGCCGAGAATCATCCCGCGCAGTAGCGACACGTCGCTGTAATCGCGGCCGATGGCGAGCGTCACATGATCGAGGTCGGCGAGCACGTCGTTGGTCGGATCGAGATCGATCCAGCCGCTGCCGGGGCAATACACCGACACCCACGCATGCGACGCGTCCGCACCAATCAGGCGTGGCTGCCCCGGCGGCGGGTCGTTACGCAGATAACCGCTCACGTAACGCGCGGGCAACCCTAGCGAACGCAGACAGCCGATCATCACCTGCGCGAAATCCTGACACACGCCGCTCTTCAATTCGAAAGCGCGCTCGGCCGGCGTATCGAACATCGTGGCCGACGGCTTATACGCGAAGTCTTCGTGAATGCGATGCATCAGATCGATCGCGCCCGCCGCCACCGGCTGGCCGGGCGGAAAACTCGGCAACGCATAGTCGCGCAGCGACGCACGCAGCGCGATATTCGGCGACGCGAAACAGAACTCGACCTCCGCCCGAAACTGTCCGCCGACACGAAACCGCAATGCGTCGGCCACTTCGTCCCAGGCGGGCGTCGCGTCGGGATCGAGATCGGTCCAGCGCGGCGTGAGCGCCACCGTCGTTTCGCTGACGAGTTGCAGGCGCTCGTGCGGCGTATCGAGCGCGAAGTACAGCACGTCGTTGCCGAAGGCATCGATACGGCTATTCAGATACGACGGCTCCGGCTCGATCCGCTCGTCGTGCGAGACGACGCGCTGCCACGAACACGCAATCGGACGGATCGTCGCGAGATGCTGCGCGGTCTCGACATACGTGGAATAACGATAAGTAGTGCGGTGCGAAACCGACAGGACGACGGGTGCGTTTTTCATGACCATACCTGTGACGCCACCGTGCTCGCGTGACTGAAATAGCGCGCGCTGATTTCATGCGCGGCCGCCCCGACGAAGCCGCCGATCAGATCGCACACGCCGGTCAGACGCTCGTACGAACCGTTTTCGTCGACGCTGCACAGCGATTCGAGCGACGGCAACGACGAAGCCGGCGGCATCAATTCCGCAAACGGGCGATGCCGCGTGCTGCCCGCCGCCACGGCGATCTCATCGAGCTTCTTGCGCAAACGGTCGTACACACCGTAGATGCCGCGCGGATTGGTCGGCTCGATCACCAGCAGGTCAAGCAGCGCCGGCACTTCGAAACGTCCCGGATACAGCGAGCGATACGTCAGCGTGCTGTCGAACAATTGCAGCAGCAGGTCGAAACCGGCGGGCGTCGCGAGCTGACCTTTGTCGGCGATGACGCGCAGAAACGATGCCATCGACGAAACGCGCTCGATGTGACGTCCGACGAACAGCAAACGCCATGCTTCGTCGCGTGTCATGCGGTCGCCCTGTGCGCCGCTGATCGCCGATAGCTGCACGGACAGGTGTTCGAGCGCATTCACCAGCGTAACGCGGTCGTAGCGATCGTGACGCTCGCCGCGGCCATTGCTCTGCGATTGAGATTGCGACTGCGACTGCGCTTGCGCTTGCGACAAACCACCGCCGTTCAACCCGGCAGCCACCGGCATCAACGTCTGCAACGCATCGCGAAAATCGTTACGCGCGGCGAGAATCGTGCGCCAGTGATCGTTCGACAGCCGCCCGCGCACTTCGCCGTTCGAGCGTGCCTGACAATTCAGGTTCTGGCCGATGCTGGCCATCCCCGCGCTTTCGCTCAGATTCGCGATCAGCGCGCGTTCGAAGTGTTGGGGCGAATGCGGTGAAAACAGGTCGCCGGATTGCACCAGCCCGCACTGCATTGCAAGTTCGACCAGGGTCGGGAACATCGCGTCGGCGTCGTTGCCTTCCAGCGAGCCGAGAATCAGCCGCAGCAGGCGCACGTTGTTTTCCGCGCGTTCGCCATAACGTCCGGCCCAGAACAGATTTTCCGCCGCGCGGCTCGACACGGTGCGATGCTTGCGCGCGAGGTCGGCGGGTTGCATCGGCGAAGGCAGCAGCGTGAAGGTCGAAGTCGGCTGGCTCGACAGCACCCATGTATCGACGCTGCTGCCGCCGTACTGCATCGATACCGTGGTCTGCCGCTCGGCGGCCATCCGCGTGAAGCCGCCTGGCATCACATGCCAGCCGCCGTTGGCGTCGGCGATTGCATAGACGCGCAGCACACTCGGACGGCGCCCAATAGTGCCCTCTTCGTAACGCGGCGTGCACGAAAATCGCTGCGGCTGCTGGATGGTGAACGTATCGGGCAGCGCTTCGATCCGCTCTCGCCATGCGTCCAGCTTCTGCCGGCCCTGCTCGATGCCGGGCGGTGCATCGCGCCCGCTGACCGGCCATGTCGGCACGATGAACGCCTCGTCCAGCCGCGCGAACGCGTGCTCGCGCGCCGCCGTTTCGCCGCACCACCAGGTCGCGACGCTCGGCAGCACGAGGTCTTCGCCAAGCAGCGTTTCGGCGATGCCGGGCAAAAACCCATGCAACGCGGGCGACTCGACAAAACCCGACCCCGGCACGTTCGATACGATCACGTTGCCCGCACGCATCACCTGCAATAAGCCGGGCACGCCGATGCTCGAATCGGCGCGCAATTCGACCGGATCGCAGAACGCGTCGTCAAGACGGCGCAGCACCACATGCACGCGCTCCAACCCCGCCAGCGTCTTCAGATACAGCTTGTCGTCGCGCACGGTCAGGTCCTTGCCTTCGACCAGCGTGACGCCCAGATAGCGCGCCAGAAACACGTGCTCGAAATACGTTTCGCTATACGGCCCCGGCGTGAGCAACGCGATATGCGGCGACGTATCGGCGCGGCTGCCCTCGGTGCTGTCGTCGTGCCGCATCGTGGCCTGGGCCGCCTGCGCGAGCGTCGCGATCAGTTGCGAATAGGTTGGCGCGAGACGGCTCACGCGCATCGAACGGAACGGATCGGCGAACAGCGACGACACGATGAGCCGGTTTTCCAGCGCATAACCGAGACCGGACGGCGCTTCGGTGCGATGCTGCATCACCGTCCAGTCGCCCCCGGGCGTACGCGCGAGATCGACTGCGACGACCTGCAGATACTGGCCGCCCGGCGGCGTATAACCTTTCACCGGGCGCAGATAGCCGGGATGCCCGAACACCAGCGCGGGCGGCAACTGCCCGCGTTCGAGCAGGGTCTGCGGCCCGTAAATATCGGCGACGATTGCATTGAGCAGATGCGCGCGCTGCATCACGCCCTGCTCGATATGCGCCCACTCGTCCTCGCTGATCAGGAACGGCAGCAGGTCGAGCGCCCATGGACGCGACTCGCCGTTATCCGCGTAGACGTTGTAGCTGATGTCGTTATCGCGGATCTGCTGCGCGACCGACGCGACGTGATCCTCCAGCCGCGCCACGCCATCTTCGCCGAGCCGCTCGAAGAACTGACGCCACGGTTCGCGCAGTGCGCCCGTGGCGTCGCGCAACTCGTCCCAATGTCCCTCGTAGCCCGGCAACAGGCGTAACAGGGACGAAGCGTCCGCGTGGGCCGCGGACGTTTCGAAGGGAAAAGTCGATTGAAAAGCCAAGATGGTGTCGTTTTAAGAGTGGTTGGATTTCACCAGTAGCGCAGATCGAGCGTGAACGGAAACTCGAGACTGCGATGCGGCGCATCGGCCCTGAGCGGTCCCGGCGTATGACCCGACGCAAAGAAACGCGAGCGCCGCCGGCTTTCCGCCTCGTAGGCGTTCACCGGGAAGGTCTCGTAGTTGCGCCCGCCCGGATGAGCGACATGATACTGGCAACCGCCCACCGAGCGGCCAGTCCAATTGTCAACCAGGTCGAAGGTGAGCGGCGCGTCGACCCCAATCGTCGGATGCAGCGCCGAAGGCTGCGCCCACGCCCTGAAGCGCACGCCCGCCACATACTCGCTGACGCGGCCGGTCGGCTGCAACGGCACCGGCACACCGTTCACCGTCAGCACATGACGGTTCCCGTTCAGCCCGAGCGCGTGTACTTCGAGCCGCTCCACCGACGAATCCACATAGCGCACCGTGCCGCCCGGCGAGCCCTCTTCGCCCATCACATGCCAGGGTTCGAGCGCATTGCGGATCGTCAGCGACACGCCGTTCACCGTGGTCTCGCCGACCAGCGGGAAGCGGAATTCGAAGTGCGGCGCGAACCAGCTACTGTCGAACGCGAAACCGGCGCGGTTCAGTTCGCCAATCACATCGTCGAAATCCATCTTGACGAAGGTGCCGAGCAGGAAGCGGTCGTGCAACTCGGTGCCCCAGCGCGTGAGCCGCTGCGTGTACGGTGTGTGCCAGAAACGCGCCACCAGCGCGCGCAGCAGCAGTTGCTGGACGAGGCTCATGCGCGCGTGCGGCGGCATTTCGAAACCGCGCAATTCGAGCAGACCGAGGCGGCCGGTCGGGCCGTCGGGCGAATACAGCTTGTCGATGCAGAACTCGGCGCGGTGCGTGTTGCCCGTCACGTCGATCAGGATGTTGCGCAGCGAGCGGTCGATCATCCACGAAGGCAGGTTCGCGCTGTCGCGTCCGCCGAGCAGGTCGATCTGGCGCTGCAATTCGCGGAACGCGACTTCGAGTTCATACACCTGGTCGTTGCGTGCTTCGTCGACGCGCGGCGCCTGGCTGGTCGGCCCGATAAACAGCCCCGAAAACAGATACGACAGCGACGGATGGTTGTGCCAGTAAGCAATCAAACTCGCGAGCAGATCGGGGCGTCGCAGGAACGGACTGTCCGCGGGCGTCGCGCCGCCGAGCACGAAGTGGTTGCCGCCGCCGGTGCCGGTGTGGCGGCCGTCGGTCATGAACTTTTCGCTGCTCAGATAGGTTTCGGACGCCGACTGGTACAGATACTCGGTGTGATCGACCAGCTGGTCCCAGTTCGCGGCCGGATGAATGTTCACCTCGATCACGCCCGGGTCCGGCGTCACCTGCAGCACTTTCAGACGCGCATCGCGCGGCGGCGGATAGCCTTCGAGCACGACCTGCATCTTCAGATCGGCGGCTGTGGCTTCGATCGCGGCGAGCAGGTCGAGGTAATCGTCGAGTTCGGTCAGCGGCGGCATGAACACATGCAGCAGCGTACGGCCGCTGCCGAAGGTCTTCTCCTCGGCCTTCGGACCGGCCGCGCGCTTCGGATCGCGCGCCTCGACGCAAATGGCCGTGCGCAACGTTTCCTTCGACGACACGCCGCGCGCCGGCGGCTGTTCGGCCGGCTGACGGGCATAAGCCAGCACGCTGCTGCCGGGCATCCCGCTCAGCAGATCCCCCGCGGACAACGACAACGCGGCGGCCCGGCGCGCGTTTTCCGTAGTGAGCGCGGGGCGCTGACCGGCGGCTTCGGTGCCGTCGTATTGCAGACGCAACTGTGAGGCGGCGCGCAACGGCACCGGCGGCGCGAACGGATCGTGCGCGTGCTGATACGGATAATCGGTCTTCGACACCCACGGCAGCGAGTCGAGCGGCAGGCGGTAGCCCATCGGCGAATCGCCGGGAATCAGGTACATGCGTTCGTCGCGGAAAAACCAGCGGCCGCTCACCCACTTCGGCGCTTCGCCCGGGATATCGCGCTCGCGTCCGAGCGGCAGCACATAGCCGGTCACGCCGCTCAAACCCGCATCGAACACACGACGCAGGCGCAGGCGCTCCAGTTCGTCGTCGAGTTTGGTGTCGAACGGATCGACGTTGACCGGCAGACGGCGCTCGCGCCACAGGTAGTACCAGGTGTCCTCGTAGCCGGGCTGGATGGTGTCCGTTTCGAGCGACAGCTTGCCTGCCAGATGCGCGAGGAAACGCTGCGCGTCGGCGGCGGTGTAGCGGCCCGGCTCGCGTTCGTCGGCGAACAGCGACGGGTCGTGCCAGCACGGCTCGCCGTCCGCGCGCCAGTACAGCGACATCGCCCAGCGCGGCAATTGCTCGCCCGGATACCACTTGCCCTGGCCGATATGCAGGAAGCCGTTCGCGCCGTAGCGCGCGCGCAGCTTTTCCATCAGCGCGACCGCGTAGCCGCGCTTGGTCGGCCCGAGCGCGTCGGTGTTCCATTCGGCGGCGTCGCGGTCGCGCACCGACACGAAGGTCGGCTCGCCACCCATCGTCAGGCGCACGTCCATGTCGGCGAGTTGCCGGTCGACCTCGGCGCCCATCTTCAGCACGTCGCCCCACACCTCTTCCGTGTACGGCCTGGTGACGCGCGGCGTTTCCAGCACCCGCTCGATCGACATCTCGTGGCTGAATTCGACCTCGGACTCATCGACCGCGCCCGAAATCGGCGCCGCGCTGCCCGGCTCCGGCGTACACGCGACCGGAATATGCCCTTCGCCCGCCAGCAGCCCCGAAGTCGGATCGAAACCGATCCAGCCCGCGCCCGGCAGATACACCTCGCACCACGCGTGCAGGTCGGTGAAGTCGACTTCGGTGCCGCTCGGGCCGTCGATCGATTTGACGTCGGGCGCAAGTTGCAGCAGGTAACCGGACACGAAACGCGCGGCCAGTCCCAGTTGCCGCAACGTCTCGACCAGCAGCCAGCCCGAGTCGCGGCACGAACCCGCCGCGCTCACCAGCGTTTCCTCCGGCGTCTGCACGCCAGGCTCCATTCGGATCAGATAGCGGATTTCACGTTGCAGCCGCTGGTTCAGCGCGACGAGGAAGTCGGCGGTCACGGTCGGCGTCAGGTCGATACTCGCGACGAACTCGGCGAAACGCGGCGTCATCGGACGCTTGATGCGGTACGGCGCCAGTTCGACGGCGAGCCCTTCCGAATACTCGAACGGGAACTGCTCGGCCGACGGCTCCAGAAAGAAGTCGAACGGGTTGTAGACCGCCATCTCGGCGATCAGGTCGACGGTGACCTTGAACTCGCGCGTCTTCTCGGGAAAGACCAATCGCGCCTGATAGTTGGCGAATGCGTCCTGTTGCCAGTTGATAAAGTGTTCGGCCGGTTCGACTCGCAGCGAATACGAGAGGATCGGAGTACGGCAATGCGGCGCAGGCCTGAGACGCACGACCTGGGGCGACAGCGCGACCAGCCTGTCGTAGCGGTAATGTGTGACGTGATGCAACGCGACGCGTATGGACACACCGGACTCCTGGATGAAGGATGGCAGCCCGCCAAAAAGCAAGCTTCATGCCGTTGATCGAAAACCGCGTGAACTGTGATGAACTGTCGTACCGCTTCTAGCTTGCCTTATCTGCCCGGATCACCGCCTGTTGCGAAGTGTGCCGCATGCCATGCGCGCCCGGTCGGACGATTAACGCAGCTTTTCCCCGCCTTTTGCGCCACTGCGGCGACACTGATGCAAGACCGCCGCGAGCCCGCCTCGGGACTTCTGCAAGACCGCCGCCGCGCCACGCACCAAAGCGGCGCAGCGCCCGTGCACGATCATGCACGTAATGTGCGTTAAACGAGTGACGGATGGCAAACGCGGCATGAAGATTGCGGCCTCATCGGCTCGTTCACGTTATTCATCCCACTTACGACTGCCACCCATCACCCCGGGCCCGATCGATGAAAACTTTCCACTGCAATCATTGCTCGCACCTCGTTTTCTACGAAAACGTCCGCTGCGAACGCTGTGAGTCATTGCTCGGCTATGTGCCTGAATGCGAGGAAATCAGCGCCTTCGAAGATGCCGGCGAAGGCCGCTGGCGCAGCCTGCATCCAGCCGCCGAGGGCGCGCTGTTCCGCCAGTGCCACAACTACGCGGTCGAGAACGTCTGCAACTGGATGATCCCCGCCGATTCGCCCGACACATTGTGCCGTGCGTGCCAGTTGACCCGCACGATTCCGAACCTGAGCGCGCCGGATAACCGGCTCTACTGGTATCGGCTGGAAATGGCAAAGCGGCGCCTGCTTTACACGCTCGCGGAACTCGGTCTCGATGTGAAATCGCGTCAGGCGGACCCGGAGCACGGCCTCGCGTTCGAGTTTCTCGAAGACGGCGGCGACGGCGCGCACGTGATGACCGGTCACGACAACGGGCTGATCACGCTGAACATCGCCGAGGCCGACGACGCTTACCGCGAAAAGGTGCGCACCGCGATGGGCGAACCGTATCGCACGCTGCTAGGCCATTTTCGTCATGAGACAGGGCACTACTATTTCAGCCAGCTAGTGGAGAACAATCCGCGCTGGCTCGAACCGTACCGCAAGCTGTTCGGCGACGAAAGCGCCGACTATGGCGAGGCGCTGAACGCGTACTACCGCGACGGCGCGCCGGCCGACTGGCAGGCGTCGTATATCAGCGCGTATGCGACGATGCATCCGTGGGAAGACTGGGCGGAGACGTGGGCGCACTACATGCTGATCGTCGACGTGCTGGATACGTCTACTTCTTACGGCGTCGCCCTGCTGCCGGACGATCCGAGCGAGCCGACGTTGACGGACCGCACGCCGGTCGAAGACGCGAGCTTCGAGAATCTGATGAAGCGCTGGTTTCCGCTCACTTATGCATTGAACAGCCTGAACCGCAGTCTCGGCATGGCGGACGGATATCCGTTCACGCTGGCGGTTCCGGTGGTGGAAAAGCTGCGTTTCGTGCATCGCGTGATTGCGGGTGCGGGGGACAAGTCGCAGCCAAGGGAAGCGGCGACGCCTGCGGGTGAGGTGGCGCAGGGGAAGGTTCAGCTCGACGCTGCGGCTGCGGTTGCGCCGGTTGCGGTCGCGGCGCCGAACGCAGGGCAAGCAGATGCTCAATCCGGCGCACAGGCTGTCGTGCCGCCATCGCCACCACCGGCGCCCGCGCCCGCAACCACTTCAGCGCCGGTCGCTCCTGTTCAGCCTCCGGTTGATCCAGCTGCACCGGTCGCGCCATCGGCATCGGAGCAAACCGGCGCACAACCCCAAACGACACCGCCCGCCACCGGCGAAGCTCCTGTGCCGCAGAGTCAATGACGCAAAGGCATAGCTTCTGCCGAGGCTTTTATCGAAGCCTCCATCAAGCCGCCATGCCAACAAGAAAGCCCGCCGCCGGATCAACCGGCAGCGGGCTTTCGTCATCAGTATGAACGCTTGACAACCATCAATCAGTAAGCCACGTATGGCCCCGTTCCACCGGGCGTCGGCTGCTGCTCGACGGCGGCGTAGACGGTGCGGCCATAAAAGAACGGCAGCCCCCAATCGAATACCGACGACGTCACGAAAGCCGGACCGGCCAGCAAAGGCAGCGCCGAGTCGCCCGCATAAGTCTGCGCGATCGACGTCGCATTGCCCACCGAGAAGCTCACCGCGCTCGTCACGCCGTTCACGCCTTCGATCGTCGCGCCCAACTGCACCGTCGACAACGGACAGTAATACGCGCTGTTCGGGCTGGCACACGCAGGCATCTGACTGGTCTGGAAGAACAGCCCGGTCGAACCGCTGTCTAGGATACTGCGCGAATACGTCGTGCCGTTCTGCACCGTTGTGAACGTGCCATTCGACGCGCTGACGCCGATCACCTGCGCACCGCCCAACGTGTTGTTGCTCTGCGTGCCGATGCCGAATATGAGTTGCCCACTGACCGATTGCGCGCCGCCCGAGACCGTCGGCAGGCTCAGCAACGAGCCGTTGTTGTCGGTCGCAAAGTAGGGGATCGGATTGGCGACCTGATATTTCTCGGCGAGCGGAATCGACGTACAGCCGGTGCCGGTGCAACCGTAGTACGTACCCGCGAGTGCCTGCTGCACGCAGTTCGCGCCGCAGTCGTGCTTGAACACGCCGATGCCGAGAATCCCGTTGGCCTGCAATGTGGACGGCGTATTACGCGACGCGCCGACGCTCGCGCAATCGGAAGGCACCGACGCGTAGCTCGGGTCGATCACCTGAATCGGCAACGACGCGGCAGTTTCGCCCGCAATCTGCACGTCGGCGAGCTTCACCGAACCCCACGTGTAGCCGTCGAAAAACTGCATGCACTCGGCCACCAGATTGCCGGACGCGTCCTGCTGCTGCGGCAGGGTCATCGATGCGGGCAACTGATTGGCGAACACCCGCACTCCCCACGAACCAGTATCGACCAGCATATGGTCGATGGTCTGACAGGTGCTCGTGCCGGGCGCGCAAATCGTCACGCTGACAAACGGCATGTTGGGCACGTTGCTGACGCCGGAATCGACCGTCACGCGCACCGCATTGGCCGCGAGCACCTGCGACGAAGGCGCCGCGCTGGTCACGCTGGACGTCGTCGACGAACCGGTCGAGTTGCTGGAATTAGCCGTGGTGCTGGCGCCGCTGGAACCACCGCCTCCGCCGCCGCAAGCGCTGACCACCAGCGCGAGCAGTGCCGCGCCGACCAGGGTAATGAACGAAGAGCTATGACGCATGATCTGCTCCGTTATTGAATGACGCTGACATCGACGCCAGCGGGCACGGCTTGCGGCAGATACGCATGGCCGGAAAACGCACGCAGATGTCCGCTGGAGAAAATCACCAGGTCGCTGTTCGACACCGCGAGCGGCGTGCCGCGCCGGGTCGCGGTAGCCGCGACGTAGGTGTCGAACGAAGCGCCGAGCATCGACTTCAGATCGGGCAGCGTCGGGCCGTCCCACGCGACGCCGAACACGATCCCGTTCGACGCGACGTATTCGCGCACCTCGGTGCCGGACGGCATCGTGATCAGATGCACCGAATACGCGCTTTGCGTAATCGCCGAATGAGCGACGGCGCGCAGGCGCGTCTGGTCGCTATCGACGGTGCTGACGTTCTGGCCAAGCGTGGCGTGCGCGGCAAACGACAGCGCGCAACCCGCCCCGAGCATTGCGCGAGCAATGCAGGTGAGGAGCATCGGTTTCAAGAGATTTCCTTCGACGTGAAACGCTCGCGGCCCTGGCGATAAAAACGGATCGCGAGCGTGAATTCAGGGGCGCTCGACTGACCGGGAATACCGTGACTGCTGTCGGGTCAGTCGAGCTGCGTGAATGCGTCTACGGAGTGGCGGCGCGAAACTTTAGTGGGTGTGAGCGCGTCGGGCAATCGTTTGCGGGACGATTCAAACCTTTGCAGGTTGTCGCACCGTTCGAACACGTGCGGTCGCACGGGTTGTAACCAGCCGGGGCTGGCGATGCAGCGGTTTTTGATGCGTTTCGCGGCGTTTGAACCAAACAGCCGTTCGGCATGGCGAGGGCACATCAGAAATAATTCCATCCGTCCCGCATATGTTGCAATTTGTAAATATATATTTAAAAGATAGGCTGAAAACGCGGTTTTCCTCTGACAATACGCCGCATTCAAAAGGGTTTTGTGTGAAGAGAAGCCAGCCCCATGAGCGTCTCTTTCTACACGCAAAAAAATGCCGCGAATGACCTGGCGGTCATTCGCGGCTGGCATCTTTTTGTAACGACACTCGCCGTGCTCGAATCACCGATTCGAGCACGGCAGGCGCACTACTTTTTCTGCTGCTGCAAAAGCGATTTCAGCTCCTGCACATTCTCTTCTACGCGTTTTGCGATCACCGCATACGACTCCGCCTGCGTCTGATACGCCGCTTGCGCGAGTTGCTGCATGTCGGCGAGCGACTTGTGCAGACTTTGCTGAATCAGCTCCGCCGTTTTCGTCGAAGGCGATGCGCCGCCGGCCGACAACTGCCCGGTGAGCGACTGCAATTCGCCGAGCGTCGAGCGCAACATGTCGGCCTGCTTCTGCGCGAGCGACTGCA
This sequence comes from Paraburkholderia sp. GAS333, assembly GCF_050435665.1. NCBI lineage: Bacteria > Pseudomonadati > Pseudomonadota > Betaproteobacteria > Burkholderiales > Burkholderiaceae > Paraburkholderia > Paraburkholderia sp. GAS333. The sequence goes on from NZ_JBNDKS010000003.1 coordinate 507,860, forward strand.
TGCCCTGAAAAGCCGTCTGATTCGCCTGAACCAGCGCTTCCATGTCCTTGCGTCGCGCTTCCATGATGGCGGGTACGTCGAAGCCGGGGAGCTTGAACTGCTCCAGCATTTTGGTGAAATCGCCAAACGGATTGGCGGCGTCAGGTCGGTCCATGCGAAATCCTCCTTAACGGTTAAATACTCGCTGCCCGTACATCGTCGTGACATGTTTCTGTGACGTACACGTGGCCGCGACGTGTGCCGCGCGACCCGCAAAGCCTTGCCGGTTCTGGGGTCGGACGGCACATCGGGTCAATCATGCGCTATCCGGAATTATTGCGCCAGCGGACTCTCCCTGGCTCGCCCGCGTCATTGCGCCGGGCCGGTCCGCGCAAGATGCGGCACATGCAAGGCTTGGTAAGTTACATAACGGCTTCAGTAACCCTACGAATCCGCAGGTCGTCTATCGTTGCTCATGTGTTGGCGCACTGTGGCGCCGACGTTGTCCCGAAGGGAGCGACATCATGAAAAAAGCAATTTTCGGCGCGGCAGTAGCCGCCTTTCTGAGCATGGCCGCGACGGCCGCATTCGCGCAGGATGCGTCCGCGCCTCCTGCTCCTCATCAAATGCACGGCGGTCCTGAACACGGCGACGGCCCGCATGAACAACATGGTCCGATGATGGGGCCGCGCGGCCCTGGTTTTGCGGTCATCAACGATCTGGAACAACTGCGCCGCCTGTACGCAATGAGCGGACATGAAGGCGAGATCATCGCGGTATATCACGACGTGTTGAGCAAAACGCAGGACCCGATGCTGCGTCACTACGTCTACGATTCGCTGGCTCGCGAGCAGTTGAAGCCGGCCAATCCTGAACAGGCGATTGCCACACTGCGCACCAGTCTCGCGGAAGACCTGACGGCGGCGAACAAGCCGCCTCATGGCGCGCCGCCGGCTCAGCCTCAGTAAGCAAAAAGCGCTGTACCAAAGAGGCGCGCGGTTCTCGCGCGCCTCTCTCACTTCAGTTGCAAGCGCTCGTTGTGACGACGCTCGACCGCATCAAAATCCCCACCCGATGCGCGCCCTTTTTCTGCTGCAACCTCTCGCTGTTCAGTCCTTCTTTTCCGTTTTGCGAAACAGGAAACGGCAATTCCGATCCAACAACCGTTTGATCTGAAGCGCCCCGCCGACTCGCGCGAAGAACATTGGGTTAATGCGTTAGCTGCCCCACACTACCGATTACTGGCGACTTTTCATCTCCGTTCAGCTGGCTAGGATAAGAGCACTGCAACGTGAGTGCCTGGTGAAGAATGCGCTATCCGCTAAATCTGATCGTCGCTGCCGTGCTGCTTGTTTTTGTCCTTGGATGCATCGTCAAGCTCGCATTGAACTGATCGTCGAACCCGCTCGCCAACTTCCTCTCTATTCACGACCGCATCCAGCGCCTGGCTGAAGGCGGTCAATCCAAACTCCTCTGTTTTCGCCTTTACGTCCGTTCGTTTTTCGTCGCGACATCGCGCGAAATAATTGTTGAATGGAGTTCGGCAAGCGGCTCGCCCATACTTCGTTTCGCTGCCGGTGCGCGAGAAACAACGCGCATGAGATCAAGAGTGCTTCACGTGCGAATCGCTTCGCCGATGATCAACGATCCTACGGTTGCCCGATCATCGGCGAGTGCGTTCGAACTACCGGCATTGCGTGCCGAGCCAGGAATGACCATGTTTAATTCAGTGAATTTCATCAGAAAAAATGCCGCACGTTTTGTTGGCGTGACGATGGTTTGTTGCAGCGCGCTGCTCACCGGTTGCGCCGGCAGCGCGATCACGAATGCGAGCACGGCAAGTTCGGCGAGTGTGCAAGCACCCGTGCGCCCCGACACCATTTACGTCTACACGTTCGACGCCAACCCCGATCAGGTGAAACTTGACGGTGGCATGTTGCAGAAACTGAAAACGCAACTCGAAGGTTCTTCTGCCGCGCAAAAACAGGTCGCCGATGCGGACCAGGTGCGTGAACAGGTCGCGAACGAAATCGTGCACCAGTTGCAGTCGATGGGCCTGCACGCGATTCGCTCGGACGTCCCCGCTCCCGCCGATCAGAACGTGCTGCTGGTGCAAGGCAGCTTCGACACGATCGACTCTGGCAATCGCCGTCGCCGCATGTTGATCGGCCTCGGCGCGGGCAAGAGCCAGGTCAGCAGTTCCGTGCAGATTCTGTACAAACCGGCGGGCGGCGCAGCGCGTCTGGTACAAAGCTTCACCGCCGATGCCGACAGCGGCAAGGCGCCCGGCATGGTGGAGACCGCGGGCGTGGGCGCCGCAGCGGGTGTTGTCGCGACATCGGCGGCAGTGGGTGGCAGCTTGCACGCCGTATCGGAAACGAAACGCGCGGGGGTGTCGGCGGATGCAAAACGTCTCGGCGATGCCGTCGCGAAACAGATCGCGCAGATTGGCGTCGACGGTGGATGGCTTTCTACCTCACATATGAAGGGCTGATCGCAGCGAATCGCATCACACACAAGCGCGCGTTGGGCGATGCAGCATTCGCCCAGGCGCGCTTCACTCAATTTCAAGCCTTCGTATAGCGCAGCCACACAGCATCGTGTTCCTGCTTCTCGACCGAGGTCAGCTTCAGATAAGCGGGTTTCTGCCACTTCTCCATCGCCACCTCGAACGACGATGGATGCTCGCTTCGACCATCCACCAACGGCACGATCAGCACGCTGACTTCGTCTACGAGACCGGCGTTCACGAACGCACCGCTCACATGCGATCCGCCCTCGACAATCAGCTTCTTCACGCCGAGTTCGCTGGCCAGCGTTTGCACCACCTTGCCGAGATCGATCTCGCTCTTGCCGCCGAACACATAAGACACGCCGATCGATTGCAGGTACGCGAGGAAGTCGTCGGGAACCTGCTCGGTCAGCACTTCGATCACATGCGATTTCAGCGCCGTGTTGCTCTTCCACGCGACACGTCCCTGCGGATCGATCGAAATCGCGTATTGCGACGCGTCGCGTTCAACGAAATGATCGGTGCGCGGAATCGCGCTTTTTGCAAGGCCCCTGGGATAATCGGTGCCGTGCGAAATCTCCTGCATCGTCACGCGGCCGCAGATCCAGCCATCGGCTTCGAAGGTGGCGGCGGTGGTTTCGTAGAGATCGCTGGCGAAGTCGAGGTTCCAGCCGTCAGTCAGACTGCGGCCGTCGAGCGAGGACATCATGTGAGCGACGATATAGGGTTTCATGCGGGAGCCTCCGTGTAAGGTCGACGCGCGGGTTTGCGCGCAAGTCGATGAAAAGACCTTGCAGCAAGGGCTGTTCCGCGATCGACCGGCTACCCGGAAGCACAGCGTTTAACTCAGTACGACCCGCCATGATGCGGCGCGGGCCGTGCGTCGATCATCACGCGCAACGATTCGAGCCCACGACTGATCCAGCTTTTGACGGTGCCGATCGGCGCATCGAGCGCGTAGGCGATTTCCGATTGCGATTGCCCCCGAAAATACGCGAGCGCAATCGCCTGCCGCTGAACCGGCGTCAGACGGCCGAGATAGAGCGACAGCCGTTCGGCGTCCACGGAAAACTGCAGCGCAAAATCGTCGTCGGGATCGACCGGTGCGAGGTGCTCGTCGATATCTTCGACATAGAAACCGGAATACGCGTTGCGCCGCAAATAATCGAGCGCCTGATTCTTGACGATGGCCGACATCCACGTAGACGGCGACGACATCGCGCAATCGTACGTGCCGGCAAAGCGCCAGATTTTGATAAAGCCATCCTGCACCACTTCTTCCGCAGATTCGGTGGTGCGCGTCACCCGCAACGCGAGCCCGAACAGCGATTTCGCGGACACGCGGTACAACGCCTCGAACGCGCCCGCATCGTGCTTCGCGACGCGCCTGAGCAGCGCCGCGAGATACGCGTTCTTTTCCTGCAGCCCGAGCGCGCCCGCGGCCGCATCCTGCGAAGCATCATGTTGCATGGCGCCTCCTGTGCGACGGTGCGTGCTACTCGTGAGCGTCGTGAGCGGACTGCGGCGGCTGCGGTTCGGCGAACCCGAACCAGCCTTCTTCGCGCGCGACCCGTTCGAGCGCGGCTTCGACCATCGCGCAGGCCCGATTGCTGACGTCGCCGAGGTAGCGATGCAGCGCGGCGTCCTGAGCGGAGCGCGATGTGCATGTGTCGCTATAGCGTTCGAACGCCGACAGCTTCATCACCAGTTCCACGAGGTGGCGCGGACATTCGCATGCAATCGTCGACGAGCGGGTTGCCATGGATTCGAGTTCGCTGTCTTCGTAACGGCGGCCCACGCGCGACCACACGACGTCGTCGCCACTACGTTCCTGAAGATGGACGCGCTCGCACAGGTCGGCCAGCATCTGGCGGAATTCGGTGCGGCTTTCCGCCTCGCGATGCAGACGCACACCCGCCGCGCGCAATATTTCCGCTGCCGGGCCGGTGCCGAAGCCGTAGACCACGGCGATCGCCTTCGCGCGAACCACGCCGCCGAGCGCGATGATCTGCGTGGCCACGTCTTCCTGCAGCGAGTCGACGCTGACCAGCAGCGCGTCGAGCGCCGCCGGGCGTTCGCCGTTGTCGTTGGCGGCGGTGGCGTCGGCGAGATCGTCGAAGGTGGTCAGCGTGGTCACGCCGTATTGCTGCAAGTCGACACCCGCACTTTGCAGATGCTGCGCAAGCTGACTACCGACGAAGGCCATGCGGATTTCGCCCGGCACGCCGTGGTCCGCGTGCGCAGAAGCGCCGTCACCCGGATTACGCGATGCGAGCATCTGCAACTGTTCGCGGTCGAGTCGCGCAATCGCGCCGATTGCGTGACCCCGGTTGACCAGCAATTTGATCAACGTGAGTCGCCGGACGTCGTCTTCCGAATACAGACGCTGACCTGATGCGGTCTTGGCCGGACCGACCACTCCGTAACGACGCTCCCAGATGCGCAGAGTCGTCACTGGCATTTTTGCCAGACGGGCTGCTTCGCCGCTTCGGTAGCTGTGCTTATCGGAATTACGCTCGATATTTGAAGTCATGATGAAACGCCCCATAATTCGCTTTTCGATTCAAGAATACGCGAATTAGCGGTCTTTTGAAACGTTTTATCGATTCAATATCGATATTGAAACGGGGTTTTGATGCACCGGTGTTTCGAAGGCTGTTCTGCTTAAGACGCGCAGGCGCAGCCAGCCGGGATGGTCGCGCGGAGCGAGAGACCGCGCGGCCAGATTGGGCTACCTGGAGGGCTTTAGATTTCGTAACGCCGCCGCGAGGAGTGGCGAGCAAATGAAGGTCAGGCGGCCGAGCGCGTTGCGCTCACTATCACAAAATCGTCACCGAAAGCGATTCAGCGAAACAATTACGAGTCATGACGAAACGCATTACGAGACACAGCGACCACACTCATATCAAAACAATTTTTTAACCCCGCCAGAGATTCCGCATCAACGCCAGCAACGCAGTCGGCGCCGTGCCTTTTTGACAATAACCATCGAAATTGTGGCGCGCCTTACCGGTCTCCTTGACGTGATCCTCGTCGAGCGACGTAAACGCGACGATCCCCAGACTGGGCGTCGGCAGATAACTGCGTAGCGCACTCGCGGTTTCGTAGCCGTCGCGCTCCGGCATCATGATGTCGAGCACCACCACGTCGGGCACCCAGTCTTTCACGCAGCGCAGCGCTTCCGCGCAGCCGTTGGCCGAGCGGGCCTCCACGCCTTCATAAGACAGATAGGTGGCGAGCGCCTCGGCCGCACCCGCGTTGTCGTCGACGACAAGAACGCGCGGCACTTCGTGTAACAACCGGACCTCGCGGGCGCTCCATCGTTTGCAGGTAGACGGTGTTCGGGACATGCAGGCAACTCGCGATCAAAAAACGTCTGTTGCAACCAGCAAACCACGTGCCAACTTGCCTTTCCATTAGGCCCCGACACGCTCTCCGCCCACCAGCGCAGCGCGCCGGAAGCGCTTCCAGACTAGCCATGTTGCATAGCCGCAACATAAGCGACGTCAACGTTATTTTCAATAATAATGATTCGCATTTGCACTATAATTCTCGCCGACCACGAGTTGTAAGCGTGTACAGAATCGCGCGAAAGCCGTGCCAGTACGCGTAAGCAGCCAGAAAAATGCCGCCCGGATTCCACACGCGCCCCGGGACGGAAGATCGACGACCACCCAAATTTCCACTTCATGTCAGCTTCACGTTTGCACGAACCGCAGGTTGCGCCTGCCAAAACGGCCGCCAGCCGCGCCGCTATCCTCGCCGCCATCGCAGTCGCGTTCAGCATGCCGGCAGTGGCATTTGCCCAGTCGACCGACACGACTTCCGCTCCTAACAGCACGTTGCCCGCCGTCAAGGTTCAGGGCGCCAAAGAGGCCCTGCCGGGCGATCTGGCCCCGACTTTCGCGGGCGGCCAGGTAGCGCGCGGCGGCAACTTCGGCGTGCTCGGTCAGCAGAAGAACATCGACGTGCCGTTCAGCATGACGTCGTACACGTCGAAGCTGATCGAAGACCAGCAGGCGCGCACCATCGCGGACGTGCTCGCGAACGACCCCGCCGTGCGTACGGCCTACGGTTACGGCAACTTTGCGCAAGTGTTCGTGATTCGCGGCTTCCAGCTGAACGGCGACGATATTTCGCTGAACGGCCTGTACGGCATCACGCCGCGCCAGCTCGTGGCGACCGACGCGCTCGAACGCGTCGACGTGTTCAAGGGAGCAAACGCGTTCCTCGCAGGCGCTTCGCCGACTGGCAGCGCGGTCGGCGGCGGCATCAACCTGCAACTGAAGCAGGCCGACGACAAGCCGCTCACGCGCGTCACGCTGGAAACCAGCGGCACCGGTGAAATCGGCACGCACCTCGACGTGGGCCGCCGCTTCGGCAGCGAAGACCAGTTCGGGATCCGCTTCAACCAGGCGAACCACGACGGCGAAACGTCGGTCGACGGCGAAAACCGCCGCGACAACACCACCGCCGTCTCGCTCGACTGGCGCGGCGAGAAACTGCGCCTGTCCGGCGACTTCCTGTACCAGCGTCAGACCGTCGACAACGGCCGCCCGGTCGTGTTCGTCACCGGCGACTCGATCCCGGAAGTGCCGTCGGCCGCCTCAAACTACTCGCAGACCTGGGCGAACAGCACGCTGGAAGACACCGTCGGCATCCTGCGCGCCGAATACGACTTCCTGCCCGGCTGGACGGCTTATGTCACCGGCGGCACGCGTCACACCAACGAGCAGGGCCAATACTTCACGCCCTACTACGGCGACACCGGCACGACCGGCTCGCGTTTGGGCGTGCCTCACCAGGAAGACGCCAATTCCGCCGAAGCGGGCGTTCGCGGCCGCTTCAACACCGGTCCGGTTTCGCATTTCGTGACGGCGGGCGCGTCGATCGTGCGCGTCGACGCGAAGTCGGCGTACACGCTGAGCGGCTCGTTCGACACCAGCCTGTACAACCCGGTGCAGGTGCCGTTCCCGGCAACCGTGTATCAGGGCGGCAATCTGGACGATCCGCAAACCACGGCGCTGACGCTCATGCGCAGCGTGTCGGTCTCCGATACGTTGGGCTTCCTGAACGACCGCGTGCTGTTCACGGTCGGCGCGCGTCATCAGTCGATCCTGTCGAACACGTTCGACTACACCGGCGTGCAGACCGCCAACTACGACCAGTCGATCACGACACCGCTGTTCGGCCTCGTCATCAAGCCGATGCAGAACGTGTCGCTGTTCGCGAACCGCAGCGAAGCACTGACGATGGGCGATACTGCACCGTCGTCCGCGTTGAACTACGGCACGATGCTCGCGCCTGAGCGTTCGAAGCAATACGAAGTCGGCGCGAAGTACGACAACGGCAAGTACGGCGCGACCCTCGCTGCGTTCCAGATCGAGAAGCCGCAGACCTACACGAACAGCGCGGACATCTTCGTCGCGAACGGCACCGAGCGCCATCGCGGCGTCGAGTTGTCGGTGTTCGGCGAGCCTTACAAGGGCGTGCGCCTGATCGCTGGCGCGACCTATATCAATGCCGTGCAGCTCGACACCGGAACCGGTGGAACCGACGGCAATCGTCCGATCGGCGTGCCGACGTTCATGTTCAACCTCGGCGGCGAGTACGACGTGCCGATGGTCAACGGCCTGACGCTGACCGCGCGCTGGACGCACACGGGTCCGCAGTACCTGAACACGACCAACACGCTGTCGATTCCGACATGGGATACGGTCGACCTCGGCGCGCGCTACGCGACCGTGCTGTTCGGCAAGCCGACCACGTTCCGTGCCAGCGTGCTGAACGTGGCGAACAAGGCTTACTGGTCGTCGACGACCGGCGGCTACCTGACGCAAGGTGCGCCGCGCACGTTCCTGATGTCGATGACCACCGACTTCTGATTGCAGTCGATGTAGTTGTCGGCGACGGATCGCCTTTGCGGCGGTCTGCGTGCATGATGAAAAACGCCGCAGGGCTTGAGGCCCGGCGGCGTTTTTTTGTTGGGATGGCTGCCGGGATCTATCCGCCGGTGCGCCGCCGACGAGCAGCGCATCGCGCGTGAATCGCCCCAGCGAGGATCGCCATCAGAATGACCCGATCAGTCCGTCCCGACTTTCGGCGATCTCGGCCCATACAGCAGGCCATTGGGTGGTCCTGCGTGCAGCAGCCGGTAACTGGTGAGCCCAGCGATATCGTGGCTTTTGTCAGTCAGTGAATCCGCAATCTGCTGGACCGCCGCGGTCACCAGCATGCCGATCAAACCGCCCCCGCCGTAGTTATTCCCTTCGTTGCTGCTGGCGCTTGCGCTACCTTGCCACAGCACCTCGCCAGTCTTCAGGTCCACCAGTTTCGCGGACGCCGTGACCACCGTCGCGCTGGCAAGCACGCGGTACACGGTGCCGAATTGCGTGATTTTCGAATACAGCACCGCGTCGGCGCCGAAAATCTCACGTAGCTTCGCGGGCGAGGTTGCCTGAATATCCGCCGGGACGGTCAGTCCGTTCTGGCGGAAAGTCTCGTTCATCACCGCCACGGGCAGCACGTAATAACCCGACTCGGCGAGCGGCATCGTCATCTGTGAAAGCATGCTGCTGCTTGCCTGCACGTCGGTCGTTTCATTCTCCGGCGGCAGCACGAGGATCGAACGTGGCCGGCTGTTTTTGAACGCCGTGTAATCGGCATGCTTGACGGGCTGCGCACAGGCGGCCAGCAATGCGAACGTCGAGAGGGCAAACCACAGTTTTAAAGAAAGCAATCTGGACATGGCAATTCGCTCAAGGCTGTTTCGTCTTCGGTTTCATCAGGAAATCCATGTAGGTCGAGGACTCCGGAAACAATTGCTTCTCGTCCCCGAACTGCTCCATGGCCGGGCCGTCCTTGCCGACGCTCGCGTACAGCATGCCGAGTTGCGCATGAAAACCCGGCGGAGGCGTGGCGCCCTTTGCGCGAATTTCCTGCAGCGCTTTTTCCAGAGCGTCGATCTGCTGCTGCGGATCCTTTCCACCTTTGAGGTAGTCGTAAACCGCGGGCTGGTAGCCCGTCCACTGGTAAAGGGGTGGCGGGCGGCTTGCCGCGCATCCGGCGAGGAGCAAAGCTGCCGTCATTGCGGGAAGTCCGAGGCCCCACATCGTGCTTGTCTGTTTCATCGTGAACTCATTCGGAGTGGTGGTGTGCCGCAGGAAGATGCGTGCGACGTCGTTGCATGGCGCGTTTATCGCGAGATCTTGAGTACACCCTCGTCGACCTTCGCAGCCAGGTGGTTGACCGCCTCCTGGATCGCGAGGTCGAGCACCTTGCCATTCAGCGTGGAGTCGTAACTGGCCGTGCCGCCGAAGCCGATAATTTCGCGATTCGACAGACTGTATTCCCCCGCCCCCTGGCTCGATGCCACGACTTCCGAGGTCGTCGTATCGACCACGTTGAGGCTCACTTTTGCATAAGCCACCTGGTTCTTGCCGCTGCCGAGAATGCCGAAGAGCTGGCGATCGCCCACTTCCTTGCGTCCAAACTCGGTGACGTCACCAGTGATGACGAAATTCGCGCCCTTGATTGCCTGTCCTTTCTTCATGAAGCCGGCTTCCTGACGGATTTCGTCGAGGTTGTCCCGATCGAGCACGTTGAAGCGACCGCTCTGCTGAAGGGCGGTAATCAGAATCGTCTTGGCCTGGCCTCCAAGGCGATCGGCCCCGTCGGAGAAAATGCCTCGCATATAGCTGGAGCGGTTGTCGAACTTGCCCACGGCCATTTCGATGCGCTGACCCGCGTAAGGCGTCTGCGAAATGCTCACCGGCTGGACCGGCAGCGAATGCGACGACTCCGCTGTACATCCGCCCAATGCGAGGGAGACGGCGACCAGCGAAACTCCATATATTTTCGACATACTTATTAATTTCCTTTTTTTGTCAGTCAATGATGATTAAATAAAAGCCTGTTGATTGGCGCGCCGGCAAAAACTCATTTGATCGATATCCGCAGCTCCGACTAAGTCCTCGTCAAAGCATTTCGTCATTGCGAATGGTGCAGCGAAGACATTGTTCTGGGTACGCGTGAAAAGACGCTGGATTTTTAAGCTCACCGTCTGCGCTGTCTTTTCCGTCAGAGAATGGCCGCTTGAAACGGGGGTCGAGTCGACGCATGCGATCTATCGAATTGGTTTGATCGTTTAGCGCGCTAAGCTAGCAAACCTATCACAGGGCTGCCATCGTACGAGTACGAATTATTATAATTTTGACGATTTTTGACGATTAGCGACGAAAACTAAAGTATTCTGAATAGAATGGCGATTTTTCATATCGGCATGTGTCGAGATGGAAATTCCGTTCACGATCAATATCAACGAATACCCTCAATTCCATTTTTATTCGAAATTTATTTTACTTTATTAAATAAATAAGAATTTCAATTTATCAAAAGTTTTTTATAGTTTTCATGGAAATGAAATTACTAATTTCATATATTAAGCATCCTAACTAAAATAATTTGTCGACGTACTGGCGACCTACGCAAGTCGCCCTCGCGCCACGCACCAGTCGATGCCCCATCTGGGCTGAAGCGGCCTGCGCGCACGGTCGTCCGGTCGAACAAAAACGCGCAACTAAAGCGACAAGGCCGCTCCGCTCAAACAGCCGTTCACGCCCGCAACCCAAACGCAATGCTCAACGCCCTTGCCGCGTATCGACAACTTCGCGGGCGTCACCCTTTTCCAACGCCGCATCAGCCGTTGCCGTTGCCCGCACCGACCACACGCTATCGCCCCGACCCTCCCCAACCCGCTGACGCGTCTTCCACCCCATCCACGCGAAACACAGCGCGCCGATTGCCGCGCCGAGATCGACACCAAGCGGCCCGGCATTCGCGGAAAACCATAATCCGCTCGACGGCGCCAGCGCACCGATCACGCTCAGCAGAGGAATCGCCGCCGTCGAAACAGTCGCCAGCGCGAGCAATTCCACCGAGCCGCGCGCCGCGCCGCGCACCATCGCCCAGACGATCGCGGCGATGAACGTCGTGTAGTAAATCCACACATGCCACGCGTGCAGCGTGTCCACGCGCCCGGCGAGCAACTTGCCCGCCGCCAGCGTCAGCGAGATTCCGCAGATGCAGCCGAGCGCCACGCCCACGGTCAGCGAGGCCATCACGAACGTCGCGCGACGCTGCGTGACCGGCACGCCGTCGCGCCGCATCGCCTTGCGCCGGCTTTCGATCCACAACAGGTTGCCCGAGTAGAACAGGAACGCGCCCGCGAGCCCGAGCGCGAAATAGCCCCATTGCACCGGCGCGCCGCCATAGGTGCCGAAGTGCAGCGCGTAAAACGCGCTCGTCGCCGACGACCAGTTCGTGCCGCCGCCTCCGTCGGGCAGGAATTGCGCATTCAGGAACTTGCCGCTGAACGGGTCCATCAGCGCAAAGCCGCCGTCGCGCGCAAGAAAACGCGCATCGTCTCCCGCGACGAACACGGTTGCGCCCGCCTCGCCCGCGCGGCGATAACGCAGCGCCGTGGGTTCGAAACGCGGCGCGCGTTCACGCACGCGGGCGAGCAGTTGCGCCGGCGGCAGCATCGACGGAGCAGGTTCGGTGGCGGCATGCGTCGTGACCGGCGCCTTCGCGAAGTACGGGTTCTGCGCGACCATCATCGGCTGGAGTGTGCCTTCGTAGATCAGCTTGTCCTGCACGTCAAAGATATAGTCGCTCAGCCCGAACGCGACCACCGAGAGCGCCATCACCAGATGAAACGGCAGGCTCAGAATGCCGACCGCGTTGTGCGCGTCGAGCCACATCCGCTTCAGATTTTTACCGATGCGCAGCGCGAACAGATCCTTCACCAGCGTCGGCAGCAGCACGATCACGCCGGACACCAGCGCCAGCCCGTACAGCAGCGACACCACGCCCATCACGCCGACGCCGACGTTGTAGCCGCCCGGCACGCCGCCCGTCATGTGGATGAGGTCGATGAAGCTCGCCGCGTCGGACGGACGGCTTTGCGTCGTATGCAGTTGCCCCTGGTCGTCGAGCCACGCATCCTCGCGTTGGCCGGGCGCGGATTGCCACGACATCCGTACGCGTTCACCGTCAACGAGCGCCAGCGTGAACAGCTTGCGCGCGGCCGGATACGCGTTGAGCGTGCGGTCGATCAGAACATCCGCGCGATCGAGCGGCACCGACGGCGCGGCACTGACGGCGGGCGGCGTCGTCCAGTCGGTCAGCGAATCCTTGAACATCGTGATCGCGCCCGCGTAGAACGCGATGAAAAGCAGCAGGCCGGCAACGATGCCGGTCCACGTATGAACGGTCTTATAAACGCGGAGAATGTCGCTGCGCATGCTGAACGGAAGGTGAGACAAGCGGCGCGCCGCTCGAAGAATGGAGGGCTAAAGCACGAAAAAAACGTTCAGAGCGGCACGCGCTGAACAAGCAGCACCAGTGCGAACGCGACCAGGTTGGCTAACCCGAGCCAGCCGAATGCGCGCGCGCCGCTGCGAAACATGAACGAGGCGGACGCGAGCGCAATCCACAGCGGCGGCACGAGCCACATGGCGACGTGAAATTTGCTCGCCGCAGTCAGGCCGCCCGGCGACAGACGCACGAACAGCGCACTCGCCGCCAGCGCCAGCCCAAAGCCGCCGATCACACCGGCGACGAATTTCATCATCAGATCGCGTTCGATCGATCCTGCCGCGCGGCGGGAAATGGATGCGCGCGTCATGATGCGGCGCGCTTTGAACGGCTGTGGTCGATCAGCGCGCCGATGAACGGCGCAGCGGTCAGACACGCCATCAGCACGGTCACGACGACCGACAGCGACGTCGCCGGTTGCAACGCGCGAGCCGCGCAAACCAGCGATATCGCGACGCACACTAGCGCGGCCAGACGTGCGGACCTGGCGGGCCACGGCGCGCGCAGCCAGCGCTGCGCGGGCGAGCTGACGTACAACAGCAAAGCGCCGGCAAAAGCCGGCGCGACGATCAAAACAGTGCCCATGATTCAACGAAACGCGTGCGTGGCGGCGAAGCCATATTAATGAGAATGATTATCATACACGCAAGCGAGTCGTTCGGCTGAGTGGCCGATGGGCGTGGGACCGCCTAACCTGGGCTCATTCGCGGTTAAACCCGCGTCGATCCGGTTCTGGAAGTACAACGTTTACAAACCGTGGCGCGGTCTCCCAACACCACGGCGACCGGCAACAGCGGCCCGAACCGGCACCGCCATCCCTATCAGCAACATCAAAAGCATCAGAAGCGGTGACGCATCCCCGCTGCCACCACCACCTGCTGATTGGTCGACGACGCGGTTTGTCCGCTGACATCGGCGGTCAGGCCCGAGCCATCCGCGCTGATGTGCTGGTAGCTGCCTTGCAGATACACGTCGGTCCGCTTGGACAACGAGTAGTCGGCCATCAGCGACACCTCATGCCACTTCGGATGATGCGCGCCGGTATCCGTCGACATCGCGCCCGACGTGTACGTGTACTCGCCCTGCAGGCTCAACGCGGAAGTCAGTGCATAGCTCGCGTTCGCTTCGTAGTTGTTGAAGCTCATGCCCTGCCCGTTCGCCGCGATACCCAGGCTGTTCGCACCATTGATCGTATCGAGGCCGCCGAGTTGCGTACGCGTCCACACGAAACCGAGCGTCGCCGCGCCGATCGTGTAGTTCGCGCCCGCGCCGAAGGTGCGCTGACGCGCCGCGATGAAGGTCCGGTCGGTCAGCGTGATCGCGCCGCTGGTGTTGGTCGTGCTGCCGCCGTTGTTCGCCTGCAGATAACCCGCGCCGAGGCTCAACGGGCCGTTGTTATACGACGCGCCGAAGCTGTACAGACGGTTGTCCGAGAAACCGCCCGCTTCGTTCGAGAAGCCGTACAACGAGCCGAAATGCAGGCCGTGATAGTCGTTGCTCGCAAACTTCACCGAGTTGTTCACGCGGAACGAGTTGTTCAGGTTGTCGTTATCGAACGGATGCGCGGACAGGTTGTTGCCGCCAGGATGGTGCCCTGTGAAGCTCAGCGGTGCGAGATAGTCCACCACCGAGTCATACTGCCGGCCGAGCGTGATCGTGCCGAAGCGGTCGTTCGTCAAACCCGCGTACGCCTGATAGCCGAACATCCGGCCGCCCTGGCGCAGCGTACCGTTCATCACGCTGAAGCCGCTTTCGAGCTGGAAAATCGCGGCGGTGCCGCCACCCAGATCTTCACGCCCGCGAAAGCCCCAGTGACTGCCCGTCACCGTGCCGCTGCCCGCCTGCACGTTGCTGCTACCGCCCTGGTTATTCGTGTACGACAGCCCCGCATCGATAATCCCGTACAGCGTCACGCTCGACTGCGCATGCGCCGCCGTCGCGAAACTCGCGGCATACCCCGCCGCGCATGCGGCAATCACAAGAACCTTCTTCATCTTTTTCCTGGTCTGTTAATCGTCTATGAGATCGAGATTGCAGTTCGCGCGCGAACACGCAGCGCCCTGTTTAAAGGGCGCCACGAGAAGCACGGCAAACGGCTTGAGAAGTGGGCTGGCTGGCCGCGTGGTTATGGGCTGACGGCGCCCATGCGGTTGGCGATGCCCGTGCGATCGGCGAGACCGTCGATCAGCACTTGATGGTGTCCGCGCGAGCACGGCTCGATTCGCGCGAGAACACCGAAAACGCGTGCGAGGCTCGCCGCCGTGACGACGTCTTGCGGCGGCCCGAAATGCACGATATGTCCGTCATGCAGCAGCATCGCGCGGTCGCACGCACGCATCGCGACGTTGATGTCGTGCAGCACGACGACCGTCACGATGCCGCGCTCGCGTGTAACCTCGCGCAGCACCTGCATCACGTGAAACTGGTGGTTCAGATCGAGCGCCGACAGCGGCTCGTCCAGCAGCAGCACTTGCGGGTCGCGGATCAAGGCCTGGGCGATGCCGACCAGCTGTCGCTGTCCGCCGGACAATTCGTCGAGCGAACGGGCGGCGAGTGCTTCGATGCCGAGGCGTTGCAGCACCGCGTGCGCTTTTGCGGCGTATTCGCCATTGCTTGCATGCTGTCTGCCACGTGCCTGAAGTGACCCGTCCCGCGTCGCGCGAGCGGCCACCAGCACCGATTCCAGCACCTGCAGACGCACGCCCGCAGGCAGCGCTTGAGGCAGGTACACGACGCTATGCGAACGCGCGCTGACGGCCGACAGCGCGAGCGTCTCGCCGTCTAGCGACAATGACCCGCCGTTCGCCTTCGTGAGACCGGCCAGCGTGCGCAACAACGTCGACTTGCCGCTACCGTTCGGGCCGAGCAACGCGGTGATCTGTCCGCGCGGCAACGGGCCGGCGTCGAGCGAAACGAGGACCGGGCGCTTGCCGTAATTCACGCTCAGATCGTGGATGTGCAGGCCGCTCAATTGAGTTGCCCCTGCGAACGCACGACGATGCCGAGAAACAGCGGAATGCCGACCAGCGCCGTGACGATGCCGACCGGAATCAGCACGCCTGGAATGATCAGCTTCGATGCAATCGACGCGAGCGACAACATCAGTGCGCCGATCAGCGCACTGCCCGGCAGGTAGAAGCGATGATCTTCGCCGAACAAAGTCCGAGCGATATGCGGCGCGATCAGCCCGACAAAACCAATCGTGCCGACGAACGACACCGCCAGCGCGGACAACACTGACACGCGCAGCAAGGTGCCGAGGCGCAAACGGCGCACGTCGATCCCGAAGCTCGCCGCGCGGTCTTCGCCGAGGCGCAGCGCGGTGAGCGTCCACGCGTTGCGCATCGACAGCGGCAGCGCGATCGCGAGCGCCGCGCTCAATACGCCGATCTTGGTCCAGTCGGCGCGCGCCAGCGAACCGAGCGTCCAGAACACGAGGCCCTGCAATGCGTCGGCGGACGCGATGAACTGCATCAGCTCGACCAGTGCATGAAACGCGAACACCAGCGCAATGCCCATCAACACGACGCCCGCCGTGCTCATGCCGCGCCAGCGCGCGACACCGTCCAGCACCAGTGCCGACAGCAACGCGAACACGAATGCGTTAGCCGACACGATCCACGTTTGCGACACGCCGGGAATCGCGATGTCGAGCACGATCGCCAGCGACGCGCCGAATGCAGCCGCCGCCGACACGCCCAGCGTATAAGGACTCGCGAGCGGATTGTTGAGGATGGTCTGCATTTCCGCGCCCGACAGCCCCAGCGACGCACCGACGATCAGCGCCATCACCGCGTACGGCAAGCGGATCTGCCACACGATCACGCTGGTCGCGGGATCGGCGGAACCACGCTCGAACACCGTGCGCAACAGCGTCGCGACAGGCAGCCCCGAAGGCCCGGAGCGCAGATCGAACAGCAGCGAGCCGAGGATCAACAGGGCCACGACGAGCAGCCACACGACGCGCCGCTGCACGAGCCGCCGGTAATCGCGGACTACGGCGCCGTGCATCGACGCGGAAGGTTCAAGCGTGGACATCGGCGAATCTCTTAGCGTGCGGCCAGCGGAGCGGCTTTGGCCGGGCTGTCGACCCAGTACGCGCCATCAGGCGGCACTGCGAGGAAACGGCGGTACAACTCGGTTTGCGTCGCGTGCACGTCGAGGTCCTTGAACTGCTGCGGATAGAACCACTTCGCGAACGCTTCGATTGCGACGATGTTGTACGGCGAGTCGTAATAGTTGTGCGAGATGCCATGCACGCGGCCGTCGTGGATCGCCTTGATCGTGTCGAAGCCCGGCCGCGACACCAGCGTGCCGAGGCTCGCGCGCGCATCGGCGTCGCTCGTCAGCGCGCCCACGCGCAGCGACGCGAGACCCGGCTTCGTGCGGCTGCCCGTTGCGACGTACACGTCCGGTTGCGACGCGATCACCTGTTCCATGCTGATGTCGCCGAGCACGCCGGGCACGAGGCCCGCAGCGATATTGCGGCCACCCGCCGCGGTGATGAACTCGCCGAAATTGCCGTTGCCCGCAGTGTGGCAGCAGCCCGCATCCCACACGCCCGCGAGCAGATCGACGAACACCTTCGGACGTTGCGACTGCGGCACCGCGTTCACGACGCTCTCCACCCGCGCCAGATGCTGCTGATAGAACTGCGCGTACGCATCGGCCTCTTTCTCGCGATGCATCACCGCGCCGAGCAGCTTGATGCTCGGAATGGTGTTCTGCATCGGATGCAGACGGAAGTCGACGAACACCACCGTCGTGCCGGTCGCTTCCAGTTGCTTGACCAGTGCGCTATAACGGCTCGGACCGTGGCCGGCGAGGCTGAAAATCGCCAGGTCCGGCTTCAGGCTCAGCGCTTTTTCGTCGCTGATGCTGTCTTCGGTCGCCTTGCCGATCAGCGGAATCTGTTTGATGCCGGGGAATTCTTCCGCGTACGCGTTGAAGGTCTGCGGGTCCATCGCCGGCAGGTCGCCCTGCCAGCCGACAATGCGCGCGAGCGGCTGCTTGCCTTCGAGCAGCGCAGTCGCCATCAGCAGACGGCTTTCGCCCAGCAGGATGCGGTGCGGATTCGCGGGAATCCTGACGGTGCGGCCCGCCAGATCGGTGACGGTGCCTGCTGCGGGCGCAGCGGCCGTCGTATCCGTAGCGGTCGCGGCGAACCCGTCGGCCCCGGCGAAACCGAGCGTGAACACCGCGCAAACCGCGACGGCGCTTGCCAGCCGGGCAAAAGCGGGCCGGCTCGAAGATGTCTTAAAAATCGACATGATATAGTTAGTTAATGAGAATGATTGGCATTTGGCGTCACTTTAGCCGCGCAATGTAATGGCGATGTGTTGAAAACACGCTGTTTTGTAATGGAATGTGTTGGAGCGGCCTGGCCGCGTCCGACGCCCTGCTGCCCCGCCTGGAAACACCACCCGGCACCGGGCACCAGGGGCAAAAAAACAAGAGCCTGAAGATGGACCACATATTGATCGTCGATGACGATCCCAACATCCGCCAACTGCTGCGTGACTATCTGCGCGAGATGGGTTATGACGCGAGCACGGCGGGCAACGGCGCCGAAATGACGCGGATCATCGGTTCGTCGCAAGTGGATCTGGTCGTGCTCGATCTGATGCTCGACGGCGAAGACGGACTCGATATCACCCGCGAATTGCGGCGCGAACACAGCGTGCCGATCATCATCCTGAGCGCGCGCGGCGGGCTGCTCGACCGCATTCTCGGACTCGAAATGGGCGCGGACGATTACCTGCCCAAGCCGTTCGATCCGCGTGAACTGGTCGCCAAGATCAAGGCCGTGCTCAAGCGCACGCGCGCCATGCCGGTCACGCCGCGCGCGGACGCGAGCACCTATGTCAGCTTCGCCGGATGGCGGCTCGATACGCGTATGAAGCAGATGCTGTCGCCCGATGGCGTGATCGTGTCGCTCGGCGGCTCCGATTACCGGACGCTGCGCACGCTGCTCGATCATCCGAACCGGCCGCTGTCGCGCGAGTTTCTGCTCGACCAGGTCTTCGGCAAGGAACGCACGCCGCTCGACCGTTCAATCGATGTCTGCGTCAGCCGGTTGCGTCAGCATCTGAAAGATCAGGCGCGGCAGGCGGCGCTGATCCGCACCGTGCGCAACGAGGGCTACATGCTGGTCGCCGATGTCGGCTACGAAGCATGAAGCGCGCTCTGTGATGAAACTGCGCCTGTGGCCCGACACGCTTTACGGACGGCTCGTGCTGATTCTGGTGGTCGGCATGTTCGGCGGCCAGTTGTTCACCAGCACGATCTGGTTCGAGACGCACGACAACCGTACGCTGGAAATTCCCGCGCGACTCTTCGCCAGCCGTCTCGCCGACACAGTGCGGCTGCTGCAGCACGCACCCGACGACGCCATGCGCCACACAATCATCGATCAGCTCGGCGATGCGCGCTACCGGCTACGCCCGATCGACATACCCGCCGATCTGCCCGACGCGCCGGACAGCGGTTCGGTCGCGCGGCACACGGTGAGCAATCTGGTGTCTGGCGTGATCGCGCGGCGGCTCGGCGAACCGGTCGAGGTGCGCCTGCTCGACGCGCATCTGCGTGACGAATCCGGCCACCATAAGGGCATTTTCAGCTTGTTCGATTCGCGTATGCCCACCGGCGATTTTCACGTTCAGCTGAAAGTACCGGACGGTCCCTGGCTCGATGTCGAGGCCAATGAAGGACAGGCGGGTATGCAGACGCAGCCGTGGTCGCTGGTGCTCGACTATCTGGTGCGAATCTATTTCGTCCGACTCACCGCCGTATTCCTGATCGCGCTCGTCGCGGTGCGTTTCGCCGTGCGGCCTTTAAAACAGCTTGCAAAAGCCGCCGAGGCGTTAGGCCGGAATATCTACCGTTCGCCGTTGCCCGTAGTGGGGCCGCTCGAAGTGCGCACCGCCGCGCAGTCGTTCAACCGGATGCAGGAACAGTTGACCGAAGGCATCGCGGCACGCACGCGTTTTCTGACGGCCGTATCGCACGATTTGCGGTCGCCGCTGACGCGCCTGCGTCTGCGCGCGGAGATGCTGCCCGATCCCGAATGGCGGGAGCGCCTGCGCGGCGACCTCGACGAAATGGAAGCGATGGTGCGCGCGACGCTGCACGCCGTGCAAGGCGCGGAGATTACCGAAGCGCGTCACGACATCGATCTCGCGTCGATGCTCGACAGCCTCGCCGAAGATGCACGCGAGGCCGGGCACTCGGTGACGGTCGAAGGAAAGGTATTGAAGCCGTTTCCGGGGTATCCACGCAATCTGAAGCGATGTCTGCAAAATCTCGTCGACAACGCGATCCGTTATGGTGGAGACGCGGCGATAAAGGTGAGCGATATAGGCCAAGCCGTGACGATTGTTATCAGCGACAACGGTCCCGGTATTGCTGACGAAGCGATGCTCGAACGGGTTTTCGAAGCTTATTTCAGGCTCGAAACGACGCACGCGGAACAGGCGCACGCACAGACCGGCACCGGACTCGGCCTGACGATTGCACGAAGCATCGCCGCCGCGCACGGCGGCACGCTGATTCTGCGAAACCGTCCGGGTGGTGGTCTCGATGCGGTACTGACACTCCAGCGGGATAGCTAGACGCGTGGCCTTGCAAACTCACGTCAACGCAGGCACCCGCTCAACCAGTGAAGCGAGAATCATCGCATTGGCATTCGCGGGCACGACACTGCGCGTGCGCGGCTTATAGACGAAATCGTGCCGGCGGATCGTCGTGCCGCTCAACGCGCAACGGCCACCGCTGCGCGCGCGGCAACTGATCCAGATCTGATCGTCATAGCGGCAACGCGTGGCATCGCGCCATCGAACGGACACCGACGTATCCGACAAACGTTCGATCACGTTCACCTGTACGTGCGGCGACAGAACGTACGGCCGTTTGCAGTCCGCGCGCGGCTCCAGGTACCGAGCGCCCTCGCCCGCGTTGCCGAATCCGCCCACTAGCGCGTCGATCACGTGACTCCACACGGCAACCCCGCTTGCGTGAAATGCGGCGGGCGCAGCCGGTGCAATCTGAGCAATCGCGATCCTGTCTGTTTCCATTTATCGTTTCCTCCAAATCATGAGAGGACTGGCATGCGCAGGATTCATCGACCTGGCGCGGATTCGTAGTTGACCGGCACCCAGTCGTACGTGCGGCCGTTTTTCCGGATGTGCCCCAGTCCCGGAAACGCGATATGCGCGGCGCCCACCAGATAGTGTTTATCCGCCGCGAGTTGAAGCGCGTAACGGCGCGAACGTTGCGCGGATGCCGCGTCGGTGTCGTATTCGACCGATGCCTTCGGGTTCTGCAACTGGATCGCCGCAACGTGGACGATATCGCCCCAGACCAGCAGATCCTGCTTGCCGCTGTCGATCAGATAAGCGACGTGCCCCGGCGTATGGCCCGGCACTGGAATCACGCGAATGCCAGGTTCGAGTTCGAATTCGCTATCGGCGTTGAACGGTTTAAAGCGTCCTGCAGCGACATAAGGCGCAACCGACGCAATCGCCGAATCGAAAAAAGTACTCAGGAACGCAGGCGCTTTGCTCTTGTTCGCCGGATTCAGCCAGTAGTCTGCCTCGGTCTGACTCGTGCGCACTACCGCATTCGGAAAGACCATCGCGCCATTCGAGATCACACCGCCGACATGATCTTTATGCAGATGCGTCAGCAGTACTTCATCGACCTGTTCGGGTTGATAACCCGCTGCGCGCAGATTCGCGAGCAGTCGTCCGCAGCAATTGCCGTACAGCACGCCTGCACCGCTGTCGATCAGCACGAGCTTCGAACCGGTATTGATCAGAAACGCGTTGATCGACCCCTGCACGGGCGCCTGAAGAAAGTCGCGCTGAAGATCGCGGGCGATTTCAGCTTTCGGCACGTCCTGAACCACCGTGTCGATGGGAAACGGATGCGTGCCGTCGCTCAACGCAGTGACTTCGACATCGCCGAGCATCACGCGATAAAAACCCGGCGCCTGGGTTTTGACCTGCGGAGCCGCAGCCGATGCAAGCTCGGGTAAAAACGCCGCGCCGCAGAATACCGCTGCAATCAGGCAAGCGCTCCACCGTACAGACCATTTCTGGCGATTCATGACTGACTTTCTCCCGGCACCCTGATTTCCGTCGAACAAGCATAACGGCGGCGACCCGGAGCCGTTATTAATCTTCTATTAATTGTCCTGAACCGGCGTCGCCATTCGACTCAGGTACGCATGAATCTGGCTGACGACAGCCGCGCCATCGCCCACTGCCGACGCCACGCGCTTGGCCGATTCCGAGCGCACATCACCGACCGCGAACATGCCGGGCAAACTGGTCTCAAGCGGGAAACGCACACCGGTATCGGGCGATTCATGCGCGCTTCTGGCGAAACCGGTCACGACAAAGCCGCGATTATCGAGTTCGACGCCGCTCGGACTCAGCCAGTCCGTCTTCGGATCCGCGCCGATAAAGAGGAACAGGTGCCGCGATTCCAGCACTTCCACTTCGCTTTCATCTTCATGACGTACGTGGATTTGCGTGAGCCCCGCATCGTCGCCGTCGAGTTCTAGCAGGCTACAACCCGTGCAAAGCGTGACATTAGGCAACGAGCCGATCCGGTCGATCAGATACTTCGACATGCTCGCGTTCAGATCCTTGCCGCGAATCAGCATGCGGATACTGCGCGCGAAGTTGGCAAGAAACACCACCGCCTGGCCCGCGGAATTGCCGCCGCCCACCAGAACAATGTCTTGCCCTTTCACCAGTTTCGCTTCGATCGTGGATGCCCAATAGTAGGTGCCGCGCCCTTCGTAACGCTCGAAGCCGGGCACAGTCGGCTTGCGATACGCCGCGCCGCTCGCAATCACGACCGTGCGCGCGTTCACGCGTTGTCCATCGAGCAGCGTCAGCGCGAACGCATTGTTCTGTCTTTTGACTTCGGTCACCTTGCCGGGAATCGCCAGATGCGCGCCGAATTTCAACGCCTGCTGGAACGCGCGCGCGGCCAATGCGTGGCCTGAAATTCCCGTGGGAAAGCCGAGATAGTTCTCGATTCTCGAACTCGCCCCCGCCTGGCCACCCGGCGCACGCTGATCGAATACGGCGACCGACAATCCTTCAGTCGCGGCATAGACAGATGCGGCGAGCCCTGCCGGCCCCGCACCGATAATCGCGACGTCGTACACATGCGAAGGCTCGAAGGTCGGCACGAGCCCCAGGCACGAAGCCAGTTGCACTTCGTCAGGCGCGCGCAGCACATTGCCGTTCGGGCAGAACACCAGTGGAAAATCGTCTGGGCCGGCCGTCATGCCGCTTAAAAGCGTGATCGCTTCCGGGTCGTTGCGTGCGTCGATGACCGTCGCCGGATAGGCGTTGCGGCGCAAGAAACCTTGCAAGCTGACCAGTCGCGCATCGTCGCCATTGCCGACGATGATCGGGCCCAGCCCCTGTTCAATCAGTCCGAGCCGCCGCAAGATCAACGCGCGCATGATGTGCTCGCCGAGTTGCGCATCCGCGACGATCAACGCCCTGAGCTTGTCCGGCTCGATCACCAGCGTCTCGACATCGGTCAACGCAATACCGTCGATCAACGCGGGCTTGCCCGACAGTTGCGCCATCTCCGCCATGAAGTGGCCGTCTTCATGTTCGGTGACGAGCGTGGACCGGCCGAAACTATCGCGCGAATAGATGCGAACGCGCCCGCGCAACAGGACAAACAGCCCTATCGCGACACGTCCGGTTTCGAAAATCAACTCGCCTTCGTTGAACGACATCGGCCGCGCAAAACGACGCACGCTTTGAATCTCCGCCGCCGACAAGCGTGGAAACATCTGATGCTGGCGATATTCCAGCGACGAAAAAGGCAGTTCGAGTTCGGACGGTGCAAACGCGTCAGAAGACAAATCCGGGGTGCTCATAGTGTCGACCTCGTGTCGCCCATCGCGCTCGCCATGGGCTCATCTGTAAAGCTATTGCTACCAGCTGAATTTCAATTCGGCGCCGACGTAGTCGGCATTTTTTGCGCCCACGTCGCGCAGCGAAGGTCCCACCTGGAAATGCACGGCTTCGAGCGCAGCGGCGAGATTCGCATTGATCGCGTAATCGGCCCGAAGTTGCGTGTAGAACCCGGTCCAGCGATTACCCGTTCCCGCCGTGCCCGGCACGACCGACGACCCTTGCCCATACACCGCATCCGCCGTCGTCTCACGCCATTGCAGACCCACGCCTGCCAGCAAGGTCAGCTTGCTACTCGGCTTGACGATCAGCGACGGCTTGACGTGAATCACGTTCGTGTAGCCGGTATAACCCGCCAACGCAAAGTAATAGCCGTTCGGGAACAGCGGATTGAATGTGCCGATCCTGCCATCGCCGGGATGAGTGTCACCGGAAGCCGCGTCGACCTGGAGACCGAAACGCGGTGTCCACGGCACGCTCGCCAGCGTGTAGCCGGCCAGCGATCCCACCGCCCACGCGCCGATCGTTTTGCTACCGACATGTCCTGACTGATACATCGCTTCCACATCCCAGTCGATGTGGTTCACGTTGCCCGCGTAACGCGCGTCGAAAACATCGCGGTGCTCATTGCCGGTCGCATCGAGAAACTTCGCGTTGCTGCGGTTATATCGCGAGTAATACGCCGACAGGTCGCCCGGCCCCACACTCTTGCGCTCGACGCGTACGCCGCTGAACGTCAGATCGCGATTCGAAACGTCGTCGAAATCGGACTGGTCGCGGTATTGAACCGGCTGCGTGGCATAAGCGATCCAACGCCATGGACCCGTTTCATAGTCGGCCCAGATCGCGTCGAAAGCCTGACGGACATTCGGGCCGTCGCGCACCGATACGAAACGCTGCAAGTCGAATGCCATCTCCTGGCGGCCCACGCGGAACTTGAATTCGCCCGGCCCGAGCGGCTCGGTAATCGCGACAAACGCCTGGCGCAGATCGAGTGGATTCCTGTCGACCGGCGTGACGTTGTCCTTGCCGAACGGCCGCGCGTCTTCGAATTGCGTGAAGATCTGCACATGCGAGTTGAGATGCACGTCCGCGTGAACTTCGAGACGTTGCAGCACATACGTGTCGTCGCGTCCCGAGCCGAGGCCGAACAACGGCGCGTCGTTCATTTCAAGCCGCTCGCGAAGCACCATCCCGAGCGAGATATACGCGTCGGGATTACCGAATAGCGGAATGTACTTCAGCGAGTCGAATGGGCGCTTCGGCACGCACGGGTTCGCCAGCGCCGACCAGTTCTCCTGCCAGCGATTGAACATCACCGTGGGACGCGCGCACGATTTGTCCGACGCAGCGGCTGCACTCGCGGTGGTGGCCGCGCTGCCTGTCGTGGTGTCGTCGGCGCTGCCCACGGCCATATCCGCCGCCGAGGCGGGCAGCGCCGCCGCCAGCCCCGAGCTGATCAGCAGCACGCGAACCGCGTGCAGCGGCCCGCGCTTTTTTCTCATGACGGCATTACTGGCCATCGTGAACTTCAGCAATATAGCCACCCGGGAATTCGAGCATTGCCGTCTTGCCCGACGCGCTGCCGTACGCCGGATACAGCACCTTCGCGCCCGCCGCTTGCGCCTTGTCCAGCGTCTGTGCAACGTCCGCGACTGCGTAGCCGGTCGTTTCGCGTCCGAACGGGAACGGCAGCTTGCCGTCCGTGACGAACACCACCATCTTGCCGAAGCCCGAATCGATACGAATCTCGCGCACAGTCTCGCCCGGACGACCGATCACACCAGCGTCTGCATGCGCGTTGTCCGACACAACCTTGCCGTGCGAGAAGTGCAGCCAGCGACGCACGAAGTTCTTCGCCTCATAGCGCGACACATACACACGGTTATCCGGCACGCTTTGCAACGGCGCATAGTTCGGCGCCTTCGTGTGCCAGTAGAGTTGCATCGTCAGACCGCCCGGCCATTGAATGATCGCGTCCTTGCCGATGGGATCGTCGAACGAATCGACCAGCACGTCGGCGCCCGATGCACGTGCCGCTTTCAACGCCTGATCGATATTGGTGACGAGATAGCCGGTGCGTTCATTACCGAACGGATACGGCACCGGCGTTTCGAAGCCGAATACCGACAGCATGCCGACCGGCGTCTGCACATATTGCGATGCGGTTTTGCTCGGCGTCGGCGTGACCGTAAATACTGCGCGAGGCGACGCCTTGCCGCCAAACGTCGCGAGGAAGCTGCTGACGAACGCGTCCAGATCCGCGGAAGCGACATACACGTGAGTCGTGTCGTATTGCGGACCAACCGCCACATTCGGCTGTTGCGCGGCCATTGCGCTCGACGCATTCGCGACGTCGCGCGAATCCGCATCGGCAAATGCGGAGGAGAACGGCGCGAGGCCAATGACGAGAGCGGCCGACAGAACGCTAACGGAACGGAGTCGATAAAGCGATTTGAGCATTGAATTACCCAGTAGTGTTGGCAATGGTTGAACCGGCAGCGCTCACGCGGAACGCCGCTGTAAAAGAAACTTATTCGCTGTTTTTCAGCGCTCTTCTGCTCCAGGCCAGCAACAGCAATAGGCAAACTGGCAACGCGATGGCGATAAACGAAATACGCACGAAAGCCAATGCGCCGCAAATCGCTCCGACGGCAAACCCCGCCATCGCCGCGAGCGTCGACATGAGCCGTTCACGCACTTGCTGCCCATGTCCGCCGCGCGCACCACGATGAATCAGTTCGATGACATCCAGTACAACCTGGGTGACATTGCCGGTCATCACCGTGTTCGGTAGTCCCGCGCTCTGTAGCAGTCGACCGCGCGCGTTCTGCACGCCCATTGCCATCGTTCCCACTACACCGCTGAGCAACACCGCCGACGCAGTGGAATTCTCGATAGGCATTGCGGCCCAGCCTGCGATCATGAACGCGATCAGCAATACCGCCTGGAGCAGATAAAGCGCACTTGCAGCATGTTCCGCGTGACCCCGTTCGAGAAATTTGAACATCACGCTACTCAGGGCAATGCCGACAATGAACGACGGAAACGCCAGCAACTTGAGCAGTACGCCTTGCCCGACGCCTGCGACTTCCGCGCCGATCAGCACGAAGTTTCCCGTGACGTGCGCAGTGAACAATCCGAACAACGCGATAAAGCCAAGCGTGTCGACGTACCCTGCGATCCACGCAAGAATGGTGTCCTCGTGCTTGTTCACGCGAACACCTCCGATGAGCGGCGATGGATTTGCCCGTGCATTAACTACGGCCTTTTGCACTGGATGCGTTGGCCGGGTTCGCTGATAACCTCGCTTCAGATACTGTCGCGCTTGTGGCTTCCCCGGCGACCTGAACCTCAGCAGCCTGCGCAAAGAACTGCGCCTTCACGACCGGAATCGCATGCTCACCCAGCACCATGCCAAGCAATCCGGCAAGCGCGATCAGCGGCGGCGCTGGCGACTGTACTTTCAGCAGCCAGTAAAGGAGCCCGACGCCAAATCCGACACCGAGTGAAATGATGTAACCCATGCTGTTGTCCTCAAAGTTTCCCGTATAGCGCTGCCGCGTTCAGCGCATCTTGCAGGCGGTCAGTCAGGCCAGTCCGATCCCAGTACCAGCCCACAAAAATTCAGCCGCCGATAGGTCGGATCCCAGCGATCCAGAACATCGGCATTGACCGTGCCGAAAGTTGTCTCAGGCCGCTGTTCCATACCACGCGCATACGCTTCGATAATCGACTTCTTGAAACCCGTCTCGCGCGGATAAGCCCGCACGATCTCGTCGCGCTGCTGCGCACTGAGATCGTCATAGCGGGCACCCCGCACATCCATCTGCACGCCGGCGCTAACCAGCGCCACCAGCGGCGACATGTACTCGGTTATGCCCGGGGTGGTATGCAGTGCAATCGCATCCCACACCTCCTTGATCGCCGCTTGCGCCACGCCGTACTGCAGTAAAAAATCACGCGCTGCATTCGCGCTGTCTACTTCATATCTGAACGGCGACCGGTAATACTGCGAGTTCAAACCGATGTTGTGAAACATCGCCGCGACATACAGCAGGCCCGGATTAAACGCCAGTTCGTCGCTGTATCCGATGAGTGCGCCGAACAGAAACGTCCTCAGCGAATGATGAAACATCGACTCCGATTGCATCGCGCAGACGTGACTGGTCGCTGCCTGCGCCATTGCACTGTCGGGAATGTCGACCCCCGCAATGTTTTTTTTCATGTCAACTCATCCGTGTCAGACACGCGGTCAATCGCTCCCCCCAACTCTGGCGGGCAACGATCAGGACCGCGCGAATGCCAGAAGATCCTGATTGAGCCGGTCCTTATGGGTGACGTACAGCGCATGCGGTGCGTGTTCGTACACGAGCAGTGTCGCGTCCTTGATCAAAGCCGCAGCGGCCTTGCCCGTTATGTCGAAGTTCACCACGGCGTCGCCATCGCCGTGCACGACCAGAGTGGGTACATCGAATCTGGCGAGATCAGGCCGGAAATCGGTTTCAGAAAAAGCCGCTACGCAGTCATGCGAGCCCTTCAGTCCGCCTTGAAGTCCTAGCGATAACGTCCAGTCCAGCATCTGCTGCGTGACGTTGGTGCCCTCCTGATCGGAGCCCATGAAGAGCGGGCCGAACTCGTCGAGAAACTTCGGACGATCGCTCAACAGTCCCGCACGAATGCCGTCGAAAATCGCCGGGTCCATGCCCTGAGGATGATCCTCGCGACGGATCATCAAAGGCGTCACCGCGCTTAGCAACACCGCCTTGGCGATTCGCCCCGTACCGTATCGCCCGATATAGCGGGCCACTTCGCCGCCGCCCATCGAAAAGCCGCCGAGAATCACGTCCTTCAGATCCAGCGCTTCGATGAGTTCGTGGACGTCGCGCGCGAAGGTGTCGTAGTCGTAACCCGACCACGGCTGATCCGACCGGCCGAAACCGCGACGGTCATGCGCAATCACGCGAAAGCCGTTATCCGCGAGAAACTTCATCTGGTATTCCCACATGTCGGCATTCAGCGGCCAGCCGTGAACCAGAACAATTGGCTGACCGGTTCCCCAATCCTTGTAGTAGAGCTGGACGCCGTCCGATGTGGTGAAAGTACTCACGTGAAAAACTCCCTGGTCGATTGTGTGATTTCATGCCCGAATGCAGCGTAACGAATTATTCGGATAAAGACCTTGGCGCACTATTAAAAAGCCTTAAGACCTGCTGCATTTTTTTCACAGCTCATTGCGTGAGTTGGTGGAACCGCCTCATGCCGTCGCGAAACCAGCCGAATAGCCCACCGGCTTCGTCAACGACGCTTTCAGCCGATGCCAGCAACAGCTTCTCGGTTGCGTGATGCTCCGATAACAGCCGGCACATTTCTCTTGCGATTTCGGGGCGTCGATCGAGAATCGGCGTCAATGCCGTTTTGTCCAGCCGGAATACCGTTGCGCGGGTCATCGCGCGAACCATCACATCCGTTCTGATACCGGTGAGAATGCCCGATTGCCCGATCGAGTCGCCGGGCGCAAGTCTGCGCAATTCGATCTCGCCATCGCTCCTGGGCGCACTCACCTTCGCCACGCCGCGCGCCAGGATATGAAGCTCGTGACCGCCTTCATCGGCGGCGTCGTAGATAGTCTGTCCGGTGTCGAACTCGTGCGTCGTGAGCTTCGCTTCGAGTTCTGCGATCTCATCGTCGCCGAGCGTCTGGAAGATCGCGACATTACGCAACAGGCGACGCTTTTCGTCCACGGTATTCAACTGCGTTTCAGGCACAGACAACGATCGCAATAGAACGCCACGCGAAGCCAGGTGACGGTGCGCCAGATCGAACAGATCGTTTCTCACGGCATTCTTTTTACTCAATTCGCCGACATAGCAAACGATCTCGTACTCGATCGAATCGTTCGTTGCGCGGCGCACGCTCACCATTGGCGTGGGATCGTCCAGTACATCGTCGGCACTGGCGGCGGCGTCTTCAAGCGCCGCAAGCACCAGCGCGGGGCGAATAGACGGCTTGACCGGCAACACCACACTAATGCCATGTGTATGCGACGGCTGATTGGCATTGATGATGTTGGTCCGCGCGGCCACGCTATTCGGAATGACGACGAGATTGCCCTGAGCATTCAACAACGTGGTTGCACGCCAGTTGGTTTCGACGATCTTGCCCTCCACCTCGCCTATCGTCACCCAGTCGCCGAGCGCAAAGGGTTGTGTTGCATTGAGCACAACGCCGGAAAACACGTCGTTCAGCGTGCTCTGAATTGCGAGTCCGAGTACCACGGCGAGCGCACCCGAGGTTGCGAGCAAACCTCGCACCGGCAATTCGAGTACATAGGCAATGGCTCCGACTGCCGCGGCGAGAAACACCAGAGCGCCCAGCACATCCTGAAACAGCCGCTCCCTATGCCACGCTTCGGGCAACACCAGCCGATCCAGCAGAACTGTCAACAGGCGCGCGCCCTGTAACCACCAGACGAGTTCCAGCATCTGCGCGAGCAGATGCCGCAACGGCTCATTCGACCACGGCGCCGCCCGCAGCGGGTTCATCCCCGAACTGAACAGCACGTAAGACGACAGGCCGAACATCAGTGCGCGAAACGCGAGACGCAATTGCTGGCTCTGGCGTCCCATGAAACGCCATGCGAGAAAGTCGAGGACCAGTATGCCGATTCCAAACAGCACACCGTCGTTCAAGGTCGGCATCGTGGCCCTCTATCCTTCGTTCTCGCTAGTCGGCTGGTCGCGGATTCGTATTGCTCAGAACGCGAAACAGCTACAGCCCAACGCGCCCCAGAAACCGTTCGAATCGCTGACCGGCACGTTTTTACGCCATGCCCAACCATGTGCATGCGCATGCACGCCGCACAGGTTCACGCAGCCATCCACGCAGGCCACCGCTGTCGGCTTGTAGCGGCTATAGCCGCCAAACTCCGCAACCGGCGACCACGACGGACTGACCGGCAAATCGGGCGGTGCGAGCGGCGCAAATTCGTCGTCGGCATAAACGACCTTGCCGCCCACCACCGTCAGATTCGACGTGAGGAACTTGATGCGATCTTCTTCGATAGAAAAGTAGTCTTCGCTGAGCACGGCAAAGTCTGCGAACTGGCCCGGAACGAGTGCGCCCTTGCGCTCTTCTTCATTCGAGAACCACGCGCTGCCGACCGTGTAACGGCGCAAGGCTTCCATACGATCGAGCCGGTTTGCGCTGCCATACATTGCGGTACCGCCGACGGTCTTACCCGACACCATCCAGTACAGCGACACGAACGGATTGAAACTTGCGACTCGCGTGGCGTCCGTACCGGCGCCTACCGGCAACCCGGCATCGAGCATCAGACGCATCGGCGGCGTGTGCTTGACCGCCTCTTCGCCGTATTGCTGAATGAAGTACTCGCCCTGATACGCCATCCGATGCTGAATCGCAATACCGCCGCCGAGTGCGCGAACACGGTCGATATTCTTCTGCGTAATCGTTTCGCAGTGGTCGAAGAACCAGCGCAGCCCATTGAACGGAATTTGCGCATTCACCCGTTCGAACACATTGAGGAAGCGATTGATCGATTCATCGTAGGTTGCATGCAGGCGGAACGGCCAGCGGTTCGCGACCAGCAGCTTGACGACCGCTTCGAGTTCTTCTTCCAGCGAATCGGGCAGATCTGGCCGCGGTTCGAGAAAGTCTTCGAAGTCGGCGGCGGAGAACACCAGCATTTCTCCCGCGCCATTCATGCGCAGGAAATCGTCGCCCTCGCCGGGCTTCGTCAGCTTCACCCACTTCGCGAAATCTTCGATTTCTTTTTTCGCGTTCTGCGTGAACAGGTTGTAGGCGATCCGCACAGTCAGTTCGTTGTGCTTCGCCATGTCCATGATGACCGCGTAGTCGTCGGGATAAGCCTGATAGCCGCCGCCCGCGTCGATCGCGCTCGTCACGCCGAGCCGGTTCAATTCGCGCATGAAATGGCGCGTGGAATTGCGCTGATCGTCCGGCGCGAGCTTCGGCCCTTTAGCGAGCGTGGCATACAGCAGGCCCGCATTCGGGCGCGCGATCAGCATGCCAGTCGGATTGCCGCGCCTGTCGCGCTGAATTTCGCCACCTGGAGGATTCGGCGTGTCTTTCGTATAACCGACTGCACGCAGAGCAGCCCCGTTCAACAACGCGCTGTCATAAAGATGCAGAATGAAAACCGGCGTATCCGGTGCAATTGCATTGATCTCTTCCAGCGTCGGACCACGGCGCTCGGCAAACTGGAATTCGTTCCAGCCGCCCACCACGCGCACCCATTGCGGCGCCGGAGTTCTTGCCACCTGCTTGCGCAACATGTCCAATGCGTCGGCTAGCGACGGTACGCCGTCCCAACGCAACTCCATGTTGAAATTCAATCCACCGCGAATCACGTGCAAATGCGAGTCGTTGAGGCCGGGAATAACGGTGCGCCCTTTGAGGTCGACCTGCTGGGTACGCTGCGTCGCGTGGCGCATCACGATGTCGCGCGCCCCCGCTGCGATAACGCGGCCGTTCGCCACTGCTACCGCGTCGGCAAACGAGCGCTTGTCGTCCTGAGTGGCAATCTTGCCGTTGAAGAAGACGACGTCGGCTGGCGTCGGCTCGTGAGTATTCGAAGTCATGGCGATCCTCATAGGGAGCGCTCCGCGTTTTTAACGCGCGAGCTATTCCAGGAAGACAAAGCCCTCACGGACTGCCTCCCTTGCTGCATTCAGAAACTGGTTGTTGGCGGTGGCAAACGTCGACCCTGCTTTTCGTTTGCCACCGCATCGATCGGGACGGGTATGCCGATCGATGCAGATCAGCCCGCTTCGCTCGCGTGCTCGCCGAGAATCGACTTCGCGTAGCGCACGCCAATGCCATACGCGCTGTGCGCCTTCAGAATGTCCATGCAGCCTTCGTACGTCTCCGAGCGCGCCCAGTCACGTTGCAATTCGAACATGTACTGGAACGAGGTCATCGGGACTGCGCCCGCCTGGATGATGCGTTGCACTGCGCGCTCGTGAGCTTCGGTGCTGACGTCGCCGCATGCATCGGTCGGCACGTAGATTTCGTAGCCTTCGTTGATCATCTGGATGGTCGGGAACGACACGCACACTTCCGTCCACAGACCCGCAATCACGATCTTCTTGCGACCCGTTGCTTCGATGGCCTTGCGGAAGTTGGAGTCTTCCCACGAGTTCATCGACGTGCGGTCGATCGGCGTGTATTCCGGAAATACCGATTGCACTTCCGGCACCATGTCGCCGCTAAACGACTTGGCGGCCACCGTCGTCAGGATCGTCGGCACCTTGAAGAGCTTCGATGCCTTCGCGATAGCCTGCACGTTATGCAGGATCGTGGTGCGTTCATGCGACATCGTGCCGAAGAACATCTGCGGCTGATAGTCGATGAGTGCAACGGCGCATGAATCGGGTGTCAAGAGTTCTTTCGGCATTACGGGCTCCGTATTAGATGGATATGGCAGTCGCTGAACGATCTGCCTCACTCGCTTGAGTAGCGATAAAAACTGAGAGCGATTCTAGCGACGGATTTTTGCGCGGTCCTTGTCCAGAGCCCTTAATAGTTCTTAAACAGAATGAGTACGAAGATTGGCCTATCGAAGCAGAATTCGAAATTGATGCATGAAACTCGAATCAGAAGAATTCATATTTTTTGAGGGACTTTATTGAGGTTGCGTTCCTACACTTGTCGTTGCCGGATTCGGAAATTGACCGCATTCCATCCACACGTCAGAGGACAATGATGAAAGACGAACTCAAGGCCACCGCGCATCGTTCGGCGCCGCTGAAAACCCCAACCCGTCTAAGTGAAGACGCAACCCGCGACATCTCAGCGGCATTGACCACGCTGCTCGCCGACATGCTCGCGCTCTATATGAAGACGAAGAACTTTCACTGGCATATGTCCGGGCCGAACTTCCGCGACTACCACCTTCTACTCGACGACCAATCCAGCCAGATCTTCGCGACGACTGATCCACTCGCAGAACGTGCACGCAAGATTGGCGGAAGAACGCTCCATTCCATCGGTCAGATTGCAAAGCTGCAACGCATTGCCGATAACGATGCGGGATTCGTCACGCCGTCGGACATGCTGGCCGAATTGCGTGAAGACAATCTCGCGTTGCGCGGCTATATGAGCGAAACCCACGCGCTATGCGACGAATATGGCGACGTCGCTACGGCCAGCCTGCTCGAAGAATGGATCGACGAAGCAGAACAGCGCGTCTGGTTCCTGTTCGAATCCGGGCGCAATACCTGAATGTTATTCGAGGCGGCCGCCACGACTGCGTCGTTTCATAAGAATTAATCGTTCTGAAGTTCGTGACCGGTATTGATGCGGTACGATTCGAGCCCACAAACCGTATATCAACAACAACACAAGAGTGGAGAAAGTTGGCTGAGCCTGCTTCTGGAGTTCCGCCGGCTAATCGCGGTCAACTCCGGATTGCGGGCGCGGGTACGACTGGTGCGGGTGCGACCGCACCAGTCGTACTGGCCGTCGCGTCCGCGATCGGGAACCCCGCACCCATATATCGCATTGCCATGTCATTCGCAATCTTCTCCCGTGGTTTTATTTCAGATAAATTTCGGCTAGCCTTTACACCTTTGCGCATGCCAGCGCAAAGATGCAGTCGCCGCCCATCTTTATCATCGCCCGGCACTTACCTGATTGAGAAGTTCCGGTGCGTGGCCGCAATTCGAGAAGAGTAGAAGAGTCGCCGGCTTCGCCACTGCACAAAGTACATGCATAAGACATGCTTCCCTGCAAAGCACAAAACAAGATTTCAATAGAAAAATTTGCACAATGCATGCAATCTGTCGCGCGGCTATTTCGTTCGCGCATATCGGCAAATTGATTTCACGGCACTGCGCCGCCTGGCACGAATACTCGGGATGGACTTTCTTACAAAGCACCGCACTAACATTCAAGACGTACAGATTCTGCCAGGGTAAGTTCAATCATGTTGGTAATGTTCTGAAAGGCTCACTCCGGCGTGCGAGATAATCTTGCATCGCCCACACGTCAATAAACGACGCGCCTTCAGAAATTCGCTGAATCACCGTCTTTATCGACATCTTATCGACATCCCGCGACCGGCCTTGATGCTTCATCGGCCAGTAGCAATTAGTGCAATCGGCATTGGCGGATACTACCCATTATCCGTATGAGGATAGCAGGCAAAAAGAGCCCATGCGCGATGCGGTTCGTCACACGACGACACCCGCATAGCCATGGCTTCGCCATTCCTTTTGTTGGCATGCTCCTTTTTCTGAATCTGAAATTGACATGATCGAAATAGGCCGCTTCACAATCGATCTGGAAATGCGCACTTTGCAGCAGGACGGCAAAGTCGTGCCTCTTGGATCTCGCGCCTTCGACATCCTCGCCACGGTCGCGTCGGCCGGTGGACGTCTCGTCACGAAAGACGAGTTGATGAATACAGTGTGGCCCGAAACGATCGTCGAAGAAAACAACATTCAGGTTCACTTATCCGCGTTGCGGAAAATACTCGGCCCGGATCGCGATCTGATTCTGACCGTGCCCGGGCGCGGTTATCAGTTATTGCAACGGAAGAAAGAATCCGCGCCGGACACGCAGGCAGCGGCCAATGCGCAACTGTTGGGAACAGGTCGTTTGCCACGCCCCAACGCGCAGCTTGTCGGACGCGACATCGAGGTCGCGCAAATCCGCGCGATATTGAAAAACACCCGTGTTCTGACGCTGGCAGGTGCAGGCGGCATCGGCAAAACCAGTCTCGCGATCGAGGTCGCGCGCCAGTCGGCGCAGGACTTCCCCACCCCGGTCTGTTTCGTCGAACTGGCTGCATTGACGAGTAAAGAGGCGATCGTGCGCGCAATTGTCGACGGCTGGGGACTGCCGTCATCGCCCAATTGCGGAAGCGAAGCCGAGCAACTCGGGTTTGCACTGCCCGAAGCACACCGGTTACTGCTGCTCGACAATGCCGAACATGTCGCCGACCACGTCGCGGAAATCGTCGAGTTGCTTGTCGCGGACAATGAAGCGTTGCGCGTGCTCGTCACGAGTAGAGAACCGCTGCGCATCATGCCGGAGACGGTGTTCAGAGTCGATCCGCTCGACGTGCCGCCGCCGCACGCCACGGATGCGGAAATTCTCGCGCGCTCGTCGGTCAATCTGTTCCTGCTGCGCGCTCATTCGATGCAGAGAGAGACTGGCCCCGAAAGCACGGAGATTCAACTGGTCGGCGAAATCTGCCGGCGACTCGACGGCATTCCGCTGGCTATCGAACTGGCTGCGGCGCGCGTGCTCACACTCGGCGTAGAGGGCGTGCATCAGCGGCTCGACGACCGCATGGCGATCCTCGCCGGCGGCTACCGGACTGCATTACCGCGTCATCAAACCCTGCGCGCCACATTCGACTGGAGCTTTGCGCTGCTCGATTCGAGTACTCAGGCGTTGTTCCGGCGACTCTCGACATTCGGCGGCGTTTTCACTTTCGAGGCAATGTGCGCGGTCGCCTGCGATATCGAGTTGACGGTCGGCAATTCTATCCACGGTATTAGCGAGCTGGTTTCGAAGTCGCTTGTGAATGTCGAGTTCGACGGACCGGTTGCCAAATACCGGCTTGCCGAATGCACGCGCGCGTACGCGTTGGAGAAGTTGCAGGCAGAAGGAGAAGCGCGCAGGATCGCGGCACTTCATGCGCGGTATCTGTCCAACTGTTTCGAGGCGCAATCGGCGGAAACGCGTCAGGCCGCTTCAGGCAGTCCGTCAGACGTTCAACAGACATTCGACGACGCGCGCAGTGCTTTCGACTGGGCTCTCTCTTCCGATGGCGACATGCAACTCGGCATCGAACTCGCGTCGAATCTGGCTGGCGCGTTGCTCGACCGGGGCTTGATGGAAGAGTGCTGCGCACTCGCCGAACGCGCTGTGGAAGCGATCGAACAGCTTCCCGCCGGTACTGTCGACGTCACCGGTGCACTACGCGTTCGCGCGGCACTGGCGGCCGCGCTT
Source organism: Paraburkholderia sp. GAS333 (assembly GCF_050435665.1). Classification (NCBI taxonomy): domain Bacteria; kingdom Pseudomonadati; phylum Pseudomonadota; class Betaproteobacteria; order Burkholderiales; family Burkholderiaceae; genus Paraburkholderia; species Paraburkholderia sp. GAS333. The sequence goes on from NZ_JBNDKS010000003.1 coordinate 544,682, forward strand.
ACGCACGTACGCGGCCCTGTGCGGAGGTCGCTCGAACTTTGGCGTAAGGTGCTCGACCTGGCCACCCAGGCGGGCGACGCCGAGTTTCACGCGCGTGCATTGTGGGGCATGTGGAACGCGCTGCTTTCGAGCGGACGCGTCAATGAATCGATGCAGGTCGCCACGCAATTCCAGGCATGGGCGCAGTCGCACGGCACGGCGTGGCAGCAGATTCTCGCGGACCAACTGGCGGCCATTTCGCTGCACTGCCTCGGTCAGCATGCGGAGGCTCGCGACGGGTTGATGAATGTGCTGGAACGCTCAGCGTCGCTGCGTGACGACGCGCGGCCGGGCGGCCGTTTTGCAGTCGATCCGCTCGTGTTCTGCAATGGCACGCTGGCGCGCATCGTTCTGCTTCAGGGCGATCCCGAGAAGGCCATGATGATCGTCGACAAAACGGTCGATCTGGTCGGCGCGGAAACCATGGAGCCGTCGCTCACGCATGTGCTCGGTACGGTGGCGGTGCCGCTTGCGCTGATCTCGGGCGATGTTCGGCGCGGTCGGCACTATCTCGAGATCATGCGCTCGCAAGCCGCGCTGCATCGCTTCGACACGTGGAACGACTGCTGCGAATGCCTGGCCGGTTGCAGCGACATTCTCGACGGTCAGATCGAAACCGGTTTGCCGCGCCTCGAAGCCGGTCTCGACGCGCTGCTCGCACGCGGCTTCAGACGACTCGTCACACCGTTTATCGTCGCGAGCGCGGAAGCACTCGTTGCTATCGGACGGTTGGCGCAAGCCTCCGCGCGACTGCGCGACACGCTCGAATTCTGCAGAAACAACGGCGAGCTGTTTTTCTTGCCCGAGGTTTGGCGGGCACTCGGCATCGTAGCGCAGGCTCAGGCGAACGAGCACGTTCGCGGAGATAAGGCATTCGTCGAAAAGATCGAGCATGCGTCCGCGTGTTTTCGCGAATCGATTGAATTGGCGCGAGAGCAAGGTGCACGATTGTGGGAGTTGCGATCGTCGATTGCGATGGCGAAGTTGCTGCACGAACAGGGCCGCAATGGCGAAGCGCTCGACCTTCTCGACGCGCTGGCGCCGTGCTTCAGGCGCACATCCACGGCGAGCGATGTTCAGGCGCTATTCGACTTGATCGATTCGTTGCATGCGCGCACTTGCGATGCGTGTGCGTCGGGTGGAATACAAACGGCGCTGGCGATGCATGCCGTTGCGTAGCGCGGCACAGTTTTCGATTTCTGAAAATACAGCGCCCCGTTGTCCACTTATGAACGTGTCGGGGCGTTGTCGTCAATTCTGTTTAAGCTATCCCGCGATGCGTTTGAAGCTGGTGTAGTAATCCTCGGTGTAATAGCAATCGCCGGTCTGTTTGCGTGGTCCGCCACACACGATGCGTCGCTGCCCGCGATCCGCCGCGCCAGGCGTGCGAACCGTGTAAGCGTGGTAATAGCCGCGTGGATGTTCCGGCAGCAAAGCCGCGCTATTGCGAAACAGCACACCGTCCTCACCGAAAGGGTAAGGACCGCCAGCCTTGATCAGACGCAGTGTTTCGGCGGCTTCGCCCGGCAACTGCGCCTGGGTGACGGCAGGCAGCGCACCCGACACCTTGGCGCCCGATGCGGCCGCTGCGTCGCTCGCGGTTTGCCCAGGCTGGCTCGCCGCCTGACTCGCGGACGCGCCCGCGTCCTGAGTCGCATTTTGCGATCCGCCTTTGCCGCATCCACCGAGGATCGCGCTCAAGGCAAGGATGCAGGAAAAAACCCATGCTCGTTTCACGAAACGGTGCCCCCGGGTTGACCAGCACTCGACAACTACGACCGGTTTCAGGGTATCGCTAATCGGCGGGTGAATCAACGTGCCGTAGCACCAGAGGCGCTTTACGCAATGTGCGGACCCAACCGCTCTTCCGGGCTTCAGCGAACTACCCAAATCACGCAGGTTTCAAGCCCGTCGTAAATCTCCGCCCGCCCGTCGACGTTCAACGCGAGCGGCGCTGCACGATCTCCACCGTTGGGCGATACTTGCGCCCCTTCAAAGAACCCGGAGCAAGTTAATTGTCGAAGATTCTGGATTTTCGCCGCGAGATGTTGGGGATCGCGCTTCTTACGCTTCTGGCAGGTTGCGGCGGCGGGAGTAGTGATGCCACGACATCGTCGACTGCGATTGCCGTCACTAACGTATCCGTCGCCCCCACGTCGGTTACTTTGGCGCTGGGTAACAGCGGCACCTTCGCAGCGACCGTCACGCCCGCCGACGCAACAGACGCGGCCGTCACGTGGACAAGCAGCGACGCAACGGTCGCGACCGTTTCCGGTAGCGGAGTCGCGACGTGCGTCGCGCAGGGATCGTCGACGATCAAGGCATCGACGGCAAACGGACAGGAAGGCGATGGAACGCTCACCTGCGAAAAACCGTTTTCCGTGCTGGAGTTTCTCAAGCTGAAGTCGTATCAGGATTCGACGGGCGTGCACTCGATCACCGACGCCTGGTTCGGGACGCTCGGCATCTCGCCGCTGAATCTGATCTACTCGAGCAATCTGGTCACGTGCCCGCTCACGACTTGTACTGACGAATACGAGGTCGATGCGACGAAGGTCGCTGCGGAGGCGGCGAGCGCGGATTCCACCGGCAGCACTCCGGTGTCGCTCGATCTGGAAGTGTGGGATTCGGACCGCTTCACGCCGACGGTGGCAACCGGAAACGGCAAGACGATCGTACAGAATCTGAGCGATGCCGTGTCGGCGTTCAAGGCCGACAATCCCGGCGCCGTGGTGGGCCTCTACGCCGAGGTCCCGCAGAACACATTCACCTGGAGCGCGACGTCGGAACAAACCTACGACAGTCTGAATCCGCAGTACGCATCGGTGGCGGCGCTGGTGGACTACTACAGTCCCTCGCTTTACAACTACGGGTATGACGGAACCGCGAGTGGCGACGCAACCTGGAATTCCGCGGCGGTGTATGCCGTTGACCAGTCGCGCGCGTTCGACACCCTCAATGGCACGAGCAAGAAAGTCCTTCCGTATATCACGCCGGTCTGGACCGACAGTACCGGAACGACCCACATTCTGACCTACGATCAGATGATGTACCGGCTGAACGCGCTGAAGGCGGCTGGCGCGGACGGCTGCATTCTGTGGATATCGAGTGAGCAGATCGACCCGTCAACGGGCGTGCTGCTGGTTATCGACACCACGGCTGGATGGTTCAAGGCGGTCGTCGATTTCAAGGCGGCGAATCTTTGAAGGCAGGCAGCTTTGAACGCAGGTTGACACGCGGACGATGCCTGCGTGAGAACCCGCCTGGGATCGGCGCTTGCTCCTCCAGTAGACATCAACTCAAGGAGGACGAATCATGTCGACCACACCCAACAAAGACGAAAATCCGATCCGGCCGGATCAGTCGGATGTCGTGCAAACTGATCTGCCTGATATAGGGCCGTCTGCCGATCCAGATGATCCGCCACTCGATCCCTCTATCGACCCCGACGTCGAGGACGATCAACCGTAGGCGGCGCCGACGCCCTAAAGCACTTCGGCCCCTGGGCGTCGGCCATGCCATCTCTGCTTGCGGTCGGCCTTACCGCCGCCGTTCGTCTATCGCTGCCGTGCTAGCCAATCATCTTGTCCAACGTGATGGGCAAATCGCGAATGCGCTTGCCGGTCGCATTGAAAACCGCGTTCGCAACGGCGGCGCCCACGCCCGTGATGCCGATTTCACCGACGCCACGCGCGCCCATCGGCGTATGCGGGTCCGCTTCGTCGTTCCAGATGATGTCGATCTGCGGGACGTCGAGATTAACCGGCACGTGATAGTCCGCCAGCGATGGGTTCATCACGCGGCCTGTTCTCTCGTCGAACAAGGTCTCCTCCATCAGCGCGAGACCGAGACCCATGATGATCCCGCCGCGAAACTGGCTCGCAGCAGTTTTCGCATTGATGATCCGGCCGCAATCGAACGAGCCGAGAAAGCGGCTCACGCGAATCTCGCCGGTAATCGCATTCACCCGCACCTCGCAGAACAGCGCGCTGTGGCTGTGCATCGACCAGTGCTGCAACTCGAAGGGCATCGGCGCCTCGGCCTCGACACTGAGTTCCTGCTGCCTCGCCCGCGCCAATAAGGTGACGTAGCTCTCGAACCGGCTTTCGTCCTGAAGCGCGCAGAGACCGCCGTCGCGGCCGCCCACTTCGTCCGCCAGCAGGCCGGACAGCGGCGACGTATTGCCGGCGAACTGCAACAGTTTGCCGACCAGCTTGTGATGCGCCGCGATCACGGCCGCACCGATCGCGGCGGTCTGCTGCGAGCCACCCGCGAGCACGACGCCCGGCAACGTGGAGTCGGCGTAGTCGAAGTCGATGTCGTCCATCGTCAGGCCAAGACGCTCCGCGATCACCTGCGTTTGGGCGGTCGAGGTCCCCATCCCCATTTCGTGCGCAGCAATGCTGACTTTCGCCCGACCTGCGTTCGTCAGCGTGATCCGCGCGGCGCCGCCCGGCATCCGGTAGTAAGGATAGGTGCCCGTGGCGCAGCCCATGCCGACCAGCCAGTCGCCGTCGCGTCGCGCACCTGGCAGCGCGCGCGAGGCCCAGCCGAATCGCTCACGGCCTGCCTTCCATGCATCGACGATACCGCGCTGCGAAAACGGCAGGCCCGAGGTTGGGTCCTTGTCGGGCTCGTTCGCGATACGTAAGTCGATGGGGTCCATGCCCATCGCGTGGGCCAGTTCATCGATCGCCGATTCAAGCCCGAACGTGCCAACTGCCTCGCCGGGCGCGCGCATGAACGTGTTGGCCGTCATGTTCATTTTGACGGTCTCCACATCGAGCAGAAAACTGCGGGACGCATAGGCGCTCTTCGCCGGAAGGATGAACGGCTCCGGCATGTTGTTGTGCGGCGTCATCGCGACCGTCCCCGTGTGGATCAGCGCATCCAGCGTGCCGTCGGCCTGAGCGCCCAAAGCGACGCGCTGCTCCGTGAGCGTACGGCCGCCGACGATACGGTACACACCCTCACGCGACAGCATGATCCGCACGGGGCGCTGCGCGAGCCTCGCCGCCGCTGCCGCCAGCACCTGATGCTGCCACAGCGTTTTCGAACCAAAGCCTCCGCCGACATACGGCGAAGTCACATGCACCTGCTTCTCGTCGATGCCGAAAACATGCGCGATGGTCCACGCTTCGTGCGCGACCGCCTGAACCGTATCGTGGATACGCAACGTGTCGCCTTCCCACGCGAGCGTCGCCGCATGCAGTTCGATCGGATTGTGATTGTGGCGCGGGGTCGTGTAGCGAGCATCGATTCTGTGCGGCGCAGCAGCCAGCATCGCCTCGGCATCGTTGATTTCGAGCTTGAGCGGCTCGCCCTGAAACACGCCCGGCTCCGAACCCTTCGCTTTCGCCGCCTCGAGCGACGTAACGGCGTCGCTATCCGCCTCGTAGCTGATCCTGATCAGCGACTGCGCATAGTCGGCCTGCTCCTGCGTGTCGGCGAGGACCAGCGCGACGGGCTGGCCATTCCAGTGAACCTGGTCATCCTGCATGATTGGCAGATCGTCGCCGCCGGCCGCTTTAGGCTGCGTCATGAATGCCGGCATCGGCTTCAGACGCGGGGCGTTACGGTAGGTCATCACCAGTACGACACCTGGCGCGGCCTGCGCATCATCGGTGTCCATCTGGACGATACGGCCACGGGGAATGGACGAGTACCTGAGCGCGGCGTAAGTCATTCCCTCCAGCGGAAACTCCGCAGCGAACGCTGCGCGGCCCGACACCTTCAACGGTCCATCGATCCGGCTAATCGACGCACCGATCAGACCGTGCTTGTGATTGATCAGCGGATCAGGCCGGCCGCCGGGAATAAAGCTGTCAGGGGCGAGAGCAATGGCCTTTTTCATCACCGCCTGCATGGCGTCCTTGAGGATAGGCATCAGCGAGTCTCCTGGAGAGCAGTCAACTTCACCAGCGTGTCCGTGATGACGCGCTGGGCCAGTTCGATCTTGAACGCGTTGTCGCGCAGGCCTCGCGCGGAAGCGAGTTCTGCCTGTGCGGCCGCGCGGAACGCGGCTTCGGTCGCCGGAGCGCCCTTGAGCGCCGCCTCCGCGATAGCGGCCCGCCACGGTTTGTGAGCGACGCCGCCCAGGGCGATCCGCACTTCACGCACTATGCCGCCCTGCACGTCCAGAACCGCCGCGACCGAAATCAGCGCGAACGCGTACGACGCCCGATCGCGCACCTTGCGATAGCTCGAACGTCCCGGGAGACCAGCCGGCAGAGTCACCGAGGTGATCAACTCGCCTTCGTCGAGCACTGTTTCCCTGTGCGGCGTTTCGCCGGGCAACAGATGAAAATCGACCAGCGGAATGATGCGTTCGCCATGGCGGCCCTCGACGGTGACTTGTGCGTCGAGGGCGGCAAGTGCAACAGCCATGTCGGACGGATGCGTGGCAACGCAGGCAGCGGAAGCGCCGAGAATCGCGTGCATGCGATTGAAGCCTTCCAATGCGTCGCAGCCCGTGCCGGGTTCGCGTTTGTTGCAATGCGCGGCGTCGTCATAGAAATAGCCGCAACGCGTGCGCTGCAGGAGGTTGCCGCCCACCGTCGCCATATTGCGGATTTGCGCCGACGCCCCTGCCAGGACAGCTTCCGATAACACCGGATAGCTCTCGCGCACGCGCCGGTCGGATGCCAGCGCAGTGTTCCTGACCCCGGCGCCGATACGCAGGCCGCCGTCATCGGTCGCCTCGATGGCGCACGACAGGCGCGTGACGTCGACGAGCACCACCGGATGTTCGATGGTCTCGCGCATCAGGTCGACCAGATTGGTGCCGCCGCCGAGGTATTTGGCGCCCGGTTGCGCGCCGAGCTTAAGCGCTTCCTGCCGGTCGGAAGCGCGTTCGTAGGTGAATGGATTCATCAGGCGGCCTCGCGCTTGTCGGGGCCGCTGCCGGACGTGCCAAAAGTGTCCTGGATTGCATCGACGATGCCGTTGTACGCACCACAGCGGCACAGGTTGCCGCTCATTCGCTCACGCAGTTCTGTGTCGGTCAGCGAGAAGCTTTCCGCCGCGACGTCTTCGCTGACATAGCTCGGCACGCCGCACTTCAACTCTTCGGCCATCCCGACTGCCGAACATATCTGTCCGGGTGTGCAGTAACCACACTGGAAGCCGTCGTGCTCGACGAATGCCTGTTGCAACGGATGCAGTCTGCCCGGCTCGCCCAGTCCTTCGATAGTGGTGATCTCGCAGTCCTGATACTGCACGGCGAGCGCGAGGCAACTGTTGATGCGCGCTCCATTCACCAGCACGGTGCACGCGCCGCAAGCGCCTTGATTGCAGCCCTTTTTTGCGCCGAACAGATGACGTTGCTCCCGCAGCAGATCGAGCAGCGACGTCCTCGGATCGAAATCAAGTTCGACCTCGCTGCCGTTTATGACGAAATGCATGATTGCACTCCCTGTAAATTCGGGCATGCGTCGCGTACGGTGACGCGTCCCGGTTCGTGCGGCAAATACACCGGAAATGACCGGCGGTGTTTGGCTGCAGTTCCTTGCTGGACTTGCTTCGATGGGGAATGGAATGTCCGCGCGGAGCGAGACCGAATGTGCAATTCGGGTCGTTGGGACAAGTTGCCGGCCGGGTCGCGCAGCCCCAGTTTGCGATTGGAGCAATTCGCGGGCCTTGCGATGGGTGTGGCGAAAGCGGACTCGTTTTGCGGACGAGATTGGCGAGCGCTTCATTCGACTGACGAATGGCTGCGCGCGATTGAGGAGAGTTCTGTTGATAAGCGGCGAGGCGGGCGCTCGGCCTATGTCACCGGCCGCTACAACGAGTGCGAGGAAGTTATCGGTCGAGAAATGCGTTGTGGCATCCGTCGCTCATATTGTCCAACGCGCCCGCTGCCAAAAAATCTATTCCAGCAACGTTCACTTTCCCGGCTTGATTGCGCTGAGATAAGCGGTTCGTTCCGGCCCGAAAAGTTGACCCGAATCGACACGAGGCCGGAATATTTTCTCGAACAGCATGCGATCGTCATCTGAACACGCCTGTTCCAGAAACGTCCCTAGTGGCGGTGCCCATGGAAACGGCGTGCTCTTCAGAAGAAGGTCCCACGAGCGGATCAGCGAACGGACAACGTCAATATGAAACTCCATGTGAATGTCGGCGAAACCGCTGTCCAATGCATGACGAACCAGATCGCGCTCGTTGAAATTGGTCATCGGATTGGCGGCAATATCCTCTTCGGTATCGGGAAGCTGGGTAGCTTTCCAGCGATGCAGCAGCCGGAAAAAACGATCGTCCGAAACCGCCGGTCCTGCATCGATGAATTTGCGCAGGGCAAGTGTCTCGAAGGCCTCGTCGCGGCGAATAGGCTCAGCGATGGAGATTCGGCCACCGGGCTTCAATATGCGATGAAACTCGCGCAGTACTTTCGCCTTATCTGGAAGATAGGCGATCACCGCGCGCGTGGTGACAGCATCGACAGTCGCATCCGGTATCTCTTTCAGATCATCGGCGGAACATTGAAGGAACGTGCATTGATCCGCAATGTTGCGTTCTGTCGCAACGGAATGGCAGTGCTCCAGCAACAGCGGAGAAACATCGGCTAGATACACGCCAAGAGTTGCGCCAATCCGCGCAATTGCCCGAAACGCCAGCAGGCCGTCGCCGGTTCCCACATCCACTAGCGTTGTACCGGGCGCAAGTTTCGCTGCATCCAGCACACGGTCTGCAATTCTGGCGACTTCCGCGCGCAATTGCCGCTCGTGCTCATGGTCGGCAGCAAAACGGTCGCATAGCAACCACTGTCGCCACAAGTCGGGGTTTGCATGCTGCGGAATGTTCATTGATCGTTTTTCGAAGATTGGTTAGATCGCCAGCGCGTCCTGGAGGGAATGCTCGCGTCAACCGTGGATTCACGCGATTCGTGAATATAGTGAATGGACCTTAAGAAAGCCTGAGGTTAAAGGCGACTCTGTGGAAAGCCGGCTTGAGGATGAATCTTCTCTGCCATTGTTTCGAGTGCCCGGACGCGAATGTCGTCGATGCTGAAGTTTCAACGCACGGTTTCAGTTAAACAACGCACGCCCATAAAAAAATGCCGCCAGGTCTCGAACCGGGCGACATTCTCAATGACCACTCTCTCTACTGCGATAGCGTTATCAACGCCTAAGCCTGTTTAAACCGCCGCCGGACGCCACTTCAACAGCCGTTGTTCGACGGCAGTCAACAGATAGTCCGCAGCGAGTGCGACCACCGCCAGCACGATCATCGCGGCGAACACGCCACTGGCATTGAACGCACCTTGTGCGGTCGAAATCAGCAGCCCGATACCCTGCTTCGAACCAAGAAATTCGCCGACTACCGCACCGACCAGCGCGAAACCGAAGCTCACATGCAGGCTCGCGAGAATCCAGCTCAGCGCCGACGGAATCACCACGGATGTGGTCACCTGGCGACGCGATGCACCGAGAATCTGCGCATTGGCGATCATGTAGCGATCGGCCTCACGCACGCCCTGAAACGCGTTGGCGAATACGACGAAGAACACCATCACCACCGCCAGCGCCACCTTCGATGCCATGCCGAGTCCCAGTGCAATCACGAACACCGAGCCGAGCACCACTCGTGGAATCGAGTTGGCGATCTTGATGTAGAGGCTGAATACGTCGGAGAGAAGCTTATTGCGGCCCAGCACGATGCCGCAAAACACACCGGCAACCGAGCCGATAATAAAGCCGAGCCCGGTTTCTTCGAGCGTGACCCACACTTGTGTCAGCAACGGACCCTGCGACGTGCCGTTCACGAACCAGTCGACGATCTGTTCGAAAATCGCGCTAGGCATCGAGAAGAAAAATGGATCGATCCACTTAAGCCGCGCGGACAGTTCCCAGCCGCCAAGAACGATTACGAGAACGAGAACGCGTAGCGAAATCACTAAAGCATGACGCTGACGGATACGCTTCTGCGCAACCCGTTCGACCTGAGCGAGCGACGTGGGATCGATACCGGAAGGCATCATCTGTTGAGGGGTAGTAGACATGTTTGCCGTTCCTTGATTAACCGATCTGCACTTCTTCGCGCAGGTCATGCCAGATATCGCGCGAAATCTCGATGAAACGCGGGTCGTAGCGAACTTCCGATGTGACGCGCGGACGCGGCAGATCGATTTCGTACACCTTCTTCAACGTAGCGGGACGCGCCGTCAACACGAACACACGATCGGCGAGCGCAATGGCTTCTTCGAGATCGTGCGTGACGAACACGACAGAACCGGCACCGCCCCACAATTGCAGCAGTTCATCCTGCATCAGCGTGCGGGTCTGCATGTCGAGCGCGGAAAACGGTTCGTCCATCAGCAGGATTTCCGGCTTGTTGATGAACGTCTGCGCCAGCGCCACCCGCTTGCGCATACCGCCCGACAATTGATGCGGATAGTGCTTGCCGAACTTGTCGAGGCCCACGCGGCGCAGCCATTCGTTGGCTTCGTCATAAGCGGCCGATTTCGAGCGGCCGCGATACAGCGGACCCGCTGCCACGTTGTCGAGCACCGAGCGCCACGGGAACACCGCGTCGGCCTGAAACACGAAGCCGATGCGCGGATCGATGCCGTCCACCGGTGCGCCCATGACGCGCACTTCACCGGTGGTCGGCTTCAGCAACCCGGTAATCATGCTGAGGGTCGTGGACTTTCCGCAACCCGTCGGCCCGACCACGGCGACGAACTCGCCGCGTGCCACCGACATGCTGAAGTCGCGCAATGCGATTGTCGCCTTGCCGTCGGGCGAGATGAAACGGCACGATACGTTGCGCATTTCAATGGCGGGCGTATCGCGTGACATAGGTTGATTCATCGGCTGATGCCTCGCTGTTTTCGTGATGTTGAATGGGCGTTATTTCGCCGCCGTCCTGACCGGGGCCGACAGGTAGTCGTTGGTGTACGTCTTCGCCAGATCGATATGCTTGCCCTTCACCGAAGGATTGAACGCCGACAGTACTTTCAGCACGGTATCCGGGCCATCGGCGGGCATCTTGCCGTCCTTCGTGAACATCGGCAGCGACGCCTTCAGCGCGCCGACATACAGGTCCCGGTTGCTGCCGTAGTAGTCCTTCGGCATCTTGTCGGCGATCTCTTCCGCGCTGTGGGTCGCGATGAAGTTCAACGTTTTTGCGAAAGCGTGCGAGAGCTTCGTCGCGTCGTCCTTATGCGACTCGGCCCACGCGCGCTGAACATAGAAGCTCGACGCCGGATACGTGCCGCCCAGCGCGGCCCGTGTGCCATTGAGCGTGCGCATGTCGACCAGCACCTTCGCGTCACCCGTTTTCAGCAGCTGGGAGACGGTCGGCTCAGTGGTCATACCCGCATCGATACGGTTCTGCTTGATGGCCGCGATAAAGCTGTTATCGGCGCCCACCGGCAACAATGTGTATTGCGTCGACGGCACGCCCGCGCGCTGCGCGAGGTATTGCGTGAGGAAGCTGGTCGACGAACCGAGTCCGGTCACGCCAAGCGTCTTGCCCTTTGTGTCGGCCATGCTTTTGAGCGTGTCGGCGGATTTGGTCGCGACCATTTCCACTTCACCCGGCACCTGGCCGAAAATCACGAGTGCCTGAATCTCCTTGCCCTTGCTTTGCAGATCGATGGTGTGGTCGTAAAAGCCCACCACGCCTTGCACCGCGCCCGCCAGCAGTTCGTTTTCCGCATCGACGCCTGCCGGTTGCGAGAGAATTTCGACGTCGAGCCCTTCGTCCTTGAAATAGCCGAGCTGTTCGGTGAGCTTGGCCGGCAGGTAGATGATCTTGGTGGCGCCGCCGACCATGATCGTGAGTTTTTCGGCGTGAGCGACGGCCGACGCAGCAGCAAGAGCAAACGCAACACCTGACACAGCAGCGATCTGGCGCAAGTTACGCATGATGCAGTCTCCTTAGGTTTGGTCGCCGCTGGGCAGTGCACGCGGCGCTTTCTGAATAGATGACGGCGATTATAGAAATGCGAAACCTTCTGCCAGCTTTCTGGGGAGTACCCAATTCATGGGTGTTAACCCGCAACGCCGCGACAGGTCACCGGGATGCGCGAGCATGTGTACTCCCAACCACACGTAAAGCGCGCAAAGCCCTTGTTTTACGGCACAATCGACGACCTGACTTTTGCCGTGTCCGTGATGAAACTGCTGCTCATAGAAGACAATCCGACCCTGGCGCACTGGCTCGCGAAGATGCTGGAGCAGGAAGCGTTCGCGCTCGACACCGTGCAGGACGGCGACGCCGCCGACCGTTTGCTGAGCACCAGTCGCTACGATGTGATCCTGCTCGACCTGAATCTGCCGAAGCTGTCGGGCAAGAACGTGCTGCGCCGTTTGCGTCAGCGCGGCGATGCGACACCTGTGCTGATTCTGACCGCGAGCGGGTCGATCGACGAAAAGGTGGAACTGCTCGGCGCGGGCGCAGACGACTACCTGGTCAAACCGTTCGAAGTGCGCGAGCTGATTGCGCGAATCAAGGTGGCGATCCGTAGGCAGTCGCCGTCGAAAGCGAGCGAGGTGATCTGCGGCGATCTCGCGTTTCACATCGACACACGCCAGTTCACGCTGAAAGGCGCGCCGCTCAATGTCACGCCGCGCGAACGCTCGGTGCTCGAAGCGCTGATTCTGCGGCTCGGTAAAACGGTGACGAAACCGGCGCTGGTCGACGCGATCTTCACGCTCGCCGACGAGCCGAGCGAGGACGCGGTCGAGATCTACATTTCCCGTCTGCGCAAGAAGCTCGACGGCAGTTCGGCCGCAATCGTGACGTTACGCGGGCTCGGTTATCTGCTGCGCAAGAAAGACGATGACCAATAGCCTGCGCATGCGCCTGCTGTGGTGGCTGCTGGTGCCGCTCGCGTTATATGTGTTCGTCACCGGCAAGGCCGAATACGACAACGCCAGGCGCACCGCAGATCTGGTGCAGGACAATCAGCTGATTTCGTCGGCGCGCATGATCGCGGGCGAAGTGGAATGGCTGGACGGTTTTCTGCGTGTCGATGTGCCGCCCGCCGCGCTCGAAATATTCGTATCGCCGTATCGCGATCAGGTTTTTTACAGCGTGCGCGTCGAAGACGGAGCCTTGCTCGCGGGTACGCCGGATTTCCCGCAGCGTCCCGCGCAGGCGCCCGACACGCCCGATCACTACGATACCGCGCTGCAAGGCAAGCCAGTGCGCGCAGTCGGCCTCGTGCGTCTGATGTACGACAATGGCGTGACGCGCCGCGTGCGGGTGACGGTCGGCAAAACTGTCCGCTCGCGCGATGCGATGGCCCAGCAGCTATGGCAACCGCAACTCGTGCGGCAGATCGAGATGATCGTGCTGGCAGTGGCGCTGGTTTGCATCGGGCTGACTTTCGAATTGCGGCCGCTGATGAAGGTGAAAGACGATGTCGCCGACCGCGATCCGATGCAACTCGAACCGATTCGGGTCGAACGGCTGCATACCGAATTGCGGCCTATCGTCGAAGCGATCAATCAGTGCATTGCGCGGCTCGGCGTGCAGGTGGCCGCGCAGCGCCGCTTCATCGCCGATGCCGCGCACCAGTTGCGCACACCGCTCACGTTGCTCGGCACGCAGTTGCAGTTCGCGCGACAGCAGGACGGCCTGAATCCCGCGCTCGACGAAGCGCTCGCTGCGATGCATCGTAGCAATCGTTCGATGGTCGGGCTCACCAACAAACTCCTGCTGCTGGCGCAAGCCGAAGCGGCCGACACGACGCAACTCGCGGTAGAGAGCGTCGACCTCGTGCCGCTTGCGATGGAGGTCGTGGAAGACCTCGCGCTCCTCGCGCAGGCGCGTGGTATCGACCTTGGCGCCGAACTGACCGGCGTTGCAGCGGTGGCGGGTCATCGGGGCTTGCTGCAGGCGCTGATCCAGAACCTCGCGGAGAACGCGATCCGCTATACCGGCAGCGGCGGTCACGTCACTGTCGCCGTCAACGCCACCGCGCATACCGTCGCCGTCAGTGTGCTCGACGACGGTCCGGGTATTCCAGCCGAGTCGCGCAGCCGGGTGTTCGAACCGTTTTTCCGGGCCTCGACAGATACCGACGGCACAGGTTTGGGCCTTGCGATCGTGCGTGAAATCGCCGACGCGCATCAAGGCGAGATCAGCCTGAAGCCGGGCGACGGAGGCAAAGGCGTCGACATCAGCGTCACGTTTCCGCGCGCCAATGCCCTGCGCGCGTCGACCGGCTGAATCCGCCGCCTCAAATAAAAGTACTCGGGATAAACCCGCAATCAGAAAGAAACACGCACTGGCGAAAGCATTGCGAAGGATTTGAGCCGCTAGAATTTCTGGCAGCACGCCATCGAATGCCACTCGACGATGCGCGATATAACGGAGACAAAACTCACAATGACTCGTCCTTCGACGCGACTTTCGCGCGCCGCCCGCGCCACGGCTGCGACGTTAGTCACGCTCTGTCTGCTCGCGCAACCGGCTTCGCCGGCGCGCGCAGACGTGCCGGAAAAGATCGTTGTCATGGTCGGCGGCATCTCCAAGCTCATCTATTTGCCGGTGCAACTCACCGAGCGGCTGGGGTACTTCAAGGCCGAAGGGCTCGACGTCGAATTGCAGTCTCAACCGGCCGGTATCGACGCAGAAACCGAGTTGCTGGCGGGCAGCGTTCAGGCGGTGGCCGGCTTCTATGACCACGCTATCGATCTGCAAACCCGAGGCAAGGAAGTGAAGGCGATCGTCGTGTTCGGCCAGGTGCCGGGCGAAGTGATGATGGTTTCCAGGAAAGCCGCCGGCTCGATTAAAAGCATGGCGGACGTCAAGGGTAAAACACTCGGCGTAACCGGCCTCGGGTCATCGACCAATTTTCTGACGCAATATCTGGCGAAACTTAACGGTGTGCCGGCTTCGCAGTACAACGTGCTGCCGGTCGGCGCGGACCATAGTTTTATCGCAGCAATCAGGCAGGGACATATCGACGCCGGCATGACCACTGAGCCGACCGTCTCGCAGTTGCTGAAGACCGGCGACGCACAGGTTCTCGTGGATATGCGCAATGTCGAAGGAACCCGCGCGGCCCTTGGTGGCACGTATCCGGCTTCGAGCCTCTACGTGCAAAGCACGTGGCTCGACAAACATCCCGCCGAAGCTACCGCACTCGCGCGTGCCTTCGTGAAGACGCTGCAATATCTGCATACGCACAGCGCCGAAGAAATCGCCGCGCAAATGCCGAAGGATTATGCCGGCAACGACAAGGCGCTTTATTTGAGCGCGCTAAAGGCTTCGCTGCCGATGTTCACAGTGGACGGCAAGATGCCTGCCGACGGACCGGAAACTGTGCTGAAAGTGCTGTCGGCGTTCAAACCATCAGTGAAGAGCCGGCATATCGATCTGTCGCGGACATTCACCAATCAGTTCGTCAACGGCGTCAAGCCGTGAACGGATCGCATGACGCGCCGGCTTGAAATAACAAGGGACAATCCATCGTGTTTTCAGGCAGTTTGCGCGGACGATTGCTGTGGTGGCTTCTGCTGCCTCTCGCGGCATTCGTTTCCATTTCCGGCGCGATTTCATACCGCTTCGCGCAGACCACGGCCGATCTCGTGCAGGACAATGCGCTGCTGTCGTCGATGCGGATCATTGGCGAGGATATCGATTGGGATAACGGCTCGGTGTCGATCCAGGTGCCGCCTGCCGCACTCGAACTGTTCGAGTCGCCGGAGCAGGACAGTGTCTTCTATCGCGTCGAGGCGAGCGGCCACCGGCTGCTGGCAGGTAATCCCGAGTTACCGTTGCCGCCGCACGCAGGCGACGCGCCCACGCTCTATTCCACCCGTCTCGAAGACGGACGCGCGCTGCGCGCCGTCGCGTATGTGAGGCAGCTTTACGATTCAGGACGCACCGAAGAAGTCGTGGTTGCAGTCGCGAAGACCGAAGGCTCACGTGACGCGATGGTGTGGCATCTGCTGCGTCCGCAATTGTTCAGCGAAGTGCTCACGCTAGTGCTCGCGATGGTATTCGTGTACCTCGGGCTGACCTTCGAACTGCTGCCGTTGATGAAAGTAAAAGACGATGTCGCCGATCGCAAACCATCCCAACTCGAACCTATTCGCGTCGCACGTTTGCACGTCGAATTGAGGCCGATTGTCGAGGCCATCAATCAGTGCATTGCGCGAATGGGGCAACAGGCCGCCACCCAGCGGCAATTCATCTCCGACGCTGCGCATCAGTTGCGCACGCCGCTCGCACTGCTGGTGGCGCAAATCCAGTTCGCACGACAGCGCGACAACCGCGACGTACCGCTCGCCGAAGCGCTGGCGGGCATGCACAAAAGCAGCCGCAAGCTGACCACGTTGACCAACAAACTGCTGTTGCTCGCGCAGGCCGAATCGGCGGCGCCGTCCGGTGCGCGCGAACGGGTCGATCTACACGCTTTAACCGCCGGTGTACTGGAGGAGTTGATTGCTTTCGCGCAATCCCGCGACATCGATCTGGGTGCCGAGCTTGACGACGATCTGTTCGTCACCGGCGACGAAGCATTGACCGCCGCCCTCGTGACGAATCTGGTCGACAACGCGTTGCGATATACGCAACCGGGCGGACGCGTCACCGTCCAGACGCAGCGTTGCCGCGACATGGCAATCGTGCGCGTGATCGACAACGGACCCGGTATCGAAGCCGAAGCGCAAGCGCGTGTTTTCGAACGATTCTATCGTGCGTCGAGTCACGCGGAAGGAACGGGACTCGGCCTTCCTATCGTGAGGGAAATTGCACACCGACAGGGTGGAACCGTCACGCTTGAATCGAATGCCGACGGCGTCGGCCTTGTCGCGACAGTCGAAATGCGCGTATGGGCGGGCGCAACGTAAAGCGCCACACAACTCGCCGAATGAGGGAGAACCATGAAACTGCTGCTCGTTGAAGATGACGCCGATCTCGCGCGCTGGGTCACGAACCTGATGCAGGTCGAACAATTTTCGATCGACTGGGCGCAGACCGGAGAACGCGCCGAAACGCTGCTCAGCCTGCAGTGCTACGACGCCGTGCTGCTCGATCTGCGCCTGCCCGGCATCAGCGGCAAGGCCGTGCTTGCGCGTCTGCGACGCAAACGCGATAACGTGCCGGTGCTGATGCTCACCGCGAACGGCTCGACCGATGACAAAGTGGCCTGCTTCTCTGCTGGCGCGGACGACTATGTCGTCAAACCGTTCGATGCACGCGAACTGGTGGCACGCATCAAGGCATTGATTCGCCGTCAGGCGACGGGTGACAAAGGGCAGTCCATCGAATGCGGCAATTTGCGTTATCTGTTCGACTCGCGTGAATTCGTGTTGCGAAACGAGCCACTGCCTTTGCGCCGCCGCGAACATGCGATTCTTGAAACGCTGATGCTAAAGCAGGGCAAGACCGTTTCCAAATCCACGCTCATCGACAAAGTCTTTGCTCTCGACGATGAACCGAGTGCAGACGCGATCGACATTTACATTCACCGCCTGCGCAAGCATCTTGCCGATTCGACGGCAAAGATCATGACACTGCGCGGACTCGGCTACATCTTGCGCGAAGAAGAACCGCGCGAGGTGTTTGCCGCCGCGTGACCATTCTCGGCATCGTTAATCGGCTCGCTTGACCCTACTCTGTCAACCGTATTGTTTCTGGTGTTTTCACTGACATTCGTCGCACTTCCGCGAAAGAGGCGTGAAGGGTTGGTCTGACTATCCTTGGCTCTGCTACTCAATGGATTTCAAATCAATTCAACATAGCTGCATTGGAGGAGACGATGGTGAAAAAAACCAGGCTGTTGCTGGTGGCAAGCAGCAGTGCATTGGCAGTGGGCAGTGTTCATGCTCAATCGAGCGTACAGCTTTACGGTTTGATGGATCTCAGCGCAGTGTCGTATCAAACCAATGCGAACGCAGATGGACGGCATGCCATTTCAATGGGGATCAACGGCGAGCCCTGGTTTAGCGGCAGCCGCTTCGGTATGAAAGGCTCGGAAGATCTCGGCGGCGGCCTGAAAGCGATCTTCCGTCTCGAAGCGGAATACCGCGTGAGCGACGGCGGCATGGAAGACCCCGGTCAGCTATTCGACCGCGACGCGTGGGTCGGCGTCGAGAGCAAGACCTTCGGCAAATTCACAGCGGGCTTCCAGAACACCGTGGCACGCGATGCAGCCGCCATTTACGGCGACCCCTACACCAGCGCGTCGCTGAGCACGGAAGAAGGCGGCTGGACCAACACCAATAACTTCAAGCAACTGATCTTCTACGCGGGCAGTGCAACCGGCACACGCTATGAAAACGGCCTGGTGTGGAAAAAGCTCTTTACGAACGGCATCTTCGCCGCCGCAGGTTATGCGTTCGGCAACAAGACAAGCTTCGGCAACAACGCGACCTACACAGGAGCACTGGGATATAACGGAGGGCCGTTCAACCTCTCCACGTTCTACAACCACGTGAACAACAATGGCTTCACGAACAAAGCCTATTCGATCGGCGGCAACTACACGTACAGCATTTTTCGCGTGAACGCCGGCTATTTCCACTACACCGGCGATCAGGGCGCACTCGGTCAGCGTCGTGACAATGCATGGACAGTCTCGTTCAAACTGTCGCCGAAAGGACCGCTCGACTACGCAATCGGCTATCAGCAGATGCACGCTTCCAATGCCGCATTCGACGACAACGGTGGTACGGCCAATGCCAACCTCGGCTTCAATCCCGATACCGGCACGGGCAGCGGCTACAAGGAAACGTTATACGCGTCGGTGTTCTATCACCTGTCGCGACGCACTGAACTCTATGTTGCCGGTGACTACATGAAACTGCACAACGGTTACGTCGTCGCAACGACGTTCGGCGCAAAGAACCAGTTGGAGCTGACCACGGGTATTCGTACCCGCTTCTAATCCGCTCCACTTTTCCCTCCAGATGGGCTGCCGCCACTCCAGCGCGGCGGCCCCCTCCTCCGTTAAGCATCTCCTAAGGTTCTTCGCGAAACGCAGGAACTCCCGCAAAAGAAACCTCTGTCGCAATCGCAATTCAACCCATTCCTTCCATAAGCCTTACTTAAGGTTCTCGAATGCATAGTCGGCTCATTAATTGAGTTGCAAATGCATTGATCGGCATACCGCATCCGGTACTTATCGACAGGAGAATCAAGTTGCTCGAAACCTCGACATATCGCGCTGCTCTGATGAGCAATAAAGTACCCGAGGCGACACTCGTTTTCTGGGCGATCAAGATCATGGCAACGACAGTCGGCGAAACCGGTGCGGACTATCTTGCTGTCCACGCGGGCCTGGGTGTCGCATTGACCGACGGCATCATGGTGACGCTTTTATTGGCGGCGCTCGCACTTCAGCTTCGACAGCGCAAATACGTACCGTGGATCTACTGGCTCACGGTAGTCCTCGTGAGTGTCGTCGGAACCCAAATCACCGATGCACTGACCGACAAACTCGACATCAGCCTTTACGTCAGCACAATTGTTTTCGCTCTCGCGCTGATTGTCGTATTTGCGCTCTGGTATCGCCGCGAGGGAACGCTCTCCATTCACACCATTTTCACGACGCGCAGAGAACTTTTCTATTGGGCCGCCGTGCTGTTCACTTTCGCGTTGGGCACTGCCGCCGGCGATCTCGCCACTGAAGCACTCGGACTCGGATTCATGATCGGTGTCGTGGCATTCAGCGCGCTGATCGCGTTGATTAGCGCGATCTACTATGCAGGCGGCAACCCGGTTCTGACATTCTGGCTCGCGTACATCCTGACACGGCCGCTCGGCGCATCGTTCGGCGATCTGCTGTCGCAGTCCCGTACGTACGGCGGAATGGGATTGGGCACGATCAACACGAGCGTGGTCTTTCTTCTTGCCATTGTCGTTCTGGTTCTGCTCGCCACCTTCACCGGACGTCGACCCGATCAGCCGGATACCGCGCGCGAGTCCTGAACCAGAAACACCTCGATCATTCTCCCGTCAACTTTAAGAGCACGACCTATCATGAACCAACGAACCCTCAGTCAAACCATCATCGGCTCGTTCATTGCATTGTCCGCCGTCAGCTTTGGACATATCGATAGAAATGGCATTGCTGTGTTATCCGCGAATGCCGCCGAGTCGGTCAGCGCGTCGAAGCTCGGCGACCTGTCGCCGTTCCGCAAGATCGCAGCGGATACGGCGGCGCTGGTCGACAAAGGCGACCTGAAGGGCGGCAAGGCTCGAATCAAAGATCTCGAACTGGCGTGGGACGATGCCGAGGCTTCGCTCAAGCCGCGCGCGGCATCGGACTGGCACGTCGTCGACAAGGCAATCGACCGGTCGTTGAGTGCGTTGCGCGCGAGCACGCCCGACGCGGCGCAATGCAAGCAGTCGCTCAGTGAATTGCTCGCAACCATGGACCGGATGAGCGGAGCCCGCTGAAGCGCTCTGCCTGGCCTGCGAGGAAAAGTTCGGTTGCCTTGGCGGCAACGCACGTATTTCGCAACAGAAAGCAGATCAGATATCGACGACCTTCGTCGCGCAGAACGCGTCGTTTTCCCAGCGAATCTGCTTCGATACGCCGCCGCAATCAACCGCTAACGGATAGCCGCGCGGATTCGCAACGACGCGCGCTTTACCGTGACGATAGTCGAAAGAGTCGTGTACGTGCCCATGAATCCATAAATCCGCCTGATCGAGCAGATCACGACGATCGCTGAGAAATCCTGCATTAACCGGATGGTCGAGAAAACGAGGGTGGATCGAATCCGGGGAAACACCATGGTGCGTCACCACAACCGTCTTGCCATCGAAAGGCACCGCCAGTTCACGAGTCAGCCAGTCAATCGATGTGCGATGCTCGACCAATGCGTGCTCAGGCGCAAAGCGTTCGTGATGCGTCATCCAGATCAACGAATGGTCGGACATATGCTGCCGCGCGTAGTCCATCGACGATGCGCTGTCTCCATACAGTTCGTAATCGGTCCAGAGACAACTGCCGAGAAACCGCACACCGTTTATCACGATCGCCTCACGCTCGACGTATCTGACCTGTGTGTTTGCTGCTTTTGCGCGAAGTCCGTCCACGAGCGCGGAGTAGCGTGATCCGTATGCCTCGTGATTCCCCGATACGTAGACCACAGGGACCGGCCAATTCGCGAAGGCGTCGACCGCACCGGTGCCGCGATGAATGTCGCCCGCGAGTACGAGGACGTCGGCATCGGTTGCAACGTCCAGCGGCGATATGTCGATGCATCTGCTCTCCACGACATCGAGATGCAGATCTGAAGCAATCTGTATGCGCATTTATTCTGATCGGGTGATGGGCCGGAATGGCCGACAACGCAGGCATCGTTTGCCGGCGGCCACAACTGATGTAAGTCACTTGCGCCACGGCGGTACGATCAACGGCCTGCAGCAAGGCTCCGTTCTACAGCAAACAGCTTAAGAAGCGCTTATTCCGCCGATGCGCGGAGGCACCGCGGCTTTCCAGCCAGGCACGTGTCCCGAGATAATAAAAACGTTTCCCTACCAGAGTATGATACGGCGCGAGCCAAGCCCAGTGAGGATTTGCGCCATCTCGACCTCCGTCTCCCGGTCGTCAAACGCCCCCTTATACGACCGATTCCCCAAAGTGGGGCACAAAATAATAGATGCGTTTCTCGCCCTGCCTAGCAAGGCGTTCCGGCTGAACCGACCCGGAAAACACTTAGGATGTTTTTTCTGCCTAGCCTTCAAGGCGTCGCGAATGCGAACCCAGTTTCCGCCGCCCCCTCTCGCACAAGATTTTCCGCGGCTGGCTTAGTCTGTCGGTCGCCAACGCAACGAACAAATCAGCTCGTCATGCTGCGATTGACGCGGTTATGCCGCGAACCCATCGCCCCTTGATTTGCCGTCCATGACTGCCGACAGGTCATTGAGTCACGTGTTCGGCGCTGCCGCCCGAGCCATCCTGCTCGAGTGCGGGATTGAGCCACTATGGATGCAGCAAAAATGAGTCGAATGGCTGCCCAGCGGATTTAAGCATGGTCTCCGCAGTCGAGCGCCCGCGACAAGCCGCGCGGCTTCGATGAAGAACGATTTGTCGCCAGAGAGGCAGTCAGCGCAAGATATGCGAAACGCCGAGACGTTCATCGCTGTGGCTCCATCCAATCGTCGAAGACTCACTGCGGACCTCGAACTGCGTGGTGCGACGGTTTTTCAAAGGACACTTTTGCTGTCACGCCATGAGACTCACATCGGCGCATCGTTGCCTCTTCCGCCGAAGTGAGCGGACGTTCCTACTATCCGGCGTGCGTCGCATCCTCTGATGCAATTCGACGAACAATCGAAACCGTGCCCGAAGCACTGGTCGCGGTGCCTAGTTGGATGACAGTGGGATTTTTCACTTCACCGCTTCGGACTAGAAGCTCGGCAAAATTAGGTCGACCTAGTCCGAGCGCACGCCGCGAACTTCAAAAATCAAGAATCAACTTCTGCGAATCATCGACCGAAGAATACTCGGCACCTATCTCATTGCCCGGATTGACCTGCGGCGCTTGTTCGCCAGCTAGCCCAAACTGGGCACGCAAGTCTGCAACACGCTCCGCTGCGGCGGCCGAGGTCGCTCTCCTCCGCTTGTCGACGGCCGTTTCCCTACTGTCGACGAGATGCGCGTTCTTCTCCATGTCGTCAATTTTCTTCTGCTTCGCCGCAGATAGCGCATCTTTATTTATCACCCTTTCGACCGTCAGATTTCTCCTGTTGGCATGCGCTGCCACTCGCTTTCTCGCGTTCCCAACCATGGTCAGGAAATCATGTATGCCTCGCGAATCATCGTGAAACTGCTTCTTTGTCGCTTCAGTCGCATCCAAGCAGCTCAGCGTCCCATCTGGCTTCAACCAAAGAAGGTGTAGGGGTGCATTGGGGATTTCATAGACAGTAGCGGTATAGGAACCAATCGGTTTAGACCCGCGATTCATGCTTTCGAACGCTCGAGCCATGCCTTTTAGGCCCTCGGAGGTGTAGAGCCGTCGACCCACCGTCACAACTCCGCCCGGCGCCGCACGATTATGTTTCTCGCAAAGCGTCAAGAAGATTCTCTCTTCTGACCAATCCCATTCGTAGCTATCAGTACGGATGCCCTTGTAATACCGATATATGTCGGCAGGGATAGGCTTGACCCACCCAGCCTTAATCATGTCGGGGGTGAGCAGATGCCTGACGTCAGCCGACGTATTCCATTTACTGAAAGCAGTCAGCAACGCACGCATGAAGGATTCTTTCGTCAGAATGGCATCTTTTTTCGCGTTCATTCTGCGCCGCCTGTCAGCATCTGGATTCCCTCTGGGACGAGTCGAGCCCGGGATAAGGGCAACCTCGTCTTGAAAATAACGCATAATTCCTTCGACAAGCCCTTTACCTCTCGGGTCGCCCGGCCGCGCCATCAAGGAATCAGTTCGCAGACGTGCTACCACTGCCGCCTGTGTTTTTTTCGATATACCAGGTCCTCTGTCGATGAAAATCTGGCTTGCGCAGCCGTACACCAAACCTGCCAAGTTCGGGACACCCCATTTGAGTAGTTCGCGCTCCTTCGGCGTGTAAGCAGAGAAAATGCAGCTCTTATACCCGTCGCCGTTCTCCGTTCCAAAAGTGACGTACCACCCGACGATTGCACTGCTTCCGCGGTCGCTTGCAATGAAGACGGTTGGCTTGCCTACTCCATCGATGAAGATAGTCTCGCTTCCATAGCGCAAATAGATATCTGCGGGCGTCGCATCAATATCGAGGACAGACAGTTCCTCGTCGACCAAATCGCGTGAGCTCCCACCACTGAGCTGCCGACGACGACCGGCCTCGTACTTCCGCGCCTCGTCTCGCTCGTGGCGCGCAGCATAGAGAATTGGTCGCCCGAAACGCAACATATTTGCATCCTCAGGCAAATACTTCGGGTCAACCGGGTACGCCCTTGTTGCACCGTCTGCAGCACGGTTATATGCAACGCGCGTTATCTTAAAGCGGCCGAGAATCATCGTAATTGGGTCATCGTTCTCCCATGCTTGTACACGGATGAAACGCTCCCACGCTACGGCGAGCGGAGGCAAAAGGCGCCTACGCTTATGTCGTGTATTGCTGTCAAGGCGCTCATTGTCGGTAGGACGTCCCAAGTTCGTAACGTAATTCCCCGACTCGTCGCGCAGGTTACGTCGTGACGAGCCCGGTCCTCCTTTCCGCCAGCTGTGCTGCATCGTCGCGTTAGGGTGCTCTCCATAGAAAAGATGCATCTCCAGCCACTTCCGTGCCGTTGGAGCCGCGACATCGTAGATATCAACTGCGTTGGAAATTGCCTCTGCGTATGCAGCCGGGTCCGTAATGACAGAGTCACCCCAATGAGCGCAAATATACGTCACCAGCGAACGCTTCTTGTCCAGCTCAGCATCAATGCCGTCCAGAATAGCCTCCGTGGGCATCTCCGGAGGAATACCTCGCTCGGTGGCTTGATATAGCCGTCCAGTCCGTAACAGGTCTCGAACATACGCGGCCTTCCACCTGACTCGAAGCTTCATTGTTTTAGGCGGTGGGTTTAACTTGATGCCGTGCTCCGTCTGCTCACCGAGTTTCATCATCCACACCCAGGCACCGTCTTCGCAGAGGAACCGATAGGCTGTCTGCTTGCCGGCAGAACCGATATGGAACCAAGTGCCGTGTCGACTGAGCTTGAGGCAAGATGCGCCAACTTCATCTCGTCCCGTAGCCGAAGGAGAATTAGTCGTATCCATAACTGCCAGCGCCTCCTTTGCCACCGCATCGCGCTCCCTGACTTATCGTCGCATTCGGACGCCTGCCATAGAAGAAATTTATTTCCCGCCGCTTGCGCATCGTCGGAACTGAAAGGCCATGAAGGTTGCCCGCATCACGGAACGCCTTGACATACGCCAAAGGCTCGGCAATCACTCTGCAATCCCGATATCCAACGATGCTTGCGATTCGCTCCGGAATGGATTCGACCAACATCTGACGAGGCATGCATTCCTCGTTGATGAAATGCAATCGACCTCCCCTAATGAGACAGACCACATCGTCAGGTGTCCACTTGAATCGAAATGTGGTTGCCGTAGGCCGCGTGCGCAACCCGATGCCGCGTTTCGCTGACTGACCGAGCCCCTTCATCCCCGCCGAGGCACCGCCGTCGCGGAGAAATCGACACGCTATTCGTGTCTTCCTATCACCAACAAGGACGCAAATTCCGCAGGGCGCGGAGCTCAAGGCGTCGCGGCGACAACCCTCAGAAAACACCGATGAGCTAGTGCGGTTCGGGTTCATCTTCAATACTTCCTAGCTAACATCATGGGGCGGTCGCGGCCCAGCAGATATCGGTGGTCCCATGTGAGATGACCGAGAAAGTGCCCGATGCCGAAGAGTCTATAACCACGAGCAAGACTCCATCCGAAGCGCTTAGCAATGATGCCCAATACACGCTCGAGACTGCCGCTTGCATTTGTCGCGTAAAGCGCGCAGGCGAACTCCTTTGCTGCAAGCGCGTCCTTTCCGATATCCTCGGTATGCAGCATGAACGCGAACAGGCGCCGATAGTTCCTGAACTCGGTTTCCGGAATCGTCTCTTCGGTCATGACCTCATGCGTACATCTCCACTTCCATAGGTTGCCCTCCTCGCGGCGATGCCGCCTCAATACTGCCTCGTCGTGTACCAATGCTGCGGGCTTTCCCGATACACCGTGATAAACCCTGAAGGGGTAGCCGGGAATTTGCAAAGTAAGCATGAAGTCGACGGTCATCACATCCGATTTGCGCATACGCTGGCCACGCTCGCAGCTCCAGAGGTACTTCTGACGGTCCCATGAAGGGTACTGCGTGCGTATTTCTGTAACGAATGGGCACATTTCGAAGTAACGCAGCAGCTTTGCTTCGAGATGTGAGTGAAGCGCTGTTTTGCCTCCAGCCTTAAAGCTGAAATACGAACCGGCAATTCCCACTTTGCTTGCGCTTGCATTCTTCCAACATTCGAACGTTTCCGCGCCCTCAACACCTCGCGGGTCGCGCGGCGGCAGCGCTACCGGCCAATCAAGGACGGGACGCCCCCCCAACCTACGCAGAAAAAGTTTCTCTGCCTGTGAGGGGTCAAACAGGACCTTGGTCTCGACCTCGTTCCTATATGCGCGCAATCTCGCCGCCTCGCCTCGCGAGAATGGGAGATGACTACAGTCGCCGACAATTATTTGTTTTGACTCAGCCATCGCTTTGCCTTACTAGAATTGTTAAAGAACGCTTCCTTTCTTCTTGCATTCCACCATGATTCATCAGACCATCTATGTCCATCTGAGCGAAGAAGACGAACGCGCTCAACGATGTCTCGCGTGACTCTCGCTCGCCATGATTCATGCGTGTCGATGCAATCTTTGAGCGCTTTCTCGACGTCAGGATGACTGGTCACTCCGCGACTCCTATATGCGCCACGGACAGCGGATACCAAATACCTCTTCGCGATTCGAGACATTGGACGTGTTTTTATAGCGAGGTCTCGACGCTCAAAGATATGGGCCACAACCTGCGCAACCTGCTTAGCGACACGCATTTGTTGCGATTTCCGGCCACTTTTTAGCGCGTTACGGTCAGGCAATGTACGTTCAAACCATTCGCTGTCGATTCCTAATAGATGCCTTATTGCCGGCCAATAGCCTGAAAATTTCGCCAAATCCATTCGCCTCACTGAAGGGTCCTGGCCAATAATGTTAAGTAGCCACCTACGATGTTTGTCTCGCAAAGCCGAGGCCTCACCAGTTGTCAGACCGCGGTAGTGCTCCACATATTTTCTTCGATGAAGTCCCTCCGCCGACTTCTCCCCTCGCACGAAAGGGCGACGCGAGCGCTCTTTGGCTTCTATCGGCTCGATTTCATCCATTGCATGCTTCAAACCTTGCCAGCCGCCGAAAAGTGCACGAATGACGGCCAAGTTTTGGATTGGATTTCGTACCGGGCGCAAATTAGCTTGCCGCCCAATAAAACGGTCGAGCGTCGTCTCACGGACTCCCATCATTTCAACTGCCTTCTCCCCGACGGTGCTGCATAGCGCATCACGAAGCCGTCTGCGCAAGTCCTGGAGCGAACCCGTACCAAGCTGACGGCCAATTGCAGAAGACAAGTTCTCTGACGTCAGTCGTTTCGGGGCTGCATCGCGAAGCAGGTCTTCTGCCATCGTCGCAATGTCAATCGACTTGGCGACATCAATATCTCCTACTCGCGCAACCGACTTAAGAGCCCCACCGCACAAGCATCGCAGAGTCGGCTGAGAAGCAGGCATCAACCAACCGAACTTCGATTCGCAGTATTCACAAAATGTCACTAGCATTCTTTGATGAGTGACGCATGTCAAAACTCCAGGCATTAAATGCCCTCGACGCCAAATTGAATATCCGTAGTTGGCGCAGTCATCCTCCGCGCAATCTGGACAGAATTTAATGTCTCTCTTCAGCTTCAACATTTGCGTTCCAAACGAGCGGAGCTTCGCCGTTGGTATCCCATGAAGGTGATAGTCATACATTTCTTTCGCCTGAAGCTCGTCCATGAAAGCTCGATAAATCTTGAACCGGGTGTGTTTGTCAATGACGTGCTCGACGCCTGGCAATTCATTCGGAAAGCTCTCGACGACCTCTGCCAGGTTTTGCGGAAAGCGCAACGAAAGTTCTTTTGTCCCCGTCCTAGTATCTTTATGCTCTCTAGAAGTCCTCATGGACGCATGATTCATAAAAAATCCAGCGATGTCTTCTTCATCCCTTATCTGCAACTTAAAGAAAAAGCTTGATTCGTACCAACTCGACACTGCTTAAACCTCTGAACTAGAATTCTGTATCCAACATGCCTTTCCTATGAAAGGCGCCATCAGTCGTTTCATATAAGGCATCGCTCACCTAGGTCGGTTCGCACTGGGCCAATTACCGGCAAGCTGAGCACGGCGCCGTGCTCAGTGCATTTGCGAGCGCTTATCCCGTGCACAGTCAGACTCCTTGATTATTCGTGGACAACGTCGTGAACTTGGGCGACTCTCCCTTACGCACCGCTCACGCCAGCAGTTCTCTGCGAACCAGAGCATGAGGACACACCAGACTGGATGGACACTTCGGTCCCCTCGAAATAACGCCCGAACAGCGGTGTCAACTAACTCGGGCCGCTCCACAAGCTGAGCTAGTCGCCCGTCAGAGAACGCGTCCTTGAAAAAGAAGGAGAATCGGGGCAGCAGGTCATCGAAATACACACGTCGAGCAGGTGAGGCCCAGCCCGAGACGAGGAGCCGCTCTGCAACAGAGTCCTTGTGGTACTGGGACTGAGCCGCCGGCATCTCGACTGCGACGCAAACCCGTCGGGAGTATTCCAGCGCCATATTTTGTTGCCGATTGCTCGGAACATTCCGGCGACAAGCTTCGTACGGGCACGCATCTTCCGAACGAATCCTCAATGCCGTTTCGTGAATGCCGCATACCTCAACGAATGGCGGCTCCGTACACCGATGCGTGAACGAGAAACCATATTCTCGCTCCTGCTCGACTTCACACTCCGGACACCGCAAGTCCGTCCACTCGGTCGGAGCAAGTACAACAGGCAAACGGCTTAATCTGGTGGGCGTGAACAGTTTTCTTTTGAGCCTTGCTCTCTGAAGACCAATACGGTCTACCGGCAGCCCGCAGCAGTGCAGGTCACACAGCGTGTGGCGGTCCAATAGCTCATCGATAGTGCCGTACAGGTGACCAAACTCACAATGGAACCGAGCAAGGTCATTCGGCATCGCATTGAGCACCGGAGGGGTGTCGAGCAGCCCCATACTCGCGGGCGGCGCCGAAAGCGAATGCGCACCATGACATAAGCGCCGTAGAAAATGAGGAACCAACTCGCCGTCGGGAAACGCCGGCATAAACAGAACGTTCGAATGGACACGGTTCATCTTGACCCCATCGCGGCGCGAATCCGGCTTTTGTTCGTCTTGTTCCGAATAAAAGAGAGCGGGAAGTGGTCCATGAAGTTGAAGAAATCTTCCTCGTCTTCGACGTAGTCCTGCTCCTGTTGTTGCGTTATGGCGACGCGCGCCTCCCTTTGCGCTCGCAACCGCAACTCAAATATTTTGGTGACGGCCTCCTCCGTCAGCTTCTCCGGCTCGAGCAGGCGCGGCTTTTTAATAAGCTCAGTGTGCAATGCCTCAAAGCCTTCTGCGAGCCAACCATCTCGACCTCGCGCCGCGCGATAAGTCCACACCGGCAGATATTCCGGCATCGGAATATCTCGAGAGAACATGCCTAATGACCAGTACCATACGTTCTTTTGATACCAAACACCTTCGCCTACCGGCCGCTGGTCTTCGCCGAGTTTCGGCGCTTCGTTCGGGTCCAAATGAAGCGACGGCTCACCAAACAGATTTGCACTTGGACTGCCTTTTAGCGACATAAAGTGCATAAATGCACACGTGCCGGAAAACAAAACCGGTATACCTGAGTATTCTTGCAGCTTAAGAAGGAAGGCCGGAATTTCGAAAGGATTTCCGCCAATCGAATTGAAATTTGCTCCGTCAACCGTAATCAGGCTGACGTTCAGCAAGATACACGCGGCGATTGCCGCATTGTCACCATTCGCTCCCAGCAAGTCGGTCAGAACCTTCTGCGGCGGCATCTCATCGGTGCTAATGCACGGAATGAGGCGCTCCCGCATGTCCCTGAGAAATCCCTTTAGGGTGTTACATTCAGGATATCTTATATTCAAGGATGGAATCACGTTAATCAGAGCGGGCGCGGGCTCGCTCGAAGACGCGCGCGTCCGCGATGAGACCTGAAACGGTGAGCCGAGCATTGCGCGAATGCGCTGTAAGAGCGCCGTCTTGCCAGTCATTGACGGCCCAATAAGTGAAAGACACCCTCCCTTAAGAGACGCCATCGAAGGAGGAAGCGGAACCAATGATGCTCCTCTCATTACATTAACGGTCTGATGGTAGAACCTACGATAGTGTTCGTCTCCGAAATTCTTCAATGCCAGATGCCGACGCACTCTACCGAGTACGATTTCCACGAATGTGGTGCTCTCCTCCGTCGACAGAAAAGACGTACGAAACGAGGACATTGCGTCAAGCTTTTGAGCGGTGTCTGCGTGCCACAGCTCTCGGTCGGCTGCTACACCACGGTGTTGCAGTGCCGCCCGAAGCTGGTCCGTAGCTGGTATTTGAAACAGTACCTCCAGTCGTCTGCTGCCTGGATAAGCTCGTAGCAATGGAGGTTCGTTTCTGACGGTCAGTTCGCCAGATTCCAGCGTAACAGGCGAAAGCGCGCGCTCACGCCTCGTGCTCGTGCTCTTTGTCGTGCTGGTCATTTGTCGGCACATCCGTGACAGGTACGAACACGCGTGTTCTGGCCCGGACCAAAACGGAACGAACGCATGCGACGCGTGCCTTCAAAGCCAGTGTTGGGCACACGACTCTTGAGCGCGCTCGCAGGACAGAGGACAAAGACAGCCATAGACGGACTAAGGCCGTCCACAGCAAGTGGAATTGGCGTTGACATAGTTACCTCACATAATTTCGGGGCGACGGTCAACACCCTGCCTTCAAAACCTTCTGGGCAGGGGTTGACGTTGCGCACCTAATGTGAGACCCTACGCGCGTGAGTACGTCGGTGTGCCCAGTCAGGTGCGCCATTAAGACGGAGGTTCGGGTTGCAGCCCTTGCCTCCGTTTTTTCATTTTGGGACCAAGAATTCGCTGCGTTCGATAGGCGATACTTTTCGGGTGTGCCTCAGGGAGGCCCAGTGAGGGTCGAAAATTTTCAAGTCGGCACACAACAACGACTTGACAAATTCACTATTTTGCAGTAAATTCTTACTTACATACTTTCATGATATCCGACTTGTGCCCAATTCGCAACCATGCGAGCGGCAGGTCGGTGCGCGCATATTCTCTGTAGTGAACTGTGTAAGCCATTGCGCTTGCCGTACCACAATCCCCCCAAGCCCCTCCTTCGCAATCTCTTAGACTCAAGATACGCTTGAGGATGCCTGCGCCTGGTCGCCCGGTACAATACTCAAACACGCTCTCGAATCCTTCTTGCGACGCCAAGCCGATGCCTGGAAAGCGTCACATTTCCTAAAAAGCGATTTTTACTGCCATTTAATCTTAGTCAATCTTTCCCCGGGGGCAAGAGAATCTTGTGATTGAAATTGAGACGCAATGGGCAGCCCTCGCCTCCCGCGTTATACGCGTCATCCTCGCGCGCCGCGACGTCAGCTATGCTCAACTGTCGAATTCCCTGACACTAGCTGGGACCAATGAGACCGAACGGTCGCTAGCGTCACGCGTGTCGCGCGGACGAATCAAAGCAAGTTTGCTGCTACAAATCCTTAGCGTGACGAATGCAAAGGCGCCAATATTATGGGCCGATGCGATGTCAATGTCCGGCAGTTGGGAGGACCGCGCGGGAGCTATTGTCGGCGCTGAACTGTCACGACATCCAATCGTGACCATTGAAGAACTCGCACAACGAATGGTCCGTATTGGCGCTGACCTGACGGAGAAGACGATAGTCGCCCATCTCACGGAAGGAACGCTGTCGTTGCCTGAACTTCTTCAATGTCTCGTTGCACTCGGCAGCTCAAGCCTTGAGCGTTACGTCGACTACGAGGACCTCGTCGCAGCTGCCTCAACATCACCCTTTGCCGAGCTCAAGTAGCCACAACTCAAGTTCGCCTTGTCTTTTTACAAAACTTTTGTAGACTCATAAAGAGCGATTTTTATCGCTGATTTTGAGAGTATTTTCGTACTACTTCTGCGCAGAGCGCGCCGGGGACGCGGACGTCAAGTGACGACAGGAACGGAGATTTCGATGCCCGTTTTAGAAGCAGTCGCTGCCCCACCATAGGCTTGCTGCTGCAATGGCGAATCCTGTAAATCGGCGACGTCTCCGGGGTCTCTTAACGAGCCCTTCGCGCGATGAAGATGAGTGACAAGTCTGATGGCATCTCAGTCAAGGCGGCCAAAGGCTGTGTAACGAGCGTTACGGACGAGAGACCACGATGATGCCTGCGAAGTCACCACATGCCGAACCAGCGCAATTCGTCGTTGCAGCAGATGGCTCGTTGAGCCCCCTCCCGGCAGAGAGTACGCAGCTACTTTTTGGGGCGAAAATTGACCAACGCATACGAACGCACGCAATCGGTCGTCGAAACGCGCAAGTTTTTGCAAACGCTCGCGCGTGCCGACGAGGTGACCATCCGCGGTCTCGTCCAGTCAGTCGCCGTATGTCTGCTTCGGCACTACCCGCTCGATGTAGACCTCGAGGTCTCCGCCGCAGCGATGCCGGAACTCTGGGCCCCGCCAAAAACTAACAATGTGCGATGACTACTATCGCGTATCAAAACTGCTCCTGACTGATAACGTGCCAACGACGTGAAAACCAGCGACGTGCCGGAAGGATTTCCACGCGACTCGATGCCGACCGTAGTTCCGGCCGCGCAGCCGAAGCTTTGCGTCAGGCTGATTGATGGCGCCTATGTCGCTGGGCAAAATGACGAAGAGCGATTCGAACGATGGCTAATCTGCGAAGACCTTTCAAAGCAGCTCGTTCCAGTTGCGAGAAAAGACGCTGCGTCACACCCGCAGCACTCGACGGACCAGACGCTCGAGCGTGTTCGGGTGTCAGTTGCACGCAAAGACTGGGTATCGCCAGACGAGTTGACGTGGCTCATGCAGCATCTACGAGTCCTGCTTGGCTGGTGAAAACGTCCTCATTTATCAAACTTGCTTTTCAGAAAGCTAGCCATTGAGACCGTCGACGCCATGCCTCTCACTTCTTCGCAGTCGGTCGCCAATGCAAATCCACTTGCAGTCGACTTGCAGACTCTCGGACAACTTGTCCGAAACAGGCGAGTTAGCTGCGAACTCAGCGTACTCGACGCCGCCGACTCGATAGGTATCTCGCAAGGCGTACTTACTCGCATCGAAAATGGAAAATCTGTAGGGACGGAGCGCCTGTTCAAGGTGATGACAGGCTTTGGCCTTGCAATGCTGGTAATGCCGAGAATCGACGTCGAAGGCGCCTTACAGGCCGTCGGCCATACGGTGAACTGGCATGACGTCATGGAGCGGCTTTCTCCGCGGCGAGAACAGCCGAAGCTTGTTCCACTAGTCATGGACAACCCAACGCCCACGCTGTTCGTCGATTTCGATGGAACGCTCCACGTCGGCAATGCGTACCTCGGCGAGGACGGGGATATAACTCTCGACACTGGCCGCCCGTTGCTGGAGTTCGCGCCGCTGCTCCTCGAACTTCTCGCGCCGTATCCAAGGGTGAAGATTGTACTGACGACATCATGGGCTCGCCGCTTACCAGCGGAGCGCGTCATAGCTTACCTGCCGCCCGAACTCCGACCGCGCGTGGGAGGCACGACCAGCAGCATCAAGCCCCGACGTAGCTATGTGCTGGATGGCACAGAGCGCACCGACGTCATCCGCAGTTATGCGTATGGAAAGCGCCTAAAGCATTGGCTCGCAATCGACGATGCAGTGCGCGGTGTCGAGCGATTCGAGCATGTGCCGGGAGAGCTAGTCGACCATTTCCTCCTGCTCAATCCTTCCAAAGGTATCAGCGATGACGACGCATTGAGGCGTATCTCGCAATGGCTGTCCGATGTTCACATCGAGGCCGAGCTCGAACCTGGCAGCGAGGAGAAGCAACTCTGGTCAGCGAAAGATAGCAAACGGGGAAGCCATGACGCTAGCTGAAGCGGCAGGATTTCTATTCGTCGGTGCGGTTACGTGAAGAAGTTGGTGAACTCGAGAAGACTGAATGAGCTCCTTCCAAAAGACCCGTCCGGCGCGCTAAATATAGACGCCATTCGTCTGACGTGGCTTACGATTGTTCGCATCGCTATCACGATTGCCCTGCCTTTCGCTTACCTCACAAGCATGTAAAGGAACGTTGCCTCCCCAGCACCAACGCAGTAATTTTCCCTCTTTCGAGAAATACTAGATGACCAGACCGTACGAACGGACCGTAGCCCTATTTCAGACGCGGGACCTTCTCGAAGCGCTGGTTGTCGCGCCTGACGAAATAGCGCATCACGCGGTCCGCGAAGAGGCGCTTCGCTTGCTCGAGCACCGCTGAACGCGCACATACATCTGACAGCGAATGCATTACCGGATATGTGGACCCGATGAGGAAATGAGCAGGCCTCCGAGGCTCCTCGGAGCAACCGGCAGATATTTTCCGATTGTGTGCACTTTCGGCTTTAACAGGCAACTTCTTGCCGAGCGATGCAGGTGAGCCTCCAAAATAGAAAGGGCAGAATTTTGAAACCAGCGGAATTCCGGATTCGAATACAAACGCCCGACGAGATAGCGGCTGACATCGGACACAGCCTAAGGGCGTTGCGTATCAACAAGAATCTCGACCAAGTCACGGTAGCAGCGCGCGCGGGCATCAGCGTCAGGTCATTACGAAACCTCGAGAATGGCGATGGCTCGTCACTGCACACCCTCATCCTCGTCCTTCGTGTACTAGGGCGCGAATCATGGTTCAACACGATTGCTCCGGTGCCGAGCATTAACCCGGTCATGCTGACCCGCAAAGCCGTACCTCGCCAGCGTGCCAGCAACCCCAGACGCAAAAAATCGTGACGAGCCAATTCACTTCGCAGAGCGGTTCTCTTCTGAAGGCTTTTCGTCTGCGCTTTGCTGTTCGTTAAAGACGCCCCTATCTGCGCAGTCTTGCATTGCTGCCAAAAAGCGTTCGGAAAGTGGACACCGAAGAAAAAGCTTCATGCCGGGAACAAGCGGTGGTGGACAACCGATTGTCTGTTCCATTGCATGACTGAAGGCTCCGCACACGGCAAGCGTCCCATAAATCATTGTTGTCAGCGCAGGAAGTAAAGGCACGAGGTTGTTGGGCTGCTTTTCTTCTTCCTGCCAAATAGCTATCGATGCGAACGGCCGTAAATGCCCGGCAATCAAAAATCCGTCTTCTCCGTCGAAGATTGTCTGAACTTGGGACCCGTGATGAACCAGGTTATCCCGCATCGTCTTTAGGTCAAGAAAAAATCGCGATGCTCCGACATACGTTTGTGCAATCAACGTAGGCAGACCGAATCGCGATTCCAACAACTGAGACGTCACAGGCTTCCCTTCAAACACTACCATTTCACGGAAGCTACCCTTGAGCGGTCTCTTCACGACAGTCTTGTCGTGCAACATAACCGTTTTCCATACGCCAGCAATTATTTCTTGAAGGAGGTCAAACAAGCTTCGACACAGAGAGAAAAGATACTCTACCTCGGTCGTCACCATCCTCCTGATGCCGCTACCAACGGAATTGCGTGACGCATGCAATACGTCGATTTTAGCGGGAAGGATAGTCATGTTAAGAACATCATCCATCATCCCTGTTACGGCGTGTTCCAGCCCCGGCAGAGCAGCTTGCTGTGCAACGAAATCTAGCAGTTGGATGTACACGTCATGATTCGACTGCGGCGCCTTACTCCAGTAAAACATCTCTACTGGCTCAACAATTTTCAGCTCAAGGAACCTATCCTCCGCAGGAACCCACATTCTCCATTGACCCTCGGCGAAGAACGTAGCCGAACTGATAAATCGGCCGTCTACGCTCGACATGTCGAGGTATGGAATCACCGAAAGGTGAGAAGCGTCAATTGTGCTCATGTAGATTGTCCGATTTCCCGTTGCTTTGGATTGCATTGCGAGAGCGATTTATGCTTTGCAAGGCAACAAAAAGCAGCTCCATCATTCCGCGCTCGGGCTGCCGCCCGTTACGGCAGAGGATTCAGACGGGCCAGCGGCATCGGCTTCCGGCGCCCCCGCCTGTCTCTTTGCTGGTTTTTCCGTAGGCGAAGCATCCTTTCGAGTTCTCGATTGGTCGATACCCCAAACCGCCTGCGCTACGTCTTCAATCTTCGCGACGAACTTGTCCACGTTGAGGCCAGCAACTAGCGCCAACGCGTAGAACCCTATTTCGCTGGCATCTGATTTTGTGCCCGACTCCAGAACCAGCAGTCCGGCCTTCAGAAACAGAAAGCTAATGCCGCCACAGCATGTCGAAACGATGGGCCGAATGAGATACCACGCAGCCCATTCGTTCGTCCAAGTTTTTCGAACACACCGATTCAGGTAGACCGCGCGAAGACAATAAAGACAGCCACCAACGGCGCCAACGGCTGCACACATCAATCCGACCCGCAGCGCTGCCCAGCGCCCTTCCAGGTCGCCTAAGCACATGGAGAGAATTGCCGCCGCAGCGCCTGCAAGATAGAGCAACAGATACAGCGACAGAAGCGTGATGACTATCCAGCCCGGCTTTGCGCGACTCACATCGCGAGTGTCGGGCGTCTGAGCGCTCTTGGCATCTTCTTCCAACCGCACTTCTGCGGCTGTCGATGTCATGTCATTCATGCGGACGTCCTTTTTCCTTGCTAAATGGGAAAAGCATTGCGCGGTCTCGGCAGTTCAAACCAGGCGAAGCCCCCTTTCCGGAAGAACCTCCTGCACAACCGTGAATCGGTGCTCTTTCACGGCATCGTGAAATTTGCGATAGTCGCTACTTTCGAACGATTCGCTCCAAACCGGCGGCGTATGACCATCGCCCTCGTCCGCAATGCCTGTCGCGGTATGCTTCCAGGAAGCAACGCCCTTCCCTACGTACAGCGGAAGCGGTTCTTTCAGCCCCGAGATGGCGCCTGCGACCAACGAATCGCGAATTACCTCCAGTCGAACCTTCTCGTCGGTATTTGTGTTGGTCGACAGCAATTGGGTCAGCGCGTTCTTTTCATCTAAGCTCAGGCCGGATTGGTCTACGAAATTTTCGGACCCGGCAACATATGCTTGGACAGCACGGCAAGCCATGTCCGCAGCGGCGACGAAATCTGGGAGGTTGTCTCTTCGAACGGAATTTCCCTTGCCATCGATGTAGCTCCATTTCGCCCACGGCTGGTCAGGATAGTGCAACGCTGCTCCATGACCGAGAGGAAAAGCACGTGAAAGCACTTCCGACTCGACGTTGCCCACCAGATTCTTCGTGAAGCGAGCTATCGCATCGAGCCACTGCTCGGGCGTGCAGTCATCTGCTTCAAGGTGAGAAACGCGGTTGAAATCCGACTCGATACCCGAAAATCCTTGGTGCGCCCATGTATCCACGTAGGTGTGAAGTGTTACACCCAGCCGATGAAGGGCGTTGTCGCTTCCCTTGTGGCAAAGGGCGCGCCGCACGATTTCTCGTGCTACTGGACTATCTTTTCGGCAGATAGCGCGCTCTTCGAGGGTCTGCCCTTCACCGGAGGGCAGAAAATGAAACGGCGTCCAAACCAGCCGATTCTTCTCGTTATACACATTCTCATAGTCGAACAACTTGTGTGCAGTCGCGAAACGCTCAAATCGCTCGCCACCCGAAAAATGAAGCAACCCCGATGTTGTTGCATCGTCGACGTACTGGCACGCGTGAGCAACCGTCGTTGCTTCGTCGGGTGGCAGTCCCCCGAGCCTGGATACAACGTACACAATCCCGTAATGAAAATCGATGTTCACAGTTGGTCTCCCCTTATTTCGATTTTTTAAACAGAAAATCCTTCTTCGACTAGAGCTACATACCCTGCTGGGTGCCGAATGAGTAGAAGCGCTGCACGCCGAATCAATCCCTTCAGCGATTTCGCTGTGTCCCGGTCCATTTGGGACGGCCCGCTCACAGCAAGATGGCTGTGCCAAGTGCCAAGGCACCAAAGCGTTCGTCCACCCAAGACTTCGTATTCGCGAATTTTTTCCACCGTGCCTTGCGTTCCCAAAACGAATCGAGCCGGCTCACGAACGCTGTCCGGCGCAGCAGGGAGGACGTCAGTAATAAAAATCTTACGCGTCAACGAAGAAACGCTGCCAACTATGAGCCCACCGGTTTCGACCCCGGGGTGCTGAGCAACTTCGCTGACAATCTTCTCGTGAGCAGCGCCCAGTACGTGCACAGTCCACCCAGCATCGTCGTGGACACGCGCCAGATGGGTCGCGCTGACGTTATCGATTGACCACGCGATGGACATGCCATCCGAGCCAACCGTTGAGGTAGCAACCACGCCGCTCTTCGGCAGCCCATTTTGGCCATACTCGAGCAGCCGCTGACCAACTCCAGCAGCGACAAGCGATAGGCGCGCGTCCGACATGGGGATAGTCACCGAGTGGCACCCAACGCCTACTTCCAGAATACTTGTTTCCGAGCCGGCAGCAATCCGAAGTACGCCAGCACGACGCAGGCCTTCATACGCGTGGTAAACAAGGTCCGTGGTTGATGGATTCCTGTCCGGGCCCTCAATCGTCAAAAAAGCTGCCGTGCCTTGATGCACGAGCGCTCCTTCGAGGATACGCGCACTAAACGGCGCTGCGGAAAGGAATTCGCGAACAGCGGACGACCCGGTCGTGTTAATAACTACGCTCTGATGTCCGCGAAAAAACTCTCGACATCTCGCCGCGGTGAAGTCGAGAGTTCGGATGTCGTCGATGAAAACTTTTGGGCGCTTCGCCCCGAAGCTCCCCATTATGTTTGCAAGTCGTTCTGCCTTGCTTTGCAACCTGGCCACATCCTCCGGCAGAAGGGCATGACGTGCAACGTTGTGCGCGACGAGCCGCTTTTCGTCTATCAGAAGAACTGCACGCCCCCCTGCCCGCGCAACATGCATTGCGACCTTAGAGCCTAGACTCCCGCATCCAACGAAAGTCATCTGTAGGTCGCTATCTGCCTCTCTCAGTGCGGATGTTCGCTTCAAAAGTTTTCCCGATATAGGAGAAATGAAAGCGACCGGGGACACAGATGTCCCGTCAGCGGCAGAAAGCTTCGCGGGCAGCGAAAGCGGCATTCGGTACGCAATCATCTCGAAGTCACTCTGCATGCCGATGATTTGCTTCGGGCGGCGCACTGGAAACGCCAGATAGAGCATGGTTTCGGCTTTTGCGCGCGACCGGTCGAGTACACGATTGAAGTTGCTGACGAAATCATCGAACGCGACGCGACATTTCCATTCACTTGCCTGTTCCGCCAACTCCGCGAACGTTGCGACAGTGTCTGCTTTATATTGCGCGTGAATCTCGGGTTGGTTATCAGCACCGACCTGTGGCCAGAAAAAAACTAGAGGCACGCGTCCTGAGGTGAGGGTTTCATGAGACTCCAGTGTATGTAGCAGGTCCTCAAGGAACGTCGCCTTGAGCAGCGGCGCCTCGGTCTGAGGGTCGCGCGCCATGGACAGTTTTCCGTCCTGACTCCACAAAGCCTTACACGAAAACATACGCCAGCCTCCAAACGGAGGCTTCGGGAAAAGCCCATGCGGGTCCAACTCTAAAAAATTGAATCCGACTTCACGCCTGCTAGGTTCCCAGCCTTTGTCGTCAGCGGCTAACTCGTCCAGCGCAGCCTTATTCAGCCAATCCGACATCTGGTCCACCAGGCGAAACATCCCGTCCGAATGCATGATGTCGCGTTTGTCGCCAAACGTTATGCATGGTGGAACTCGCTCGCCTTTCTTGTGATAGTAGATGTGCGGGAGCGTGTCTGGGAAATCCTCACGCAAAGTAAAACGTGGTGCGCTGGTGGGAAATTCAGGAAAAAACTCGACGAGAACTTCTTCCGTCACCCGAACACCATTCTGGCTGGCTCCTGCCGCCGCCCATCGCGACGGCAGGTCTACGCGAAACATGGCGAGAACATTCGCCCCACCGTTTTGAGTTTCCTCAACGGCAACAGATGCAACGGCGGGGTGTGCCTCGATGCAACGAATTGCACTCAGCAATTTGGCATTCACGGCAGGTCAGCCTTAGCCATGCGACAGCGGTTGCGAACCGAATGCAGCGGCAGCTGCCGGCGCTGCTGCTGCCTTCCACTTCGCCTTCACACCGCCAGAGGTCACTTCGAAAACCATTGGTTCAGGATTTTTCTCATTCGGATGAACCGACGTATTGAGAAACTTTCCGTTTGCCTCTTTTGCGATGGCTTCATACTCGCGCTTCGCACGGATACACGGCGGGTCATTGTCATCGTCATTAATCGGACAACTGCTGGCCACAATATGAGCGCCATCACGTGTCCGAGACAGCGCTTTTCGCGCGCCCTCTGAGACCTCAGCGTCTTCTTTCATTTTGCTCCAGCTATGCCACGAAAGCGTGTGCCATGAACAATGATGTGGCGTTGAAAGCAGGTCATATTCGAGAGCCGATATATCGTCTTTGTGACGGTTCCATTGCTTTTCCCAAATGTAGACTTCTGCGTCGCCGCCAGAGAGAAATTTCACGGCGTCAGGAACAGCGCCCGTTCCGACCGAATAGTTAATGATGATGCTCGATTCGTTTTTTGACAGCTCTTCGGCATCTTCCTCGTCATCAGCAGCCATCGGAGCCAACAGCAAACCGCTGAAGTTATCTTCATGCTTGCCGGCCACCGCGGTGATGCGCTCGTCTGTCTTCACCACAATGTCCAGAATGTCATCGGTCTTTCCGTCGGAGTCCTCACCCATAATGAGTATGCGGTCGCCATCCTCAAGCTCCCCTTCTTCGCGGAAAAGCGCAACACGGCGCTTCGCCTCTTTGTTCCATGCGCGAGCATCCTCGCTCAAGGTATGGTGCTTCGAGGCCCGGCGGAACACCAACGGCGACGACCACATCTCGCGGATTACTATCTTTGACGCCTCACCCTGCGTTGGATAGTCAATTAGCGGGCCAAGACAGAAATGGTCGCGCAGGCCGCGGCAATGGTCTTGGTCTGGATGGCTCAACACCATCACATCGACATATGGACGCCCCTCCTCGTCCTCCTTGAGACGCTCGCGCAAATCCTTGAGCACGTCACGGACGTCGTCGCTTGGCTGCCGAATGTTGATGTCGATAAGAATCGTACGACCGCTCGACAATCTGATGAGCGTCATGTCCCCATTTCCAACGGGGAAAAAGGTTATCTCCGGCGTCGCCATAGCCGACCGTCCTTTGAACGTAGAAGGATGTACGCCGCGTCAAATTTGCGCGGCAACTTTTACCGTACTAACAACCGAATAATATTACAAAACATCACAATATGTTGTGTATTTTTCTTTGCAGACACTATATTTTGTATGCAAGCCGCTAATAGTCTTGATTTTCAAGCGTTTTAATATGCCGTTTGGGTAAATGCATGAGGCGGGTCATTTCGACCGATTTTAGGGCCGTAATGGTTGAACGTTTGCGTAGGCGGCTTTGTCTCCATGACGCACAGAGGAAAATTGATTTTTCTGGCCCTGTTTATAGTTGAGTGTCGTACGGCTCGTATCGACGGAATTGGGCCGTTCTTCGGGGGCACGCCGTTTGTGGCGGAATGGAAAAAGTCTTGCGTTGCTGAATGAGGTGTCGTTGATGAGCTTCGGTCGGGTCAAGCATAAATTTCACTCAGAACCATTTCCGAAAATTTCAGATGCGAAATTTCCAATCGCCGAAGTGGAATACAGAGGGTTGTATTCTGAAATGAGCGGGACAACCCGAATGGTCTGCGTCGCCTTTAAACGGCTAGATGTGGACGACGCCACGCCGCTCCACAAAGAGGTTTCGTTTATGCGAGGCTTCAGTGTAGGGCGGCGAATAGTGGAAGATGGACTCGGCCGCGGGGCAGCTTGACCACTGCAATTGGTGAGTTTAATCGGAGCTCCAGAGGGGCCTAGCTCGTGCTGAGGTGGGACAACCTAGCTGCGAGCAAGGTCCTCAGACTCTGCCCTACCTAGCCCCATTCCTGCTCAGCGTTCGACGATAAAAGCCGGCTTACCAGGGAAGGAGCCCTTTGCGGGCGAACTCGAAATCGCATCGACAGCGCTCGCGCCCCCCCCGGTCCACCGATGCCAACGCCCTGCCTCGCCCCATAGCGCCCCCCTGGTAAGCAGCCGCACAGCGGTCAATGATGCTCGCATGCCAGTTACTTCGGCTATTCCACCACCCACCAGTCGGCGCGACTCAATAAGGAATAGCCTGCGAAAGGCAACGTGCGAATAGCAACCCCATCCTCAATAAAGAAATCTTTTTTGAGGGTTGGTTTGAAATCTATAGGTAAGCATCGGGTCCCCTAGACGCAATCGTCGAAGGTCCCTTCCGCCGTTACACCAGCTCCGCCAGACTATCTCGGGTCCCGCGCCTCTAGCTTCGCCAGCGCGTCCGTTTTCTCAGGACCCCTCCCCGTAGTACGGATTTCCCTAGCGCGCTACCGGTCACTCCTCGTCCGCGCTAGCGGTCACTCGCCGAAGCCCTTCAATCGGAAGGGGCGCCCCTAGACGTCGGACGGCTCATGCTCGGCGACGCGTGACAAGCGATTTATAGCATTCTGACTTCGCGCGCGCCATGGCTCTCAGCAACTATCTTTCGATTCAAATTCGTTCGACAGAAATCGCCCTTAGACCAAAGAGTGAATTTTTAGCGCCACTATTCGCTGGGGTTCCGTTGCCTTTCTGATGGCTCCGTCTCGAGTGCTCGCGTCGCCGCTTGACAGAGTCACGGTGGTCGACCCGAGCAGCAGTTTTTCGGGCAGACTAGCTGGCCGGCATGCCTTTCAAACGTTTATCCAACGGTGCGATGAAAAGCAAAATTCAGGAACTTGGTGTCAACTTAAAAGCACGCGTTTCCCTGCTTGCAAGTTTCGTCGGTTCAATGTGGATAGTCTTTTTCCTGTCTGTATTGTTTCCTTGGCTACATCTAGACACACATGGCGTCGAGCCGCGCACCATCAGCGGATTGCAGGGAATCCTGTTCGCCCCCTGGTTACACGCGAACTTTCGCCATATCCTGGCGAACACCTCAGGATTACTTGTGCTGGGCTGGCTCTGCACCTGGCCAAAGGTCTCAAACTTCTGGGATGCCACGATAGGCTCGATGCTTGGAGCAGGGTTATGTGCGTGGCTACTGGGAGCGCCTTACACGATTCACATCGGCGCAAGCGGACTGGTCTTCGGCTATGCCGCGTACCTTGTAGGTCGCGGCCTGTATATCCGCGACATGCGTTCGGTAGCGGTCGCGCTCGTTGTGGTCGCAGCGTATGGAATGACGATGTTTATCGGCGCATTGCCACTGACGCCGGGCATCTCGTGGCAAAGTCATGTCGGTGGCGCGATTGGTGGGATTCTGGCAGCCCGTGCGGGTCGGGTGCCGCGCGCCAACCGACGCT
Organism: Paraburkholderia sp. GAS333; assembly: GCF_050435665.1. Classification (NCBI taxonomy): domain Bacteria; kingdom Pseudomonadati; phylum Pseudomonadota; class Betaproteobacteria; order Burkholderiales; family Burkholderiaceae; genus Paraburkholderia; species Paraburkholderia sp. GAS333. The sequence goes on from NZ_JBNDKS010000003.1 coordinate 587,811, forward strand.
AGCAGCAACATATCCATGCGTGCAACGTGGAGCACGCGGACAGATTAGCCGTGAGTATCCACCCACGCGGTCGCCCACGAAATTCCGAAGGCCCGTGCCTCTTCCTCGGTTTCGCAGGTAGCGAGTATGCCCGAGCCTTCGATTAGTTTTCTGCCAGACGTTATTGTGCCGCTGGCATCGAACCGCTCGTCGTTCGGGATAGCATGCCCCCAGACTTCATACCCTTTGTAAAAGTGTGGTTGCATTTGCGAATATCCTGAATCGGCTGCTGCAGCCGCGTGCATCTGACGCTCGCGAGGACTATTGCTGGACTTACCCATCAGCGGTGGGAAATCGTCGCAGGCAAGTGCTTTAGTACGGCACAGTGCATGTCAAGTGGGACAACCTAACTGCGTAGCAAGCTCTGTCAGACTTCCAACCACGTAGTCCCAGTCCTGCTCGGCTTTCAAATCGGTCTGTTGACCTTGCCCGTGTTCATGCGGGCGGACAACGAAGGCCGTATTTAATCCGCATTGCCGTGCAGCAGCGAGGTCGCCGTTGTGCGCCGCGACCATGCAAACGTCGGAGGGCTCCAAGCCGAGAATCTCGACTGTGTCCAAGTACACTCGCGGCGTCGGCTTGTACGCTCGCACGACCTCAGCGCCGAGGATTGCGTCCCACGGAAGCGCTGCTCTTTTCGCCATGTCGACCATCAGACGTATGTTTCCGTTTGACAACGGCGCGATGATGAATCGACGCTTCATCCGCAACAGACCCTCGACAGAATCAGGCCATGGGTCAAGACGATGCCAAGCCAGATTCAACTCGGCCAATTCCTGCACGGGAACGGAGTCCGCGTTCACGCCAAACTCCGCTAGCACCTTCACGAGGTTTTCCATGTGCAACAAGTCGAGCCTCACAAAGGGACGTCGACCACTCCGAACTTCTTCCATTGCAGGCGAATACTGACGTCGCCATGCATCCGCGAACTCAAAGGTATCGACCGAAACCGCGTGGCGGCTAAGGAACGAGGCGACATCGCGCGCGACCCCGCTTCGCCAATCAACGACGGTGCCAAAGACATCAAACAACAGGGCTTTGATACGGGATTCGTTGTTCATTCACGGCCTCATGGTTGACGCGTTGAACAGTTTTGCTTGAATGCGGTCGGGATGCTTTCAGCCCTGTGCCAGTCGACAACCGTTTTGAGGATGCAGCACGCCTTGGAACAACTAATGCGACGGAATGACATCTGTCATTTCCAAATTTCGGCGATGAGGTCAAGGAGCGCACCCGGATTTCCTTTCCTGCAATACCCATCGAGGACTTGCGGATTGTCGCTCATTTTCAAAACGTTGCTTTCGTCAAAAGACGTGTAGGCCACGATTCCGAGATTTTCGGTTGGCAAATAATCTCTCAGGGCTTTCGCAGTTGCGAATCCGTCCCGGCCAACCAGCTTGATGTCGACAATGACCAGGTCCGGTACCCAGACGTGAACACAAGCTAGTGCTTCATCACAGCCCTTGGCTACGCGCGCCTCCATTCCCTCGTACGTCAGTAAGGCGGCCAGAGCGTCCGCTGAATCACCATAGTCGTCAATGACCAGCACACGAGGACGCTTGTTCAGAAGCTCCACAGTTCTCGTGCTCCACCGACGGCAGGCTGCGGGGTATTGCGCCATGCTTGATTGCTTCCAATTTAGTTTTCAAGGGTCTTCGCCATTTTAGGCGACGTAATTCTATAGCCGATTTTCCGGAGCCCACGCTCGCTTTCGCTGATAGCTACTTGCGGAAAATTAGAGTGCCGAGCCGACGGCACTCAGTTCTCGAGGCGTTGAGGTTGAAACCTCGAAGTTTTGCGTCTCTTACCGCGTTGCCATCGACACCATTAAGCCAGGATTTTCGCAGTGAAGCACGTGCCGTCCGTAATGTTCGAGCACACTTCGAGCGTTCCCTGGTGAGCTTCGACAATTTGCTTACAGATATACAGTCCAAGGCCAAGACCGCCGCCTGGGGTGCTAGACGGTGGCCGCCAGTAAGGCTCAAAGACCTTCGCCAGCATATGCGGGGGAATCGGGTCACCGCCATTCGTGACGGACAGCGTCATGGAATTGGCATCAACGCTCACGCTTACGGATGCGGGCAGGTCTACCGCACCGTATGTGAGTGCGTTCCCTAAAAGATTGGATAGAAGTTGCTGTATCCGGTTGACGTCGCAATTGACCGGTCGGTCAATCTTGAAGTTGACGTCTATCTTTCGTGAAGGGTTTGCGTCACGCAGTTCGTCGACCACGCTACGCAGCGACTCCGTCGGGTCATCGACTAGCTGGATTGATGCTGTCATTCCAGAGCCAAGTCTGCCTCGCGCGAAATCCATTACATCGTCGATAAGCCGGGTCATGCGTTGAACCGTACGTTTCAGGCGATGGCCAGCTCCGACCAAATCGGCGTCCGGAAGGCCTCGCACCAACATTTCGGCAGTCGCATTGACAGCAGACAATGGATTACGCAGGTCATGGCCAAGTACCGCGATAAACTGCTCTCTAAGATTCGCGGTCGCCCGCTCGTCCTTCAACGCCGCCTCGGTTGTCCACTGACGCTGTTCGCTGTCCAGCTGCATCGCAATCAGATTGGCGAAGACTTCAAACATGCGTACCACGCGTGGTTCGGATACCTTTGCTGGCCGAGGGTCGATTGCGCAAAGATTGCCGAAATATTCGCCGCTTGGCGTAATGATTGGCACCGAGATATAGCTTTCGAGCCGGTAAATGGCGGGCGTGTGATGTCCTTTATATGAAACATCGTCGCTGAACCGGTCTACGATAATTGGGGCACGTGCAACCCGCGATTCGAAGCAGAGCGTCGTATGAAGGTCAAGGTGTCCACCGGTCTTCAGGCCGAACCCAATGTTGTCCTGGACAGCACACGCGGTCCACGTCGCATCCGTCACCCGCGCCACTGCGGCGAAACCCATACCGGTCTCGTCACAAATCATTTGTAGCATCGACGGAACGCCGCCGATGCGCGCTATCGCGCCGATGTCACGTGCCAGCGCTTCGGATGAATCCACGGATAGACCTATATGTTCCATATACGAAAAATTTCGCAAAAAGCGAAACCGTCTTGGAGCGGCGCGTCCTCCCCTGAAGGAAGCAATGGCCATACCGCAGTCCTGCTTCAGGAAGTTATTGACGTTGGGTCAAACAATCCCGCCGAGCCCCAACTCTGTCCGATTCTGGATAATGTGATGCAGCTTTTCTAGCGACATCGGCTTGGTCAGGTGATAGTCGAAGCCAGCGGCGAGCGCCCGGGATTTGTCCGATTCCGCAGCGTAACCGGTCAAAGCAACGAGGAGTGTGCCGCTTAGCCCTTTGTCAGCCCGAATGGCACGCGCCACGTCAAATCCATCGACGTCTGGCATGCCGACATCAATAATCGCGACTTCGGGCCGAGTCTCGGAAATCAGACGGATGGCATCCCGGCCGTTATCGATAGTGTTGACGCTGTGTCCTTCGAGTTCCAGGAGGAGCCCCAACGCCATCAGTGCATCCGGGTTGTCATCGACCAGAAGCAGTCGAACGGAACTGGGCATCGCGTTTTCACGTTCAGTGTCGCGCGGAACAGATGTTTGCGCGCCCCGGAATATTGGGAGCCGCAATGTGACTGCCGTTCCCGTACCTGGTCCCTCGCTCTGGAGGGATATCGTGCCGCCGTGCAATTCGACCATCCGCCTTGCGACGGCAAGGCCGATACCCAGACCACCGTCAGAACGGGCATGATTTCGGGCCGACTGTGCGAATAGCTCGAAGATGTGCGGTTGCGCAGCCGAGTCAATCCCTATTCCGTTGTCTTTTACACAGACCGTGACAGTGCCACGCGCGCCTTGGTTTTCATCAAGTCGCTCGATTCCAACCGTCATTTCTACAGTGCCGCCAGCCGGGGTGTACTTGGCCGCATTCGAGAGAACGTTGCCCAAGACCTGACTAAGACGAACGTGGTCCGCGTAGACAGGAATAGGAGCATCCAGTCCGCTGATTTTCAGGGTGTGGCGTCGGGAATCGAAGTGATGCCGAACAGTTGTGACCGCATCGAAAGTGATGTCATTAAAGGACGTGTCGCTGTGCCTGATGGCAAGCTTGCCGTGCTTCAAACGCGCTGCATCGAGGAGGTCATCTACAAGTGCCCGAAGATGCCGCACCTGCCTCTGCGCCACCGTGAGGACCTCAACAGCCTTCGCATTGTCGGCGCACAATTTTTTTGCGGCACCGATAGCACTGTCAATCGGCGCCATCGGATTACGAAGTTCATGGCCCAGCATGGCAATGAATTCGCCGTGTCGCTGGTCGTTTGCAATTCCGTTGTCGCGCTCATTGACGACGGTCAGCGCAGCGCCGGCAAATACAGCAAGGTTTGAAAGCAATCGGACGTCTTCCCGGTCGAACCGGCGGGACGGGTTGTGCGACATCACCCACAATGCGCCGAGTTGCTTTCCATCGGCTGCTATCGGCACCACAAGGCCTTCGGGAACGCTCACTCCAGGAAACCGAAGACTCGGAAACCAGTCTTGTGGCCTGACAAAGAGTTGCGGCTCGCCTGCTTGCAGAGTGATGCCGCAGGGGCACTCGTCCCATGCGGTCGTCTTGCCACGCAATTCCGCGCAAAGTCCAGCTACGGCGAACCACCTGAACTGCGAACTGTCGCCGACGCTTTCAACAAGGCTGATGCCAGCACTCCCTGCATCGCATAGGGCAAGCGCAGACCGTGCAATCTCTTCGAGAAGGTTCTCGCGAGGGCCCGTTTGGACCGCAGCAAGATGCACCAACGCCGAATTTTCAGCGGCATGGTCAGGCGGCCGGGCGGGTCGCGACGAAAGTTCGTCACGACCGTCGAGTGCGCGATTGCGTTCCATGATGATGAGCCAATCGGGGTTCGGAAGGTGCCAGACGTAAGGGCCGTCAACTGCACCAGGTAGTCGTACCGAGCGTGTATCGAGCGGCGAACGGACCAGTCCGCCAAGCAGCGGCAGAACAGCCAGCGCTAAAGTCCTATTTTGCCACGTTAGGTCGACGGGAATCGGTCGAAAGTTGCACTGGGTCAATGGCCGGGTATTCATGCGTTTCAGGAACGCTTCGAACCAAATTAAGGGTCAAATTTACCGCCCCTCAGCCGTGTCAGGGTCCCTGCACGGAACGTAAGACTTCCAACAGGCGTACCGCGGAAAACGGCTTGGACAGGAATGTGTGGACGGGGATGGCGGGGCTGAGGGCCGTTGCGGAAGTCATTACCACGGGGATACCGGATAACGCCGGAATAGCGAGTAGCGCGCGGACCAAGCCAAGACCATCCATCCTGGGCATCATGACATCGGAGACGATGATGTCTGGCCTTTCACGCGCCACTTCAAGCATTGCATATTGGCCATCGGCCGCAGTATGCACGCGATAACCGTCATCCGTAACGAGTGTCTCAAGCGCCCGAAGCAAATTTACGTCATCTTCTACGAGTAGTACCAACGTCATGAGTTGCTCCCTTTGCCATAAAAGGCCGCAACGGACGTTCCCGCGTGAGTAATCTCCACGGATTGTGTTGGTGTAGCTGGGACTTGCAAGCGTCGGCTCAAGACGGCCAACCTGCGGTGAGATTTGTCGCCTGTTGCTGAGAAGGCTTTTCAGGCATGGTAGCCGCAGTTATTTCCGCGCCGAACAGAAATACGGCCGCCGAAAAGAACAGCCACAACATCAACATGGCGAGTGAGCCTGCCGCAGCAAAGGAGCCGGCTGCACCTGCATGTGACAGGTAAAACCCGAACAGATGCCTGCCTACGGAAAACAATACGGCTGACACCAAACCACCGATAAGCGCATGGCCAAGAAAAACATGCTTGTCTGGCAGCCACTTGATGAGGGCGCCGAAGCCGACGGTTAACACGACTAATCCAAAACTGAATTGAGCCGCCGTTACAAGAGCAGTCATGGTAACGCTCCCGAGCACCGTGTGCCCGAACGCCTGAATGGCGGTATCCAGCACAAGAGAAACCACGAGAAGAAAACCAAACCCCATCACAAGTGCAAACGAAACGAGCCTCGCACGCAGAAGCAGCGCGAAGCCGGAAATGCCTTTCGGCGATTGCACCTTGAAAACAATGTTAAGGGCGGTGTTCAGCGATGAGAATGTCGCGGTTGCACCGACGATAAGAAATGCGATTGAGAAGGCGGTGGCGACTCCACTGCCGCTCGTTCGATGGGCATGGGCGACGATGTCCTGCATCGCGCTGGCGGCTTCGGGACCAGCGATATTCTTAATCTGGCTAAACAGGCGCCCTTGAGCAGCGTCAGGTCCGAAGAACCATCCCACGATTGCCAGGACGATGAGCAACGTTGGGGCTAAAGAGAAAGCGGAATAAAACGCGATACCGGCCGCCAGCGTTGCGCAGCGGTCTGAAATGAAACCGACGACCGCGCCGCGAAACACCTTAAAGAAACCTCGCTGGTATGCTCGGCCAGATGGCGCCGTAACCCGCGTGTTCATGACGTTCCGTCACTCGGTCGGGTCTTCGTCAACTTCTTCGCCATCCTCGGAGCCTATCCGTGTCGTGCCGCCGGTAGGAGACGGGTCGCTTGCCGGGAAAGAATCCTCAACTGTTTTGTCGATGTCTTTCTCGGATTTTTCGTCGCCCGGATTCTGGACCTTCGGGTTAGTGGTCATGTTTTCCTCTTGGGTAGGTGCATCGTGGTGCGGAAAGGCATTCCGAATGGCATGCAGTGTCGACACAACGGAACTAGTCTTCCGGATTCAACAGGTCCGAACTGATGAGGCGTGAAGCAAACCCGTGGGCTGCACTACGTGCCTCCTCGAATGTCGGGAAAGGTCCGATGTCTGGGGCGCCATCGAACGGATGGATAACACGGCCATCCGTTTTTCGTATAACCGAGAGTGTCCCAAAGTAGATACCTTTGTGGACGTTTTTGCTCGCAACACTTACGGCGTAGTCATCGGTGGTACTTGGCGGCGCCGGTCGGCCCAGCAAGGAAAGTCGACGAACCATCTACTTGACTTCCTCGGCTGCCACTTGCTCGACACGACGGCTTTTTGGTTCTGAGTTTCTGCGCGCCTGTTCGACACAACTCTCCACGCTATCTGGCGACCCGTCTCGACCACCGATTTTTTTGGCAAGTTCGAGGTAAGCGGTTGCAATTCTCCGCAAGTCTTCCTCCGACGCATCTTCGATACCGATAAGCTGATTGCTCGCGGTGCGGTTTGACGCCAGCAGCTCGTTTAACTTGAGGTGAACCGCAACGCTGTCTTTGTTCTGGCTTTGCTGGATGAGAAAAACCATCAGGAATGTGACGATGGTCGTTCCAGTGTTGATAACCAACTGCCAATCTTCTGAAAATTTGAAGATGGGGCCACAGGCTAACCAGACGACCACGGACAGGACGGCGACGCCAAAGGCGACAGGAGACCCCGCCCACCGCGTCACAGAAGCAGCGAACAGGTCGAACGCTTTCGTTATCGGATTTCGCGATGCGTAAGCGGGACTCGATGTGTTTGGGACGGAATCTAGCCGGTCAACGGACGTGTGATGCAGCGAGTCTGGCATGGAATGTCTCCAACTGAGTGAATGCCGTTTAGCTCGCACGCAAGGAATGTCAGCGCAGGTGGCCACGGAGTAAATACGCGTATGCCGTCTAAGGCATAGATGCATAGCTACTGACGCAGCAATATCCGTGCCGCGAAGTCATCGCGCCAGGTTTTGTTGTCAGAAGCCGGATAAAAAAGCCCGCGCACGGCGCGGGCTGAATCCACGTCTGGAGACATGGAGGAGACGTGATTTCAAACTACGCGCCGTCCCGAGATATTGCAATGCGCCAAAATTAAATTATTCAGACAGCGACACAAGCCGAACAACCAGATTCGTCGATTCATATCAGCGGGTGTCGCAAATGCTGCGCTGGAAAAAGAACGCAAACGCAAAGTTTAAGCCGCCGCCAAATTACTCCACTGATTTTCTGTCCAGAATGGATGGCGGCCCTCCTCACGCTACTGGTTCGCTGCACTACGTCGGCGAAATCGCGCGGCGGCCACTTGGCGTGGACGGTGCCTGATGAGTTCGCTTGCTGACGGCTAGTGTTCTGCGTTCTTTGAATGGTAAAGCGGCCGGTACTGACAAGCCACCCTCAAGCCGCCTTGCGTGCGCGAATTCTCTGGTGCTGAAAAGGTCCGTTACTGACGACGACCTTTTGCTCGCAAATCTGCTTTCAGGAACACGTCATGCGGGGGTGTGAGGAGACTTTCCTGACACCTCGCGGCGTGTCGCCGCATCTCGCCAGAACTATTCGTTCTGAGACTCCAGCCGAGAACAGCCGCGCCAGCCTGCGGTGCTTCTTTCACGGCTCCCGAAATCCGTTTCGCCCGTGGCGCTACAGACGGTCCTCCGTTTAGCCATGGCTTTGAAAGGACTACATCATGTTTATTCACAACAAGCGTCTGCAGTACACGGTGCGCGTTGCCGCCCCGAACCCTGGTCTTGCAAATCTGCTGCTCGAGCAGTTCGGCGGCCCCCAAGGTGAGCTGGGTGCAGCCTGCCGTTACTTTACGCAAGCAGTCAGCGAAGATGACCCCGGTCGGAAAGACCTGCTTTTCGACATTGCGACGGAAGAACTGAGTCATCTGGAAATCATCGGCTCTATCATCGCAATGCTGAACAAAGGCGCTAAAGGCCAGCTCGCTGAAGCGGTCGAAAGCGAGGCAGAGCTATATCGCTCCATGACAGGCGGCGGTAACGATTCACACACGACCTCGTTACTCTATGGCGGCGGCCCAGCGCTGACGAATTCCGCCGGCGTCCCTTGGTCAGCGGCTTATGTGGACACCATTGGGGAACCCACTGCGGACTTGCGCTCCAACATCGCGGCCGAGGCACGGGCCAAGATTGTGTACGAGCGGTTGATTAACGTAACGGATGACGCTGGCATCAGGGAAACACTCGGTTTTCTGATGACGCGAGAAATTGCTCACCAGAAGTCTTTCGAAAAGGCGCTTCATTCGATTCAGCCCAATTTTCCGCAAGGCAAGCTCCCGGGCGTACCGGAGTTCACAAGCGTCTATTACAACATGTCCAAAGGCGATGATTCTCCGAGGGGTCCATGGAACGAGGGACCGGATTGGGAATTTGTTGAATCCCCGGAGCCGGCGGTTGATGGTGGCGACGGGCTGGCAAGCGTCAACGTATCGAATGACGTTGTTGAGGTCTTAAGTGCAATGGCTTCGCGCACGGCCTCTGATACATCTGCTGACCCACTCACCGGTGCAGACTTAGGCGCCGGCCAGGCTGTCAAATAGGCCAAGCGAGGGACGAGATGAAAGGCCTATTGCGGGCCTTTCATCAGGTTGTCATGATTTTTGACCCCGTCGGCGCGGTGAGGTCCGCCGCTACCTTCACATCAGATGCGCTCGCAAAAAAGACAACCAGGGCTCAATTGACTTCCTTCCTGATGCGCCTACAATGAATTTTGCTGCATTGCAGCAATGGACCTTTCGGTCCACGGCGTGTGCACGTTTTCGGTCGAACGCCTCAGTCTCACCGCACTCGCCGCATCTCTTTCTGGAGCAGTCATGAGCACGCTTATTCCCCAACATGCGGTCGAAGCACAGGCAAACATTCAACAGTTGTTCGGGTTTTCGACGAAGGTGTTTGAAGGCTTTGAGAAGCTGACGGCGCTAAATCTCCAGGTGTTCAAGGCAACGCTTGCTGAGAATCACGCGCTTGCAATGAAAGCATTGTCGTCAAGGCCGGACGAATTGTTTGCACTTTCGGCAAGCCTCGGGAAACCGACTGCGGAAAAGTGCCTAGCGTACGGGCGGCATGTACAGGAAATCATGGCAGATGTACAGGGTGGGCTTACTTCGGCAAGTCAATCACAGCTTCAGCGTTACCAGCAAGATGCCAAGGGCTTTGTCGCAGACCTCACGAAAGCCGCTTCGGCCGGAACGGATGTACCCGTGACGGAGTAATTGTCCACGGGGACGATGTGCTCGCAGGCAGACCCACCTGCGTGTTGTTTGCAAATGAGCGAGCGAAGGCGCGTTGGGTGGCGAGCGAAGCCGAAGAAGTCGGCGCGCAGACTAAGAGTCACACTTTCAACGGTGCGCGACAGCTTATACAGTCCTTCACTTGGTCAATCAATTGACTTGCATCCTCGGGGATTAAATGGAAGCGGTTCAATTTGCGCCTCCGTCAGCGTTTCTGCTTGCGCTGGAGCCGCTGCGGGCCATCTCAGACTATTTCGCTGGTTTGACGGCTTCATCAATTTCGCTGCCGCGCGGAGATGGCCATCCGGTGCTCTTTTTCCCGGGTCTAGGTTCGGATGGAACTGCCACAAAAGCGATGCGGGACAGGCTGTGCGGATTGGACTACGACGTTCACGATTGGGACCAAGGAGTCAATCAATGGCCTGAGGACAACCTCGATGGTTTTCTCGACCTCCTTGCTGCGCAATTGATTCGCCTTCATGCGCAAAATGACCGTCACGTCTCCTTGATTGGATGGAGTTTGGGCGGGGTGTACGCCCGCGAACTTGGGAAACGCCATCCGCAGCTTGTCCGGCAGGTCATCACGTTAGCAACGCCATTCGCCGACCAGCCAAACTCCACCCATGCAGGTTGGCTTCTAACGCTACTTAACGGCGGCGTTTCTCCGCTGGATGGGGCTCAGCTTTCGCAATTGAGCATCGTCCCCGATGTGCGATGCACATCGGTCTACTCACTATCCGATGGTCTCGTAGGATGGGAGGGATGTGTAGGCATCGCATCCGAATATCATCGCAATGTAGCGGTTGAGAATGTTAGCCATTGGGGCATGCTGCACAGCCCCGAGGTATTGCAGGTTGTTGCGGGTTTGCTTGCTGAACCTCAGCTTAGCCCCGCCTGCGACCTCCTTGAAAAGAGCATTGCCACCGTCTTTTAGACCTACAATGAAACGAGGCCGCTAGTGAATTGGCCCGTTAGCGGGAAAGTATTCCCGCGAAAAGGAGACAAGAACGTGAGCGCAAATAGCAAGCCTGTTACTGTCAGGGAAGCTTGCATTGAAGTCGCGTTCGAGGTTGAACTTGCTGTAGGGACTTCACATATCGCTAGCATGCTCCACGTTGCATCCCGCACGGCGTGTATCGAAGAGTTGGTACAGAGTTTTGTGCTCAAACATGGGAGCGTCGAGCTGGGCAGATTTCTAATTGCTCTTGCGGACAGGCTGGACGCCCGTGGCAACAATAACGGTGCTTCGGCGGTCCGGTGTTACACGACGGGCAGTGAGGTCGCGCTCCCAGCCGGTAAATCTCCACGCACAGACTCATAGCGTAACAAACGAAAATTGGCACGTAGAAGTTCCAATGCTTAGCATTGCTGTGCTGATGACACGATACGAGCAGATTCCGTGGTGCGGCATACGGATTGCGCTCTTCCCATAGCGGGTTCACACCTTCCGGTGACTATGACCGCTATGCGCTTGAGGAGACAACCATGGCACGCTCAACAAAAGGGATTTTGGTTTCCGCATTGTTTATCTGTATTTCGGGTGCCGCGTACGCGCAAAGCGCGGGCGGCGGAGCCGGAGGTGGGCAAGGCGGCACAGGTATGAGCAAACCGAGTACGAGCGGCTCAACCGATACGGTGTCGGGTGCGTCGGGAGCAAATACGATGGCGCCTGCCGGAGCCACTTCGCACAAGAAGATGAATAAAAAATCGAACGCCGCCATGCCGGCATCAGCTACCAATCCCGCGTCAGGCGGCAGCTAACCGATATCTGTCGCGGGCGGCTGCATGTAGGCCGTTCTCTTTAGCGGAATCATCTCGGACGGAATCAAAACGCTGTTGGAGTATCCGAGTACGAAAATCGCTCGCGAGCCAACACTGCTTCGCGGGCGTTTTCATGTGGTCGGTCTACCGGGCTGTCGCAACGTGCGCACTAACCTTAATCGGCGGAGCTTCGTCGTCGAATGGCGGATGGGCTACGAAACTCTGCACGACATCAGGCTGGAATACCAGGCAGCACGTTGAGCCACCATATTGGAAATATCCTAATTCATCGCCCTTTACTACCTGCTGACCAGGGAGCGCCTCGAGAACGCACGACGAGACATCCGCCATACCTACGAAGAAGCAACCTACGAGGCCAATTTCCGCGTCGTCGCAATCGATGACGATGACGGCTCTTGCAGCGACTGCCGTTGTATAACCCTGTGAATCGTTTAGTCCACCTGGGTCGATGCCTTCAGATTCAGCGTCGGAGTAATAGCTCCCATCAACGTGATACGCCTTGACGATTTTCCCGCTGACCGGTGCATGCCAACGATGATAATTGAACGCACTCAGGAAAGCCTGATAGACACTTCCTCCAACAAACTGCTCGGCTAGCGCCGTCTCGCGTGCTGTGAACATGTCTCGCAACGAATAAGGTTGAGACTTAATCCAGAAGCGGTCGCGCAGTTTGACGTCGTGCTGGATGTTGTAGGGGGACGCTTCGCATGCGCTCACGATGATTTTGTGATTACCCGCTCCAGCCACCGGACGAGCGTCGGGAAGGAATCGGCGTGTGAAGAAACTGTTCCATGATTCGAATCCCCAATATGGCTTGGCTGGCTCGCAAACGAATTGCGATAGGCCAAGTTGCTTTTGTGCTTTCTCAGAAAGCCATCCTTCAGGAGCCGATGAGTTCAAATGAGTACGTGAGTGGGGTCCATCTAGAAATCCCGACCAAACGTTGAGCACCTGTTTGAATTTTGCATTGACGACCGGGTCGCGGAACAGCGCATACCCGGAGGGCATGCAAATAGGCCAATCAAGGACCGCGTTCAGCGGACAATGAATCAGACTGGCTTCACTGAACCGCGGCGCGTAGGTCATCAGGTAGTCAATGATGTCCATCAACTCACCGATGGATGAATACCCAAGCTCATATCCTGCGTCCGCTGCTTCAGTGATAGCTCGTGTCAGGTTCATCTGGTGAATGGGGTCGCCGTCGACCAAGCTCGCAAGCTCCTCGACGGCAGAAGTACGAGGGGTGATGCCGGCGCGTTCGTGAGCTTCTCTGGCTAGGTCCTTCCTGAACTCTACGAGTTGAGCTTCCTTGCGTGGCAACCAGCCGCCCAGACGGCGGCGTTCTTCGAGAGTGCTTTCTGATGGACCAGGCATTTGCTGTACCTCCACTTTCGGGTGCTGGCGTTCAACAAGAAATTGGCCTACGTAGGTTGCTCAACACCGAAATGCACGAGCGAGCGCCGCTGGGTACCGTGTGGCACACCAGCGGCTGACGTCTTCGCGGCATGTGTTCTCGACTAGGTTCGTTGCCCGAACCTGTTACGCGGCCGTCTTGAGCACAACTTTAGTCCATCCTTCATCTCTGGCGTCGAAGTGTGCATATCCATCTGCAGCCTTCTCAAGCGGCAGCTCGTGAGAAATGATTTCGGAAGGCTTTGCCTTGCCCGCGGCAATCAGGTCACGCAGCTTGCGGTTGTACGCCTTCACATTGGCTTGGCCGGTGGCGATGTGTTGACCTTTCATCCAGAGTTGGCCGAAGTCGAGCGCGAGCTGGCCTTTTTTGGCAAGCGCATCCTCAGCTTTCGGGTCTTCTGCAACGAAAACACCGACGACGCCAATTCCCCCGGTGGGACGAACGGCCTTAATAAGATTGTTCATCGTTGCATTTGGGACTTCGTGCCCCTTGCAACTGCACTGGTAGCCGACGCATTCGCAGCCACGGTCTGCACCTTCGCCGCCGGTCAACTCCATCACCTGGTCAGCCGATGAGCCATCGCTGTCGTCAATCGGAATCGCTCCGAGTTTTTCGGCGAGCGCCAAGCGGTCCTTGTGTGTATCAACGACCATTACCTTGCTTGCGCCTTTTATTGAGGCAGAAAGCGCCGCCATCAGTCCGACGGGCCCAGCGCCATAAATGACGACGCTGTCGCCTGGTTCAACCCCAGCAAGCACCGTTGCGTGATAACCAGTCGGAAAGATGTCCGAAAGCATCACATAGTCGTTCTCTTTTTCCTCGGCGTCCGGCGGCAGCACCAAGCAGTTGAAATCGCCGAACGGAACTCGAAGGTACTCGGCCTGCCCGCCACTATAGGGGCCCATTCCGGCAAAGCCGTATGCTGCGCCGGCCATCCCCGGGTTTGCGGTGAGACAGAAACCAGTCAATCCTTTCTCGCAGTTCTTGCAAAACCCGCACCCAATATTGAACGGAAGACACACACGGTCGCCGACCTTGACCCGTTCGACTCCCTTGCCCACCTCCGCGACTATGCCCAAGTTTTCGTGGCCGAGAATACGGCCGGTTTCCATATTTGTTCGGCCTTCATACATATGGAGGTCTGAGCCGCATATGTTGGTCGTTGTGATTTTGACGAGAACGTCGGTTGGCTTTTCGATATTTGCATCGGGCATATCTTTCACAACCACTTTGCGCGGTCCTTCATATACGAGTGCTTTCATTCTTCACCTCACTGAATTGACGGAACTGTCGCGCGGACAGCGTAGCGAACAGTGCAGCATCGGTCGTGCCTCAGATGCAAAAAATCATTCTCTGACGCTGGTCCGGTGCTTGCTCGCGTCTCGAAAAATAGGGTGCGACGGATGCACACATCTTGGAGAACCGGCAATGGCAAATAGCAAGGACGGTAAAAATCTCGTAAGCGGGCAGGCGGTCGTGGTTCGCAAGGGTCAGGTGACTGAAAAAATGTCGCGCGAGGAATTCAAGCAGCGGTTCATGACCCGTTTTTACGACCCCGAATTTCGTTCCGAGGACGCATCACTCACCCGGCTCGAGGCAATCGCATGGGATGCGTATATGGAAGGACGTAAGTCCCCCATCACGGTAAAAGCTGGCCCGGGGTTCGCGGACCCTGACTATGATTTATCGGTCGAATGGCGTGATGCAAGTGAGCGAATCAAGAGCGCCCAGCGCAAGCAGTCTGACCCGGCGTCGACGAGCCGAGTTCTCATCGTCAATGCCTCGTCACGGAATGACCATTCATGTCCGGGCGAAATGTCCAAGAGCTTTCGGATGTCAAAGCTCGTGCAAGGCGTGCTTGAACCCGACGGCATCGAAGTAGACTTGCTAGACTTATCTCGGCTTACGTCCGACCATGACTTACATATTCATCCCTGCAAAGGCTGCGTTTCCACAGCGATGCCTCTCTGTCACTGGCCGTGTAGTTGCTATCCCAATCATTCGCTTGGGATGGTCAACGACTGGATGAATGAAATCTACGAGCGGTTCGTGGCCGCCCACGCGGTCATCTTTATTACACCCGTCTACTGGTACCAGGTCAGCAGCCCTCTTAAGTTGCTCATGGACAGGCTTGTCTGCGCGGATGGTGGAAATCCTGACCCGACGAGCACGCATGGCAAGAAGGCGGAAGAGGCGAAGGCTTTGGAACTCGCCGGGTGGGATTACCCGAAGCACCTTGCAGGCCGCGCCTATGGGCTCGTCGTCCACGGCGATGTCGCAGGCATCGAAGGGTCCCGCCGTGCGTTGACAGATTGGCTTGACTGGATGGGGTTCGTCGAAGCGGGAGGTAAGTCACGCCTCGACCGGTTCATCGGGTATTACGAACCCTATGCAACCAGTCACGCCACGCTAGATGCAGACGACGATATGCAAAAGGAAGTTGTGAACGTTGCGCTTGCCGTCGCGAACGCCGTTGCAGCTATCCGCGCGGGTAAGCTTGAGGAACCTGATGCGAAACTCAAGACACCGCGAGCGAAGTGAATGCTTGATGTTAGTCAACGCGCACTATTTGAATAGCTATGGGCTTAAGTCCGAGCGACGAATCTCGCGGCCTTTTCATCTGTCAGCGATTGGCTTCCGAATAATGCTAATTTCACCATTGCGCTCAAGAATCGCGGCATGCACTTTATCGAGCGCTTCTGTGCCGAGTTCCTTCCTCACGGTTTCGAGGATGTCAGTTCGCGAGACCAGCGCAGCCAGCATTTGTTGTTTGTCGAAACTTCCATCGCGGAATAGCTCTCGCTCGACACCTCCAACAAACACTTCCAGCGTATGTGACCGGACGCACGCCCAAGCCAAAGCTCGATGCATGAGTACGATGACAAGGGACGCTACAAATGTCGGCAATGCAGGGGATGCGCCGACGATTGCGCGACTCATCGTTGCTCCGAGCAGAATGGCGACAACGTAGTCGAAAGGTGAACGTTGTCCAAATGAACGGCGCCCGGAAATACGAATGAAAATAAGTGCCGTGAAAAATGTCCCTGCGGCGCGTGCTCCCATCTGAAACGAAGAGAGGTCCTTTCCTTCTCCGAACAGCGCGATAAGTGCATCCACGATTGCCTTCCTGTTTTTTTTCGAGAGCTTAGCGAAGTCAATGTCCAATACTCGGACTCGAACGATTCCTCTCAGTTTCTGAGCCTGCATTTCTCCGCGACTTGCAACCTGGGACGCCGCCTACGAATCCAGGTAATCCCGCTGCAGCTTTGCTTTTCGCCAGCTTGACCGCACGTCGCTGCACGGACAAAAACTCGTCTTCAGTATCCGGAATTGGTAGTCGCGTACGGAAGAAATCGGCCCATCTGAATTCCTCCAGCGGGACGGTAGTTTTCTCATAGCCACCAGCATCGCGCACCGATGCCGCGAGGCTGCGAAATACATCGTCCTCCAGCTCCCATATGTGCAAGGGCATGTCCTCAAAACTTTGCCGCTGCCCTGTGGCGTTATATGGATAGGTCCAGCGATTGTTGTCCATCGACAGCCAGAAATCTTGATATGACAGACTCGACAAATCGGCCACCAAGACAGCAGGCATCATTTTTATCCCAGCGCGCCGCAGGGCAGTCGCTACATGATGATGGTCAATCGCGAACGGCACCCCGCCGGAGCCAAGGACTAGCGGTACCGGTTTTTCGGCGATGGCCATTTTCAGGTCCTGACCAGACAGCGACTTATAGAACTGGGTCTTTTGGAGTATTTCGCGAAGACCGTGCGTGAATTGCGTCGGGCGAATGTCCTTGATGGCGACTGTTTTCATTTTTCCTCCCTGCAAGCAACCGTGATGTCGTTCGCCGCGACTTCGGCGTTGTTTTTCCACAGGTTGACGCGACAGCAAGTTTTATTTTGCGCTAGGAATTGGCGTTTGCTCAACTCTGCTTGACGCCGAATCGACGCGCCGGGTCTCAACCCCGACCATTTTCAACGTTGCATCAATCATGTTCAGCTCTAGGCCGAAGTCAAGCGGCCATTCTTCGCCGTCGCATTTGACGGTCATACCGTTGTGCATCGAAATAAGGGAACGAGCTTTGTACAACGCATCGACAAGCTTCGTTTCCCGTTCTGCTTCCCGAACCCATTCATCGGCTCTCATGATTCAGCCCCTTCAAATGACGTAGGTCATATGTTCCGTCCGGTCGAATGCCTAATATCTCGCCCGGCTCCGAATTTTCGCCCGCGACCAACGGGTGCGCATGACACTGTCGGCGATTTGCCAACCATTCCTGACCCGTTTGCCCAGCAGAAAACTCTTACATATCCGCGCCAAGAGTTTAAAAGTGTCAGTTCACTCTCGTGGATTTGCGTGTACGATACTGTATAAATATACAGTACCTTGATGCCACGTGACTAGCGCAGCCGCCACCGCCGAAGAGATTCATCCGTCGCTATGGCGAGCGTCCCAGCTCGCGCGTGGCCGCGGCCGCGTTGTCGAAACGGGCTACGCGGCGCTATCCGCAGAGCTTCCCGGCGGAGGCTGGCCCGTCGGCGCGCTTATCGATTTGCTGGTCCAGCAACCCGGCGTGGGAGAGCTAAGGCTTTTGCGCCCAGCACTGAGTGCGAGTGCGAATCGGCCTGTTGCTTTCGTACAGCCGCCCCACACGCCAAGCGGACTCGGATTGAGCTACATCGGACTTCCCATCGAGCAGGTCCTGCGGGTCAAAGCGCAGAAGACAGCCGATGCGCTCTGGTCGGCCGAGCAGATTCTGCGCGCAGGTAGCTGCGGCGCACTCATTTTCTGGACGCAGTACGCGCAAGCCTCATCGCTTCGCCGGCTGCATCTGGCGGCGCAATCATCCGAGACCCTGTTTGTGATGGTCAGACCACTGGCCGCCGCGCAGGATTCATCGCCCGCGCTATTGCGGCTCGCTTTGAGACCATCAGCGGACGGTCTGACCGTCGACATTGTGAAACGACGAGGGCCCTCTCGCGCAGAGCCTCTGTCGATTCCCCTTCAGCCAACTCCTGTTCTGCTTTCCCAACATGCGCGTCTTTCTCGCCGTCCACTTGCCGAAGTTGCCGCTCGAGGTCTTCCGACCGAAGTGGTCACCTGAGCCGCCGCATGGGAGTGCTGTCCTTGAGAAAGACAAGGTTGTCATCGCTGACAACGCGGCTCGCGCTGCAGGAGTACGCCTCGGAATGAAGCGCGGCGGTGTGTTGACGCTATCGCCAGAAACCGAGATGCACGAACGCGACGCGGGCAAGGAGGACACCGCGCAACGGGAAGTCGGAGTTGCACTGATGCGCTTCTCACCGGAGGTTGCCTTGCTCGCTGAAGCGACCGTCGTAGTCGAAGTCGGCGCCAGCTTGCGGCTCTTTGGCGGGCTGCTTGCGCTGTGTCGCGAAGCGAAGGCTGTACTCAGGACACTCGGGCTAACTGCTCGCATTAGCGCAGCGCCCACCGGTCAGGGCGGATGGCTGCTTGCCAAGTCTGGCAATCGTCGTGTACTCAAACTGGCATCGCTCGAGCAACGCCTGTCCTCCCTCCCAATGATGGCGGTTCCCGAAGTGCGGCCGTTCGGTGAGTGGTTCTCAGGGCTCGGCTGCGAGACCGTCGCCGACATAAGGCGCCTGCCCCGCGCCGGCTTGCAGAAACGATGTGGTGAACACCTGCTCGACTCGCTGGACCGTGCGTTCGGAACCGCGCCCGAACTGTTCGAGTGGCTTGAATTGCCACCCAATTTTTCGGTGCGCATCGAATTGCCAGACCGCATCGAGCATGCGGACGGTGCCGTGTGTGCTGCACATCGGCTCATAGTTCAACTGTGCGGCTGGCTGTGCGCCAAGCAGTTGGCTGTTACCGGCATCAGGCTGCTCCTAGAGCATGAGCGTGGCCGCGACGCCATCGCGCCGACGGCCATCGACATCGCATTGGGCGAGCCTACGTGGAAAGAGGAACATCTTGTCAGGTTGCTCAAGGAGCGGCTCCACCGCATTGAGCTTACTGCGCCCGTCATCGCATTGCGGCTCGACGCATCCCGGGTGGAGTCCGCGGCGCCAGCTTCAGACACGCTCTTCCCGGAGCCCGGCGGCTCCAAGGAAGACCACGCAAGGCTTCTTGAGCTTCTCGTCGCGCGGCTGGGCGAAGAGAATGTTCTTCGGGCCGCACCGAGTGCCGACCATCGCCCTGAGATTGCGAACCGCTGGCTCCCGGTAGCGCAAAAGTCAAAGCAGGACGCACTTCCGCTGGGCCTTCCGAGGCCGACGTGGATGCTGGACAACCCCGTTAGGCTGTTGATGCGTCAGCATCGTCCCTTCTATGGTTCTCCGTTGCGGATGGTTTCCCCGGGCGAGCGCATCGAAGCCGGCTGGTTTGATGGTGAACTGGTGACGCGTGATTACTTCGTTGCGCAGGCGCACGACCAGAGCTGCTACTGGATATACCGCGAGCGCGTTAGCAGCCGCGATGCCGAGGAAGAGCAGCGCTGGTTCCTGCACGGACTGTTCGGCTGATGCGTCATGGACACTACATTCAATGTCCTGCCGGCGTATGCCGAGCTTTTCTGCCTCTCGAATTTCAGCTTCCTGCATGGAGCGTCCCATGCCGAGGAACTGTCTGAGCGTGCCGCACAACTGGGTTACTCAGCGCTCGCGGTCACCGACGAATGTTCGCTCGCAGGCGTCGTCCGCGCCCACGTCGCCGCGAAGAAAGTCGGGTTGCCGTTTATCGTCGGCTCGTACTTCCGGCTGGTCAATGCCGACGGCTCCCCCGCGTTCGGGCTGATTCTGCTGGCGAAGAATCGGGAAGGCTACGGCAACCTGTCTGAGCTGGTTACGCTCGCCCGTACGCGCGCGCCGAAAGGGGAATATCGCCTGACACCGCAGGACCTGTCGCGACCCGAAAAGGCATATTGGCATCTGCACGGGATGCCGGATTGTCTCGCTGTCCTGGTACCCGAATTCCCGGTCAAGGAAGACGTGCTCGCCGCACAGGTTGAGTGGCTAGACGACACCTTTACCGGCCGCGCCTGGGTGGGGTTGGTGCTACATCAACGAGCGATGGACGACATCCACCGCGGTTCGGTCGAGTTCGTTGCCCGCAATCTGGATGTGCCCGTCGTCGCGCTCGGGTACGTAGTCATGCACGTGCGCTCGCGCAAGCCACTGCAGGACACCATGACCGCCATCCGCGTCCGCAAGCCGGTGCACGAGTGCGGCTATGACCTCGCGCCAAATGCCGAGCAGCATCTGCGCTCGCGATTACGGCTCGCCAATCTCTACCCTGCTGACGCGCTCGCCGCGACCGTGGACATCGCGAGTCGGTGCACGTTTTCGCTCGATGAACTGCGCTACGAATATCCGGACGAACTGGTGCCGTCAGGTTTCACACCGGCGGCCTATCTTCGGCAGGAAACATACATTGGTGCGCAACGACGTTTCCCGTCGGGCATTCCGCACACTGTTCAGGAGCAGATAGAGCACGAACTCGGACTCATCGCGGACCTTCAGTACGAGCCGTACTTTCTGACCGTCTACGACATCGTCCGCTTTGCCCGTGGCGAGCACATCCTGTGTCAAGGTCGCGGCTCGGCTGCCAATTCCGCGGTCTGCTATTGCCTCGGCATTACCGAAGTCGACCCGGCGCGCGGCAACATGCTCTTCGAGCGATTCATCAGCAAGGAGCGCGGCGAGCCGCCCGATATCGACGTCGACTTCGAGCACCAGCGACGGGAAGAAGTCATCCAGTACATCTATCGCAAATATGGTCGCCACCGCGCAGCGATTGCGGCTGCCGTGTCGACCTATCGACCACGCGGTGCGTTGCGCGAAACAGGGAAAGCGCTGGGCATCGACCCGCAGATTGTCGATGTGGTCGCGAAGAGCCATCACTGGTTCGATACGAGTCAGGACCTGCTCGCACGCTTTGCAGAATCCGGGCTGGACCCGGAGAAGCCACTCATCCAGGCATGGGCGAGACTCGCGTCGCAGTTACTCGGCTTTCCCCGGCATCTGTCCCAGCATTCCGGTGGCTTTGTCATCAGCCGAGGCAAGCTCACGCGGCTGGTTCCCGTGGAAAATGCAGCAATGGCTGACCGTTCCGTCATCGAATGGGACAAGGACGACCTCGAAGCGCTTGGACTTCTGAAAATCGATGTGCTCGCGTTGGGTATGCTGTCTGCGATTCGTCGCACTCTGGACATTGTGTCGGAGCAGCGTGGTGAGCGCTTTGAGATGCAGGATATCCCGCCGGAAGATGCTGCGACCTACGACATGATTTCTGCCGCCGATACAGTCGGCGTGTTCCAGATTGAATCTCGCGCGCAGATGTCGATGCTGCCACGCATGCAGCCTCGGACGTTCTACGACCTCGTCATCGAAGTAGCCATTGTGCGGCCCGGCCCAATTCAGGGTGGCGCCGTTCATCCGTATCTGCAGCGCAGGCAGGGTTTTGAACCGGTCACATATCCGAGCGACGCCCTGAAGACCGCATTGGGCCGGACGCTCGGCGTCCCCATTTTCCAGGAACAGGTCATGCAGGTTGCCATTCTGGCTGCGGGCTTCACTGCCGGCGAGGCTGACCAGTTGCGACGGGCGATGGCCGCATGGAAACGCAAAGGTGGGCTGGAAAAATACTACGACCGTATCGTGAACGGCATGCAGGAACGCGGTTACGACCTGGCGTTCGCGGAGGGCATCTTCGAGCAGATAAAGGGCTTCGGCGAATACGGGTTCCCTGAAAGCCATGCGGCCAGTTTCGCGTTGCTCGTGTACGCGAGTAGCTGGCTGAAATGTCACGAACCTGAGGCATTTCTCGCAGCGATGCTGAACTCGCAGCCGATGGGATTCTATTCGCCTTCGCAGCTGGTGCAGGACGCTCAACGACATGAAGTCAAAGTGCTTCCGGTGGACGTGACCATAAGCGGATGGGATTCGTCACTTGAATCGCGCGCAGGTGCACCGCGTCCAGCCGTTCGCCTCGGTCTGTCGCTGCTTCGCGGCATGAAGGACGGGGCTGCTGAGCGGATTGAGAATGCCCGGGCGGTCCGCCCCTTCGAAAGCGTCAACGACCTGGCTCGCAGGGCTCAGCTCGACCGGAAGGACCTGCACGTGCTGGCGGACGCCAACGCGCTGACCTCGCTTGCAGGAAATCGAAGGCAGGCATTGTGGCAATCCGTTGCTGCGGTACCGGACCGGGATATGCTTGCCGTTGCTGCAATCCAAGATGAAACACCGGAACTAGGCGCGCCGACGGAGGCGAACGACATCGTTGCGGATTACCGCTCTGCCGGACTCACCCTCGGGCGGCATCCGCTTGAGTTGCTGCGACCGCAACTGCTTGAGAACAGACTAATGCCCGCATCGACGTTGCGCACTTACTGCGATGGTCGACTGGCTCGGGGGTGCGGCCTGGTGACAGTCCGCCAGCGGCCCGGCACCGCAAAAGGCGTAATGTTTGTGACGCTCGAAGACGAGACGGGCAACGTGAACGTTATTGTCTGGCCCAGTCTTCTCGAGAAGCAGCGAAAGGAAGCGCTCGGTGCGTCTTTACTGGCTGTGTACGGGACGTGGCAATGCCAGGGTGAAGTGCGACATCTCGTTGCGCAACGCCTGGTCGACATGTCGCACCTGCTCGGTGGACTTATCACGGCAAGCAGGAATTTCTGCTGACACCCTGCATGTGCGTATTATGAGACGACGAAACGGAGGCATTCATGTGCTACTCGGCTCAAATCGTGGCGGACTATCGAAAATTCGTGCGCATGTTCGGCGCCTTGATGGACATCCACGAATTCGCACGCCTGTTTTTCGAGCGAGCCGAGGGCGCGAGCAAAGCCAAAGTGCCGAAGGCGATGGAGGATGCATTTGCGCAACCGAACACCGACGAAGAGCGCGCCATCAAAGCAGCCATCGACCAATTCAACGGCGACCAGACCACAAAGCTTGAACAGGACCTTTTCAAGCAGCGCAAACGCCTCGCTGACGCAGAGCGGACGTTGCAGACAAAGACAACCAAGGCGGCGTCAGAAAGCCAGCGAATAGCCACCGACAAAATCGCCTGGGCTCTCGGCAAGCTTGAGGACATTCAGCGCGCGGAACTCAGGCCCCGCGACTCGCGCATCTTTCCCGGCCACTACGCGCCCGTCATGGTGATGGAGAATGGACAGCGCGTCGTGAAACCAATGCGCTATCAATGTCGAATTGCTGGCAAACCGCCCGCTTACGACGTGAAGTATCCCGGCACATATAACGCCCGCCGAGACAACTTGGAGGGATTCTGGAAGCCGTGCTTCGGCTACACGCACGGAGTGATGCTCGTTGATGTCTTTTACGAAAACGTCAAAAAGGCGGCTTTCGAAGGGACACTATCCGAGACCCACGAACAAAACGAAAATGTGGTTCTCGAGTTTCGTCCAAGCAACGGCGAGTTGATGCATGTCGCTTGCCTGTGGTCTCGATGGAGCGCGCCCGACCAACCAGACTTGCTCTCATTCGCAGCGGTAACCGATGAACCACCGCCCGAAATTGCTGCCGCCGGTCATGACCGCTGCATCATTCCTATCAAGCCAGAAAATATAGACGCATGGCTTAACCCGGACCCGAAGAATCTGAATGCGATGTACGCGATTCTTGACGACCGGGACCGACCGTACTATGAGCATCGACTTGCTGCTTGAGCCATTTGGCGGTTAAGTTATGGCATCACCATATCACCACCATGCGCCTGAGGTTTCCAATGTGGCCCTAGTACATCGAGGCTGGCTTCTGACGCATCGTCGAACAGGGGCGTAGCACAAGATGGACAGCGCTCGTCAAGATTCCAACTCGGATAGTCTGCGCCTGATTACTAACCGATACTTTGGCATTGTCGACAACACGTGGAATCCCACCGCGTTGTCGGCCCTTGAGAATGGTTGGAACTGCGTCAATTTCGGTGGTACACCTCAAGCAGTCATCGACGACATTGCCTCAGGCATGAATTCGGCCAGGTTGGTCGCCGTCTCGCCGAATCTGGTCCAGCTCAAAACTTCGAAATAAACCCGCCCAGCCGGAATTGCCATCTGTCGTAGCAGTTTTATCGTCCTCCGAGAAAACTTCCCCAGATGCGTTAAATATCGACGCCGCCATTGCCTCGGCTCAAAGGTCTATGACGAATCGGCCGCCGGCTTTGAATCTCAAGTTGAGCCCTCTTTGCCAGCACGCCTTCTGGTGAAAACATCTTTCGACACGACGAGATTTTTTGACGTTTTGCTTACGGCAGTAACTCTTCACGAGAACATAAGCGCCAAAAATGATGAAGGTTGGCGGGCATGTGCTATCGCCGAACGTGCTTGTCAAACGGAGGTTATCGATAATTCGCGGTTCAAGCGCAAACCTACTATAACCCCCATATGCTTTCCCTGCCGCCAGCGCGCGCTTGCGCCCGATTCTCGGCGTATCAGTCGATTTTTACGCTTCACCGGTCTTCGAAGCTTTTAAAAACGAACAGAGGTGGTGATGGAAAAAGAACTGACTTGGGCGGAAGTTGGAACTGGCGCCATCCCCCTCATTTGCGGGATTATTCTTGTTGCCGTCAACTATGGACCGTTCTCCTTACTCGGCGTTTCGGTCGGGGTCGGACTGCTAGCAACGCTTTTTGTCGTCACACTACAGAAAATCTTCCTACGCGGAAAACAACACCTCGCCGCAGCCCAGGAGGTCCGCCCTGCTTTGGGCCGAGTAAGTTGGATGGCGCTCGCGCTCGTGTTGCTGGTCGCCGGCATCAACAAATTCTGCATGGCAATCTATAGAGACGGCATTCCTATTCTCGACAGCGAAAAATACCAACGATGTTTGGGTGGCGCCGGTTTCAATCAGATGGACCTCGTCACCCTTTCATTTGGGGCTTGCCTGGTTATTTTTAACGTCTTTATTCCAAAAACTTTTGCCGATACGAGCCACCGCGCGAGGAAGGGAATCGCCTCTATTGTCGAAGACACCTGGGTGCCCGCGCTTATAGTTGTAACGGGGGTCTTCGTGCTAATCGCAAATTTGGCCTTCGCTCCGACGGTCCCATTGCACGTCGAAAATAACAAACCTCTTGAAAACACGCGGTATGCATGTAATAGAGAGGACGGCCTCGCGAAAGAAAAGATAGAGGAAGAGAGAAAGCTTAAGTTGGCGGCGAGTGGGAGGGAGGCACCTCAGACCAAGGCTGCGGTAAGCGGATATCTGCTACTGGTCGCATTGTGCGGATTGGGGTTCTTTTTTTATGGCTACTTTCAGGAACACAGAACGCTTCTTGAACTCTGGAGTGTCTACCGGCGTAAGCGGTCGAGCAGCCCACCTTCAACGCGAGAAGCATTGAGACGGAAGAGCGTTCGGATGTTGGTACTTAATCTTGTAGTTTTGCCGCCTATGATTGTCGGTGTCGCGCTTGCCCGCGCGGACTTCGGTGTTGCCGACGTCCTCATCTACGGACTTTTCATCTACAGCGGATTCGGAGTTTGGAATCTTGCGGCCATCATCGTTCGGGAAAGCACCAATCTTTTTGCAGCGATTGTCGTCCTGCTTTTCCAGTTCGCCTACGCCTATCTGCTCACCGCGCTATGGGCCGCCGTTCTCATCTACATCAAACTCCATCTTGCCCAGCAAGGTCCCTTCGACACCGCCCTCACCATCGCATTAGGTGCAATCCTAATCCAGGTTGCCTTCGGCCCAGTGTTCACCACTGTTTGGGAGAACACGCTTAGTGACAAATGGCTTCAGCAGAGCGCGAAATACGCGATTCTCGCAATGATTTTGAGCGCGGTAGTCGCCGGCGCGCCTCAAGGCGCAGAAAAAGCACCCATCACAATTATCTTCGCAATCGTCTCGCTCCTCGTTCCCCGGCTTTTGATGAGGCGCAATCTCGCGGCCTACGTCCTGATTCGCGTCAAGGCAGGAGAGACCAAAAAGGTATTGCAGCATCTGTCGCGGGAAGACATCACGGCAACGGTGCTCTACGGGGAATTTGACCTGCTCGCAAAATTGGAAATTCCGGGAGCCATCTCAGGCTGGCCACTACGAAGGAAGCGTCCTTTAGATGATGGAAAAGAGTTAGCCGAACTTGCGCTTACCATCAACGCAAAGATAAGGCCCGTCGAGGGCGTCCTGGAGACTCAGGCGCTTCTTGACTTCACCCGTTTCGTCGAAGCACCTTAGTTGCGAGGAGGCACCTAGCATGCCAGAGTCTACGCAGGAGGAAGGCGGTCTGTCGCAAAAGGAAATGCGCCTGTGCTACGTATTTTCAAGCTCCGACACCGATAACAGGTCCCAAGTCACGGAACACGCTACGCAATTCATTGCAGAAAATAAGTCGGAATTTCTATATCGCTATCTGGCTTGCGGGACGCTCGAAAAGTTGCGGCCAGCCTCGAATGCGGCCGTCGGCGAGGCGCCTTTGGCCAGCGAGAAGCGGAGCGGACAGCAATCTGGAGAGCCCGTACACCGGGACAGGCTTAACGACACCGACAATACTGAGGCGCCGGATGCTAACCAGAAAGAAGCTTGTGACTGTCATCCAGATTATCTCTATTTCATGAAGTTCCGGTATGTAGCACTCGATGAAGTCGCAGGGCGCGTACTCGCGGGACGTAAGCACTTTAAGATGTACCTTAACCGCTCCCTCACACTACTCGAATATCCCCGATTCGTTGGAGACGTGAAGGCACGCGGACTTACCCCTAGCGAGGAGCACCCCACACTACAGCGGGTGGGAATTCTTTTGATTCAAAGCAAACCTGGCAGTGAAGGAATCTCTGGCAAGCAGCCGCTTGCCGAATGCTGCAATAGCACAGACCGAACCTGCGTAGAGGTATTAGGGCCATACGACTACATAGTGGAGTTTTCCGCCGACACGCACGAAGAACTTCGGGTCGCATACGAAAGCGTGAAATCTGCGATGGGAACCAAGTGTCTTCGCATCGTCCCAATGCTTTGCAACATATTCCATCCACCGCCTGCACGGACTGCCAAGGCTCGCTCTCCGTAATGAGGCCTACTACGCAGGTTTGACCGAAGGGTCCCTTGCGCGACTCACGATACACGAGCTGTAGTAGAGCAGCCCGCACTCCAGTTTGGAATTTTCTTCGGTCCAACGCCTCTTGCTCATTTTTTCTGAACAACCGGAGTTCCCTGCGTTAGCCCAACCGCTCATATCAGCCTGGTACCCTTTCCATTGCGGTTCAAGCAGCATTGAGACGGAACCGAACAACTATTCCGAGGGAGCCCGAGAACATGTATGCATAGCTGAATCCCAGCCCGAAGAATCTGAATGCGATGTACGCGATTCTTGACGACCGGAACCCGCCGTACTACGAGCGTCGACTTGCTGCTTGAACAATCGAAACCATTCAGCAAACGAATCGACAGCGGGACTGAACGGTGTGCGCAGTGCAGTCGCACCTCCTGTTCACGGACAAGGAACAACCTAACCTACTCCCGTTTCGACAAATAGATATCGATAAGCTGCACCAACCTCTCACGCCCAAAGCTTTCGTTGTGGCCAGCATGCACAACGTTGACGGGCAGTTCTCGCAAGCGCTTCATTGTGTGCGAATGTATTCGGAAACATCTGCTCCGTCGATGTCGTCAAGCAACGGCCCGTCGTAAATGGCATCACCTGAAAACAGCGTACCGGTGCTCACATCCCAAAGTCCGATGCTACCGGGTGAGTGACCCGGCAGATGAAGAACCTCGTACGCCCGGTCTCCGACGTCGATTACATCACCCTCTTTTACTATCTCGCTTACGTGCGAGTCCTGCACCTGATACTTCGCCATGTCGTACTCGGCATGTGGCAAGGCAGTAAGCAGGTCTGCCTCAATGGGATAGCCTACTCTATCCAGATACTGTAGAAAATCGTCGCCCAATCCCGACGACAGCAAGGTGCCTCGCCACACTGGGGAACGAAGATTCTGTGCTTCTGCCTGGTGAACAACGGTGTGTGAGAACTCGTGATGACCGCCGACGTGGTCAAGATGAGTGTGTGTAGCCACCGCAGTAATAGGCTTTCCGACAGTGCGGTTGAGCGCATCGTACAGGCTGGCAACACCAAGTCCAGTATCAATCACAAGGTCACGGTCGCGCCCCCTCACATGCCAAATGTTGCATCTGACAAGCTCAACGGCATGCGGCTCCCAAAGGCGCGATATGCCGTCAGAGATTTTCTCCGTTTCGAACCAACGATTTGCTATAGGTAGCATGGAAACTAACGATTCGTCCTGACGCAGACTCCAGCGAGAGCTGGAACTCCAAACAACGCAGGCCAGCAGTTCTGCTCAACTGGCCCGTGAGCCGCCGTTAGAGCTGCGCTGTCATGATGGTCTGCAGATTGCAATACTCAGCAAGTCCATGCAGCGAATTCTCTATTCCGAGACCGGACTCCTTGTGGCCGCCAAACGCCACATGCCGCGAGAACTGGTGAATCTGGTTAATCCATACAGTGCCCGCTTCGAGCCTTTCCGCGACCTTGTTTGCGGCTTCGGTATCCGTACTCCAGACAGAGGCCGCGAGACCGTAACAGGTCTCATTCGCACGCGCGATAGCGTCGTCAATATCCTTATACTTCAGAATCGGAAGCACCGGACCGAACGCTTCTTCCGTCACGCAGCGTGCATCGTCCGGCGGATTGTCGATGAGGGTCACAGGTACGAAATAGCCCGAGTCGTGCTTCGGGACGCCGCCTGCTAGAAGCATTTGCCCTTCAGCAACGCAGTCTCGCAGCAGGTCGCATACTTTTTCGTACTGCATCCTGTTTTGGAGCGGCCCGAGTTGTGTCTCCCGTTGCGCTCCGTCGCCGACCACCACGGTTGCTGCATACGCCGCGAGCTCGCGACACAGGTCATCGTAGACGGCTTCGTGCACATAGAGGCGCTTCGTCGCCACGCAGAACTGCGCGCTGTTCTGGAAGGCCGCCCAGAACAACTTGCGGGCGATTTCCTCGGGATTCACATCCGGCAGGACAATTGCGGGGTCATTGCCGCCCAGTTCGAGCGTCACCCGCTTCATGTTGGCGGCCGCGCTCTTCAAAACCAACTTGCCAGTGGCCGTCGACCCGGTGAATGAAATTTTGCCAACGCCAGGGTGTTCGGTGAGCCATTGGCCGAGTTCGTTGCCGCCCGATACAACGTTGAGTACGCCGGGCGGCAGGATGTCGCGCGAGAGCTCTCCGAAGAGCAGCGTGCACAGCGGCGTGTACGGCGACGGCTTGAGAACGACTGTATTGCCGGCCAACAGCGCCGGGGCAAGCTTCCAAACGGCGAGCAGCAGAGGAAAATTCCATGGAGTGATTGCTCCCACCACGCCAATCGGCGTGTAGCCATCCATTTTGAAGCATGCTTGACCGTCGTAATGCTCGTTCACCTTTGACGTCACAAAAGGGCACAATGATTCAGTAAGGAACTTCGTACGGCACCAATTGCTCAGGTACTGGCGCTTTGGCTCCAAGATACGGGTTCTTGGGAAAGATTAGGCCGTGTCGAATTATAATTATCTGAAATGGTGCTAATGAACCACTCTTATTTAGCTCAACATGATGAGTTCTTCCGTGACATTTGTCCGGATAATGGCAACAATCGACCGCTGGGTCATCACGCACAATTCGAGTAATTTTTGAATTTAAGCGCAGTTCTAGATGTGGCTCCGCAAATCCCCCACCCATTACTTCTATCAATAAAAGAGAAAGAAATCTGTTCAACGCATACGCGAAACCCAGATGACGCTCTTTAGTGACCCAGGTGATTTTCGGCTGGTCTTGATAACCAAAATCCTGCCTTAACAAATTTTCAGCCAAGTATTTTAATGCTCTTTCACGAGCTACGTGCCTCGAAAGTCCGTGCCTGATTCGATAATTTTCAATGTGCGACCCAATAATTTCATTGACTACCTTTTTAAAGGCGTCATCCCAAAGTTGCATTTCTGAATCCGGCGAGGCATCGTTGGGATTGGACATTTTCCAAGCGCATGCTCGACGAGCGCGGTCCTCTGCAGAAACGATTTCAAGAAGATGTCTGTCCGTTACACACTCTCCGCACAAGTATTTATTCAACCGGTCATAAAGCTTTTCTCCAAACAAGCCCGTCGCAGCCCGTTGCAGGTCCTGCATTGCCCCATCACCGCCTCCGGATATAAGTATCGAGTTGACGCTTGGGCCAAATGGTGAAATTCCAAAATTTCTGTCATCGAGAGAGTCTGAATCTAACCAAAATCTATAGCCCTTATAGCTTCGCAATGGAATGGAACGAGTTGTACCGAACTGGACGAGAGCGTAATTCCCGCTTTTCTGTCGCACCCACGTACGCTCGCGCATAAATCCTGTGCACGCGATAACGGCGCCAAAAGTTTTTGTGCTTGAAGGTTGATTTTTAATCCAAGGCCCAAAAGCTTCCACCCATCCATTTGTGGGCACGAAGTTAAAATTGCGCGCATTAAGTCCGTTAAGTATTTTAAGATTGGAATTTGTTTTTACAAACTGGTCCAGTTTCGTTTGCCACTCAATAGCCAAATCAGCCGCGCTTTTCGATTCAAACGTAAGCGGAAAGTTAGACCTAAATGTCATTTTCAACGATTGAGGAGCTGGTCTCGGCCAATCATATTCATAGGGGGCCACGCGACGAAATCGCGCATCTGTCAGCGTTGTAAATTCTTTCGGCTTTTTCTCAATAACGGTAACTGCAATGCCTCTCTGTGCGGCGACCATTGCACATGCAACTCCAGAGACACCTGCGCCGAGAATCAAGACACCAATATCTGGCTTGGCGATGGAAAGTTCTTTAACATCATCAAACAGACCTTCTATCAGCGATATAGCGCGGACAAATTGGTCGCGCACGCTACCCGTTCGAAGTCCAGTGAGGTCATACATGCGCGTATTCACACGATGAAATCCCAGCATCTGATTTCTTGGCATCGGAGCCCCTCCACGAATGCATAGGTCTGCCGCCAGTCGATGAACAGACTGGCGGCTCTATTTCGCAACGGTTGTAGGTGCTACGCTGGCAGGCTAAGCTGTTCGATATGCCTTATAAGAATCTGGCGAGCCTCACCGTACATCTCGTCCGGCCGACTCTGCTCACTTTTTTGAACAACTATGCCGAAATCGCTAAATTTCGTCGCCACCGGATTGAATGCCCGAAGCGGCATGTAATTCGGTATCAACAGCCGTGCCATTCCCGTGCGGGGTTCGCACAGGTCCGCGACGAGTTTGGCGGACAAATCGCGCGCCCGGTCAACGCCAGCGACCACCGCAACTCGCAGACCACTGTCGGGTTGAGTCGCCCAAATATCGTCGAACTCGCAGGACGGGCGTATATCAGGAGGAGCGAATGACTCCTGCGCCATTCCGAAAGCATTCCGAAAGCGTATAGCCAACTGCTGAATCCACGCGTCATACTGCTCGAAGCTTCCTGCATCGAGAGCAACTAACTCGTAGTCAGTGGAATACGCCATGACAGTTCTCCTACTACGACTAACGACGCCCGCTCGGAACAAGTCGGTTCGTCGAAATATTCTGCATAACGTGCAGAACAAAAGCCCTCGTCCATGTGAGGCGCGGACGGAGGCGCGTCTTAGTGCGGCCCTACCCCCGTGTCGCAGCACGGAGCATACCAGTGTGTAACATGCGCAAAATTCGGTGCGTGTTAACTACGATAATACTCCGGCAATCCATACTGTGTGCGGGCCGGCGAACCCAATGAGAGAGCGTTTCCATCATTCGGCGGAACTTCTACTGTCCGCCGTTTCCGTTCAATTGAACACAGAAATCGTCGCTCTCAGCCAACATGTTTGTCGTTTCTGCCCGGTGGTTAGAGCGCGATACCAACTTTGCCCCATCGATATCGCAATGTCCTGAGATTCTGAAGCATCGGAGTTGTACTGTCGCAAGACCACAACAGCCTCTATGCGGATTCAGTCGTTTATCAGTTAAGACTGGCCACAACTGGCACTGGGCGAGTTTTGCTGGTCACGAACTTACCATTTTGGCCGCGTCCCTTCGATTCAACCTTTTACATGAGCGCCCAGTGGAGCAATCGACATCGTTGCTTGGACCGCAGAAGGGCAACTTCATCCGACCCTATACAACCATCGGCTGGAGACAGTTGTTCTTGCGTCCTCTACCTTTTGGTGCCAGATGGTGCATTTCGTCGACGGCCGCCAGACTTCCCGCCGGCAGTGCTCAGACAGTGTCCGCCAACGAGTCCAGTAGGCACACGGTCTCGGCCAGAACTGGCCGCCTTTGAGCTACTTCCGGCGGAATGACGGCTTGCCGCTTGTCCGCCCTTCGCACCGCCGCTGTCACTCATAACGCCTCCCAAATCTGGGCGACAGGCTTGTGGGACCGGCAGATGCGGCGGACTTGCTCGCAAAACGTATTGAGGGTGGAGGACCTGGCCGGTGCGTCGCATCGCCGCCAGACGAATGTCGAGCAACGGATGGTTCAGCTACTTCTTGCCCGCAGCGGGTATTGCGTTTCCCGGATTGCCACCCGACTTCGCACCGGTGGTGCTTGGCCAGTTGCCACCAAGGAATTCGGTGGGTCCACGACCTCCAGCGGGACTTCCGGCCTTTGAACCGCTGCCTGCGGACCGCTTGCCCTCAGATTACCCGCCCTTGCTACCGCTGCTTTTGCTCATAGCTCACCTCGCGCAATCGACCTACTTCGACGGGAAGCATCCGCCTGAGATACATCTAAGGTCATTGATGCCGCGCAGTCAAAAGAAGACCAGTTCAAGGCAAAGCTGCCGCCGCTCCGGTCTGCTCGGTGAGACGACGCGGGGGCGTTTAAACAGCCTCGCTTTACAGGGGATGGTCACGAAGAACACTGAGGCGCAGGCGTTTGGAAGCAAGTTCGCACCCACCGATGTCGAGCTAGTGCCGTAGAGCTGCTCGCGATTTTGCTGACAGACGTCGTCATGTACGCAGAGGTCGCTGCACGAGATGCTGGACTTTCTGGTGCCTGTTTCGTGCGTATGCGTCGGGCGATGGACCGGGTTGCTTGCGTGCAATCGCTTCTGGAGGCAATGAGGACGGAGAGTACAGGCGTGGGCGACTCTAAGGAGGCGTGCAAGGAGGCCGAGATGCGACAGATGGCTATGAGGGATGCGGTGGAATTGCTGGCGAAGGGGTGGCCGCAGGATTATCCGGCCGGCGCGGTGAAGCGGCAATTTTGTTGCGAAAGGTCGAATTTTTCACAAGAACGGTCTAGACCGCGCCCGGACAATGCCGCGACTGATTTGCACGCACTATTGGGGTTCGAGGCCCCTCTTCCGCGCTCGATACGGATTGCCAATGCAGAAGCGCTTCCGGGCCGCCTGACAAAGCTGACCGAACATCCAACCCTGCCCCAAGAAAGTTATTAGTTCAGGGATGGGAACGCTCTCATTACTGGCGGACAAAGCTACGCGCCACCTATCGCCAGATAGGGTAACGAGAATTCAGCATACATCGTTGCTTTCAAGGAGTGGCTGCTCGAAGAAGCATGTGCCCGCCTGCGCGGGCCACGTAGATATTAACCGTCGTCATCGCGGCTCACCCGCGTCGCGCGCATCGAGGTAAAAAAAGCGTATCCTCAATCATTAGATACGTCCAGAAATAGCAACCCTGTTGGCTTGCTTAATGGGCGCGGCAACACTGATGCGGACATGAGCGAATTTCTAACCTTTGCGCTGGAGAACCCCGCGCTTTTGCTGGTGCCGACCATCGGTGCCTTAGCTGCCGCTGCCCTGCTTCTTGTGAAAGAGCGTTATGTGGGCCGTCGCGGGGAAAAATGAGCGGACAGATGAATCGAACGCTTAATCTCACGAAAACGCCCTCTTTTATGTTGCGGCGCCAGAAATCGCCTTGTAGTTGAATCGTCACTTCCAAGTCCGGCTTGGGTTTAAATTAGCCATAGCAGACCGGTTCTTTTCATGCAAGGTCGCGCTAGCCGCTGCGCTTGCTGGAGAGGTCAGTCAACAGCCAGCGCACATTCGCCTGAGGCCAATCCTCGCCTGGTGATGTGTATTTCACCGCTTCTTCGAAATAGACTTCGCCATACGAATAGATAGTCGGTGGGCCTCAAAAAAATTCTACTTGATGCGTGGACTTGTCGTCGTACATGACTAGTTGTCCCTCTTGAGACTGTGGTCAGGAGTCTTGACGCTTGAGCATCGCGTTGTGCGCAACTCGACCTGCGGCTTGAGCTGCCGTCTCCGCAATTGGGTAGGTCTTTTTAACACGTTCAAGTGCGAACGCAGCCAGATTCGTCGACTGTATCGAGGATGGGGAGCCTGACTCGGCACCGACCGGGTCCGAAGTGTGCGACATCATCAAGAGTGCGACTGACCTTGCAACCGAGCTGACTGCAGCGCCCACTTTTTGGCTTACTCCTGATGCCCGAACACGCAGCTTCCAAGAGCCGCTGCGGAGGCTCCAGACCATGCCGTCGATTGTCCCGGCCCGGACCGCTAGCAGCTTGCCGATGAAACAGCGCCACACTCTCATTCTTCGCCTCGCCTACTCCATCTACGAAGCTTGCGGCGAAATACCTGTTCAACTCATCACGACGGTGGTCGCGCGCGTGGGAAGAGACATTGGAACGTCAAGTCTATGAGGTGCTAACTGCCGCCGAACGCGACAGTATCCGAGCGCTCGTTGATGCGAAGCGCAAAAAACCAAAGCTGACAGCGAGAACACAGCACATCTGGCGATGAGTGGGGCAAGTGTCGTGCGAAAACGCAGTTTGCCGACGTCCGACACCATGACCGACAGCCAGCGGCAGGCTCAGGCTCAGGCTCCCAACATCGTGGGAGGGTTCGCGGATGAGACCGCGGCCATCGTGCGTCACGACGCGCTCAGCACCGTGGCCGCAGAACTCGGAATAGAGCGGGATCCGGCCGAGCGGTGAGGACCAGAGGAAATAGCGTCCGTTTTCCATCCTATTTCCTCCGGATTTTTTGCGCCTGAAATGCATGGTATTTCGGTAGCAGTGTTTCTAGCCGACAGGCGAACAATACGTCCTGTCATAACTCACACTGCATTGAATGTAAAAACACATCAACCCGCAGAACTTCCAATCATTCGACCGCATTATCGCCAACTGGCCAGACAACACCGCGGACCATCAGCGGGCACGCCTGCTTGAGGCGATGAGCTGTACACGGGGATAACGACACTGGAGGCGATGCGCTTCCTCGACATCGTTGACCCTCGCGCACGCGTGGTTGAACTCCGCGAGGAGGGTTTCAGCATCATCACTTCGTGGGCCAATCAACCGTCGGTTTGCTGGCGCATCCACAATGTTGAGCTCTACACGCTTACAGGCAATGCAAAAGGCATCAACGATGGTGCGACGACGAAATCCCAGGTCCATGCGGCCGGTAGCCAGATGGTCCTTGCTCTTTGACACTGACCAGCGCTTATGCTGAACGAGTGGATTTGGACACGGGAGCGTATCGAGCTTCAAGCGCTTCCAATCACGCTGAACGGCACGCCATATGTCTCGAGCAGAAAGTTTTCGGTCACACTCAGCAAGGAAAGTTGCTCAGGGCTTACTTTTTCGCGCGACAGGCCAGGTTGCACAATAAAAACGCGGAGCCTTAATGCCGCCGTTCGACTCTGGTTTTTTATGTCGACAAGCATGTCACGGTCACCGGTCTGGTACCTCGACAGGGCAACTCCCTTGCGCACCTTCGGGTCGCGCCGCAACAGGTGAAGGAACAGTTCGGTGTGTCGAAGTTGATTCTGTAGCCAACTGATGCTCTTTTGCGCCTGACCGCAGACCTCGTACAAGTCGCCGACTCGACTGCCCGGAACGCTATCTTGCGAATATTTGAGGTGATAGAAATCGACGGCGATGGTTGTACGTGCATCCTCTTCCGTCACCTTGATGCCAACTACGTCAGCGGACTCGCCCGAGCCGTCATCGTCGTAGATGAGGTCGTATCTGTTCGCAGCCTTCAGGTCCTCGATTACTTTGTACTGGATTGAATCCGTCTCCCTGGTTGCGCCCTGCGCTTCCTTTTTGATGTCTACCGCCGACCAGTCCCAAACATCAATCCGAGAAGCGTCAAACGGCGCATACGTATCTGGCAGCGTCACGAGTAGGTTACCTTCCAGATAGGAACCATCGGCGAAGAAAATCTGAGGCGGATTCTCTTCGAAGAACTCAGCCAGAGTCCACGCTTTCATCCGCCTGTGCAGTAATCCCGGCTCTCCCTCCTGCACGAAGCGATAGGTAGATACCGAATCGTCCGCAACCGGAATGATTTCCAGACGCAAAACGGTTTCCATCGAATCGCTCGCAATTCGGAACCGCAACTCTCCGGTTTCGGACCGCTCAACCATCTCGAGTTCGAGGTCCCAAAAATCAGTTTTGACGCCGTGCTCACCGACCTTCACGGAAAACACACTCTCGTGGTCCTGATAAATGCTATCCGGCCATTCGATTGCAATCGGCATAACGTCTGGACGCTGCTTCACCAGCTTCGGGATGAGGGTCCCGTTGAGGACATCTTCTGGATTGATGTCCTTGTTGATGACCTTCTCGCCTACGTGCCTGCACCACCGAGCAAAGGATTCAAGACGAAGGCGCTGAAAAGACCAGACGCGACCGCGCTTAGTCGCACCAATGGTCGCCGTGGCGCCCTGTTCGAAGCCGATTCCTGAAATGACCGCGCGACGCGCAGTTCTCTTCGACTTCTCCGAAAGCTGTGATGCGACGTCGGCACCCATGCGCGAGATGTATCGTATCTTTCGACCGAACTGCTCGTTCATGCCCAAATTCGTGAGCAGAAGGCGCTTCACGTCGTGAAAGCAACGATACAACTCAGGGTCGCGAATCAACTCGACGTCCTCACCGCACAGTGCCTTGGCTAAGGTTCGATACTCACCGCTCTTCGACGAGCCGTGGATGTAGAGTAGCTCTCGCTCCTTGTCCCAGATGGCAACGAGCAGTTCCCACTGCCAATCCTGAACCGCTTCAATATCTGTCCACGAAACGTCTTTGCTGCTTCCGACGACAACCACGAGCATGTTTTCGCTCTGGTTGACCGTATGGCGCACCTTGTCGGACGCCTTGACACCATGGATACCCTTGCGGAAGTCTTTCGGCTTCCAGACGCTGCAGCGCGTGCGGTAAACAACCATGCTGGTGGCTGGGCGAATCTCCTGAATGGGAATTTCACCCGAGAACGGCTCGAATCCTTCGAGGAATTTGCGTGACTCAATCTGGTCATCTATCTGAGAATCGCTCAGGTCCGGCAAGAGCTCGTTCCAGTCTGGGTCTTGGCTGTAGAGTTTTTCCAGGTCCCCTTTTACGCTCGGGTTCGCGATATTCGCGATAAAAGTTGCATCACCCAAATCCGCTCTCGCTCGAGTGAAGCGTCCTGCAAGCTGAAGCGTGACGGGCAAGCTCTTACGGGTATCGTGGAATGCTGCAATCTTGAGCTCAGGCATGTCAAAGCCTTCGCCCAGCATATCGACGCACACCACTATCCGTGACTCTCTCGACGCAAGTTTCGCGAGTGCCTCCCGGCGCTCTGAAGCCGTTAGCCGACTGTGGAGCAGCACGGGATTGTAGCGACCGATTTCTTCGTAAGTCTTGAAGACCTGCTCCGCTCGCGATATGTCTAATGCCCGAGCCATTGCAACATGAAGGCCAGTCGCGTCGGCATTGAGCTCGCTAATTGTGGCTTCGGCGATTGCTCGGTCGGCCTTCCGCGGGTCGAACTCGAAGACTGACCGGAAGATAATCGGACGGAAGTATCCATCTCGCTGCGCTTGCCGCAAAGGATAGCGATAGATGATTCTGCCATCTATCTGCTTGTCGTCATCTCTGAACGGAGTCGCCGTGAACTGCAGGACGCGCCGCTTTTCGAACTGAGCTTTGAACTGCTTCCATGTTCGGGCCTCTGCGTGATGCGCCTCGTCGATGAACAGATGCGAACACAGCTCGGCGACGCGGGCCTGGCATTCCAGCGTCATCTTGGCTGCAATGTGACTGGTGGTGACAACGACGTTGCACGTGGAAAAGAAAGCTGCCAGACCTTCAACAGTTGGGATGCTGTGCTCAAGGAGCCCGACGACCGGTAATTGTGCATTCTCAGCGAGGATGTTGCTCTGGTGTGCCTTGAGCAGCCCTAGGGTCAAGAATTTTTCAGCAATCTGCGTACGGAGTGCTTCTGTCGGGACCACAACAATGACCCGCTCGCATGGGGTCGATGTCAGAACTCCCAGCATGGTCTCTGTCTTCCCCGTGCCTGTAGGCAGCACCACCGACGCGACTTCGTTGCTGGTCGACCAATGGGCGTGTATCGCGTGCAAGGCTCCAGCTTGCGGAGGACGCAGGCCTACCACATCGGCAGCCCTATCTTCGAGAACGTATCTGAATGCGCCTCGCCACGATGCTATGGCGCTTTTCGCGCTCGCATCGAGACTTGCGTTTGGAGCCGCAGGCTGGGACGGATGCTGCAACCAGGTCCCCGTCACCGTGTCCAGAGTTCCATCCTCGCCCAATGTTGCCGAACACTTAAGCACAGCTGAGTCATTCAAAGCAGTCAAGTCGCGAGGAGCGTCCCGCAGTACCAAAATGCGAAACGGGAGTGACTCGGCAGAAACTTCATAGCCCTCAGCACCTTCAACGATAAACCGGACGATATCTGCTTCGGTTTCCAGTTCAGGACTCGCGACCTGGCGAATCCAATTTTTCTCGACCTTCTTGTTGATTGCATAAACCCGTGGAAGCCGCACTCTCATTTCAGAAGCCTTTGTTTTGATAGTTATAGCAGTCCCTGCACGGAGCCGATATGCATCGGCCCGCACGTCGCCCGCTGGAACTGGTTCGTTCAGTTAGCGTACTACTGGCGCATGTCAGCGACATCGCCTTCTGGAGGATTCAGAGGCTAGTCTATTGTCGACCACATAGCCGGCTTGGCACCGTCGCTTCGCTCTGCGCAAATCGTGAGCACGTTCATCGCCAGAAATCCGCCATCGACTGTTTTGTTACCGGTCGGCACGAACTCTACTTCGCGACTGAATATGAGCTTGACGCCGCAAGCACACGCGTCCTCCAACAGCTCAGCGGCCATAGCGTCGTGACGAGACGTCGGCTCTGTCGCTTCGTCACCGTCCATCATTGCAAAATCGCCTGAGTCAAACGCGATGATTTCAGCAATGTCCTTGGCCGTTTCGAGGAACCTACGGGCTTCGGCGAGGTGCAATGCGCCGAGCGAATCACCTTCGATGCAACGATAAGCCATGGCTCCTGAGACCATTCTGGTGAACTGCTCAGCGTTGTCCGCAGAGAAACCAAGACTGTGCTCGCGTTCCAGGAGCAGCTTGTTCGGAGCAACAGTCAGAGCGACCGCAAGCTCGATAATGAGCGAAGGAGCTGCAAGCTCGAAGTCCTTTATCCGCATCACATCGCGGAACTCGACGCCGACCATGGCTGCAAGGTCTGCAATGGTCTTGCCCTGCTCAGCGCTCAACGACTCGATGACTTTATAGTCCGCGTGCGCACTCCAGCCTAAGTTACTGGAGCCGCCAACGGAAAGCAAAGCCTCGGAGACGGTTCCCGGCAGCGCTTGTCGATACCGTGTGTATCGGTCAAATACACTCTGCATCGTCGTCGTAAGTTCCGTCTTTCTTCCCTGCTGGTCAGCGCCGGTGACATCAACCCATGCGACTTCAACGCGATAGCTCTCGTCTCGCCCCTCGACAATACAGTCACCATGGTCTGAGCGAATCCGGTCGCAGCCTGTCGCGTCAAACAGAAGAAACAACTCGCGTTCGTCAGATACCAGACGTGCTGCTCTGTTCGTAAGAGCTGTCAAATGGAAGGCTGCACAGAACGTCGGAGGGAGCGTGTCCGCAACGGTGCCGCGAACAACCAGGGTTGCTGGGCGCGCATGTTCGATACCACCGACAATCTTCCGCAGGGCTACTCGTAGCGATTCCTCGCCGAGCGGCAGCGGAACGACACTTTCGCGGCTCAAGCTGTCCTCGCGGAATTTAATCAATTGGATGGTGAGCCACGAGCCGCTTTGCTGGCTCATCTCTAACTGCACTCCGCTTTCATAGCGCGACATCGTGCAAAATGCACTTTGGCTACGTGACGGTATGAGCTCGATTGCAGTCCCCAGCATGGCGGTGACCGCCTCCCCAATAGAAGGGAAACCTGTTGGTGGGCGCATCGTGCCATCGACAGTGCATAAAAGGACATAGACGGCAGCGGGTTCAGCGCTGGCCTGCTTGGCTCGCATGTAGCAGTCGTGCCCAGCAATTCGCGCCAGCACCTCGAGAGCATGCGACTGCTTCAGCGTGATAGCGTGTTCGCTCAGCGCGACGCGAAGCGGCCGTGCCAAAGGCTTGATATCATTCTGACCCGCCAGAGGCAGACGGTTGCAAATCTCAATAGCGGATGCCAGCGCGAGCGTTTGGCCTTTTGCGGCGAGATAAGAGCAGAGGACGGTTGCAGCGGATTGCGCGGATGCGCGCAGAGAATCAGCGTGTGCCATGGCACAACTCCGTATCGGTCGCTCAGTTCAGGCTTACAATCTGAGGCGCTGCGCGTTGCCGTTTGCCTGAATGGGCGGTCACGGGGTTGTTCAAGCCATAGCCACCGTAGATGGCCTACACCGGATTTGCCGTACCCGCCCGAAAGCGGTTGCGCAACTGACTGGCTCCGGGCTGCACAGTCAAGATGAAATCATAAATTGCGAATTCTCGCAAGAGGGTTGTGCGCCTCGCCTTCTTATTCCCGCGGAGGCTCGCATTTTGCAGCTAAGGCCGCCTTAATCCATGGCGCAGTAAAGACATACCCCAAGCGCGCAAATGGACCATCCGTGCCGTCATGCTTTGCATCTGCAAATGGCCCTCCCGAGTTTGTACTTTCGCAAATCGACGTAGTCCCACGGGATGTTAAAGCCAAAGAGAACGACTCTTCGGGCTTCGCATCCGAAGGGATGACGCTCATAAATTCTTGACTGTTGAGCACGTGTTCTGCAATGGACTTGAGGTCTTTGCGTAGCTGCCCTTGAGCCTCGACAGCCAAGGTCGAAGTCGCCGCTGAGGTGATGCCACCGAGAGGAAAACAGACTTTTCCATCGATAACCAGCAGAGAGTTAATACCGGCACGCCGGAGCTGTTTGCGGTCTGCCGCGGTCCATGTTGCTGTCGGCGGCAACACGCTGCGCGACTTGAACGGCTCGATAACCAACCTTCGAGGTTTATTTGACGGCTCGAAGAACGCCGCCCAGAAATTCGGTGAAGAAGCGGGCGCGACGACTGTTGAGGTTGTTGTTTTACCGCAAGACGCTTGGCCCGTTCGCATTCATCGCGCGCGCTTGTGACTTTCGAAGCGAGCGGTTTAGCAGCTTCGCAACGCAACGATGAGTGTCGGGGTGAGCGGAGACTTAGCGGTTGTTCATAACTCGCGCCATTTCCTCGAGGAAGTCCTTTCCCTCGGCCGTCGGCTCCCGAAAATTCGGGTCGACCTCCGTTTTTTTTGGATTGCGCCAATCTGGCGAGAGCGTCTACGACTACATACGACGGAATGAACCGAACAATCGACGCACTCGCTGACACCAAGATGCCGGCAATTTTCACATCGTTTCGGGAATGTTGGACGTTTGTGACGACTCCGCCACTCGCTCCTTAAAGGCTAGGAAAGTCTTCCCATCGAACTTAACGATGTGCGGTGTGCCATCATCCAGGCAGCAGATGCCGGGCACAATGTGCCTGCTGATGTTCGTGAAGTGGGTGAATCCATTTTCAGGTTCATCATAGAACTCGTGCCTATCCACGAAACAGTCAGGGTTCTTAGCGATGCGCGCGATGCGGCCGCCTCATCGCGCCGCTCCCGCAAGCGCTGCGTTCCGATGACACTGCATTTCGCATAAACTCTCGTCGCACAGGTGACCCTAGCACGCGCTTTGGACAAAGCGGCGCGAACAGCTTTGCCCTTCTCGAACTCACACTCGAAACCCCTGATGACTCTTGCCACGCCCCTCGTAGACATCGGAGTGAACTTCCATTCCAAGCAGTTGACGGGCCTCGCGCCCGAGCTCATCGCGCGAGCGAAGGACGCAAACGTGGGTGCCATCCTTGCAACAGGCACCTCCGTCGAGTCCAGCCAGTCAGAGCTCGCACTTGCGCACCAACACCCCGGTTATCTATATTCGAC
Organism: Paraburkholderia sp. GAS333; assembly: GCF_050435665.1. Classification (NCBI taxonomy): domain Bacteria; kingdom Pseudomonadati; phylum Pseudomonadota; class Betaproteobacteria; order Burkholderiales; family Burkholderiaceae; genus Paraburkholderia; species Paraburkholderia sp. GAS333. The sequence goes on from NZ_JBNDKS010000003.1 coordinate 630,190, forward strand.
TGCGGGTGTGCATCCGCATTCAGCGGACGGCTGGAATGACACAGCGCTTGAACTCCTGTTCACGTTACTGGAAGACCCGGCATGTGTCGCGGTTGGTGAGACTGGGCTTGACTACAATCGCAACTTTTCGACGCCTGCCAACCAGCGTCGAGCCTTTGGGGCTCAACTCGAACTAGCAGCCGATACTGGCAAGCCGCTGTTCCTACATTGCCGGGATGCCTTCGATGACTTCTTTGCGATGATGAGAGATGCCGTCGCAGGCGGAGCGCGTGGGGTCGTACATTGCTTCACCGGCAGCGAAGATGAAGCCGAAGCGTTCGTCGAACTGGGGCTCGACATTGGCGTCACGGGCTGGGTGACCGACCTTGCACGCGGACAGACTCTGCGAGAAGCGGTGAAGAGCACTCCACTAGACAGGCTGCATCTCGAGACCGATGCGCCGTATCTCGGTCCCAAGAACGCGAAGAAGCGCAGACCGTACAACGAACCAGCAAACCTTATTTGGATTGCGCGTGCCATCGCGGAGTTGCACGGTGTCGACGAACTTGTCGTGGCGCAGGCGTGCACCCGCAACAGCGAACGACTTTTCGGGTTTTCGAATCAGGGGTTACATCTGTGACGACCCGGTCTTGACTCGACGTGGATGAAAGCCGGACTGCGGCGAAGATTTGCTGAAGCGGGGAGAGGTCGATTTGATGCCGCCGACAATATGCGGTCAACACTCTGCTCATACGTTCATCTACACTCGACCACCCTTGTTGTGCCGACGCGCTCAGCAACACGCAGTACCTCGCTAGCACACTCCAGCAAAAGCTTGCAGACTGCCAAATAGTCATCTATTTCCGTCGAACCGGTCGAGAACCAGTTGACGGATAAGATATAAAGGATTCTTCATTTTGGCCGATATAAACGCATGGATGGCTATCGCTCCCCACCCGGAATCGCCACACTTCGAGGCAAGAAATATCGCTTCAATTTGAAGCGAAATACACCGAGAACAAAATATTGAAATGAAGAGCATCGAACAAGAAGCCGCCCGCATTTATGAACGTGAACGACGTTCCAATTTCCTAGCTGAGGCGTCGGAGCTCACGTGGAGAGTCGATATACAAACGCGCCTTCAGGCACTTGCAAAGACTCTGACAGCGTGTCCGACGGAACGACACACATTTAGCAGCTCCGCGACAAATAGCGAATGGAATAAGCTGCCCGGATTCGAGATAGTGGCCAGCAGCGAAACCTTGTATTCATCTAGTTCGCTTCCGTTTGCTAACGGAACGTCGGTCACTTTTGAGCAAGAGGAACCGGCAAGCTTGCGGTACGAGATGCATCCTGACGGCAGCATTGCAGTTATCCTGAAGCCGCACTCAAGCCCGCTTCGCGGGCTTAACGAAAGTGTACTTGTGATTGATTACGCCAGAAGTTCAAACGAGTTCGCTGGGGACTGTGGCAACCGTCGTTTGAGTCGGCACATATCTGCACTTTTATTCGTATGCGATGCTTCTCATAGCATGAGTTGCCCCAGCCCCGCGACCGGACGGCATCTGCGGAAGATTCAGCGAAAATCCGACAAGTACCGTGACCTTTACCAGGGCTCTTGTACTCAAAAGAGAAAGGCTGAAAGGGACGCCGACATAGCGCTTGGCACTGGCTTGGCGGGTGGCTTGGTCGCAAGCACCCTCCTCCCGCTGGCGCGCGACGCAGGTAACAATGCCCAACAGCGTTTGGTCAATCAACATTGTGATGGGCCACACTACGCCGAAACCCGGTGTAATGCCAACGCTTACATCGTGCGAGACCACAGCATCAGTAGTGTTTTCACCACCGAGTCCGTTCTCTTTGCGGGCATCTTGATTTTCCTGAGCGTACTCGTGTTTATCCGTCGCATGTTCAAATAAGGGTAGTGACGACGGCCGACCCGTAGTCGGTGGCTAACAATGCTACTACGAATGTTAGGCCCGTGAGCACCTGCCTGCCGACACCTTGCGTAATATGGCCTCCCCTCAGCAACTAGGATAAAAGCGGTTTCCCTTGCCCAACACGAAACTATCGAATAAGAGCAGCACCGAGAACTACGAAAACTAAAAAAAGTCACGCCAGGTACAGGAAATTTATTTCCGAATCCGACGTGTTAATTGCGCACGTTGTTTCAGTATTAAGCCGGCCGATGGGGCACTCTATTAAAGGAAGGCCCGTAGCCATGTTCATCACTAAGGCTCCGTAGGCTTGGCGTTCAGTTGCGCGGACCGGCCGCGCTCCGGTTCGCGAAGGATATGACGTGACACGCGGGGGAGGTACATAGCAGTTGATTCTAGCCTTTCGTGCCTACGCCTTCGAACTAGCATCAATCCTGCGTTTGACTCTGTCGTTATTTGAGCTGCTCGCAAACGTTTCACCCATAAAGGCTCAGCAGAAGGGCCATTTTTCCAGCGTGAATCTAAGCGAATTGCATATATCCGTTCTACCGATATGCTGACTTATGCACAAATTCGATAGAGATTCAGACACATTCCACATAAAATTGTAACTACCACTGATTTATACGCTACGAAAAAAGGAAAAAGCGTAATGTTCCGTATCGAAGAGGTGTCTTCGCCTCGCTGTAAGTTGAAATTTTCCAGTCGAACTCGAGAATCTAATCAAGTTTCCGTCATAACGGGCCCGAATGGCTCTGGCAAGACTGAGATATTAAAGACATTGTCCGACTGGTTCTCGCGGTTGCCCCAGGAACAGGCACCGGAGCACCTCCACGTGCGTTGGAAGATTGATACACCCCTAGCTCCAACTTGGGGACCGTATGACGAACAAAACTTTCCACCGCGGGTCATTGCGCAGACGTTCAGCCCGTTCTCGCGATTCGCACCGCCAAAACGAGATACTCGAACACTTTTCGATGTCTATGCCAACCAGACCACGGAGCAATGCCTCTATCGCACTATTGGTATCCATAGTGGGACGCAAGTCGTCGGTGGCCCACTCGGTAAGCTCACGCTCGAGCAAGGCATTTTTCGCCTCTCTGAGGCACCTGAGCAAACCCAAAATCTTGGGTCCGTGCTGGACTCACTTCGATTCGAAAGGCGAATAAATCTCCAGTATCGGAAGAACGCGATAGGTGAAAGTTTGTTTTCGGCTTATACCCAAGGCCATCTAAGAGACTTACTTTCTGGGAAAAAGACCTTTGCTTCGAATGTCCATGGAATTAGCGTGGATTTATCACTTCGACGCGAAATACGCGACACCGGCATCGAGTCATTGTCCAACTTATTAGAAAATGTCCTGAGCGCATTGGAGCGATATCTTGATAGAGACGGATTCCAGTTCGTTTTGGATTTCAGGGAAAAACAAGCATCTTTAAACTACGCGGCTTTGAAAGCATTGTCGCTTTTGCGGCGACTAGACGCCTTGACGTTGGAACGTTGTGAGCTCTACCCACACTTAAGGAAACAGATTGACTTGGCCGACGCGAGCTCTGGACAACAGCAGATGCTTTGCTCTCTATTCGGTCTTTTTGGTGAGTTGAGCTCAAACTCCCTTGTTCTGATAGACGAGCCGGAACTCAGCCTCCACCCCACATGGCAAATGGGCTTTTTTGAACGCCTCGACGCAATTCTGCAGCCATTTGAAGGCTGTCACGTGATAATCGCAACTCACTCACCCCTAATCGTACAGAGTGCTTTGAAACGTGACTTTGAGGTGATTCAGCTACGGGCAGATACTCCCAACTTTCAGATGAATCATCCTCTTCGGGACCAGTCACACGCTTCCGTCGAAGGTACTCTGCTCGAAGTGTTTGGCACGCCGGTAACTGGTAGCGCGTATCTTGCGAACGAACTATTTGAGATGGTCTCCGTGTCGGAGACAGCAAGCTCCGAAATTCGCAAGGAGACCCTCGTTCGCCTTGAGTGGCTCGAGTCTCTTTATCAAAATTCGCAAGGCATCGTCACTCAAAAGGAAGATTTAGACCTGATACAGCGAGCGATTCGGTTGGTTAAAGTTGGTGGGGAGTAAGTATATGCAAGCTGAAACTCGCAACAGAGCAACTCCATTGATAGCACTTGAAAGCGTTTCGCCTGAGCAGCATGCTACATTGCGCGAAGGCGGCGCTGCAGACGTACATTACTGGGAATCGCATCCCGAGGAAGTCAAGCCATTCTTCAAGCGTTTCAAGGCTGAAATCAAAGAGTATTATCGCGCTGAGCAGGGGCGACGCTGTTGCTATTGCAGTTTCGAACTTGCAAGTGACCATAGCACCTTCGACGCCGAACACGTTCTCGACAAGAACACTTACCCGCAATTTATGTTCGACCCGAATAACCTCGCAGCCTCATGCCGTCCTTGCAATCGCGCAAAGAATAAAAAATCTGTGCTCGAAGAGGGCACGAAGACTGACAGGGTTCCAATCCAGTCGGTTAGCTATAAGATAGTTCACCCGCATTTAGATGATTGGGCACATCATCTTAAATTTGACGAAATCAGCCGAATCGTGCCTGTTTCTGGTAGCGCGAAAGGAAAGATAACTATTGATGTTTGCAAAATTTCTATTCTCAATTCAGCGAGGCTATCAGACAGCTTTGCATCGGGAAGAAGGGTAGCGGAAAAGTATCTGAGGCAATTCTATGAAATTCGTACCTTAAAAAAGAAACGGGAGCATCTTGAACTCCTTCGCGCACTTGCTGCCCAGCGCAACCTTGCCCCAGCCTTAGCTATTGTCGACCGACTCGCACAGGAAATCGCAGAGGAAGAGGCGGCGTCGGCAAACCGATGAAAGCTGACCGGCCGCGGTTTAGCTGCCTGCTCGTCTACTCAGCAGACCATTTTGAGCCACTGGAAATCGCGAGTTGATTGCTTCACTAAAAGAACGCTGAAGGGTGGCGGTTCTGTGTCGTTGAAACGGAAGCCGCTTACCAAAATAGGCAATTGGCGATTAGGGAAGAGGCAGTAACGGCAAGATAGTACGCTTTGCGCGCAAGTTGAGGCTATCGAGGCAAGCCCGAGCTAAAGCATCGGGCTGTCGATGACTGTTCGCGAGATATACCATCGTCAGCGCGTCGTCATCGCGAACAGGAATGCCATTCTCCAGGTTCTGCCGCTGCGTCGCTTTTGCGAAGTTGAAATAGCTAACTAACAAGGCCTTTCACTCGAAAATCATGACCTTGTTGTGCGCGATTGCCGGCTTGGTGTCGATGACGACATCAATGCCGGCGTTGCGCAGGTAGGCCGCTCCGGGATACTTCCGCGAGACCTAGCTTTTGTCGAGGATGACCTTCTCGTCGACGCCGCAGTCCTTCGCACGCTCGATTGCTGATGCAATCAATGCGCTCGTGAACGAGTAGGCCTGCACGCGCAATTGCTAACCCGTTCGTCGATTGCAGAATCGAGGAGGTCTTGGCAATGCGCGCCATCGGGTACGAAGGACAGCTGGTAGGACGCGTCACTCTGGAAGCTGGTGGACTTCGCGGTGGCGGCTGCGGCCCAGTGCTGGAGGTTTAGGACGTCAGCGGCGGCGGGTGTGAGGGTGCTACTAATTGCAGCGGCCGAGAAGGATGCGGCGAGTACGGCGAACTACAGCTTCATTCGTGATTGAGACGACGATTGTCAAACACGTTACGTTAGCTGACTCATTGCTTTTTATGCGAGGTTCGCGGTCGTCCGTCGCTGCGTTGCGCGGGTTTCGATGGATGGACGTCGCGCCATGCTGCTACCCGCACAAGTTTGTTCTCTTCGCGCAATGCGACCGCGCAGCCCTTCGTCTCAAGAACTCGCCCTTCGCGAGCTCTTGCAGCTTTCTCAACGAGCGTCGAACCAGTCCATCGGGAAGTTCCCGGTACGGCGGGCGAGCTTTCCGTGTGCGGGGCGACTTGCGCCTTTGCATTGCCACAACGACAAATTTGCGAGTTGCGGGCCAGCGGTGACAACTCTGTCCAAGGCGCTTTGGGAAGGGGAACGCGCCAGAGATAGGGAGGTGGGAGACGGTGGAGAACGCGTCTCAAGCGGGATTTGACAAGGAAATTGGATTTTTCTGAGGGGCGTTTTCGCTGTTAAGAAATGGCTGATTGAGGACAGCAATAAAAGCGTTTCTAGGCCGTGTTGGCAGAGCCTTGCAGGGAGCCGCACCCTGACCGCGCGGGATAAATTTTCAGCGGCGGAGAAACGCTTCTATTTTCCATCGACAGCACGAGCCTCCAGACAATGCATACGGCGAAACCCGTACCGGACACCATCTCACAAACCGTACAGGTACTGTACCGGGCCATGTCGCTAGAATGACTTCACCGTTCTACCGCCGACCCCGGAGCTTCAATGTCTTACTTAAGCCTCAGCGCGCTGCCCGCCGGAATCCTGTTCGCGCTCGTCACCTCCGTCACGCCCGGCCCAAACAACACGATGCTGCTGGCCTCGGGCGTGAATTTCGGTTTTCGCCGCACCTTGCCGCATCTGTCCGGCATTAGCGCCGGCGTTGTCCTGTTGATGCTGTCGGTCGGTATCGGCCTCGGCGAAGCTTTTGTCCATTTTCCCGTGCTGTACACGGTGCTTGAAGTCGCGAGCGTCGCGTATCTGCTGTATCTCGCGTGGAAAATCGGCACGTCGGGCGAGTTGAAAGTGAAAAACGGCGAGCGCCGCCCGATGAAATTCCACGAGGCCATCGCGTTCCAATGGGTGAATCCGAAGGCATGGATGATGGTGCTGACCGCCGCCACGACCGTCCACCTCAGCGAGAGCTACAGCATGAACGCGGTCGCGATGGCGGTCGTGTTCTACGTGATCGGCTTTCCGTGCATCTGCCTGTGGGCCGGTTTCGGCACGGCCATGCGCGAGGTCCTGTCGGACCCGAAGCGGCTGCGCATTTTCAACATCGTGATGGCGCTGCTGCTGGTGTTCTCGCTCTATCCGATCGCGCTGAAACTGCTGGGCCACGGCGGCTGACCGCGGCCCTCGCCGTCATAATTTTCCCTGCCCGACTCGCTCGATGAAGCGCCACAACGCGTCGTCGGTCGAGTATGGGGCATTGAAGCGGAACCACGCGCTCGGGGCGTCGTCTGGACGGAAGTAGGAGCCGGGCGCGAGCCAGATACCGTGCGTCAGCGCCGCCGTCGCGACTTCGCCTGCGCGCTCCGGCTCGATCGGCAAACGTGCCCACAGGAACAACCCCGCGCGCGGCCGGTGAAACACCTCAAGACCCAGCGAATCGAGCCGCTCCTCGACCGTCGCGTGCGCCAGTTTGAGACGCTCGTTGACGGTTTCGACGTGACGCGCGTAACGCCCCTCCAGCAACACCTTGTCGACGATCCGCTCGATCGCTTCCGACGACGTCAAACCCACCGCCATCTTCGTGCGCGCCAGTTCGCGCAGCACTGCCTGCTCGGCGACCACGTAGCCGCAGCGCAACCCCGGCGTCACCGTTTTCGAAAATCCGCCGACATACAGCACGCGCTGCAAGCCTTCCATCGCGGCAAAAAGCGGCGCACCGGACGGCGCGAGTTCGCGGCTCACGTCATCCTCGATCACCCACATACGCTGACGTTCGGCGATCTGCAGCAGACGGAACGCGGCGGACATGCCGAACGTCGCGCCAGTCGGATTCTGCAAGGTCGTGTTGACGAAGATCGCCTTCGGTTTGTGCTGCGCGACCAGCGCTTCGAGCACCTCCGTATCGATGCCCGACGGCGTACGCGGCACGCCATGCACCACCAGTCCGGCGAGCTTCAGAATCTGCAGCAGGTTGCAATAACCGGGATCTTCGACGATCACGGCATCGCCCGCGCGCAGCAACGTGCGCACGATCAGATCGAGCCCCTGAGTCGCGCCTTGCGTAAGCAGCACGTTGGAGACGTCCACGGGCAAGCCGCGCCGGTCGAGCTGCTCCGCGATCCGCTCACGCAGCGGCGCGAAACCGTACGGGTGCCCGTAATCGCCGAGACGCGCCGCCGGCACCCGGCTGGTCGCGCGCAATGCATGCTGCAAGCCTGTCTCGTTGATCCACTCGTTCGGCAGCCAGCCGCCGCCGGCCTTGATCGGCACCGAATGATCGGCGAATACGTCGGATAGCAGCCAGGTCGCGGTGAGGCTCGGCGGCTGCCAGTGGGTCGCGGCCGGACGCACCGGCTGCGAGCGCGCCGCCACGCGATAACCGGAGCCGCGCCGCGCGATCACGAGGCCCATCGACACCAGACGGTTGTAAGCCTCGGTCACCGTAAAGGTGCTCAGTTCGTGGCTCTGCGCCAGTTGCCGCACCGACGGCAGCAACGCGCCCGCGCGCAGCGACTGCGCCTCGATGGCGCTCGCAAAGCCTTGTACGACCTGCTCGACAAGCGTGGGGGCCGCGCGCCGGTCGCGCTCAAGTTCTAGTTCGATCATGGATTCAGGCGAAGTCGGAAACGAAAACTGCGGGCTGCATCGATCGACACAGTTGGCAGCAATCCACCAATACAGTTAGCACCACACTACGTCAACTGTTTATGCCGCCATTAAACCGCGGACGCTACAGTTTCGCCATGCCCCGACGCAGGTTCCCATGGGGCGCCACTTTCCGGAGATACCCATGACTTCGCGCCCCGTGATCGACGACCTGTCCTCGTTCTGGATGCCCTTCACCGCCAACCGTCAGTTCAAGGCCGCGCCGCGCCTGCTGGAATCGGCCAAGGGCATGTATTACCGCAGCACGGACGGGCGCGAAGTGCTCGACGGCTGCGCGGGTTTGTGGTGCGTGAACGCGGGCCACGGCCGCGAGGAAATCGTCGCTGCGATCACCCAGCAACTGTCGACGCTCGACTTCGCGCCGACGTTCCAGATGGGCCACCCGCTCGCGTTCGAAGCGGCCACCAAGGTCGCCGAACTGATGCCGAAAGGGCTGGACCGCATCTTCTTCACCAACTCGGGTTCCGAATCGGTCGATACCGCGCTGAAAATCGCGCTGGCTTATCACCGTTCGCGCGGCGAAGGCCAGCGCACACGGCTGATCGGCCGCGAGCGCGGCTATCACGGCGTGGGTTTCGGCGGCATTTCGGTCGGCGGCATTGCGCCGAATCGCAAGACGTTTTCGGGCGCGCTGCTGCCGGCGGTCGATCATCTGCCGCACACGCATAACCTCGAACACAACGCGTTTTCGAAGGGACAGCCCGCTTGGGGCGCGCATCTCGCCGAGGAGCTGGAGCGCATCGTCACGCTGCACGATGCATCGACGATTGCCGCCGTGATCGTCGAGCCGGTGGCCGGTTCGACCGGCGTGCTGATTCCGCCGCAAGGCTATCTGCAGAAGCTGCGCGAAATCTGCACGAAGCACGGCATCCTGCTGATTTTCGACGAAGTGATTACCGGTTTCGGCCGCGTCGGCAAGGCAACGGCGAGCGAGTATTTCGGCGTGACGCCGGACCTGATCACGATGGCGAAGGCGATCAACAACGCGTCGATCCCGATGGGCGCAGTAGCAGCGAGCCGCACGATTCATGACACGGTCGTCAATAATGGCGCGCCTGGCGCGATCGAACTGTTCCATGGCTATACGTATTCGGCGCATCCGGCGGCGGCTGCCGCTGCGGTAGCGACACTGGATCTGTATCAGCGCGAAGGTCTGTTCGAGCGCGCGGCCACGCTCGCGCCGACGTTCGAAGCCGCCGCGCATTCGCTGCGCGGCGCGAAGCATGTGAAGGACGTGCGCAATCTCGGGATGATCGCGGGCGTGGAACTCGAATCGCGCGACGGCGCACCGGGCGCGCGGGCTTACGAGGCGTTCGTCAAGTGCTTCGAGGCGGGTGTGCTGGTGCGATTCACCGGCGATATCCTCGCGTTTTCACCGCCGCTGATCATCAACGAAGAGCAGATCGCGCACATCTTCAAGACGGTAGGGGACGTGCTGGCGACGGTGCAATAACGCAGTTCGGTAGAAGGACCGCATGCGGTCCTTCTACGTTCGCCGGGACAGGTTCCAGAATCGCCCTACCCGCTTTTTCCCCACGCCGAAAGTCGGCAATGAGTGCGCTGCGAAGTCCACATGGGCGCCTCGCTTCACCCGATGCGCGGCAACCTCCACGCCGCGCACCCTCCACCTTCCAGCCTAATGATGCGCACGCGAAGCCCGCGTATGCGCTGCCTTCTTCGCAGCGGCTGAACGTCCCGCAGCTCCCTTCGTCGCAGCCGCCTTCTTCGCCGCCGCCGAGCGGCTAGCGGCCGGACGTCTGGCCGCCGCAGCCCGGGTCTGCTTCGCCATCGCCGCGGGCGACGCGCCCGCCGTGCTTTCGCGCTTCAGCGCATTGCTAGCGGCGCGTGAGCGCTTCGCAGTCGATTCGGTACTCGCGCTCTTTCTTGCCGTACCTTTGTGCTGTCCGGCGGCGTTGTCCTTGTCCGCTTTCTTGCGGGTCGCTTCGCTCGCGGTCCCCTTCTTTGGCGACTTTACCGCGACGCCCGCGCGACGCGCTTCCGACAGACCAATCGCAATCGCCTGTTTCGCCGACCTGACACCGTGTTTGCCGGCGCGAACCTTATCGACCTGTTCCTTGACGAACTCTCCCGCCTGGGTGCTCGGTGCCTTGCCGGCACGCTTGTCGGCCTGGGCACGCTTGAGGGTTTTCTGCTCGGGCATGACGGTCCTCCAGTTTGGCTAAGGTGTGTTTTGTCATGCAGCAACGGCTGTGCCGCGCGATCTGAACGCCCGCAACGTGTGCCCAGATTGAGAGCGGCGGATTGGAAACCCACGCTCAACGTGAAGCCTAGCAAGTTTCAAAGTCACTCGCCATCAATTCAAAAGAATCCGCTTACTTTCGACAGAAATTCGCCAATCGATTCGAATCGCAGCGGGATTCGCGCGAATTGCCGCGCAGCACTCGCGCGCGCCGGAAGGACGGCGTATGGTGTCAGCAAGGGTTGGCGCCGTGGTCCGGCCCGACGGGAGACGTCACATGAAGATACCGACCGTTCGCGCAGGTGCGCACATCGAAGGCGTGCACTGGATCGCCGAATACGCCGAAGACGTTCACGAGATTCGCGTGTTTCGCGAAGGCCAGGAGGTGGATGTGCACAACGCGCCGTCCACATTGTTCGGCGACGAAGAGAATGCGGGGTCCAAAAGCACTGCGGATCACCGCGCTGTCGAGGCGGCCGTGCTGGCTTATCTGAAGCGCTTCGTGATCGAGCACGACGCGGAAGAGTGAGCAGGCGGCACTGCGCTTTTTCATGGAGCCTGAGACGCTCCTTCAATACAGCCTGCGGCGTCACGCGCCGCAGGCCTTCAAACACGAAGCATCGTTACATCGGCGGCCGCTTCAGTCCGCCGGCCGCAGCTTCTTCACTTCGGCATCCGATGGCTGCACGCTCGCGCCATCGATATAGCGGTACGACGTCATCACGCCCTTGCCGTCCTTCACCGCCGTCACGCCGACATACGCACCCATCGTCGACTGGTTGTCCTGCGCGCGGTACATGATCGGCCCGAACGGCGTATCGACATTCAAGCCCTTGAACGCAGCGGCGAGTTTGTCCGGATCGGTCGAACCCGCTTTTTTGATGCCGTCCGCAATCGACATCAGCGCCGAATAGCCGACCACCGAACCCAGGCGCGGATAGTCGTGATACTTCGCCTGATACGCGTCGACGAACTTCTTGTTCGCGGCCGTATCGATCGAATACCACGGGTAGCCGGTGACGATCCAGCCGGTCGGCGCTTCAGCGCCTAGCGGGTCGAGATAGTCCGGCTCGCCGGTCAGCAACGACACCACACTGGTGTTCTTGAAGAGACCGCGCGTATTGCCTTCACGGACGAACTTGCCGAGATCCGCGCCGAACAGCACGTTGAAAATCGCGTCCGGCTTCGCATCGGCAATGGCCTGAGTGACCGCCCCCGCATCCACCTTGCCGAGCGGTGTCGCCTGTTCGACGACGAACTGCACGTCGGGCTGCGCCGCCGTCAGCAGCTTCTTGAACGTCGCGACCGCCGACTGCCCGTACTCGTAGTTCGGATACACCAGTGCCCAGCGCTTCTTGTGCAGCTTCGCCGCTTCGGGCACCAGCATCGCCACCTGCATATACGTCGAAGGACGCAGACGGTACGTGTATTTGTTGCCATCGGCCCAGACGATCTTGTCGGTCAACGGCTCGGCGGCGAGGAAGAAAATCTTCTTCTGCTTCGCGAAGTCGCTCAACGCAAGGCCCGTGTTCGACAGGAAGCCGCCGAACAGCAACTGCACCTGCTCGCCCGCGATCAACTCCTGTGCGGCGCGAATCGTGTCGCCGGGGTTGCCGTTGTCATCGCGCGACACGACTTCGAGTTGTTTGCCTAGCACGCCGCCCGCTGCATTCACCTGCTCGAGCGCCAGATTCCAGCCGTTCCTGTAAGGCCCGAGAAAGGCGGGCTGCGCCTTGTAGCTGTTGATCTCGCCGATCTTGATGGTCTGCTGTGCGCTCGCGCCCAAGGCGGCAAACGAGAACACCGTCGACACCGTGAGGCGAGAGATCCATCCTGCGCGCGTGGTCATGCGTTTCTCCGTTATCAGAAGGATTGCGTGAAAGCTGTTCGTTGTTGTTGCGCTCGCTGTTCCGCGCGCTTTTCCGCTTTATATCAGGCGAAAAAACGGCCGGCGTTTCATTCCGCTGGCGACGTCGCGCGAATTCTGGCGACGCTTGCCGTGACGTCCTGCCACGCGGGTTTGCCACCGGCGAATTGCTGACGCAGGTACGACACGAGTTCGGCCACCTGGGCGTCGTTGAAACTGTCGCGATAAGCCGGCATCGTACCGAGTTCGGGGCGCGCAGGCGAGCCGATGCCGTCGAGAATCACGCGGATCAGGTTATCGGGTGTCGCGCTGTGCAGATTCGTGTTAAGCGCGAGCGACGGATGCGCGCCGAACAGTTGCGGCCCGCTGCCCGTGTGATGACACGCGGCGCAAGCACCGTCAAAGAGACGCGCGCCCAGCGTGGACGGCGCGCCGCTAATCGCGCTGGCCTGCTCGTATTGACGCGCGACCGCCTGCGGATCGGCGTTCGCCTCGAGCGGACTGAGCGACGCGAGATACGTCGCCATCGCGCGAATATCGCTGTCGGGCAGCGCCGCCAGATCGCCGACGACGGGCGCCATCGGCCCCGCTGCAACGCCGTGCAACGGCGCGTGACCGTGACGCAGATAGCTGAACAGTTCGTCCTCGCTCCACGGAACGGGCGCGTTCGAAAGCGTGGATAAAGCGGGCGCTTCCCAGCCGTCCGCAACACCGCCGCCCATGAAAGCCGCACCGGTTTTCTCGGCGCCGAACGCGTTGCGCGGCGAGTGACACGCGCTGCAATGGCCGAGGCCGTTCACGAGATACGCGCCGCGATTCCATTGCGCGCTTTGGGCCGCGTCCGCGCTGAACGTGGTGCGTCCGAGGAACAGGCCATTCCATGCCGCCATTAGCGGGCGCACGCTGAACGGGAACGCGAGCTTCGTTTCGGGCGGCCGTGAGCGCACCGGCGTTTGCGACATCAGATACGCGTAGAGCGCTTTGAGGTCGTCGTCGGAAGTGTTCCTGAACGACGTGTACGGGAACGCCGGATACAGCCGGTGACCGTCACGACTGATGCCCTGCCGCATCGCGCGAACGAAGGCTTCCAACGACCAGTTGCCGATTCCGGTCTGGCCGTCCGGCGTGATGTTGGTGCTGTAGACGGTGCCGAACGGCGTCGCGAGCGGTTTGCCGCCCGCGTTCGGCACGCCGTTATGCGCGGTATGGCAAACCGCGCAATTCCCGAGCGATGCGAGCACCTTGCCGCGTGCCACCAGATCGGGGGCGAACGCGCTGGCAAGCGGCGGCGTGATCGGTGCGATCGCGTGCGGCGTGAGCGACAACGCACCGAGCCAGCCCGCCGCGCCCGCTGCGAATGCGCCGAGAAAACCCAGTCGCCAGCGCTTTTTCCTGCGGGCTGCGGCGTCTTCGGCCTGCGCATCGGCAAGCGCCGCTCGGATCGTTTCCGGCGTGAACGGAGGTCGGCGAAAACGCACACCTGTCGCGTCGAAAAGCGCGTTGGCAATTGCCGCCGCGCCGGGCAGCGACGCGGATTCGCCCGCGCCCATCGGCGGCTCGCCGTGACGCGGCATCATCACCACGTCGATCACCGGCACTTCGCGGAATGTCAGGATCGGATACGCGCCCCACTCCTGGCTCGTCACCGCGTTTTCACCGAACGTCACGCGCTCTTTCAACGCACGGCTGGTCGCCTGAATCACGTTGCCGTGTATCTGATGACGCACGCCGTCTGGATTCACCATCGTGCCGGTGTCCTGGCCGACCACCACGCGCGTCACCGCGAGTTCGCCGCTTTTGCGATTGACTTCGACGTCGGCGATCCACGCGGACCACGCCGCGCCGAAGCCGGGAAATTTGCTATGCACGTAGCGGGCGTACGCGATGCCCCTGCCCCGTGCAATATCGCCTTCCTGCTCCCGCGTTGCCGATGGATCGCGCGGCTCCCAGCCCGCTCTTTCCGCGACCGCCTTGACCAGATCGACCGCGCGCGGATCGGTCAGATGCCTCAGCCGGAATTCGACGGGATCGACGCCCGCCTCGGCCGCGAGCTCGTCGATGAACGACTCGTGCGCGAACGTGTTCGGCAACGCGGACACGCCGCGCAACCAGGCAGCACGCACGATCGGCGGCGTATCGTCGCAAACGATCCGCATGCTGCGATAGTCGTACGGCGGCACGGCCGTGCGGTCGCCCATTTCGAACACCTGCGGCTGCGCGGGGATCGTGCCGGTCAATAACAGCGCCAACGTAGGCGCATCGTTCGACGGATAACGCGTCGCGAAATCGTACGCGGCCAGTTCGCCTTCCGCGCTCAACGCGCCGCGCACATCCATCAATTGCGCGGCGCCTTTCGGCTCCCACGTGTGTTCGTCTTCGCGCGACAGTTGCACGCGAACCGGCGCGCCGGTTGCACGCGAGAGCAACGCGGCGTCGGCGGCGACGTCGTCCGCGCAATTGCGGCCGTAGCATCCTGCGGCATCCATTCGCACGATCTCGATGTGCGCCTCGTCCATTGCCATCAGCAATGCGAGATCGGCGCGTAGCGAATGCGGATTCTGCGTGCCCGACCAGACCTTCAACGCGCCTTCACGATAATCGGCGACCGCGCACGACGGCCCAATCGACGCGTGCATCTGGAACGGCCATACATACGTACGCTCCAGAGTGCGCACAGGGTCTTGCGCGAGCGTGGCATCCACATCGCCGTCGATCAAAAGATCACGACGTGTAGCAGGATTCGCGCGCAACGCGGCTTCCACCTCCTCGCTCGTTTCAAGCGATGGCAAACCCTCAACCGTTTTCCACTGCACGTCCAGTCGTTTTACCGCTTGCTGCGCGACTTCTTCTCGCTCGGCGACGATGCCGACGAAATCGCGAATCACCACGACCTTGACGATGCCGGGCAACTCGCTGACGGAGTTTTCGTCGACGTGCAGCAGGCTATTGCCCATGAAGTCGCCCTGCGCAATGCCCGCATACGGCGGCCTCACCACGCGGCCATGCAACATGCCGGGCACGCGCACGTCGTGCACGAAAATCAGCTCGCCCGTTGCCTTCGCGGGGATGTCGACGCGCGGCGTGCTCCTGCCCACGACTTTGTACTGGTCGGGCGACTTCAACGGCGCATCGGCGGAGAGTTTCAGTTCGACGCGCCGTCCGCTGACCAGCTCCCCATAGGGAATGCTTTTCGCGGCGACGCCTTCGCTTTTTGCATCATGCAGAAATACTTTGCCATCCTGCACATCCAGTTGGTCAGCATCAGCGCCCAAACGCGCTGCCGCTTCGGCGAGCAGATATTGACGCGCTTGCGCCGCCGCCTGCCGCAAGGGCACCGCCGAAATCTGAATCGTCGCGCTGGCAATCGTCGGCCCCTGATTCGGCGCTTCACCCGTGTGGCCGAGCACGATCGATACGCGCGTGAGCGGTACATCCAGTTCTTCCGCGACGATCTGCGCGAGCGCCGTGCCGATACCCGTCCCGAGATCGACGTGACCGTTGAATGCAACCACGCTGCCGTCATCACGCACGACGAGAAACAGATCCGCCTCGGTCGGCACGAACGACGAACGCGAACCCGGCTGTCCGATCGCGGCCTTCACCGGACCTTGCGGCGGACGCGTCACGATCAGCACGCTTTGCGCGTCATAGAGCTGTTTGCGCGATGGCGGCGGCGTGCGTCGATCGACGCTGACGTCCGGGCCGGTCATGTGCGCGCTCCTTCATGCACGAGCGGCGCAGTAGTTGGCGCAGCTTGCGCGGCCAGCAATTGCGCAGCGCGTTGCACCGCTCGCACGATCTCGACATGCGTGCCGCAGCGGCACAGATTGCGCGACAACTCACGCTGGATCGTCGCGACGCTCGGCTGTGGATCGCGATCGAGCAATGCTTTGGCCGTCATGATCATGCCGTTCAGACAGTAGCCGCATTGCGCGGCCTGTTCTTCGATAAACGCCTGTTGTACGGGGTGCAACGCGGCGCGCGTGCCGAGTCCTTCGAGCGTCGTGATGTCGCGGCCCAGTGCGACCTTTGCGGTCGTCACACAGGCGCGCGTCGGCACGCCGTCGAGCAACACCGTGCATGCGCCGCACTCGCCCAAACCGCAGCCGAATTTCGGCCCGTTCAACGCGAGGTCGTTACGCAACAGGTAGAGCAAGGGCGTGTCGGCATCGGCGTGGACGAGGTGCGTCGCGCCGTTCACGTTCAGCACCAGTGGCGCGGAGCGTGTCATCGCGATGCCGCCCACGCGTGTCGGCGCGTACTCACAGCACGACCGGCACTTCAGTGGCCGGCGGCGTGTTGCGGCTGCGGCGGCAGCGGATCAGACCGTCGATCATCACCATGCCCACACCGGGAATATCGCCAAGCTGGACGCTTTCGAGCAGCGTATCGGCGGCCGTGTGTTGCGCGCGGTCCATGAAGACGAGATCAGCGGGACGGCCCACTTCGATCAACCCCTGGCGCAGATTGCGTTGACGCGCGGTGTTGCCGGTGGCGAAGCAGAACGCGATTTCAGCGGGCACGTCGGCGAGGCTGGAAATCAGCGCGATCATTCGCAGGATGCCGAGCGGTTGCACGCCGGACCCTGCGGGACTGTCGGTGCCGAGAATGATCCGGTGCGGGCACTTCAATTCGATTGCATGACGCGCGGTCAGCAATGCGATCCGCTCGTTGCCGTTGTGAACGATCTCCAATGCGCGGCTCGATTGCTCGCACAAATCGCACACATGCTTATACGACAACGATGTATGCCCACCGTTGATATGGCCGATCACGTCGGCGTCCGCCGCGAGCACCACATCGCGATCGATCAGCCCCGAACCCGGAATCGACGGACCGCCCGTGTGAATCGTGCTTTGAATGCCGTACTTGCGCGCCCACGCGACCATCTGCGCGGCTTCCTCGCCGCCCTTCACGCTGCCGAGCCCGACTTCGCCCAGCAGCTTCACGCCCGCCTCGGACAGCTCCTTGAAGTCCTCTTCGACCATGCCCTTCTCGATGACCGGCGCACCCGCCATCACCTTGACGCCGCCGCCGACACCCGCGCCGCGCATCCCTTCGAACGACCGTTGCGCGGTAATCGCCAGCGCCTTCACGCCAAGCACGTCTTTCGGGCGGCCAGGCAGATGCACTTCACCGGCCGAGATCATTGTCGTCACACCGCCGTTCAGGTTCGATTCGATCCAGCCCATCTGATTCTGGCGCGGCGTCCAGTCGCCGAATACAGGATGCACATGCGAGTCGATCAGGCCGGGCGCAACCGTCGTGCCCTTGCAATCGATCGTGGTCTTCGCGCCTTCGAGGTCGCAATCCTTCTCCTGGCCGACCGCGACGATCACGCCGTCGTCGATCACCAGCGTGGTCGCGTCGAGAATCGGCCGGTCGATATCGCCCGATAACAGCAGCCCGATGTTCGTGATAGCGACCTTGCCCGACAAACCCGTCAACGTCTCTGCTGCCATCTGCCTCTCCTTTCGCAACGACTGCCCGGCTACGCGTTACATGCGTCGAGGATGCACGCCACGCGCGCCAACGGAATCACACGCTCAGATAAGCGCGCCTGACTGTTTCGTTCTGTGCGAGTTCGCCGATCGTGCCGCTGAAGCGGATCTGCCCTTTTTCGAGCACATACGCGCGGTCGCTGACCAGCTCGGCGAAGTGCAGATTCTGTTCGGATAACAGAATCGACAGCCCTTCGCGCTTGAGTTCGAGAATCATGTTGGCCATCTGTTCGACGATCACCGGCGCCACGCCTTCTGACGGTTCGTCGAGCAACACGAGATACGGATTGCCCATCAGCGTGCGCGAGACGGTCAGCATCTGCTGCTCGCCGCCGCTCATCTGTCCGCCGGGACGCGTCGGCATTTCGCCGAGATTCGGGAAGAGCCGGAACAGCTTTTCCGGCGTCCATCGCGGCGCGCCTTCGCGCGGTGGCTGACGGCCCGTATCGAGGTTTTCCATCACGGTCAGATCCGCGAACACCCGTCGATCTTCGGGGACGAAACCCATGCCCATCCGCGAGATTTTGTACGGCGGCAATGCCGTGATGTTCTGTCCGCGAAACGTGACTTCGCCCTGGCGGCGCGGCAGCAGTCCCATCACGGCTTTCATCGTCGTCGATTTGCCTGCGCCGTTGCGGCCCATCAGCGCGACCACTTCTCCGCGTCCGACTTCGAGGCCGACATCGAACAGAATATGCGCGCGGCCATAAAACGCGTTGAGGCCGGAGACTTTCAGCATCGGCTCGCTCATTGCAGCGCTCCCTGTCCCTGATGACCGCCCGCCGTGTCATGCAACGGCGGACGCGGCTGAAAAGTCTTGCCGGTGCCGAAATACACTTCCTGCACGCGCGGGTCGTTACGGATCGTCTCGGCATCGCCCTCGGCAATCAGCTTGCCGCGCGCCAGCACGATCATGCGATCGGCGTAAGCGAATACGACGTCCATGCTGTGCTCGGTGAACAGCACGCCGATCTTGTGCTCGGTGACGAGCCGCTTGGTCAGCGCCATCAATTCGTTGCGCTCCTTCGGCGCCATGCCGGCGGTGGGTTCGTCCATCAGCAGCAGCTTCGGACGATTGGCGAGCGCGATAGCGAGTTCGACGCGCTTCACGTCGCCATAAGCGAGCACGCCGCACGCGCGATTCGCGTCGGCGGCCATACCGACCTGTTCGAGCAGCGCGATCGCTTCATCGGCATAGCGCGAGCCTGCGGGCTTCCAGAGTCCGAAGGTTTTGCGTTCGCGCGACACCAGCGCCATTTGCACGTTCTCAAGCACGGTCATCGAATTGAAGGTCGCGGCGATCTGGAAAGTGCGGCCGACGCCGAGCCGCCAGATATCGCGCGGACGCATGCCGACCAGTTCATGATCGTTCAGCCTGATCGAACCGGACGACGGCGACAGTTGACCGTTGACCATGTTGAAGCAGGTGGATTTGCCCGCACCGTTCGGTCCGAGCAGCGCCAATAGCTGACCTGCTTCGAGATCGAAGGAAACGTTGTCTACCGCTTTCAAGCCGCCAAATGATTTGCACAACGAGGAGACGCGCAGCAAACTCATAGCCCCTCCTTGATCGCAGCCGCGCGTTGCGAAGGCGTCGCCGCGCTGCTGTCGCGCTGATCGGCGGTATCGTCACCGGGGTCGCCGAAACGTTCGCGGATAAAGCCGACGATACCCTGCGGAAACGCAATCACCAGCAGCAGGATCGCGAGGCCGAGCAGCGCCTGCCAATAGTCGGTTTGTCGCGCGACGGTGTCCTGCAGCCACGTGAAGACAGCCGCGCCGACAATCGGCCCGCTGAGCGTCTGCAAACCGCCGAGCAGCACCATCACAAGGCCGTCGACGGAGCGGCTCACGCTGATCACCTCCGGCGAAATCGTGCCCTTGGAGAACGCATACAGCGATCCGGCGAGCCCGCAGAACAGCGACGCGATCACGAACGCCGCCCACTGCACGCGCTTCACGTCGATCCCGATCGCCTCGGCGCGCAGCACGGAATCGCGCGACGCGCGCATTGCATAGCCCAGCGGCGAGAACAACATTCTGCGCAACAGCCATACGCCGATCACCGCGCAAACCAGCGTGAGGTAATAAAACGCCACCGGCGACGCCAGCCAGTTCGACGGCCACAGCCCGAGCAGCCCGTTGCTGCCGCCCGTCACGTCGTCCCACTGGAACACGACGGACCAGACGATCTGCGCGAACGCGAGCGTCAGCATCGCGAGATAGACGCCGGAGAGCCGCACGCAGAACCAGCCGAAGACGAGCGCGCCGGCTACCGCCAATAACGGGCCGAGCAGCAACGCAGCTTCCATCGGCAGATTCAGGACTTTGAGGAACAGCGCCGCACCGTACGCGCCCAATCCGAAGTAAGCGGCGTGGCCGAACGAATGCATGCCGCCCGGTCCCATGATGAAATGCAGGCTCGTTGCAAACAGCACCGCGATCAATATTTCAACCAGCAGCACCGGCATGTACGGGAACGCGCCCGCGGCGAGCGGCGCGAGCACCAGAACCAGCAGCACGATTGCCGCGAGCCACTTCACGCGCTTTCCTGCGGGACGTAATGGCGTTTCCGGCGCAGCCATGCCGCGCACGGCGGCACTCGCGCGGCCGAGCAGCCCCCAGGGCCGCACGACGAGAACAATCGCCATCACCACGAATTCGGCGACCAGCGTGAAGCGGCTCAACGACAGATCGACGCCGAACAGCGACACGTGTCCGATGCCGATGCACAGCGCCTTGATCTCCGCGATGATCAGCGCGGCAACGAACGCGCCCGGAATCGACCCCATGCCGCCGACCACGACCACGACGAACGCATTGCCAATCGTCTCGAGATCGAGCGACAGATTCGCCGACATGCGCGGTCCTTGCAACGCGCCGCCCAACCCTGCAAGAAAGGCGCCGACGAAAAACACGCCGGTAAACAGCCACGCCTGATTGATGCCGAGCGCGCCGAGCATCTCCCGATCCTGGGTCGCGGCGCGCACGAGCGTGCCCCAGCGTGTGCGCGTCAGCGCGTACCAGAGGATGAGCAGAACCACCGGGCCGATCACGATCAACGCGATGTCGTAGGTCGGCAATTGATGACCGAGAAATTCGACTGCGCCGGTCAGATGCGGCGCGCGTGGGCCGAACAGATCGTCGGGGCCCCACAGCCATAATGCGGCGTCGCGAAAGATCAGTACCAGTGCAAAAGTGGCTAGCAGGTGGAACAATTCGGGCGCCTGGTAGATACGCCGCAACACGATCATTTCGACCAGCGCGCCGAGTACCGCGACGACCAGCGCGGCGGCCAGCACTGACAACCAGAATCCCCCCACCGTGTGCCCGAACCGGCTGGCGATGCTGTACGCGACATAGATGCCGAACATGTAGAACGAGCCGTGCGCAAAGTTGACGATGCGCGTCACGCCGAAGATCAGCGACAAGCCGGCGGCGACGAGAAACAACGTCGACGCATCGGCGAGTCCGTTGACCAGCTGTACCAGCAAATTCGAAAGCATCACGCCCCTCGGCAGATTGCCGAACGGCACATGCGCGGCGTGGCGCATGCTGCACGATCGGCAGATATTGCAGCGCGTGGGGCGACATGCACGCACGCGTCAACGGTAAAACAGCCTGTCCGGTTTGGGACTGGATTCAACGGGCCTGCAAACGCAAACAGCCGGGCGATTCAGCGCAAACCGTCTTCGCCCTTGATCTCGCTCACCTGCAAGCCGCCGATACGCGGCAACGGTCGGCCCGAAGCCGTCACGGCCACCGCCACGACAATTTCATTCGCACGCGGCGCGTCGGCAACGCGTGCTTCGATTGCGTCGAAGTGACTGCGCACGAAGGCGGCATCTTTATGACCGAGCGGCACGTCGATCGCGGTGCCGAGCGTACCCATTTTTTTCGCCGACGGCACCAGCGCCGCGCCCTTTTCAACCGCGACCCGCAACGGCGCACCCAGCTTCGGATGCAGGATCGCGGCGGCGTGTTCCAGTTCGCCCGCCTCGCCGACAATCGCCGCCTTGCCGTAACTTTGCGCGTCGCCTGGCTCGATGCCGAGCGCTTCGACGCATTTGTTGCCGAGCAACGCGCCTAATTCTTCACCGGCTTCGATCAGTGCGTCGAGCTTCGCTTCATAGCGGCCCGCATACGGATTGTCGATTACCGCAATCGCCACCGCGCGACGGGTCGGCGGATCGATAGTCTGCCCCATTTCAATGCGCGTTTCATCCACCTGCACGATCAGCTTGCGAAGCTTGATTGCCATTTCACTCTCCGGGTTTCGATGCTCGTTCCGAGTTTCCACGCCAACGTGTCAGCGCAAGCCGTCCTTGCCGACAATCGCTTCTTTCGCCAGCCCGCCGACGCGCGCATGCACTCGCTGCCCCGTACTCATCACGAGGATGTACACGAGTTCATCGGCGGCGGGCGCGCCTGGCACGCGCACTTCGATCGCGTCGAAATGACTGCGTACGTAGCTCGCGTTCACGTGCGTGAGCGGCACGTCGAGCGCGGTGGACGGTGCGCCGACCTTCTTCGTCGACGGTACGATGGCGTTGGTCGGCACGCCGTTTTTCTCGAGCAACTCGCGCATCGCGTACCCGCCGGGCACGTGCCATAACGCGCCGTGTTCGAGTTCGCCGCGCGAGCCGATAATCGCGCCCTTGCCGTAACTTTCAATCGATGCATGCGGCACGTTCATCGCCGCCAGCAGCCGCTGCGCCATGTCGAAGCCGATGGGCTTCAGCGCTTCCATCGCGGGTTCGATTTTCGCTTCGTAGCGGCCAGCGAACGGGTTCGTCATCACCGCGGCGATTGCACCGCGTCTCAATGGTTGCGCGGGCGGGGGACCGAACTCATGAAAGATATCTTCGACGTGCGTCAGCACGCGGCGTATTTCGAACACGTTGCCTCCGTTGTTGTATCGGCGCGAGGTGTTGGCAACGCGCCATTGCGATCCATGCCGACGACGCGAACCCGCCCTTGCAGGAACAACGCGGCGCATTCTATCAAGCCAATTTCCCGCAGATGCTGCGCGGCCTGTGCGCCGCGAGACAATGCGAAATCGACGAGCGGTTGCGGTAAAGATGGGACGTCGACGGTGACGGGCAGGTCGCCGAGATCGCTATCGTCTTTCAGCGACGACGCCGGACGGCGCACGATTGCCGCGTGGTCCAGATCGACCGCGTTGGCGATGATCGTCGCGGCGGCGTCGGCGATGGCAGCCGTGGGTGCTAGCACGGTCACGCTGTCAGCAATGCCAAGGCTGAAACTTCGGCCGCGCCAGCCGCTGGTCGCAACGCCGCGAATGGGGCGACTGGCGTCGAGCGTGAAGTTGGCGTCGAGCGCGAGGTTTTCGTCGGCCGCGCGTTTGCCGGCGTACTGCGCCAGATCGGCGAATACGCCAATGCGGTATTGCCGCCCTTCCGCCAGATACAGCGCAATATCGCCGCCGTTGTTGATGTAAGCGCGCTCGATGCCTTTACGATTGAAAGCCGCGATCAGTTCATCGGCGACACTGCCTGCGACTGCTGCCATTGGTGTGATGTAGCGCGCACGGTGCGG
Organism: Paraburkholderia sp. GAS333; assembly: GCF_050435665.1. Taxonomy (NCBI): domain Bacteria; kingdom Pseudomonadati; phylum Pseudomonadota; class Betaproteobacteria; order Burkholderiales; family Burkholderiaceae; genus Paraburkholderia; species Paraburkholderia sp. GAS333. The sequence continues at coordinate 653,732 of NZ_JBNDKS010000003.1, forward strand.
ATGGCACGCGGACCACATGCGTCGCGCAATCGGACCTTTCAATGCGGTTTCCATTTGTACAGGCTGCCGCAACAGCTTCAACTCGCCGACCAGTTCGGGCAACACTTCGGTGAAACGCACCCAGCAGGCGTCATACGCGGCCTGCAATGCGGCAGGCTCGCCGTCCGCGCTAAGAATCAGATCGATCGGCCCGTGTTGCCAGTGCCAACGGCTTGCATCGAGTCGGGTGCGGGTGGGGTTCATGACGTTTTGTGTTGATCCGGGAAGCGGTTAGCCGAGCATTGGCGGCATCGAAGGCGGCCACGGATTGTCTGGATTACGCGCCAAGGTTCGACGCGCGAGCGGCGCCCCTTCCGTATGTTCCGGCCCATTTGCCAGCACGCTTTCCAGCGAGCGCACCGCGTCGAGATGACCACCGAGATCGCGATACGCGTCATACGTCATGGTGAATTCGATCGGCGCGACAATCGCGGGCGTCGGCACCGTGCCGAACGAACGATCGGGCATACGCGACACATCGACCATGACCGTAATGCCGCCGCCCGGCCACACATAAGCCGGCGCACCACCGCACGTGACGTTGACCAGCTTCTGTTTGATCGCGCGCGTGAGCAGCACGGGGTTCTCCGTGGCGCCGGCCCGCAGACTGCCGCCCGCGCCGCCGAGAAACAGCACGGTAGCCAGTGAAGGCTCACAGTTCTCACCAATCCGCTCGACCGTTCGACGCACCGCGTCAGGCATCTCGGCAATACGCGGCACGAGATCCTGATCCAGCTCATACCATTGCGCGTGCTCGCCGGTGGTCGACACCATCAGCAAACGCATGCCCGGTTTTGCGACGCCAGGATCGAAACCTTCGACAATCGCGAGCGGGTCCTGAATGTCGGTGCCGCCCCAACCGGTGCCCGGATTCGCCACCTGAAAATAGCGGCCGGGCGTCGATTTACGTCCGCGAATTTTCAGACCCGAACGCGTCATGCCGAGGCATCGGCCCGCCTGGTGTTCGGTGAGCACGCCGGTAATGTGATCGTCGACGACGACCACTTCGTCGGCATGACCGAACCATTGCTTCGCGAAGATGCCGATGGTCGCGGAACCGCAACCCACACGCATGCGCTGCTCTTCCACCCCGTCGACAACCGGTGCGGCGCCCGCGCGAATCACGAGGCTTGCGCCGCCGTCGATGCTCAACTCCACCGGCTCCTTATTGCCGAGCGCGAGCATCATGTCGCAGGTCACGCGGCCTTCTTTCTTGCTGCCGCCCGTGAGGTGATGCACGCCGCCCAGGCTCAGCATCTGCGAGCCGTATTCCGCAGTGGTGACGTGGCCAACAATCTCGCCATGACAGCGCACGTTCGATTGCTCCGGCCCGAGGAAGCGGTCGGTGTCGATCTTCACCTTGAAACTGCAATAACTGAAAATGCCCTCGGTGACGACCGTGATCATGTCGACATCGTCGAGCTTCGAAGCGACGATAAAAGGTGCAGGCTTATAGTCGGGATAGGTAGACGATGCACCGACGCCGGTGACGAATAGCCCCTGTTCAGCGGCATATTCCTGCTCTTTCGCTTCGGACGAAGCATCGAATTCGACTAGTGTGTCGGTCGGCTTTGCGCCCGCTTCAGCAGAAGCCGCGCGCGACAAAAACACCACGGGATCGACGCGAATCAGCCGCCCCTCCGCATTCGCATAACGATCGCACGCGCCGGTGCGCCCCTCTGATATCTGGCACAGCACAGGACACGCATTGCATTCGATCTTGTTCGACGCCATCCGCTCGCTGCGCGGAGCCGCCTTTTCGAGCACGGTCGGTCCAGGCGTCGACGCGGTTTCGCCGTCGACACTGTCCGCACCGAAATCGACCTTCGTGTGTTCTGTCATGGTGGGGTTCCCATACGACATTACAGGCGACGACATCACAAGCGGTCCTGAGCGGCTGACGAATAGCCCTTATTTCAAGGCACTTTCGCGTGACCTTTCTATTTTCATGTTGCGGTCACTCACCGTTCATGTAGTATCTTCTACACCAAACTTGAATTAAATCTACCCGATCAAAATAGACTGTGCAACGGGTTTCCCGATGTGCAACGTAATGGTGCAACGCGGCATCGCCAGATGAATCGCGGTTCGGCCAGCGCTTCAATCTACGCCTGTGCGATGAATCGCGCAGCGCCTGCCGCAAGCGCCAATGCGGGCTGTATGATGAAGACGCGCTAGTGCGTGACCGGCCGGCGCGCATGTCGTTTTAATCTGACGCTAACAAAGCAATTCGAGGCCGCCATGAGTTCCACCGTCGCCCGCAAGCCGGGTGCTACCGGCATCCGTGCGAAACAGGCGCAGGATACGCGCGCCAAGATTCTGAAAGCGGCCATCAAGGTCTTCGCCAAGCAAGGCTATGCGAGTGGACGCGTCGAAAGCATTTCGAAGGCCGCGCGTTCGCACGACCGCATGATCTATTACTACTTCGGCAGCAAGGAGCAATTGTTCGTCGAAGTACTCGAAACGATCTACACGCAATTCAACGAAGCGGAAAGCAAACTCAATCTCGATCTGAACGACCCTGTGCATGGCCTGGAGCAGATGGTCGAATTCGTCTGGCAGTATTACCTCGATCACCCCGAGTTCGTCACGCTACTGTCGAGCGAGAATCTGCATCAGGGCAAGCACGCGAAAAAGTCCGTCAAATTGAAGGAGATTTCGGGCTACGCAATTTCGGTCGTGCAGAAGTTGCTGGACGCGGGGCAAGCGCTGCACGTCTTTCGCGCTGACGTGAAAGCGCGCGATGTGTATCTGATGATCGCGTCGCTCGGTTATTTCTATAACGCCAATCAGTACACGCTGGGGGCTTTTCTCGGCGAGCCGTTAATGGACAAAGCCGCGCTGGCGCATTGGCTCGATGTCATCAAGGACACGGTGTTGCGCGCAGTGCGTTTGCAAACGCCCGTAGCTGCGAGTGCAGCGCCGACGCAAACCGGCAATAGAGAACAGCAGAAGGAAAGCGCCCACGGCGCGGTATAAAAAAACGCGCACCGTTTTACCGGCGCGCGTTTTTTCAAAGCAACCCGGCAGTTCGCGTTACGGCTTCGCAGCGCTCGCCGCCGCAGCGTCGTCTTCACGGAACAGCTTGTCGGCCAGGTGAAACGCCGAATTCGCCGCAGGCACGCCGGCATAAATCGCGGTTTGCAACAGCACTTCCTTGATCTGCTCGCGCGTCACGCCATTGTTCTTTGCAGCACGCAAATGCAGCGCGAGTTCTTCGCTGCGGTTGAGCGCGACCATCATCGCAATGGTGATCAGGCTGCGCGTGTGACGCGGCAACCCTTCGCGCGTCCAGATTTCGCCCCACGCGTAACGCGTTATCAGGTTCTGGAATTCGTCGGTCAATTCGGTGCGGTTCGCGAGCGACCGGTCGACGTGCGCGCTGCCGAGCACCGCGCGACGCACGGTCATTCCGGCTTCGTAACGGTCTTCGTCGTTCATTTCTTCTCCGTCAGGAAATCGAGCACGGCCTTGTTGAAAGCGTCGGTCTTCTCGATGTTGGAAATATGCGAGGCGTCCAGTTCGACATAGCGCGCGCCGGGAATCGACTGCGCGAGTTCGCGGCCTTGCGCGGGCGTCGCGGCGAGATCGTGCGTGCCGCTGATCACCAGCGCCGGCACCTTGATCCCCGCCGTTTCGGGGCGCAGGTCGGTGGCGTCGATCGCGTCGCAATTCGATGCATAGCCTTCCTTGTCGGTATGCACGAACACGTCGCGAATCATCGACAACACCACCGGCTCGCGTTCGAAATAGTCAGCGGTGAACCAGCGCGGCAGAACCGCGTCGGCCAGTGCGAGCATCCCTTCGCTGCGGGCTTTCGCGGCGCGCGGCACCCACACTTCCGGCGAACCGATACGCGCCGCCGTGTTGCACAGCACGACGCGCTCGAAGCGATCGCCATGACGCGCGGCCAATGCGACGCCCGTGAGGCCGCCCATCGACAGTCCGCAGAAATTCGCGCGGGCGATTTTCAGCGTGTCCATCAGGCCGAGCACGTCGCCGGTCAGTTGTTCGATCGTGTACGGCCCCTTCGGCGCTTCCGAATGACCGTGACCGCGCGTGTCGTAACGCAGCACGCGGAAATGTTTCGACAGCGCCGCGACTTGCGGCGTCCACATGGACAGATCGCTGCCGAGCGAATTCGACAGCACGATCCACGGTGCGTTGCCGTGACGGTCACCGTCGATTCGATAGTGAAGCTCGGTACCGTTGACTGCGGCGTAGGGCATGCCGGTTACTCCTTGGAATGGGCGCGCTCGATGCGCGCGGTGTGAAGTGCCAGCGCGGCGTCCACATAAGCGTGGGCCTGGCCGACATATTGAGCGGGATCGAGCAACTGCTTCAGGCGCTCGAGCGGAAGATGTTCGGTGACGGCCGCGTCGGCGGCGAGCACTTCAAAAAGCGTCTTGCCGTCGCGAATCGCAGCCTTCGACGCCCGCTCGACCAGATGATGCGCGTCGAGCCGGCCGATGCTGTCGCCGAGCGCGAGCATCACCGCTTCGCCGAGAATCAGCCCGTGCGTGATGTCGAGATTGGCGGCGAGGCGCGGCACGTTCACGTTCAGGCCCGACGCGATCTGCTCGATGTTGGCGAGCGCGCCGCCCGCGAGACGCGCGAGATCGGGCAATGCGTCCCACTCGGCCTGCCAGCCGCCGAGCGCGCGTTCGTGCTCCTGCACCATCCCGGCGAAGACCGTGGCCACCAGCCCCGGCGCGCGCGTCGCGGCGGTCAGCACGGCGGCGCAGCCAACCGGATTGCGCTTGTGCGGCATCGTCGACGAACCGCCCTTGCCTGCCGCGGCGGGCTCGGCGAGTTCGTCGATTTCGGTTTGCATCTGCAGCGAGATATCGCGCGCGATCTTGCCGAGCGTGCCGATCAGCATGCCGAACAGCGACGCGGTTTCGGCCATGCGGTCACGCTGCGTGTGCCACGGCAACGTGGGAACGGTCAGGCCGAGTTCACGCGCCAGCGCTTGCGTGACTTGCGGCGCGGCGTCACGCAGACTCGCGAGCGTGCCCGCCGCTCCGCCGAACTGCAGCACCAGCACGCGAGCGCGCAGCGCATCGAGCCGCTCGCGATGTCGCAGCAACGCGTCGAGCCATTGCGCGAACTTCAGACCGAGCGTGATCGGCAGCGCCTGTTGCAACCAGGTGCGGCCGATCATCGGCGTCGCGCGATGGGCGGCGGCGAGTGTCGCGACCGCGTCGCAAGTGGCTTGCAGACCGCTGTCGAGCAGGTCGAAGGTGTCGCGCAGTTGCAGCACCGTCGCCGTGTCGATGATGTCCTGGCTCGTCGCGCCCCAATGCACGTATTTCGACGCTTCGGCGTCGGCCGCCTTGACGCGCGCGGTGAGTTGCTTGACAAGCGGAATCGCGAGATTGCCGCCGAGCGCAGCGTCACGTGCGAGCGCGTCGGCGTCGAGTTGATCGGCGTGGCAGGCGGCTTCGATCGCGGGTACGGCGGAAGCGGGAATGACCTGGTGCGCCGCCGAAGCGCGCGAGAGAGCGGCTTCGACGTCGAGCATCCGTTGCAGCGTCGCGCGCGGCGCCCAGATGTCGTTCATCGGCTGTGTGCCGCAGAGAAGGCCGGTCAGACGGGCACTGGAGTCGAGCATGTTGACGTCGATGATCGAGAGAATCGGAAGTGATGGAGTCGCGCGGCGAGCGGTCCGATGTGTGCGACGAGATACCCGCGATCAATCTCGGGCATCTGACGCAAAACACCGCTCATACCGCACGAATCGTGAACGGCGCGGCGAGCGCGAAGTAGCGACGTATTGTGCGCCAAACGCGGCGGCGCCGTCGCTGAAGCTGACACGCCAGCACGAAGGAGGTTTAGCTCGATGCGTGCTGGCGTGACGGTGAAACTTGCGCGTCGCCACGTGCGGCAATGCCCCTGGCGATTGACGCCGAGCGCCGCGTTAAGCCGCGCGAGCCGCCTGCGTACCGTCGATCAGAGGCACGCCGGTCAACTTGTGCAGCGCATCGAAATCGATGTCCGAGAAAATCTCGCGCACCACCAGACCCTTGTCGGTCACGTCGATCATCGCGAGGTCCGTATAGATACGGTCGACGCAGGCCACACCCGTCACCGGATACGAACATTCAGCGGCGATCTTGCTTTCGCCCTGCTTGGTCAGGTGTTCCATCATCACGTAGACCTGCTTCGCGCCGATCGCCAGATCCATCGCGCCGCCCACAGCCGGAATCGCGTCGGGCGCGCCGGTGTGCCAGTTCGCCAGATCGCCCTTCGCCGACACCTGGAACGCGCCGAGCACGCAGAAGTCGAGGTGGCCGCCGCGCATCATCGCGAACGAATCCGAGTGATGGAAGTACGCGCCGCCCGTCAGCAACGTGACGTGCTGCTTGCCGGCGTTGATCAGTTCGTCGTCTTCCTCGCCTTTGGCGGGCGCCGGGCCCATGCCCAGCAGACCGTTTTCGCTGTGCAGGAAGATTTCCTTGTCGGCGGCGAGGTGGTTCGCCACCAGCGTCGGCACGCCGATGCCGAGGTTCACATAAGCGCCTTCAGGGATGTCCTGTGCAACGCGCTTGGCCATTTCATCGCGGGTCAGTTTTTTCATGTCGGGTCTCCGGTTCAGGCGGCAGCGTCGTGAGGATTGGGCATCGGGGCGTGAGCCGCTTGCGGCACTTCGATCACGCGTTGCACGAAAATGCCCGGCGTCACGATGTTTTCCGGGTCGAGCGCGCCGAGCGGCACGACTTGCGACACCTGCACGATTGCGGTTTTTGCCGCGCTCGCCATGATCGGGCCGAAATTGCGCGCCGTCTTGCGATACACGAGGTTGCCCCAGCGGTCGCCCTTGTACGCCTTGATCAAGGCGAAGTCCGCATGCAGCGGCGATTCCAGCACGTAATGCTTGCCGTCGATCAAACGGGTTTCCTTGCCTTCGGCGAGCTTGGTGCCGTAAGCGGTCGGCGTGAAGAAGCCGCCGATGCCCGCGCCCGCTGCGCGGATACGCTCTGCGAGGTTGCCCTGCGGCACGAGTTCCAGCTCGATTTCGCCGGCGCGGTAGAGCGCGTCGAACACATACGAATCGGTCTGACGGGGGAACGAGCAGATGATCTTGCGCACGCGCTTCGCTTTCAGCAGCGCAGCCAGGCCGATGTCGCCGTTGCCTGCATTGTTGTTGACGATGGTGAGATCGCGCGAACCCTGCTCGATGAGCGCGTCGATCAATTCCGACGGCATGCCGGCCGTGCCGAAGCCGCCGATCATGACGGTCGCGCCGTCCTGGACATCGGCAACCGCCGACTGAAGTGACTCGAAAATCTTGTTGATCATGTCGAATTTCCTTGTGGGGCGCTGCGTGCCGCGAGGCTGACTGCCGTGGCCGGCAGGGCTTCTACGAGACGGTCTCCGGGCCAATGCTGGCGGCGGCTCGCCGGTGGGAGATGCAAGCTGGCGCCTTCGGTTTGTCCGCTGCCGGCCGGTTCAATATTTGTTCGATATATGAACATGGATTCGGTTAGCGAACGCTCAGGCGATTATGGTTGTCCTTCGGGCGGGTTGTCAAGGCAGGGAAATCCCCTTAATCATAGGTTCTTGCGCGCAAAAATGGCGGCTTGCGTGCATTGCCAAGGCGCGCGAGGCGGGGTTAAGCACAGGCTTCGAAAGCCCGGCAAGGTGCCACCTGCAGGCCAGGAAAAATTGAACTCCACTATCCTCCGGGCATATTTTTAGACTACCCTCTATGCGGATAACAAATAGACCCACCCCGCTTCGCAGGCGATAAAGCATGTCCGAGACACAACTGGATCTGAATCTGATCCCCTATCTGGTCGCGATGGAAGACACCCGCAATGTCAGCCGCGCCGCCGAACAGCTTGGCGTCAGCCAGCCTCGCGTGAGCACCGCGCTGGGCCGTTTGCGCGAATATTTCGACGACCCGCTATTCGTGCGCACGTCGAAAGGCATGGAGCCGACGCCACGTGCGCTCGCGATCCTGCCCGCCGCGCGCGACGCGCTTCTGCGTATCGAGAAAGGCATGCTCGACGTGCAGGACTTCGAGCCGGCCACCAGCACCCACACGTTTTCGATTGCGCTGTCCGATGTCGGCGAAATCGTCTTCCTGCCGCGTCTGCTGCAGCTTTTCTCCGAGCGCGCGCCATTCGCGAATCTGCGCTCGGTGACGCTGTCGCCATTGCAGGTGGAACGCGGCCTCGAATCGGGCGATGTCGATCTGGCGGTCGGCTACTTCCCCGATCTGGCGGGGAATAACTTCTTTCAGCAACGGCTGTTCACTCACCGGTTCATCTGCCTGATGCGCTCGGGGCATCCACTCGCGAAAGCGCCGCTCACGCTCGCGCAATATGTGGCGGCGGGGCATGCCGTCGTACGCTCCGAGGGACGCAGCCAGGAAGTCCTCGAACAGTATCTGGAGAAGAAGCGCATCAAGCGTCGCGCGGTGCTGGAAACGCCGCACTTCATGAGCCTGCCGTTCATCCTCGCGCACACCGATCTGCTCGCGACCGTGCCGCACGCCATCGGCTTCGCGTACGTGTCGGAGCATGCGTCGATCATGCTGGTCGAACCGCCGCTGCCGTTGCCGCGTTTCGATCTGCGGCAGCACTGGCATCGCAAGTTTCACAACGATCCGCGTGCGAGCTGGCTGCGCAGCGTGGTCGCCGAACTGTTCAACGACGCGATGGACGAGTGGCCGAAGTGACCGGGATGAATCAGCGCCCCGACAGCAACAAGGGACATCGGCACGATGGACCGCAAAACATGGAACAATGGCCGCACTCATTGAACCCGCGCGCTCCGTACGGCGTCGACGCGCGATCCCAGAGGAGCGACGCATGACCAGCAGCAAGGCAAAGAAGAAAACTCAACCCGCAGCGGAGCGTCCGAGCCGCGATGAAGCCGAAGCCGCCGTGCGCGTGCTGTTGCGCTGGGCTGGCGACGATCCGGCGCGCGAAGGTCTGATCGATACACCCGCACGCGTCGTGCGCTCGTACGAGGAGTTCTACGCGGGATATCAGGTCGATCCGCGCGAGATTCTGGCCCGCACCTTTTCCGAAGTGGACGGCTACGACGAAATGATCGTGCTGAAAGATATCCGCTTCGAAAGCTATTGCGAGCACCACATGGTGCCGATCATCGGGCGCGCGCATGTGGCGTATCTACCGCAGCATCGGGTGGTCGGCATCTCGAAGCTGGCGCGTCTGGTCGATGCATTCGCCAAGCGTCTGCAGATCCAGGAAAAGATGACCGTGCAGATCGCCGATACGTTGAACGATGTACTGCAACCGGCGGGCGTCGGCGTGATTCTCGAAGCCGCGCACCAATGCATGTCGACGCGTGGCGTGCATAAGGCCGGCGTCACAATGGTGACGTCGCGGATGCTGGGCACGTTCCGCACCGATCCGTCGACACGGCGCGAGTTTCTGTCGATCGTGGGTAATCCTGGCGTGGTGGCGGTGGCGAATACCTGACAGGTTGGGAGGGGCGGCAGTGAGGCGGCCTGGTGGTTTGCTGCGCCGGCCGCCGCTTGAACCGCGTTGTTCATCGTTGGTGCTCACGCCAGATGCGCCACCGCCCTCCTTCCAGCAACACACATCACGTCTTAGCTCCAACCCCTCCAGAACTCCCGCCTCTCCGCCGCCCGCTACCGCCTCATCCATCGGTTATTCTCACCAGACAAAGCGTCTGCCGGCCTGAAAACGCGCCCGATTCGCGCCGTCAGGAACGCACTTTGCGTGCCGTTGAGCCATCCACGAAACCAGCCCGCCCAACCGCAATAACAGGAGCGTCTCAATTGCTAGAGATTCCGACTTCGGCGGTGGTCACCTGGGGCGGCGCGGTCGTCTTCGTCAACGTGCTATTGACGCGCCTCGGCGTGCCGATCCCCGCCGTCCCGGTTCTGCTGTTCGCCGGCTCGGCCATCGCAGCCGGCACGCTGTCGTTCTGGCCGGTGCTTGGCTCAGCCGTGCTGGCCGCCGCTATCGGCGACGGCGCGTGGTTCGCCGCCGGTCGTCTCTATGGCCGCAAGCTGCTGGCCGCGCTCGGCCGCCTGTCTCCCGCCGTCGATTCCAAAGTCGAAACCGCCCGCTCGCTATTCGAGCGCTTCGGCGTGCCGCTCGTGTCGATTTCGAAGTTCGTGCCGGGGCTCGGCCTCATCACCCCGCCGCTGATGGGCACGACCGCCGTCGATATCCGCATCTACGCGCTTTGGGATATCGGCGGGGCCGTCGCGTGGGCGACGTTCTGGCTGCTTGGCGGCGCGGCGGCGGAACGGGAACTGCACATGCTGCTCGCGTTCGTCACGTCGCGCGGCGGCACGGTGTTCGACATTCTGGTGATCTCCGCGGCCGCCTTTCTGGTCTACCGGCTGTATCAGCGACGCCGCGAGCGACGCCTGTTTGCCAATGCGGCGTCGGCCGAAGCGGCGGCGCGGGCGGCCGGCGGCAGATGGCGGCGCGTCGCGCCGTCGCGGATACTCGATGCCCGCCCCGACGAACCCGCCTCCGGCGCGCAGTCGCGCATTCCCGGCGCGCTCGCGCTCGATCCGCACTCACCTGAGCAGATCGACGGTGCACTGCGTGCGTACGACATGGTGATTTACTGCATCTGCCCGGACAGCGCGACCGCTGTCGAACTGACGCAGCGTATGCGCAGCAATGGCTACACGCGGATTCGCGCGCTACGCGGCGGCCTCGATGCGTGGCAGCGGCGCGGCTTTCCGGTGGAACCGCTCGCTCCCGCCGACGACGTGACCACCGGCAAACGCGCACCCGCTACTCGCGGCAATGCGCAAGGCGCGATCACCTTGCGCGGCTTCGCGCCACGCAGCAGCCAGAGCACTTGATTTCGCAGACCGCGCGAACATCGCGCTGTGCAGGTGGCCACGAAGCACGAATAAAGCGCGCATTCACGACGACGAGTTCTGCTCGACCGACTGCGCGGTCGTCTGCAACTCCGAGCAAACCCGGTTGCGGCCAGCTGCTTTAGCGGCATAGAGCTGACGATCGGCGGCAGCCAGCAGATCGAGCGCGTGGGCGCCGTCAATCGGAACAAAGGTCGCGCAACCGATACTCACCGTCACCGGAACCGTCTTGCGGTCGCTTTGCACGACGGTCTGCGCCTGCACTTTGCGACGGATTTTTTCCGCGACGACGAGCGTGCCTTCCGCCGAGGTCTCCGGCAACAGAACCGCGAATTCCTCGCCGCCGTAGCGCGCGGCCACGTCGACGGAACGCCGTACGGTCGCCGAAATGCATTCGGCCACGGCGATCAGCGCTTCATCGCCCGCTGCGTGACCGTAGGCATCGTTGAACTGCTTGAAGTGATCGATGTCGATGAAGAGCGCCGACAGCGGCTGCTTCGTGCGCCGCGCGCGCCGCCACTCTTCGTCGAGCCGGTTGTCGAGCACCCGGCGATTGCTGAGACCGGTCAGCGGATCGGTCGCGGCGAGGCGAACCAGCGCCGCCTGCGCGCGCTGCCGGTCGCGCAGAGCGAACGCCAGCGCCCATGACACCATCACGAACGCCGCGCCGAGAGTCAGTGTGAGCAGACCCGCTACCCGGCTGCGATGCCACCACGGCGCGAGCACTTCGTCCACGGCGGGCGCGACCGACGCGATCCACGGCGTACCCGGCACGCGCGCATACGTGTACATGCGGCGCACGCCGTCCACCGCCGACACCGCCACGTACGAGCCGGTGGCATGCGCGGCCATCATCTGGAAGGTCGGCGACTTCGCGATGCTCGAGCCGATATCGCGCCCGATCAGCGGTTTGCGTGCGAGCAGGGTGCCGTCGTCCATCACGATGAATACCGCGCCAAGTTGCCCGGTGTCGATCCGCTCCAGCAGATGCTGAAAGTATTCGATGCGGATCGCGAGCAGCGCGACGCCGGCAAATTCGCCTTTGGCATCGTCGATACGGCGCGTCAGGCCGATCGACAGTTTTCCGTCGCGCAGTCGCGAGTGGAATGGATGCGAGAAGTACAGCCCCACGACAGGGCTGCGCTGATGCGCCAGGAAGTAATCGCGATCGGCGAGGCGAACGGCGGTATTGATGTCGGCGTTCTGCGATGCGCTCACCTCGCCCGCCGGACCGATCACATATGCGCCGCCCAGATAGGCAGCGGTGGTCGCGCGGTCGAACAGCACGGAGCGCCTCAGGTCGTCCGGCAAAGCGTTGACGACTGGATCGCGCGCGCCGTCCACCATCGATTGCAATGACAGGTCGTAGATTTCGACGTTGCGCGCGAGGTCGCTGGAGATGATCGAGACGAGATTCTGCGAAGTCTGACGCGCGTGATCGAGCGCGTCGGCGCGGCCCATCTGAAGGGTAAGCAGCGTCAGTCCTGCCATCGCCGTCGCGATCAACGTGCCGGCCACGCCCGCAACCATCGGATGATTGCCCACATTTCGCGTCACGCTGTCACGAGTTCTGCGCAGCAACCTGCGCCACCGGCGACGCCGCGAAAGCGTTTGATGTACCACGTGCGCGTCGCCTCCTTCGCAATGGGTGTGCATCGCCGGGTGCCGGGGATGCGTGGTTTATGTCGTTGCCGGACGGTCCTGCGCGCGGCTTCACGCGGGCTTCGTATGGGCTTCGTGTGGGCGGAGGGCAGGTGCGAACGCGAGGGCTACCGTCTTTCCCGCAGCGACCCAAAAGCGCTCACGCCTTCACAGCCCATCTTTCCGCCTTTATCAAAGCTTGTGCAGCAGCCGGGCCGCCGAGCGTATGCGGCGTTTGCGCTCCGTCCTGAGCCAATCGAGCGCGGCGCTGGGATCGGCTGAGCCGGGAATCGACGTGGCATTGTCACGCAACAACTGTTCGCTGGCGACGACATCGTTCAGCGCACCGAAGCGTTTCTGGATCTGCTTCAGCCGCTTGAGCGTGCGTTTGTGCGCGCCCTTCAACACCGGCTCGAAAAATTCGAGCAGATAGCGCACTTTTTTGCCCGCTTTCCTGACGTTGTGAAAGGCGATGTAGTTGGACCGTTTGGCGCCACGCGCACGCTTCATCCGTTTTTTCAGCGAGCGCTCGGCAGCCGCCACGCGTCTTTCGGCGAATTTGCGCAGCAGCACCCGATCGTGCGAAGTGTTCAGTTCTCTGGCGGTAATCGACAACGCGTCGTGCAGCAAATGTTTGACGTCGGCATTTGACAGCGTTTCGCGACTCGTGGCGAGCGCCGCGCCGCGCGCGTCGTGGAGCCGGGGCGTGAGTTCGCCAGCGCCGCTTTTTTCATTCTCGAGCAGTTCGATCAGGATGTCCCAATCGCGCGTTTTGCCGGCTGCAGTTGCCAGAAATTTGTAGACAGCCCGTTCGCGCGACGCTTCGGCCTGGTCCTCGCTTTTTTCCAGCAGCGGCTCGAATGCCCACCACAGCGACCGCAGGCGACGCAGCGAAACGCGTAATTTGTGCAGCGCTTCCGGCGATGGATCGCCGCGCAACGCACCGGCGAACTCGACCGCGTGATCGACGAGCGGCGCGGCATACGACACGAACGCCGCCTGCGCCGAGGTGTCCCGCTGGTCGGGCTCGCTGACGGCAGACTGCTTTGTCTCCTTCCCGTTGTCCCGCTTCATCGATCCTCCTTTGAATGGGCCTTTCAGGAAAGGTAGCAAAAAAGGGACCCTGCCGGTGTTTGCGACGCATGGGTCGCGTTTGTCGGTGTTCGTCGGCGTGCGAAAGATGCTGTTTCGCCTGCATCGACTTATCCCCAAACGCGCGCCTCCAGCCAGTGCTTTTCGGACCGCCGCCCGCCCGTATCCGCCACCCGCAAACTCCTCGGGTGAATCGGCGCGAAGCCTTGCTGCAAGCCCCTCCCCGCGCGATGCGGCTCTCCCGGCGTGTCACCTCGCTGTCATCATTACGACACACGGCGCACGCAGGATCGGAAGTTCCGCGACAAACTTTGGGGCTCACGTCATGCCGGAACTTTCGTACCCGCAGCCAGGCGCAGCAAGCGGTAAAGGGCGCAATATCGGCCTCTTCGTCTTCATCGTAGTCATCCTCGCGGGCGCTATTTACTGCGCGGTCCATTTGCTCGACGATCTCGCGCCAGTCCGCGAATCCTCGTTCATGCCGTACCTGCTGCTCGGAGTGGCGCTGCTGATTGCGCTCGGCTTCGAATTCGTGAACGGTTTCCATGACACCGCCAACGCGGTCGCCACCGTGATCTACACCCATTCGCTCACGCCAAACCTCGCGGTGGTGTGGTCCGGCGCGTGGAATTTCCTCGGCGTGCTGACGTCGAGCGGCGCGGTCGCGTTCGGCATCCTGCAACTGCTGCCGGTCGAGCTGATCCTGCAAGTGGGCAGCAGCGCCGGTTTCGCGATGGTCTTCGCGCTGCTGATCGCCGCGATCATCTGGAATCTCGGCACGTGGTACTTCGGCCTGCCGTCGTCGAGTTCGCATACGCTGATCGGCTCGATCATCGGCGTGGGTCTGATGAACCAGTTGATGCACGGCACCAACGGCACCAGCGGCGTGGACTGGAACCAGGCGCTCGGCGTCGGCAAATCGCTGCTGTTTTCGCCGCTGGTCGGCTTTCTTGCCGCCGGTTTGCTGCTGCTGATCCTGAAGGCCGTGGTGCGGGTTCCCGCGCTGTATGCCGAGCCGAAGGGCAAGGAGCCGCCGCCGTTCTGGATTCGCAGCCTGCTGATTCTGACCTGCACGGGCGTGTCGTTCGCGCACGGGTCGAACGACGGCCAGAAAGGCATGGGCCTGATCATGCTGATCCTGATCGGCACGGTGCCGACCGCGTACGCGCTGAACAAGGCGGTCACGCCGTCGGAAACGCTGAACTTCGTGGCTGTGGCGCAGCAAACCGCCACCGCGCTCGGCAACTACACGCAAGGCGTGGCGGCTCCTGCCAATCCGCGTGCGGAAGTCGAGACGTTCGTGCGCACGCATCAGCTGACGCCGACCACGGTGCCGGCGCTGCAGCAACTGACGCTGCTGATCGGCAAGCAGGTCGGCGACTCGGGCTCGATGGCCGCCGTGCCGCAAAACATCGTCGATAACGTGCGCAACAACATGTACGTGGCGTCCGAAGCGATCCGTCTGATGAACAAGGCCCAACAGCCGGCGTTTTCGCCCGAAAACGCGAAGATCATCAACAACTTCAAGGCGCAAACGGATCACGCGACGAAGTTCATCCCGACCTGGGTCAAGGTGGCGGTGGCGATTGCGCTCGGCCTCGGCACGATGGTCGGATGGAAGCGGATCGTCGTGACAGTCGGCGAGAAAATCGGCAAGCAGCATCTGACGTATGGGCAAGGGGCATCGGCCGAAGTGGTGGCGATGCTGACGATCGGCGCCGCCGACATGTACGGTCTGCCGGTCTCGACGACCCACGTGCTGTCGTCGGGCGTGGCGGGCACGATGGCGGCCAACGGCTCCGGGCTGCAATGGGGCACGGTGCGCAGCCTGATCATGGCGTGGGTGCTGACGCTGCCGGTGTCGATTGCGCTGGCTGCGGGCTTGTACTGGGTGTTCCGCGCGGTGTTCTGACGATGTATTGCAGGCGAGGCCGGTCGTCAGTGACGATCGGCCTCAGCATGAAAAAAAGCGCGGCCCGAATGGGCCGCGCTTTTTTATGGTCGACTGCTGGCTGAAAACGACGCGTGTCAGAACACCTCGGGCACGATCATCGACGCCGGCACCGGCTGACGGCTGTATTCGTCGTGATAGACGCGGTCCGGCAATTCGATGGTCGGATGCTCGATCTCGTGATACGGCACCTGACTCAGCAGATGCTGGATGCAGTTCAGGCGCGCGCGCTTCTTGTCCACGGCCTGCACGACCCACCACGGCGCTTCGGGAATATGCGAGCGCTGCAGCATCACTTCCTTGGCCTGCGTATAGGCTTCCCAGCGACGCCGGCTCTCCAGATCCATCGGACTGAGCTTCCACTGTTTCAGCGGATCGTGAATGCGGTTCTGGAAGCGGATTTCCTGCTCTTCGTCGGTGATCGAGAACCAGTACTTGAGAATCTGCACGCCGCTGCGCGCCAGCATCTTTTCGAATTCCGGCACCGAGCGGAAAAACTCTTCGTACTCTTCATCGCTGCAAAAATTCATCACGCGTTCGACGCCCGCGCGGTTGTACCAGCTGCGGTCGAACAGCACCATCTCGCCGCCCGCCGGCAGATGCGACACGTAGCGCTGGAAATACCATTGCGTGCGCTCGCGGTTATTCGGCGCAGGCAGCGCCGCGACCCGGCACACGCGCGGATTGAGCCGCTGCGTGATACGTTTGATCGCACCGCCCTTGCCAGCCGCATCGCGTCCTTCGAAGATCACGACCAGCCGGTGGCCGGTCTGCACGATCCAGTCCTGCAGCTTCACGAGCTCGCCCTGCAGGCGGAACAACTCGCGAAAATACATCTTGCGGGATTCGCGGTTCTCCGCCGTCATTGCATCCGCGCCGTCGATGATGCGGTCATCGACCTCCATCTCGAGTTCCTCGTCGTACGCATCGATGAGGTCTTCCTCGAAACGGCGTTGCCGCTCCGCGAGCCATTCGGCTTCAGGTCTCGGATCCTGCTCTTTCATTGCGGCTCTCCTGGCAACAGAAATGGTTAGGCGCGCGGCGATATGCGCGACGCGAACGCGTTCGATTATCGAAGCGCCAGGTGTCAGCCGTGTTACCGCGACGGCTACGTTCGCGGCCATTAACGGCGAGTTTTCCGGCTACTTCGCGGTTTCCTGCTGGAATTGACGGCTGGCGCCATGCGCCGGCGCCTGTACGCTATCCGCTATCAACTATCAGCGACCACGTGGATGCGGGGCGTCAGTGGGCGGGCCATCAACCATGATAGCGAGTTTTACACAGGACGCCCGGCACTAACGCAATGGCCGCGCGAAGCTGATCTCGTGGCCGTCCGGATCGGTGATGTGGAAATAACGCTCGCCCCAAGGGGCGTCGGATGGCTCCAGCGACGGTTTCAATCCCGCTGCCAGTGCCTTGCGATAGAGCGCATCGACATCGGACACGTAGATGATCACGCGGCCCCACCAGTTGACCGGCGCGCGCGTATCGACGATCAGGTTCAGATACGAGCCGCCGAATTCGAACGAGGTGAAGGCCTCCTGCGGGCCGCCGAATTTCATCGGAAAGCCGAGCGCCCCGTAGAAGGCCACGGCGCGCGACATGTCGCGCGTGGCGAGTGTGATGGCGCTCAGGGACTGGATTTGCGGGTCGTCGGAGGCGGCTGGTTCGCCCGATGAAGAGAATGGCTTGGCGGAGTTCATCGCGGGGGCTCCTTGGCTTGGTGAGGGCGGTTGAGGTTTGATGCGGCATTTGCGGATTCGGTTCTGGCTCCGAACGTGGGCAACGCCCGGGTTCAGCTTCTGGTCGACGCTATAGAGCCAGCCGGGAGGTGCCTCCGATCCGGCCACAGCGGTTTTCCGATACATAACACTTTGCCATTCGCAGAACGCGTGCCCGTAAAAAACATCTCACCGCCGCCGCGCGACCCTTCGCGGCGGCTGCCGACCGGGCGGCTCAATCACCCTTGAAAACGCCTGCCGCGCCCCGCATCTGCGGGTCCGTTTATCCGGAGCATCGCCATGGGAAGCCGTCCACGCTTCATCGATGACCTGTCGCGCGCCGCATCCGACGCCCCCGGGCCAAACCCGCTCAACCCCTTAACCGACGACGCCCTGCTCGACGCCTATTCCCGCACCGTGATCGGCGCGCTGGAACGCGTGCAGCAGGCGGTCGCCTTCATTTCCGTCGAACGCCGGCTGCCCGGCGAATTGTCTGGCCGCGTGCCCGAGCGCGACCGTGGTCGAGGCGCTCGCGGCGGCACCGGCTCCGGCTTCATCTTCACGCCCGACGGCTACCTGCTGACCAACAGCCACGTCGTTCACGGCGCGACGCACATTCAGGTAACGCTCGCCGACGGCGCGAAGTTCGACGCGGATCTGGTCGGCGACGACCCCGGCAGCGATCTCGCCGTGCTGCGTATCGGCTCGCCGGAACCGCTGCCGCACGTCGAACTCGGCGAGTCGTCGAAACTTCGCGTCGGGCAGATTGCGATTGCCGTCGGCAATCCGCTCGGCCTCGCGCAAACCGTCACGACCGGTGTGGTGTCGGCGCTCGGCCGCTCGCTGCGTTCGAACTCCGGCCGGATGATCTACGACGTGATCCAGACCGACGCCGCGCTCAATCCCGGCAATTCCGGCGGTCCGCTGATCAACTCGGCAGGCCAGGTGATCGGCGTGAATACCGCGATCATCCCCGGCGCGCAGGCAATCTGTTTCGCGACCGCGATCGACACGGCCAAGTGGGTCATCATGCAGATCTTCGCGCATGGCCGCGTGCGGCGAGCCTATATCGGCGTGGCCGGCACGACGACGCCGCTGTCGCGTCGGGTGCAGCGTTATTTCGGCCTGAATTCGGAAAGCGGCGTGCATGTGATGGAGATAGTCAAAGGCAGCCCGGCCGCGCTCGCGGGCGTGCGCACCGACGACACCATCGTCGCAATCGACGCGCTGCCGGTGCAGGACGTCGACAGCCTGCAACGCACGCTCGATGTTTCGCGTATCGACAAACCGGTCAACGTGACAGTGCTGCGTGGCGCGCAACGGCTCGAATTGACGCTGACGCCGGTCGAGCAGACCGCCTGACGCAACCCGGTTTTTGTCTTTCATCGGCCGGCTCGTTGCACAGTAAAAAACCTCGCGCTTTACTTAGCCGCGAGGTTTTTTGTTTGCGTGCAGCGAATCTGCCGCGGTCGCAAAAGGCGCTCCATGCGTGCGACCAGAAGCGTTACGGAATCACCCGCGTCACGCCTCGCCCACGCGGATCGGCAGCGGCCTCGGGCGTATCCCCGTTCACCTTGATCGCCTGGATATCGCCGCTGAAATCCTGCCCTTCGAGCTTGTAACCCTTCGCTTCGATCTGCTGCGCAAGTTCGCCTTCAATCGGCTTGTACGGCTCCCAGAAAATCGTGTTCGGCGGCAACAGTTGATGGTGGAAGCGCATCGCGCCGACCGCGTCCTGCAGCGGCATGTTGTAGTCGTACACGTTGTTGATCACCTGGAAGATCGACGTGAAAATGCGCGAGCCGCCCGGCGTGCCGATCACGAGCGACACCTTGCCGTCCTTCGTCAGAATGGTCGGGGTCATCGAAGAAAGCGGGCGCTTTTTCGGCTCGATCGAATTCGCGTCCTTGCCCACCACACCGAACTCGTTCGCGACACCAGGCTTCGCCGAGAAGTCGTCCATCTCGTCGTTGAGCACAATGCCGGTCTGATCCACCACCACGCCCGAGCCGAAATAACCGTTGATGGTGTACGTATTCGACACCGCGTTGCCCCATTTATCGATCACCGAGAAGTGCGTGGTTTCCGCTTTCTCCGGCATGTTCGTGCCGAGACCCGGTTGCACGCTCTTCGTGTCCGACGGCGTAGTCGGGTTGACTTCAGCGGCACGCTTCGCGTTGTACGAGTCGTCGATCAACTGCGAAACAGGCACCTTGTAGAAGTCTGGATCGCCGAGATATTGCGCGCGATCGGCAAACACGCGCTTCTCGATTTCGGCGATCAGATGCACGTATTGCGCGGAATTGAGCGGGACGTCCTTGAAGTCGGGCGCAAGATCGGCCTTCATTTTCAGCAGTTGCACGAGGCCGACGCCGCCCGAACTCGGAGGCGGCGCGGTGATCACGCGATAGCCGTTCCAGTTGGCCTGAACCGGCTCACGCCAGACGGCTTTGTACTGCTGCAAATCATCCTTCGTGATGAGGCCGTGACCTCGCATGGACGCCGCGATCAGATCCGCCGTCCTGCCCGAGTAGAAGTCCTTCGCGCCCTGATCGGAAATGCGTTGCAGCACGGCGGCGAGATCCGCCTGCTTGAAGTTGACGCCCTGTTTCAGATTGCCGAAGTAAGTGTCGAAGTTGGTCTTGCCCGCGAAGTCTTTGGCAGCATCGTCACGGCGCTCCTGCAATTGCTGGCTCACTTCGAAACCGTCGCGTGCATAGTGAATGGCCGGGGCGAGCACCTGCTTCCACTTGAGCTTGCCGAAGCGGCGCTGTGCCTGCCACATGCCGTCAACGGTGCCCGGCACACCCACCGCGCGATAGCCGATCACGCTCATGCCTTTGATGACCGCGCCCTTGTCGTCGAGGTACATGTTTTTCGTCGCGGCCAGCGGTGCGCGTTCGCGATAATCGAGGAAGTACGGTTTGCCGTCCACGTACAGCGTCATGAACCCGCCGCCGCCGATGTTGCCCGCTTCCGGATAGGTCACGGCCAGCGTGAAGGCAATCGCCACAGCCGCGTCAACGGCATTGCCGCCTTCCTTGAAAATCTGCTCGGCGGCGTCGGCGCTGTATTTGTCGGCGACCGCAATGGCAGAGGCCGAGAGAACAGCAGGCGGGGTTTTGGCGGCCGCCTTGGCTACGGCAGGCGAGGCTTCGAGAAAGCCAGTCGAAACGGAGACGAGTGCGACCAGCGTGAGACCGCTGGCTGAAGACTTGGCGCTGCGGAACAACCTCATTGAAAATCCCCCAGAACATCGATTCGTCAGACGATAAGCGATTCGCGTTTTTCTTACAACGTGCAAGTAGATGGTCGGGCGCGAGGTGCATCGCGCGTGACGCGCTCACGAAAGAGTGCGCGGTGGCACGACAACGCGCGCAGCAACAAACGTGCCGCGCGGATTTGGAACAATGGGAATCAGCAGGAACAGGAAGGGGAAATGCGCAGGCGAACGGAGCCGCGCGTCTCCATCAAACGACGGCGCAGCGGCTGACGTGACGTGGCAACGGAGGCGTGAAGGTGGCGCAGCTAAACCCACGCCCCCGCACTACTCATGCGGTGCCGCGACTACCGCGCGAGAGTTCGTCGCCTGCGTTGTGCGGCAAGCGCGCGGTGACCGGAATCGACAGGAACGAGAACAGACCGACCACGAGAAACGCCGGCCAGAAATCGGTGAACACGATCTTCGGATGGCCCTGCAGGTTGTGCGAAATCTGCAGCACGATGCCGGCAATCGTCACGCCGAGTCCCAGCGATATCTGCTGGATCACGCTCGCAACACTCGTTGCACGGCCGACTTCGCTGCTCGGAATATCCGCATACGCCAGCGAGTTCAGCGACGTGAACTGCAACGAAGGGAAGAACCCGCCGACCAGCACGACACACCAGATCAGCCAATGCGGTGTACCGGGAAAGAACAGCCCATAGCCCGCGATGACAAGACCCGCGCACGCCGCGTTGAACAACAGCACGGTGCGAAAGCCGAAGCGCCGCAGAATGCGCATGGCCGCCGTCTTCATGAAGATCGCGCCGAACGCGGACGCACACGTGATCGAACCCGCCTTGAACGCCGTCATGCCGAGACCTTCCTGCAACGCAAGCGGCAGCAGAAACGGCACAGCGCCAAGCCCGATCCGGAACAGCGAGCCGCCCACCACGCTCGCGTGAAAACTGGGGATGCGCAGAAGCCGCAGATCGAGCACAGGCAGTTCGACGCGACTTGCGTAGAGCACATAAAGCAGCAGCAACACGACGCCGCTCAGGCACATGATGACCGACACGCTCGTCGTCACAAGCTCGCCGCCGATCAGCGAAAGCCCCAGCATGAACAGCGACGCTCCGCCCGCCGACAGCACGAAGCCGGTCCAGTCGAGCCGTCCGGGATGCGCCTCGCGCACATTGGCAATGTGCTTGTTGGCAAGCCAGATACCGAGCAGACCAATCGGAATATTGATGAAGAAAATCAGACGCCAGTGCAGATACGTCGTGATGAAACCACCGAGCGGCGGCCCGACAACCGGCCCAAGCAGCGCGGGCACCGTCAGATAATTGACCGCGCGAATGAAGTCCGATTTCGGCACCGAGCGGAAGATGATGATGCGACCCACCGGCACCATCATCGCGCCGCCGATGCCTTGCACGAAGCGCGCAACCACGAATGTGCCGAGCGACGTGGAGGCCGCGCACATCAGCGAGCCGGCCATGAAAATGCCGATGGCCGTGCGAAACACCGTGCGTGAACCGAAGCGGTCGGCGACCCAGCCGCAGATCGGAATGAACACGCCGAGGCCGATCACGTAGGCCGTGACGGCAAGCTTCAGCGTGATGGGGTCCTGACCGAGATCGCGCGCCAGAACAGGCAGCGAGGTCACGATGACCGTGCCGTCCACATTCTCCATGAACATCGCGCACGCGACGATCAGCGGAACGATGAAAGTGCCTAAAGCGAGAGGCATTGGCATGACGACGGGGTGCTAGGCCGTCGGTGTAAAGCGTCGATTATGGCATCGCAGCGGCAACAAATGTTGTTGCTCTGGCGCTTTTAGTGAACTTGCATTTCCCAGGCACGTAAGCCGCGGCGTGAGTTATGCCCATCGACAGCGCACGAAAAAAATGGCGAGCCGGCATCACGCCGGCTCGCCACATCATGCGAGGAAATACGTCGTACAGCCGCTTAGCGCGACGCGCTGACCAGCGGTTGCAGTTGCGGCAGGATCTCGGTGCTTGCCCGCGCAACGTCGTTCGGGAAGTCGATTTCGATCCACGGAGCGCCGGTCACGTCGGCGGTATCGAACACCTGGCTGCGCTCCAGCAGCAGGTCGCGCACCGCTTCTTCGTGCGGCAGATTCGCCCGGCCACTGTCGATATAACCGGCGACGATCTGCGCGAAACGTTGCGCCGCTTCTTCGCGGAAACGGAAGAAGCCGACCGATTCGCCAATCGTGTCGTACTCGAGATTGACGGCCAGCTGCTTGCGCAACTCGACCGGCACGCCGTCTTTCAGACACAGCTTGACGGGCTCGTCGCCCGCTTCGAAATCACGGTCGATCAGCAGACGGTTGACCGTTTCGCCCGCCACCAGGGCGCTGAGAATGCGCTCGTCGTACAGCACGTCGGCGTCCATCAGCAGTACGTCGCCGCCGCGCGTAAGCGCGTCAGCAACCGTGTGCACCGTCAGCACGCTGCCCAGGTCATAGCGCGTGTTGAGCACGGTCTCGACCTGATGCGGCCAGTTGATGCGCTCCAGTTCCGCCTGCACCGATTCCGGCTGGAAACCGAGCGCGAGAACGACGTCGGTCACGCCTGCGGTTTCGAGCATTTGCAGATGCCGTTCGAGCAGGCTCATACCGTCGAACTGCAACAGGCACTTCGGGAACTGGGCTTGCGGCGGTTGCTGAAGACGCAGGCCGAGGCCCGCAGCGAGGATGATGGCACGCATGCGCGGTCCTTTGAAAAAATACGGAGATTAATCGATAACCGGCACGCGCCCCAGGGCGCGCCGCCGTTGCCAGCTTCTTTCGCTGAAGTGCAAAACCAGCAAACCCGGCAAGCCTAGCAGGATTTCGCGTGCGCGCTTGGCGAGCGACAGCGCCAACGCCGCGTCGGGCGGCAACCCCACGAGCGGTGCGAGCAGCAGATAACCGCCTTCCTGCACGCCGAGCGAGCCCGGAATCATGAACGCAGCGCCGCGAATGGCCTGCCCGATACTTTCGAGCAACAGCGCGTCGACCCAATCCACCGGATGACCGAGAAAGCGCAGCGCGAGCCACACCTCGACCGTACCGACGATCCAGCCCACGAGACTCAACGCGAAGCTCGCCGCAACGCGGCCGCGTTCGCGGTACATGGCCTGCACGGCGGCATCGACGGCTTCTGCGCGATTCATCAGCGAGGACCAGTCGCGCTTGCCGAATACTTTCGACACCACGCCGAGCAGCCGGCCAAACAGGCCGCGCCGCTGCGCATAGTAGAAGCCGACGATCATCGCGCCGAGCACGCCGGTTGCGATCAGCGTTGCGGTTTGCAGATCGTGCAGCGCGCCGTGCGCCGCGTACGCGCCGAACAGCATCAGGCCGCCGAGCGCAAAAACGATTTGTGCGAGCGCCTGCAAGGTCGTGCTGACCGTGATCGCCGCAGCGGCGTCGCGCATGCGCATGCCGCGCTGCGAAAGCTGTCGCACCATCACGACGGGACCGCCGATCTGCCCCGCAGGCAACAGGCTATTCACCGATTCGCCAACCCAGCGCGCGAACAGCGCATCGCGCAGCGACAGATCGTGATGCACGCCGTCGCGGCGAGGATGGAACAACACGGAGATCGCGCCCGCATCGAGCACGAGCGGCACGACGTGGAACGCCGCGACGAGCGCGAGCCCCCAACCGGCCGCAAGCAGCGTCGACGCAACCGAACCGAAGCCTTGCCATGCGAGCAGGCCGACAAACAGCGCCGTCCCGATCGACAGCAGAAGCAGGGCCGCGCGACTCATGCGCGGCCCTTGCCGGCGGTCTTGCCGCGCGAAGTCATCTGACGGAACACCTGGCGGAAACCGAAGTACGCGATCGCGTCCTTCATGTTCGAGATGAAACGGCGCCACGGCCGCATGTTGGGGTCGGTGACGTATTCGAACGTGAGCGACACGCGCATCTCGTTCGCGCCGGCCGGCGTGATGCGATGACGCAATTTGTCGCCGTCGAAAAATACGAGGCTGCCGGGCGGATATTGCACCGAGCCGGGTTGATCCGGCACATCGGGATTGCGGGTATGCAACTCGTATTCGAGGCGGCACGACGAATCGTCGATCACGCCGAGCAGCAGCGTGTAGCGGCGGCCGTCGTAATACGAAGTGTCGTAGTGCCAGCCGATGTGATCGCCCGGCCGCGTGTAGTAATACAGCGCGTACGCATGCGGGTCGTCGGCGGGAGAGACCTGCAGTTTGTCGCCGCTAAGCTGTTCGAGCCAGCCGATCAGTTCCTTCGAGCGATACAACTCGGCGATGAACGGCGCGAGCGTGTCGATGGTATGGCGGCTCACACTGCCGCCCTGCTTGTGACCCGGCAGATAATTGCGGTTCACCTCGTCGAGCAGCGACCGCGCGCTGTGCGCGAGTTGCGCGGTGACTTCAGGCGCGAGGAAATCTTCCAGATACAGGAACGCGCCCTGGTCGGCGAAGTCCTTGCGCAAGCGCGGCGTGTCGAGCTCGCGCGTCTTGCCCGCGACCGCACGGTCGGCGTTCGGCGCGGCCTGCGCCGCCATGGAGGAAGGTTGAATCGATGCTGGCGCGACCACGTCATCTTCGGCGTGTGTACTCATTCACTGGCCCACATTTGACTGTTTTCAGAAGCACTACCGACTGCAACCGCAGGGCGAGCGGCACGGCGCGACACGCGCCAGTAATCCACCACGACCCACGCGGCAAAAAGCGGCGCGCCGATCGAAGCGACCACGACGAAAGGCAGCACGACGCTCGTCAGCGTGACAATGGGTAGCAGGTACAACACGTCTTCGGTTTCGAAGCCGCCCACTGCGGCCTGCTTCGTGCCCGCCTTGCCCGCCATTTCCTCGATGCGCATGCGCAGGAAAAAGATCAGCGCAATCGCCACACCGGCCACTGCGCCGAGCACGCCCGGCATCACCTTCAATCCGCCGACATGAGTTGCACCGGCTGCGGTTCCTGCCCCAACGCCCATGCCGATAAACAACATGATGGTGACGATCGCGTCGCATGCGAGGTCGTAAAAATGACCGATCCGGCTCGACTTGCCGCCGATGCGCGCAAGCTCGCCGTCGGTGTGGTCGACGAAGTTCGACAGCACGATCAGCAGAGCACCTGCATTGGTCCACGCGAAATCGCCATGAGCGAGGCACAGCGCGCCTGCAAGCCCGATCAACAGTCGCAGCGTAGTGAGGTGATTCGGCGTGACCCAGGTATTCACCAGCGGAGTCACAAGCCGGCGAGCGAGCCGGGCGTCCCAGGTACGGGGCGGCGGAACATTAATTGGAGTTTGGGGTCGCGAAGTCATAACCCGGAAATATATACGGGATCGAAAAAGATTGCTTTCTTCCTGCTCGTTTCTTTGAGGTCCGTCCGTTACCTGGATGTGCTAGCAGCAAAGCAAGATTTGCCGAATCGCGATAAAGTGCAAACCCAGTTGCGCCCGTAATGCGGAATTCCTTCGATGCGCAACGTCTTTTGGGTCACGGCCACTCGCCGCCGCCCGTTGCGAAACCACTACATCGATCGAGGTCGCCGACTGCACTTATGAAACGCCTTTTTTCATCTGTACTCCTTCTTCTGGCAACTGCCGCACTGCCCCACATCAGTTTCGCCGCGGCCCTCGACACGCCGCTCACCTGCAACGAAAGCGGCCATCAGTTCATCGCCGATCTGCTCGACCAGCAGATGATCGAGCCGAAGCCGATGCGCGTCGAAAGTAACTCGATCAATGCGTTCTCGCCCGCGTCCGGCGCCGATCTGACGGCGTTTGGCTTTCACGTGTTCGCGGTGGTCGGCTATGAAAAAGACGACCCGATGTTCCGCGTCGGCGACGGCGAACCGGTCGCGAGTTCGGCCTACGGCGTCGTGGTGCTCGGCAGCGAATCGAAGGTGCGCCACGCGATTGCCGGGAGCGGCAGCACGGCGATCGTGCATCACGTCGCGCCGCTCGTTACGGCGATTTTCTGCAAGCGGAGTTAGGCCGACGCGGGTGTTTGCACGGCGGTTCGTTTCTATAGGCTTCTATAAAAGAGTGGTCGTTCGCGCGTAGGTCGAAGACCTTTCGACAACCCTATTCCGCCATACCGTGCAGCAGAGCGCGATTCGATTGGATCACGCGTTGCAACGGAGTTTCTCAATCGCCGACACGCTGAATTGAATTTTCGTGGTCCCGAAACCACTCTCGCGCAACCTGAACGGCAACGCCGGGGAAACGCGAAAGTCTTTCGTAATACCGCACCAGGCGGTCGGTCGGCGTCGCCTAGCCCGGACGCCTGAATTCGTTCTCGACCCACGCCGACGCGCTCGCCTTGCTCAGCTTGAAATTCGGCGCGACCTGCACCTGTGCGATCTGTTCGCCAAAAAGATCCAGCGCGGTCAGCAACGCGTAGGGTTCGATTTCGTCGGGGATGATGTCCAGCGTGATATCGAGTTCGTCGTTACCGTCCGCGCTCGCGACCCGCACTTCCTTATGCAGCTGCGCGCGAAGTTGCTGCTCGTGACGGCGCAGCACTTCCGACGCGGTTTTCACCAGCGTGTTGAACGCCGACGTGTCGAGCGGCTTCGGGTCCTTCTTGTTGCGGCCCATGGTCCACGGACCGACGAGCGCGGGTTCGGCCTCGCCGTCCTTGATCATCGCGACGGCCCAGCCTTCGTCGTCTTCGTTCTTGATGACGCGCGCAGTCCAGCCGTCGTCGCGCCACAGACGCGGTTCATGCACGCTTTCGTCCAGCTCGGACGAACCTTCCGTCGTGAAATCTTCAGCGCTATCGGACGATGGAAGGGGTGTATCGGTCATTACAGGTTTACTCACGTTCGCGGGGCGGAAACACATCTCAAGCCCGCAATTCTACCTGCCCCGGGCGCGCCGGCCCTCGCCCCCTGACGAACGGACAAGCCTCATTGCGCCTGACCCGGCTCCCATGCAATCGCACGCGCAATCGAACATCAATCAATCTTGCGCTGAAATTCTCTATTTCGGCTTTTTCAGGAACTTATTTGTTTATTACAGAAAACCCATAAAAAAACGCGGCCCGAAAGCCGCGTATAAAGAATGAAAAAGACACCCTCGGTCAAAGGGTGACGCGAATTGTAAGGCCGCCATTCCCTCGAATAACTACTGTTATTCGTAAAATTGCGTTGCGAAAAACACAATGAATCGAAGGATTCGACGTAATTCTCCGTAACCCCCGTCTCGCAAGGCCTGGCGAGGATCGTCGCGATTGAGCAACACGCCGATCATTGACAGCACGTCGCGTTGACCATTTTCAAATACATTTTCCGTTTATTTATCTGCACTTATCTAATTCGAATTCACTTTTACAGATTCAAAAACACATTGTTGCGTCAGACGGGATTAAAGATTCGAATGGCCGGAATACACTTCGCAGCGAATCGCCGGACTGCCGGCGCAATAAACGGTAAGCACTGGCTTGCGATTCTCCATGCACTGTCCCGGAGTTATCTGAATATGAAAAAAATCCTCTTTGCAGCAGGCATCCTGAGCGCGTTGGCCATCAACGCTCACGCACAAAGCAGCGTCACGCTGTACGGCACGCTCGACGCGGGCCTCGTCTACTCGAACAACCAGGGCGGCCACAGCAACTGGCAACAGGGCAGCGGCTCGGTGTCGAACACGTACTTCGGCCTGCGCGGCAGCGAAGACCTCGGCGCGGGTCTGCACGCGATCTTCACGTTGGAAAGCGGCTTCAACATCAACAACGGTCAGAACTCGGAAAGCAGCACGTTGTTCAACCGTCAGGCTTTCGTCGGACTGAAGAGCGACCAGTACGGCGCGCTGACGCTCGGCCGTCAATATGACTCCGTGGTCGACTATCTGGCGCCGTTGTCCGAAGCGGGCGCGGGCTACGGCAACAACCTCGCGGCTCATCCGTTCGACAACGACAACCTCGACAACTCGTTCTCCGTGCGCAACGCGGTGAAGTACTCGAGCGTGAATTACGCGGGCCTGAAGTTCGGCGGCTTGTACGGCTTCAGCAACTCGGCCGGCGAGTTCTCGAACAATCGTGCATGGAGCGCGGGCGCTTCGTACGACAACGGTCCGTTGAGCGTCGCGGCCGCTTACCTGCAACTGAACCAGTCGGGCAGCTCGAACCTGAGCGGCGCGGTGACGCAAGGCGACGGCACCGCGCAGATCGCGGCGAACCTGCAGCGCACGTTCGGCGCTGGCATCAACTACACGTACGGTCCGGCTACGGCGGGCTTCGTGTACACGCACACGCAACTGGACGGCATCACGGGTATCGATGTCGGCGGCGCGACGCTGCCGGGCATCTCGGGCACGAACCTGCATCTGGACAACTACGAGTTGAACGGCCGCTACGCATTGACGCCGGCGCTGAGCCTCGCGGCGTCGTACACGTTCACCGATGGCAAGATGAGCGGCTCGAACGGTTCGGGCGATCCGAAGTGGCATACGGTGTCGCTGCAAAGCGACTACTCGCTGAGCAAGCGTACCGACGTGTACGTGGAAGGTGTGTATCAGCATGCTACGGGCGAGCTCGGCAACTTCGGCGCGAACGTTGCGTCGATCAACTCGCTGGCTCCGTCGAGCACGGGCAACCAGGTGGCGGCGGCTGTCGGTCTGCGTCACCGCTTCTAAGCTTTTTCGATGTGGTATCGGCAGCGCGGATTGATGAGTCTGCGCTGCCGTCGAACCCGCGCGTGACACGATCACGTCGCGGGTTTTTTTATACGCTCAACCCGTTCGATATGAACATAACGATGCGTCGCGATGATCGCGGATAGTGACTACGCGTACCTGCGGTGGGTATACTCACTTCGGCTATCTCGCTTGCCTTCATGCTTGCATGTCGGTTGCAAGTGAATGACAGCTTCGTCGCGAAGCATGACGCCGAGTCGGGTTTCGAGTTGAACCGCGTCGCGCTTCGCCCGCGCACCACGTTTCCATGCATCATCGGAAACGCCGACGATCGGACCATGAAAAGACTTCTCCTGCTCGCCCCTGCTGTTGCCCTCACCGCCGTCACTGCCTGCCTCACCGCTTGCGGTTCTTCCGGCCCTACGCGCGATGCGTCTATCCCGCTCGTGTACGTGTCCTCGCAACGCGCGCCCGCCGATATCGCCAACTGCCTCGAAGGACGTTTGTCGCGCGTACGCACGTCGCACGCCGGCATCGCCACGCAACTCGCGGTCGGCTCGGATTCGAACAACTCGTACTTCGTCACGCTGACGCCAACCAATACCGGCTCGGTCATCAAGGTCATGCATCCCGCTAATGCGCCGGACGATCCACCGGAACCGGAAATGCGCTTCGATATTGCACGCTGCGCGACCTGAGTTTCGGCCTCGTGTGATTGCAATGTGAGTGCGATGCCGCTGCAACGTCATCGCATTCAGAAGACCCTGCCGCTGTGCGAATTTTTTATCTCGCGTAGCGGCTATTTTTTTATCGGCTCATCTGCGAACATAGCCGCCCTTCCGGTTTCAGGCGACGTAGTGCGCCGCAAGTCTTTCGATGGCATCCAGCAAAGCACATCACGCAACCGGTTTCGCAGCCGGCGTCATCGCAGCGGCAGTCGTCGCCCGCGTCAGCGGCAGCAATGCATTTCATCTCGACGTACTGTTGAGTTTCCTCACGGGCATCTGGGGCAGCACGGCGCCCGACTGGCTCGAAGTCGCGTGGTGGTCACGCGCGCGACGTTTGTGGATCACGCATCGCACGTTGACTCATTGGGGTGTGGGATGGCTCGCGTTGCTCGCCGGGTCGTATCACTGGCTCGGGCATTCGCTGTATGCCGCGCCTGCTTTCGGATTCGCGTGCGGCGGCCTGATGCATCTGTTCGCGGACTGGCCGAATCCGCTAGGCGTGCCGTGGATCGCCGGACGTCATTCGCTGAATCTGTGGAAGAGCGGCAGTTGCGATCTGATCGTCGTGGCCGCGTCGTGGGCGGCGGCGTTTTTTATCGGCGAGCATGTGTGGTTGCACGGCGTTCACGAGATGCCTTTGCTGCGGTATCTGCGAAACGGCTGACGCCGGGTGCGTAGCGCCTGATGCGAAGGTCACGGCGTTTATATACATGAGTGGTGCATGCTGGCGGCCGCGCTCAACTGCATGAAGAAGCAGATGAACGTAGCCGCACCCAAAGCAACTTATTCGCCCTGCGGCAACGAGGCGAATAACGCCCGCATCATTTCCCGCCCGCGTCGGTGCGCTCGCCTTCGCGAACCTTCCCCTGCGACACGCTGCTGCCCGGCGGCACGCTGTGCGTGAGCCACACATTGCCGCCGATCACCGAGCCGCGCCCGATCGTCACGCGTCCGAGAATCGTCGCGCCCGCATAAATGACGACGTGGTCCTCGACGATAGGATGCCGCGCGTTGCCCTTGATCAGCGTGCCGTCGTTATCGGCGGCAAAGCTCTTCGCGCCGAGCGTCACCGCCTGATACACACGCACGTGCTCGCCGATGATCGCCGTCTCGCCGATCACGACACCCGTGCCGTGGTCGATGAAGAAGCTCGGCCCGATCGTCGCGCCAGGGTGAATGTCGATGCCCGTCGCCGAGTGCGCGATCTCGTTGATGAAACGCGCGAGCAACGGCACGCCAAGGCGATGCAGCGCGTGCGCGAGCCGATGATGCGTCATCGCCCAGACGCCCGGATAGCAGAGCAGAATTTCGGTGATGTGCTGCGCGGCGGGGTCGCCGGTGAACGCAGCCTGAATGTCGCTGACCAGCAGCGCGCGAATCCCCGGTAACTGCGTACCGAATTCGCGCGCGACATCGAACGCACGTTGCTTCAGCTCGGCCTCGGATGTCGCACCGAACTCCGGCAGAAACCGCAACGCGCGGCGAATCTGTTCCGCGAGCAGCCGCAATGTACTTTCGAGCGTATGGCCGACGTAGTAGTCGACGGTTTCGTCGGTCAGATCGGGCGCGCCGTAATGCGTGGGAAAAAGCGCCGCGCGCAAACCGGCGACGATATTGACCACCGCTTCGCGCGAAGGCAACTCGCGAATACCAAGCGGATGCCGCGTGCGATGCAACTCTTCACGCGACGCCCGTAGGTCGGCGACGATCTGTTCGAGACCCCAGTTATGGTCGGGCACATTAGGCATAAAGACAGCACCGTGCATGAACACGGTTCGAAGTGAAATATGCCAAGAGATTACCGCGTTTTCCCGCAGTTCGCGCGACACCGGCCAGAACTGGCACGCCGCTCGCGTACATGCGGCATGGCATGACGACTGCACGGGACACTAAGAGGCAACGATGGACTTGAGGGCCGCTTCACGATCTGCGGCGTTCGGAATGAAGACGGATAACGCTTCAGATAGTCACGCTGCTAGCGTCGATCCAGCGCACCGCCCAGTCACGCGCATGAGCGATGGCTCCGGCTTCATCGGGAAAGCGCAGCTCTGAGGGGAAGAAGCGGTTGGCGACCAGTTCGCCGTCGCTCGAGCGTGAGATGACTACATAAGGTTGCCATGTTCCATCGCCCGCGCGCGCCGGCGCGCAATTCAACAAATAGCCGCGATGTGTGAATGCAGCATCGAAGTGCATGTGTCACCCGCCCTGACGGCCCCGTAAAATGTTTTGAGTAGCGCGGCCTTTCGTTGGCCTTTTCGTTGTTTCCGACCATGATGAATTAGTCGGGGCCATGTCGTCAATTTAACCGTGCTTCACTCGTCGGAGTAAGATCATACTCTGTAGAAAATACGCGTCCATTAAAAAAAACGAAAAGAATTCACGACGCAATCACCGGATGAAATGACACGCTGCGCACCGCGTTGCAGGCGCATTGCAGGTCTTTCAGGCAAGCGTATGCGTGAGCCTGACATCAGGCGGAACGGGTTTTGCTGCACTTCAACCATGTCCTCTTCAAGGAGATTGCATGATGAACAGCGATATCGACAAGCAAGCAGACACCGGCACTCAACCGCGCACCAGCGGGCCGAATTCGACCGAGTTGCATAACGACCGCACGCACGACAGCACGGTCGACACCGACGGCAAGAACCTCGAAGCCGCGCGCATAGCGGGCCACAGCCCGATTGCAGCCGACGAGATCACCACCACTAACGCGACGCACGTCAACAGCGTGCCCGAGTCGCGCGACGGCATGGCAGGCTTCGACAGCCGGGTCGGCGGCAATCACTTGCTGCTCGCGCTAGAACCGGGATACACGGTGATCGACAAGGGCATGGTCGAGCCGCAAGCCCCTTATTCGCAGGATCACCAATTCGACGACTCGCGTCCCGCTGGTAGCTGGCGCGATCGTGGACGCATTCATTACGCCCTTAATCATTTACGGCCGACTCGCGTGATCGAATTACATCGCGTGAAATAGGTTTTGAAGCGGGCGCCGATGTTTGAATTCCGGCGTCTCGTCTTATTAATCAGCGAATAACGCTGCGCGCACCGTTTGAATAATGGTGCGCGTATTGTTTTGTCCGCGCTTTGCGTTCGTCATTGCTTTTGTTTCACCCCCTTCGATTGGAAACCCACGGTTTAAGGACCTGCGCGCGGCAACGACTTTTTCTTTCGACCCTGCACCAGGACAATCGTCGGCAAGTCAACCCAAGATGGAGCAGCAGATGAAAAAGGTCGTCGTGATCGGCGCCACCGGCACGCTCGGCCAGGCAGTCAGTGCGGAATTGAAGGCGCGTCATGAAGTGATCGAGGTGGGCGCGACACGCGGCGCGCATCGCGTCGACAGCACCGACCCCGCGAGCATCGAGCGGCTCTTTCGCGAGATCGGCAAGGTGGATGGCGTGGTCACTACCACGGGCAAATTGCACTTCGGTCCGTTGACGGAAATGAGCATCGAACAGTTCTGGATCGGCCTGCGCGACAAGCTGATGGGCCAGATCAACGTCGTGCTGGCCGCGCAGTCGTATGTGAACGACGGCGGCTCGTTCACGCTGACGAGCGGCATCGTCGCCGACGAGCCGATTCGCGAGGGCGCGAACGCGACGACCGTCAATCTCGCGCTCGAAGGTTTCGTGCGCGGCGCGGCGATCGAATTGCCGCGCGGCATCCGTATCAATCTCGTGAGCCCGACTGTGCTGACCGAATCGATGGAAGCTTATGCGCCTTACTTTCGCGGCTTCGAACCGGTGAGCGCGCAGCGTGCAGCGCAGGCGTATCTGCGTAGCTTGGAAGGGGCGCAAACGGGGCGCGTGTATCGCGTGGGGTACTGAGTTGTAGCAATTGCAATGCTGAAGGGAATCACGCGATGCAGCGCCGCCGCATCGCGCTCCCCCTCTCGACGTGTCGCCGCTCTCCGGCAGTTCCACGGCACTGGCAACGGCCCCCAGGTGAACTCAGTGAATTTCCGGCTCGCCAGGCTTCTCCCCGTCCTGCGGCGAAACCGGAGCCAGGGCCGAGGCCGCGTGCGCGCCGCCTCGCTGCAAAAAATCGAAGTCGCAACCCTGATTTGCCTGCATCACATGCTGCTGATGCAGTGCGCCATAGCCTCGCGTGAAACGCGGCGCGGGTTTGATCCACGCTGCCATGCGGCGCGCGAGTTCCTCGTCGGATACCAGCAGGTTGAGCCTGCGCCGGGGCACGTCGAGTTCGATCATGTCGCCGCTTTGCACCAGCGCCAACGGACCGCCCACGAAAGATTCCGGCGCGACATGCAGCACACACGCGCCGTAACTCGTGCCACTCATCCGGGCATCCGAGATGCGCACCATATCGCGCACGCCCTTCTGCAGCAGTTTGCGCGGTATCGGCAGTTGTCCCCATTCGGGCATGCCGGGCGCACCGACCGGACCGGCGTGCTGAAGCACGATCACGCAGGTCTCGTCGATATCGAGCGCTTCGTCGTCGATCCGCGCGGCCATCTCGTTGTAGTCGGCGAACACCACCGCGCGGCCGGTATGCACCAGTAAGCGTGGCTCGGCTGCGCCGGGTTTGATCACGGCGCCGTCGGGCGCGATATTGCCGCGCAGCACTGCAAGACTGCTGTCCGGCAGCAGCGGCTTGTCGCGGTGGCGAATCACGTCGTCGTTGAAAATCTGCGCACCTTCGAGGTTCTCGCCCAGCGTATGGCCGTTGACGGTCTGCTGCGAGCGGTCGATCAGATCGCCCAGTTCGGCGAGCATCGCGCGCAAACCGCCTGCATAGAAAAAGTCCTCCATCAGATACGCACCGGTCGGCCGGATGTTCGCGAGCACCGGCGTACGGCGCGAAAGCTCGTCGTAACGATCGAGCGTCAACTCGATACCGGCACGCCGGGCCAGCGCGATCATATGCACGATGGCGTTGGTCGAACCGGATAGCGCCAGACAGGTGATCACGGCGTTATCCACCGATTTCCCCGTGATCAGGTCCGACGGCTTCAGGTCTTCCCACACCATCTCGACGATGCGCATGCCGGTTTTCGCCGCCATCTGCGCGTGACGCGAATCGGCGGCGGGAGTCGACGCGAAACCGGGCAGCGTGAAGCCGAGCGCTTCGGCGGCGCTCGTCATCGTCGACGCGGTGCCCATCGTCATGCAATGGCCCGGCGAGCGAGCGATGCCACCCTCGATGCCCTGCCAGTCCTCCTGCGTGATTTTTCCCGCGCGCAATTCGGCCCAGTATTTCCACGAATCAGAGCCGGAGCCGAGCGTGACGCCGTTCCAGTTGCCGCGCAGCATCGGACCGGCAGGCAGAAAGATCGCGGGCAGATCCATCGAAATCGCCCCCATCAGCAGACCCGGCGTGGTCTTGTCGCAACCGCCCATCAGCACGACGCCGTCGGCGGGATACGAGCGCAGCGTTTCCTCGGCTTCCATCGCGAGAAAATTGCGGTACAGCATGGTGGTTGGTTTCTGGAACGGCTCGGAGAGCGTCTGCACCGGCAGTTCGATCGGAAAGCCGCCGGCCTGCCAGATACCGCGCTTCACCTCTTCGACACGCTGCTTGAAATGCGTATGGCACGCGTTGATCTCGCTCCATGTGTTGAGGATCGCGATCACCGGTTTGCCTGCGTACTCGTCGCGGTTGTAGCCCATTTGCGCGGTGCGCGAACGATGGCCGAACGAGCGCAGATCGTTCACGCCGTACCAGCGATGGCTGCGCAATTCGTCGGGGGTCTTTCGCTTCGTCAACGTGTGCTCCACGATTGGCCTGCATGATCCGGCGTTTGAGCGCCTGAGCGCCCGAGCGCTTTAGCGCCGCTGCTCCTTCACGCGCGACACGATCTGCGTCGGGCTGACGAATTGCAGCGCGATCAGCACCCAGATCAGCGTGATCGCCATGTAGATCATCGCCATCGCGTCGATCGATTGCGGCGCGCGCACGCCGGTTGAAAATACAGCGTAGTACAACGCGACCACGAGCGTTTGCGTCGACGGCCCCGCAGTGAAGAAGGTCAGTTCGAACATGCCGATGGTACGCACCAGCACCAGCAGTCCGGCCGCGAGCATGCCGGGCACCAGCAGCGGCAACAGCACGTAGCGGAAATAGCGGAACGTATTCGCGCCGAAAATGCGCGCCGCCGCTTCGAGATTTGGATCGATCTGTTCGATGAACGGCGTCATCACCAGAATCACGAACGGGAGCGCGGGCACCAGGTTCGCGAGAATCACACCGGCGAGCGTGCCCGCGAGGCCGACCTTGTACATCACGGTCGCCATCGGAATGCCGTATGTGACGGGCGGCACCATCAGCGGCAACAGGAACACGAGCATCGCGATGCGCTTGCCGGGAAACTGCACGCGCGCGAGCGCATACGCGGCGGGCACGCCGAGCAGCACCGACAGCACCACCACCGCGCCGACCACTTCGACGGTGACCCACAACACGCTCGACAACTGGAAATCGCTCCACGCCTGCACGTACCAGTGCAGCGTGAAGCCTTGCGGCAACAGCGTGCCGAACCAGCGCGTCGCGATCGAATTGACGGCGACGGTCGCGATCAGCAGCACCACGTTGACGAGGAAAAACACCATCACGCCCCATACCAGCGCTTTCCAGAGGCGGCCTGCCACACTGCTGCGCTGCCGGTAGCGCTTGACGGGTTCGCGCGCACCGTCGTCCTTCGAACCGGATGACGCGGACCACCCATGCTGCGCAGTACGATGCTCGGTTGTCATCAGCCTTTGCCTCCGCTCACCGGTCCGCTGTAGAAGAAGCGGCGCGCGCCGAGCAACGCGGCGACGACCAGCAGTTGCACGAAGCCCATCACCATCGCAATGGCAGACGCGAGCGAGTAGTCGTAGCTTTCGAACGCGGCTTCAGCGGCGGCGATCGACATCACGCGGGTCGGCCCCGCAGGCGCACCGAGCAGCACGGCCGACGGAAACACCGAGAACGCCTGCACGAACGACAGGCATGCGGCCATCGTCAAACCCGGCGCCAGCAGCGGCAGATAGATACGCCGGAACTGCTGCCACGGATTCGCGCCGAGCGTGGCCGCCGCGCTCGCCAGCGTCGGATCGATGCCGGTCACGTACGACAGCGTCAGCAGAAACGCGAACGGGAAACCCGACACGATCAGCGAGATCAGTACGCCCCAATAGTTATGCGTGAGACGCACCTCGCGTGTGTACAGATGCAGGCCGTGCAACGCCTGTGGGAACCAGCCGTTGGGGCCGAAATAGGTCAGCATGCCGTCGGCGATCAGCACGGTGCCGAGCGTCACCGGAATCACCAGCAGGGTCGTGACGAGCTTCTGATACGGCGAGTGCCGGCGCAATGCAAACGCCACCGGCACCGACACGCCGACGTTGATCAGCGTGGCCGGCACCGCGAGTTTCAGCGTGACGAAGATCGTCGGCCACATCGACGTATCGGTGAAGAACGTCAGATAGTTGGCCCACAGGCCGCCGCCGTTCATCGGCCGGAACGACAGCACCAGACCGTATGCAAACGGGTAAATGAATACCGCGACGATGAAGAGAAACGCCGGTGCGATGAGCCAGGCTTTGGCGTCGCGCGGGGCGAGCGGCGGCGATAGCGTGGGCGTGTTCATGACGCGTCCGTGGCGTCATACACGAGCACACGCGACGGCTGCACCCGCAGGCGGATATGCTCGCCCTCGATATAGTCGCCGGCCACGCGCGCCCATACATCGCCGAATGCGGTCTTCACGCGCAAGAGCGAATCGTGGCCGCCGTATTCGACCGTGGTGACGTGCGCATCGAACGCATTCTCCGAGCCCGGCGCGGCACGTTCCATATCCTCGGGACGCAGCGCTACATTCACGCGTTTGCTGTTG
The DNA here is from genome assembly GCF_050435665.1 of Paraburkholderia sp. GAS333. NCBI lineage: Bacteria > Pseudomonadati > Pseudomonadota > Betaproteobacteria > Burkholderiales > Burkholderiaceae > Paraburkholderia > Paraburkholderia sp. GAS333. Next base: position 691,427 of record NZ_JBNDKS010000003.1, read on the forward strand.
AAGCCCGCCATCGGCGTGCCTATCAGGCGCACGCCGTTCGCATTGACTGCGACGCCTTCGCCTTGCGTGCCTTCGAGCGTGAATTCGGCCACGTTGCGATAACCCATGAAACGCGCAACATGCAGATTGCGCGGCCGCGTATAGACCTCCTGCGGCGACGCCACCTGCTGCACTACGCCCTCTTTCATCACGACGATGCGGTCGGCCATCGACAACGCTTCGTCCTGATCGTGCGTCACGTACAGCGTCGCGCGTTCGAGCTGACTATGAATACGGCGAATTTCCGCGCGCATTTCAATGCGCAGTTTCGTATCGAGATTCGACAGCGGTTCGTCCATCAGAATCAGCGGCGGCTCGATCACGATAGCGCGCGCAATCGCTACGCGCTGCTGCTGTCCGCCAGACAGTTGTCCGGGCAGTTTGTGCTCATGCCCGATCAGTTGCACGAGCTGCAAAGCTTCGCGCGCGCGCCGCGCGATATCGCTCTTCGCGACACCGCGCATCTTCAGGCCGAAGCCGACGTTATCCAGCACACTCATATGCGGAAACAGCGCGTAGTTCTGGAACACCATGCCGAAGCCGCGCTTTTCAGGCGGCAATACGTCGATGCGTTTTTCGTCGAGCCAGATACCGCCGCCGGTCAGCGGCTGCAATCCGGCGATGCAATTGAGCGCGGTGGATTTGCCGCAACCGGACGGCCCCAGCAACGCGATGAACTCGCCACGCCGGATCGTCAGATCGAGTCCCTGCAATGCCGCGACCGGCTGGCCTTCCGCGTTCGTGAAACTGCGGCTCACCGAGTCGAGCCGCAACTGCTCAAAGTGATGCTTCATGGCGGTTTCCTGATACGCGGGACAGGTCAGGCGCTGCACGATAGAAGCCACGGCATGGCATGGCTCTCGCGCGGCTTACTTGGTCTTCTGCGCGCCGACTTCGGTGTCCCACTTTTTGAACGCCGCGACCATCGCGGTCGCATTCAACGGCAACGCATGCGGACGATCGGCCAGCAGCTTCGCGTATTCCGGGCGGCCGTACTTTTTCAGCACGTCCTGGCTGTGCGCGGGAGCCTGATCGACGGTCACGCCCTTGATCGCCGGACCGGGGTAGAAGTAGCCGTCGTCATAGGTCAACGCCTGCTGCGCCGGCTCCAGCATGAAGTTCATCAGCTTGTAGATGACGTCGAGCTTTTCCTTCGGCACGCCCTTCGGAATCACCATGTAGTGCGCGTCGTTCACCCACGTCATGTTGTCGAATGCCTGCACGCGAAATTCCGCCGGCACGATGCCGAGCGCGCGCGGATTGATGTCCCAGCCCGTCACGGTGACAGTCATGTCGCGCGTGCCTTCGCCGAGTTCCTTCATGACCGCCGACGTGCCGCCCGGATAATAAGGAATGCAGTCGTTCAACTGCTTGAGAAAGGCCCATGTCTTGTCCCAGCCGTGAATCGGGTCCTGCGGGTCTTTATCGCCGAGTACATACGGCAAGCCCATCAGGAACGTGCGACCCGGGCCTGAATTCGCCGGGCGCGCGTAGATCAGTTTGTCGGGGTGCGCCTTGCACCATTGCAACAACTGCTCGGGCGTTTTCGGCGGATCGCTGACCTTCGCGGGGTTGTATTCGAGCAGCGGACCGGCCGGCATATACGCGACCTCCAGCCCGTAACCTTGCGCGAGATCCTGCATCTTGCGCGGACCCGGCGCGTATTTGTCGAGCACGCCGGGGAATTGCGCGGCGTTGTCCGGCAGCAGCTTGATCCACAGATTCTGTTCGATGCCCGCGGCGAGCGCGTCGGTGCCGGTCAGCACGAGATCGATGTCGGAGCGACCCGCGCCTTGCATCGCCTTGATCTTGCCTGGCAGCTGCGGAGCAGGTGCGTTGGTGTACGTGATGTTGGCGACGAGGTTCGGGTATTTCGCCTTGAAGGCCTCGAAGCCTTTTTGCGTGAGCTGGAGATTGCCGGCCACGTCGACGATGTTGAGCGTGACCGGATCGGCCGCGTGCGCCGCCGACGTGAAAGCGGCGCTAGCCGCGAGAAATACCGACACCAGCCCGAGCGACAACCTGTCTGAAACAGTCATTGCGTCTCCTCGCTTCTTGGTATGGAAGTCGCCGCTCAGTCGCGTTGCGCACACGCTGCGGGCGATGTCTTTCTACTTCTACCAATGGAACATAGCGAAGCGGAACAGCCGGTGTCAAGCAAATGCTTTTTGCGCGTTTGCCCCGGGAAAATACGGGGTTTTCTCGCGGAGCCGTTGTCGCGCAACGGCTAGCGAGTTGTATCGAGGGCAAACCCGGAGTCATTCGGGAGATTGGGCGCAGCCGGTCCGGTCAGCCCGCCCTTCTGCACTCAACCGCCCTGCACGCCTTGCGTGTTGACATACAGCGAGTAGAGGCCGTGACTCGCCGCCATGAACAGGCGGTTGCGGTGACGTCCGCCGAAGCAAACGTTCGCGCAACGCTCAGGCAGTGCAATGTGGCCGAGCACTTCGCCTTGCGGATTGAACACGCGCACGCCGTCGAGTTCGTCCGTGCCCATGCCCCAGCCGCACCACAGGTTGCCGTGGATATCGACACGGAAGCCATCCGGCGTGCCCGGACCTGCGTCGATCAACACGCGGTTGTTCGACAGCGTGGCGCCGTTGCTGCTTACGTCGAACGCGCGGATCTTGCGCGGCTCGCCACGCGATTCGACGATGTACAGCACCGACTCGTCCGGCGAGAACGCGAGGCCGTTCGGGCCGAGCACGTCGTCGGCAACCATCGACACCTCGCCCGACTGCGCGTCGATGCGGTACACACACGCCGTCAGTTCCGACTCCTGCTGCTCGCCCTCGTAGAAGCCCGCGATGCCGAAGGTGGGATCGGTGAACCAGATCGAGCCGTCCGATTTCACGATCACGTCGTTCGGCGAATTGAAGCGCTTGCCCTGATAACGATCGGCCAGCACGGTGATCGAGCCGTCGTATTCAGTGCGAGTGACGCGCCGCGTCAGATGTTCGCAACTGACGAGCCGCCCTTGACGATCGCGCGTATGGCCGTTCGCGTTATTCGACGATTGACGGAACGTGCTGACATTGCCGGTGGTTTCGTCCCAGCGCAGGATGCGGTCGTTCGGAATGTCGCTCCACAGCAGATAACGACCGTCGCCGAACCAGACCGGCCCTTCCGACCAGCGCGCGCCCTGGTACAGACACTCGACGGAGGCGGAGGCCAGGATCAGCGACTTGAAGCGCGGATCGAACACGCGGATGGAGGGGTCGGGATAGCGTCGGCTGTTGTCGGTCATGCTTGGGTATCGATTGGATGGTGTTTCAGGTTGATGGATCGGCCCGCGCGAAGTCGCGGTTCAGCGCGGGCAACTCACGTGCGGCACGCGCGATCTTCGCATGATGTTCCGGCGGCGTCGAACCGGGCAGCGGCGGATGCGGAGTCATGTCGGCGATTCTGGAGACGTGACGGCATCGTGCAGCACGTGGATCAGCGAGATGTCGTCGCGCACGATTTCGAGCGACCTGGAGGTTTCGCTTAGAGCCTGGGCGGTTGAGCCGTTGCCTTATCTGAGCGAATGCAGCAGTGTCACGACGCGGCGCGGTGAACCCTCCATCGCTGAACGGGGATTCGCTCAAAACGCCCTCGAATCGGCCAAAGACCGGGCGATCGAAGTCGCATCGGCGTCGCGATGTTGTCAAACAACTACAAAGTGGGCACGTCTCGCAGGATTTAATGTGACGCTCACCGAGCCACACAAGTGTGAATCGTCATTTTTGTATGACAATATGGGGCAACGTGACTTGGGCCGCCATCGACGGAAGCGGTTCACGCCAGGGAATTTAAAATAAATACTGTCGATTGAATAACAGCCACAAGAAAATTATCCGTTTCAGCGCTTTGGAAATCTCAATTGCGCCACGAAGCGGATATCGATAGTAATTCGTTCTTTTCCTGAGGGAGCCGTTGGCGTCGCCCTGCCGTCAGGGCGTACCTCTGGCGCAGCGGAAAAATTTTTAGTGATAAATTGTGGAGCTAAAAGCGGCCGGATGAATGGCTGCCACAATTAACCGCAACGGGATGTTTGCGAGCCTGAGAGAGTCAAAAAATTGTCGCTACATTTTATCGAGCAGATGGCACCGCTGCTGGACGCCGCCGACGAAGCGGAATGGCTCGGTGCCATCACGGGCCTTGCCGAGACATGGGGATTCGATAGGCTGTTGGTCGCCATGCTGCCGCGTCCGACCATGCGTCTGGAAGACGCCTATATCCGCAGCACCTACGCACCGGACTGGCGCAAGACGTATGACAAGGACGGCCTGGTTCATATCGACCCCACCGTCGATCACTGCATGTCACGCACTGCACCGCTGATCTGGTCGCCGGATATTTTCTCGACCAGACCACAGCAATCGATGTATGAAGAGGCGCGCTCTTACGGTTTGCGCGCCGGGGTAACGGTGCCGATTCACGGACCGAACCAGGAAGCCGGAATGATGTGCTTCGTCAACGATAGCGCGCCGACGGACGCATTCCGCCGTCACGTGAACGCTACGTTGCCGAATCTGGTGCTATTACGCGACCTGGTGGTGGACACCAGCCAGCGTCATTTGGATACGCACGCGCAAACCCTGCTGCCCAAGCTCACGCCGCGCGAACGAGAGTGTCTGAAATGGACCGCACGCGGCAAATCCACCTGGGAAATCTCCCAGATCCTGAATTGTTCGGAAGCCGTGGTGAACTTCCACATGAAGAACATCAGGACCAAATTCGGGGTGAATTCGCGGCGGGCGGCCGCCGTGATAGCCGCCCAGCTCGGACTTATTGACCCGGGTTGAGGAAGGCTGCCGCGTCGCGGCTGTACAGCACGCGCTCGGCACGGCCCAGGTCGGCGTCGGAAACGGTCTTGGTGAAATACAGGCCGAGCAGAATCGACACCGGCGCCGGAATCTCAGCGCCCGATTCGAATCGGCTGCCACGCGACTGCGTGACGCCAAAGCGCGCCCAGAAGCGGCGTTGGCTTTCTTTTTTCTTCTTGCGATAAGCGATGATCAGCACGCGATCCACCGCCGAGGATGCCTCCGCCGGGCGCGTTTGGAGGCCGGTTTGCGGTTGCCAATGATTTTCGAGAAGTTCCATTTTCGAGCCCTGTCGGTTAAGTACGCTGCTGGTTCGAATTCTGCGATATCCGAAAAGCATGCGCACCTATCCAGGTAGGTAGGTGGCAGATCGATTCAAAATGCATAAGTTTTCCTGACATTGGCCCCCCACTCGTTCAGGAGAACGTCATGCAAACAGCAATCCGGATTGGAATGCGTCAGGAATTCGATAACTCGGACATCAACGAGATGTACCGGCTACGGGCCCGGGTGTTTCACGGGCGGCTCGGCTGGGAAATCCCGACCATCGCGGGCATGGAAATCGACGGATATGACGCGCTCGGCCCCTATTACATGCTGATACAGGGCGAAGACGGAAAGTTACGCGGATGTTGGCGACTGATGCCGACAGAAGGCCCAAACATGCTGAAGGACACGTTTCCGCAATTGCTGCATGGCGCGCAGGCCCCGGTCGGGCGGCACATCTGGGAATTGAGCCGTTTTGCGATCGAAACAGGTGGCGAGGAACAGTCTTTCGGCTTCACGGACATGACGATTCACGCGATCCAGGAAGTCATGCTGTTCGCAAAACGCATGGGCATCACCGACTACGTCACCGTGACGACCACGCCGATTGAGCGACTGCTGCGTAGAACCGGCATCGACATTAGCCGTCTCGGAGCACCCTTGCAGATCGGCGTCGAGCGGGCGGTTGCGCTGAACGTCGCGGTGAGTCCGAAGACAATGACCTCGTTGTTCGGGCCGATAGCGGTCGCAGCTTAATTGCCGTTAGTTGCACATTAGGCATCAATCAACGTGCGAGCTTGACCTCGTTGCGCTGATTGCCAGTTAGTTGCATTGCACTGCGGGTCGCCAGAATTGCCGCTTTATGGCGATGCGTAGTGCACTAGAACACTGATGTTTTGTCGCGAAACGCCAAATCAGTATGTTGGCGGAATTGTCACCGAACCGAATTACACGTCACACCGCATCCAGTCGGGAAGCGAAAAAATCACGAGCCGAACATCCGTTCAAGCGCATTTTCCAGGTGCGTCCGCATCGCCGCCGAAGCTGCCGGCGCATCCCCGCGACGGATCGCGTCGAGCACCGCCCAATGCTCAGCCTGAACGAGCCGCTGCCGCTCCACCGTCTTGACCAGCGACAGGTTGCGCGACAAATTCATGCTGAAGAGAATCTGCTCTTCGATAAACGACATCATCGTGATGAAGAACGGATTCTTCGACGCGCGCGCCACCGCGAGGTGGAACATGAAGTCGTCCTTCGTGCCGATGCCTTGCGTTTCGATGATCTGCTCAAGTTCGTGCCACGCGTGCTGAATCGCGGCGATGTCGTCGGAATCGGCTTTGAGCGCGGCCTGCCCCGCCGCGCCCGCCTCGGTCACCATGCGGAATTCGTAGCAACGACGAATATCCGACAGCGTCTCCAGCGGCGCGAAGCGGCGCACGTCAGGGTCGGGCCGGCGCGCGACGGTCGTGCCCGAACCGTGGCGCGTCATGATGATGCCGTCCGCCCGCAGACGCGCCAACGCTTCCCGCACAGTGGGCCGCGACGTCGCAAAACGCTCGGCCAGCGCGTGCTCGGTCGGCAGTCGCTCGCCCTCCTTGTACTCGCCTTCGAGAATGCGATTGAGGATGTCGCCGTAAATCTTCTCGGGCAGGCCCGTGGTTCTGCGCTCGTTCATCAGCGGGCTAAAACTTGTCTGGGTAGAGCTTAATTGTAAGGCCAACCCATTGCCGGTTTCATCAGAGATATGCACTATGGATTCCACGATATCTCGTAGACGCCGGTGGACTGGGCATGCCGGGCAATGGTGTGTCGTCCACGAATTTGACAAGAGTTTGATTGACATCCTGCCGAATGCATCTTTTCCGGCAATCATCTAAGCTTCGCTGGTATAAAAGTTCAATGGGCCTGGTCGCCGGAAAGCGTTGAGCGCACGGAACGACCCAGCGCACAAAGCGGCCACGGCATCCGGTTTTTCCAGACGCGGAGTTGATATGTACACACGCATTCTTGTAGCGGTCGACGGCAGCAATACCTCACGGCGCGCATTCGACGCGGCGCTCGATCTCGCGAAGTCCAACAACGCTGTACTCCAGCCGTTCTATGTCGTCGAAAACACGCCGATGTATTTTGAAGCGCCGGGCTACGATCCGTCCGTGCTGCGCAACCGTCTGATCGAACAAGGCAAGGAGTTGGGCGCGGAGTTCGCGAAAGCCATGATCGAGCAAGGCGTGAAAGGCGAACTCGCGGTTGGCGAAGCGTCGTCGCTCGACGACGTGTCGGCGGTCGTGCTCAATGCAGCGACCGACTTCAAGGCCGACTTGCTGGTAATGGGCACGCATGGCCGGCGCGGCTTTCAGCGCCTGATTCTCGGCAGCGTCGCCGAACGTTGCGTGCGCCAGGCGACTCTGCCCGTGCTGCTGATTCCTGCTGCCGCGACGCAGCCGCAGTCTCCGAGCGAGCCTAAAGCGTAGGCTGATTGCGCCAGGTTGTGAGCGCCATCTGAAACCCGGGTGGCCGTTTTCTGGCTGAATACCCGCATTGCACACCGGTCTCGCACGCGCATCCGTGCGAGACCGCACATCCTTTCGAGCGAAGCACTCTCGCTGTTTATAACCGCGCTCAACGAGCGACTTAATTAGGATTACAAATGTCGCTTTTACTCGCTGGCGGTCAATCGTGCCCATTATGAAAGCGTAAGATTCGGCCCGCCCACTTATGACAAAAAGACTCGCCATCCAGATCAATGCCCACTATCTGGCACCATCGGCGAAAACAAAAGAGACAAGCCGAAGCGACTTGCCGCCCCGCCTCCGTATACCGCACTTCAATCATTTCGATTAGACTTGATCCGCCAACTTCCCGCTTCTCGCCTGCTCATTCGCAGCAGCGGTCGGGATTTTGACAAACGGGTTAAATGTCCAGCGTCGCAAGATGCTTTGCAAACCCGCACAACAAACATTAAATACCGCCGACCGTAAGACCGTAGCCGATTTGAAGCGCAAAAAAAGAGTGCCTTGACCAAGGAGTTTCTCTTGCCCTGCCCTGCATCCAGCCTGCGTAGTCGTGTCGTTTCGTTTCTGATCCTCGGCTTGTCGCTTACGGCCGCCGCATGCGGTGACAAGCAGGACACACCCGCGGCCATACCGCCGGTTCCTGTCACGGTCGTGACCGTCGTGGCCTCATCGATTGCCGATGTCGTCGAGTTGCCTGGCCGGATCGAAGCGGTCCGTTCGGCGGAGATCCGGGCTCGCGTCGACGGAATTGTCGAGCGTAGGCTGTATCAGGAAGGCACCGACCTGCCGGCGGGCACGCCCTTATTTCAGATCGATCCTCGCGACTATCGCGCGCAGTTGCAGCAGGCCCAAGCCGCGCTGACGCGCGCCAAAGCCGTCAGCGACAACGCGGCGTCAGTGGTGGCGCGCTTCCAGCCGCTGGTCGGTCGCCATGCGGTCAGCGCGCAGGAATACGACGCGGCGCTTGCGACCATGCAGCAGGCGCAGGCGAGCGTCGCCGATGCCAATGCGGCGGTCACACTGGCCAAATTGCGGCTCGACCGCTGCACGGTCACCACGCCGATTGCCGGCCGCGTGGGCCGCGCGCAAGTCACCGAGGGCGCGCTCGTCAGCGCGGGCGCGGCGACACTTCTGACCGAGGTCAACCAGCTAACGCCAATCAACGCGGTGTTCACGCAGTCCAACACTGCTCTGCTCGACGTCGAGCAGCAGATCCAGTCCGGCACGCGCCAAGCCGTCGACATGAAGCAAGTCAAGGTGCAGCTCGTGCTCGCCAACGGTCAGATCTATGACGAATTCGGCTATCTGGATTTCGCCGACCTGGTCGTCGATCCCTCTACCGGCACGCAGACTGTGCGGGCCCGCTTCGCCAATCCGTCGCGCACGCTGCTGCCAGGCCAGTTCGTCCGGGGACGCATCATCACGACGGGCAATCATCAGGGCATTCGCATCCCCGAACGCGCGGTGCAGCTGGACGGCGGCGTGGCCAGCGTCTCGCTGGTCGCGGAAGACGGCACGGTCGTTCATCGCAACATCGATCTCGGCGAACAGGGCGAAGCACAGTGGGCCGTCCGCGATGGTTTGAAGCCAGGCGAGCGCGTGATCGTCGACGGGTGGCAGAAGGTCCAGCCAGGCCAGCATGTCGAGGCGCGCCCCGCGCCGACGCCTGGAGCGGCCACGGCGCCAGCCACGGCCCCGGCTCCCGCTTCTGCCGCCAGCTGAGGGCGGCTCGATGAATCGATTCTTCGTTTCCCGCCCCGTCTTCGCGTGGGTCATCGCACTCTTCACGGTACTGTTCGGCGGCATTGCGGTGCTGCTTCTGCCGGTCGAACAGTATCCCGATGTCGCGCCACCCTCCCTCAACATCTCGGCCGTGTTCAGCGGTGCCGACGCGCGCACGCTCGAGCGCAGCGTCACGTCGATCATCGAAGACGAGATGAACGGCATCGAGAACTTTCTGTACATGTCGTCGATCAGCCGCTCGAACGGCACCGCGCAGATCACCGTGGTGCTGAAACCCGGCACCAACCTCGACATCGCGCGGACCCAGGTTCAGGACCGCCTGAGCCGGGTCGAACCACGGCTGCCGCTCGAAGTGCGGCAGCTTGGCGTGACCGTCACGAAAGCGTCGACCGGCTTCCTGATGCTACTCGCGCTACAGACCACCGACGGCGCGACCAACGCGGTCGCGATGGGCAACTTCGCGTCGAATAACATCGTCAACGAATTGCGCCGGATCGACGGGGTCGGCGACGTGCAGCTATTCGGCTCGTCGTACGCGATGCGGATCTGGCTCGACCAGCGCAAGCTGACCGGCTTCGGGCTGTCGGCGAGCGAGGTTTTGTCGGCGGTGCAGGAGCAGAACAGTCAGACGGCGGGCGGCGGACTCGGCGACCAGCCCAACGCCGCCGGGTCCGAATTCACCGCACAAATCGTCACGCAAAGCCGCTTCTCGACGCCGGAGCAATTCCGCGAAATCATCGTGCGCGCGAATCCCGACGGCTCGACGGTGCGGCTCGGCGACGTCGCGCGAGTCGAACTCGGCAACGACAGCTACGGCAACCGGCTGACCGTCAACGGCAAGGAGTCGGCGGGTATCGCGATCCAGCTGGCGAGCGGCGCGAACGCGCTGGCCGTCGCCAACGCCGTGCGCGCGCGCATGACCCAACTGCAGCCGACATTCCCGCGCGGCGTCGTCTGGACCGTGCCGTTCGACACCACGCCGTTCATCAACACGTCGGTTCACAGCGTGATCCGCACGATGATCGAAGCGCTGCTGCTCGTCACCGTGGTCGTGTTCCTGTTCCTGCAGGACTGGCGCGCCACGCTGATCCCGACGCTGGTCGTGCCGGTCGCGCTGATCGGCACCTGCGCTGGGCTTTACCTGTTCGGCCTGTCGATCAACATCCTGTCGCTGTTCGGGATGGTGGTCGCGATCGGTATCCTCAACGACGACGCGATCGTCGTGGTCGAAAACGTCGCGCGGATCATGCGCGAAGAGGGGTTCAGTGCGCCGCGCGCGACCGTGAAGGCGGTCGGCCAGATTACCGGCCCGGTGATCGCGAGCACACTGGTGCTGGTCGCGGTGTTCATTCCGATGGCTTTTTTTCCGGGCTCGGTCGGCGGCATTTACCGGCAGTTTTCCGTCACGCTGGCCGTGTCGATCATCCTGTCGACCGTGCTCGCGCTCACGCTCGGCGCAGCGTTATGCGCGGCGCTGCTGCGCAACGAAACGGCTGATCGCGCGGCGCCGAAGAATCCAGCGTCACGAATGCTGCATCGTGTATTCGACGGATTCAATCGCGGCCTCGGCGCGGGCACCGACCGCTATATTCGCGGCGTCGATTCGATGCTGAAGCGGCCGCTGCGATGGCTACTCGTTTTTGTCGTCGCATGCGTGATCACCGGCTTTCTTTTCGTGCGCCTGCCCGGCGGATTTCTGCCGACCGAAGATCAGGGCCACATATTTATCACTTACACCGGCGCACCTGGGTCCACCGAGGAACGCACACGGCAGGCCGTCGATCAGGTCGAAGCGTTCCTGCGAACCCAGCCGCAGGTTCGCAACGTGGCCTCGGTGACGGGCTTCAGCTTCTTCGGCCAGGGACAATCGGCGGCGTTGTCGTTTGTCGATCTGACGCCGTGGGGCGAGCGTTCCGGCGAAGATAACTCTGCGAGCGCGCTGGTTCGCCGCGTCAATGGCGCGGTCCGCCAGATTCCTGAAGCGATCATCTTCGCGCTCGATCCGCCGCCTATTCCGTCCCTCGGCACCGCAACCGGCTTCACGATGAAGATTCAGGATCGCAGCGGCGTGGGCGGCGACGCACTGCAACTGGCCGCGCGGCGAATCATGATCGAGGCATCGCAGAGCAGTATTCTGGCCGGCGTGCGGCCGGAAGGCATGCCCGAGGCGCCGCAACTCTATGTAGAAATCGACCGGGTGAAGGCGCGTGCGCTGGGGCTGCAGATTGGGCAGGTGAACCAGGCGCTGGCGCTGTCGTTCGGCTCGAACTATGTGAACGACTTCGTTTTCGAAGGCAACGTGCTGCGAGTATTCATCCAGGCCGACGCCGCGCAACGAATGCGCGCGGAAGACGTAAGCGCGCTGCGGCTTCGCAACAATCGCGGCGAGATGGTGCCGTTTTCGGCGTTCTCCCGCATTCGCTGGATCTCCGGTCCGCAGCAGCTCGAACGCTATAACGGCTTCCCTTCCGCCACGCTGTCGGGTCAGGCTGCGCCGGGACGGTCGAGCGGCGCGGCGATCGCCGAAATGGAACGCATCGCGTCGCACATATTGACCGGCAATCTCACCTACGAATGGACCGGCACCGCGCTCGAAGAGAAACAGGCGGGCGGCCAGATCGGCTTGCTGCTCGGCTTGTCGCTGGTGGTCGTGTTCCTGCTGCTGGCCGCGCTGTATGAAAGCTGGGCGATTCCGGCCGCAGTGCTGCTGATCATTCCGTTCGGCGTGATCGGCGCGGTATTGCTGACCATGATGCGCGGGCTGTCCGCCGACGTGTACTTCAACATCGGGCTGGTGACCATCATCGGGCTCGCCGCGAAGAACGCGATTCTGATCGTCGAGTTCGCGATCAAGGAGGAATCCGAAGGAACTGACGCGATCACGGCCGCGAAAAACGGCGCGCAACAGCGTCTGCGTCCGATTCTGATGACAAGCGTCACCTTCGTGCTCGGCATGATGCCGCTCGTGCTCGCCACCGGTGCTGGAGCAGCGAGCCGGCGCGCGGTCGGCACCGGCGTGATGGGCAGCATGCTCACCGCGACGCTGTTCGGTATCTTCTTTACACCGCTGTTTTATGTGGCCGCTCGCCGCTGGCTGAGTCGCAAGAAACGCAATCGGGAACCCGACGACGATCTGTCCGCGCCCGAAGTGGGTAACGAAGAACCAGGCGGAGGGCCACGCGATGCGTAAGCGTCTGCTGATTCCGCTCGTCTGCGGCATGCTGGCCGCGTGCAATTTCGCGCCGCCGTATCGTCAGCCCGATCTGCCGGTGGCCGATCATTTCGACACGTTTCCTACCGGGAGCCTCGAACAGGCGCATCTCGCGAAAGAGGTGGACTGGGACACGTTTTTCGCGGATCCCCAACTGAAGTTGCTGATCTCGACAGCATTACAACGTAACCGCGATCTCGTGGCATCGACGGCGCGTATCGAGCAGGCCCGCGCGTTTTATCGCATCCAGAATGCTGCACGCCTGCCGCAAGTGAACGTGAACGGCAGCGCTACCCGCACGAAAGCGCCGCTCGGCTCGATCGATCCCGAATTCGACAATACCGACGTGTCGGTTCAATTCAATCAGTACAACGTGCAGGCTGCCGTCGCCACATTCGAGCTGGATTTCTGGGGACGTGTCCGGAATCTGAGCGAAAGCGCGCGCCGTCAATATCTGGCTACGGTAGAAGCTCAGCGTGCATTCCGCTTATCGCTGATCGGCAATGTGGCCGCGACCTACTACGCGATCCGGTCGGGAGAAGAAGGCATCGAGCTGGCCGAGCGGACCGTTGCAAGCCGCCAGTACGCGCTGGATGTCGCGAAGCTTCGTCTCGATGCGGGCGTCACGTCGTCGGTCGATTATGAGCAGGCCGCCATTCTCGTCACGCAGGCGCAGACCCAGCTTGCGGAATTGCAGAGAACCACCGCGCAGCAGAGGAATCAACTGACGGTTCTTATCGGCGGCCCGTTGGACAATGAATTGCCGCACGCGTCGTCGATTGCGGATGCCGCGCAATTCGGTGCATTGGACCCTGGCCTGCCCTCCGCGCTACTCGTCAATCGGCCGGACATTCTGCAGGCCGAACAGCAACTGCGTGCCGCCGACGCCGACATCGGTGCTGCGCGCGCCGACTTCTTTCCGCGCATTTCGCTGACGGGCAGCTTCGGCTATGTGTCGTCGGAACTCAGCGACTTTTTTGTGCCGGGAAAACAGGCGTGGTCGATGGGCGCAATTATCGGCATGCCGATTTTCGATGCGGGTCAGCGTTCGGCTCAACTCGCTCAGGCACGCGCGCGGCACGACGAACTGGTGGCAACTTATCAGCGCACCGTGCAGACGGCGTTTCGCGAAGTATCCGATGCTCTGGTTGCACGGCAGCGCTATACGGAACAGATCGCCGCGCAGGAGCACGCTATCGAAGCGCAGCGTTTGCTCGCGGAAACCGCCGAGCTGCGCTACGAAAATGGCATCTCGATCTACCTGGAAGTCGTCGATGCACGCCGCAGTCTTTTCGCCGCCGAACAGCAATTGATCCAGCTTCGCGCGACGGCATTGCAGAATGGCGTATCGCTCTACGTCGCGCTGGGCGGTGGACCCGATTCGCCGTAAACGACAAACGGCGCGCTCGAATCGGAGCGCGCCGCATGAATCGGCTATATGTCAGCCGAGATTGACGGAGACCGAGGCTTGCTCGCCATCACGAACCACGGTGACGGATACGCTGTCGTCGGCCTGTGAAATGATCTGCTTCAGTTGCTGGACGTTGCGAATCACGGTGCCGTCGACTGCGACGATGATGTCGCCAGCCTGAATGCCTGCTGCAGCAGCAGGACCGGTGGCCTGTTGCACGACCACGCCGCCGGGCAGCGACGCTTCCTGCCGTTCGTCCGCCGTCAGCGGCCGCACCGCGACGCCGAGGCGCGGACGCGACTGGTCCTGGCTTCGGCCCTGGCCTTGATCCGGGTTCCGCTGCATACGCGGTTCGGCGGATGCGACCTGGGCAGACTGCTCACCCACCGTCACCGCGAGCTTATGCTCGCCGCCGTTACGCCATACGTTGATCGTCGCGGTCGTTCCGGGCGCGAGTTGCGAAACCTGCGCAATGAGATCGCGCGTGCTGTCGATCCGCGCGCCATTCACGCCGACGATCACATCGCCCTGGCGCAACCCGCCCGCCTGTGCGGGACCGCTCGGGTCGATCGAGCCGACCAGCGCCCCACGCGTCGTATCAAGGCCGAGCGACTTCGCCTGTTCTTCGGTAACGGGCTGCACGCCCACGCCGATCCGGCCACGGCTCACGTGCCCGGTGCTGACGAGCTGGTCTTTCACGTGCATCGCCGCATCGATCGGGATGGCGAACGACAGCCCCTGGAAACCACCCGTGCGCGAATAGATCATCGAATTAATGCCGATGACTTCGCCGTTCAGATTGAACAGCGGGCCGCCCGAATTGCCCGGATTGACGGGCACGTCCGTTTGAATGAACGGGATCGGGCTATCGTCCGAAAACGTGCGGGACTTCGCGCTGATGATGCCGGACGTCACCGTGTTGTCGAAGCCGTACGGCGAGCCGATTGCGACCACCCACTCGCCGACCTTGCTATTGGCAGGATCGCCGATCTTCACGGTCGGCAGATTCGACGCGCCGATTTTCAGCACCGCGACGTCGGACGTTTTGTCCGTGCCGATCACCTGGGCGCGGAATTCACGGCCATCCGTCAGCTTGACGGTCACTTTGTCCGCGCCATCGACAACGTGATTGTTCGTCAGGACATAACCGTCCTGGCTAATGATGAACCCCGAGCCGAGAGCCTCTCCGCCGCCGCTGCTTTCGCCGTTTTCGTCGCGGGAAGCCGCATGGCTTGCACCGATGTGCACCACCGCAGCCCCATAGGTAGACACAATGCCGGAGAAGTCCGGGGTGGACGCGCGCGCGCCAGCGGTTGCGGTGGGGGCGCTCACGGCGACGTGATCGCTGTGAACATCGCTCGCCGATGCTTCGGCGCCGCGGTGGCTAATCGCATAGCCACCTGCGAGCGCGAGCACGACGCAAGCGGCAGCGCTACCGCGCCATTGTTTTTTAGTGGCCATATGTGGGTACTGTTGCGGTGTTTGACGTGAAGGAAGCGTAATGTAGTTGCCTCCACTTAAAGGAATCTTAAAAAACGGCGATGCCTCGAAACACCCGCACGAGGCGGCTCCCGCGACAATTTTGAGCAATGGAAAACACTGAGAAGACCGAACAGAATTTCTCATTTCGAAGGGGAAAGACAGCTATTTCCGCGCGTGTAACTACCAGAGCCGCAGCTTCATTTGCAAGCTTTTTTTAATCCTGGATCGCCTGAAATTCGTGCGTTCGCATGAATGAAATGAGGAAAGTGGAACATCACAAAGCCATTCATCGGAATGACAAAGCGCCTGGATGTAGTGCGGATAAACAAGTTTTTGTACGGTGAGTTACCCGTTGCAGAAATGCAACGGGTAACTCACCATTTTGCTTTTTTTGCGCGTTGCACCGGTCGAATTTTCAGGGATGGGATTTAACAATCAACCATCGCGATTAGCGGGTTCGATACGCGTAAAAACCTTGAGAGGATTTCAATCAATAGCCAGGCCGTTATTTGTGGACCACAACCTGCCGCTAACGCCTTCAGCAACGTCCTCGCATTCTTCCGCTGATTCAGCGTTGTCAAGCTTTGCTTCCGTTTCGACCCCTGCGTGTACCCTAATTTTTTTCACCCAATATCGCGCTTTGACGTTATCGTTTCACAGCGACTTAATTCGTAGACCAATGGGAGTTCCGCGTGGGGAATCAATTGATGTCTCGGGTAAAGAAGGACAGCATTCCGGTAGTCAGCGAACGCGGCTCGCGTTTATCCCGGTTATCTATAAGCCTTGGCGTTCTGATGCTTTGCGCGGGTTATCCCGTCTATGGTGTCGCGGGCGTTTCGGTATTGCGTCCGCCGCGCGAAGCGGTCTCCAGCAAACCGCTTGAAGTGACAATCGTTTATTCCGGCGATCAACCGGACGGCACCGAAGTCAACGTTCCTGCAGAGCTGAACGTCGCAATCAGTAATACTGACATCACGCCCAAACCATTGGCGCTCACACGCGAAAGCGGCGCGCCAGATCACCTCAAGCTGGCAAACGGCGAACTCAAAGCGATCCGCTACAGCGGCCAATGGCCCGACTGGGCCCGCGGCGCGATGAAGATCGACGTGCCCGGACTCGACGTGTCACCGTCTTTTGTCCTGCTCACGCGGCCGCCCCACTCCGCGAAACCAGAAGCACTGGCTTCTGCGGAAAGCACGCAGGGCGATGTGTCGGCAGCAACGACAGTGCCTCAGGCGCCGGTCACAGCGGCTTCGCTTTCCGCTGGTTCCGCTGCGGCGAAATCGTCGGGACCGGACCTGAACAGCTTCCTCGTCAGCCGTCTCTCTACTTTCGAACCCATGTATTTTGCCGATGGCTCGAATGGAGAAAATCTCGCGAAATTCCAGTTGAGCTTCAAATTCCGGATGGTCATACCGGATGATCCGAGATCGCGTGGCTTCGTCGACAACCTGTATTTTGGTTATACGCAGACCTCATTGTGGGATCTCGGCGAGTACTCCGCGCCTTTCCGCGACACGAGCTACATGCCTCAGTTGTTCTACTACCTGTCAGACACTGGCTGGAAGAGTTCGTGGTTCAGCAAGATGGGAATCATGGCCGGTTACGAGCACGAATCGAACGGCCGCGATGGTCCCGAATCGCGCGGTATCGACATATTTTTTGTGCGCCCGACATGGGACTTCGGCGATGTGGATACGTACCATCTGACTGTCTCGCCGAAGGTCTACTTCTATGCTCACATCGCCGGCGAGAATCACGACATTGCCGACTATCGCGGCTATATGGACCTGCTGATCAAGTACGGCAGCAACGACGGCTGGCAACTCGCTACGACCTTGAGAAAGGGGATGAAGTCCACGTACGGCAGTGTCGACACGCAATTCACCTATCCATTGTCGAAGCTGATCAACAGCCGGTGGGGCGGCTTCCTGTGGGTCGGGTTCTTTACCGGCTATGGCGAAGACATTCTCGATTACAACCAGCACCGCTGGATCGCGCGAATCGGTTATAGCGTTGCACGTTAAATCGCCCTGTTTCATGGGCTAAAAGAACATCCCGGCTTCCCGCGTGAAGCCGGTTTGAGCGATGCAAAATCTACGTCTCAGTAAAACTGCTGACCGTAATTTCCCGCTAATTCCCAAGGATCAGGATTGCATTGCACCGCACGGAACCGTCCTCGACGACCTCCGCAGATGCAGTGCAAACCTGATGAGGATTAGCAATCGTGGCCGCCCAGATCACCCTTCCTGTCACGTGCGAATACATCGCCGCTAGCGTTACCGACAAAGCCTCCGTCGACATCGTCAAAACTGCAACGAACACCGGAACAGCTGCAGAACAGCAAGACCCGCTATCGGACGAAGATTTAATGCCGTTTTATTTTCTCTCGATGGCTGGAAGCTATTGAACCGAATGACACGCCGGCGATGGCATCGCGTGAACGCTCAAGGATTCGCACGCGCAAGTAGAAATTCAGCCCGCGCGACGAGTCCCGAGTGTCCATCGGTTCGGCTCGAAACGCTGGAATGGCCGCCATATTTGGCCAGCGTCGCGCGCACGATAGCGAGTCCGAGCCCCGTGCCTTCTACGTCGGTCGCACCCACGCGGACGAAGCGCTCGAACACGCGCTCCTGCAATTCCGGCGCGATCCCCGGACCATCGTCGATCACTTCGATGACAACGGTCGCGTTGTCAGTCGTCACGCGCAGGTCGACCGTGCCCCCTTCGGGTCCGTAGCGCAGTGCGTTTTCGACCAGATTCTTAACGACAACCCGCACGTCGGTTTTCGTCGCCCGCACGACCGCGGCATGGAGTTGATCCACGCCGAGGTCAATATTTCGCGCCATCGCAATCGGCAGATTGGCGGCGATCACATCGGTGACGACTTCGCGCACGTCGACGTCTTCAAGTTGCGTAGTGCTCGCGCGCGTATCAGCGCGCGCGAGGCTCAGCATCTGGCTCACCAGATACGCGCTTCTGACAATGCCGCCGCGCAATTCTTCAAAACGCTCTGCATTTACGGGGTAAATCGAATGCCGCAGATTGTCCGCCTGCAACTGCAACGCGGTAATCGGCGAACGCAGTTCATGCGCGGCATCGGCGATAAACTTCTTCTCCGACTCGACCATGCGGCCGAGCCGCGCAGTCAGCGAATTGATCGAGTCGACAAACGGCAGCAGATCGGCCGGCACTTCGTCCGTCGAAATCGGCGTCAAATGGTTTACGTCGAGCGCTTTTACTTCGTTCGCCAGTCGGTCGACACGACGCATCGTCGCGCGAACCACGATGATCACCGCGACCCACATCAGCGGCATCAATAAAACCGTCGGCCAGAGCGTGGTGAGCGCCGCATCGCGCACTACGGCCTCACGCACCTTTACACGTTGGCCGACTTCGACGATGCGGTTCGCACTGTGCACGGTGAACACTCGCCACGCGTCGCCGCCGGCTTCCTGCTGAGAAAAGCCCGGCTGCGCGTTGCGATTGAAAAGAATAGAGGGGTCGGTGGCGCGAGATGGAGTGATTTCGTCGCCGCTCCAGATCTGGATCTGCAAGTCTTGCGGGCGCTGCACGCCCGGTTCGGGCGCCTTGCTGATGATGTCGGCCATGCCGGCGGCAAGGCGAATCGCCACGTCGCTCAGACGCGTGTCGAGCAGCGCATTGGTCGCGGCGCTGGACACCACATAGGAACCGGCCGCATGAACCAGGCCGACCACGATGACGACGGCACTCAGTGCAATCACCAACTGCGTGCCAAGCGAGCCTCTTTTTTTCATATCGATGTCTGAATAGAGTCGAAACTGGGCATTTCGCGCGACCACGGAACGCTGCAAACCGGCGGCTCCAAACGCGCGGGAGTACATGGCGGCAACGCGTGCGTCGGCTATTATTCTATCGCCCGGGCGTGGTTCTGCTGTGAAGCGCGCGCCGCCAATCAGGCGCTACCGGATTATTGCCAACAGGACGATCATGAGAGTTCTCCTCGTTGAAGACGACCTGCAGATTGGCCAAAGCCTGCTGCGTGCGCTGAAAGACGCCGACTACAGCGTCGATTGGGTGAGAGACGGCATGGCCGGGCGCGATGCGCTGGCCAATACCGAATACACCGTTGTACTACTCGATCTCGGCCTGCCCGGCTTGGGCGGCATCGAACTGCTGAGAGCGTCGCGCGCAGCGGGAAATGCGGTGCCGGTGCTGATCCTCACGGCCCGCGACGATCTCGATTCGCGTGTACAGGGACTCGATGTCGGCGCGGACGACTATCTTCTGAAGCCATTCGACGTCCCCGAACTGCTGGCGCGAATTCGTGCGGTATTGAGGCGCAAGGCCGGTTACGCATCGTCGCGTCTCGGCGACGAGTCGCTCGCACTCGACCTCGACAAACGCACGTTGACCTGCAATGGCGCGACCACGGTCCTCTCCGCACGCGAGTTCGCGTTGATGCTCGCTTTTCTCGAACGTCCTGGCACGATCCTGTCGCGCGAACAACTCGAAGACCGTTTGTACGGCTGGGGAAAAGAGGTCGAAAGCAATGCCGTCGATGTGCTGATCCATTCGGTGCGCAAGAAATTCGGCTTATCGGTTATTCGCAATGTGCGAGGTCTCGGCTGGACGGTGATGCTCGGCGATGCGACGAAAGGACCGGCGTCGTGAATGTGGCCCTCTCTTCTACGGCTGCACGCGTATTAATCCGCCCAGCCCGCGCAGATCGATATACGCGCCAGCCATAGCGCGCGGGCATCGGGGGGCATCAACGGCGCCAGTAGCCGTACGCGTAGCCGGAATGCCAACCGCCGTAGTAATGCGGATACCACTGCGGATGACCGTAGTACCCGACCACGACCGGCGCGCTATAGACAGGCGGCGGAGGCGGCGCGTAATAGACCGGCTGCGGTGCATAAACCGGCACAGCAGGCACCACGGGCGCGACCGGCAGCACCGCAACCGCTGGCGCTGAAAAGCCCACTCCGACGAACACATGCGCTTCAGCGCAACTCACGAAGCCCGCGCCGAGCACTGCGGCAACAACCAGATGGCGAACGACTTTCATCTCTCACTCCTTGTCGGACGATGCGAATCTGTTGACCGCATCGAATGACTGCATTTTGGACAGGCAAAGTGAGCAGAGAATTAGCGCCTCGTTTCAAGCCGTTTTTCGTGTACCGCCTGTCGAAATCTGCACGCATGTCGTGCTCATTTCTGGCTCATTCTTCGTCTCTACGATTCGGTTCATCGACGGACGGCGTTGGGGTCCAGCAGCCGGATCTGAACGCCCGTCGCCAACGTTGCGATCAGTCAAGCCGGTCGCAACACTCATGAAGATGGAATCGAAACGGAAACTGGAGCACATCATGTTTGCTGAATTCGCCCGCAAAATCAGCGCACTTTTAGTCACGACCGAAGAATACGAACGGGATACGTATCTGGCGTCGTCGGTCGATTTCGCCGATCTCGAACACCGGATGCATATCGTCGAAACCAATCGTTATCCGGTGCGTTGCTATTCGTCGGCGGCGTCTCGCGACGTTAGCGCTTTCTGAGCATGGAACGCAGTCGGTGTCCGGCTGAACAGGATTCAGCCGGACGATCCGCCGATTGACGAAGGCACCGCCGCCGTAGGCGACTCGAACGAATGCTGCGAGAAGGCGACTCACGGGTTGCCCCCTATCCCGCAATAACACCTTTAATTACAAAAATCTTTCAGAAACTTCGCCCGCTACGCAGTCGCCCTGTCACCTATGACGCCAAAACTTGATATCGATCAATAAATTACGCCCCCGCGCTCCAGGCGCACCCCGTCGCTACGGCTATGATCCATTGGTCGGGTCGCGCAGATTCTTGATCTCGATCAGGACTCGCCCGGGTTCGTTGAGCATCTGCCACGGCGGTTTTCCGTAGAAATGTCGCGGATAAGTCACAGCACCACCGAACCTCCCGATCATGAAATGCACAGCAGTCCATTACCCGGCAGGGCCGCCACGGCGTGACATCGGGATGCGAGTCAGAGGCACGCGTCACTTTGTCATCACGGTCAGGCGTTGCGGGTGGGACAATCCGTCAATCCTCAGGCACCCGCCCGCAGACCATGCTTACTTCCTACGCTGATACCCGCTCCGCCGGCACCGACGATTCCGCCGACAGCTCCCTGCCGGCGCGCCGCGTTCGCAAAGCGGCGCCCGCGCGGGCCGCCACGCGAACCGCCGCCCGCTGCTCGAGTTGTTCCATGCGGCAACTCTGCATGCCGCAAGGGCTGTCGCAGGATGAACTGTCGAAGCTCGAAATGCTGATCTGCTCGGCACGCTCGGTGCAGCGCGGCGAGGCCCTGTATCGCAGTGGCGATCAATTCGACAACATCTACGCCGTACGCTCCGGCTCGATGAAAACCGTCATGGCGCACCGCGACGGCCGCGAGCAGGTGACCGGCCTGCGCCTTGCCGGCGAAGCGCTCGGCCTCGACGGCATCAGCGAGGACATTCACGCATGCAGCGCCGTCGCGCTCGAAGACAGCACCGTTTGCATCGTTCCGTATAGCGCGCTGAAACTTCTGTGCCGCGAAATCAGCTCGATGCAGGAGCGTCTGCATAAGTTGCTCGGTGAGCAGATCGTCCGCGAAGCAGCGCAGATGATGGTGCTCGGCTCGCTGTCCGCCGACGAACGCGTCGCCGCGTTCCTGCTCGACGTGTCCGCGAGAAATGCGCAGCGCGGTTATTCGTCGGCGGAATTCAATCTGCGCATGACGCGCGAAGATATGGGCAGCTACCTCGGCATGACGCTCGAAACCGTGAGCCGCACCCTGTCAAGATTTCAAAAACGCGGTCTGATCGACACGCAGGGCAAGCACATCCGGATCGTCGATCTGGAAGGCTTGCGGCAAGTCTGAGCCCGCCCTGAGCCAGCTTGAGGGCGCGTGCCTGCGCCCTTTTAGCGCGCGTCACCTTGGCATGGCTCCTGCGAGCGGGTACAGTCTTTAGTCCCTCCCCCGCAAGGAGACCCGGCGAAATGAATCGCGACCGCGCCCCGCATCACCCGCTTATCCAGCGTCTGATCGACGCGCGTCAGGTCACTGACGCGCTGTTTGCCATCGTCAAACCCGAATTTCTGTATGAACGGCCGATCCGTGAACGTCACCGGATCGTGTTTTACGTCGGCCATCTCGAAGCGTTCGACCGCAATCTGTTCGACCAGCGCGTGTGCGATCTGCCCGCGCTCAGTGCCGAACTCGACCAGCTTTTTGCGTTCGGCATCGATCCCGTGGATGGCGGCTTTCCCACCGATCAACCTGGCGACTGGCCGTCGCTCGATATCGTCCGCGACTATGCGCTGCGCGCCCGTGAGCAGATCGATCGGGCGTTCAACGGTCTTTCCGGCCATGACGTGGCACAGTCTGACGCATCGCGGCAGTTGCTGAACGTCGCGATCGAGCACCGGTTGATGCATGCTGAAACGCTGGCGTACATGCTGCATCAATTGCCGCTGGCGCAGAAGGTCGCCGGGTTGCGCGAGCCGGTAATAACTCGCACGGAACATCGGGACGCGTTGTCGTCGATGGTGAGCGTGCCAGCCGGCGCGACCGTGCTCGGCATGTCGCGCGAAGCGGGCCGTTTTGGCTGGGACAACGAGTTCGGCGAATTGCGGGTCGACGTGCCGGCGTTCGAAATCGACCGGCATATGTTGACGAACGGCGCGTTTCGCGAGTTCATCGACGCGGGCGGTTATCGCGAACCCAACTGGTGGACCGGGAAGGATTGGGCGTGGAAAGAGGCTGAGCAGATCGAACACCCGGCATGCTGGTCGCGGCGCGAGGTGAACGGCGAAAGCCGCTGGCTGCTGCGCACCATGTTCGATGAAGTGCCGCTGCCGGCCGACTGGCCTGTGTACGTCAGTCATGCTGAAGCGAGCGCATACGCGCGCTGGGCCGGCAAGGCGTTGCCAACCGAAGCGCAATGGCAGCGCGCGGCGCACGGCGCGCCGCATGCCGCGTCGGGGAATTTCGATTTTCGTAGCTGGGACCCGACGCCGGTGGATGCGCATCCCGACAATGTCAGCGCATTCGGCGCGGAAGGCCAGTTTGGAAATGGCTGGGAGTGGACATCGACGTTATTCGACGCGTTGCCCGGCTTTGAAGCGTTTCCGTTTTATCTCGGCTACTCTGCGAATTTCTTCGACGGACAGCACTACGTGCTGAAAGGCGGCTCCGCACGTACTGCGCAGTGCATGTTGCGGCCGGAATTTCGCAACTGGTTCCAACCGCGATATCAGTATGTTTATGCGGGGTTCCGGTGCGTGAGGAATTGATGACTGAAGCATGAGTTGAAGCGGAGAGTCGAATTAAGGCCTATCGAAAAAGTTTCCACTTCGAGACAGCCTTGCCGACATTCGCAACACGATTCTCGCGAATGAATATCCGCTTCCGTTTTTGGCGAATGAAAATTTTCAACCGGCAGACCGTTTTCAGCCGGTCCGAAAATCAATTTCCGTTGGCAAAGACAAAGCTGCCGACGATCGTTCGCACGGGCCTGATCGAAGAAAGCCTCCCTTAGCGTCAGGTCGTGGCAGCTACCGCTAATCGGGCGCGTTGCCGCAAATACAGATTGTTGAGAACCAGCGCAGACGCAGTCATCACCGCGCCGAATATCTGTGCTCCGCCGGGCACAACGCCTGTCAATGCCGACACCGCAAACGTCGTGACCGGCACCACGTCCATGAACAGCACGCCATTCATCGGCCCGAGAGTCTTGTTGCCGAAAATCCAGCAGAGAATTGCCGCGAAACCCGCGACCGGGCCCATGTAGATCAGATGCGGCGCAATCGTCCACAGTACTGCGAGTTTGGGGGCAGATATTGCGTGGGTCACGACGAGCAGCACGTTCACGCCGACAATCGTGGTCAAGCCTAGCCATGTCGTCATTGTCGTGTACTTCAGCGCTGACCATCGCGTGAAGTACGACGCGCCGAAAGTGTAGACAACCCAGCAGATTGCGCCCAGAACGATAAGGCCACTTGCCGCGTAGTGCTGTGGCGCGAGCAGCGCAGCCCGCAGATCACCCCGCGTGATGACCAGCGCGACGCCCGCGAACGAGACGGCAACGAACAGCAGTGAAGGAAGCGGCGGCGCGGATCTTCGCACTGCCGCGTTGACCAGCATCCCCATCATCGGCTGCGTGGCCATCATGATCGATGCGTTAAGCGCGCCTTGCTCACCGGCCAACTGCTGCCCCAGAAAGACAAACGAACCAAACCCGCAGAAACCGATCGATCCGAGCAACCAGGCGATAAGTAATGACTTGCTGTCCGCTCGCAACGCACCGGCGCCTTCCCGGTGGAGCAACAGGACCACGAAGCCCACGCCTGCGATCAGGTACCGGAACGACGTAAACGTAAAAGGATCGATGTAACGCAGGGCGTCGGTCATGACAGGAAACATCGCCCCAAACAGGATTGTCGCGACGAGGCACGCAGCAATCCCCTTCCAGTAGTTGGCGGACGATAAAGCCAGATCGGTCGATGAATTCATGAATGAACGTTCTCAAAATAGGCAAAAAATTTGGCAGCCACTTTCGCGGCATGCCGCCGATCCGCTAAGGCAATTGAGCATGCATTACGTCAGGGCGCGCAATGCCATATCGACGATCGATGTGAGCGCGGCCTCGTTCATGTCTACCTTACCGAGCACGCGTATGCCTTGAACCATGCAGAGCAGAAAGCGTCCGACCTCCTCGGCGTCGAGACGGCGATCGTATTCGCCTGCCTGCTGACCTCTGGCTATCGCGAGACTGAACTGCATCGCGATGCGCTGTAAAGTCGATTCGATATGTGGCCGCAGAGCATGATCGCCCGGCAGAAGCTCGATTACCGTATTGGTGATAAAGCAGCCGTGCCGCGCGGACAGGTTAGCGCTCACCTTCGTATAGTGCAGAAGCGCTTCGCGCAGTGCCTGTCGTGGGGGCAAGTCGGCGGCCAACCTCTCCTTCAGCCGCGCAACGGCCCCTTCTGCGTAACGATCGAACGCCGCGACGAGCAAGCCATGCTTATCACCAAACGTTCTGTAGAGGCTGCCGCGAAAGACTCCGGTCGCTTCGCATAGCACGTCGACGGGAGTCGCATAGTAGCCGTGCTCCCAAAATACTCGCGCGGCGGCATCGACCGCGTGGTCGATGTCGAATTCTCGCGGTCGCCCGCGCTCGGCGGTACGCCCTCCACGAGAGCGGTGTGTGTCAGATCTGGTCATGCAACCGATATTAGGACTATTCAGTCTCAAAATCAACGTCCCACGAGGGTTGACCTATAAAGGGATGTTTGGCACGAGCGATCACACAGGGGACAACCCGCTTCTGGTTCGCGCATCGGTGCGGTTTCAGGCTCGCTTTGCACCGCAGTCGACACTGAAGCTACCGTTCGCCGAACATCCAATGCAACAACCGCTAGCGGATTTCAGCCGCCTTTCAAAAAGGCCCACTCCGTTACCGCCCAACGCATCCAGCAACCCCAAAGCCAGATCAGGGCGGATGGGCCGGTTGTTCGCCACGACCGGATGCGATATAGTCCGCTTTCAGGAGATGGCGTTCCTCCTTTAACCACCGCACTTATCTCGCGGTTAATGACGCCTACAGTTACCTGACTTTCGTTGGGGCTGTAGGCGCTCGCGTCCACAAGCTTCCCGTTGGTCAGGCCATGCAACATCGGCACAATGACCAATGCGCAAACTCCATCGCTTCGAACAACTCGAACTGCTGCCTTATCTGGGCAAGTGGTTTCTGATCGCCTGCGTCGCCGCGGCTCTCGCGGGCAGCGCGTCGGCTTTCTTCCTCATTGCTCTCGATCATGCGACCGCATGGCGCGAGGCGCACCGCTGGATTATCTGGCTGCTGCCCGTAGCCGGTTTCGCGGTCGGCTATACGTACTATCTGCTGGGCAAACCGGTCGATGCGGGCAACAACCTGCTCATCGATGAAATTCACGACCCGAAGAAAGTCGTGCCGCTGCGCATGGTGCCGCTCGTGCTTGGCGGCACGATCGTCTCGCATCTGTTCGGCGCGTCGGTTGGGCGTGAAGGCACGGCCGTGCAGATGGGCGGCGCGCTGGCGGATCAGCTTACCCACGTGTTTCGCCTCGGACACGAGGACCGCCGCATCCTGCTGATGATCGGTATGAGCGCGGGATTCGCTTCCGTATTCGGCACGCCGCTCGCCGGGGCGGTGTTCGGCCTGGAAGTGCTCGCCATCGGCCGGATGCGCTATGACGCGCTGTTTCCCTGCATCGTGGCGGGTATCGTCGCCGATCAGGTCTGCCTGGCCTGGGGCGTTCATCACGTGCACTATGCGATCGGTGCGATCTCGCCGATCAACGCATGGAGCGTCGTCGCGGTGGTAATCGCGGGCATCGTATTCGGTCTGGTCGGCATGGCTTTCGCCACCACGGTCCACAAGCTCGGCACGCTGGTGAAAAGCACCATCACCTATGCGCCGTTGCGTCCGTTCGTAGGCGGGATCGTCATCGCGATTGCGGTATGGGCCCTGGATGCTTATCACTACATCGGCCTGGGCATCCCCGACATCGTCCGCTCGTTTCAGCAGCCGATGCAGCCTTGGGACTTTCTCGGCAAGTTCGGCTTTACCGTTGCGTCGCTCGGGACCGGCTTCAAAGGCGGCGAGGTCACGCCGCTGTTCTATATCGGCGCGACCCTCGGCAATGCACTCGCGCCTCTGTTGCACATGCCGTTCGCGCTGATGGCCGGCATCGGCTTCGTTGCGGTGTTTTCGGGCGCGGCCAACACGCCGCTCGCCACCACGATCATGGCGATGGAGTTGTTCGGCACCGGCATCGGCCCGCTTGCTGCGATCGGTTGCGTGACCGCCTATCTGTTCTCCGGCCACACCGGCATCTATCACGCGCAGCGCGTCGGACACAGCAAGCATCGCAAGCACCGGCTCCTCGTACCAGACGGAACACGGATCGCCGAGCTGGGCGGATTCCGCCGGCAGAAAGCCGCGGCGGACGCACCGGCCGCGAATCAGAAGCAATCGGGCATGCCGGCTGATATCGCTGCGACAACAGAGGAACGCGGTCAATGATCCAGGAAAGCAACGATCAGCGCATTGCAGCGCTGCGGCTTTACTTCCCGCTCGCGACCCGTGCACGAGCAACGCGATTCTGGCATCACCTCAGCGCGCCTGCGCTCGCGCATCACCTTATCGCCCTCGCGAAGCGTGCCAATATCCTGCAGGCGATGTCGCATCACATCAGTGCAGGGTATCTGCCAGGCGAGCGGCTTTCTCATCACCATCCAGAAATCAGCGGGATGCGGCATCCACAGTGTCTGGAACTGGTGGACACCGAAGCGCGCTTACGTCAGTTCATGCGCGACCATGCGGATGAATTGCGCAAGGTTCACGCGGTGCTGCTGCTCGGTGAATTGCCGCTGACGCAGAGCCGCGCACCTCATGCACAATCGGCCTCAAGCCTCGGGTGAGTCATGGCTTCGGTGTGCCAGCTTGTCGCCATCAGCATCGTCACTTCGCCGCGAATCCGACGCGGCGAAGTGACCGGCTTATATCCACCCAATTAGACCGAGATACCAAGCGTCGACAAAACAAACCTGACACTGAAAAAACATACCGATGAACACAACGGCAATGCGACTAGCAGCGGGCGATGCTGCAAACTCATCAGCCACGCCATCGTCCACAGGCGCACGCCAACGCTGATTAGCGCCCGGATCGTGCGCCTGATTGCGTTCATGATCGCTCCACCACGACTTCGAGATAGTCGCTCGGCAGAACAAGCGTTGCGTCGCCCGACCGGTTGCGGCTTCCGATGAGCGTCATCAGCTCGGCGAAGAGCGCAGCCTGCTGATTTTCGTCGAGCGCGGCGAACGCTTTGTTCACCGGTCCGTAGTACGCACGAAATATCTCCATGAAGTGCGCCGGCGAACGGTAACGAAACGTGAAGTAGCGGCTCGTCGTCACAATATTGCTGGCATTCCCTTGAAACAGCGTTTCCAGTCGCGCCTTCGTCCCCCATAGCGCAGGCGACACCACGCCCGCCGCCGGAGGAATGTACTTTGCGATCGTCCTGAATACCTGTCCGATGAAGCTCTCCGGTGTCCAGTTCGCAAGACCAATCCGGCCGCCCGGTTTGCAAACGCGCGCGAGTTCGGCTGCAGCCCTTTCCTGATCGGGAGTGAACATGACACCGAACGTCGACATGACGACGTCGAACGAGCCGTCTGCATAAGGCAACGCTTCGGCATCCGCTTCCTCGAATACCACGGGAAGCCCTTCTGCTGACGCACGTGCACGTCCCGACTCCAGCAGCGATGCCACGTAATCAGTCGACACGACATCGCACCAGCGGCGCGCGGCAGCAAGCGTCGCATTGCCGTTACCGGCCGCCACGTCGAGCACGCGACTTCCGGCGCGCAAGTCGAGCGCTTCGCAAAGATGTTCTCCGACGATCTGCAGCGTCGTGCCAACCACAGCGTAATTACCCGTCGACCACGCAACCTGCTGACGACGCTTGACAGCGCTGAAGTCGATAACAGGTGAAAGAGAGGAATCAAAAGCGGACATGAAACACTCCTGAGAAACAATGGGCGGCGCGTTGCTGCCCATTCCGATCGCGCCGCGAAATTGCACTGCGCACACGCCCGCGCGACGATCGGGCGACGTGCGATCTCTTCTAATGGACCCGACGGCTATTCCACGACGCCGATGCCCGACCCACCCATTTCCCGCGGCAGATCCTTCAGTTTCGGCAAGCCGTCCTTCATACGAAATATGGCCTCGGAATAGTGGACATGTACGCAGGCTTCATAGGGAAAGTCCTCCAGAACGGCTGCGTACACATCGATAAGACCAAGACCCGGATGCTCCGTAAAGAGATGTCCACCGCACACCTGACACCATTTTCGATAGCTGTTAAAGGTCTTGTTGTAAGTGCCAACCTCGTTAGCGCCACGTGTGACGCGCAACGCCTCCGGCCTCCACAACGTGAACGCATTGATGGGGCTACCCGACCAATGGCGACACGACTCGCAATGGCAATAGCCCATGCCTGCTGGCGTCCCCGTCACATCAAACTGCACAGCTCCGCAAAAGCATTGCCCTTTAAACGTCTTCGCCTGATTCACGTCGGCCTCCTGGTCGCGGTTTGCGGATCGTCTTGACGGTCCGTTGTTGCTCGTTTCCTTGAGTGCTAGTATCGGGACGCAAGACGTATTGATGAATGACCAGGCGTCCAGATGTTTTGCGCAGGATGCCGAAATGGATGAGCGAGTCTATGGATGCTCTTTCTGATGTACTGCGCTTCGTTCGTCTGGGTGGGGCGGTTTATCTAAACGGCGACTTCACAGCGCCGTGGTGCGTGGTCGGTAACGTCACTCAGGCGTTGTGCGCCACCTTCCTGCCGCGCGCCGAGCGCATCGTCTCGTATCACCTCATCACCGAAGGAAACTGTCGTGCCCGGCTTGTCGACGATCCTGCTTCGACAATCCATCTGGACGCGGGCGAACTGCTTGTCGTGCCGCAAGGGGAAGCCCATCTGATGGGTAGCTCGCTCGAACTGACGCCCGCACCCGCAGACACGATGCTGTCCCATTACATGAAAACGACGCCCGGTGAGGTGATGGAATTGAGCTACGGGGGTGGCGGCACCCGCACACGTCTGATTTGCGGCTTTCTTGCCTGCGACGATTCGTTGACCAATCCTGTCCTCTCAGCGCTGCCGCGTATTTTCAAAGTCGATATGCGCAATGATCCGCAATCGGCGTGGCTCGAGTCATCGCTCAAGCTCGCGGCGGCCGAAGCGGCGGAATGGCGTGTGGGTAGCGCGATCGTGCTCGCGCGGCTCTCGGAACTGCTTTTCGTCGAGGCCGTACGACGTTGTATCGACGCGCTGCCCGATGACCGCAAGGGCTGGCTCGCAGGCGTCAGCGACCGCTTCGTGGGACGCGCCCTCGCGCTGCTGCATGCGCAGTCTGCTCACAATTGGACGGTCGACGAACTTGCGCGCAAGGTGGGACTCTCGCGTTCGGCTTTGGCGCAACGGTTCACGCAACTGCTCGGCCAGCCGCCAATGCAATATCTGGCGAGATGGCGCCTGCAGGTCGCGGCCCAGGAGTTGCGCACCGGAACGCGGTCGATTGCGGCGGTAGGACAGCACGTCGGCTATGAATCCGAGGCAGCGTTCAATCGCGCATTCAAGCGAGAATTTGGCACACCGCCGGCAAGCTGGCGACGCAATCAAAGACTGGCGGAAGGCGTCGATGCGCTGTCAGACGTTACCGACCCTGAAGATTTCTGTTCCGCGCGTGATGCAGCGAATCTGGAGGACCGACTGGAGGTTGGCTCCGCCGCTTCTGCGGTTTGCGGTGTTGACCCATCCGCCATCGCGTCTAAAAGTCCGAGCGCGTAGCGCTGCCCTGTTGCGGTTCGCAGGCTGTCGCGCTTAAGAGCAACCGGCTGTGCGTCAGCGTGAATCGATCACTACGCCTCATAAGCAAATTGCTCGAAAGCGGTTGTGGTGGGACTAGAAGCTTTGCCAGTCGTGTCCCGCTGGCGCCATGGCCGACTGCTGCACCGGGTTACCGTTCGCTGCAGGCCCTGCGGTCGTTTTCCGTGTCGCGACGGCAACCTGCCGACCAAGATCGCTTACACCCGATTTCGAATCGGCCGCAGCCACTGCAGCCTGTGGGCGGCCCGGCTCCTCCACTTTGAAAATCGACACGGCCACGCGGAGCGTTTCCGCCTGATCGGCCATCGCCTGCGCAGCGGCACTCGCCTGTTCCACCAACGCGGCATTCTGTTGCGTGACTTCATCCATCTGGGTCACGGCGACATTGACCTGTTCGATGCCGGTATTCTGTTCGACCGACGCCGACGCGATTTCCCCCATGATGTCCGTGACCCGCTGAACCGAGCGCACCACCTCGCTCATGGTCTGTCCAGCTTGCTGCACGAGAGCCGAACCGTCCCGGACATGCGATACCGACGTCCCGATCAGATCCTTGATCTCTTTCGCGGCCGTGGCGCTGCGCTGCGCGAGCGTGCGCACTTCTCCGGCGACGACCGCGAAGCCTCTACCCTGCTCGCCTGCACGCGCAGCCTCCACCGCTGCGTTCAACGCAAGAATGTTCGTCTGGAAAGCAATTCCTTCGATAACCGAAATGATTTCCGCGACCTTCGACGAGCTCGATGAAATGTCGTCCATCGTGCTCACCACGCGATGGACGACATCGCCTCCGGCAGATGCCGTCTGCGACGCCGTATGAGCCAGCGTGCTTCCCTGACGTGCATTGTCCGTATTCGCCTTGACCGTCGATGTCAATTCTTCCATGCTCGCCGCGGTCTGCTCGAGCGACGCAGCCTGCTCTTCGGTACGTTGGGACAGATCGAGATTGCCTTGTGCAATCTCTCCCGCCGCCACCGAAATCGATTCAGCAGAACTCTTGATGCCTGTGACGATACTGGTCAAACGTGCGCGCATCGCTTCGAGCGACGCCATCAGGCTACGGTCGTCTCCATCTGCCAATGCAATGCGAACACGCAGGTTGCCCGCTGCGATTTCGCCGGCGATTTGCTGCGCGTCGCTCGGCTCTCCGCCCAACTGACGCAGTACGCTGCGAGTAAGGATCACGGCGGTGACGATAGCGACCGCGATAGCCAGGGCTACCAGCGAACCGACCAGCACGCGGATGCTGGCGTAGGTTGCCACGGCTTCTTTTTGTGCTTCGACGTTTTCCTCGTCTTCCCGATCTGCAAGCGCGACAGCTTTCGCGAGCCACACCCGCTGCGGAGGACGCGCCTCGTGCATGATCGTGCGAGCCGCAGTTGCGATATCGCCGGCGACTGCCTGGTCAACAGCCTGGTTCATCGGCGGAACCGCAAGTGTCTCCTGCTGATCGACCTCCGCCAGTAACTTGCGCTCGCCTTCGGTCGTGCCTGCTTCCTGCGAGAACATATCGCGCAGCTGGCGCGCGGCGTCTGCGTAGATTCGATCCTGTGCCCTGATGCGATCGACTTCAGTCAGCAGATCCTGATGATTATCCAGAAGCGCGAGGTTGCGGACAGCAATTGCGCGATCCTGAATCGAAGATTTCAAAACATTGGCGAGACGCGCCTCTGTGTTGTTGACCCGCGCAATATCGTCGAGCCGGCTGTTCAACTGCGACAAACCATAGAACGCAAGTCCGGCCACTCCAATCAACAGTACCGTCAGGAGGGAAAAACCTGCGATCAGGCGCGTCGACAACTTCGTATTCTTCATATGCTTCTCGAGGGAAATGCGCACTACGTAGCTGGATGGTTATGCATGTAGTTACGGCACTACTCTGGAGTTCTGAAGGGTAATTGAAGGCTTGTTTTATTTTTCCTTATTGCTAACGTTGATCGGGATCAAACTTTCAACCGTCCTGCCTGCACGGCAGATGATTTGTGCGTTGATGCAAGTTATTCAGTTAGGTTAATTAACGAACGTTCGTGTATATATCTCGATCCATTAAAGTCGAAATTTTCCAGTACGCCCATCGAGTCTTCGAAATGCCGGATTACATCGCTCACCGGCGGCAAGATAAAGTGGGAGCCCTGCAGTTTTTCCAACGGGAAAAGTTGTGACACGTGCCTGAACCGATTGAAATCGTTGCCGTGCTTTGAGCACACACGGGGCACGCAGCTTCTGGTTCAAGTATCAGCGCGGTTTTAAGTTTTATGCAGCGAACTCGAACGCTTCGTATTGGCCCACGCCGTTGATCTGAGCTGCGGAGTGTCCATTCAATCGAATACTCCGCAGCTCAGCCGCATCGTCATCTTCGCACAGCGCGAATCGAAACCCGCACCGCGCACCCCCATCACATATTCGGATAGTTCGGCCCGCCGCCGCCCTCCGGCGTCACCCACACGATGTTCTGCGTCGGGTCTTTAATATCGCATGTTTTGCAATGCACGCAGTTCTGCGCATTGATCACGAGCGCTTCTTTCCCGTCGCCGTTCGTCGCAAATTCATAAACACCGGCTGGACAGAACCTCGCCTCCGGGCCAGCATACTTTGATAAATTCACATCAATCGGCACGGACGAATTCTTCAACGTCAAATGCGCCGGCTGATTTTCCTCGTGATTGGTATTCGAAAGAAACACCGACGACAAACGATCGAAAGTCAGCTTCCCATCGGGCTTCGGATAGACAATCGGTTTGCATTCGGCGGCGGGCTTCAGGGTCTCGTTATCCGAATGCCGATGATGCAGCGTCCACGGCACACGTCCGCCCAACAGCTTCTGTTCGAGCCCGACCATGAACGTTCCGGCCAGCAGCCCCTTGCTCATCCACTGCTTGAAATTGCGGGCACGATGCAGTTCCTGCTTCAACCAGGACCGGTCGAAAGCCTCCGGGTACTCGACCAGCACATCACGCTGACGTCCCGCTTGCAGCGCATCGAATGCCGCCTCCGCAGCCAGCATGCCGCTCGAAATAGCCGCGTGGCTACCCTTGATTCTCGACGCATTGAGAAAGCCGGCTTCGCATCCGATCAATGCGCCACCGGGGAACACCAGCTTCGGCAGCGACATGAGTCCGCCGGCCGCGATCGCGCGAGCGCCATACGAAACGCGCTTGCCGCCTTCGAGAAACTTGCGGATCGCCGGATGCGTCTTGTAGCGCTGGAACTCCTCGAACGGCGACAGAAACGGATTCGTATATCCAAGTCCCACGACGAAGCCGACCACCACCTGATTGTTATCGAGGTGATAGAGAAAAGAGCCGCCATAGGTGTCGTTTTCGAGCGGCCAGCCCGCCGTGTGAATGACGAGACCTGGCTTGTGCATCGCCGGATCGATCTCCCACAATTCCTTGATGCCCAGACCGTAGACCTGCGGATCGGCGTCTTCATCCAGCCTGAATCGTTCGATCAACTGACGGCCGAGGTGTCCGCGTGCGCCTTCGGCGAACAACGTGTACTTGGCGTGCAGCTCCATGCCGAGCTGGAACGCGTCGGTCGGCTCACCGTCTTTTCCGAGGCCCATGTTGCCCGTCGCGACGCCGAGAACTTCTCCTCGCTCGCCATACAGCACTTCGGCCGCGGGAAATCCCGCAAAAATCTCGACGCCCAGTTCTTCGGCACGCGCACCCAGCCAGCGCGTCACGTTGCCAAGACTCACGACATAGTTGCCGTGGTTCATGAAGTTATCGGGCAACAACCAGTTCGGCACTTGCCGTGCCTCTTTCTCCGACAGAAACAGAAAGCGGTCTTCGGTGACTTCGACATTCAACGGCGCGCCCTGCTCTTTCCAGTCGGGAATGAGTTCGTTGAGCGCGCGTGGGTCCATCACCGCGCCGGAGAGCGTGTGCGCCCCTACCTCAGAACCCTTTTCAAGCACGCAGACACTGATTTCGGCGTTGCGTTGCGCGGCCATCTGCTTGAGCCGTATCGCAGCGGAGAGTCCGGCCGGACCGCCGCCAACGATAACAACGTCGTATTCCATCGATTCGCGCGGACCAAATTTCTCGACAAGAGTCTGTGTGTTCATGTGAAAGAGGCGTTTCATTGCAGGGTTTTTCTGGCCGTCGGCGCAACGTGCGTCGTCATCGTCGCCGCGCGCCGTTCGACACTGAGTGCAGCCATTAGCGCATCTCAGGCCGGGCCATCGTAAAACTCCAGAAACACCCGCTTCGCGACATAAGGATTTCTTATGCTCCACACAATCGCGGCTTGCTTTGCCGTCGAACTTTTATCGCGGCCGCAGCATGGCATGCGGAGGAAAAAAGCATGCGAAATTCGATCAATGGCGTCGATTTAAGGGCACTTCAGGCATTCGTCGCGGTCTGCGAAACGAAGTCGATGACGGAGGCCGCGCGCGTCCTCGGCGTCACTCAAAGTGCGGTCAGTCAGCTGATTGCCAGCCTCGAACGCGAACAGGGCGTGTCGTTGTTCGACCGCGACTTCCGGCCTGTACGCCCGAATGCTGCGGGAAAAATTTTGTTCGAACAGGCGGGCGCGCTGCTGGAACACGCGCAAGCGGTTGCACTGAATGTACGCGCCGCGGCCAAAACCGGCGTCGCAAATCTGCGCATTGGTTGTGTCGACTCTTATGCGGCCACGGTCGGCCCGCATCTCGTTCGGCGCTTGCCCGAGAAAGCGCAGGACTTCTCGATGTGGTCGGGTCTCACACCCGCGCTCAGCGAGCAACTGGTGAATCGCGAACTCGATCTGGCCATTTGCACCGAAGCCACACTCGATCCCAAACGGGTCGAACTGAGGCCGCTTTTCTCCGAATGCCTGGTCGCGGTTGCGCCTAAAAACAGGCGCAATTCGAGCGCGCCCATCGAGTTTCAGCAGATACTGCGCGAACTGCCGTTGCTGCGATACACGGCGAGATCGGTGATCGGGCAGCAGATCGAACGTTTCATCACCCACATGAATTTCTACGCGCCCCGGCGTTACGAATTCGACGATACCGATCCGATTCTGAGCCTGGTGGCCTCAGGCTTCGGCTGCGCGATTACATCGCCGCTCTGCCTGTGGCAGTCGCGCGTGCATCTCGGCGACATCAGCATCGTTCCATTGCCGCAGACGCGACTCGGGCACCGGCACTTTTATCTGCTAACGCGCCGCGCGGAGTGGTCCGATGTCGCCGAGTCGGTGACACGCGAGTCGATTGCTATCGTTCGCGACGTGATTGCACCTTCTTTGCGATCGGCGCTGCCGAAGCTGCCGCCCGGGATTTTTGATTCGTATGCCGCGAAGCTCGATGAAGCACATGTAGCCGTGTAACGCGAACAGAACTTCAAGAGCGCTTCGATGCTATCGACAAACGGCAATAATGCCGCCTGTCGATTCATACCGTTATGCGGACGTTACGACGCGCTGCGCGCCGCCGTCCCAGCAATCGTCCATCTTCGCCGACAACGTCTGCTTCTGGATTCTCTGCGTCGGCGTCTTCGAAAAGCTTTCGACGATCGCAATGAAACGCGGCACCTGGAAGCGCGCCATCCGTTCTTCGCACCACGCGACGAACGCGATGTGATCGAAAGCAGCAGGTTCGCATTTCAGCTTCAGGAAGATCTTCAGGTCTTCATCAGAGAACTCGTTGACCACGCCGATCAGCGCGCTTTCTTCCACATCGGGATGCGAGTTCACGACATTTTCCACTTCCCATGCCGAGACGTTTTCACCGCGCCGCCGCAAGCTGTCTTTCTTGCGGCCGAGAAAGAATAAATATCCTTCTTCATCCTCGCGTCCGAGATCGCCGGTATAAAGCCAGCCGTCGCGAATCGCCTCGGCGGTCTTGTCGTCGCTCCTGAAGTACCCGCGCGTCAGCGTTCCCGGCTCCCGTTCGGCCACGCGTATTTCGCCGATCTGACCCGCAGGCAGCCGACGACCGTTGTCATCGACGATCTCCACGTCGAAATAATCGACTGCCTTGCCGATCGAGCCAAGCTTGCCGTCGATATTGATCACGCTGAAGCTCGACGTCTCCGTCATCCCATAGCCTTCACGGACCGGCACGCCGAAACGCCGCTGAAATTCGGCCCACACGTCGACCGGCGCACCGCCGCCCCATGCCACCTTCAGACCGTGTGTCGTGTCCGCATCCGATGGCGGCTGCTTCAGCAGCAATTGCATCACGCCGCCCACAAAGTGCAGATGCGTGGCCTGATACCGGGCCACTTCGTCCCAGAACTTCGACGCGCTGAACTTCGGCACGAACGCGAGCGTAACCGGTTGCATCAACGCCATCACCAGCACTTCACTGCCGAACACGTGATAAATCGGGTCCCAGAAATGCAGCACACTGCCTGGCGTAATCGAGCCGATCCACGATGAACCGAGCGCGGCCGCGCGGTACATGCGGTCGGTCATCTGCACGCCTTTCGCCGGACCCGTCGTGCCGGAGGTGTAGAGAATGGCCCGCAGGTCTGGGTCTTTGGCTTCGTATGACGGCTCGTCCGCGTTGACGTGCGCGGCCAGCGTTTCGAACGTTTCGGCATCCGGCGACCACGACGGACGAGCGCCGCGCCACACTGTTTTCAAGCTGGACGTCGCGCTCAGAATCGGTTCGAGGACATCTGCGTAGATATCGTCCGCAATCGCGAAGCGCGGGTCCGAGTGCATGACGACGTGTTCGAGACCGGCGCCTTTGAGATGCGTATTCACCGGCACCTGCACCGCGCCCAATTTCATCAGCGCAAAAAACGCCAGCGCGTGATCGATGTGATGCGCAAGCATCACCGCAACCCGGTCGCCAGCCGCGACGCCGACACTCGCCAGGCCGTTGGCAAGCCGGTTGACGCGCTCATTGAGTTGCGCGTAGGTCAACGCGAAGTCATCGGACCGGCAGAAAACATGCGCGGGATTGTCCCGCGCGCATTCACGTAACAGGCCCGGAATACTCTCATCCGCCGAGAAGTAGTTCATTTCGGTATCCCGTTACCAGAGCCATGTGTGAGTATCGACGAATGTCCATCGCTCGATGCCGGTACTGCTGTCGAATTCGCGCTCCAGTTTGATGTGGCCGTTGAGCGTACGCACGCCGATATCGAAGAACGCGAAGACAGCGCGGCGCATCTGGTCCGATCGCTGGAACGGGAACGGCTCGAACGTATCGAATATCAATTCCGCAGAATCGTCTCCGGTACTTTTCCACTGCGGTGCATTTTTGAACGCACCCATCATCGTCGCGTACATCTGCGCCAGCGCCGCAGGGCGATTGCCTTCCACACCAGAAAGCGCCTTCAGCGAAGGCGTAAATTGCACGGCAAGCAGTCTCATCGCCGATTCGACGATCTGACAGGCCGCGTTAATTCCGAACAGTTGAACGACGGCCTCGATCACATGCGTGACGTAATCCGATGCGTAGTTCGCACTTCCCTTCAGAACACGCGCTTCGGGCCAGGCAACGGGGTCAAGTTTCGGCGCCTTCGACGCATCGAATTCTGGTGTCTTCTCGACGTGCTGCACGCGGAAGCGCTCTTCCGGTTTCAGATCGTGGTCGTATTCGAGGAAATAACCTTCGTCGTACGGATGACCTTCCGCGACGAACTTGGTCGCCACCCAACCCAGGCGCGGGCAACCGAGCAATTCGCCATTGCGGGGATGCCACGTCGACAGAATCGTTCGGCGCACCGACGTCGGCACGGTCAGCGCCGAGATGCCCGGAAACGATCCCCATGGCGGCAGATAGCGTATCCACACTTTTTTGGGCGACTCCTCCATGTACTGCATGTTGATGCCGCCAATCGAATTGCTGAAATAGTGATACTTGGCCGCTGTCACGGCAGGCGTATCGCCGACGATGCCCAGCTTGTCGAGCGCCTCGACAAAGCGCTGCGACTGCTCGGCCGTCATCAAGGTTCGCCAGACGTTGTTCAGCGCAGCTTCGCCCTTCTCACGCAACACGATCGCGGTGATACCGGAAACCATCGACCAGCCAAATGTCCCCGCCATATCGACGCGTCGCTTGAGTTGAGCAAGGTCGTCGTTGTTTGTTCTCGTCTGCATCTCAATTCCTTAACTGAATGTCTCGGTGAAAAACATCTACAGGCTGCCGTGTTCGACTCACGACATTGCCCACTCCTTGAAGCGCCGCGTCACGTCGTCGAAGTTCTTCGCCCACCAGGCGTCGTCCATCAGCACGCTGTTGGCGGACTGCAGATCGGGGATCCATTTGCGGCTGTCCGCGCTCATCAGCGTGAGGGCTTTCTTGCTGCTCGGCGTATTGCCGATGAGTTCCATGAACGCCGCCTGCCGGTCGGGACGTGCGGCGAAGGCGAGAAATTTGGTCGCGGCTATTTTGTTCGGCGCGTTCTTGACGATGGCGAGATATTCGAAACCGTTTACCGTCTGGTCGAACGAGAAATCGACCGACTGGCCACCCGCCTTTGCGGGTCGCACGCGCGACGCATACGTGTAAGTGAAATCCGCCTCGCCGGTCTGAAGCAGGGTCAAGGTCTGCGGGGTCTGGTCGATCCACTTGACCACGTCCGGCTTGATGCGCTCCAGCGATCTGAACGCGCGGTCGATATCGAGCGGATAAAGATGTTTCGGCGACACACCGTCGGCCAGCAACGCGGCTTCGAAGGTCTCGCTGGGACGATTGCGAAACGTGCGTCGGCCGGGAAACGTCTTCGTGTCGAAATATTCGGCGAAATTCTTCGGATGCTTTCCCGCTGGATATTTCTTCGGGTCCCACGCCACGCCGCCGACAAACACATACCAGGGCAAAAGATTGTTCTTGATGTCGATGATCAGGTCGCCGCGATCGAACATCGCGGGGTCCAGCGGCTCCCACAAACCCGCATTTGCGCCGGCCACACCGAGCGCGCCGGGCGCGTCGAACACGTCCCACTGCACATTGTTCGTCTGAACCTGCGCACGGAGCTTGGCCATGTCAGGCGTATCGACGATCGTCACCTGAATGCCGGTCTCCTTGCTGAACGGCTTGACCACCGACTCTTCCAGCGCCTGCCGGTACGCACCGCCCCAGGTGACCAGCGTCATCTGCTGATCGGCGGCAAACGCGCGTTTCGAATGAAGTAGCAATGGCGAGGTGGCGGCGGCGACTGCAATGCCCGCGACTCCCGTCAGGAACTGCCGCCGCTCCGGAGACTGGGCGGGATGATTCGACTTCGACATGACTGGCCTCTCACACGTAGTGGTGAAACCCGATCGGCGAGGTGAAGCGACTGCGAAAGCTCCCTCGCCTGAGGGCGTTTCCGGCTGAACCGCATACCGTCGACACACAGGCTATGCACGCAAAAAACCCACGGCATCTTTCACGACACTTTCTTATTCTTTGGATAAGCACGCTTGATGTGCCGCCGCAGTCTTTCATCCGCCTGACGCCTGCGGGAGCGGCGTGGCCGCGTCGATTCACCCCGAAGGTGCGCGCCGCCGATCCGCATCCTGACGGGCGCTTTTGCTAAAAATCGAATCCGCTTATATTTCTGGACCCTTGTTTTTGCCGCATCACACTTCGCTCACACCTTGCTCAAAAGGAAGCGGAACGTGAATACATATGATGTGGTGGTGATCGGAGCGGGCGTTATCGGCAGTTCGGTAGCGTTCCAGCTTGCGAAACTCGGCGCGAAGAACGTGCTCGTGCTCGACCGGGGCACGATTGGGGCTGGAACGACATCGCAGTCGTCGGGCATTTTGCGCACCCACTACTCGGTGAAGGAAAATGTGGAGCTGGCGCGTAAATCGTGGGACGTGTTCAACAATTTCTCGTCCTATCTCGGCGACGACGAAGCGTCGTGCGGCCTGGTCAAATGCGGCTACATGATCGTCGCCGGTGAAGGCGACAAGCTCGAACCGCTGCGCGCGTCACTGGATCAACAGAAAGAACAGGGCATTCCGCTCGAACTGCTCGATGCAAAGCAGGCCAGCGAACTGCTGCCCATCGCGCGCTTCGGCGATGCCGCGCTGATCGGCTACGAGCCCGAAGCGGGTTTCGCCGACGCCTACCTGGTGGCCACCAGCTTTGCCCGCGCGGCCCGTCGCGGCGGCGTGACGATTCGTGAGAACGCGTCGGTCAACCGGATCCTGATCGAGAACGGCAAGGTGGTCGGCGTGTCGACCAGCATCGGCGACTTCAAGACTTCGATGGTGATCAGCACGCAGAACATCTGGACCCCCGAACTCGCGGGATGGACCGGCAAGACACTGCCGGTCATGCCCGAACGTCACGCGGTGCTCGCGCTCGAATGCGACGCGGCCAAATACACGTTCTCGATGCCGGTGTTCAAGGATCTGGCGTCGCCGGGCATGCTCTACTACCGCAGCTACGGCGGCAGCCAGATGCTGGTGAGCGAAGGCATCGTCGGCGAAAAACTCAATACGGCGGAAGTCGAGCAAGGCGACATTCCGATGGACTACATCGTCGAAGTCGGTGCGCAGGTTGCCGAACGCTTCCCGGAATATGAGACCGCGGGGATCGCGTCGTCGTGGACGGGCGTCTATGACGTGACGCCGGACTGGAATCCCGTACTCGGCAAATTGCCCGGCATCGAAGGCCTGGTAGTCGGATACGGTTTCTCGGGCCACGGCTTCAAACTTTCGCCGACTGTAGGGCGCGTACTCGCGCAGGAAGCCCTCGGCCTGCCGACCGACGTCTCGCTGAAGCCGTACTCGATCGAACGCTTTGCGACCGGCGAACTGCTGACCGGCAAGTACGGTCTCGGCGCGGTGTCCTGAGGCCAACATCATGTCTGCAATCGATGTGCGCCCCCTAGCATCGGTTCCCGGCGAGCCCTGGCGCAACGGCGGCGGGGTCACCCGAACCCTGGCGACGGGCAGCGATCAATGGCGCATCAGTCTGGCCGAGGTCGAGCGCGACGGCCCGTACTCGCGCTTCGAAGGCATCTCGCGGATCTCGCTGGTGATGCGCGGCGGCGGAGTCGCGCTGCGCGACGCCCACGCGACCGTCATGCTCAAGCCGTTCGAAGCCGTCGAGTTCGACGGCGGCCCCGCATGGAATGCGTCGCTGATCGACGGACCGGTCACCGTACTCAATGTCATGAGCGCCCGGGGCCGCTACCGGGCCCGGGTTCGCGCGATCGTCGACCGGA
This sequence comes from Paraburkholderia sp. GAS333, assembly GCF_050435665.1. Taxonomy (NCBI): domain Bacteria; kingdom Pseudomonadati; phylum Pseudomonadota; class Betaproteobacteria; order Burkholderiales; family Burkholderiaceae; genus Paraburkholderia; species Paraburkholderia sp. GAS333. The sequence continues at coordinate 733,459 of NZ_JBNDKS010000003.1, forward strand.
TGACCGTGCCGCTGAACTGCGCGGCCGTCGTCGTCGCGCTCGATAGCCGCTGCTCGTTCCGCGAGGACGGCACCGGGCGCGCGGGCCATGTCGAGTCCGGCGAAGTGCTGATCGTCAACGACGTGACGCGTCCCCTCGAACTGAACGCCGCAAAGGCGGTCGCGGCGTCGGGCGAGCCGCCGCGACTCGCCGTGCTCGTGACCATCGAGCCGTCCCGCATCCGCATAAACGACTGAATTGATGAGGAAGATGAGATGAAAATTGTTACCGCGGTAAAGCGTGTGGTCGACTACAACGTCAAGGTCCGCGTGAAAGCGGATCAAAGCGGCGTGGACATCGGCAACGTGAAAATGTCGATGAACCCGTTCGACGAAATCGCCGTCGAAGCGGCCACGCGCCTGAAAGAAGCCGGCCACGCGAGCGAGGTCATCGCCGTGTCGTGCGGTCTGACGCAGAGCCAGGAAACGCTGCGCACCGCATTGGCGATCGGCGCGGATCGCGGCGTGCTGGTGGAGACCGACGCCGAGTTGCAACCGCTCGCCGTCGCCAAATTGCTGAAGGCCGTCGTCGACAAAGAGCAGCCGCAACTGGTGATTCTCGGCAAGCAGGCCATCGACGACGACGCGGGCCAGACCGGCCAGTTGCTCGCCGCGCTGCTCGACTGGCCGCAGGCCACCTTCGCAAGCAACATCGACATCGTCGACGGTATGGCCACGGTCACCCGCGAAGTGGACGGCGGCGTGGAAATCGTATCGCTGCGTTTGCCCGCGATTATCACCACGGACCTGCGTCTGAACGAGCCGCGCTACGTGACGTTGCCCAGCATCATGAAGGCCAAGAAGAAGCCTATTGAAGTGGTCAAGCCGTCCGACTTCGGCATCGATCCGGCGCCGCGCCTGAAGACATTGAAGGTGGTCGAACCCGCCGCGCGCAAGGCCGGCGTGATGGTGCCGGACGTCGCTGCGCTGGTCGAAAAACTGAAAACTGAAGCCAAGGTGATTTAAATGACGACGCTCGTTATTGCCGAACACGACAACGCTCAAATCAGAAGCGCGACGCTTCACACTATCGCCGCTGCGACGCAGCTTGCAAACGGCGTCCATGTTCTCGTGGCGGGTAGCCATGCACAGGGCGTCGCCGATGCGGTGAGCAAGGTCGCGGGAGTCGACAAGGTCATCCTCGCCGATGCGCCTCAGCTGGCCGAAGGCCTGGCCGAGAACATCGCCGCTCAGGTATTGGCGCTGGCAAAGGACTACTCGCACATCCTCTTCTGCGCGACGGCCGCCGGAAAAAACACCGCGCCGCGCGTCGCGGCAAAGCTCGACGCGTCGCAGATTTCCGACGTGATCGCGATCGAATCGGCCGACACGTTCCAGCGTCCCGTGTATGCGGGCAACGCGATCGCCACGGTGCAGTCGGGCGATCCGGTCAAGGTCGCGACGATTCGCACGACGGCCTTCGATGCAGCCCGCGCGGAAGGCGGCAATGCGGTGATCGAAACCGTGCCTGCGGTTGCGGATTCGGGTCTGTCGACATTTGTCCGCCGTGAGGTCGCAACGAGTGATCGCCCTGAACTGACCGCCGCGCGTGTCGTCGTATCGGGCGGCCGTGGTCTGGGCAGCAAGGAAAACTTCGCGTTGCTCGACCCGCTGGCCGAGAAGCTCGGGGCGGCTGTCGGTGCGTCGCGCGCGGCGGTCGACTCCGGCTATGCACCGAACGACTGGCAGGTCGGCCAGACCGGCAAGATCGTCGCGCCCGAACTCTATGTCGCGGTCGGCATTTCCGGCGCGATCCAGCATCTGGCGGGTATGAAAGACTCAAAGGTGATCGTGGCGGTCAACAAGGATGCCGATGCACCTATCTTCAGCGTCGCCGATTACGGTCTGGTCGGCGATCTGTTCGAGGTGGTGCCGTCGTTGACGCGATCGTTGTAAGTGCTCGGGTATCTCATGCGGCTGCTGCGCCGCATGGGTTTATTCGAAGTGGAAATGCGAAGCCGTCTCTGCAATCGCTGATGCAGAGACGGCTTTTTTCGTAGCGATCACGGCAATAAAAAAGCACGTCGTATTCGACGTGCTTTGAGCTACTCGAACTATCTGCTGAATCAGTCAGGCAGAGCGAGCATCGTATCCACTGCCGCCATGACCATGCGTTCGACCACCGGCGCCACCTGCGCGGCCAGATCCGGGCGATACGCAAACGGAGCCGTTTCGTTCATATACGTCGATTGGCACATCTCCAGCTGGATCGCGTGAATGCCCTGCTCGGGACAACCGTATTCGCGCGTGATATGGCCGCCCTTGAAGCGCCCGTTCGTCACCCACGTGAACGGCTGGCCTTCGAGACTCTGCGTGACGGCGTCGAGAATGCGGTTATCGCAACTCTTGCCCGAGTTCGTGCCGAGGTTCAGATCCGGCAGCTTGCCGTCGAACAGACGCGGCAGCACGCTGGCAATCGAATGCGCTTCCCACAGCAGCACGGCACCAAACTGTGCCTTCAGACGATCAAGCTCTTCACGCAATTTCGCGTGATAAGGGCTCCAGTAGTCTTGCAGCCGCGCCGCGAGTTCATCTTTATCCGGCCCCTTCCCTGAAAGGTAAAGAGGTTCGCCGCGAAACGTTTCGGTCGGGCAGAGCCCCGTCGTTGTCTGTCCCGGATAAAGACTCTCGCCGCTCGACGGGCGATTCAGATCGATCACGTAGCGCGAGTATCGGGCGCCGAGTACCGACGCACCCGACAGCCTCGCGAAGTCGTACAGCGTGTCGAGGTGCCAGTCCGTATCGGCGACCTGCGACGCGACATCGGTCAGTTGGCTGCGGATCGGGTCCGGGATGTCGGTACCCAGATGCGGGATCGAAATCAGCAAGGGCAGCGTGCCCTGGTGAAAGCGGAAAACAGATTCAGTCACAACAATTTCTCCGTCAAGTCGGCGGCTTCCGACAAGGCGTGCCGTGCATACGGATCGCGCAGGCTCGCGATGTAACTCGCGTCGAGCGATCCGATGTCGGGGCAGCCGAGAAGCCGCATGCAAATCTCGAGTTCCTTTTTGAGCATCGACAGAACGTCGCCGACTCCGCGCGAGCCATCGGCGGCCAGGCCGTACAGCGGCGCGCGGCCCAGCAAAACGCCGTCGGCGCCCAGCGCCACGGCTTTGGCAATGTCGCTGCCGCGCCGGATGCCGCCGTCGATCAGCACAATGAATTCGTCGGGAGTCGCCGATACGGTGTCGGCCAGGATTTCAAGCGAACTGGGCGCGCCGTCGAGTTGACGGCCGCCATGGTTGGACAGCACGACGCCGTCGACATCGTGGCGCGACGCGTTGACGGCATCGGCGGCCGTCTGGATGCCTTTCACGAGAACCTTGCCGGGCCAGTGACGGCGCACCCACGCCAGGTCGCTCCAGTTAAGCGACGTGTCCATCTGACGGCTCAGCGCGGCGGCCTGTGCTTCGATCCCCGGACCTAGCCGCGCACTGCGCGCGAGGTTGACCAGTTCCGGCACGCCATGCACGCCGACCATGGCGGTCCAGCGCGGATGCGTAGCGATGTCCCACAGCAGTGTCGGCGACCAGCGTAGAGGCAGCGTGAAGCCGGTTCTGGCGTAGTGATCGCGCTGGCCGGTGACAGGCGTATCGACCGTCAGCAGAAGCGTCGAGAAACCGGCGGCTCGCGCGCGCGCCATCATGTCCTCGGCGATACGCCGGTCCTGCTGCACATAGAGTTGTAGCCAGAGATCGCCGTCCGATGCACGACGGACGTCTTCGAGCAGGCTCGTCGACGCGGTGGACAGCACGAACGGCAGACCCGCCGCGTTCGCGGAACGGGCCAGCGTCTCCTCCGCCTCGCGCCGGTAGAGACCGTTCAGACCCGTCGGGCCGACCACGGCAGGCCACGCGGCGTCGGAACCCGCCAGCGTGACCCCGGTATTCACCGAACTAACGTCGACCAGCACACGCGGCGCCAGCGTGACCCGCTCGAACGCGGCTCGGTTGCGGCGCATGGTGACTTCGTCTTCCGCTCCGCCTTCCAGATAGCTGAACGCGAAATCCGGCAGAAATCGCTTCGCCGCCCGACGATAATCGGCAACGCTGGAGAGTGCCATTCAATGGTCCTGAGCGGCCACCTGGTTCGGCAGCACGCGGCCCGGATTCATCGTGTCCTTCGGGTCGAGTAGTTGCTTGAACTGTTGCATCAGCGCGATCTCGGCTGCATCTTTGTAGATGCCCATTTCCGAAACATGCAGCGAGCCGATGCCATGTTCCGCGCTGAACGTGCCACCCATTCCGGCAGCGATGTCGTAGAGCAGATGGCTCAGCTTCAGTTGAACGGCCGCCTTGTCCGCGACCTTCGCCCAGTACTCGTGGGTGAACATCGCGATGTAGTGGAGATTGCCGTCGCCCATGTGGCCCACCACGACCGGCACCGCCGCCGGATAGTGTTCGGCCAGCGCCTGCCCGGCGAGTTCGACGAAGTCGGGAATGCGATAAGTGGGTACGGCGATGTCGTGCGTCAGCCCCATCCCTTCGCGGCCGTTCGCCTCGGTGACGTGATGCCGGATGCCCCAAAGCTCCGCGCGTTGCTGTTCGTTCGATGCAATCAGCGCGTCCTGCACGACGCCGTTGTCGAACGAGCCGCTGAGGGCGTCGGTCAACCGTTCCGCGAGTGCTTCGCTCGTGCCCGTTGCAGCGGCGAGTTCGACCAGCACGGTCCAGTTGGGCGTCTTCTGGAACGGGTTGCGCGCGTTCTCGGCATGCCGCAGCGAGATGTCGAATTCGCTTTGCGAGATCAGTTCGAGACCGACCAGTTCGCCCGGAAACGCGGCCTGCAACTTCAGGCCTTCATCGACGGCGGCGGACACGGTGTCCACGCCGAGCATCGCGGTCGCGATGGCGTGCGGTTTCGGAAACAGCTTCAGCGTGGCCGCCGTCACCACACCGAGTGTTCCCTCCGACCCGATAAAGAGGTTCTTCAGATCGTAGCCGCTGTTGTTTTTTCTCAGCGAGCGCAGGCCGTTCCAGATACGGCCGTCCGCGAGCACCACCTCGATCCCGAGAATCAGGTCGCGAGTATTGCCGAAGCGCAGCACGTTCGTGCCGCCCGCATTGGTCGCAATATTTCCGCCGATCTGGCACGAGCCTTCGGCACCGAGCGTCAGCGGAAACAGGCGGTCGACTTCGAGCGCGGCCGACTGAATGTCGGCGAGCACGCAACCGGCCTCGACCGTCATCGAGTTATTGCGCGGATTCAGCTCGACGATACGGTTCATCTTGCGCATGTTCAGCAGCACGCTCTGGCCGCTGTGATCCGGCACCGAACCGCCGCACACGCTGGTATTGCCGCCCTGCGGAAACACCTTGACGCCGTTGTCGTTGCAGAACGCGAGCACTTTCGACACCTGCTCCGTGGTTCGCGGAAACACCACGCACGCGGCTTTTCCCGAATGACGCTTGCGCCAGTCGATCAGATGCGGCTCCATGTCGGACGGCGCGTCGATCACGTTGGCGTCGCCCACCAACTCCATCATTGCTGCAATAAGGCTGGATGAATTCATAGCGGATTTATTTTTTCAGAACAGCGCTGTCGCGAGCCGACCAGCGGACCGTCAGCGGACGGCCCAGCGGCGAGCGCTCGGCGGCGCGTGCGGAGATGGTCTTGACCAGCAGCGTCGGGCCATCGGTTGTCGTCAATTCGAAGCGGGTCATGCCGCCCACGAACGAAATCTGCGAGATGACACCGGTGCATTCGTTCGCGCCGCCGGCACCTGTGACGTCGGTTTCGTTGTCGTCGAGCACCGAGATTTTCTCCGGCCGGACCAGCACTTTCACCTTCGAACCGATCGAGTGCCCTTCCGTGCTCCGCACCTTGATCGACCATTTCGCGTTGATCGCCACCGTGTCGTCGGACACGACGACGCCTTCCAGCAGATTCGATTCGCCGACGAAGTCCGCGACGAATTCGCTAACCGGCTCGAAGTAAAGCTCATCGGGCGTGCCGAGTTGCGCAATGCGTCCGCCGTTCATCAGACACACGCGGTCGGACAGATTCAGCGCTTCTTCCTGGTCGTGCGTCACGTAGACGAGCGTCGTTCCCAGGTCGCGGTGCAGGCGTTTGATCTCGCCCTGAAGCTGGTCGCGCAGTTTCTTGTCGAGTGCGCCGAGCGGTTCGTCCATCAGAATGACCGACGGCGAATAAACGATGCAACGCGCGATACCGACGCGCTGCTGCTGTCCGCCGGACATCTCGCGCGGCTTGCGGTTTTCGTAGCCGGTCAGGCCGACCCGTTCCAGCGCATTGCGCACGCGCTGCTGGATCTCCGACTTCGCCACGCCGCGAATTCGCAACGGAAACGCGACGTTGTCGAATACGTTCAGATGCGGCAGCAATGCGTAGTTCTGAAACACCATGCCCAGACCACGCTCGCGCGGCGGCACCGTCGATACGTCCTTGCCGTCCAGCAGGATGCTTCCCGTGGACGGCGCGACCGCACCGGCAATGATGTTGAGGATCGTGCTTTTGCCCGATCCGCTCGGACCCAGCAGGCTCAGGAATTCGCCTTTACGCACGGTGAAATCGGTGGTGTGCAACGCGACCGAATTGCCATAACTCTTACTGATGCCGTTGAACACGATCATGTTGTCCCCGGCGTTGATTGAGGTCGACATGGTGTCCAGGTTTCCGTTGACCGATGAATTCGTACGGGCCGAAGGCCGCCCATTTTTCTCGAGCAGTACGTGTGACATGCTTTTCTCCGACCTCAATGTGACGATTCAGATGCTGCTGGCTGCAGAAATACCGAGAGACAGCAGAACACGAGGGACAGCACCGTCAGCAATGCCGAGACGGCGGCAATCACCGGCGATATATCCCACTGGATACTGCTGTACATCTTGACGGGTAGCGTGGTTGTCGTCGGGCTCGTCAGGAACCAGGCGATCACGACTTCGTCGAACGACACGAGGAACGCGAACAACGCGCCCGCGAACATCGATGGCCGCAACTGCGGCAATACCACCTTGAAGAACACGGTTCTGCGATTCGCGCCCATGATGGTCGTCGCGAACTCCAGTGCCGGGTCGAGCTTTTTGACGCCCGCCATCACCGTCATCATCATGAACGGTGTGACGTACGCGACGTGACTCGCGACCAGCCCCGCCGTCGTGCCCACCAGATGCAACCGCGACAGATACAGATACAGGCCGAGCGAAATCACGATGACCGGTACCAGAATCGGGCTCATCAGCAGCAACATCACCCAGCGCTTGCCGGGAAAATCGAAGCGCACGAGGCCATACGAAGCCGGCACGCCGATCAGGATCGACACGACCATCGTCAAACCGGCCACCTTGAGACTCTGAAGTATCGGCCCGACCCACGCCGACGAACTGAACAACTGCTCGTACAACTCGAGCGACCACACGCGCGGCGGAAACGTCAGTTCACCGTTGCCGCCGAACGAGATCGGAATCACGATCAGCGTCGGCACGAGAATGAATGCATACACCGCAAACGCAATGACATTGCGAAGCCTCGCGTAGCGCCGCTCCTGCCTGTCGATCACCACGCCCGGCGCTGTCGCCGTGCGGAGATCCATATCGATCGATGTTGTCATGCCATCACCTTTTTCTTCGCGTCGTGCCGCTGAAACTGTTCCGCGCCCATTGCCGCCAATGTGACGATAGCAAGCAGGATCACGCCGATTGCCGAGGCCATGTTCCAGTCCATCGTCTCGCGGGTATAGAAGTCGACGAGGTTGGACATCATCGCGTCCTTGCGTCCGCCCAGCAGCGCCGGTATGACGAAGAAGCCCATCGACATCACGGTGGTGCTCAACGTCGCAGCGGCGATCCCCGGAAGGCTCAGCGGCAACGTAATGCGGAAGAAGATACGCGGCGGTTTCGCGCCCATGATTTCGGACGCGCGGTACAGCGATTTGTCGATCGACAGAAGGCTGGCCAGCACCGGAAATACGATGAACGGAATCAGGTAGTTCGTCATCCCCACCATCACGCCGAAGCGGTTGAACAGCATCGGCAGTTGCACCCGCGTATGAAATGCCGCCGACAGCAACTGGTTCACTAGTCCGTCGCGGCCCAGCAGCACCGTGAACGCATAGCTCTTGACGAGAATGCTGGTCCAGAACGGCACGAGCACGAGAACCATGTACAGCGCGCGCTTGCGCGGCGTCTGCTTCGCAAGATGCATCGCGATCGGATAACCCAGCAACAGGCTCGCCACCGAAGCCGTAATGCTGATCTGGAACGTCGACCAAAGCGTGCGCAGAAACAGGTCGCTTCCCAGCAACCGCTGATACGCGGACAAGGAGGGGCTGCCCCCAATCCAGAAACTCGTATAGACGACGTAGGCGAGCGGAACAAACAGGACGAAAAACAGGAATACGGTGGCTGGCCCGACGTATAACAGTCCGTCAACACGTGATTTCATAACCCCTCCTTAACCATGACTCCCGATGCCCCGACTGCGGGCATCGGGACCACAACACGTTCAGCCGAGCGCCCATTCCTTGAACCGCAACGTCAGTTCGTCGTAGTGATCGGCCCACCATGCGTCGTTGCTGATCACGTTCATCTTGTTGAACGGGTCGGACATCCACTTGCGCACTTCCGGCTTCAACATCGGCATCGCGCTGCGGCTGGCCGGCGTATTGCCGAGCGCATTCATCAGCGCGGCCTGACGGTCCGGGCGCAGGGCGAATTGCACGAACTTCATCGCGTTCGCCTTGTTCGGCGAGTTCTTCAGAACCACCAGGTATTCGAGACCGATCAGGTTCTGCTTGAACGAGAAGTCGATCGGCTTGCTGGCTTCCTGCGCCGCCTTCACGCGTGTCGAGTACGTGTAGCTGAAATCGACCTGACCGGTTTCCACCAGCGTGACGGTTTGCGGCGTCTGATCCACCCAGTTGCCGACGAACGGCTTGATGCGGTCGAGCGCTTTAAAAGCACGGTCGACATCGAGCGGATACAGCTTGTCCGGCGCGACGCCGTCGGCGAGCAACGCGATTTCCAGCGTCTCGCTCGCGCGATTGCGCAGCGTGCGTTGGCCCGGAAACTTCTTCACGTCGAAGTATTCGGCGAACGTCTGCGGATGCTTGCCGTCCGGGAACTTGCTGTTGTCCCAGCAGATGCCGCCCGTGAAGCCGTACAACGGCACCGCGTATTTCGTCATCGGCGCGATCAGGTCGCTGCGATTGAAGAGCGCCGGATCGAGCGGTTCCCAGTAGCCGTTCTTCGCGCCGGTCATCGCCATCGGGCCGACGGCGTCGAAAACGTCCCACTGGACGTTGTTCGTCATCACCTGGGCCTTGACCTTCGCGAGGTCGGGCGTATCGACGAGGGTCACGTGAACGCCGAACTCTTTCTCGAACGGCTTCGCCAGCGCTTCTTCGACGCCGGCGTGATAGTTGCCGCCCCAGCTCACCACCGTCAGGTTGCTGGCCGCCATGGCCTTGCGCGAGGTGATGACCATCGGCGCAGCGATGGCGGTCGAGAGGAGAGTCGTGCCCGCCGCCTGCAAGAACCGGCGACGGGGCATGATGATTTTCGAATCAGCTGACATGGCGTTGGCCTTTTATTGGGTGAGTGGTCTACTCGGATTCGCGCGCGACGATCGGCGCAACGACGCTCGCCAGACGGGCACGGAGCGCGTCGGAGGCGGGCAACATGGGAAGCAGCACGTCGCCGAAGTCATAACCCTGCAGCGCGAGCGCGGCCTTGATCGGGGCCGGGTTCGGCTCGGCGAAAATGGCGTCGATCAGCGGACGCAACGTTGCATGCAGCGCAACGGCTTCCTGAAGCTTGCCGCTGGATGCGAGCGACAGGACCTTCGCCCATTGCTTCGGAATCAGATTCGAACTCGAGATGATCCCGCCGACCGCGCCCATTGCAACATGCAGCGGCAGCACGTCTTCTTCGCCGCTCAGAATGGCGATCTTCGACGCGCTCAGTTCGGCCGCGCGCATTTGCTGCGCGAGATCCGGGTTGCATGCCTTGATGCCGACCACACGCGTCAGTTCGGCCAGCCGCGCCACTGTTTCGTAGTGCAGCGATACGCCAGTGCGGTACGGAATTTCATAGAGGATGATGTCGGCGTCGACCTGATCGGAGAACTTCTTGTAGTAGTCGACAATGCCGTCCTGGGTCGGGCGGAAATAGTACGGCGTGACGACCATCAGCGCCTTGGCGCCCGCGGCGACGAACGCCTTTGCGTTGTCCACCGCATCGCCGATACCCGGCGACAGGATGCCCGGCACCACATGAAGCTTGCCCGCGCCTGCCTCGATCGAGGTCTCGACCACGCGCAGCCGTTCCTTTGCCGATAGCGACGTGTATTCACCGGTGCCGCCCAACGGCACCACACCGTCGGTCCCGGCCGACGCGAGACGCTGGATGTGCTGATACAACGGTGCTGGCTGGAACTGTCCCGCCTTGTCCAGCGAGGTGGGGACCGCGGTCAGAATGCCCGCGTATTTGTGTTTCATGCTCATCTGTACACCCTTATCTGATGAAAATTCGCTTCGTCATCGCTGGTCACTGAACTGCGCATAGTTGACACGATAGGAAGTCAAAAACAAGGGTGTTGCACCATCACAGACCGTTACCATCTTCATAAGACGCCGTTATCTAATCGCTTTCGAAGCTCGTGCGAGAGATTCTGTAACTGGGACAAACCCTTGTCCGGCGGCCTGCCGGAAGACTCCGGGGGCGTGCCGTCAGAGCGGCCAGAGCCGACCTTCCCCAGCGAATGCGGAACCTCGAAGAGTGTCATGTCAAAAACAAACGAAGAATCCGTTCAAAAAAGCCACGACCCTGCATTACCCGCAGAACCCATCAATCTGGAGACGCCACGCACCGGCCCGCTGTCGGAAGCCAAGCTGCTGGGAAGAAAAACGCCGCCGCTAACGTTAGACGTTCAGACGCCTGCGGGTTCGCCGCCGCCAAGCGAATATCGCGCGTTAATGGGCCTGCTGGGCGGCTATGCGCTGCTGACGCTCGGCAATGGTCTGTTCCAGACGCTGATCCCTCTGCGACTGCTGAATGCGGGCGCGGCGATGTTTGCGGTTGGCCTGATTCAATCGTGCTACTACGCGGGCTTCATGGTCGGGGCCGTGTTCAACCGACGGCTGATCGACCGGATCGGCCAGCATCGGACCTTCGTCGCGTTTTCATCGGTCGTCGCGATTCTGGCGCTGGCATTCGGACGCTTCGAATCGCTGCCGGCGCTGGCGCTGATCCGCTTCATGACGGGATTCGCGTTCATGGGCCTGTACACGTCCATCGAGAGCTGGCTGAACGGCGTGGTCAGAAACGAGCGGCGCGGCCAGGTTTTCGGCTCCTATGCGGCGATCAACTATCTCGCCGTGGGCTCCGGCCAGTTCCTGCTCAATACCGGCGACGCGTCCGGCACCGCGCAGCTATCCATCGTCGCCGCGCTGTTCGCCGCCGCGATCCTGCCGGTGACGCTGCTCGAAGGCTGGCCGCTGCGCGTGTCCGATGCGGCGCTGACGCGCATGCCGACGCAAACGTGGAAGGACAGCGTGCTGGCGATGAAAGCCTCGACGCCGCTCGCGATTCCCGGCTGCGTGCTCGCCGGCTTTCTCTACAGCAGTTTCTATTCGATGACGCCGGTTTATCTGACGCGCACCGGTTTCTCGACTGCGGAGCTATCCGCGTTCATGGGCACGGCGCTGTTTTCGGCGCTGCTGCCGCAATGGCCGATGGGGCGTTTGTCCGACACCATCGACAGGCGTCGGCTGGTGTATCGCATTGCGCTGACTTCGACGCTGCTGAGCGCCGCGCTCGCGGTGCTGCACGAGCGCAGCTTCGTGTGGATCGCGACGCTCGCCTACGTGGCGGTCACCTTTACGCAATACGGACTGATCGTGTCGCACGTGAACGACCGGACCGAGCCGCACCGCCGGGTGGCGATCACGGCCACGTTGCTGCTGATGTTTTCGTTCGGCGGAATGGTCGGCCCGGCGCTGGCGTCGCTGTTGATGAGCGTGATCGGGCCCAGCGGGCTGTTCGTCTTCAACGCGATGGCGTCGGCGATGCTCGCTTTTTTCGCCGCGCGCGCGATGAACAGCCGCCGCGACTTACGCACGGCCTGATCGGGAAAAACACGGAGGGATAAAAAAGGCCAGGCGGAAAGCCTGGCCTTGTCGTCTGTTTCAATCTTCCGATTGAAACACCGTGCGTTTACGCTTACGCGCCGAACTTCCAGTCGCGCGTCGGCAGGTAAGTTTCCTTGACCGTGCGCGGCGACGCCCAGCGCAGCAGGTTCAGATACGAGCCTGCCTTGTCGTTGGTGCCGCTTGCACGACCGCCGCCGAACGGCTGCTGGCCGATCATCGCGCCGGTCGGCTTGTCGTTCAGATACAGGTTGCCGGCTGCGTTGACCAGCGCCGCTTCCGCCTGATGCAGCGCGAAACGGTCGGTGCAGAAGATCGAACCGGTCAGCGCGTACGGGCTCGTTGCGTCGATCAGTTCGAGCGTCTCTTCCCACGCGCCGTCTTCGTAGACGAACAGCGACAGGATCGGGCCGAACAGTTCCTCAGTCATCAGCGCATGCTTCGGATCGGACACCTGCAGCACGGTCGGCTCGACGAAGTAGCCCGGCTCGGACCACACCTTGCCGCCCGAGACCAGCTTGACCGCCGTGTCTTCCTTCGCCGCCGCGAGAACGCGGCTGAGCTTCTGATGCGAAGCCTGCGAGATCACTGCGCCCATGAACGTGCTGAAATCGGCGACGTCGCCCACTTTCAGTTGCGCGAGACGGTCGCGCAGTTCCTGTTCGACCGCGCTCCACAGAGATTTCGGAATGTACGCGCGCGACGCCGCGCTGCACTTCTGGCCTTGATAGCCGAACGCGCCGCGAATCAGCGCGATCGCAACCTCGGCGGCGTTCGCGGACGGATGCGCGAGCACGAAGTCCTTGCCGCCCGTCTCGCCGACCAGACGCGGAATCGTGCGGAACAAGTCCACCTTCGACGCCACGCCCTTCCACAGCGACTGGAACACCGCCGACGAGCCAGTGAAGTGAATCCCCGCGAGGTCCTGCGACCCCAGCGCGACGCGCGTGGTCAGTTCGGCTTCGCCCGGCACAAAGTTGATGACGCCCGGCGGCAAACCGGCTTCTTCGAGTGCTTCGAAGAAGATGTAGTTGGCCAGCGCCGATTTCTCCGACGGCTTCCACAACACCGTATTGCCCATGATGGCCGGCGCGGTGGTCAGGTTCGCGCCGATCGCCGTGAAGTTAAACGGCGACACGGCGTACACGAAGCCTTCCAGCGGACGCCAGTCGATGCGGTTCGCCGCGCTCGCGACCGACATCGGCTGCTCTGCATACACGCGCTGCGCGTTGTACGCGTTAAAGCGCAGGAAGTCGATCAGTTCGCAGGCGCTGTCCGGCTCGGCTTCTTCGACCGTCTTGCTCTGGCCGAGCATGGTCGCGGCGTTGATCTTCATGCGCGAGCGGGTGGCGACGATTTCGGCGGCACGGTGCAGGATGGTCGCGCGGCTCGCGTGCGTCAGGTTCGCCCAGTCGCGCGCAACCGACTTCGAGCTGGCGATCGCTTCGCCGATCTGCGCTTCAGTCGGGCGATGAATGCGGGCGAGCAGTCGTTGATGGTCGTGCGGTGCACGCACTTCCACCACATCGTTCGAGAAATAGCGCTTACCGCCGATCACGGTCGGGATTTCAACGACGTCGCGTTGTTCGAGTGCTTTGGTCAGCTCATTGGCAGCCGACGTTCCGCGGCCGAAATGCACTTCCGGCTCGTTAGCCGGCAACGGAAATTGTGGACCTGAAATCACGCCTACTCCTTAAGAAAAGCCGTTAATTGAACCGATTGCAGCATTGGGCCGCGGCGTCCGGCGCAAGGTTTTGCGCGCTACGCCGCCGCGTCGCTGCGACGGTTGACTGCAGTTTCGAGAGTAGTCGTTGCAAAAAGAAGCGGTGCTTGCTAAACCGGCGGTTATGAATTGAATCGGACGCAGTTATGGAAAACGCGTCGGCGGCCCGCTGCAACGGCTGCGGTATCGCCGGTTTCAATCCGCTTCCGGCAGGCACACGTCTTCGGGATTCAGCGCCAGCGCCTTGGCGATGTCGCGCGAAACCTGCCGTTCATACGCGCGGCGCAGCAGGTCGTATAGATCGGAGGGAAGCTGGCCCAGTTCGTTTTCCCGGAACGCCAGATAGAACGACCGGCTAAGCGCGGTGTGCGGCCTGCCATTGCGTGAGAACGCCGACAGCGGAACCACGCGCAAGTCCGGCACGTAATGACGCGATTGCCACACGCACAGCGGCGTGGTGATCGCGAAGCCGAGGCCGGCGGCGACGAGACTCAGCATCGGGTCGGTGGCATCGAATTCGCAGGTGCGTTCGACGTTTTCGGAATTCGACGCGAGATAGGCGTCGACATGCTGGCCGATCACCGATCGCGCGCTATAGCGGATCAGTTGCAGATGACGACTCAGGTCGGCCAGCGTGGTCAGGCGATCGACCTCGAAGCTTTTCGGCAGCACCACGAAATACGGCTCGGAAAACAGCTTCTGGCGACGGATACCAGGTGCCTGCGCGAGACCCGTGGTGGTCACCGCCATGTCCAGCTGACGCGCTTCGAGCTGGCCGTCGAGCGTCGGCGTAATGCCGGACCACAAACGGATCTGATGCGACGTACCGGCCAGCGCCTTGATGATGATCGGGCCGATGGTGGCCGCAAACGAATCCACGCATCCCAGCCGAACGACGACACGTTTCGCCCGGGTGACGTTGCGCACGCTCTCGACCATCTGGTCCGCGCCCTGCAGCAACACGGTGGCATGCTCGAACAGACGTTGACCTGCGGCGGTGGGACGGGCGGGACGGGTCGCGCGATCGAGCAGGGTGGTGTCGAGAATCGTCTCCAGCGCCTTGATGCGCTGCGAGACGCCGGCTTGTGAAATGGCGAGGCGGCTCGCCGCGTCCGAGATGGAACCGGCTTCGACCACGGCGACCCAACTGGCTAGCAGGTCCCAGTCTGGATACTGTTCGGGTACGCTCTCTTTCATGGTCGGCAATGGAATGGCAGTGGAGTCCAATTATATTGCCGCCCGCGCGAACAGACGGTTGTTACGCACTTTGCGCCGCTATGCCCCTACGCGTGTTACGCGCGCCCGTCTGGTTCGGTACCGGCGTGCACCGCTTGCCGGCTTCCCTCCATGCTTTTCAGAACGGCCTCCAGCGCGTCGAGTGCGACTCCGAGCGCCGCGCCTGTTTCACCTGAATCAAATTCGGGTTGCGCCGTGCTCCGCTGTTCGCAATCCAGACGCCAACGGCCCGCCACTTCGACTTCGATCGCGTGAACGCCGCTAACCGGCAAACCGTAGTGCTGCGCGGTGAAGGCATCCGCGAGCTTGCCATTGACCACCCACGACCGGCTGAACGCCTGCACCGATTCCGTGAGCGCCGTCACCAGACGCCGGTCGCAAGCGGTGCCGCGATTGGTGCCGATGTTGCAGTCTGCGGCACCCGGCTGTTCGCGATACGGCGAGAGCCACGAGCTTGCGTGCGAGACGAGCAGCAGGACGTTTTCATGCGTGTTCCGCAGCCGCACCACCTCTCTCGCGACCGCCGCGTGAAACGGCTTCCAGTACATGTCCGCCCGCTCGCTCACCTCCGCTTCCGACGGCTCCTGGCCCTCTGGGTATAACGCTTCGCCTCGGGACGTGTGCGTCCGGCACAGTCCCACGCGATTGAGCCGGGGCGATAACGGCCGGCTATCCAGAGCCACGTTGTAGTCGATGACGCAGGGATGGTAGAGCGCCGACACACACGTCACGCCTCTGCCGATCGCGACCGATTGCAGCAACGCGCCAAATGGATCGGCGAGCCGTCCCTCGACGGGACCCCATGCGGAATTGGACTGCAACGGCGCCGGCACGGACGTTCCGATATGCGGAGTGACGACCAGCACTGGCGAGTCGCCTGGGAAAATCTGGCCGTACGGCAGGTTCTGCATGTTAATACCCTCGGGTTCGCATCGACGTGCGTTGGCGCGCGCGTGCGTGACCGGACGTGACGTGATACCTGCGACGTTAACCGAACAGAATTCCGAGGCATGGTTCGTAAGCCGCGGTTTATCTGTTTATAAGCGCGTCTTACGAAGTTGGGGCACGACGCGCGTGAACGCCGTGCCCCAATAAATTGCCGACAGTCAGCTGCGCATCGCCCGGAGTGCCCGACTTATCCCCGGGCCGATGCGAGTGCGCTTAGAACTTGTGCCGCATGCCGACGATGGCGAGCACCTGGTTCTGCGTCGTCGATGCAGACAGGAAGTTGATGTTGGCTACCGCGCGGCCGCCGGTCGAATCCGTGCCGGAAGCGTGCTGATATACGCCGTCGATATAGACATCGGTCCGCTTCGACAGGAAGTAATCGAGGCCGAGCACGCCCTGGTGGTACGTCGCATCGTTGACGCCGTAGCCCTTCGTGTAGTCATACGCCGCGCCCGCGAGGAAAGACGGCGTGATCTGATACTTGAAGTTGACTTCGACGTTGTGGAATTTCGCGTTGCCGCCCGACCCCGTTGCAGGCAGGCCGGTTTCCGCGCCGATGTCCTTGAACTGCGTGTTGCTATAGGTTGCACCGAAGGTCGCCGCGCCAAACGTATATGCACCGCCAGCCGTGAAAATCTGCTGCGTCTTCGCGGACGCATAGCCCGAATACACGCGGCTCGCCGTCATGTTCGACGCAGTCGTGCTCGATGTCGAGTTATTGCCGAAGTACGAATAGTTAGGATCTTTAACGTTTACGTAGGCGACACCGAGCGCGAGCGGCCCATTCAGGTAACCCGCTCCCAGCGACCAGATCTGGTTGCGGCTGAACTGCCCTGCCACGCCGCCCAGGCTATACATGCCGCCGAACGAAAAGCCGTTGTAATTCAGGCTCTTGTACTTGATCGCGTTGTTGACGCGGTTCGTATTGTTCATGTTGTCGAGGTCGCCCGGATGCGCGCCGAAGTACGGCGACCACTGGTCGGCCACTTCGAAAACACCGGTGAAATCGGCGATCGAATCGTATTGGCGACCGAACGTCACCGTACCCGCGCTGGCCGACGACAAACCGACATAGGCCTGACGTCCGAATTCGTCACCGCCTTGTCCCAGCTTGCCGGTCGCCACGCTAAAGCCATTCTCGAGGACGAACAGGGCCTTCAGTCCGTTACCCAGGTCTTCGGTACCACGCAGCCCCCAGCGGCTGCCCTGAATGTTTCCGCTGCTCATCTGGTACTGGCTGTGACCGCCAGCGTTATTGGCATAGGTAATGCCGACGTCGATGAGACCATACAGGGTCACGCTGCTTTGCGCGTGGGCGACCGTGGACAGCGCGCTAAGGGAAGCGAGCACGAGAAGCGACTTTTTCATTAGTATCTGACCGGGTTGAAGGTTGCGGAGACGCCGCGCGTTGGCCCTGGAGGGGGAGCGCCGTCCCTACGTCACAATGACGAAACAACTTGGTGTTAACGACCGCAGCCAGATTAGGGGTCGCAAAATTGTGACGTGACTTCAATTCCAATCTTTTATGTTTTACAGAAACAATGCTAATGATGAGTCGATGCACGGCATCGCCCGGCGCACGTTTGGCGCTACCACCGTTTCGCCAAAGGTCTGATTGATCGATTAATCCGGCAATGGAAAGGTGCGACCGCCGACCCAGCCTGCTCACAGCCATGTCAGCGTCACGCACCGCTCATTTAAAGCGGGCGACGGAAAATTGCTCCAGCTCCTTCGGTTTTTTTCCTTCGATCAGCCGCGCGACCATGTCGCCGGTCGTTCCCGCGAGTGTCATGCCGAGGTGCTGATGGCCGAAGGCGTAGATCACCCGTTCGTCTGCGCTCGAGTGCCCGATTACCGGCAGATAATCCGGCATGGTCGGCCTGATGCCCAGCCAACTGCTCGTCACTGGCGCATCCAGCCGTATATTCCTGCGGATATTTCGCTCGATAAAATCGGTACGCGCCGGATTCAACGGCAAACGCAATCCACTGAGTTCGACGGTGCCGGCCGCGCGCAGTCGCAGGTCGCGCAACGGCGTCATATAAAAGCTGGATTCCGCGATACAGGTTGGGCGCGTGAACAACGGTTCCTTCAACTGAAACTCGACGTGATAGCCGCGTTCGGCGCCTAGTGGAATACGGTCGCCCAACTGCGCCGCGAGTTTCGCCGACCATGCGCCGCCGGCGATCACCACCCGGTCAGCGCGTATCTCTTCTCCTTTCGCCGAGCGCAGGCTGACGCCCGCCGCACTGGTCGCGATCGTGCTCACATCCATCCGTACATGACGCTGCTCCGCAATCAGCGGCTTTGCCAACTCCCACACAAAGCTTTGCGGATCGACCAGATGGGACGCCGACGGGAACAGCACCGCACCCACCGCGCGCTGATGAAGCGCAGGCTCTAATTGCGCGAGTTCACTCGCACTCAACATCTCCTGACGGACACCCAGCTCGGCGCGAAGCTTGATGTCATCGGTGGCACGCCTGAACGCGGCTTCCGTCTGATATGCGTACAGACAACCTTCGCGCCGGACCAGCGCCGCCGCGTTGGGCGCGTCATCGAGCAGCGGCGCGTAACCGTCATGCGTGCCGCGCAGCAAGGCTGCCAGCGCGCCGGTATTGGACAGATACGCTCGCCGGTTGCATTGGCCAAGAAACGCGGCAAGCCACGTCGCAAAGTTTCCCAGCCGCGACCAGCGAATCGACAGCGGCGACTCCACGCCGAACAACAAGCCCGGCAGATCGCGCCAGATCTTCGGCTGTGGAATGGGCGTACACGCATAGTCCGCAATCGTGGCCGCATTGCCGAACGACGCGGCACCCGCGATGTCGCCCCTGTCGACCAGCAACACGTCGAAACCTTTGCGCCGTAACCACAGCGCGCACGAAACGCCCACCGCTCCCGCACCGATCACGACGACTTCGCGCTTCTCGTTACCCTGCATGATGTGCTCTCGCGTTGATGAGCTGATTGAAAAATACCCTGACGGTTACCAGAAGCTGCGTCCGAGATCGAACGGCGTGTCCCGTGTGTTGGCTTTGCTCGTCACCAACGATGTGACGAGGTCGGCGGAACCGCATGCGAGCGTCCAGCCCAGCGCGCCGTGTCCCGTATTGACGAACAGTCGCGGCACAGCGGTGGATGAGATGATCGGCAGGCCGTCCGCAGCCATCGGACGAAGACCGCACCACGGACGTACCTCGTCGGGCATCCGCATGCAAGGGAACAGTCGCTTCAGCGCGTGCTTGAGGTTTTCGACTCGCGCCGGTCTCAGCGTCGTGTCGAAGCCGTCGAACTCGACCGTGCCCGCCACGCGCAATCTGTCGCCGAGCGGCGTGACGCCGATATGCTCGTAGTCGTCAACAATCGGCCGCTTCGGCAGGAAGCCGAGTTCATCGGCGGAGAGGGTCAACGAGTAGCCCTTGACCGGCGCCATCGGCAGGCGTATGCCGAGCGGACCGACCAGCGACGGCGAGAGTGCTCCCGCGCACACCACCACGCTATCAGCGCTGAGATAGTCGTCTTCCAGACGGACGCCGCGAATCGCACCGCCCTGCACGTCGATGCCGCGCACTTTGGCATTCCAGCGAAACGTCACGCCGTCACGCTGCGCTGCCGCCGCGGCCGCCACGCTGAACTGGTGCGCGTCGCCCCAAGCATCGGATTCCAGCAGCAGAGCCGTGCCGATCGTGTGAGCAACCGGAGCGAGCGACGGTTCGAGCGCGACGCTCTGCGCTGCATCGAGGCGCTGCACCTTCGCGCCCATCCGTTCGAGCATCCGCGCAAACGACTCCGCGCGGCCTTCCGCACCTTTGCCGCGAATCAGTTCGAGCAGACCGCCGCGCTGGATGCCCGCATCGATTCTGTTCTGGCCGAGCAGACGCTCCATAGCCGCCAGGCTTTGCTGACCGAACGCGGTCAAGGTCGCGGCGGTTCTGTGGTATTTCGCGGCGCGGCAGTTCGCGAGAAAGCGCACGCCCCACATGCCGAGACCGGGAATCGCGCGCGGTCTCAGCAGAAGGGGGGCATCTTCGCGGCCGAGCCATTTGAACAATTGTGTCGGGGTGCCAGGCGATGACCAGGGCAACGCGCTATTGGCGGCCAGCAAGCCGCCGTTGGCAAAACTGGTGCCCTTTCCCGCCTCCGGCTGACCGTCGATCACTGTGACGCGAATGCCCGCGCCCGCAAGCGCGAGCGCGGTCGTCGTCCCGATGATGCCTGCACCGATGACGATCACATGCTTCATCAGGCAACACCGCTCACGTCGGCATGCGCAAGAATTTCGATCTTGCCGCCCGCGACCATCAGATCCGCGATGATGGTCGCGCGGTTCGGATAAGGCTTCGTGAAGAAACGGCGGTACACCTCGTTCATCCCGTCAAAATAGCTCTTGTCGGTCAGGAAGACCTGCACCTGGGTGACGTCGTCCATCGTTGCGCCCGCCGATTCCACGATCTGCTTGAGATTCGCAAAGGTCAACTCGGCTTGCGTCGTGATATCGCCGTCTTCGATGGAACCGTCTGCGCGAATCGGAATGCTGGCCGTGTACAACGTACCGTTCGACACAGTCGCCCATTCGACGGGCGCGGTTCCGTTCGGCAGACCGGTTTCGATTACCTTTCTCACAAAAGTACTCCTTATGATTTGAGTGATTCAGCTTGAGTTGAAAACCCCGCCCGTCACCCGTGCGATGGGTGACGTCGCTCGATATGACGCATCAGTTGCGACAGCGGGTAGCACAGAACGAAATAGAACGCACCCACGGTGACGTAGATTTCGAACGGCATGAAGTACTGCGAACTCAGATCCTGAGCACGCAGCATGAGATCGGGCGCGGCGATCAGCGAGGCGACCGACGTGTCCTTCAGCAGCGAGATCGCGATGTTGCCCGACGGTGCGAGCACGAGGCGAATCGCCTGCGGCAGCACGACCCAGCGCATCGCCGCACTGCCGGTCATACCGATGCTCCACGCGGCTTCGCTTTGTCCGCGAGGCACGGCTTCGATGCCCGCGCGAAAGATTTCGGCGAAATAGGCGGCGGCGTTCATGCCGAGTCCCAACACCGCCGCCTGATACGAATCGAAACGCACGCCGATCGACACCAGCCCGAAATACACGAGAAAGAGTTGCACGAGCGCGGGCGTGCCGCGAAACAGTTCGATATAAATGCGGGCAATGCGCGCCGCCACGCGATGACCGCTTATCCTGACGACGGCGAGCAGCAGGCCGAGCACGATGCCGATGGCAATCGCGCCGAGCGCGAGACGCAACGTCGCCCAGGCTGCCTGGAACAGTTCGACGTGCATCGACGACCACAGTTCGGAATAGCTCATGACAGCGCCGTCCTCGATTTGTGAAGTCCACGTTCGGTCGCCGTCGACAACCGTGCGAGCGCGAGACTCAGCAGCAGATAAATGATCGCCACGATGAAATAGATGAGGTTGCTCTGATAGGTCTCGCTGACCAGCGCCCTCGCATGAAACACCAGTTCCGGCACCGCGACGGCGGACGCGAGCGACGTATCCTTCAGCAAGCCAATCGCGAAGTTGGCGAGCGCGGGCAGCGCGAGGCGCATCGACTGCGGCAGCACGACCGTGGTGAGTGCCATCGGCCAGGTCATGCCGATCGCGAGCGCCGCTTCACGCTGACCCCGATCGATTCCGTTGATCGACGAACGGAAAATCTCCGAGAGAATCGCCGCGCCGTTCAGGCCGAAGCCGAGCGTCGCCGCGACGAACGCGGGCAACATAATGCCGATTCGCTCGAGCCCAAAGTACAGAACGAACAATTGCGTCAACAAAGGGATATTGCGAAAAACTTCCAGATAAACATTCGCCACCGCTTTCAGAACGGCATTGCGCGACAGCCGCATCAGCGCGATCACGAAGCCCAATACGAACGCGACGCAGAAGGCGCTTGCGGTCAGCGCCACCGTCGTCAGCGCGCTGACACACAGCACGCGAACGAAATACGGGAGAAAGTGCAAGCTGTGAGCCCACGCGTTCAGTAGCGCCATGTCAGTGCTCCAGCACCGCGCGCAGGAACGCGCGGGTGCGTTCGACCTTCGCTTCGTGAAATATCTGCCGCGGCGGTCCTTCTTCGACAATCCTGCCGTCGGCCATGAACACGACTTTGTCCGAGACGCTTTCGGCAAAGCGCATTTCATGCGTCACGATGATCATCGTCATGCCCTCTTCAGCGAGCTTGCGCATCACGCCCAACACCTCGCCGACCAGTTCGGGATCGAGTGCGGAAGTCGCTTCGTCGAACAACATGAGGCGCGGCTTCATGGCGAGCGCGCGGGCAATCGCCACACGTTGCTGCTGACCGCCGGACAACTGATCGGGAAACGCGTCGCGCTTTGCATCCATGCCGACCTTGGTTAGCAACGCGCGCGCTTCGTCGATCAGGTCGCTGCCTGTGCGTTTCTGCACCTTGCGCGGGCCGAGCAACACGTTGTCGATCACGCTGAGGTGCGGAAACAGATTGAAGCGCTGGAACACCATGCCGATGTTGGCACGCATCGCCGCAAGCTCGCGCGCCGACATCGGCAGAAAGGTGTCTTCCCGGCGGCGCTCGCCAATCGGCGTGCCGTCGATAAAAACATGGCCCGCGCTCGGCGTTTCGAGGAAGTTCACGCAACGCAGCAGCGTCGTCTTTCCCGAGCCGCTCGGTCCGATCAGCGATACCTTCTGCCCCGGCATCACGTCGAGGTCGATTCCCTTGAGCACCTCGTGCGCGCCAAAGGACTTGCGTAGCCCGTCGATGCGCACCAGTTGCCGCGTATCGACTGGGGGAATGGCAGTTAGCGTGGCAGACATATCGCTGTGTCCCATGATCTCGTCTCAGGCAAAGGCTTTGCTGAAATCGCGCGACTCGTGCGCAAACGGGCCAATCAGCGCACCCTTGGCGTCGCGATCCACGCCGAGGCGCGGATCGGTGGGCAGAGGCACCAGATAATCGGGATTGGTGATGCCGTATTTAGCGAGGATCGGCTTGATCTGGTTGGTACGCCATAGCCAGCTAATGCCTTCGTTGATGCCGTCGAACAGATCCTTCTTGTCCGGGCTCACGCCCCAGATCGACGCGAATTTCCCCGTCAGGCTCGGATAGCTCGCATCGAATGCGATGGGGATCTGCTTGAGACCCCACGACGGGTTCTGCTGGATCATGTAGTCGACCGTCGGTGCGTCGAGCACGGCAAAGTCCAGCCGTCCGGCTACCACGTCGCGCAGACACGAATCGCTGCCGTCATACAGCTTCACGTCGACAATGCCGGGCACCCGCTTCATGTCCGGCACCACCGAATAGCCGGTGGCCGTGCCGATGGTGTGGCCGCTCAGGTCTACGATGGTGAGCGAGCTTTTTGACGTCTGGCCCTGCCGCATGATCACGTAGGCGCCCGTATAGAACACGGGGTTGGTCAGCAACAACAGCTTCGCGCGGATCGGCGTCCACGCGAAATTGCCGCCGAACCAGTCCACCCGTCCCGACTTCACCGCTTCGATCACGGCGGAAAAACTCATCTGCTGGACGTCGATCTTGAGTTGCAGTCGTTCGGCGATCAACTGGAGCATCTCGAAGTCCGTTCCGACCAGCTTGCCGTCGCGCACCGACGCGATCGGCATGTCGCCGAGACACGCGGCCGTCAGGTAGCCGGGGCGCACGGTCTTGATCGGCGACGCGGGCGAGGCCGCCCATGCAGACTGCCCGAGCAGGCTTGCGCCGACGCCGGTGAGGACCCCGCAGCCTGCCGTCTTCAGGAAACTCCGGCGGGACGGTTTGGCGGCATCGGGCGCGTTGTTGAAGAATTCGTCGAACATGGTGGTCAGCCCTTCCTGAGTGGATTGAATGGGTAACTGCATAACGTCGGCGGGTTTTGCATTTGTGCAAAACCATGCAAACCATCGTATGGAGCTAAAAACTCAGGGTCAAGAAAAAAATTTGCATATCTGCAAACTTTGCAAAAGGGCATCGTCCTGTGTCACTATCCGGATGTGACGCGTCCCCCGTCGCGTACCAGATGAACGATAAGAGACAGCATGCAAACAGAGGAATCGCCGAAGAAGGCGCGACAGAAGGCTGGCCGGCAGCCGGTGGCCGGTGCGGCGTCGAAAGTCGCAACGAGGCGCGACAAGGAAGTGCCGATCGATCCGGCGGCTGCAAATGCGGATGCCGTTGCAGTTGCGGAACCTGTGGAGCACGCCGGTGAAGCAAGCCCCGGCGAGACGATCGCGCGCCATCGTCACGCGCGCGGTATGACGCTCACGGCGTTATCGGCGTTGTCGTCGGTGTCGATCTCGACCATTTCGCGCATCGAGAATGGCCGCATTTCGCCGACGTATTCGGTGCTGTCGCGGCTGGCAAAGGCGCTCGATATCCGCTGGCCGGATATGGTCGGGGGCAACGAGAAGTCATTTGCGCAGGGTTGCCGCGCGGTGAGTCGCGCGGGTCACGGCGTGAAGCATCCCACGTCGACGGGTATCTTCGAATGGCTCGGCGCGGAACTCGTGACCAAGTCGATGGAGCCCACGCTGATCGAAGCCATTGCCGACACCGGCAAGCATGTGCTCGCCGCGCACGATGGCCAGGAGTTCATCTTCGTGACCGAAGGCTCGCTCATCTTCATGATGCGCGACTATGCTCCGCTCACGCTCGAAAAGGGCGACAGCGTCTATTTTGACGCGGGCACGCCGCACGCCTGTTATGGCGTGCAGATGCCCGCGCGTTATCTATCGATCGTGGCGAAGCCCTGAGGGTTGAGTCGAGGTGGGAGCCTGAATCGATTTAACGAGCGTTCAGAAGACGTCCGGCAGACTCGATAACGGCATCCCGGACCTCTTCAGCTGAGCCCTTGAAATACGGTGCGCTCATCGCTTCATAAGTGATCCGGTCGTAGCTGCCTGCATCGGGCAGGTACTTGGCCGCGCCGTTCACCATCGTCGCGACCAGCGTGTGCGCGAACGGCGAGCGCGCCCTCATGTCGACGGCGGTCTGACTCGACAACTCCGCCTGAAACCCGAACACGGCAATTGCGCCGAGCCTGACAATCCAGAACGGCACATCGACCGGTTTGCCGGCCTCGAACCGATAGGTCGTGGACGGCCGCTTGGAAGCCGCGTTCGGCGAAAACGCCTGGCTCTGCACGCGCACCTTGCCGCTGGTCACCGCGAGCACGGGAGCGTTCGCGTTGTTGTCCGCGATATTTTGCGCAACGCGATACGCTTCACCGCCGAGTCGCTCGCCCAGCAGATCGACGAGTAAAAAGCCTGCTTCATGGATATCGACGGTGCTCGAATGTCCGTCACGGTCCAACCGGTTTCGCTTCGCCGTCAGATAAGGCGCCTGGTCGCCGGCTGCGCCGACCAGAAATAACGCGACCGTGCCGTCGCCATATTGCTGCTCGACGTAACGGGTCGCCGCGCCCGCGAGGTCCGCGCTAATCTGCATGCCGCCACCTTGCAGCGTCGACTCGTTCATGATCGACGACTGCACCGCGTAGTTCACAACGATAGCGATAGGGTGACGGTCGCTGCCTTCCAGACGGATGACGTTCACGCTTTTATCCGAGAACCCCGCGTCGTTCGCACCGAGCCACCAGCCGTCGGCTGTCCGCACATCCCGATTCACGTTGACGTTGCTCGTGCCGCTGCCGAAGCCGATGCTCGCGGGCTGCATGTCTTGCATCGCGATCGTCGCGGCCTGTGTCACCGACGTTTCGATCGCCTGCACGATCTGCTGCTTGCGCCGCTGTTCGGCGGGGTCCGGCGCGGGGCCTTGCACATGCGGCACGGAGAACGTGTGGCTTGCTGATACGACGACATCGGCGGCTCGCATCTGCGCCGCGTGGCCGACAATATCTTTCACCTGAGCGACCAGTGTGTCGGGCATCGAAGTGAGATCGACGGTGACCAGCGCAATTCGATTCGTGCCGTTATCGAGCACGATCACTCGCGACTGCAGCGGATCGTGCACGCTCACGTAACCGTCGACGGGCAAATCCGCTTGCCCGATTTCGATAGCCGCCCTGCCCGCTCCCGCGCGAAGGCTTGCCGCCATAGCGCCTTCGCATGCCGATGCGAACACGAGCGCGACCGTCACGAGCAGCAATTTTTTATAGCGCCGCAGAAGCGTCATTCAGATTCCGCTCCTGCGTTGAGCGACGCCTTCACGTGCACCCCTTCATGGGGCGCAACGCACGAAAAGCTCGCCGCCTTACCCATATCGCCGTGACCGGTATAGCGCGCCACTTCGGGATACGCGCACAGCGGACGCGTCCGCACTACTTTCCCGCCATCGACTTTCGACGCCACCACGCGCTGCGGTGCGACACCGTGCGCGACCCATTTATCGATGGTGCCCAGCTTGTCGAAGGTATCGCAACCCGCACCGCCAAAGCAGTGACCCATGCCCGGAATCGTGAACAGCCGCGCCGACGCCCGCGTCGTATCGCCGGCATTGCGCATCAGGGTCCGGTAGTAGCCGATCAACTCCTGCGGATTGTGATAGTCGTTCCAGCCGATATACATCAGCAGCTTGCCGCCGCGCGCGAAGAACGGCTTCAGGTCTGCATCCACGTGAAGCAACGGCCCGACGTTCGCGATGGCCTTGTCAATGTCCTTGTCCCAGTCGATGCCCGACCAGTCCCAGTCGGGATTCTGAAACGCGGTATAGCGGAAAATATCGAGCGCGACCGGAAATGGCTTGCCGTCGGCAAAACCCGCGAGTTGCGATTCGCTACCCTTCGCCGGCCCCGGAAAAATCACTTCGTGCGTGCGCGGATTGACCGGCCCCGCGTAAATCTGCTCCAGCAGATGCACCTGCGGCGCGGTCAGACAGCCGGGCGCGTCGGCGCCTTTGCACAGCAGTTGCCGCGGCTCGAACAGGCACCGGTCGGGTTCGTCGACAAAACCCTGCTTGCGCCCGGCAGGCGACGCGCAGGCTTCGATCACGGCCTTGTTGACCATGTCGAACTTTTCCTTGGGAATCGCGAGGCTCGGGTCGTGATGGACGAGCCAGCTCGGCCACAACTGCGCCGCGTTGAAATTCACGATGGGGTTCGGCGGAGCACCGGCGACGATGCCGTCGTAGTCATCCGGGAAACGCTTTGCTTCGATCAGCCCTTCCAGACCGCCGAGCGAACAGCCCACCCAATACGATTTGAGCGGTGGCTTGCCGTAGTACGCGCGAATGATCATCTTGGCGTTCACGGTCATCAGATGGTCGGCGCGCCACGCGTAGTCGGTCAGCTTCTCCGGATGACCCAGCGTGAATCGTCCGCCGTTACCTTCGGGAGTCGAGCCGTCGTGTCCCGTGTCCGTCGTGGCGGCCGCATAGCCCTGCTCGATTCCCGTCAACATGCCGGGCAGCATCAACGCGCCGGCCCAGCCGAAGCTGCCCACGCCGAGGAATTTGCCGTTCCATCCGTTCAGCGGCAGCCAGACTTCGATCTCGATGTCGGAATCGCTGCTGGGTTTCAGCGTGGCTGCAATCCGGCAAAACGCGGGATTGGGGTCATTGGCCGTCTTACCAGCGACGTTCATACCCGAGAGACCACCCAGCCGTGTCAGCGGATTCTCGGGCATTTTGTACTGGCCCGCCGCGACGGTTTCAGCAGCGGTGATCGTCGCGTCGGGCAATGCGAGCGATGCGAGTTTGCTGCATGAGTCGGTGGCATCCGCTGCATGGGCGCCGGTGGAAACACACGCTGCGAACAGCGCCAGCAATCCCGCCATCAACCTGCGGACAATCCACTCAGCGTGGCTGCCGCTTCGAATCAATTTCATGTTTCTATCCTTCATTCAGGGCTTGTTCGTCACTGCGCGCTCGACCGGCCGTCTCGTCAGACTCAGAACCAGCACAAACCCGATGAACATCACAATGCCACCGGCGATCAGACTCGAACCGATCGCGCTCCGATAGATCGACACGATTTGCGTCTGCTGATCCGTGGGCAACTGCCCAATCGCGGCCATGCCGCGATCAAGCATGGCACTGCTATCGAACGACGCGGGCAAGTCGGCAATCTGCTTCTTCAGCACGAAACTCATGATGCCGCCCGAGAGCGCCGCGCCGAGCGATCCGCCCAACGAACGCACGAACGACATGGTGGCCGTCGCGGTGCCGAGCACGGCCTGAGGCACGGCGTTCTGCACGATCACCGTGGCATTGGGCATACCGATGCCCATGCCCGCGCCGAGTATCGCCATCGAGACGAGGAACAGCCCGATGCTCGCGCCGATGTGCGCAAACAGCGCAAGCAGAACCAGGCCGAGGCATTCGAGGCCGACGCCGACCGAAAGCAGTATCGTGATGCGCCGCGCGCCGGCCGAAAAGCGCCCCGCTGTAACCGACGTCACCAGCATCATCAACACTTGCGGCAACATCATCGCGCCGGATTCTTCGGGCGTCTGATGCAACACCAGCTGGTAATAGAGCGGCATGAACACGAGCGAGCCCATCATCGCAAACGACATGACGCCCGATGCGGCCACACACGTCGCATACGGAATGATCCTGAAGAGTTTCAGATCGATTACCGGTTCCGCGGCCGAACGTTCGACCCGCACCAGCAATGCGTAACTCGCGAGCGCGACGACCAGCAGGATCAGCATGGCCTCGGTACCCGACAACAACGTCGACGTATTCGCGTTGAACAGCAGCAGCAACGCGGAAGTGCCGATGCAAACCAGTATCGCGCCCGCGTAATCGATGGTATGACCGCTGCCGCGCGCCACTTTCGGCAGCGACGACAGCACCAGCGCAAGCGCGGCCGCGCCGACCGGCAAGTTGATATAGAAGATCCAGCGCCACGACGCATGACTCGTGATGAAGCCGCCCAATAGCGGCCCGGCCACGCTGCTAATCGCGAACGCGCCCGTCACGAGGCCCTGGTAACGGCCCCGTTCGCGCATCGGCACGATGCTGCCGACCAGCGTCTGCGACAAGGTCATCAGGCCGCCTGCGCCGAGGCCCTGCAACGCACGGAACAGAATCAGCGCGAGCATCGATTGAGCGGCCCCGCACAGCATCGACGCGACCACGAACAACGAAATGCTCGCGACGAAAAACGGCTTGCGTCCGTACATATCGGAGAGCTTGCCGTACAGCGGCGCGCTGATCGTCGAGGTCAGCATGAATGCCGTGACGGCCCACGTCAGATGGCTCAAGCCGCCCAGATCGCCCGATATGACCGGCAGTGCGGTCGATACGATGCTTTGATCGAGCGCGGCCAGAATCATCGCGAGCATCAGGCCCGCGAAAACGCGCCGTCGTTGTGACAGTGGAATAGCCTGGCTGGCTTCGGCGGCGTCGGGCGTTGGCGTGCTTCTCGCAGAGGGAGATGACATCGATAAAGAACTCTCGCAGTAGTCGGGATAAAAATAGCGGCAACACCACGCGGCGCTTAGTCGAACGTGATGCGCGCGGTGAGACCCGACGGCTTGTGATTGAACAGCACCAGCTTGCCGCCATGCGTGCGAACAATATCGTTCACGATCGACAAACCCAACCCGACACTTCCCGGCTGACCTGTGCGCGCCGCATCGAGACGAACAAACGGTTCGATAACGTCCTTAAGCCGCTCTTCGGGTATGCCGGGACCGTCGTCGGTCACATCGATCATGATGTGTTTGCCGCGCACCGACGCAATCACCACCACGATTCCACCAAAGCGCAACGCGTTCTCGATGAGGTTGCTCATCACGCGCTGCATCGCGTCGGGGCGGCATAGAAACGGAATCTGGTCCGGTCCTTCGTAGTGGATTCGCGCGCCGGAATCTTCATATTCGTCGCACAGCGTAGCAAGCAGCGCACCCAGATCGAGCCACTCCTTCTTCTCGGCCTCCGCATTCGAAGTGCTCAGAAAAGCCAGCGCCGACGAGACCATTTTCTGCATCAGGTTGATGTCCCTGAGCAGCTTGTCGCGCACGATCTCCTTGCCGGTATCGACCTGCAAACGCATCCGCGTGAGCGGCGTGCGCAGATCGTGACTGATTGCCGCCAGCATGCGCGTCCGGCCTTCGATCGATGCGGTAATACGCTCCTGCATCAGGTTGAATGCGTGCGCGGCGCGGCGGATTTCAAGCGGCCCTTCCTCTTCGATCGGTGCAATCACGATGTCGCGCCCGAATGCTTCAGCGCGGTCACACAGGCGACGCAACGGCCGGATCACGCGCGACACGGCCCACGCGGACAAACCGGCGACACCGACGCACAGGAAAGCCAGCGCGCCGAAGAACGGGAACGTCAGCCGGGGCGGCTCGTAACCCACCCGGTTGATGTGCACTTCGAGGGTGTCGTGGCCGATCGGCACGAGCACCTGAATATCCGGCGTGTCGTCATCGCTACTGCACGAACGCGCGGTCAGGCCAGGAAGGTCGGGAAGCTGGTATCGCAACGCCGATTCGAGGTCGCGCGAATTGAGCGTTCGATGCTCGCAGGGCAGATTCACCGATGTGAGCTTGAGTGAGAAATCCGGCCGCTGCGATGCGGCGATCACGCTTTCCCGATCGCGCTCGGGCACACCGCGCAGTATCTGCACGACACTGGCGATACGGTACGTGGGCTGCCAGGGCCACGGCGGAGTCGGCGGGCTGCCCGTGACGAACAGCAACACGATGAAGATCGCGAAGGTCACGATTGACGAGCCCGCGACAATCGTCAGAATCTGCCCGAGCGTCGTACTGAAATAACGTCGCATCAGGCAACCGTCACGTCGAGCTGGAACGCGTATCCATCTGCGCGCACGGTGCGAATGGGATCTTCGAGGCGATTGTCGCCGGACAGTTTGCGGCGCAGCCGGCTGATCAGAAGATCGACCGAGCGCTCGGCAATCGGGAAATTTTTGCCTCGCGTCAGATTGATGAGTTCTTCACGCGACAGTACCCGCCGTGGGTTCTGGCAGAGCACGAGCAGCAGATCGGTTTCCGCGCCCGTTAGCGGCACGCGCAAGCCGGTTCCCGAGCGCAATAACCGGCGGTATGGGTAAAAGGTGAACTCGGAAAACTTCAGCACAAGCTCGGCGGAAGACTGATTTCGCGGAGTATCGACCGCGTCGGGCCGACGCAGCACCGCGCGGATTCGCGCGAGCAGTTCGCGCAGATCGAAAGGCTTGGACACGTAGTCGTCCGCACCCAGTTCGAGACCTACCACCTTGTCGGTCGGCTCGGACAACGCCGTGAGCATGATGACGCGCGGTCCATTCGCCGAAGAACGGATGCGGCGGCAGATCTCGAAGCCGTCCTCGCCGGGCAGCATCACATCCAGTAGCACCAGGTCGATCGGGCTGCGTTTCAGGATGTCGTCGGCGGCCTGTGCGTCTCCCGCGATTTGAACCAGGTAGCCCTTCTCGGCCAGATAGTCCGCTAGGGGCCCGGCAATGTCAGGGTCGTCCTCGACGAGGAGGATATGTGTGTCGGTCAATTCAATCCGCCTCGGCAAATGTTGCTTGATGTTGGAGACGCTGTGCGGCCGATGCAGTTCGCTGCGATGCGCCAGACCATCGACGTCGAACCTGTGATTTTCCCGCAAAACGTTTTCGCTGGGAGCGGGATTCGTATGTCAATCCCGACACAATTATGAAATATACATATAAATCAGTAGCTTAATCGATTCCCCGAAAGACGCGATTTCATGAAAAGACTCCAAGTAGAACGCTTGTTCGCCGTCGTGCAATTTGTGTCTACCTCGACACAATGTGTGAATGTCGACTCAAACCTAATAGCCGGTTGATGCTTTTCGGACGCTCCCCTATCGTTGGACTCTGCCGCAGCCCGACATGACGCTTACGTGTAGAGGAAAGACATCACACTCATCTTCCAATATTCAGAGGAATGCCAACCGCCTTTTTATTGTGCTTCTGTATTTGCTGTAAAGGTTTGGTAGAACGGACACGGCATGAATATGACTCTCGTATCCCCATCAGCAACTCCACGCAACCCACACCCGATCTCACCGGCGGCTCCAGTTCCCAAGGTCCGGCTTTACGTCGACCGGCCTCAGGGAGATAACTGGTTTGTGCACGTGGGCTACATCAAGGATCGGGGACGATGGCGAACCGAACCCCATGCTCACCCCGCATACGGTCAGGTGATATTCGTGCGTACCGGCCGTGGGACGATAAATCTGGAAGGAAGAGGCGTTCCATTCGAGGGACCCTGCGCGTTGCTATTGCCGCCTGATTGCGTTCACGGTCTCGACTACGAGATCGATGTCGAACGATGGGTCGTCACGATCGAACTGGGATATCTGGCGAAAATCAATACCCGGCTTCACGAGTTCATCGCACTGTGGAGAACGCCGCGCATGATTCCTCTGCCCGATCATGACGAGGCGGCTGCCGGGCTCTACCGCAGCATCTCGGCTCTGAAACAGGAAGCCGAGTCCGACGCGATGGGTCACTGGATCGGAGCCGAAGCGCGGTTGACGAATTTGCAACTCATGCTTGTCCGGCAGACACGTCTTGAGGAAGACTTGGTCGAAAACGCAAAGGGGAGCGATGTCCGCAAAGCGGAGCGATTTCGCAAGCTGATCGACGAACACTTTCGGGAAAATCTGTCGCTGAAAGACTACGTGTCAAAAATGGGGATGTCTTTGACTCAACTCCGGGCGGTGTGCGCGGCAGTCTCAGAACAGAGTCCAAGAAAAATGATTCATGCGCGCATCATGACGGAGGCAAAGCGAGATCTCATTTTCGGAGACATGTCGGTTTCGCAGATTGCATTCCGTCTTGGTTTTGCAGATGCCGCCTATTTCACGCATTTTTTCCGTCGAGAAACAGGTCAGGCACCGTCCGAGTTTCGTCTTGCATCGCGACGGCAGACATCTTCTGATCTACTTGTCACGTAGAAGCAATGGCATTTCTCTAGACCAGAAAAGTAGCTTGCCGGATGTGGTGGCGCCGCGTCGTAGTACTTTTGGCAAACAAAAAGCGGCGTCCAAGATCCACATCTGGACTTGAACGCCCCTAATTTTTTCTTCCTGGTTGGCGATTTTTTACAACGTTACGGTAATCAGCTTAATAACTGATGCTGTTGTAACCATCGGTGCCGAGTCCGTTCGCATACGATCCGCTGAGATTCAGCTTGCCGCGAGCCACCTCGCTTTGCCTCGTCTGACTCAGCAGCCAGTCGTAGCTGGAAGTAATGCCGTTGGCGTACACCCACGTCATTTTATGGCTGCCGTTAGCCAGCGCATCCCAGTAGATGCCCAATTTCGTGGACGTCGCCAACAGATTGCTCAGCAGCGTGTTCTCTTCCGTTTCGGACGTGGTCGTCGGGTCCCAGCTTGCATACGGAATGGTGACGCCGGCAAGACTGGTGAAGAGCGTTTGTGTCTGATTCCAGTAGCCGGTGGCTGTGGCGTCGCCGGTCATGTTGGTGGCGAGAATGTTGTCGTCGGAAATCGAGTAGTACCAGTTCTGCCAGTTCGGGTTGGTAATGATCGTTCCGTCAGTTGGGTACGTGAAGTACGATTTGCCGTTATAGCTGGCGCTCTTGTTGTAGTTGTTGCCCCATTGCGACGCGATTGCCCAGATGCCCGCGAAGTAGTTGTCGCGCTGGGCTGCCATATCCAGTAACTGCATGCCGCCCATCGACTGACCGGACGCATAGATACGATTGGTGTCGATGTTATAGGTGGACGTAATGTAGTCCATCAGTTGCCAGGTGGCGGGGAGATATTCGTTGCCCGTCAGGTTATCGGCCACGCTCTGACCCGAGTTAGGTATCTGCGGAATGACGACGATCAGTCCCGCGTAACCTTGAGCCTTGGCCAGTGCCTGCACCCTGTCTGAAGCATAGTTCGCCGCTTCCTGCGCTTCGGTCAGACTGATAAGCGGATCGTCGCCCAGGCCGCCCGCATCCTCAATATGCAGTACAACCATGTACTTCTTGCTTGCATCGTAATCGGCGGGAACGAAGAGGCTGTACTTCAGACTGACGTCGTGGTACTGGCCGTCATACTCGCTGAAGCAATGAGTAGCCTGAAACGGAGTTCCCGCCACCATCGAAAGTATGGTTGCGTTGGGATAGGTGATCGCAACCCCATTAGACGTCGTACCCGAATAGGAAGGCGTCACCGCGTCTGTATAAAGCTTATATCCCGTGATGCCGTTTATCACGTAAGACGTTTCGTCCAGAACCGTGTCCAGGTACACGGAGTTATCGCTGCCGTCGGGAGCGAAGTTATAGTAATAGTCCGACACGTAGTTACTTTTCACCGTGGTGCTGGGGCTAACGGTCACGTCGTCGGCGAGTGTGATGGCTGCTTTCTGTTCTATTCCTCCAGCCACGCCGGCTCTCCAGTAAGGAACAGCGTCCGCCAGCAGATAATTGGTGTTGAGTTCGATGATCACGTAATTGCCGCTTGCGGCACCCGTGTGATTCGTCGAATCAATCGTCGGCGTGGAGTTCACATAGACGTAGGCAGGCGCGCCGGGCGTACCGGTTTGTTGTGCGAAGGCCGGATACGCGCCATTCAAACCATTCCGGGTGGCCGCGGCGGAATCGTCGTAGTTCTGCGCAAGATTGGCGTAACTGTAGGCATTGTAGGTGTTCAGGTTCACCGAGCCGGCTGTCAGCGTGTCCTTGTATTTGACGACGATTGCCTGAACCTTTGGGCCGTCGAGATCGACGAACGAAATCGTGGAAACACTCGATATGTCGTCGTCGGCTTTAATCGTTGAAGGTGTCAGCGAGTGACTGTCACCGCAGCCGGAAAGTGCGATTCCGGAAATCATGCATGCGGCCAGATATCTATACTTCTTCACGTCCAGTGCAACTTTCATTGAGATCATCTCCAGAATTATTTTAATGAACCATCGCCCCCAACTGGTTATCGTCGAGGGATTTTTATTTCTACGTGAATACTAGCTGTGAGATAACTTTCTTCGCGTTACGAAAAAGTCATCTTCGCTGGCACTTTTTGTTGGGCTGCTGGTTTTCCCGAACGCTCGGGGCCGCGCAAAAAACGAAGTGACCGATAGCCAAGTCGCGTGGCAGACTGGGCGTCAATCAGCTGGAGATGAAGCAGGAATTCTGGAGATGGTTCGACCGTCCGCAAGCCGCTTGTTCGTCAACATGGCGCACCAACCTGGCGAATTGCCGACGCCAGGCCACAACTTTCGTTGAATACCCAATTCCCGGTTAACTGCACAGATCTACATTCATGAACTATCTATTCCATAAGGCCAGTGCAGCATGAAGCTTTCGCAACACAATGCTTACTACGTTGCCCTTGGCAGTTCATTCGCGGCTGGTCTCGGACTCGGTCTTCGCGCGCCAGGAAGTCCGATAGTTTCGCAGCGCAGCCAGAACGGTTACCCACATCTACTCGCTCGCCTTCTCGATGTGTCGACGTTTGCCGATATGACTTCTTCCGGCTCGACCGTTCATCAGGTGTTGAACGGCGGCCAGTGGTATCTAGGCCCGCAGGTGGAGGCACTCGGTCCCGACACCCGTCTCGTCACGCTTACTGCCGGCGGCAACGATGTCGGATATATCGGCGATCTCATGTTTTCGGCTTACCGGAATCGCAGAGGTGTAATTGGCTTTCTATTCCGGCTTCTCTGGAAAGGCCCGAAGTCTCTTGACCAGCGAGACTTCGACTCGCTCGATACAAACATGCGTGCAACCCTTGCCGAGATACGTCGCAGGTCGCCGAACGCACTGATCATCGTCGCGACGTATCCAACCCTGCTCTCAACCAATGCGCGGTGTCAGGAACTTGGGCTAACCGATGATCAGATCAAACTCATGTTGCCCGTCGGCGAGAAGTTGGCCGAAATAACCCGTATTGCCGCCGTCGATGCTGGGGCGACGATCGTGGACATGGCTGCATTGTCGGCTGATCACGATGTATGCGGAAACGAACCGTGGGTGAACGGCGCCTTTCCGAAAATCGGGACCGCATTCCATCCGACATTCGCTGGCGCGCAGGCAACGGCGCAGGCTATTTTCAGTCGAATTCGAGAGGTTAGCGGCGCACTGGTCTCTTGATGTTCACGGAAGTTTGCGGAAACACAGTGCATTCGAATTCCAAGGCAAATTCAAAACGATCCGATGGTCTCGAAGGCCATCGGTTCTCTATTCACTCACCAATCCGCTAAAAAACTTCAGCAAAGCAACGTTCCTATGTGAAGGAACTCAAGCTGAACGGTCAAACGTATAGCGGCTCGTGGCTGCCGGTCGCCCAGATCGCCAATGGCGGCACGCTCTCCTACACGCTGTCTACCGCACCGACTACGTGGGGCGCATCCGCCGATCTCACGCCGCCTTCGGGACCCAACGCGGATTACACCCGAAGTGTTGCGGCTCTCCCCAGCTCTTCGGCGGCAGCGTCGGCTCAGTAGTGTCGATAGCCTCCCCGGCCGTGTTGCCGGGGAGGCAACTTCAAAAAAATGGGCTTACTCTCACCCCACGCGCTAATCCAGCGCACCCACCTCACGCCCACGACCAATCCGCTCGAAGATCGCGCCGCGCGGTTCCGGACAATCGGCAATCGGCGCATAGGCGAGCGCGCGCGCTTCTTCCGCGGGAATGCCGAACGCCTGCATCAGAGCGCACATCGACTGCTCGGTGTAATCGGCCGGGGCATCTTCGGATAGCAGGGTTTCAATGCCATAGCGGATCGAACCCAGTGCGATATCACGGGCCACGACCACGTCGGCGACCTTGAAACGCCCCTCTTCCAGTCCGAGTTGCAGATCTCGCGTCAGGTATTCGTCGAGCAGACGCCCGCGCGATCCGCGCTTGGTGCCGACGCGCGTAATGAACGCCCCCCACAGCGGATAGCGCGACGCCATGCGCATATACAACCGCGAGCCGATCACGACACGCTGAGCTGGATCTGCGATTCCGCGCACCAGCGGATCGATCACCGCCAGCACCTCGTCGCTGCTCTCGCCGGCCACCGCCGATAGCAGGTCCGCGGTCGTGCGGAAGTAGTTGTAGAACGTGCCCCGCGCGACTCCGGCAGCAGCGATGAAGTCATCGATCATCGGCGCGTCCGGGCCCTTCTCCGCGAACACCACGAGCGCGCTTTCAAGCAGGCGGTTACGCGTCTTCTCCCGACGCATGGCGCCGACACGCGTGCGATGGTCTTCGACCGGTGGTAGCTCTTCCATTGTGTTTTCCATTGATTCAACCCGAATTTTACCAGCAGCCGCATGCGGGTTTATCCCGAGCTTTTTCACATTGACGAATGTGTCAACTCTACTAGAATACGAAATGACAAATTCGTCATTTTGATTGTGGTGCGTTGAATCAGGCACGAAAATCTTCAGGAGACAGCTATGCGGTTCATCAGTTTCGAGCAGGATGGAAAAGCGGTACTCGGTATCCGCGACGGTGAGCAGGTGCGCGTAATCGGCCATGAAACGCTCGAATCGCTGCTTGCACGGGGTGTGAATCTGCGCGACTACGCAGCACAGCACGCCAGTGACGAGAAAGTCGCGGTCAAGGATCTGAAGTTCCTGCCGCCGTTGCAACGGCCGCCGAAGATCATCTGCGTCGGCCTGAACTTCGCGGATCACACGTCGGAAAGCAAGTACGCGCAGCCTGACTATCCCACGCTGTTTTTCCGCGTCAACACGAGCCTGATTGCTCACGATCAGCCGATGGTGCGTCCGGCCGTGGCCGACTCCGAAGGCCTCGATTTCGAAGGCGAAATCGCGGTGGTGATCGGCAAGGGCGGCCGGCATATTTCGAAGGAAAACGCGCTGTCTCACGTGGCCGGCTACTCGGTGTTCAATGACGGTTCGGTGCGTGAGTATCAATTCAAAACGCCGCAATGGACAGTCGGCAAAAACTTCGACGGCACCGGCGCATTCGGCCCCGATCTCGTCACCGCAGACGAGTTGCCGCCAGGCGTAAAAGGCTTGCGCCTCGAAACGCGTCTGAACGGCGAAGTCGTGCAATCGGCCAGCACCGACGAAATGGTCTTCGACGTGGAGAGCCTGATCAGCATCATCAGCGAAGCGATCACGCTGGAAGCGGGCGATGTCATCGTGTCCGGCACGCCGTCGGGTATCGGCTGGGCGCGCACGCCGAAACTGCTGATGAAAGCTGGAGACGTGTGCGAAGTGAGCGTCGAAAAAATCGGCACGTTGAAGAACGTGATCGTAGACGAAGTCAAAGCGTAAATAACGTCCGTTGTATCTGCCCGGGAATACCGGGCAGGCAAGCGGCCTCAGAGCCCGCGCAACACATCATCAATGGAGACGACCATGGCTGATCCAGCAAATGTGCGTACCGTCGCAAGTGTTCATTCAATCGATCACTTCGCGCTGAACGTTCCTTCCCTCGACGAGGCCGAACGCTTCTTCGGCGCATTCGGACTCGACGTGACCTCGTGCGGCAACGAAGCGCGCGAACTCGAACTGCGGGCCGCCGACGGTCATCGTTGGGCGCGAGTGTTGCCCGCGTCCAGAAAATCGCTCGCCTATCTGAGCTTCAACTGCTTCGAAGCAGACTTCGCCGCCATCGCGGCTCAGGTGCGGGCAAGCGCGGCGCAGATCGTCGACGGCCCTGCAGGCAATCGCGCCGGGCTCTGGTTTCACGATCCCGATGGCAACCTGATTCAGGTAAAGATCGGCCCCAAAACCAGTCCGTCGGCAAAGACGCCCTGCGTCGTCACCGGCAGCGCCGCCGACCAACGCGGCTCACATACGCGATCCGCTGCAACGCAGGTCAAACCGCGCCGCCTTTCGCATGTTCTGCTGTTCACGCCCGATGTGCTCCGCGCGCTCGATTTCTACGCGAACGCCATCGGCTTGCGTCTGTCGGACAAGT
This sequence comes from Paraburkholderia sp. GAS333, assembly GCF_050435665.1. NCBI lineage: Bacteria > Pseudomonadati > Pseudomonadota > Betaproteobacteria > Burkholderiales > Burkholderiaceae > Paraburkholderia > Paraburkholderia sp. GAS333. The sequence continues at coordinate 772,300 of NZ_JBNDKS010000003.1, forward strand.
CGATCGACATCATTGCGTTCACGCACGCGCCGCACGGCAGCGACCACCATCTGGTCGCCTTTGCGAAGAGCAACGCGCGCGGCTGGCATCACGCCGCGTGGGACGTGGAGAACGTCAACATGGTCGGCGAAGGCGCGTCGCAAATGCAGGCGGCCGGCTTCGGCAAGGGCTGGGGCACCGGCCGCCACGTGCTGGGCTCGAACTACTTCCACTACGTCCAGGACCCGTGGGGTTCGTTCTGTGAATACTCGGCGGATATCGATTTCGTCTCGGCCGGGCACGCATGGCCAGCAGGTGATTTTCCGCCGGAAGACTCGCTCTATCTGTGGGGTCCGCAGGTACCGGATGACTTCGTGCACAACTACGAAGCGTCGCGCTGATTTACCGTCCCGACCGGTCATCCGGTCGATGAAGTAAGGCCCAAGGGCCAAGCGTCCTTTCGTTCGTTCTCTTGATCGCATGGCAGCCAGATCGACTGGCGCCAGGGAAAAACTCGCTCTCTTTTAGCAGGTGAACTCAAATGACTGACCAGAATATTCTTGATGTCGTCATCGTCGGATACGGACCTGTCGGTCAATCACTGGCGATTCATCTCGGCGAACGCGGCTATCGCGCCGCGGTGTTCGATCGCTGGCCCGCGCTGTATCCGTTGCCGCGCGCCGTGTTCCACGATCACGAAATCCGCCGCGTCTTTCACGCGATGGGTATCGGTCAAGAAGTCGAAAAGATCTCGCAACCTTCTGCGATGTATCAATGGTTCAACGCGGACTGGAAGACACTGGTCGAAATCGACTGGTCGGCGGAATCGATCAGCGATGGCCCGGTCGGCTACCTGTTCAACCAGCCGTCGCTCGAAGCGCTGTTCGACAGCAAGGCGAAGTCGCTGCCTGGCGTCAGCGTGCAACAGGGTTGGGAAGCGACGGCGCTGCATCAGCACGCCGACTGCTGTGAAGTGACGTTGCGCCAGGGATCGATGATCGCAGGCCTGTGGACGCCGACCGGCGAAACGCAAACCGTACGCGCGCGCTACGTGATCGGCGCGGACGGCGCGAACAGCTTCGTGCGCAAATCGGCGGGCATCGCTTTCGAAGACCTGGGCTTTCAGGAAGACTGGCTCGTGATCGATCTGAAGCCGAATGAGGGCGTCAAACTCGATGTGCCGGACATCGGCCAATGGTGCAATCCCGCGAGGCCGACGACGATGGTGCCCGGCGGCCCCGGCTATCGGCGCTGGGAATTCATGCGCCTGCCGCACGAAACGCTCGACGAATTGCAGAAGCGGGAGAAGGTCTGGGAGCTACTGAAGCCGTGGGTCACGCCCGACGATGCGACGCTGGTGCGCTACGCGGTCTACACATTCCGCTCCCTGCTTGCGCAGAACTGGCATAGCGGCCGCGTCGTGCTCGCCGGCGATGCAGCACATCAGATGCCGCCGTTCATGGGCCAGGGCATGTGTTCCGGCCTGCGCGACGCATGGAATCTCGCATGGCGTCTTGATCTGATCCTGAAGGGAATCGCGCCGTCGAGTTTGCTGGAAAGCTATACGCTGGAGCGTCGTCCGCAAGTGCGTGCGGTGATCGATGCGTCGATTGCAATGGGCCAGGTCGTGTGCATTTCCGATCCTGAAGAAGCCGCGCGCCGCGACGCCGTGTATCTCGCGGGTGATGTGCCGCCGCTGCCGCCCTTCCCCGGCCTCGCCGATGGCGTGATCTGCAGGCAGAAGAATTTTTCCGTCGATACCGTTGCCGGGTTGCTGAGCGTGCACGGCCAGATCGAGAACGACGGCGAGGAAATGCGCTTCGACAATGTACTGCCGAACGGCTTTCACGTCATCGCGATCGATGCGGACCCCGAGTCGCATCTGGATGCCGTTGCGCAGGCGTCGCTCGCACGCATCGGGGCGCGGACTATCGGCATCACTTCGGACATCGGCAAGGCGGTGGCGGGCCGCGTGCTGCTGGACAGGCGTGCCAAATATCAGCGCTTCTTCAACGAGCACGGTGTGAAGGCCGTGATCGTGCGGCCCGATTACTATGTGTTCGGTGCGGTGAAGAAGCTTGCAGACTTGCCCGCTCTCGTCGCGGATCTTGCGTCGCAATTGGGCGTCGAAGTCGAAGTTGAAATCGACGCAGGGCAAGAAGCCGCCACGGCTTGATGCAAGCCCTGGTCACTCGAGCGACAGCACAATCGCTGTCGCTCGAACTGCTTGAGCCGCTTTAAAAGCGGCATCGCACCATGCGGATGAATCAGCCTCTTACGCGGCAAGCCAACGTTGTCCGCCCGCTTTCATTTCGCGCTCCAGCTCGCTCCCGCGAGTCGCGAAGACACGCTGCACAGGAAAGCCGCCTTTTTCCAGCAGATAGGCCAATGCAGCGTATTCACGCGGATATTTCGCTACCACGTCCCGGTCGATTTCCACGGGACCGCGAGGGAAAGTAAACGTCCCCATGTCGTAAACGCTCTGCCGTTTAACCAGTTTCCACAGGCCGTCGCGCTTTTCGACCAGATCGTAAAACCGGTTGTGCGTCTCGCAGCCCAGATCCAGCCGAACGTTATCCGCGATGATCACTGCGTTCGTTTCCACGATCGCCTTGCTGCCGTTGAAACTCACCACAGGCGTACCGATCAGATGCTTGGTTCGGAGATCCGACGCACCCATCTTGATGGACCCCGCGATGAAATCGGCAAACGGTCCTTCGAACCACGTCACTTCGATCACGCCGTCTGGATGAAACAGGCCGCGTAGCTGATCCCACTCGCCGAGGTCGCGATGCATCCAGCCCGTGATCAGGTCGGTAATCTGCATACGGTCTTCAAGGGTTTGCATGATGAATTTTCCTTTCGTGGTTATGGCGCGAAGCGTGCGCATGGCTTCAAGAATCGTCCACAATGACTGCTAAATCAAATAGATTGAAATGAACGATTGATCATAAAAACTGATTGCCGAGGTCGATGATGGATTTACGCCACCTGCGCTACTTTCTTGCAGTCGCCGAAGAAGGCCATTTCGGACGCGCCGCGCGCCGCCTGAACATCGTCCAGCCCGCGTTGAGCATGCAGATTCGCGCGCTGGAAGAAGAGTTGGGTGGCCCGCTGTTCCTGCGCACCAGCCGCCGGGTCGAACTCACGGAAGCCGGCTTGCTGCTGCGTGAAGAGGCGCGTCGCACGCTCGACCAGGCGGAACACACGCGGCTCACCGTACAGCGCGCGATACGCGGCGAGACTGGCAGCGTCAGGGTGGGCTTCGCGGGCAACGCCGTGTTCAGCGGCAAACTGATCCACGATTTGCGGGCGTTTCATCGCACGTATCCTGACGCGGATCTGATCGTGCGGGAAATGGCGCCGCAATTGCAGGCGAACGCCGTCGTCGCGGGTCAACTGGATATCGGCTACACGCCCGATCCGGGCATCGCTCGCGACGAGCGCCTGATCTACGAGTCGATCGGCGCATGGCGAATTCTGGTCGCGCTGCCGGGGGATCATCCACTGGTCGGCAGGAAACGCCTGACTGCCCGCATGCTGAAAGCCGCGCCCCTGATTGTCTATGCCGCTCAGGACGCCGATGAAAGCCTCGTTCACGCGTTGCGCCAGGTGCTCGACGGCCCGCCAGAGGTCACCTATCAGGCTGCCAGCACGCTGAGCGTCCTCGCGCTCGTGGCGTCGGGACTCGGCATTGCCCTCGTGCCCGAACCGATCGCGCAGATAACGCTCCCGGGCGTGGTCTACAAACCGCTCGATCTGCCTGGATTGTCGATGGACCTGATGAGAATCAGCCGCGTGGATGAAAGCTCGGGGGCGGTGCGCGCTTTTTTGACGTTAGCCCGTCAACGCGGCAAACGCAGCCGGGCCGATGAGTAGACGGTGATTGGCGGTGTGTTCATCGTTGGGTCTGTTTGATGATCGCTTCGCCGCCGGGCCAGCGGAGCTGGACTAGCCGGCCTTGCGAGAGCGCTGCGACGCATCTCCCTATCCACACAAAAACTTGACGCCGCTCATCGAGCGCTCTACTGTTCACCATATGGCGAAGTCTCCAGTCAGTCAACTCGATCGTACGTTTTCCGCCCTCGTGGACCCCACGCGGCGGGCCATTCTCGCGCGGCTGGAGCGTGAGCCCGGCCTGTCGGTGACGGATATCGCGCGTCCGCTGCCGCTCAAGCTGCCGGCGGTGATGAAGCATCTCGACGTGCTCAGCGATGCCGGCCTGATCGCGCGCACGAAGAGCGGCCGGACCGTATCGGTCGAACTTGTCGCCGCTCCGATGCAGGAGGCAATGGCGTGGCTCACGCGCTATGAGCGCTTCTGGTCCGCGAGTCTCGACCGGCTCGCCGACTTTGTCGAAGGAGAAGACGAATGAGCGAAAGCAAGCCCAGTCTGACGATCGTGCGGTATTTGAAGGCGTCCCCAGCGAAGGTCTACGCGGCCTGGACGCGTCCGGAGTTGATGACGCGCTGGTGGGGTCCCGATGCCGGACCGGTGCTGAGCGCCGAAGCCGATCCGCGCGTGGGCGGCAATTTTCGCGTGGTGTTCCAGACACTGGACGGCGAAACGCACGACTGCCGCGGCGAATACCAGCAGGTCGAGGCTGATCGCAAACTCGTCTTTACATGGGAGTGGGTCACGCTGCCGGAGCGGCGCTCTCTCGTGACGATCCAGTTGCGCCCGATCGATACAGGCACCGAGATGACGTTCACGCATGCGCAGTTTTTCGACGAGGCGGCTCGCGATGGTCATCGGGTTGGCTGGAGCGGCGCGTTCGAAAAGCTGGAGGCTTTTGTTGCCGGGTGGGAAGGCAATGATGGGCTGGCGAACTGAACGACCCAGGCGGCAACCTGTTTCGAGCGTGGCGTCAGTCGTCAAAATATACCAGGCAGTACCAATATCATATCGACGAGTATTAAAAAATCGCTGACCCTTCCCGCAAGATCAGGCCGTCCGCGTGTCGCCACGCTGGGCACCGACGAAAAACGCGACGCAAAACGGCGCGTTGAGCGCCGCGTGGCACGCGTCCACACGCGAGCTACGCGGCATATATGTCGTCAGTTGGACATCTGCCGCCGCTAAAGTAGTTCGATCACGACATCCACCACGGAGTGAGACGATGGGACAGATCAACTACAGTTGCCTGAAAGGAAAAATCGACCGTTTCAAGCCAGCGCCAGCCGGTAATCCTCATCTGTGGATGCTGATCGACGCAGGCTCCGATTCGTTCTTCGCCACGGTCAATATCCAGTCGTCGAAAGACGCGCCGGGTTCGCCCGTCGCCGAGACCTATCTCAACTTTCTCGTCGACGACGATTATCGTCACCCGATCGTCGATCATCTGCGCGAATTGCAACCTGGTTTGAAGCAGCAGCAACGAACCTATGGGGCAGGCGCGCTCGACTACATCAAAGGCAATCTGTTCGATCCGCGCAAAATGCGTGTTCTGCCGAGTCAGAGTGCGGGTAGCGACAGCCTGATCGGCCGCTTGCAGGCGTTGTTCGGTCTCGCACGGGATCAGAACGACGACATCGTCATCGTCGGCAGTCAGTTCGCTACGTCGCACGGTCAGACCGACGCCGTGTTCGGCGAGACGCCCGCATTCGGCATCGACAATACGCATATGGCCCAGGGCGATCCGCCCGACATCGACGCGAAGCTCCACGAAAACGGCACGTGGCACGACGGCGCGATTTTTCTTTTCAGCACCACCACCGACCGCGTCACCGCGATCTTTCTCGCGTTCCAGACGCAGGCCTGGCAGACCGATGCCCACGGCCAGGCGCTGGACGGCACCACCGGTTTCGAAGCGCCACGCTATGACCTGACGGGCGGGAAATTGGGCAATCCGCTTCCCGCGCCCGCGCCGCTTGCCGAGTTGACCTCGCTCAACCGTCTCGCCGACGGCAGCAGCCAGCTCGTCGTCGCGAACATGTCGACACAGCCGCTGGATCTTTCCGGCTGGAAGGTCACGACGCCCGACGCGTCAGTCGATCTGGCCGCAACAACCATCGCGCCCGGCCAGCCGCTGTCGGTCACGCTGCAAAGCGGGTTCGTCGTCGATACGGGCGGCATTCTCTCGCTACTCGATGCGCGTGGATTGCGGGTCGACGGAGTGGCATACCCTGGCGGACCCGCTACCGGATGGAGTACGAGCTTCGCGACGTGAACGAGCGATATCGCTCAATGCCGCGCGGTGAAATCGACACGCAGATTGCGCGGCATCATCGAAAACGAGAACACCTCCTCCACCGGGCTCCCGCCTGCGGATTCCGACAGATGGAAGTTCCGGCAGATCATCGCAACGGCGGAGCGTATTTCGAGCAGCGCAAGGCTGCGCCCGGGGCACAGGCGAGGCCCGGACCCGAACGGCACGAAACCGGCACGATGGCGCGCGGCGGCATCGTCGCCGGAGAGCCAGCGTTCGGGAGCGAACGAGTCGCCCTCCGCATCGGCGGCGTTTGCGTCCACCAGCGCCGAATGACGCATCAGCAGCATGATGACGGTCCCCACCGGCACCTCGACGTCGCCGATCATCACGTCGCGATTGCCTTCGAGAGCCAGAAGCGGAGCAACCGGCTTGAGCCGCATGGTTTCGTTGGCGACGGCGTCGAGAAACGCAAGCCGGTCGGTATCGCCGAATTCTTCGACGAAGGCCGCCTGCCCCAACAGCGAGTCGACCTCGTCCTGCATGCGCCGCTGGACCTCGGGGTAGCGGCACATGAAATCGGTCATCCAGGCGATCGTGTTCGCCGTCGTATCCTCGCCGGCCAGAAGTATCGTAAAGACGTTAGCAAACACCTCGTCGTCGGTTAATGGCGCCACGCCGTCTTCCTGAGCGACGATCAGGGCTTCCAGAAAGTTGGCCGGACGCAATGCCAGTTCGTGTGAGCGCGCCATACGCGCACGACTGTCGCTAATGAATCCGCCGACGATCTCGCGAAGCGCCTTCACTGCGCGATCGAGTTCCCTGTCGTCGGAGAGCTTGAAATAGTGCCAATAGGGAAACGGCGAATTGATCCGGCGATTGAGCATTGGAAACATCCATTCGAGATGCCGCTGGATCACATCGCCTTCGCACTCCAGTGTGTTCATGTCGTAGCCGAGAGCGATATTCGTCGTCACGTCGACGGTATAGCGCATCAGGTCCTTCTGGATATCCACCGTCCGGTGTTCACGCGCCGCTTTGTCGAGGCGTTCTTTGAGGCGCGCGGTCACTTTGCACATCGTCGGAAAAAAGCTTCGCAGATGAGCCGGGTTCAACGCCTGCGCGACCAGCGAGCGCTGCCTGCGCCACGCGTCGCCTTCGGCTGAGAACACGCCGTTCATCCCGAGCTCCTTCGAGATATTTTCGATCGCGTTCCAGCGCCTGTAGGTTTTCGGCCGGTCACGCAGGATCTGATTCACCAACTCGGGATCGGCGATCACGACGAACGGGCGATGCATCAGCTTGTACGTGTAAATTGGCCCGAACTCGCGGCACCACTCCTCCAGCGTGAGATGCAATTTCGTGGGATGCAGCTGGAGCAGGTTGCCCAGAAGCGGAATCCCCTTGGGGCCGGGAAGCTGTTCCAGCGAACGGACCGCGTGCGGCGCGGTCGGCGGCGGCGTACCTGCGCTTGCGTGCGTGGCTTTCCACTTAAGCAACTCATCCCTATCGACCCGCACGTCGGCGCCGTCGAGCAGCGTACCGAACTTTTGCAGACGCATACCGCCATGACCCTGCGTACAACCCGACCCGCATTCGAACTGCCAGCCATGTCCCCGACAGGTCAGCACGCCATCGCGGATCGATCCTTCCGACAACAGCGTGCCCTGGTGAGGACACCGGCCTTCGAAAACGGTGATTGCATCCGCGTGCCTGATCACGACGAGTTCGACGCCTTCGGCCTGCGCCGCGGTGACGCTGTCTTCGACAAGCTCGGGCATCCGGGCCACGACGATTGTTTCGTGGTGACGCGGATTGCCTATACCAGTGCTTACTTCCATTGCCCGCTCCTTCGCGCGTGCATCCTCGGCCACAGACGTTACGCGTCAGAAAATGTCGGTTCAGGAACAGCGGTACGACCAGGTACGATCGCGCGTCACGTGCCATGCCGCAACGAGATTCAACGAACAATGATAGGTGCTATGGCGTCGCCGACAAGCTCTGCGTCGAGCGGCCGGGTGGCCGTTCATAGTCATTCTCGGCCGCATCGAAAAACAGCATGCGGGCAAGCAGGGAAAGTTGCGGAAAGGTTCGGGTGAGCAACGCGGTCTGGCGGTGCAACAACCGCGGCACAGGGTTGTGCGCGTCTGCGCCTGTCTGTGCCGTGGCGTATGGCGGAATCAGCCGTCACATTGTCACGATGCGTTGCTAATGTCTGCGGCGAAAAATCATTCTCGACGGGACCACGATGGACTTACAGACATCCGCGAAGACGTTTTCAAACACGCCGAATGCGGAGCACGCGCCACACATCCGGCAGCGCATCGCGATTGATCTAAGGGCTAACCTGATCCTGTTGTGTGCGGTCGCAGTTTCCATTGTGCTGCTGTTCATCGTATGGCCGTATCTGCTGACACGTTACGGCGCCGCGGCTCTATGGCTCGCGTTACCTCTCGTTCTATTCGCGCCGACTCACTGGGGCCTGATCCACGAGGCGATTCATGGCCAGTTGCTCGGCACACGACGACTCAATGAGTTGCTTGGCCGCTCGCTCGCCATCGCCTACTGGCTGCCTTTCGATGCAGTGCGTTTCGGTCATCTGATGCATCATCGATTTACGCGTGAACCGTACGATCAACCGGATGTGCACCACCTCGCAACGAACCGGATCGCGGCGCGACTGGCCTACACCTTGCGTCTGCTGGGCGGACTCTATGTAGCGGAACTGGCCATTCCGCTTCTGGCTTTTCTGCCACCCGCATTCGCGGCGCGAATAGTCGCGCGGAGCATCGGTGCCGATGGTCCGTCGGGTAGCGATGTGCAACGTCTGTTCGTCGGCTTCGCGACTAACGTGGATCGGCGTCGCCGTATCCGGCGCGACTGGATACTTTCGCTCTGCGTGCACGTGCTGGCGTTGCATCTTTATGGCAAGTGGTGGCCCGCGCTTGTCGCGACGATTTATCTGCGGGGCGTGTGGCTTTCGCTCGCCGACAACCTGCCGCACTACGACGTCTCGCTCGACGAACCTCAACGCGCGCGAAATTTCAGTGTTCCTGCCCTCTGGCGCCCGATATTGATGAATCATCATTTGCATCAGTTGCATCACCGTTATCCGACGCTGCCCTGGACTGCGCTTCCAGCGCTCTCACGCGATAACGCGCAGCCGCCATCGTCAGCAGATTCGGGGGCGTCGTACTTTGGCGCGGCACTCCGGCAATTTCTACGCTTCGGCAAGGTGCTCAACCGGACTTCAGGTACGCGATAAAAAACCGTTCAAACCCGTGGAAAAGACGCGACGAACAGGCTCTTTTTCTTCCCCGTCAAAATTCGCATTCGGTACACTACGAACCACAACCAGGGCACCCCCGCCTCTCAAATCGTATAGAGAAAGATTACCGGAGCGCACTTGAGGAAACGAGCCACTGTTATCTGTCGACGAGGCCAGCGAATTCTGCTGGTCGCAAGACGTCAATCGAAATGGGCGTTGCCGGGTGGCATCCTCAAGCACGGTGAGCATCTGTCGGCGGCCGCGCTGCGCGAGCTTAAAGAGGAGACGCGCCTTTCGGGCAAGTCGGCGAAATATCTCTTCCAATATCGCGGTGCGCAGAAACACCATCACGTTTTTTCCTGCGATGTCTCGAAGCGGGCCAAAGCTCGCGCGAGCAACGAAATTGCAAGATGCCGCTGGGTTCACCTTGAAGACATCGCCCGCCTGACGACCAGCGCGCCGACGAAAGTCATCGTCAAGGCGCTCAGCGAAAAACGCTCCGGTTCCCGGGGGAAGTAACGCGGCAATGCAACGACCGGCTTCGATAATTAACTACGAGATCCGTAGCCGGTCGATCTGAACAGCGGGCAACGCGCCTCGCGCATCGTCGGATGCAATTCGTGCAGCAGCACGACGAAGCACCGCAAATGGCCGCGCTATATCCCGTCGTCTACTCCATTTGGGTCCCCGCAGGCCGCGACATCGGCGCGCTCGACACACCGATTGCGATCGCGACGAAACAGGGTTTTAATGGGGACGCGGTTCGCGCCTCACTGTTTTCCACCGACGACAAGACATAGACAAGCTCGACGCAGCCCGTGAGCGGGCGGCCACGCTCGTCGACGACAAGCCGATCAGCGGCGTGCAAACGCCAGTGGTCTTCTTCCATGCGCTGCGTTCAGCAGCATTGAGGAGCCAGCATGAGCACTCTGAAGAAACCTCGCGCCCTCGTGATCGGCGGCTCGCTGGGCGGCCTGGTCACCGCCGCCACGATGCGAGCGGCCGGCTGGCAGGTCGACGTGTTCGAAGCTTCGCCGAACCAGCTTGAAAGCCGCGGCGGCGGTGTCGTGCTGCAACCGGACGTGCTAGGCGCATTGCAGTTTGCCGGTGTCGCGCTGCCCGATCCGCCGGGCGTGCCATCGGGCGATCGCATCTATCTGGACCGCGAGGACAATCGCGTGCAGGAAATGTACATGCCGCAAACGCAGACTTCGTGGAGCCTGCTTTACCGCGCGATGAAAAACGCGCTGCCGCAACAGCACCTGCATGCAGGCGAAACCTTCGTCGATTTCCGCGTGGATGGCGAGCAGATCGTCGCGCTGTTCGAAAGCGGACGCAGCGAGCAGGCGGATCTGCTGATCGGCGCCGACGGCATCCGCTCGACGCTGCGGGAGCGTCTGCTGCCCGGCATCTTCCCCGTCTACGCGGGCTACGTAGCGTGGCGCGGACTTGTCGACGAACCCGCTTTGCCGATGCACGCGGCCGACACCTTGCGCGAGCGCTTTTCGTTTCAGGAAGGCGACGGCCATTCGGGACTCGCCTATCTGATTCCGGGCGAAGACGACTCGACCGTAGCCGGTGAGCGTCGCTGGAACTGGGTCTGGTATCGCAAATACAGCCGCGAGGCAGTCGGTCAGTTACTGGTTGACCGGGATGGCGTTCAGCGCTCGTTCTCGTTGCCGCCAGGCTCGACTAAAAGCGCCGATATCGCGCAGCTTCGCGACGACGCAACGACTATGATGGGGCCGACATTCCGCGCACTGGTCGATGCCACCGTCGAGCCGTTCATGCAGCCCATTGTCGATCTGCTCGTACCGAAGATGGTGTTCGGCCGGGCGCTGCTGCTCGGCGACGCGGCTTCGGTTCCGCGTCCGCACACGGCGGGCAGCACGGCCAAGGCGGCGGCCAATGCGCACGCGTTGGCGCTCGCGTTGCTGTCGGCGCAAAGAAACGGCGAAACAATCGACTCGGCGCTCGCTGAATGGGAAACCCGTCAACTGCTGCGCGGAAAACAGATGACCGCTCTGGGCATTTTGCTCGGCGACCGGATGATGAAGATCGTCCGTTGATTCACGCGTGGCTGTTTTCAACCCGGACAAGTTGCCAGCGGGCGTCTGCAAGGATGGTCCGTATAATTATCGAACGAAGCGCCCGTCAAACAGCGCGCGATGGCGGGGCATTGTGCAAATGGCCGCCATCGGCAGATAACAATTTAATAACGTATCAAACCATGAATCGCATCGAGAAAGCCTGGTTGAGATTTCGCAGCATCCCCAAGACCCTCTATTTCAATTTTCGCTATTTGCCCTTCTCACAGGCGATAAAGTTGCCGTTTGCTGTCTCCAGCAATACGTACCTGCTCTTGACGAAAGGCAAGGTGCACATCAATGCGCCGCTGACACGCGGCATGATCCAGATCGGTTTCGGCGAGGTCTACACATTCGATCAACATCGTTCACGGACAATGTGGTGTGTCGATGGAGAAGTCACCTTTGAAGGAACCGCCCATATCGGTCACGGCTCCCGGATACACGTGGGAGGCGAACTCGTATTGGGCAATAACTTTGTGATGACAGCCGAGAGCCAGATTATCTGTAATCGTCAGATAAAGTTTGGATCGGACGTACTGATTTCGTGGGAGTGCATGTTCATGGACAACGACTTCCACAAGATCATGGTCGATCGGCAAGTCGTGAACGATGCCCGGCCGATACTAGTCGGAAATCACGTGTGGTTCGGATGCCGCTGCACCGTCCTTAAAGGCTCTGAAATTGGCGACAACATCGTCGTGGCGGCGACTAGCACGGTGACAGGAAAACACCGTCAGCCGAACACAATCATTGGAGGGATGCCGTTGGCAGTGCTCAAGGAATCGATTGAGTGGGAACCGTGAAGCGATCGGGCAATGCTCGTGTGCAAGATCAATGTTGGGTGAAGACTTGCAAGGTCGATGGCCTGCCCCCTAATTGAACTACCCGCGAATCCAGATCAGGCATCGCAACCTTGATTGACGGTAACGCAACCCAAACGAATCACTCAACCGGATGAACGTCGTCACACCGCTGCCGCAACGAAGGCGAATGCCGCAGCATGCCGAGGCATGCATCCGCGAGATATTCCGCGTCTCTTGGAAGGACGATCGCCCCCTCGTCAAGCAGCCAGTCCCGCAACACGCCGCCGATAAAAGCAGGCACCACCCCTGACGCCCGCACCGTGTCCAGGTCAGGCGGCAATTGCCCTCTCGCAATCGCGTTACGCAATGCAAGTTCCAGTTGCTCCCGTCCGTTGCGCGCGGCGTTTCGTTGCCGATCGAAGACGAGATCCATGTCGCGGGTGTGCTCGCACTTCGTGAACAGCACGTCGAACACGCGTCGGCTGTGCGGCTCGACCACCGCCTTGCCAAGGCAGAAAACCAGAAGCCGCCGGATCGTACCAAGCGGGTCCGGCTCGACGGGATCGACCGATGCCGCGACCAGCATCTCCATCGGCAGCATCACGCGATTCGTCACCGCGATAAACAGTTGGCCCTTGTTGCGGAAATGCCCGTAAATCGCGCCGCGCGTGAAGCCCGCGCGCGCCGCCACATCTTCCAGCGACGTGTGCGCGACGCCACGCTCGGCGAATACCCGCTCGGCCGCGTCGAGAATCTGATTGCGCGTTTCCTGCGCCTGTTGCCGTGTTTTTCTCATCTGTCGCTGCGCCGCTGCGTGACTCGCCGACCACGCGCCGCGTCCGGCGCGCTCCGGTTCGTCAGGCCGGTGTGCCCTCCCCAGCAGGGCCTGCGCTACCCGCGCCGCCGCTTGCGCTGCCGCCTGGACCGCCACTGTGTCCACCCTCGCCGCCAGGCTTGCCGCCGTCGTGCGGATCGTGACCGCCATCGCCGTCGTCATCGTGATGCGGCATCTTCTTCGATACCTCGTCGAGCTTGTCGCCCAGCAGTTGCCGCACGACCACATAGAACACAGGAATCAGCAGCAAACCGAACGCAGTCGCAAACAGCATCCCGCCGATCACACCGGTGCCGATTTCATGACGCGACGCCGCGCCCGCCCCCGAAGAAATCACCAGCGGAAAAACGCCGAGGATAAAAGCCGCCGACGTCATCAAAATTGGACGCAATCTCAGCCGTGCAGCAGTCATTACCGCATCGCGTAACGTCATGCCTTTTTGCTGTCCCTCGACGGCGAACTCGACGATCAGAATCGCGTTCTTCGCCGCAAGACCGATCACAGTGACGAGACCGATCTTGAAGTAAATATCGTTAGGCACACTGAACGACAGACAGAACACCAGCATGCCGAGCATCCCAAGTGGCACCACGAGCAGCACCGCAGCGGGAATCGACCAGCTTTCATAAAGTGCCGCGAGGCACAGGAACACCACGACGATCGACAGCATCAGCAAGGTCGTCGCCGATGAACCCGACAGCAACTCCTGGAACGACTGCCCGGTCCAGTCCGCCGCGAAACCGGTCGGCAACTGCCGGTCGACGATGTTCTGCAACACGTCGATCGCCTGTCCGGTCGAATATCCCGCCGCAGAGTTGCCGACAATTTCAATCGCCGAATAGCCGTTGTAGCGCGGCAGCACAGTCGGCCCGAAGGTCCAGTTGGCATTCACCACGCTGGAAAGCGGCACCATGTTGTACGGGCTGATCGAGGTATTCGCGGGAGATGGGTCCACGGGCGTCGTGAAGCCGTTCGCCGAGGTCGTGGTGGCCGACGACTGGCTCGCGGTCGTACCGGTGCCAGTGCCGGTGCTGTTCGTGAAGAGGCTCGGTGTGTACAGATGCTGGAACGCGTTGATATCCATGCGGAAAGGTGCGTCCGCCTGAATATAAACACGCTTGACCCGGCCGCCGTAAGTGAACTGGTTCACATAAAACGGCGCAAGCTGCATCTGCAGCGTGTCGTATACATCGGTCAGCGACAGGCCCATCGCCTCGGCCTGCGCACGATCCACGGCGACGTCCAGTTGCGGCGCGCTCGGCAGCGAGTTAGGGCGAATCCCGAACAGCGCGGGACTCTTCGCCGCCGCCATCAACAACGTGCCCTGTGCCTGGGCGAGTTCCTCGCGTGTCTGTCCGGCGCGCGCCTGCAGATACATGTCGATGCCGCCGAACTGGCTAAGACCGCGAATGGTCGGCAGATTCACCGCGAAAATCTGCGCATCGGAAATGCCGTGCAAGATGCCATTGATCTGCGGAATCAACTGCATCGCGGTGCGGGATCGTTTGTCCCAGTCCGCGAGTTTGATGAACGACATACCCACGTTTTCGCTGGTGCCGACGAAGCTGAAGCCCTCCGGCTGGAAAATGCCCACGATGTCCTTGCCGACCGCGCTGTTCAGCAGCGTGGTGCGCACTTCGTCCATGACGTGATTGGTCCGTTGCAGTGTCGAGCCGGGTGGCAGGTTGATCAGCGCGAGCACGAAGCCCTGATCTTCGTCAGGCACGAAGCTGGTCGGCAGTTTGGTGTAGAGGAAGCCGGTCAGCACCACGACCAGCACGAAGACCACCATCCAGCGCGGCGCGTGAGTCACGGCTTTGGCCGCATGTCCGAGATATTTTTTCGAAGTCCAGTCGAAGGTCCGGTCGAACCAGCGGTAAATCACGTTCTTCTTTTTCTCGTGCTCGGGCTTGAGGATCGCCGCGCACAGCGAAGGCGTGAACGACATCGCGAGGAATGCGGAAAAGCCCATCGACACCGCGATCGTCAGCGCAAACTGCGCGTAGATGATGCCGGTCGCGCCCGGCTGCAGCGCGGACGGAATGAACACCGCCGACAACACCACCGTGATCGCGATGATGGCGCCCGTAATCTGCCCCATCGCCTTGCGCGTCGCCGCGCGCGGCTCAAGGTGCTCTTCGGACATGATCCGTTCGACGTTTTCGATCACCACGATGGCGTCGTCGACCACGATACCGATGGCCAGCACCATGCCGAACAGCGTCAACTGATTGAGCGTGTAATGCAGCGCCGAAAGGCCGATGAAAGTCCCCAGCAGCGCGACCGGTATCACCAGGGTCGGAATGATCGTGGCCCGCAGGTTCTGCAGGAAAATCAGCATGACAAAGAACACCAGCACGATTGCTTCGACGAGCGTGCGGATCACGTCGATGATCGACGCGGTGATGAACGGCGTGGTGTCGTAAGGCACGCTCCACGTGACGCCTTGCGGCAGGTCGCGCGCGAGGATCGCCATCTCCGCCTTGACCGCCTTCGCAACCGACAACGCGTTCGCCCCCGGCAGCAGGAACACCGCCATGCCTCCCGCCGGCTTGCCGTTATAGACCGGCGCGAAGCCATACGTCTGCGAGCCGAACGAAATGCGCGCCACGTCGCTCAGCTTGACCACGGTGCCGTTGCTGTTTGCCACGAGGATGATGTCCTGAAACTGCTTGAGCGACGAGAAAAGGCGATCGCCGGTCACCGTCGCCGTGAACACCTGCCCCTTGATCGCCGGATCCGCGCCGAGCGAACCGGCTGCGAACTGCGCATTCTGGCCGCTCACCGCATTGAGCACCTGGGTGGTCGACAGCCCGTAGCTTTGCAGCTTGTCGGGGTCGAGCCAGATACGCATCGCGTATTCCGAGCCGAGCAGCGTCGTATTGCCGACCCCGCTCACGCGGCCGATGTTCGGCTGGATCTGCGACGCGAGAATGTCGCTCAGACGGCCTGCATCGATCGCGGGATTGCTGGATTGCAGCGCGACGAACATCAGGATGTCCGGGCTCGCCTTCGCCACCACCACGCCCTGCTGCGTGACCTGCGTCGGCAACAGCGGCTCGGCCAGCGTGACCTTGTTCTGCACCTGCACCTGCGCGATGTCGGGGTTCGTGCCCGTCGAGAACGTGAGGGTGATCGTCGTCTGGCCGTTCGAACTCGACGACGAGCTGAAGTACAGCAGATTGTCGATGCCGGTGAGTTGCTGCTCGATCACCTGGGTCACCGTCGATTCCATCGTCTGCGCGCTCGCCCCCGGATAGTTCGCGGTGACGGTCACCTCCGGCGGCGCAATGTCCGGGTACGAGTCGATCCCCATGCTGTGCACCGAGATGATGCCGAACAGACAGATCAGGATCGCGATGACCCACGCGAAGACGGGACGGTTGATGAAAAAATTCGGCATGGCGGTCCCCTACTCCGCCTTGCTGGCCGGAGCCGGGGTTGAGGCTTGAGCCGGTGCCGATACCGATGCAGCCGAATCCGCTGCTGCCGCTGGACTCGACGCGGCCGCCGCATCCGAAGCCGCCCCCGGCGGCTGCCACGCGACGGTTTTCACCGGCGCGCCTTCCTTCGCCATCTGCACGCCCGTCACGATGATTTCGTCGCCGTCCGAAAGGCCGTGCGTCACGATCCAGTTGTTGCCCTGGCTGTCGTGCGCCTCGACGTCCTTGCGCGCGACCTTGCCGTCCGCGCCGACCACGTACACATAACCGCCGACGGTATCGCGCTGCAACGCCTGCTGCGGCACCAGGAACACATTGTTCTGCCGACCGAAATCGACGATCAGCGTCACGTACATGCCGGGCAGCAAGCGCCGCTGCGAGTTCACGATGAGCGCCCGCATATTGATCGCGCCGGTCGCCGCATTCACCGACACGTCGGAGAAATCGAGCGTGCCCGCCGTGCCGTATTGCGTATTGTTGGGCAGCCTGATGCGCACCGCCGTCTGCTTCTGCTGCTGCAATTCGACCGCGCCGTTGCTCTGCAACTGCTGCAGCGTCGCCAGATCGGATGAGCTGATCGTGAAGTTCACGTACATCCGGTCGATCTGCTGGACCGTGGTCAGCAATGTGCCGTTGCCGCCGGTGTCGGTGGTGCTGGTGCCGACCACCGCGCCCGCCGTCGCCTGCTGCTGTCCGGCGATACCGCTGATCGGCGAAGTCACGCGCGTGTAGTTCAGCGCGATCCGCGCGGTCTCGACTGCCGCCTGGTCGGCCTTCACTTTCGCTGCGGCGCTGCGTTCGGCGGCATCGGAGTTGTCGACGGTCTGTTGCGACACCGAGCCGACCGGCAGCAGCTTGCGGTTGCGGGCGGCGGTGATGCGGTCGTTGGTATAGGTGGCCTGATCCTGCGCCAGTAGCGCGAGGTCGTTATCGAGTTGCGCGCGATAAAACGCCGGATCGATCTCGAACAGCAACTGACCCGCTTTCACCTGCGAGCCTTCGGTGTAGGTCCGTCGCAGCAGCACGCCCGACACGCGCGCCGTGACGTTCGCGCTGTAGTACGCCGACAGCCGGCCGGCGAACTGGCGTTCCAACGGCGCCGACTGCGACTGCACCTTGAACGTCGCGACCTGCGGCGGCGGAGGCGGCGGCGCACTTTTCGAGCAGGCGGCGAGCACGATCAGACACAGGTACGACAGCGACGCGCGCTGAAGGCGTGACTTCATGAGAACTCCGTTCTTGCTTGAGGCCGGCGTCCGCAGACTACGCGTTTTGCCGGATCGTACGAAACTGCATGCGAGTCAGTCCGCGGACGGCTGCGCGGCGGGCTGGGCGACTGCGCCCGGAGCGGGCGTTGAAGCAGGCATGGAGGCGGCAGACGGCGCCGATGCCACGCTGGCGTCATCGCGTTGCCATCCACCGCCCAGATTCTTGACGAGAAGCACGTTGCTTTCGGCGAGCTGCGCCTGCGTGTCGCGCAGACTTTCCTCGGCCTGGATCAACGTCAACCGTTGCGTCAGCACGTTCTGCTCGCTGGCCGCACCGGCGTTGAATTGCGCCTGCTGGCTGGCGAACAGCCGGTTGCTGCTGTCGTACACGCTGGCGAATGCGCTGGCCTGCGCGCGCAGATGATTCATCGACGAGAGGCTGTCTTCCACGCTCTGGAATGCGGTCAGCACCGTGTTCCGGTAGTTCGCGACGTCTTCGTCGTAAGTTGCGCGCGCTCCGTGTACCGCCGCCGTGCGCTCGCCGCCGTCGAACAGCGTGGCCGCGAGATCGGGGCCGAGGGTCCAGAAGCGGCTCGGTAACGAAAAGAGATGCGCGAACGTGTTGTGCGCGAAGCCGCCCTCGGCGGATAGCGTCAAGGTCGGGAAATACGCGGCTTCGGCGACGCCGATGCTCGCGTTGGCCGCCGCCGCCGTGCGTTCGGCGCTCACCACGTCATAGCGCCGCTCCAGCAGTTGCGACGGCAGTGCCGACGGCACATCGGGAGAAACGAACTGGTAGTTCGGATCGGGCGCGATGGCGAACGACTCCGGCGGCGTGCCGGTCAGCACGGCGATCGCGTGTTCGTTCTGCTCGCGCGAGATTTCGCTCGTCTGCAGATCGGCGATCACGATCTGCAGATTCTCCTGCGCGTTGAGCACGTCGTCGCCGGATGCGAAGCCTTCCTTGAAGCCGGTCTGCGTCATCGCGAGAATGCGGCCGTAGAGGTCCTGCTGCTCCTTCAGCATGCGGATGTTGACGTCCGCCTGACGCAACTGGAAATAGTCGGTCGCGACGCTCGCCGCAATCGAAATGCGCTCGCCCGCGAGTTGCGCATCCGATGCCTGGGCGTTCGCTTGCGACGCCTGAATCTGGCGCCGTATCTGTCCCCACAGGTCCAGTTCCCAACTGACGGTGCCACTGGCAATCACGCTGTTGCTCGGCGGGCTGGACGTGCCCGAGCTGATGCCTTCGAGTCCCGCGAGATTGCCGCCCGAGCGTGCCCCGGACAGCCCGGCCGTGACGACGGGGAACAGGCCCGCGCGATTCGATTCGACGGTGGCGAGCGCGACCCGGTAGGCGGCTTCGGCGGCGGCAATCGACTGGTTGGCCTGCAATGCCTGCTCGACGAGACCGTTGAGCTTGTCGTCGCCGTACATGCGCCACCAGGTGCTGGAGATCGCGGCTTGCGGATTCGCCTGCGCGCGCTGCCAGTCCACCCCCTCCTTGAATCCTTCGGGTATCTGGACTTTGGGCTTGCGATAGTCCGGCCCGACCATGCATGCAGCCAGCGAAGTGGCAATGACGAGCGCCATTGCACACCTGATCACGCGCCGCGATTGAGAGCGTGTATTACCTTCGTAAGCGAGTTCCAAGGTCTGCGAATTACTCTGCACGCAATTCCCCTGTTCACCAGAACGGTAGTACGGCACGAGAGACGAAAAATACCCTGTATATTTAACTACCTTAAAAATAAATATCAATCTCGATTGTGATTACAAACCATAACCGGTCAGGCCATTTCCGCCACACCTGTCGATGAATGATCAGAATCACCTATTTATTTATGGCATTACTACAACGAGCCGGGTACCACGTTACGCAAACCCGCCTTTCAAAATGGAACGCACTGAATGACAATTAGCCTTCATACATGGAATACGCCTAACGGCCGGAAGATCAGCGTCGCGCTCGAAGAAATGAATCTGCCGTACACCGTCAAGCCGGTGAACATCTCGAAGGGCGAACAGCACGAAGCCGATTTTCTGCGCATCAGCCCGAACAACCGCATTCCGGCCATCGTCGATTCCGACGGACCCGATGGCCGTCCGATCAGCGTGTTCGAATCGGGCGCGATTCTGCTCTACCTCGGCGAAAAAACCGGCAGGTTTTTGCCGACGAATTTGCGCGAGCGCGTGCCGGTCATCGAATGGCTGATGTGGCAAATGGGCGGCTTCGGCCCGATGCCGGGACAAGTGCATCACTTCCGCACGGTCGAGCCCGAGGCTGACCGGCGTTACGGGCTCAAGCGCTATTCGGACGAAACGCGGCGCCTTTATGGCGTGCTGGATCGGCGGCTCGCCGATGTCGAATTCGTCGCCGGCGAGCTATCCGTCGCGGATTTTGCGATTCTCGGCTGGGCGTGGCGGCACGAGCGCCACCAGGTTTCGCTCGACGACTTCCCGAACGTCAAGCGATGGTATGCGACCCTGTTCGAGCGCCCCGGCGTGCAACGCGGGTTTTCGGTTGCGCTGGACGATAAGGGACCCGCGGTGTGAAATCCGCAGAAGGCCGGTGCGATATTGGACCGTGTTCGTCGTTGCCGGCATCGTTTTCTTCACTACCGACCCTTTGCCATTCCGATCAAGACCGGGAATCCGGGAAAACCGGTTCTAATGAAATAGCAATCGACAATTCCCGGGTTCAACGGGAAAACGATATAAATCAGGTGAATGTTTTTATATCACCCCGCGAGAATGCAATGCTGTCAATGCAAGAGCAAACGGAATTCGTGCTCTCGCATCCGTATAGGGTTTGGTCTCTACTGAAGATTCCAGCAACATATATCGGATCGGTATATCTACTGCGCGGCAAACAATATTTGGTGTTTCTGTCAATGGCCTTATGAGCAGCATATCCCGTCGGCGCTGAATCAGTTAAAGAGCAAATACGAGCCATTACCAGCGATCAAATCTGTCAGGGCGGCGGTCTTTTCAATCACTCGCCGTCTACCCCGTCATGCGAGCCAGCGTGCGCGCCTTTTCGCCGCGCGGTGTGAAGAACGCCAGCGCGGCCGCCGCGATGAACAACGCGGGCACGTCGCCTGCCAGATGGCCGACGTGACTCGCGCCGTCCATCTCCACGCCGAACGACTGCACGGCCATGATCGCGCCATGCACGATGCTCGACCACACGGTGAACCAGATCAGGCTCAGATGCCGCAGCGGATCGCGCGACGCCATCAGCAGGAATACGCCAAGCGTCGCGTAGATACCCACGATCATTAACGGATAGTCGGAATGACCGCTGTGCCACGCCCAGCCGGACGGCCACAGGATCATCAGCGGCCAGAACCCGAACACGGCGATCAGTCCCACAACGATCAGAACGATGCGCAAGGCGGCGAGTCGCCGGGTGTCGTTCATGGCAGTCTCCCTGGAGGGCAGGCGTGTCGCATACAACACGATTTTCCGCATGATGCAGCCATTATCCGTACTTTCGATCACGGAGATCCAACGGCATGGGCCGCGCTATAACGTGCGCTAACCCCATGTGCACGCGCCGTTAAATTTGCGTCAGCTGGATCTGAGCTTCTGGCCCAATCGGAGGTTCGTCGCGCGAACACCACTGATTGTTAAAGACCTCAAAGCCGACCCCGCTGACGTATTCGGCCCAGCACGAAGCCTGCTAAACTCGGGCAATGGATGTCAAGGCATCCAGATAATGGCGGCGTGGCAGTGTATTCGGGGGAAAACGCTGACCCAACCGCACCGCACCATAGCGGATGTGGACCGCCTCCTTGCTTGTCGTCGCCTCGAGATCAGGCGCGGGCGTTGGCCCGCAAATAAGGTGTTGCTCGTGCCAAGTACTAAAAAAATCTACTCTTTGCCGCGTGGCCGACTGGCCCAATGGCTGGCGGCTCCTGGACAGGAAACACCGTTCGAGATTCGCGTCGCACTGGTCGGCACGCTGTTCGGCACACTACCCATTTTCTTCGGCGGCGTATTCAACACGATCGCGGTTGCGTGGGTTCTCGCGCACCGGCATCCCACCTGGCCGTTCCGTTTATGGCTCGGCGCGGAAATCGCGGTCTGCGTGGTGCGCCTGTGTGTGCTCGCCATCGCCCGGAACCGCGCGGCGCAGGCCAGAACGACGCCCACCGACCTCTACATCCTGCTGGCTCCGCTGTGGGGCATCACGGTCGGCTATGGCGCATTTGTCAGCGCGGTCAGCGGCGACTGGGTTGCCGCGACGCTGTCGTTCCTGTCGGCGGCCGCGATGGTCGGCGGCATATGTTTCCGCAATTTCGCTGCGCCGCGCCTCGTCGCGGTGATGATCTTCTGTTCGCTCGGGCCGTGCTGTCTCGGCGCGTTGCTCGCGGGCGAACCCGTGCTTCTTCTCACGCTTTTGCAGATTCCGTTCTACATGTTTGCGATGAGCGTCGCCGCGAAGCGCCTTAACGGCATGCTCATTTCGACAATGAAAGCCGAGCGCGAGAACAGTCACCGTGCACGCCACGACGCGCTCACCGGACTGCTCAACCGTGAGGGGCTGTTCAAGGCAACAGGGCCGCACGACGTGCCGCCTGTCCGCGCGGGGATGACGCTTCTCTATCTCGATCTCGACGGCTTCAAGCCGGTCAACGATGCTCACGGCCACGAAGCGGGCGACAAGCTGCTGATTCAGGTCGCGAGACGTTTGCGGGCGCTCGCGAGTGAACACGCGCTGGTCGCGCGAATGGGCGGCGACGAATTCGTGATCGTCGACCGTATCGGGGAAGGCCAGGCTCCGCAAGATCTGGCAGCGGCGATTGCGCGCACGATCGAGCAGCCTTTCGAGCTGTCGCCGGGTCTCGTCGTAACCATCGGGGCAAGCGTCGGCATTGCAAACGTAAGCGCGGAGGACACGAATATCGACGCCGTGCTGCGCCTGGCCGATACCGCGATGTACGACGCGAAGCGCAACAAGAAGAACGGGCAGAAGCGCGATCAGCGAAAGCCGGAGTCCGACAGTGTCGCCGACGACGTGGGCTTATCGTCGCAAGAAGCCGGTTGAGCGCACAGGCTTGCGCTTGCGTACCGTCTAGTCCACCTCTTTCAACAAGTCACGCAGATCGATGCCGTTCTTCGCATGGGTCAGCAAATCGTCCGGCACCGGGCCCTGGCGCGTCAGATCGACAAGCGCCTGATTAAGGTTCACGTGCGGTCTCATTAGCGCTTCATAGGTGGCGAACGCTTGCACCGGCTTCTCCCAATGCCGGACCAGTTCGCGAATGCGCTCCTCGGTGCGTTCGATTTCGTTGCCGTCGTCGTCAAGCATCGACATCCCCTTTAGACGCGTGCGTAATGCGCGGGCGTCGTCGAGCAATCCCATCGCCTGTACCACGTCCAGCGCGACACCGCGAATGTCGACAACCTGGCCGCCCCGGCGAAATTCGGAAGCACGTTCGACCAGTGTCACGCCGAATCCCGCTCGATCCAGCCAATAAGCCAGAGCAAGCCCGGCGACACGAGCACCTGAAATCAGGACGTTTCCATTCATGCGTGGCCTCGTCGAGGATTACCGGTGGGAGACAGAGACGTAACTAAAGACGCGGCGCTTCCACTCACGACGCGACGCGCTTCAGTGCTACCACCTCACGTCGCGGCGGCGCGCCGAACATGCGCGAGTACTCGCGGCTAAACTGCGATGCGCTTTCATAACCGACCTGAAACGCGGCTGTTTCCACGTTCGTCGAATCAGCCGTCATCAAGCGACGCGCTTCAATCAGGCGAAGCTGCTTCTGGTATTGCAGCGGCGTCATCGACGTAATCGCCTTGAATTCCCGATGAAATGCCGAAGCGCTCATCTGCGCCGTGCGCGCCAGATCTTCAATACTCACCGATTCGGCGAAACGCTCACGTAGCGAGTGAATCGCATTCATCACGCGCTGCGAATGACTGCCTGCCAGCGCAAGACGCGCAATCTCGCCGCCGCTCGGGCCGCTCAGAAGCCAATAGCTGATCTCGCGCATCAGCAACGGATAGATCATCGGAATAGCTTGCGGCGTATCGACGAGCCGCACCATGCGCAGCGCGCAATCGGCTAATGGCCCGTCGAAATTTGCAACGAATACCGCCGAACGCGCGGCCATGTCCGGGTCGGGCAGCGTCTTCAAGGCTTCCACGACTTCACGCATGATCGACAGATTCAATTCGATGACGATGCCGAGAAATGGCTTATCCGGACTAGCCTCGATAACGCGGCCAAACGCTGGCGTTTCGATACTCACAACGAGTGCCTGCCCCGCCTTGTAATCGAAACGCCGATTGCCGAAGGTCGTGGCTTTTGCCCCTTGTACGACGATGCAGAGCGCCGGTTTGTGAATCAGGTGACTCGGCCGCGTCTCCAGACTCGAACGAAGAATCGTCAGACCTTCGACCGTTGTGACATACGGGTTGTCGCCGCTCTGCGCGTCGGTATAGCGGGTGACGGCGTCGATTAGCGCGTCGAGCATGGCTTGGCCTCAAGTGTGGATCGCGTGGACGTTATAGGTCACCGGACAGGATTAGGCAAGAAACAGGCGAGTTCCGGCATTCACTCCCCATGACGCAAAAGCTATCTTTTCTTCACGCCAAACTAACTCATGGAGCGCGCAATGCCTACCGATACCACATCAACGTCAAGCCCGAAAATTGCAATCGTTACCGGCGGCAGCCGCGGCCTTGGCCGCAATACCGTGTTGAATCTGGCTAAACGCGGCGTCGACAGCATTATCACGTACCACTCGAATCGTGCCGAAGCCGATCAGGTCATTGCGTCGGTCGAAGCAGCGGGACGCCGCGCAGTCGCGCTTCGTCTGGACGTCGGCGATACCGCCTCCTTCGATCAGTTCGTGCAAGATGTACAGCGCGCACTGGGCGAGCTGGGCGCCTCGCGCTTCGACTACCTCGTCAACAATGCAGGCACGTCGCTGCACAATGCATTCGACAGTACAACCGAAGACGAACTGGACACCGTCTATCGGGTTCATTTCAAAGGCGTGTTCTTCGTCACGCAGAAGCTGCTGCCATTCATCAACGATGGCGGCCGGATCGTCAATATTTCGTCGGGGCTGGCGCGCTTTGCGCTTCCGGGGTCATCCGCGTATGCATCGATGAAAGGTGCTGTCGAAGTGCTGACCCGTTACATGGCGAAGGAACTCGGTGCACGAGGCATCGCCGTGAATACGGTTGCGCCAGGGGCAATCGCTACCGATTTCAGCGGCGGTATGGTGCGCGACAACCCCGAGGTGAACAAACGCGTGGCGGACATGACAGCGCTTGGCCGCGTCGGCGAGCCGGACGATATTGGACCAATGATTGCCGCATTGCTGGCGGACGATAACCGGTGGATCAACGGGCAACGCATTGAAGTATCGGGTGGAATGGTTCTTTAAAGACGTTTTGCGAGCAGTAGAAAAAATGCAGTGAACAGTGGGCGCTTTTGATTCACAAGAAGCGCCCACTGCTTTTTCAGGCCGATATTTTTACAGGTCGAAGGTACCGCGATATTGCTCGTCGGCATCCGAGCGCGTATTGATTTCGACCAGAACGCCACCCGGCACTTCACAGAAAAATCGCGAGCCACGTTCGTGTTTGAATACGTCGGTTTTCATCGCGACGCCAGCCGCGAACATCTTTTGATAAAGCGCGCGAACCTCATCGAGAGATTGCAGTTCGAAACCAATGTGGAAATTGTGCGGCCATTCGACCGGGTGAGCCGCAGCGTCATCGATCACGATGTCGAAGCCAGGGCGCTTCAGAAACCAGCTTGTGCCGCGTCCCGCAACAGTGCAGCCAAGGTGCTGTTCGAAGAACGTGGCGGTGGCGCTCACATCGGACGAGGGGAAACTCAGGTGATTGAGCTTCATGGTCGTGGTGATTTCAGTCATGTCGATCTCCGTTGATGCGGATCGCTCCTTGCGTTCCGTCCAGAGAATGTTACGAGTAAACGCTCATATTCAATACTCGCATCAAGGTGATGACGTTAGGCGGCTTCAGCGCCCGTGGAGTGGGCGCTATAGCGCGGTCGACATTTTTTTGCGCATGGCTTGCTCGCATTTGACTGCGATGGAATCGATATTCCGATTCGTTGGTTTGAACGCCGTGCTCAGTTTCCTACACTTTTAGCTCTTCCTACAGGAGCGAGACTGTGAGTTCTTCCGCCGAAACGAATCTGGACACGTCATTTGAAAACCTTCGTATCCGGCGCGTTGCTGGATTGATTGGCGGAGAAGTTCAGGACATCAGGCTCTCTCCCAATCTGGACGATGCCGCCATCGACACGCTGCACCGCGCGCTGGTGAAATACAAGGTACTGTTCTTTCGCGATCAGTCGCATCTGGACGACGCAGCGCATCAGGCCTTTGGCGCACGTTTCGGCGATACGATCGCGCACCCTACCGTACCCTCGCCGGAAGGCACGAAACTGTTTGAACTGGATGCATCCAAAGGTGGCGGCCGCGCGGATTCGTGGCATACAGACGTCACCTTTATCGATGCGTTTCCGAAGATCTCCATTCTGCGTGGCGTCAAGATTCCGGCATATGGCGGCGATACGGTCTGGGCGAATACGGCTGTCGCGTACGAGCGCCTGCCCGACGATCTGAAGCGCCTCGCAGAGTCGCTCTGGGCCGTGCACACCAACGATTACGACTACGGTGCCGAACGCGTTGCGGGCACGGATTCGCAATCCGCCGCGTCACGTCTGTCGCATCATCAGAACGTGTTTGTTTCGGCCGTCTATGAAGCGGAACACCCGCTCGTCCACGTGCATCCGGTATCGGGTGAAAAAGCCCTGTTGCTCGGCCATTTCATCAAACGCATCGTGGGTCTGTCGAGTTCGGAGTCGGCTCGCATCTTCGAGATTCTGCAAAACCGCGTGATTCGCCTTGAAAACACGGTGCGTTGGCAATGGCGTCAGAACGATGTCGCGATCTGGGACAATCGCGCAACCCAGCACTACGCGGTCAACGATTACGGCACGCAAGAGCGTCTTGTACGTCGCGTCACCATTGCGGGAGAGCGCGCGGTTTCCGTGGATGGGCAACGCAGCCGCACGCTTCGTCATCCGCAACAGCAGCCTCAAGCGGATTCGAACGAGCAGTCGCAAGCTGCTCTTCGTGAAGCTATTGCTTCTGCTGCGTGAACCTGTGGGCGATGACAAACAGCCGCGCACGACTTGATAGCGCGTGCAGAAAACGCGCATCTATTCGATGCAAATAATGGTATTCGTTTGAATTGATTCGACTGGCGATGGTGGTTGAGCTTTCGCTCACCACCATCGCCTGAGAATTCCGGTTAATGACCGGAGAGCAGAACGTTTGCGATGACGCCCGTTGCAATGGCGGCGAGAACGTAATCGCCATTCACGCCGACCCACTGGTAACCACGCGGCGGCTGATGCAATCCATGTCCGCGCCAGTCGTCGACCACGTAATTGCGGTCGCGATATTCTTGCGGCAGCCGCTCGCCTTTATGCCAGTCGTTGTGAGGAACGGGCCCACCCGGACGGTCGATCGATGCTTCGCGAGGCGCAGGTCCGTGACCGCCTCCATGCTGCGGGCCACCGTGACTCGGGCCAGGCCCTCCGTGCGACTGCGGACCGCCATGCCCGCCATGGTTATCGTCGTGCTGTTGCGCGAATGCGGCAACAGAGGTGCCCAGTAATGAAACGACCAGAAGCGGTACGATGTTCCTCGACTTCATGTGTGTATCCCATGAAAAATGATGCGGTAACAGTGAGGAGGTTGGCGATCCATGCCAAGCCTCCACTCGATCATGCCAGTCCTTCGTGCTTCAAAGCAAGTTGAACGGCCGGCCTCGCCCGCATACGCTGCGCGAAATCAACGAGTACCTGCGGTGCGTCGAGTCCGACCTTATCGGCCCAGAGTAACATGGTGAACAGATAAGCATCCGCCACGCTTACATCGTTGCCGAATAGATAGTCGCCCTTCATCTGGCAGCCAATCAGTTTGAAACGTTGGCCGATTTTCTCGCGCGCCGCTGCCGCTTCCGCGTCGGAACTCGGTTTGAAAATCCGCCCAAACTGTTTGTGTATTTCAGTCGAGATGAACGCGAGCATTTCAAGCAATCTCAATCTGCCCGACTCGCCATGCGGCGCGAGCGATGCACCGTGTTGCGCAATCCACGAAAGAATCGCCACGTTTTCCGTCAGTATCTGGCCATCCTCCATTTCGAGCGTCGGAACATAGCCCTTCGGATTGATTTCCTCGAACTTTTGCCCGGTCTCGGTCAGTTTCGTCTTCAGGTCGACGCGAACCCGGTCGAACGTCATACCGGCTTCATGCATGGCGATATGGTCGGCGAGACTGCACGCGCCCGGTGAATAAAAGAGCTTCATGACAGGTGTCTCCTTTCGTTCAGGTGGATAACCCATTCATTGCAGCAAGGGCTATGCCGAGACGCGAACAGCGTTGCTTTCAGTGTCTTATTCTGCAACGTGAATGTGAAGTTCTCGCGCGTAAGCGTCGAGTTTCGTTCCAACGTGAGTCTTCAATGTTTCAACGAAGTGTTTGATCTTTGCATCTACGAATTGCCGCGACAAATACACCGCGTACACATTCCGCGCGTAAGTGTGGAAATCCGGCAGCACCCGAACCAGTCTGCCCGCGCGCAATTCCTCGACGGCGGAAAAGCCCGCCAGCAGACCAATGCCGGCACCCGCGCGCAAAGCAACGGACATCGCCTCCATGTCGTTCACGCCAAAGTTCGGACCTGTGGGGCGAAATGTGACACTTTCTGCCGCACTCTGAAGATGCCATTCGTCAGGTGCATAGTCGACGGTGGCTAGCAACACGCAGTTGTGGTCGACGAGTTCTTCCGGTCGCGTGGGTGCGGGATGTTCGGCGAGATAGTCGGGCGAAGCAACCAGCACACACTGGCTCGCGCCTATTTTCTGGCTCACGTAGGCCGAATCCGGCAGCGTGCGAGCGATAACGACCGACAGGTCGAGCTGATCTTCGAGCAGATTCGGCATGCGTTGCGACAACATCAGGTCGACGGTGACTTCCGGAAATTCCTTGCGATACGCGAGCACCGCTTCAGTCAAATGCGTGCGTCCCAGACCGGGCACCGAATGCACTCTGAGCCTGCCGCGCGGCTCCAGCATCGCATCGCGCGCCTCGGCTTCAGCATGTTCAAGATCGGCGAGAATCTCCGTGCAACGATCATAGAAACGCCTGCCCGCATCCGTGACCGACAAACGCCGGGTAGACCGTTGCAGCAGACGCGTATTGAGCGCCTCTTCCAGTGTCGACACAGCGCGTGAAACGTTTCCAACGGTCGAATCCAGATGATTCGCGACCGCGGTGAAACTGCCCATCTCGACCACTCGCGCGAATACCGACATGTTGTAAAACTTGTCCATTTCAACGCTCCCGTCGTTCTTTCATTTTTCTTTCATTCGCGTGACACGTCTGCGGAAGCACTGCTTCCGTATGACGGCGCCCTTTCGACCGCCGCCCGGCTCGAGCCTGCATTGCCAATGCGGATGACGCGTGGAAAGCCTGCATGATGAATCCGACAGTTTCCTGTCGTCAAGCATTCAACATGAACGGCGCGGCGGAAGCCAGATTTTTGCCACCGGCAAGCGCAGGCCGCCGGATTTTACTGTTCAAAAGAAAAATGATTTGCAGCGGCCCATCTTAAACGGCTTGCCGTTCCTCCCTAGACTTCGTTCCGTAGCCCGGCACCCGGTGCAGAACGGCAACCGGCAGTGATCGAAGTACCTGTCACCCGCCGATTCACCGAGCCGAATCAATCGGATAACTAATGGAGGTAAACAGTCATGAACGCAACTTACGACAAGCTCTATCTTTTCATCGACGGCGAGTGGATCGGCGCCGACGCCCGCGAAACGATGCCAGTCATCAATCCGGCGACACAGGTCGAACTCGGCCGCGTGCCTCTCGCCACCGCGGCCGATCTCGATCACGCGCTCAACGTTTCGCAACGGGCATTCGACGTGTGGCGCAACACCGTCCCCAACGAACGTGCGCGCATCCTCAAACGCGCAGCCGATCTGATGCGCGAACGCGCCGAGCGCACGGCCACCCTGATGACCCTCGAAGAAGGCAAGCCGCTTGCCGAGAGCCGCGACGAAGTCCTGCGCGCCGCCGATTATTTCGAATGGTTCGCAGAAGAAGCACGCCGTATCGACGGTCGCGTAGTGCCTTCGAATCGCCCTGGCGTGCAGCAACTCGTCAAACGTCAGGCAATCGGCCCGGTCGCGGCATTCACCCCGTGGAACTTCCCCGCCATCACGCCGGCACGCAAGCTATCCGCCGCGCTCGCGGCAGGCTGCAGCGTCATCATCAAACCGGGCGAGGAAAGCCCCGCCACGGCCCTCGCACTGGCCCGGGCTCTCGATGATGCCGGATTGCCGAAGGGCGTCCTGCAAGTGGTCTTCGGCGTGCCCGATGCGGTCTCCCGACAACTGATCGCGTCGCCGGTCATTCGCAAGGTCACATTCACCGGTTCGGTGCCTATCGGACGCCTGCTGTCCGCACGTGCCGCCGAAGGCGTGAAGCCGATCACCCTCGAACTGGGCGGCCACGGTCCGGTGCTCGTATTCGAAGACGCCGATGTCGAAAAAGCCGCCGTCGATGGTGCGGCGAATCGCTTTCGCGGCACCGGCCAGGTTTGCATTTCGTCGACCCGCTTCCTGATTCAACGCGGCGTATATGACGAATTCGTGGAGCGTTTCGTCAGCGCGGCTGAAGCACTCGTTGTTGGAGACGGCATGCAGCCTGGTACGCAGGTCGGCCCGCTCGCCAATCCGCGGCAACTTGCAAAGATGGAAGAACTTGTCGCCGACGCCGTGGCTCGCGGCGCACGCGTTCTGACAGGCGGCAAACGTATCGAAGGTCAGGGTTATTTCTTCGAGCCGACCGTGCTTGCCGACGTGCCGATGGACGCCCGCGTCATGCACGAAGAACCGTTCGGCCCGATCGCGATCCTGATGCCATTCGACACGCTCAAGGATGGTCTCGCCGAAGCCAACCGCCTGCCGTACGGGTTATCCGCGTATGCGTTCACCAGCAATGCGCGCACGGCGATTGACGTGGCCGACGGCCTGGAAGCCGGCATGATCGGCATCAACCAGTACCGCATCATCGCTACCGAGCTTCCGTTCGGCGGAATGAAAGAAAGCGGCCATGGTTCGGAAGGCGGCGCTGAAGGCATCGAGTACTACCTCACCCACAAATTCATCAGCCAGGTTTAACAGGAACGCCATCATGCCCCACTCCGAATTTCACAGCCCGCGCGAAGCCGCGCGCGCTTTTACGCCGAAACTTTCCGAGTTCGTCGACACGGTTCTGTTTCCGCAAATCTGGGCCGACGCCGATCTGTCGTTACGTGATCGCAGTCTGATTACTGTCGCCACACTGGTCGCGCTTGGCAAGACCGATGAACTGCCCGCACATCTGCGTCGCGCGATCGACAACGGAGTCACACGCGTCGAGCTTAGCGGCCTGATCACCCACCTCGCGTTTTATGCAGGATTTCCAGCGGCAATTTCAGCGTCGGCCGTTGCCAACGCAACGCTCGGCGAAACGAAGGAGCAATCAGTATGAAAGCAATTACATTCAACTCGTTTGGCGAAGCCGATGTACTCGAACTTCACAATGCGCCAGCGCCGGAGTTGCGTCCCGCCGACCTGCTCGTCCGCGTTCATGCCGCCGGCGTGAACCGGGCGGATCTCACGCACCGGCGAGGCGGTTACGGGCGGCCGAACTTCGGCGACTCGACGATCATGGGACTCGAAATCGCGGGCGAAGTTATCGAAACCGGCAGTGAGACTCAAGGCTTCAAGGTGGGCGACCGCGTGATGGGCGTCGTCGGCGGCGGAGCCTACGCGGAAATCGCGCGCATCGATTACAGAATGGCGATGCCGGTTCCTGAATCGCTCGACTACGTGCATGCCGCCGCGATACCCGAAGTATTCGTCACCGCACATGAGGCGATGATGCATCTCGGCCGATTGAAACGCGGCGACTCGGTGCTGATTCACGCGGCTGCGGGCGGCGTCGGTTCGGCCGCCGTTCAGCTTGCTTATGCAACCGGCGCGTCGATTTTCGCCACGGCCGACGGCAACAAGCTGGAGCGTGTAGTGCAATTGGGAGCAGACGTGGTGATTGATTATCGCAAGCAGGATTTCGCGGAAGTGATCGCCAAAGCGACCGATGGGCGAGGCGTGGACGTGGTCATCGATTTTGTCGGCGCACCGTATTTCAAGAGCAATATTGCATCGCTCGCGAATGGCGGGCGACTCGTTCAGGTCGGCATTCTTGGCGGTGGAGGCACCGTCAGCGTCGAGTTGAAACAGATTCTGTACAAGCACCTGCAGATTCTCGGCACGGTGATGAAATCACGGCCGCAAGCGGAAAAGCACGACATGGTGAAGCGTTTTCGCGAGCATTGGCTGGAACGCTTTGATGGTGGCGCGCGTCTTGAGCCGGTGGTCGATTCCACGTACCCGCTCGCGCGTGCCGCCGATGCTCATCGACGGATGGAGTCGGCGGCGAATGTCGGCAAGATCATTCTGACGATGGATGTAGAGAGCGTGTCGTAGCGGACTGAACGATGCGAAGCGAACCGCGCCAATATCCGCTTCGCTATCGGGATGCCGGAATCAGATACGGCGTCCCGTCCAGATCGTCATGGACTACTCGCACCGCAAGCCCGAAACACTGCTCGATTACCGTTTCGCTGACTACTTCTTGCGGCGCACCTTCCGCGATCAGCCGGCCGTCTGCGAGAAAAATCATCCGGTCTGCGTAACGCGCTGCCAGGTTGCAATCGTGTGCAATCGCCAATGCACCGATGCCCCAGCTACGCGTCAACTCCTTCACCGTCGCGAACAGTTTGTGCTGATGAACGAGATCGAGCGCAGCGGTCGGCTCGTCGAGCAGTAGAAATCGCGTGGCTCTCTCTTGCGAATCGGCATCGTCGGAAAGCCACAGTTGCGCGAGCGTTCTGGCGAATTGTGCCCGCGCCAGTTCGCCGCCCGATAGCGTTGTTATATCGCGCGTTTTAAGGTGCGTGATGCCGGCCAAACCCAGCACGTCGTCAATAACGATCTGCTCGCCGACGCTGCTGCGTACACGTGATAAATGCGGATACCGTCCAATCGAAACGAGTTCTTCGACACGAATCGGAAAACTATTCTGGAACGTTTGCGACAGCACCGCGCGAGTCCGGGCAAGCCGGTCGGAGGCGATGGCATGGATCGGCTTGTCGTTCAGCAGCGTGGTCCCGCTGTAGCCGAAAAAATTTCGCACCGACGGCGCGTTGAAATCGCCTGCAAGTGCTTTGAGCAATGTGCTTTTGCCCGCGCCGTTACGGCCCAGCACCACGGTGAATTCGCCGGGCCGAACCGCAAGCGACACATTGTCGATCACCGTGCGATCGCCGTATCTGACGTACACATTCTTTACTTCGAGCATTCGCGTTCTCCCAACAAAATCCCGTTCGATTCGAGCACGTCACGCACCAAGCCGCTCGCGGTTGCGAAGAATCAGCGCGAGGAAAAACGGACCGCCTATCAATGCAGTGAGGATGCCGAGCGGCACTTCGGCGGGCGCGGCAATCGTACGCGCGGCCAGATCGGACAGAACGGTTAGCGATGCGCCGAACAACATCGCTCCTGGTAGAACCCAGCGTTGATCCGGGCCGCACACGAGGCGCACACAATGCGGCGCAACGAGACCGATAAAGCCGATCTGCCCGGTACACGAGACGATCGCGCCGACGCTCAACGCAGCCGCAATCAACACGATGCGTTTGACTCGCTGCACAGGCACGCCGAGATGATGCGCTTCCATTTCGCCAAGTTGCATCACATTGAGCGCGCGACTGCATTTTCCGATCAGCGCCGCGCTCAGTGCGACCAGCGGCAGCAGAATCAGGATCGTGCGCCACTGCACGCCCGCGAGACTGCCGAGGCTCCAGAACGTCAGCGAACGCAGTTGCGAATCCGATGCGACATACGTCATTACGCCGATCGTTGCACCTGCAAGCGCGTTCAGCGCGATACCCGACAACAACAACACGGGCAAGCTCAAGCGCCCTCGCCGCGCGGACAAACGGTAGACCAGTGCGGTAACGACGAGCGCCCCAGCAAACGCAGCGAACGCGGTCACGCTATCGCCCGCGAATCCAAAGTGCGACAACAGCCACGGCGCACAGACGATCGCGAGCGATGCCCCGAGCGCGGCCCCACTCGATATGCCGATCAAACCCGGATCGGCGAGCGGATTGCGCAGCAGTGCCTGCAACGCGCTGCCCGCCGCGCCGAACCCGGCGCCGACGATCAGCGCGAGCACGACGCGCGGCAGGCGGATCGACAGTAGAACGGCACGCGCCTGGTCGAGTATCGTCGGGTCCACGCCGAGTGCGCCGGGCCGCCACAGGGCCGCTAATAGCGTCGTGGGCGCTATCCGGTACGCACCGAGACAGATTGCGGCAACGCTCGACACGCATAGCAGCGCGCCCAGCGCAATCATCACGCTAAGCGGATTGCGTGCGCCGTTCGATCTGAAACCGGCGAACAGCGTGAAAACAGCCCGTGGTCTACGCGATTTCATGATGCCCGGCGATGGTCCGCCTCCGACACGCGAGATTTTTTCGATGCTCATGGCACTTCGCAAATAAAGGTTCGTCGCGAGCAGCTTGCATGCGGCGATGTGCAGACCAAGGCGTTCACGCCGCCGACACGAGTTGCCGGTTCAGCGCCATAACAGCCTCCGGTAAGCGCGGACCGAAGCCGAGCAGGAACAATGTGTCGAGCGAGACGATTCGCGAATTTCTGCCTGCGGGTGTCGATGCGAAACCCGGCGTGCCGAGAATCGCCGCCGCTCCGCCCGATACGGCGAGGGTGTCGTCGGTGGTCAGCACGACATCGGGCGCGGCGGCGATCAACGCTTCCGGCGAGAGGCTGCGATAACCATCGAAACCCTGAATGGCATTGCGCGCTCCGGCGTAACTGATCATCGCGTCGGCGGCGGTGTGTTGCCCCGCGACCATCGGTTGACTACCCGAAGGATTCAGCAGAAACAGCACACGCAGCGGTTGCGCGCGGCTCGCAAGCGGTGAGGCGGCGACGTTTTTTATCGCGTTGTCCCACTCGGCATCGACACGTTTGCGCAATGCCGCGCCATCTTCCATCGCGCCGAGTTCGCGCGCGACGCCGTCGATTTTTTTCCGCAGCGAATCCACGTTATGTGTTTCCGTGAACGACACGACGTTGACGCCTGTTTGCCGGATCTGCTGCAGCACACCTGGCGGCCCCGCTTCGGCGGAGGTCAGAATCAGATCGGGATGCATCGACAGCACACCTTCCGCCGATAACGTTCGCTGATAGCCGACCTTCGGCAGTTTCAGCACGGCAGCGGGAAACGTGCACGATGTATCGGTGGCGACGAGCATCGTGCTTTTGTCGAGCGCATACACGATCTCGGCCAGCGCACCGCCGATCACGATCACGCGATTCGGCGCAGCGGTCTTTGTTATTGCCATCGCCATTCGCGAATTCAGCCCGGCCATACCGACTACCGCCGCGACGCCGCCGACCACGATGCGGCGTCGATGAATGTCGAAGCCGCGCCGGCTCATGCGGTCACCTCGGCAATGTTCTCCATAACCGGCGCGATGTTTGCAATCAGTTCTCGCCATCCTGCGAGTTCCGGCGAACCCGGTTTGCGCGCGCCGAACAGCATCGCAATGCTATCGCCTTTGCAGTCGAATAATTCAAGCGACGTCACGATGCCGTCGCTGGTCGGCTTGCGGACCACCCACGCGCTATCGATCAGATCGGTGCGCAAATGCAGATTGAAACCGGGGTCGAGCACATTAAGCCACGGACCCATCGACTGGATCGTCTTCACAGGTCCAGTATGAATCTGGATCATGCCGTGATTGCCGACGAACACCATGATCGGCAATTCAGTTTGTGCGGCCTGATTCAATACCGTTGCGATCGCGTCGTTCGCGACGCGCTGCGCGTAACGCGACTCGGCAAGACGCAGCGCCTGAGTACGTGCAAGCCTGAACTTGCGCAACAAGCCGAAGAACTGATGCGTGTCGGTCATTGCATGCCATGCAGCGTGAAACGCGTGCACGTCGATGTCCTCTTCGGGCGTCGGCACTGGCGCAGCGGGCGCGGCCGTCACCGTCATTCCCGCCGTCTGCTCCGCATGTGCCCAGCGTTCGACAAATGCCGCGTAGGCTGCGTGATTGCTGTGCTCGCGCAGATAAACCTTGTGGGTAGCGTGGCCTTGCGCGTCGAAGAACTGCAAACTCTTCAGCGTGCCGCGCGGCGTGACGTCGGTGACAGCAAAACCCGCCGCCCATTTGCTGTAGAAAATCCGCAGATCGATCGGATCGCCGAGTGCAATGCCGGTCGGCCCCTCATGGCTCATATTGGCGAACTGGCCATCTTTCTCGTGCACGGCGGCGTCGTTGCGCGTCAGCGCCATCACCGAGCCGAGCATCGGCACCTCTTCAAACAGCTCGATAAAACGCGTGTCGAGTCGCACGACGTGTTCGCCGACAAATGCGGCAAGCACCTCGCCTTCGCTGATACCGAGCGCAAACGCGGCTTCGCGGTTACGCAGTTTCTGCTCGGCCTTGATACGCACAAAATCGTTGCGCAATTGTTCGAGCGATTCTGGTTGGGTCGTATAGCTGTTCTTCACGATTGTCATTGGATTGGATAGCTTCATGCTGAAAGTTGGGAAAGTCCGGCACGCTGTCACTAATGCGTCGTGCCGGACTCGCGAATCATCCGGATTCGATTCGTCAATCACGCGATGCAGAGCGATGTAATCGCGCCGAGATTGCGAAGAACCCGACGCCGGTCAGAAGTCGATCTTCATGCCGACGTTGAAGTTACGGCCCGGTGCGGTGAGAGCCGAAATCTTCGCGTAGCCGTCGCTATCGGCAAGGCCTCGCACGTCATTCCAGATCCAGTACTTGCGATCGAACAGGTTATCGATACCGGCTGTCACGCTGACGTGTTTGGTGATTTTGTAGCCTGCGTGCAGGTCGAAAATCGTGTACGACGGGGTCGAGTAATACGACGCGCTCGACATCTGGTCTTTGTCTTTGCGCGAGTTGTACGTCATGTCCACGCCCGCAAACCAACGGTCGCCGCCGGTGTAACGAATGCCCAGCACCACCGCCAGCGGCGGAATCGTATCGAGTCCGGTCGTCTTGCCGTCTTCGGTTTCCGTGCCTTTGATATAGGCAAAACCGCCCTTCACTTCGATCGAATCGCTGACGATCCAGTCGGCCTTGCCTTCAAAGCCATGAATCGACGCCTTCGTGAAGTTCACGTACTGAACCGTGTACGGATTCGTCGCGGACGACGTGCTGCCGCCGATAACCTTGGTATCGATGAAGTTGTTGTAGCGCCCAGCGAACGCAGCTCCGCTGTAGTTCAGGATGCCGGTACCAACTCCGAGCTTGCCGCGAAAACCTGCTTCAATCGAATTACTGGTTTCCGGCTTCAGGTTCGGATTGCCGACCTGCTGATAGTAGAGACCGTACGAGCCCGCAGGGTTATAGAAGCTGTTGACCTGATACGCGCTAGGCGCACGGAAACCTCGTGCATATTGCACATACGGAATGAATGCCGGCGACACCTGATACAGCAACGCCAGTCGCGGCGATATCGCGTTGCCGTTCGAACCGGTCGTCGGCTTGGTCGAACTTGCGCTCACTTCCTCGTACGTTGCGTCGGGATGCGGCGTCATCTTGTAGTAATCGAAGCGCACGCCCGGGACGAAACTCAGCTTGTTCCAACGGATTTCATCCTGGGTGTACACGCCGAGGTTGATTTGCGAGGTTTTCGGGAATGCTTCCGGATAACCGTCTGTCGGCGTGCTCCACTCCGAGCCCGCTGAACTGCTGGTGCTGTAGTGCGACAGGCTGGCATCGAAGCCATATGTCACGCTATGCGACAACGGACCGGTCCTGAACGCGCTCTCCGCGACGACGCTGCCGCCGAAGATGTTGTCGCCGTATTCGTTGGTTCGAGTTCGGCTGCTTTCCGCGCCAGCCGAATTTACGCCATCGATCAACAGAGACTGACGTGTCTGCGCATTACGGTAGTACACCGAAGCTTTAAGTTGCTGCATCCACGGATTGGTGTCGTCGTGATGATCGTATTCGAGCTTCACGCGGTTGCTGGTCACCTGGTTGACGGTGTTGTACACGTCCGCCGAGTAGCCGCTCCACGTGTAGCCGCCGTTCAATTGCGTGAGGCCGTCGCTTGAATTGGCGTTATTCAGCGTTTCCGCAGTCAATTTCAGCTGATCGCGTGGCGTGAGGTTGAACACCAGTTTGCCGAGCGCACTGCGATTGTTATACGTCAGCGGATCAGGGGTCGAACGGTTCGCGCCCAGCACGTTGCTGTCGCCCTTGTTGTCGGTCTCGTGACCGTGACGGCCGCTCAGCACGAGCATGCCCTGAATCCGGTCGTTGCCGAACGCGGCAGTCGCGGTAGATCCCCAACTACGGTCCGTTGAATCGTAGCCCGCTTTCACCGAAAAATAGGTGGGCTTGTTGTAGATCGACAGCAGATCGGCCGGGTCTTTGGTGACGAAATTGACCGCGCCGGTCAGGCCGTCGCTGCCATATAGCACCGACGCAGGTCCACGCAGCACTTCGATACGTTGATAGAGATCGGTGTTCAGATAGTCGCCACGACCGGCCGAACCTGAGCCGAATGCATACGATTGCGGCAAAGGAATGCCGTCTTCCAGCATCAGAACCTGATTGCCTTCGAGGCCGCGAATGTTGATGCCTTCGTTACCCGCGCGTCCCGACGAGCCGGTAATGCCCGCCGGACGATACGCCTGGCGACGCACTTCGACGCCCGGCTCATAGCGCAACGCGTCCTTGATGTCCTTCGCGTTGTTATCGTCGATGTCGTCGCTGGTAATCACCGAGACCGTTGCCGCCGTGCGATTCAGATCGACTTTGCCGACCCGGTTCGCGGTCATGCTGATCGTTTTCAACTGACGGTCCGCCTGGATCGCGGTCGGTGCCGATGCGGCGGGCGCGCTCGCCGCGACCGGTGCGTCGGCTTTAGCCTGTAACTCCGCTGCGTACGCGCCGCCGTTTTGCGCTACACAAATATCCGCCAGCAAGGCCGGCACGACAATCTTGAACAAACATCTGTTTATGTACATTTATTCTTTCCCCGTCCGCGGTGTCATGCGCCCTTCGCATGACTCACCTGCGCAATCTGGAGTCGAATTGTAATGTGTGAATGCGAATCATTGCTATTTGCGTTTACTGAATTAGATTACGGATTGTTTCAATCGGGCTTTCTAAATGATTGGAAGATGTTGATATGACGGCGAAAAATGGCCGACGAGGACCAGATCGCGCCGGCAAGAAAGGGATTTTCCGGCATCACTTGTAACTAGTTTTCTGGTGCGCGTTGTAAGCAAGATACGCAGAGAGTGCGGTCTGGGGCTTGACGTGGACGTGCATGAGACTGACCGTTAGTTGCGCATTTGTACGAAACTCGCACTGGAGTTATTCATCACGAAGC
The DNA here is from genome assembly GCF_050435665.1 of Paraburkholderia sp. GAS333. Classification (NCBI taxonomy): domain Bacteria; kingdom Pseudomonadati; phylum Pseudomonadota; class Betaproteobacteria; order Burkholderiales; family Burkholderiaceae; genus Paraburkholderia; species Paraburkholderia sp. GAS333. The sequence continues at coordinate 811,678 of NZ_JBNDKS010000003.1, forward strand.
GATGCTGCGGGACTGCCAAAGAAACCGATTTCGACGAAACGGTAGCGCGACATATAAATTCGCGGTCGCCAACCGCCCTGGTCAATAAACATCGCGCCGATATCGCCCCGCCTCGCGCAGTGAGTCCACTCGCGCTTCGCCGATAACATCGACCAAAGCAGCCTGCACCGTCTGCGCCATTCGTTGCGCGCTACCACATACGTAGATCGATGCGCCGCCCTCAACCCATTGCTGCACATGCCCGGCCGCACCGCGGATTGCATCGTGCACGTAGCGATATTCACCGCCATCGCGCGACCACACCTGGTCCAGTCGCTCAAGCACACCAGCAGCCCTCCAATGCGCAATTTCGTCCGCGTGAAACGTATCGTGCGCGGCGCTGCGTTCGCCAAAAATCAGCCAGTTTCGACGATGACCGCACTTGGCCCGATGCTTCAGATGCGCACGCAAACCCGCGAGTCCCGTCCCCGCACCGATGAGGATCAGCGGACGATCATCCGATGGCGCGTGAAAGCCACGATTCGTGCGCACGCGCACGCTGATCGATGCGCCGGGTGGAGCATGCCGCGTCAGCCAGCCCGAGGCGAGTCCAAGACCGACACCTTCACTGGACGACGCATCGGGATAACGCGCCTGCCTCACAAGCAATTCGAGCCGACCATCAGCCGGCAAAGACGAGATCGAGTACTTTCGCGAAGGTAACGGCTCGCATGAATCGACGATGACCTGAGGCGACTGCCCGCGCAACACGTCGACTTTTACCGGCAACGTGCGTGTTGAAATTGCTTCGGATAGCTTGATTATGTCTCCATCGCAATCGACAGCCGTGTCGCCGTCCAGACACAGCATGCGCAGCCATGCCGTTACAACAGCTTCTGGATGTTGCGGACGAATTTCCGCGATATCACCAGGTTGCCAGTTCAGTGCGGCTAGATCGTCGGGTTTGAGACAGACATGAAACGCCGGGTTTCCCGCGCTACCGGGATTAAGCAAATTTCGCTTATCAAGAATCCAGCGCGTGCCTGAAAGGGGCGTAAGTACTTCGTCGCCACCTTCAAACGCCGACGAGGAGAGACGCTCATGCCACAACCGCAATGCGGCCGGGTCGCCATTATTCACTTCGATCAGGTCGAACAGCGACTGCGCGCGACGATCGCGCAGCCAACGATCAACCATGTGACCGAACGCGCAAAAATCGCGATAATTCCGGTCGCCTAATGCAAGCACCGCATAATGCAACGTCTGCAGCGACTGCGCCGCGCCAGCGCTCATCACCTTGCGCACGAAGCTCACGGCGTTGTCGGGCGCATCGCCCTCTCCCGTCGTGCTGACAATGAACAAGGCCTGGTAATATCGCATGAGCGCATCGAAGCCGAGTGTGTCGAGCGACTCCAACTGAACGACACGACCTGCGCCTTGCAGCAGTTGCGCAGTCTGTGCGGCGAGTTGTTCAGCGAACCCGGTCTGGCTCGCGTATGCGACCAATACAACCGTGTTGTCGGCATTGCCGCGCACGGTGTTCGACCCAACCTGACGCGAACGTCGGACATGGGCACGGAGGACGCCAACGCACATCGCCAGATAAGCGACGATCACGCCGGCCGCCATCGCAAGTCGCGTCTCGCCGAAATACGCCATGCCCGCGCCGATTAAACTCAACGCGGACCAGATTAATGTGGATCGGAAACCGTCCGGACGGAACACACGCAACGTCACTCGAGCATCGCCGCATAGGCGGGACTGACGGTCTCGCCGAAACCATCGGCGGTGCGCGTCACACAGCGTGCGGCAATCCGTTCCCGATGCGCGAGCGCCATACCCGCATCCGGGCCGAGCACCATCAATGCAGTCGATAACGCGTCGGCAAGCATGCATTCGCGATGCACCACCGTGACGGACGCCAACGCATGGTTCGCCGGATAGCCAGTGCGTGGATCGATGGTATGCGCGTATTGACGCTGTGCATCGCGGTCGACGAAATAACGGCGGTAGTCGCCCGACGTCGCCACGGAAAGACCATGCAGTGCGATCAGATCATGCGTCGGCAGTGTATTGCGAGAGTCATGAAGCACGTCGACATGCAGCGGCGTTTCAATTTCGACCCACCACGGCATGCCGTCCGGCTTCACGCCTTCACCTCGCAATTCGCCGCCAATTTCGACCAGATGATGACCGATGCCGACGTGCGTCAATGCTTCGCTAACGGCATCGACCGCATAACCTTTGGCGATCGCACACAAATCGAGCGATGCGTGACCGGGTTGCCGAACGCGCAGTGTCGAGCGATCCAGTTCGATGCGCGACCACCCGCAATAGCGCCGGATCGCCTCTACTTCCGCCGCAGATGGAGCGTGTTCACGTCGCCCTGCCGGACCGAATCCCCACAAATTGATTAGTGGTCCGGCGCAAGGATCAAATGCACCACCGGTGAGACGTGCAACCTTCAACGCCGTTTCGACGACATCGAAGCATGCGTCAGACAACGTCACCCAGCTTCCCGCTGGTGCGCAATTGAAACGACTTATGTCAGAGTCACCGCGCCAGTTGCTCATCCCGGCGATGACCGAGTCGAGCACCGCGCGGATCGTCGCCTCGGTCGCTTCATCCTGATTGCGTTGCAGGTCAATTGCCGCGACCCCGGATTCGCCCGCAGGAACTACGTATTGCACGGTCCACGTCGTGCCCATTGTGTCACCGCACAATCGTGCCACACGCCCTGTCACGCCTGCGGTGATCCCGGCGCACAACAGTTGCAAAGGTACGAGAACGCGTCGCGCAACTTCGGCAGCAAAGAATTTCGCACCTTCGGTACGTGAAGTCGCGGGACTCGTGGTCATGCTTTCGTCTGGCAATTACTGCGGCAGAACTTCAAACGTCGCGGCGTAATTCACGCGACGCGACTTCGCATTTTTGATCGTGGTCTGCGAGTCCTGCACGCTGGCTTCCATCCAGTACATTCCCGCCGACGGCCATTTCACGTTGAAGCGTCCATCGGCATCGGTCGTCACAGTCGTCTCGCCGACCTGATCGCGATAACGAACGCCACCCGGCACAACTTCAACCTTCACGTTAGACGCGGGCTTGCCATCCAGCACCAAACGAAAGCTCGCGTCGCCGTTTGCCACGAGATCGTTCGGATGCGTGACAGGCGTCATTTCAAGGCCGCGCCCCGTAGTTTTCAGCGCAGTCGTGGTCGGCTTGCCGCGCGTCACGAACGATTCGACACGCGCTTCCGTCTGCGTAATCTGAAGATCCTGCGCGTCTGCGGGCACTTCTTTCGCCAGGCTCTGTTCGTTGCCACGCCAGCGACGTGTCTCACCATTGAGCTTGTAACTCGCGACCAGTCCGTGATTCTCGACGGCAATCTTGTACGTACCCTCCTGCGTCAGATGCACGTCGAACACGCTGCGATAGCGGCCCGTATTTGCGTTATCGACCTTCACCGGGTTGCCGTCCGGCCCAGTGACGACGAGGCCGTCGAGACGCAGTGGAAAGTGATCGAAGTAGAACAGATCGTTGGAGACAGCCGCATCCACGGTGACCCACGGATCGTTGCCCGACAGGACCGTCGCCGACGGCAGCAACCACATGCGATGAGCGTGAGCGGCGAGCGGGGCAAGCGCCGAGATCGCCAATACAGACAGGACCGACAGTTTCTTCAGGGAGAGTTTCATCAGGGCACCTATACAGCGATAAGAATCTGGCGAAATCGCACCGGGGCACATGCACGCGGCAAAAAAAAGCGCGGCCTATGCGGCTTGCGCACCGCGCGCACGTTGTCCGGTTCGACTCGGAATCAGGGTTTGACGGTCAGCGTCACGGAACCGAGTTCGTGATCGCCCTTCGCCTGCAATGTTTTCGCCGATGCAGGCGGCCATGTGAACGGCACGCGCACGAGTTCACGACCGCCGACTTCGCGCGCGGTCTCCACTACCAGTTGATATTCGCCGGCCGGCAACTTGCCGAGCGGCGCTTTGCCATCGGCGAAAGTGATTGCCTGTTCGCCGGGCGCGCGTGTCGCACCCGACACGCCGTCAGCAGGCATCGTCATATCGCGGCCTGCCTTACGCCACCATTGACGCATGTCCTTCAGCCACTTCGCGCCCTCGCCGTCTTTCTTCTTCTGGTCGTACCACACCGCCAGCGTCGTCACGGGTGTCTGATCCGCCTTCTCGATCCACATCGACAGATAAGGCTTGTGGTACTCCGCGACGTCGAGGTGCGGAATGTCCACCGTAACGTTCATTTCAGCCGCGGCAGCAGCACCGGCCAGCGGCGCTGTAACCAGGCCCGTCAGCGTGACGGCGAGCAATCGACGCATTGCAAACCTTTCAGAGATTGAATAGTTAGTGAATGAAGATGATCGCGAGCAACAGCGGTATGACGACCCCCAATCCAACGAGTGGCCAGGTTGCGCCGCGATTGCGCGCGTGCAGTTTCAGGAGAAACAGCCCGGTGATGCTGAAAACAAGGCACGCGAGCGCGAACACGTCGAGAAAGAGACTCCACGCGCCGCCCGTGTTGCGTCCTTTGTGCAAATCGTTCAGATAGGAAATCCAGCCGCGCGTGGTCAGTTCGTATTGCACGTCGCCGTTCGAAAGATCCACGCTGACCCAGGCATCGCCGCCTGGCCTGGGAAGCGCGATATAGACTTCGTCGCCCGACCATTCGGCTGTGCGGCCCTGCGTATCGATACCAAGTTGACGGTCCAGAAACGTACTTAATTCAGCGGGAATTCCGGCTTTCTCCCGATTAGGAATCCGACTTATTGCATGCGCCATTCCGTCCGGAAGATGCACGCTATGCCGCTTGACGACCGGATGCGCCTCGATGCTGCCCGCGTGATTCAACGTGAGGCCCGTGACCGCGAACAGCATCATGCCGATCAGGCAGACCGCCGAGCTGATCCAGTGCCACCGGTGTAGATGCCGAAGCCAGAATGCCCGGCGCTGCGGTACTTTGGCAGGCGCCATGCCCCCGTTGAGTTGAGTTTCCATTGTCCCGTTGCTTATACGACCTGCCTGCCGCGAATGTCTTTGCTTAGCGGTGAATGATAATTGTTATCATTTTCACGTACAAGATTGTAAGGTTACGGAATGTTTCAACCAAGTAATTTGTAGGGAAACTGCCAACGCCGGCGTACTTCAGTTCGAAGACTTGACACCTTCGCGCTGCGCCGACGCACGAAATGCGTCGACGAGTTTGTCGACGATATGGTTGAGCGCCGTATGTTCGTCGTGACTGAGCACCGATAACAATTCGGCTTCCAGCGCCTGCCCGAGTTCGTCGCTGGCCGCGCGCGTGCGCTTGCCTGCCGGCGTAGGCCACAACTGGAAATGACGCGCGTCGTCGGGATGAATGGTCCGGCGCACCTGTTTGCGCTCGATCAGATCCGCCATCACCTTGGACAGCAGCGTCTTTTCAATCAGCGTTTGCTCCTTCACAGCCGTCGCCGTAATTCCGGGCGCGTCGCAAATGATCCTCAGCACACGCAGCGAGCGCACATCGAGACCGCACGCCGGCTTGTACACAGCATTGGCGCGGCTGATCATCTCGGTCCTGATCAGGTCCAGCTTGAACGTCAGGAAATGCGCAAACTTCATGTCTTCGGTGACAACGCTGCTTTTCGGCTTGGCTGGTGACATACCGGCTCGTATTTCCCAGATCGGAAGAGGTGACTAGAGTCGCCCACGCACCTCACGACGAGGTGTTCGGGACAGAACAGATGATAGACGAAACTTTTTTGTCGCACTAACGTGTCCGTAAAATCACTAGTTGAAACTTGCAACTATTGAAGTATCTTCCTGAAACTGAATCGCCCCGCTCCCGCGAACGACGGTTCTATTTTCATCATGATTCGAAGGATGCCGGCATGCAGACAAATGTGGAATGGAATGCGCTCGCGGAATCGATGCGCACATGGCGACGCAATATTCATCAGCATCCCGAGTTGGGTTTTCACGAACACCGCACCGCCGAAATGGTCGCGAATCTTCTGACTGGTTGGGATATCGAAGTGCAGACGGGTGTCGGCGGCACGGGCGTGGTCGGCACTATTCGCGGCACGCAGGGCGCGGGTTTGTCGATCGGACTGCGCGCGGACATGGACGCGTTGCCGATGCAGGAAAAGGGCACCGTTGCGCATCGTTCGAAACATGACAACGTTTTCCACGGCTGCGGCCACGACGGCCATACGTCCATTCTGCTCGGCGTTGCGAAGCAATTGTCCGAGCATCGCGCGTTTCGCGGCACTGTCCACCTGATCTTTCAACCGGCTGAAGAAACGCTGCGCGGCGGGTCCGAGATGATTCGCGATGGTCTCTTCGAGCGTTTTCATTGCGACGAAATCTACGCGCTGCACAACAACAACGCGCTGCCCGCCGGCAAAGTCGGCGTACGTAGCGGCGCGATTCTTTCGGCGTGCGATCTCTTCAGGATTACCGTTCAGGGCGTCGGCAGCCACGCCGCGATGCCACACCGTTCAGTCGATCCGTTGATGATCGGCGCGGCGATCGTGCAATCCATTCAGAGCATTGTCAGCCGCAATATCGATCCACTCGACACCGCCGTGGTCAGCGTCTGCAAGTTCATTGCAGGCACCGCGATCAACGTGATCCCCGACACGGCGCTACTGGAAGGGACAGTGCGCACACTGTCCGTCGCCGCGCAGGAACTGACGCTGAAACGTCTGCGCGATATCTGCGACGGCGCTGCCCGCATGTATGGATGCAGGGTCGAATTCGAACATCTTCAGAGTTCGCCGCCAACCGTCAACACACCCGAACAGACTGAAATCGTTCGCGCCGCAGCGGAACACGTATTGGGCGCCGACAACGTGATTCCCGACGTGGCGCCGCTCATGGCATCAGAAGACTTCGCTTTCATGTTGCAGCAGCGGCCCGGCTCATACTTTTTCCTCGGACACGACGGCTTGACCTGCCATCATCCAGAATTCGATTTCGACGACGACACTGCACCTGCCGGCGCGGCCGTGTTCCTCGAAATCGTGCGCAGCCGGTTAGGTTGAACGCACGCTCACCACCTCTCAAGGAGAACAGGAATGTCCGCTAACCCCACGCCGTCACCGGCAATGGTGAGAAAGGTGGTGATTGCCTCCATTCTCGGCAATGCGTTCGAGTGGTTCGACTTCGCCATTTACGGGCTTTTCGCGGTGACGATCGCGAGGCTGTATTTTCCCGCCGACAACGCGCTCGCCTCGCTGATGCTCACGCTGGCGACTTTCGGCATTGGCTTCGCGGTACGTCCGCTCGGTGGCGTCTTGCTGGGGTTATACGGCGACCGGGTCGGCCGCAAGAAGGCGCTGTCGGTCACCATCGTGCTGATGGCGGTCGGCACCGGCATGATCGGCTTGTTGCCCACCTACGCCGCGATTGGCGTCGCCGCACCGATCCTGATGGTGCTCGCGCGGATGATCCAGGGCATGTCCGCGGGCGGCGAATTCAGCGGCGCGACTACGATGCTGGTGGAATTCGCTCCGGCTCATCGCCGCGGCTTTTTCGGCAGTTTTCAGATGTGCTCGCAGGCGCTGGCGTTTTCGCTAGGTGCAGCCGTCGCGTATTTGCTCACCACGCATCTCGACCCGGTGCAACTCGAAACCTGGGGGTGGCGTCTGCCGTTTCTGTTCGGCATCCTGATCGGACCAGTGGGCTGGCTGATTCGCTCAAAGGTCGACGAATCGCCGGAGTTTCTGGCCTATCGCCGTTCGGCTGCGAATGCGTCGGAGCAGGCCACACGAACGCCGTTACGCGACATTCTGCGAAAGTACCCGCGCGAGTTGATTTCGAGCACCGGCATTTGTGTGGTGGGCACTGTTTCTGCGTACGTCTTTGTGTTCTTCCTGCCGATCTTCGCTAAACAGCGCCTGGGAATTGCGACAGCCGATGCGAATCTTTCGACATTCGTCGGCACTGCGGTCATTCTGGTGTTCTGTCCGTTGGCCGGTTATCTGTCGGATCGTTACGGACGCAAGGCGATATTGCTACCCGGCATGCTGGGATATGGCGTCGCAGCCTGGTTTCTCTTTCATCACTTCATCAGCGCACCGTCGTTTCAGTCGCTACTGATGCTGCAAATCGGCGTGTCGTTCTTCATGAGCTTTATCTGGGCGCCCGTACCGATCGTGTTGACAGAAGTGTTTCCGGTTGGCGTGCGTTCGACTGGCGCAGCGCTGACCTACAATCTGGCAGTGTTGTTATTCGGCGGACTCGCGCCGTTCATCAACACCTGGCTGGTCAAGGTAACAGGTAGCAATGCCGCGCCGTTGTACTACGTGATGTTCAGTCTTCTGATCGGCGTGGTGAGTACGGTGCTACTGCCTGAAGCGAGTCGCGGCAGCCTGCGTGCGCGAGCGGCGTCGTAACGAGGCGCGCCGGATCACACCCGCCTGGTCGTCAGAAGCTTGATGCCCAGCACGACAAAGATCAGGCCACTGCACCGTTTCACGGCGGATAGCCAGCGGCTTGCACCGAGACGGTTGTGAATGCCACGCACGCTGAGTGAGTAAATGGTATGCACGATCGCGACAATTGCGGCCACCGTCAGATACATGATGATGAACTGCTCCGGCAATCCGCGATCGTGTGCAATGAATTGCGGCATGAATGCGGACAGGAAAATCAATGTCTTCGGATTGCTGCCCGACACCAGTAGCGCTTCGCGGAACACTTTCCTTCTGTCCAGCGTGTACACGGGCAAGGTAGCGGGCGGCTGGCCGGTGCGCGCCTTGCCGCCTTGCAATTGCTTCACGCCGAGGTACATGAGATACGCCGCGCCGGTCACCTTCATGCCGACAAAGAGTACCGGCAATGCCGCCAGAATCGCGCCAACTCCTAACGCAACTAGCGCGACAACGACGAACTGCGCCAGCAGATTCCCCGCAATGGTCGAGGCCGTTCCGCTGCTTCCATAACGCACCGTATTGCGGATCACGAGTAGAACATTCGGACCTGGTGAGATCGTCGTAATGAGATATGCGGTAGCGAAGAGAAGCCAGGTGTGAAATGACATTGCGCGCTCAGAGGGTTTATTTTGAAGGCTGTCGCCAATACCTCGGGATAATGCCATGAATAAAATCCCCCGGTCCCACCCTGAAGTATAAGGTCAGCAGATTCACACAATTGCCCCATGATCGCGGCCTATAATCCGATCAGTTAGACTCATGGCACTCTTTGTACGGCATCGCGTTTCGCTGCCTCGCCGCCGCCGACATCACGCGACGGAGAAGCGGATTCAGAAAAACGGCAATGGAGGCATTGTGAAAACGAGTGGCGCAAATAGAATAACCGGCGCGTTGGCCGCCCTGGCCATCAGCATTTGCGCGCTGGGCACGAGTTCGGCGCAAGCGCAGACACCCAACGATGCGCCGAACGGCGCAGCCGTGTCGGGCCAGTCGATCACCACCTCATCGGTACACCGTAGAAGCGACAACGACATTGTTCGCGACGTGCGCCGCGCGCTCTCGCGAACGCCGGGACTGAATCCGTCGGGAATTCATGTGCGTTCGCGCAACGCCGCCGTGACGCTAACAGGCCGAGTACCGCAACGCTCGCAGATCGCAAGGGCTAGCAGTGCCGCACGATCGGTGCGTGGCGTCAGGTCCGTTTCCAACCGGCTGACGGTGGTCACGCGAGGCGGCAACGTGCATTAACGGCACCGCGCGCACGTCGTTTCATTCATCGACTGCGCGCCATACGGCGGGTGCAGCCGTTCATCGCGACGGCCCTCAATCGAGTCGATCAGCAGGTATAGGCGGCGAGAAACGCAACGCGCCCGCGATACGGTTCCACGCATTGATTGCGCCGATCGCCGTCGTCAGGAAAGCAATCTCCGTTTTCGAAAATTGCGTCTGCACTTCCGCGTGGTCGGCGTCGTCAACATGCCGCGAAGGCATCAAGGTCAGCGCCTCCGTCCACGCCAGCGCCGCGCGCTCGCGCGCCGAAAACAAACCGACTTCACGCCATGTCGCGACAAGATCGAGTTTGGCAGGCGTGACTCTCAGCTTGCGCGCGTAATTCAGATGATATTGAAGACAGAACGCACAGCCGTTCAGTTGCGAAGCGCGCACCTTGATCAACTCCGTCAACGATTTTTCGAGTCCTGAGTTGTCCACCGCCTTTCCCAGCGCGGCAAGCGCGGCAAGCACATCGGGGGCTTCACGTTCGAAATCCGGCATGTCGATCAAGGCATGATGTTCCTGCGTCATTCACTTCTCCTTCTCAGGTAATATAAGAATTCGTACATCTTCAATAATATTCGAATTCTTACATCATGAGCAAGAAGCCACTGACGTCCCCGACGATTCCCGCAATCGGCGAAGGAAAGCGCGGAGAGCAAGGCCATATCGGTTATCTGTTGCGGCAAGCTTCCGCAGCTCATCGTATCCGCATGGAACAGGCGCTGCGGGACACGGGCATGACCGTCCCCCAGTTCCTCGTGCTGACGATGATCGCGGCCTACCCAGGTGTGTCCGGCGCCGATCTCGCACGGCTGTCGCTGCTGACGCCGCAAACCATGAGTGTCATCGTCGCGAATCTGGAACGGGACGGCATGGTGTTCCGCCAACCGCACGCGGAGCATGGACGTATTCAGCTCATCGGTATTACCGAGTCAGGCAAGAAATTCCTGTCGGGTTGTAAGGCTGCAGTCGCCGAGGCGGAGGCTGGGTTGCTCGACGGATTGTCGGCGGCCGAAGAGCGGGCGGTCCGAAAATGGCTTGTTCTGATTGCGCTTAAAACGGAGCAGATGGACTGATCGGCTTGGTATTTCAGTCGTCGCCAGACGAACATCGGGAATCCAACGGCATCACTTGTAACCGAGGGTAAGCAATCCCGCACCGCCTCAGCGGGGTTATTGCGCCCCACCTCCCCGCAGCGCCAAGCCGCTCAAGCCGCATCGAACCCGGAACACCGTTCCAGGCATGCGCCTTCTCTTTACGCGAACACACCTCGTTACAAATCGATACCGCTCGCCGTCGATTGGCAATCCACACTCCATCGCGAGCCGAAGATTCATACATGTGCTGAACCCAAAGTCGTGCATGCACGGTATCCGACTCAGTCCGCAAAGCCGTCCGTCAAGCCAGTCGTCAAGCTGATCAGCAAGAAATACAAGGCTGCTGCAAGGCCATTGCAAGCTCGCGTACCGCGTCGCCGCGCGGCAAGTTTTCCGCCTCAGATCAAACCGCCTGTATCTCCTGGACCCATCGTTATTTGTCCGGTCGCGTTCGCCGTATTCACGCTAACTTTATGTCGGTAAAAAACATGCAGAATACTTTCCTACCCGTCCGACGCTTCAAAAAGAACACCACCGGCCGTGACTTCGTCGTAGGCGATCTGCACGGTTGTTTCGCCCAGCTTCGCCAGGAACTCGAATCGCGCCAGTACGACCCGTCGCGCGACAGGCTGTTCGCTGTCGGCGATCTCGTGGACCGAGGCCATGAATCGCCGTTCGTGCTGGACATCGTGCGCCGCTACGGCATTCAGTCGGTGCGAGGCAATCACGAGGATGTGATCGTCCGCTGGCATCGGCATGGCGGCAAGGATTCGTCGATCCGTTGCAACGGCGGCGAATGGCTGCTCGACATGGCGGACGACACGCAGGCGGTGGACGACATCGTTGCGTACATGGCCGCCCTTCCTTACGCAATCGAAATCGAAACAGACGACGGCCTGGTCGGGATCGTCCACGCGAATGTGCCGATGCCGTCGTGGGCGCAAATGGTCCAGGCGCTCGAACGGGAAAACCGCGACGGCCCGATTCGCCGCAAAGTGATCTGGGACAGGTCGCGATGGAAGTCACGCAGGTCGGCGGGATTCGCTTCGGTCCGGCACGTGGTGGCACAACTGTTCCGGCGGTGCGCGCCCGGATGGTGCGATCCGTCCCGCCCCGTCGAAGGCGTCGCTGCCGTGATCGTGGGACACACGCCGACACGTAAGCCCATCGTCCGCGCGAACGTCATCAACGTCGATACAGGACTCGTCTACGGCGGCAACCTGACACTGCTCGCGCTCGATGAAATACCCATGCTTCTAAGCCGCGCGTCGCGTGGAAAGCCCGCGCCTGCCGGTTCGAAAAACTATCCGGCGGAGTCGGGTGTGTGAGTGGCTTGCGCCCATGGCGGGCACGTCGCGTGCTTCCTGTTTCCGCGGAATGAACCCGGCTATTCGACAGATAGCCACGCAAACCAACGACATCCAGGGAGCCGAAAATGAAAGCAAAAACACTGATCTGCGCGACTGTTCTCGCCACCGTTTGTGCGTCACAAGGGGCGTTCGCGCAAGTTGCCGGATTGCAGCCGCTCGGCGGCACAGTCGAACAGACCAACGCGCTGCTCAAGGGCTGGAGCGTGCGCCGCGCACTCGTCGATGAACCGGTTTATAACGACCTCAACGACAAGATCGGCAGCATCTACGACGTGATCATTTCACCGGATCGCAAGGCGACGTATGCGGTCGTGTCGGTGGGCGGCTTCCTCGGCATGGGCAAGCACTATGTCGCGATTCCGGTCGATCACTTCGAGATCCGCGACGGCAATCTGTTCCTCGCGGGCGCGACGAAGGATGCACTGAAGTCAGTGCCGGAATTCGAGTACAACAAGCTCGAAAAGGCGACCAAACCGCACAAGGTCAAGACGGATTAACCGCAGCCTGAAACTCCGACCGGCAGTCGCCACCATTTCAATGATTGTCAGCAGTGACCAGTTGCAGCGGCGTTTCGATCACCCTCGACAATTCGCTCTGCTTTCTCTGCTCGGTCACTGCCTTCAACGCTATATCCATTCCGAAGATGGCTTGCCGGTCGGCAAACTGATTCATGCTCGCGAGCACTCGGCCATCGGCGAGTAACGGCTTGATGGCGTCGATCGCGTTATATCCGGTGACATACACCCCGCCGCTGCGGCCCGCGTCGCGAATCGCATCGACGGCACCCATCGCCATGTTGTCGTTGCCGCACAGCAGCCCGCGAATCTGCGGATGGTCGTTGAGCATCTTCGACGCGACGTCACGGCCCTTTCCATATTCCCAATTGCCCGCCTCGACGGCGACTACCTTGATGCCCGCGGCGTTCATCGCGTCTGTTGCGCCGGCCGTGCGTTGCTGCGCGTTTCGATCGACGGGAATGCCTTCGATGATCCCAACCTGATCGCCCGCTTTCAGATGCGTGGCGAGATATTGGCCGACCTGTGCCGCGCCGCTGCGATTATTCGGACCGACGAACGGCACCGAAATATGAGCCGCCGCCTGAGCCGCGTCGTCGAGCGGATTGTCGATCGTGATCATGATGATGCCTGCCCTGACCCCACGCGCCACGACAGCAGCGAGCGCGTGCGAGTCGGTCGGCGCGACGACGATGGCGTTCATCTTCGCCTTGATCATCGAGTCGACCATCTGGATTTGCGCGGCGGTGTCGGTCTCTTTCGCGGTGCCTCGAATGGTCAGCCCGAATTGCGATGCGTAATGCTGTTGATAATTCTGCGCGGCGTCCGCCATCGCCACCGTGAACGGATCGACTAGCGATTTCAGCACGAGCGCGATCTTCAGCTTGCCGGGTTGCGCAGCCTCGACACGTGCCGACCCGGTCAAACCGGCCGCGGCCAGCGCGCCGGCAAACAGCACGCGACGGCGCATCGTCTGGATCATGGATTCTCTCCTCGCGGGTCTGGCTGGCTATTAGCCGCAACATGTTCCGAAGAATGTCCTTTCAGTGCCAGCAAACTTGCAGCGATCCCGGCGAATAACGGACGACTGCCGATATCGTCGTTCAAACAATCTTCCTTCAACGCAATCAGCTTCGTCGCGATGTTCGGTTGCGAACCCAAACCCTCACATCGTTCGATCAATTCTTCGAGCAGGCAGCCGAATGCTCTGACTTCAATCCGTTGCAACGCGCCGCCGATTTCGCGATCGTCCGGCGAATAGAAAGACGCTGCGCCGAAGTCGCCCAACAGTGCATGCGCGTGTCCGTCATGCAAAATATTGTGCGCGTACAGATCGCCATGCATCACACCGCGTCGATGCAAATGATCCGCCGCTGCCGCGATGCCATGCGCGATGCTCAATGCGGAGGCCGGATCGAAGCGCGTGCCGTCGGCGTATATATCGCGCGTACATGAAGCGAGACTCGGCGGACCAGCGAGGTTGCCGAATTGCGGATCGATCAATTCCATCACGAGGCCGTGCGTTCCCGCCGGATGATCCGTTACTTTTCCGGTCACCGGAATCAGGTTCGCATGGTCGCCGGCCTGAATGCAAGCGGCCATCTCGCAGTCGGGCAGACCGTCGCTGGTCACTGCACCCTTGAACAGTTTGACGGCGACCGGCCGTGCTGCCTCGGAGCTATTCTGCCGAAGCGCCGCGCGATAAATGACCCCCGACGCGCCCTCGCCCAGCGGCTGTTCGAGCGTCAACCGATCCCATTGAATTTCAGCGATAGGTGTGTCGATCAGCGCCGCTATCTCGCGCGTTTCGCTAAACGGATTGCCCGCAAAAGCGAGCCACGAGAGTCGCGGCAAACGCAGCAGCCAGCGCGGCAATTCTTCGAGCCGATTCGCGGCGAGCCGCAACAGTTCGAGCCGCGAGCAGGCCGCCAGTTCTTCCGGCAGTTCGCGCAGGCGATTGCCCGCCAGCATCAGCTTCTGCAATTGCGAACAGGCGCCAATTTCCGCGGGCAGTGTTTCAATTTCGTTGTCGGTCAGAATCAGCCAGCGCAATTGCGCGGCGAGCGCGTTGCCGGAAACCTGGCGGATGCGGTTGGCCTTGAAACCCACCATGCTCAATTGCGAACACTCGCCCAACACTTCCGGCAACTCGGTGAACGGATTGTTCGACGCAAAGAAAATGCGCAATTTGCGCAGGCGGTGCAGATCGTCGGGCAACTTCGTCAGCGCATTGCCCGATAGATCGAGCACTTCGAGCGTGTCGGCGAGATCGAAAATTTCGCGCGGAAATTCGCTCAGTCCGCACGCCAGTTTGAGCTGGCGCGCGCCTGCGAGTTGTCCGTTACGCAGTTGTTCTAGTGTCGTCGTCACAGTGGCGAATGGGGTCTCTGAATGGCAGCGTGGGTCGTACTGAAGATATCGATTCTACTGAGTCGCGAGTGAAACGTCGTACAGCATGCGCTGCATCTGATGAACAGAATCGAAAAGGGCGGTACAGTGACAGGTCAGCCATCTTCACGGCGAATTAGATAGCAAGATCTGGAGCGACGTCAGCGGGCGCGAAGTTCACACTGTCAAATATCGGTGCACTTCAGGCGATTCATCCAGCCGCCTCACCTCGCCTCGCGGCATCTGTGCCTCCAACCAGTCAGGAGCAGGACAAGTGAAGTACGCATACAAGTTGATGGATTCTCCAGTCGGTCAATTGACCCTCGTCGCCAACGGCGACAGCCTCGCCGCCATTCTCTGGGAAAACGACAAGCCGAATCGCGTGCGCGTCGGCGACATGGTCGAAGCCAACGACCGTCCCGTGCTGGTCGAAACCGCGCGGCAGTTGACCGAATACTTCGCCGGCACGCGGCACGAATTCGACCTCCCGCTCGACTTCCATGGCACCGAATTCCAGAAGCAGGTGTGGCACGCGCTGCTGACCATTCCGTTCGGCCAGACCCGCAGCTACTCGGAAATCGCGGCGCAAATCGGCAATGTGAATGCGGTGCGCGCGGTCGGTGCGGCGAATGGCCGGAATCCGATTTCGATCGTGGCGCCGTGTCATCGCGTGATCGGTGCGTCGGGCGAGTTGACCGGCTTTGCCGGCGGTCTCGCCAACAAGATGCTTCTGCTGTCGCTGGAGGCGGGGCAGACTTCGCTGGAAGCAGCGGCCGACAGGCAGATGCCAACTCAACCGCGAGCAGTGGAAGTGAAGCCGCGCACCAGGCCAGCGCGTGCTGCGACGACGCCGGACTACGGCGTGCAGGCTTCACTGTTCGGCAACTGAAAGGCGCGCACGCGTCGGAGCGACGTCACGCCTTGCACAAGGATCGGCGTCGCTTTGACTGGATGCCATCGCGCATCAAAACACCAACTCTTCCGCCTTCGACAAAAACAGCTTCAATACCGGCGACGTATTCGCCCGGCTATAACCCACCACCAGATCGACGGTAGGCGTGTCACCCTCCAGCGGCCGGCTGACCACCGACCACGGCAGCAGATTGTTCGCATACTCCGGCATCAGCGCCAGCCCGCGCGTGGACGCCACCAGCGACATGGCCATCGCCAGATTGTCGACGCCGTGCGTGGACGTGACGCTTACCCCATGCTCGCGCAAATACTGCTCGATCACCTCGTGCAGCACCCGCGCCTTATTCGACGCCATGATGAACGTCTCTCCGGCAAAGTCCTCCGGGCGGATCGCGGTTCGCTGGGTCAGACGGTGATCGCTCGGCATCAGCACGACAAGCTTCTCGCGGCTCACCACGCGATAGTCGAGATCGAAACCCGGCTCGGCGCGCAGAAACGCGAGATCGAGCTTGCCGCGCGTGAGCGAGTCGGCGAGATCCGGCGAATAGTGGCTCGACACCGTGACGTCGATATTCGGCAGTTCGTCGCGCAGCACCTGCATCGCGCGCGGCAGCCACGTCATTTCCTGCCCGGTCAGAAACCCTAAAGCGAAAACCGGCTTGGCCGGGCGCGCCGCCCGGCGTGCGGCTTCGGTGGCGGCGTCGACCTGCGTCAACGCCAGTCGCGCGTGATCGAGGAAAGCCTTGCCCGCCGCCGTCAGTTCGACACCGCGCGCGCTGCGGCTGAACAGCTCCGCCCCCACTTCGTCTTCCAGATCGCGAATCTGTCTGCTTAGCGACGGCTGCGACGTATGCAAACGCCGTTCCGCCGCGACAGTCAGGCTGCCCGTTTCGGCGACGGCCACGAAATAACGCAAATGTCGAAGCTCCATACATCCTCTTGATTCGGTCGGCGGGGTAGGCGGTGGTATGCCTCATAGGCATGCCTTCCAGCCTACAAAGTCTTTTTCCTTTGCGCAAGGTCTGGCTACATTACACATCAGGCAGCGACGCGAAGAGAATTCACCGCACAACACCCGCCGTAAAGCGCCGCCGCACCATGCCTTTCATCTATATCGCAGAGGAACCGGAAATGAACCAGCCCGTCGATTCGAATGAAGTTGCCGCAACCCGCCATACCCATCAAACGGCCCCGACGCAGTACGTCGACGCCAACGGCATCCGCTTTGCGTACCGCCGCTTCGGCAAGGCGGGCGGCGTGCCGCTGGTGTTCAACATCCACTTCACCGGCACGATGGATCACTGGGATCCGGCCGTGACCGACGGCTTCGCCCAGCATCGCGAAGTGATCCTGTTCAACAACGCGGGTATTTCGAGCACGTCCGGCGACGTGCCGGAATCGATCGAGGAAATGGCGGCCAACGCCGCCGCGTTCATCAAGGCACTGGGCCTGACAAAGGTCGACGTGCTCGGCTTTTCGATGGGCGGTCTGATTGCACAAACGCTTGCGCTCGCCGAGCCGCAGCTGGTGCGCCGTCTGATTCTGGTCGGCACCGGCCCGCGCAGCGGCGAAGCGATGAATTCGCTGACGCCCGAAGCGCAGGACATCTTCGGCGCCACGTATGCGCAACCGGACGATTTGTGGCTGCGCGTGCACTTCTCGCCGTCGGCGGCGAGCCAGGCGGCAGGCCGCATGTTCGTGCAGCGCTTTCGTCTGCGCAGCGAAGGGCGCGACCCGGAAGCCAACGAGAAAGTCGCGCCGGCTCAACTGGCGGCGCTCGCCAAATGGGGCGCACCGCGCGAAAACCCGTTCGACTATCTGCACGCGCTTCAGCAGCCGACGCTCGTGATCAACGGCGATAACGACGTGATCATCTACTCGATCAACTCGTGGATTCTTCAGCAAAACATTCCGAATGCGCAGTTGATCATTTATCCCGATGCGAATCACGGCTCGCTTTATCAGTACCCGGAACGCTTTGTCACGCACGTCGAGCAGTTTCTAAGCGACGGCGAATGAGCGGCCCAGACACGCCAACCGCAACCTTTTCAACCGATCTAACGGAGCCTCATCATGAACAATCTCGCCGGTAAAACCGCACTCGTCACGGGTGCATCACGCGGCATCGGCCGCGCCACGGCACTCGCCCTCGCCAGCGCGGGCGCGCAGGTTCTCGTCCACTACAGCAGCGCGGAGAAAGAAGCCGATGCCGTTGTCGCGGAAATTCGCGCGGCGGGCGGCAATGCGCAAAAGGTCGCCGCCGATCTGCGCAACGCGGACGGCCCGCATGCGCTGGCCAAACAGGTCCGCGCCGTCATCGGACAGCGCCTCGATATCCTGGTCGCGAACGCAGGCATTTCAAAAGCGGCCACGATCGAGGACACGACCGTCGCCGATTTCGACGACCTGTTCGCGGTGAACGTGCGTGCGCCCTACTTTCTCGTCCAGCAGTTGTTGCCGGTGATGTGCGAGGGCAGCAGCGTGGTGTTGCTGTCGTCGCTCGCGGCGCGCGCGGCTGTCGGCACGCTGCCGGCCTACGCAGCCACCAAGGGCGCGGTGAGCACGCTCGTCACGCACTTCGCGTCCGCACTCGGCGAACGCGGCATTCGCGTGAATGCGGTCGCGCCGGGCGTCGTCGAAACGGATATGTCGAACTTCACGAAAACGGACGCGGGACGCGCCGTGACGTTAGGCATGCAGGCGTTGAAACGCGTCGCGCAACCGGACGACATTGCTGGCGCAGTGACCTTTCTCGCGTCGGATGCAGCACGCTGGATCACGGGCGAAACGCTGCATGTGGATGGCGGCTCAAAGCTTTAAGCCTGCCGCGTAGGCTGAAGCTGTGATTGCAGTTGCGGAAGATGGACAGGAAAACGCTCCGGCGTGCCACGCGGATTCAGATTTCACGCACGCACGCCGGACATTCTTAAACCCCGCTCACTTCCACAACGTGCGGCCGAAGAACGTCAGCACACGATCCCACGCCTGCTGCGCCCAAACCGGATCGTATTGCGTCTTCGCAATGCGGCCCGGACCGACCGCCGTTTCATTCGCGAACGCGTGATGCGCGAGATAGCGATGAAACTCGACATCGACGTTGGCTTCGTTGAGCTTTTTCTCCAGCGCGTCGACCGTCTCGGCGGCAAAGAACTCATCCTGCAGCGCCCACTGACCGATCACCGGCACCTTGATTTTCGATGCATCGATGTAGTCCAGCGGAGGGAAGCCGTACCACACCGCACCCGCCGCCACTTCGGGGAT
This sequence comes from Paraburkholderia sp. GAS333, assembly GCF_050435665.1. NCBI lineage: Bacteria > Pseudomonadati > Pseudomonadota > Betaproteobacteria > Burkholderiales > Burkholderiaceae > Paraburkholderia > Paraburkholderia sp. GAS333. Next base: position 830,915 of record NZ_JBNDKS010000003.1, read on the forward strand.
GTTGCACAGCGCGAGCAACGTGAGCGCGCCGCCCATGCAGTAGCCGGTCACGGCTACCTTGTCCGCCTGCTGCTTCAGATACTGGACCGCGCCGCGCACGTCCTGGGTGGCTGCGTCGCCGAAATCGAGCCCGCTCATCAGGTGGTGCGCTTCTTCCTCTTCGACCGTCGATTTGCCGCGATAAAGATCGGGCACCAGCGCCAGATAGCCCGCCGCTGCGAGCCGGTCGGCCACGCCGCGAATCTGGTCGTTCAAGCCCCACCACTCCTGAATCACGACGATCGCGGGCGCGCCTTCCGTTTTCTCCGGCTTGGCCAGATAGCCCTGAAGCTGCTGACCATCGGGGCGGCTGAACGTGACCATCGAACCTGCTGACTGTTTCATCGATTGCTCCTTGGGGTGGACGAAACCGCTAGCATAGCTTCACTGCGATGGATTCTGCTGATGCCCGCACGGCAGGCGTTCCGCGTATTCAATACGACTTGTACGGAAGGAATTTGCCGCTCAGAACGACCTGAACGCGGTCGCCGTTTGCATTGGGTTCGCGCTGGATATCCATCGAAAAATCGATCGCGCTCATGATGCCGTCGCCGAATTCTTCGTGGATCAGTTCCTTGATCGTGGTCCCATACACGTTGACGATTTCATACCAGCGATAAATCAGCGGATCGGTCGGTACCGCGCTCTCCAGTGAACCTTTGTAGGGGACGATTTGCAGCCACGCGGTTTCTTCGTCGGTCAGATCGAACAACTCCCGCGCAACCGCCGCCTGCTTCACGTCGAGCGTCATCTGGCCGAGCAGCGCGGCGGTCGTCCACTCCTTGCTCTTGCCAATCTTCGCGGCAATTTCGCTCCACGTCATCTTGCCCGCGACTTTGGCGGCGACGATTTTCTTCGTGACTTCATTGCGATCCATGATTGCGTCCTTTTGAATGGGCGGGATACACATTTCAGATGTGGCAAGTCGATAGTAACCGGCGGCGAGGCGCGTCAAAAAGCGCATTGACGGTTCGCTATGCCCGTTATATCCGGATACGCCTGCGCAGCGTGAAATTCACGAATGCCCAAAATGTGGGTTGATCGAAATAGGTATTGGTCCTCCGAGAAATGCCGATCTGATTCAGTGAGTAATTACTATCAGTGTACTGAACAAAAATTCGCCTAGATCAGGGAAAACCCTATGTATTTATCAGATGTAGCGCCAGATTAATTAAGACCGGTCTCAACGACAAAATTTATCGACATCCATATAATCACGTTGATGCGTTTTGGTTTAAGATCACGCCCAGCAGAGCCGCTGTGCTGCCATGCAGGCCGCCTCAGCGTTTCAAAAGCGCCACCCATCGAAACCAAACCGTTGCAATTTTCCGATATCAACTTAACGTCCCGTCATATCGCCGCGGCAAATTGTTAAATCGTCGGGAAATTGCTGATTACCGTCTCTCAGGTTCTGGCAAGCATCCCTCGGACGCCAGAATCTTTTGGCCGACACTCTGTGTCGGCCATTTTTTTTGTTAATTTAATTTTACAAAATAATACAAAGCGGATTGCCGGCTTGATTAGATGGCAATCCTGTCATCTTTCTCGAACTCGCCGAAAGCGGATCGACAAAATTCAATCGATTTTTCAATCGCGCGGATATCCGGCGACGCAATGAATCCGTGCATGTAAATTGGCGTGGCCGATGTTTCCGCTGGCCCTCACGCCTTGGCCGGAAACATTAAAACCTTTGTACCACGCCGAGTTGCACGCCCGCGACCGGCGCGCCCGGGTATGCAACCGGCAACCCGGTCACATTGACGCCTCGCAACGTAAAGCGCGCGTCGTCGTGATTCGACAGATAGGCGGCGCTGAAGTAGACCAGCAACGTCCGCGAAAACTCATATTCGAATGCCGCGCTGAACTGGTCGGCGCTCGCGCTCCCGGTTGAATAATCGCGCACGTGCGCGTAGCCGAGCGACGCCCGCGCGCGCGGGGAAAAACTGTATTGCGCGGACACCGACCCGCCCGCGCCGTGATAGAGCGGCGTGCCACCATCGCCATTGAAGAACGCGAGCCACACGCGGATCTTGTCGAACGCGTAGCTCGCGCCGCCGAGATTCGCCCGCAATGCCCCCGCGCCGTGTGTCTGCTGACGCGCGTAAAGCAGTTTCAGCCGATCGAACCGATAGCCGGCAGTCACGTAGTAGCCGTCGATCCCGTTGCCGTCGTCCTCCGATGGATCGCGCGTCGCCATCATCACGGTGGCGTCGAAGCCGCCGACCACGGGCGACAGATACGTCAACGCGTTACTCGCGTACGGCGTGATCTTCGACAGGTTGTTGAGGCCGGACGCGATCGTGCCTGCGCCGAAAGCATCGAGATCGCCTTTGAACGGGATGTAGATCGGAGAATACTGGCGACCGAAACGCACCTCGCCCCACGGGCCGCGTGCGCCGATCCAGGCCTGGCGGTTGAACAGCACGCCGGGGCTTTGAAACGTGCCGTCGGTTGAGCCGAAACCGTTTTCCAGCGTGAACACAATCGCGGTGTCGTCGCCGATCGGCTCCGAACCGCGCAGGCCGACGCGTGATCCGCGATAGGCGCCTGAGTCCATGCGCGGCGTCCACCCGGAGCCCGGATCGGTGATTTCGATGCTGGTGTCGAGCACGCCGTATAGCGACACGAAGCCGCCGTTTCCGTCAGGCGCCGCGACGCCGGATGTGCAAAAGAGCAGCGCCACGCCGCCGACGACACCCACACACAGCCGCAAACGCGCGCGGGGCTGTCCAGCGTGCGTCTGCATCGCGGTGTGCCCACGCGGGGTGATTGCGAGAAAGCGTGTCGGAGCGCGATACAGATCGAATCCTCCGGGAGCATTGGAACGAATGCGGCGTCGCGACGGGCGAAGCAAAACGCCGCCCATGGTTACGCGGCGCGCAGATTCGCAGCGGCGGCTCGCGCGCGGACCGCTCATTGTGTCGGCCGGACAATGAGCAGCGATGTGCGTTCGCGCACGTCACGCCGCCCCGCGCTCCCATCCCTGCAAATCGTCCAGCAGATTCATGAACGCCCGCACCTTGGCGCTCAGCAAGCGGCGCGAGTTGTACAGCGCCCAGATTTCAACCGGCGGCTCTTCGGGCTTGCCCCAGCAAACCAGCCGTCCGGCGGACACATCCCGCTCGACCAGCAGTCGCGGCAACAGCGCCGCGCCCACGCCTTCGAGCACGGCTTCGCGCACCATCAGCAGCGACGAGAGCCGCAGTACGGGCATCGGCGCGAGCGAACCCAGCGAGCCGTCGGCGGCTCGCATCGTCCAGATCGAGCCGCCGGCCGCCGCCGACAGCACGACAGCGGGCACCGGCAACGCAGTGGTATCGGCGGGAGATTGCGGCGGACGCGCCATCGCCGGCGCGGCGACCACCATCCGTTCGTCGCTGTAAATGCGCCGCCCAATCAGCAACTCGTCTCGCGGAGGATTGATGCGGATCACGAGGTCATAACCATCCTCCACCGGATCGGCCCGGCGATCTTCCGCGACGACTTCCAGTTCGACCTGCGGATAAGCCAGCGCAAAACGCGTCGCGATCCGGCACAGCACCACATGCGCGAACACGATTGGCGCGCTGATTCGCAAGCGTCCGCGCGGCACCGGCGCACTCGACGCGACGTCTTCGCCGGCCTCCTGAATCTCGGTCATCGGGCCGCGCGTGCGCTCATGCAGAACCCGGCCTTCCTCGGTCAGACGCAGCGTGCGCGAGCCGCGCTCGATCAGGCGCACGCCGAGTTGCTCTTCCAGTTCCGCCACGCGCCGCGACAGCGTGGCCTTCGGACGATTCAGCGCCCGGCCCGCAGGCCCAAAGCCGCCATGCAGCGCGACCGCATTGAAATCGGCTAGTGAAGTCAGATCCATAATCGTTCCATAAATGAGACGGTTCGTCTGAATTTTGGCACTTTCGGTGCGCTAGTGGAACGCCTATTGTTCTCCCTGACGGACTGATTCCAGTCCCACCATCCAAGGAGAAAGTCATGGCCATTCTCGTAACCGGTAGCACAGGCGTCATCGGCAAGCAGGTTCTCGATCATCTGAACGGCAGCGGCGTGGAGATTCACGCGCTCACGCGTTCGCCGGAAAAAGCGCAGTTTCCCGCAGGCGTCGCGGCGGTTCAGGGCGATTTGTCCGACGTGGACGGCTTACGTCGCGCGATGAACGGCGTCAGCACGCTGTTCCTGCTCGCCCCGAATGCCGCCGACGAACTCACGCAAGCGCTTCAGGCTCTGAGCGTGGCCCGCGAGGCCGGCGTGAAAGGCGTGGTGTATCTGTCGGTGTTCAAAGGTGCGGAATATGTCGACGTGCCGCACTTCACCAGCAAATACACGGTCGAGCGGATGATCGAGCATTGCGATCTTCCGGCCACCGTGTTGCGCCCGGCGTACTTCATCCAGAACGACGTGCGGCAGAAAGATCCGCTGCTCGCGCACGGTGTGTACGGGATGCCCATCGGCTCGAAGGGAATTTCGATGGTCGACGTCCGCGATATCGGCGACGCTGCCGCGCGCGAACTGCTGCGCCGCGAACGCGCCGCCGGCCCGCTGCCGCGCGAGACCTACGAACTCGTCGGCCCTGACGCAATCGATGCGCAAACCGTGGCGTCGATCTGGGCCGAAGCACTGGGACGGACGGTGCGCTACGGCGGCGACGATCTCGACCTGCTCGAACAACGTCTGAAGGCAGCCGCGCCGCCGTGGCTCGCTTATGACATGCGTCTGATGATGAGCCGCTATCAGCAGGACGGCGCGGCGGCATCGGCGGCCGAGGTCGAACGGCTGACGAGCTTGCTGGGGCGAGCGCCGCGCTCGTATCGGGACTTCGCGCGGGAGATGGCCACGGCATGGGTCAAGGACTGAGCGCTACCCAGCTTGCTGGCTTGCTGGCGGGCGGGTTGGCTGGCGGGCCGGCCCGCTCACCCCCTTCCAATAAAAGCGTCCGCCGGCAGCGACCGGACGCTCATCGTCAAACAGGCCGATAATCGCGGCACTGGACCTCGCGTTGCCCCGGCCTCCCGCTGAACCGCTCGCCCTAACGCAGGTCCCTTTTGATGCTGGAGACATTTAGCTCGCGGTTCAACCTGGTCGCAGAACCTCACCGTGTCCACAAGCCTTCATTCGACGACATCACTCTCATGGAAAAACGAGCACTCATCATTGGCGCGAGCGGCATTGTCGGCGGTAATCTCGCCGATCGGCTGGTCGCCAACGGCTGGCACGTCAGCGGACTGTCGCGCGGCCGCACGCCCGTCTCGCCGTCGATCGAGTCGATCACCGCCGATCTGAATTCCGCCGACTCCGTCACCGCGGCGCTGGCCGGCAAGTCGTTCACCCACGTGTTTTTTACCGCCTGGTCGCGGCAGGCCACGGAAAAGGAAAACATTCGCGTGAACGGCGCGATGGTGCAGAACGTGATGGACGCCATCGGGCCGTCCGGCACGCTCGTGCATGCCGCGCTCGTGACCGGTCTGAAGCACTATCTCGGACCGTTCGAAGCCTATGCGACCGGCGCGGTGCCGATCACGCCGTTTCGCGAGGAGCAGGGCCGGCAGCCGGTCGACAACTTTTACTACGAGCAGGAAGACCGGCTGTTCGACGCGGCAAAGCGTTACGGCTTCAGCTGGAGCGTGCATCGTCCGCATACGATCATCGGCTACGCGCTCGGCAATGCGATGAACATGGGCGTGACGCTAGCGGTCTATGCATCGTTGTGCAAGGCAACCGGTCAGCCGTTTGTCTTTCCGGGGTCGGCGGCGCAATGGAACAGTCTCACCGACATGACCGACGCGACGCTGCTCGCGCGGCATCTCGAATGGGCCGCGACATCCCCGAATGCACGCAACGAAGATTTCAACGTGGTCAACGGCGACGTGTTTCGCTGGCAATGGATGTGGTCGCAGCTCGCCGCGTACTTCGGCATTGAAGCGGCGCCGTTCGACGGCGAAACGCGTCCGCTCGAAGGCCGTATGCAGGACGCGGGAACGACGTGGGCCGGGATCGCGGCGCGCTTCGATCTGAAGGAAGCGGACATCGGCAAGCTCGCGTCGTGGTGGCATACCGACGCCGACCTCGGCCGTCCGATGGAAGTGCTTACCGATATGACGAAGAGCCGCAAAGCCGGCTTCCTCGATTATCAAGGCACGCCGGATGCGTTCTTCGCGTTGTTCGATCGTCTGAAAGCCGAGCGAATCATCCCGCAATAAACCCCGCGCGGTTGATTACCGCCGGCTGAACAGCGGCGACGCGTGGCTCGCCGCCGCCAGTTCCGACGCGGCGGCCAGCAGCGTCGGGCCCAGCTTCTCCATGCGCTTTTCGTCGAGCCGGACCAGCGGCCCGGCAATGCTGATCACGCCCATCGCCGCATAGCCGCGCCGCTGCACCGGCGCGGCCATCGCCGTCATGCCGGGCGCGAACACCTCGTTGATCGTCGCGTAGCCTCGCTCCCTCGCGGCGTGGACGAACGTCAGCAATCCCGCAATCGTGGTCGGCGCGTTCGGCCCGTACTGTTTCGGCTGACCGAAGCCCTGGCGCGACACGAGTTCGAGCGCGCGTTCGTCGGTCATCGTCATCATCCATGCGTGGCCCGTGGCGCTGCACGACAGGATCGTGTCCATGCCCATGTCGGGGTCGTAGCGCAATCCCTTCAGCGCGCCTTGCGCCTTCGCGACCCACGTCAACCGGTCGCCGTCGACGATGGCGAGCCGCACCAGTTCGCCCGATGTTTCCGCCAGCCGGTCGAGCATGGTTTGCGCGATGTCGACGATGCCGGACGTCGCGAGAAAGCCGAGTCCGAGGCCGACGAGTTTCGTGGTGAGCACGTAATCGCCGTGCTCGCGCAATTGCCGCACATAACCGCATTGCTTCAGATCGACCAGCAGCCGGTGACACGCGCTTCTCGGAATATCGAGTTCGTCGGCGATCATTGCGAGCGGCGTGCCCTCCATCTGCGTGGCGAGAAATTCGAGGACGGCGAGGGTGCGTTCGGTGACGCCGGGCATGTCTGTCTCCGTTTTTTCGTTTGATGTGGCGTGTGTTGTCGCGCGCATTCCTGCGTGCGTTTGCGTCGCTTGAACGCGATCTGGCGAAAGGCAGTTTTGCACATTATGAGATCGAATTCCACCCTGGAATGGCATCCCACCTAGGGGTGCTAAGCTGTTTTCACGGTCGCGATTCTGGTTTGAGACGGCTTTTGACGCAGCTTGTAAAGCCGCTTTCGAAGCCGCGAAAACGCGCCGGTTTTATCGAACGAAACAAACAGACAAAAGCGCGGAAGCAGGTGAACGGCGACGACTCTTCACCCGACATTCCGCGCAGCCCAAGGTCAAGGAGACGACATGATTCAGGACGCACAACCCGGCACGCACGCCGCGATGCGCACGCGAGCGGTGACCGCCGCGATGCGCACGCGAGCGGTGACCGCCGCCGCGATCGGCACCGCGCTCGAGTGGTTCGACTTCACGCTGTACGGCGCGCTCGCCGCAACGATTTTGCCCCGGCTCTTTTTCCCGTCGATGGACCCCACGTCCGCGCTGCTCGCGTCGCTCGCGACCTTCGGCGTCGGGCTTGCCGCGCGGCCGCTCGGCGCGATCATCTGCGGACATCTCGGCGACAAACTCGGCCGGCGCAATCTGATGCTCGGCACCGTCACCGTGATGGGCGTGGCGTCGATGGCGATGGGCTTGTTGCCGACTTACGCGAGCATCGGCGTATGGGCGCCGGTCCTGCTCGTGCTGCTGCGGATTCTGCAAGGCTTCGCGCTGGGCGGCGAATCGACCGGCGCGCAATTGATGGCGATCGAACACGCCAGCCCCGACCGGCGCGGCAAATACTCGGGACTGCTCGGCCTGTGCTCGCCGCTGAGCCAGATCATGGCGAACGGCGTGCTCTTGCTGCTGTCGTCGACATTGCCGGCGCAGGCGTTCGAATCGTACGGCTGGCGCATTCCGTTCGTGCTGAGCTTCATTCTCGTGATCGTCGGCCTGTACATCCGGCTGAAAGTGAGCGAGACGCCCGCGTTCGTCGCGCTGCGCAAAACCGACGTCGTGCACGTCGGCAGTCCGTTGCGCGACGCGCTGCGGCTTCACTGGCGCACCGTTCTGCGCTGGATGCTGTTCTTCTGCGGCCCGGCGGCGATCTTCTACCTGATCGTCGTGTTCTCGCTGAGCTACATCACGAAGACGCTGGCGATTCCGAAGCAAACGGGCTTTCTGCTGCTGATGGGCGCGAACGTCTGCGCGATCGTCGGCGCGCTGGCCGGCGGGATGCTGAGCGACCGGATCGGCCGCAAGAAGGCGCTCGCGATCGGCTCGACCGCGACGCTGCTGATGCTCTTCGTGTACTTCCAGATTCTCGACACCCGCAGCTTCCTGCCGATGCTCGCCGCAATGGGCTTCTTCCTCGGCTTCACGCAGTTCCAGAGCGGCATTCAGCCGGTCGCGTTCGCCGAAGCTTTTCCGACCAACGTGCGCTATTCCGGCTCGGCGCTCGCTTATACCGGCGCCAATCTGGTGGCGGGCGGTCCGATGCCGGTGCTGGCCGTGTGGCTCTTTTCCGTCTGCAACGGCTCGCCATGGGGCGTCGTCGCGGTATGCGTGGTCTTCAACGTGATTTCGCTCGTGATGATCCTGACCGCTCGCGAAACGCTCGGCATCGATATGAATCGCACCGACTCGGCAGCGGCCGTCACGGGCGACGCGGATTTTGCAACGGCGGGCGTGAGCAACAGCCACCGCATGTAACGCCCCGCATCGGGCCGTCCCGCATCACACTGAATTTTGCAAACAGGCGACTGAATAATGACTGAACTCGTTTATGTACTGAATGGCTCGAACCTGAACATGCTGGGCAAGCGCGAGCCGCATCTCTATGGCACGACCACACTCGCGCAGATCCAGCAGCAGGTGGAAGCGCTCGCGAACCGGCTCGAACTCCAATGCGAATTCCGCCAGACCAACAGCGAAGCGACGATGGTCGACTGGCTGCAGGAAGCATTCGAGCGCGATGCGGCGGTCATCATCAATCCGGCGGGATTTTCGTTTGCGTCGGTGCCGGTGCTGGACGCGGTCAAGCTGATCGAGCGTCCGTTGATCGAGCTGCACATCACCAATATTCATAAGCGCGACGAAACCTATCGCCATTCGCTGATCTCGCGCGCGGCGACCGGCGTGATCTGCGGACTCGGCGCGAGCGGTTATCTCGTCGCGATGCAGGCCATGGCGATGGCGCTGGGCAAAAGTCCGAGCTTCGGCTGAGCGGCTGAGCGTCCGAGCAGCTGACGTAAAACCAACACTCGCCCTAGCGGACGACATCGTATAACCATCCCGCTTCACCAAGCCGTGCGCGCGCCGCACGGCTTTTTTGCGTCCAATTTTCGCTCGGCGGCGCGAGAAAATAATTTCGACTAAGGGAAAACCCGTATAATTCCCTACCAAGAGGTCAGACAACTTCACGATATAGTCGTCATGATCCTTGGCCTGCCGCCCCTTCCACGCCGCGCAGTGCCCAACCTGAACCGCCCCCGGCCCGCTCCGTGAACTCGACCCCGACCAGCTCTACGACCGCCCTTCCGTTTCGAAACGCCCTGTTCGCGATGCTCGGCATCGGCCTCGTCAACATGCTGGTCGCGCTCGACCAGACCGTGGTCAGCACCGCATTGCCGTCGATCGTCGCCGAACTGCACGGCTTCGAGTACTACGCATGGATCGCCAGCGCGTACCTGCTGGCGTCGGTCGTGACGGTGCCGGTGTTCGGGCGTCTCGGCGACTACTTCGGCCGCAAGCGCTTCGTGATTGCCGCAGTGATCGTGTTCACAGTGGCCTCCGTGCTTTGCGGCGTCGCCAACGACATGCTGTTTCTGGTGATCGCGCGCGGCTTGCAGGGCGTCGGCGGCGGGATGATGGTCGGCACCGCGTTCGCGTCGATTCCCGATCTGTTCCCCGATCCGCGCGCGCGGGTTCGCTGGCAGGTGGTGATGGCCGCCGCGTACGGCATCGGCACGGCCGCCGGTCCGTCGCTCGGCGGCTGGATGAGCGAGCACTGGGGCTGGCGCTCGACTTTCCTGATCAACCTGCCGGTCGGCGCGGCGGCGCTGTACTTCATCTGGGCGCATCTGCCGGCTTTCCGTCGCCCGCATGACGGCGAGGTGAAGATCGACTGGCTCGGCGCGGCGCTGGTCGCCGGTGTGCTCGGCGGCTTGCAGGCGTTTATCGAAGGTGTGCCCAAACATGGCCTGACCGTGGGCATGCTCATCCTCGGGGTATGCGTGATTGCGGGCACCGTCGCGTTGCTGATCTGCGAGAAGCGCGCCACGCATCCCATCATCCCGCTCGATCTGTTCAAAGACCCGCAACTCGTCACGCTGTTCACGCTCGGCATGCTGTCCGGCTTCACGATGTTTTCGCTGATCTTCTTCGCGCCGTTGCTGTTGCAGGGCGGCTTCGGCTTGTCGCCGCAACAGGCCGGGTTGCTCGCCACGCCGATTGCCGCATGCATCGCGCTCGGCAGCCTGCTGAATACGCGCATTGTGGTTCACATGAAGAAGCCCACGCAGATTCTGTCGATCGGCTTCGTGCTGTTGCTGTTCGCATCGATCGGCATCGCGTTCGCGAATCCCGATACGCCGACCTTCCGGATCGAATTGCCGATGGCGGCGGTCGGCATCGGCCTCGGCTTCATCCTCAACAATCTGAACGTGTTCGCCCAGGAGATTGCCGGCCGCGAGCGCTTCGGCATCACGACCGCGTTGCTGCAATCCACGCGGATGGTGGGCGGCATGCTCGGCACGAGCATCGTCGCGACTGTCGTGTCGCATCACTACAGCAACGTCGTCACGCGGACGATGAGCGTGCTCGGCGAGCCGGCGGCATCGCAATGGCGGCCGCGTTTTGTCGACCTGCGCATTCTTATCGACGACGCTTCGCGCACGCAGTTGATCGCGGACATGAAAACATCAGGGCTGGACACGTTGGCACTGATCGATTCCGCACGCGATGCGCTGGTGCAGTCGATTCATATCGGCGTGTGGCTGACTGCGGTGGCTTCGCTGGTCGCTGCGTTGCTGGTGCAACGTATCTCGCATGTGGTGTTTCGCAAGAGCTAGCCACAACATCCGCTCGAATAAAAAACGCCCGGCGACACAATTGTCCCGGGCGTTTTTTCATGGTCTTCAAATTCGCACGGCCGCGATGTTGCCGCGACCGTGGCGGCTGCATTACTGCGCGCCGAGCTTCTTGATCAGCACGTCGAGCATGCCCATTTCTTCTTCGGTCAGATCGGTCAGCGGTGCGCGGACCGGGCCTGCGTCGTGGCCGACCAGCTTCGCGCCAGCCTTGACGATGCTGACTGCGTAGCCAGCACGGCGGTTGCGGATCTTCAGGTACGGCAGGAAGAAGTCGTCGATCAGCTTGCCGACCGTTGCGTGGTCGTCGGCGGCAATCGCGCGGTAGAAGTCCATCGCCGTCTTCGGGATGAAGTTGAACACTGCCGACGAGTACACCGGCACGCCCAGCGCCTTGTATGCCGCTGCGTAGACTTCCGCGGTCGGCAGGCCGCCGAGGTACGAGAAACGGTCGCCCAGACGGCGGCGGATCGTCACCATGTTTTCGATCTCGCCCACGCCGTCCTTGAAGCCGATCAGGTTCGGGCAGCGTTCTGCCAGACCTTCGAGCATGTCCGCGTTGAGCTTCGAATTGGCGCGGTTGTAGATGATCACGCCCATGTTCGGCACGGCTTTACACACTTCTTCAGCGTGCGCGGCGATACCTTCCTGGCAGGCTTCGGTCAGGTAATGCGGCATCAGCAGAATGCCGTTGGCGCCGTGACGCTCGGCTTCCTTCGCGTAGTCGATCGCGACGCGCGTCGGGCCGCCTGCACCCGCCAGGATCGGCACCTTGCCCTTGCAGACTTCGGTGGCGGTCTTCACGACCTTCGAGTAATCGTCATGCGTGAGCGAGAAGAATTCGCCCGTGCCGCCCGCGACGAACAGCGCCGATGCGCCGTACGGAGCGAGCCAGTCGAGGCGCTCAGCGTACGTGTCGGCGCGGAAGTTGCCTTGTGCGTCGAAGTCGGTGACGGGGAAGGACAGCAGACCTTCCGAAACGATTGCTTTGAGTTCTTGAGGTGTAGTCATGGCGTGAATCGTGTGAAATGCGTGAATGGCTTCGGGGTTGGGCGGCACGATGCAGCTTGGCGTGCCGCCGCCCGGATCGTCGAAATCAGCGTCGACAGTCTTAGCGCACGAGGCACGGGCGCTTGTTGTCGAACTTCCAGTTCGGAATCAGGTATTGCATCGCGACGCCGTCGTCGCGCGCACCGAGGCCGTGTTGCTGATACAGCGCGTGCGCCTTCTCGAGTTCGTCCATATCGAGTTCGACACCGAGGCCGGACTTTTCCGGAACCTTCACCTTGCCGCCGACGATCTGCAACGGATCACGCGTCAAACGCTGGCCGTCCTGCCAGATCCAGTGCGTATCGATCGCGGTGATCTTGCCGGGAGCCGCAGCCGCGACGTGCGTGAACATCGCGAGCGAGATATCGAAGTGGTTGTTCGAATGCGAACCCCAGGTCAAGCCCCACTCGTTGCACATCTGCGCGACGCGCACCGAGCCTTGCATCGTCCAGAAGTGCGGATCGGCCAGCGGAATGTCGACCGATTGCAACTGGATCGCGTGACCCATCTGACGCCAGTCGGTCGCGATCATGTTGGTCGCCGTCGGCAAACCGGTTGCGCGGCGGAATTCGGCCATCACTTCGCGGCCCGAATAGCCGTTTTCGGCGCCACACGGGTCTTCCGCGTAGGCCAGCACGTCGTGCTGGTCGCGGCACAGGCGCACCGCTTCGGCCAGCGACCATGCGCCGTTCGGGTCGAGCGTGACGCGCGCGTCCGGGAAGCGTTCGGCGAGCGCGGTGACCGCTTCGATTTCGGCGTCGCCGGGCAGCACGCCGCCCTTCAGCTTGAAGTCGTTGAAACCGTAGCGCGCCTGCGCGGCTTCGGCGAGACGCACGACCGCTTCCGGCGTCATCGCTTCTTCGGTGCGCACGCGATCCCAGTCATCGCGGCCATCGGCGCCGCTCGCGTACGGCAGGTCGGTCTTCTTGCGATCGCCGATGTAGAACAGGTAGCCGAGCATTTCGACTTCGTCGCGTTGCTGGCCTTCGCCGAGCAGCGCCGCAACCGGCACGCCGAGGTGCTGGCCGAGCAGATCGAGCAGCGCGGCTTCGAGCGCGGTGACCGCGTGGATGGTGGTGCGCAGATCGAAGGTTTGCAGACCGCGGCCGCCAGCGTCACGATCGGCGAACTGGGTGCGCGCCTTGTTCAGGATGGCTTGCAGATTGCCGATCGACTGACCGACGACGAACGGCCGCGCGTCGTCGATCGTCTTGCGGATGCTCTCGCCGCCCGGCACTTCGCCGACGCCGGTGTTGCCCGCGCTGTCGCGCAGGATCACGACGTTGCGCGTGAAGAACGGGCCATGCGCGCCGCTCAGATTCATCAGCATGCTGTCCCGGCCGGCGACGGGCACGACGCGCAGTTCGGTGACGACGGGCGTGGCGTTCTTCGATTCGGAGAGGTTCGATGACATGAGAATAGGTTCTGTAGAGTGAAAAATCCGGTGGGCGAAACGCAGGGCGATATGGTTGCTCGTCGCGTTCGACACCCGCTCCGGGTGGAAATCAGTCAGTGCTTATCGGTCGATTAACGGTAATGAAAAACGGTCGTGAAAATCAGTGTAGTCAATGCGCTTTGCTGTGCAGCGAATCCGGCAGCGCGTTGTTGTCGTTGCCGCTATCGCCGCGACGGTTGCGGGTGAGGAAACCTGCCGCCGCCGCGATCAGCGACGCGACGCCCAATCCGTACAGGCCGCCGGTAATCGAACCGGTGTGCTGCTGCAGATAACCGAAGGTGGCCGGTGCAAAGAAGCCGCCGAGGTTGCCCACCGAATTGATCAGCGCGAGCACGCCGGCCGCGACCCGGGCGTCGAGATAGCCTTGCGGAATCGGCCAGAACAGCGACGAGGCTGCCTTGAAACCGATCGCCGAAAAACAGATCGCCACGAACGACCACACCGGATTGCCCGACGTCGACGCAAACAGTCCGCACGCCGCGATCACCAGCGCCACGGCCATCCACGCCTGCTGGAAGCGCCATTTCGCCGACAGCACCGCGAAGCCGTACATCCCGGCCATCGCGATCAGCCACGGAATCGCGTTGAACATGCCGACCTGGAAATCGGTGAGACCGCCCATCTTGCGGATGATGGTCGGCAACCAGAACGTGGCCGCGTAAATCGTCAACTGGATCGCGAAGTAGAGGAAGCAGAACAGCAGGATTTGCGGGTCCTTCAGCAGCTTCATGGTCGGCAGATGCGCGCCGCCGCGTGCGTCACGCTCGGCCTGCTCCATCGCGATCGACCTTGAGAGCACGGTCTGCTCTTCGCTGGTCAGCCAGTGTGCGTCGCGGATATGCGACTTCAGCAGCATCCAGCTCACCGCGCACAACACGATCGAAAACGCGCCTTCGATCAGGAACATCCACTGCCAGCCTTGCAAACCGAGTCCGCGAATGGACAGCAGCGAACCGGTGATCGGACCGGACAGCACCGACGCGAGCGCCGAGCCCGACAGAAAAACCGCGACCGCCTTGCCACGCTCTTTCTGCGGCAGCCACTGCGTGAAGTAGAAGACCACGCCGGGGAAAAACCCGGCTTCGGCCACGCCGAGCAGAAACCGCAGCACATAGAACGACGTGTCGTTCCACACGAACGCCATCGCGCCCGCCACCAGCCCCCACGTGCCCATGATCCGCGTCAGCCATGCACGCGCGCCGTACTTCTGCATCAACACGTTCGACGGCACTTCGAAAAGCGCATAGCCGATGAAGAACAGTCCGCTTCCCAGGCCGTACGCCGCCGCGCCGATGCCGAGATCCGTCTGCATGTGCGAATTGACGAAGCCGATGTTCACGCGGTCGATGTAGTTGGCGATGAACATGATCAGGAACAGCGGCAACACGTGCCGCTTGACCTTCGATACTGCGGATTCAAGCGGGTCGGCCGCCGGGTTGAGAGCAGAGGTCAAGGTTGTCTCCAGTATCGGCCACGTGGGCGCGTCGGATCGGGTGCAACGCGGCGCGGCTGGTCAGAACTGACTACGTTAGCTCCAGCAATCGTGATACGTTGTCTGACGACAGTCTACTCTTTTTTGAGATCGATTCCAATGTGGTGTTTACCCTGTAAATCACCATGTAATATAGTGTCCGTGCTGCATCACATAACGAAAAATCGACTTTTCATCACGAACTAAGACGTCTGATGACTTAGATTTTATCCTGTCTTCGTTGTGCAGCGGGAAGGCGTGGGTCAATCCATTCCTTTACTGCAATCAGCGCCCTTCACATAGGACTCGGAAAACGTCCTGTGCCATACTTTAAGAGGAGCCGGGCCACGGCATCGCCTGCGATGTCGACCGGAGTCACGATGGCCAGGCCGTTGCGGCCCGTGCCGTCGCCCCTGCAATAACGCGTGCATTCACCGTCGATTAGTCAAACAAGCCACAAAAATGAGCAGCCTAACTGAGAAGGTGGTGGCCACCCTTTCCGATGAAATTCGCCGCGGCGTCCTGAGGCCAGGCGACCGTATCCCCACCGAAGTCGCGATGATGAAGCAGCTCTCCGTGAGCCGCTCCGTGGTTCGCGAAGCGATTTCGCGGCTGCAGGCGGCCAATGTGGTCGAGACGCGTCACGGCATCGGCACTTTCGTGCTGGCGCCCGCGTCCGAAAAGCCGATGCAGTTGCCGACCGCCGATCTGTCCAACATGCTCGACGTGATGGCGATCATCGAATTCCGGATCGATGTCGAGGCCGCGTCGGCCGCGCTCGCCGCGACGCGCCGCACGGAACAGAACCTCAAGCTGATCCGCGCTGCGCTGACGCGCTTCGAGTCCGAACTCGAACGCGGCAGCACGGACACGGTCGCGCACGACATCGAGTTTCATTTGCAGATCGCGCGCGCGAGCGGCAATCGCTATTTCTTCGACGTGCTCAGCCAGTTGGGCCGCGCGGTGAGTCCGCGCACCCGGCTCGGGTCCGCCGAGATCGCGGAACTCGACCATGTCGAACATCTGCGCAATGTGCTGGGCGAGCATCAGACGATTTATCGCGCGATCGAGCGCCAGGATGCCGACGATGCACGTGCGGCGATGCGCATGCATTTGAGCAATAGCCGCGAGAGGCTGCGGCGCGCGCATGAGATGAGTAAAGTTGGCGGGTGAGGTGGCGCGCGCGGCTGGGCGCCGTTATTACCTGGCTACGCGCAGTGGCTACCATCGCCACATAAAAATACAATCGTACTGATTTCCGCCTGATCCACCTTCCGAACCGGTCTGCGCAGCCGGACCGGCTGCCTTTCCCGGCCAATACCGGCTGATTCGCGAGCCACCGCCATAAACGGGCAGCCGGTAATTTCATTGTTCTGCCCGTCCGAATTGTCCATTCGCCCCGGGCTTCTTGATGCGCCCAATACGTTCGTCCATATTCCACACATCGCCTGACGGCGACATTCACTGGTACGCGGACCTTCAATTTCCTCAAGAGACACATCATGAAACTCACAGGCAACACGATCTTCATCACCGGCGGCGGCTCGGGCATCGGCCGGGCACTCGCTGAAGCATTCCATCGACTCGGCAATCAGGTGATCATCGCCGGACGGCGCAAGGCCAATCTCGACGAGACGATTGCCGCCAACCCCGGCATGCAGGCGGTCGAACTCGACATCACCGATCCGCAAAACATCGCTGCGGTCGCGCGCGAGCTGATCGCGAAATATCCGTCGCTGAACGTGCTGATCAACAACGCCGGCATCATGCAGATCGACGACCTCAGCAAGCCCGTCGACGATGCGCTGATCGTCGCCACGCTGACCACCAACCTGATGGGCCCGATCCGCCTCACGGGCGAACTGGTCGAACATCTGCAACAGCAGGACGATGCGACGATCATCAACGTGTCGTCGGTACTCGGCTTCGTGCCGCTGGCGATTTCCGGCGTCTACTCGTCGACCAAGGCCGCGATCCATTCGTACACGCAATCGCTGCGCTACAAGCTCAAGGACACGTCGGTTCGCGTCGTCGAAATCGCGCCGCCGTGGGTGCAGACCGATTTGCTCGACAGCAGGAACGAACCGCGCGCCATGCCGCTCGCGCCGTTCATCGAACAGACCATGCGCGAACTCGGCACCGATGCCGACGAAGCGATCGTCGACATCGCGCGTCCGCTGCGCAACAACGCGGGGCCAAACGAAGCCGCCTTCGTCACGCAATTCAACGACCAGTTCACCGGCGTATAACGTTTGTCGGCGGACCTCGCAGCCGCAACGGATTGCGGTTTGCGAGCCGCCCTGTCGCGCGTCAGCGCGAGGTATCCCATGACTCGAATTTCCCTGACTACCGGCGACGCTCCGATCCGGGTCGGCATCGTCGGCGTCGGCAACTGGGCGCGGCACGGCCATGTGCGCGTGTTGAGCCTGCTGCCGCAATACGAATTGACCGCCGTGTTCAGCCAGCGCCGCGAGGCGGCCGACGAGGTCGCCCAACGTTACGGCTTCAAATACGTCGCCGATTCGCTCGACGACCTCGTCAATCATCCCGAAGTCGATCTGGTGATCGTGCTGACCACCGCGCCGCAACACGCGGAAGGCGTGCGCGCCGCCATCGCGGCCGGCAAGGATGTGTATTGCGAATGGCCGTTGACGCCCAGCGTCGACACTTCGCGAGAGCTGGTCGAACTCGCCCGGCAAAAAAACGTGCGCCATGTAGTCGGCTTGCAGCGGCGGCTCGCGCCGCACAACCGCTACGTCCGCGATCTGCTCGCGCAGGGTTACGTCGGCCGGCTGCGCTCGGTACGCATTCACGTGAGCATGAATTACTTCCAGGCGCTGCGTTCGAACGCATTGCGCTGGACCGTGCCGCCGGAAAACTTCTCCAGCGTGATCGCCATCTACGCCGGCCATTTTCTCGACATGCTGTTCGAAGCGACCGGCTGGCCGCTGTCGATCAGCGCGCTCAGCGTCAATCAGTTCGATCAGGTGACGATCAGGGAAACCGGCGAGGTCTTGCCGACCACGACGCCCGATCAGCTCGTTCTCGCAGGACGTCTCGCGGACGGCGCGGTGGTGTCGGTGCATATCGAAGGCGGCAAGCGCAACGGCTCGGGCGTGCAGATCGACATCACGGGCACCGAAGGCGATTTACGCATCACCAACCGGTCGGCGTTCGGCAATCTCGGCGACGACTACGTGGTGGAAGGTGCACACGGCGATAACCTGCCGCTTGTACCGTTACCGGTGCCCGCTTCGTATGACCGCCTGCCTGAATCCGACCTGCCGTCCGCCGTGCTGGAACTCGCGCAACTCTACGCAGCCTTCGCCGACGACGTCCGCACCGGCAGCCACACGGCGCCGACTTTCGAGCACGCGGTGCGGCTGCATGAGCTGCTCGACGCCGCCGTAGAATCGTCGGAAAGCGGGCGGCATATCGCGCTGGGCTAAAGCGAACACGGCAGAATCAAGCCGCCGCACACCGCCTGCCCGCAACCTCGCCCCGCCTTGTGCATGACACAATGCGGGGCGTTCGCGCAACGCAAACCTCATCGTATGAAAACGCCCACGACATTCCGACCATGCCGAAACCCTCACACAAAGACACGCTGATTACCGAAGGCATGCGTGTCATCCACGAATTCGGCTTCAACGGCGCGAGCGTGCGGGACATCGTGAAGGCGGCGGGCGTGCCGCACGGGTCCTTCACGAACCACTTCGCGTCAAAAGAAGCCTTTGGTCTCGAAGTGATCGATCTGTACGCCGAACGTGCGCGCGGCGACCTGCGCGACACGCTCCTGAACGACGACTTGAAGCCGCTGCATCGTCTGGGCAAATATGTCGATGTGCATATCCGCCTGATCGGCCTGAACGATGCGCGCAACGGCTGCCTGCTCGGCAATTTCGCCGCCGATTCGAGCGACAACGACACCATCCGCGCGCGTCTGAACGAGATCTTCGCCGAACTGGAAAGATGCGTTCTATATTGCCTGGAAGCCGCCGTCGCCGCGCGCGAATTGCGGGCCGACACGAATTGCGAACAACTGGCCACGTTCATCGTTTCGTCGATGCAAGGCGCGTTTCTGCTCGCGCGCACGCAACGCGATCCTGCGCCGGTCGTCAATCTGAAGGAAGTGCTGTTCTCGAAGGTCTTGCAACGCGCCTGAACCCAAGGAGTTCTCATGACGACGCCCGATCGGGCCAGCCGCTCCGCCGTTTCCGCCACCGCGCGGCTCGCGCCGGCGGCGCCTGCTGCAGTCGGCGAAATTGGCGCATCGTCGCCGGGGGCCATGGACCGGTTCGGCTCGCTCAACGTGTTCGTGCGCGCCGCCGAAACCCGCAGCTTCACCGAGGCGGGCCGGCAGTTGGGCATTTCGTCGTCGGCGGTGGGCAAAGCCATCTCGCGGCTCGAAGGACGGCTCGGCGTACGTCTCTTTCATCGCAGCACGCGCAGCATTGCGTTGACACCCGAGGGGGCGATTTTCCTGACGCGGTGTCAGCGGATCATCGGTGAAATCGAGGCTGCCGAAACCGAACTGGCGCTCGCGAATGCCGAGCCGCGCGGACGACTGCGCGTGAGCATGCCCATGGTGAGCACGCTGATGATGCCGGTGATCGGCGCATTCATGATCGCGTACCCGGACATCACGCTAGACATCGATTTCTCCGACCGGATGGTCGACGTGATCGAAGAGGGTTTCGACGTGGCGACCCGCACCGGCGATGTCGCCGATTCCACGCTGATCACGCGCACGATGGGCACGTTCCGGCAGGTGATTGTCGGCTCGCCCGCGTACTTCGCGAGGCGCGGCGTGCCGACCGAACCGGAGCAGTTGCGCGAGCATGCGTGCCTTCAGCATCGCTTTCCGACCACCGGTAAATTGCGGCGCTGGCCGTTGAGCCGCGACGGCGAGACGCTCGATATCGACCTGCCGACCGTGGCGATCGTCACCGCCGTCGAGCCGCTTATCCTGCTCGCGGAACAGGGGCTCGGCCTCGTCTGCGCGCCCGACTTCACCGTGCGCGCGCGGTTGGCCGAAGGTTCGCTCGTGGCGGTGCTGGAGCCGTTTCTGGACAGCCCCAGCGCGTTTCGCGCGCTGTGGCCGTCGGGCCGGCAGATGTCGCCGAAGGCCCGGGTCTTCATCGACTATCTGACCGAACATCTGTTTCCGGCTCAGGCTTCGGCGACGGCGGTTAAGGCGCAGCTGCCTTAAACGATGGCGGCTTCGGCTTCAGCTTCGGCTTCGGCTTCGGCTTCGGCTTCGGCTTCGGCTTCAGCTTCGGCTTCTTCGCGATAGAACGGATAGTCGGTATAGCCGACTTCCGTGCCGCCGAAGAACGTCGGACGGTCGTAGCGGTTGAGCGGCAGCTTCAAACGCAGACGCTCCGGCAAATCCGGATTCGCAATAAAGTCACGGCCGAACGCGACGAGGTCGGCGTCTCCCGCGACAAGAATCGCTTCCGCCGAGTCGCCTTTGAAACCGCCTGCCGCGATGATCGTCCCCGGATAGTGCTTGCGGATCGTCTGCGCGGCGACCGGCGCCTGGTTGCGGCTTTCGTCCTCGACATTGCCCGCGATGCGCGGCTCGATCAGATGCAGATACGCGAGATCGAGCTTCGCGAGTTCCGCCGCGACGTACGTGAACAGCGCGACCGGATCGCTATCGGACATATCGCCCCACGATCCGCTCGGCCCCAGGCGCACCGCCACCTTGTCGCTGCCCCACACGGACATGACCGCGCGGGTCGCTTCCATCAGCAGACGCGCGCGATTTTCGAACGAGCCGCCGTAAGCGTCCGTGCGTTTATTGCTGCCGTCCTGAAGGAACTGGTCGAACAGATAACCGTTCGCGCCGTGCAATTCCACGCCGTCGAAGCCCGCTTTCACGCCGCGTTCGGCGGCGCTGCGGAAACTCTCGACAATCGCGGCGATCTCGTCGGTCTGCAACGCGCGGTTCGGCGTGTTCGGAACCCAGCCGGCTTCCGTATAGGCGACACCGCCGTGCAACACTTCCGATGGCCCCACCGGCTGACCGCCATCGGGCTGCAACTGTGCATTCGACTGACGTCCCGCGTGATAAAGCTGCAGGAAGATGCGGCCGCCCTTCGCATGCACGGCGTCGGTGACTTCGCGCCAGCCGGCGATCTGGCTGTCGTCGTACAGGCCCGGCGCACCGAGATAGCCGTTGCCGTTGGGGGCCGCGATGGTCGCCTCGCCGATCAGCAACGCGCCGGGCGACGTGCGCTGCGCGTAGTACTCGGCCATCAGACGGCCGGGGCGCGCGCCGTCTTCGGCACGCATCCGCGTCAACGGGGCGAGCACGACGCGGTGCGCGAATTCATAAGGTCCTACTTTGACGGTCGTGAAAAGCTTGCTCATGATGGTTTCTCGTCTCTCGAAAGTTATCCGGTGAATGACTGCCGCCAGGCGCGCGATGCGTTCTCCGGCGTTGATGACAATCTATAGGCGCGGCCCGTCGGGAAAAACGGGCCGCGCCTCCGAAGACTTCGGACCGCGTGGTCCGCAATGCGCTGGAAGCCTTCTGGTGCTGCGATGCGCGGCATACAGAGATTGTTGCGATGGCGGAGCCTGAGTGTTTCAACGCGCGCCGCCTCGCCTACTTGCCGAGCGCATCCTTGAGACTCGCGTGACGCGTGCCGAACGTCAGGATCACGAACAGGCTGAGCACGGCGAGAATGCCGCCGAGATGCATCGTCGATGCAATGCCGAGGTGGTCGACCACCGCGCCGCCAGCAAGCGAGCCGAGCGCGATCGAGGTCTGCACCGTGCTGACGAACAGCGACGATCCCGCTTCCGGCCGATCCGGAGAAGTCCATTGCATCCAGATGCTCAGGCTCAGCGGAATTGCGCCGTAGGCGATGCCCCACAGCATCACCGCCGCGATCACCGCAGCAGGCGAGGCGTGCAACATCGGCAACGCGAATAGCGCGAGCGCCAGCAACGCGCCCAACGTCAATAACGACGCCTTCAGATGCCGCGTCACGAGCGCCGAGACCGCGAAATTCGCGCCGAATCCGACGACGCCGAAGCCAAGCAGCACAGCTGTCATCCACGACGCACCGAACGACGCATCGCGTTCGAGAAACGGTGCGATGTACGTATAAGCCGCGAAGTGCGCGCCGAACAGCAAGCCGACCAGCAACAGACTGCGGCGCACGACCGGGCGAGCCAGCATCGCGCGGAAATCGTCGGGACGCATCGCCGCTCTGGGCGGCATCGACGGCAGGAACACGGCCTGCGCCGCCAGCGCGAGCGCGGCGAGCACGGCGGTCGCGAAGAACGACACGCGCCAGGAACTCAGATCGGCGATCAAGGTGCCGAGCGGCACGCCGACCACCGTCGCCAGCGTGATGCCCATGAAGATCGTCGCGCCGGCGCGAGCCGCCTGGTCTTCCCGCACGAGTTGCCCCGACGCGCCGAGCGCGACCGTCCAGAAGCCGCCGAGGCTCGCGCCCAGCAGCGCGCGGCCCGCGAGCATCGCGGCAAAGCCCGGTGCGAGCGCCGACATCACATTCGACGCCAGTAACAGCGCGGCCAGCAGCAACAGGATCAGCCGACGGTTGATCCGCCCCGCCGCCAGAAGCAACGCGGGCGCGGAGATCGCGGCGATCACGCCCGGGGTCGTCACCATCAGCCCGGCGGTGCCCGGCGTCACGCCGAGATCGTGCGCGATCTGCGGCAACAGGCCGACCGGCATGTATTCGGTTGCCACGAACGCGAACGACCCGATCGCGACCGATAAAACCGCCAGCCACGATGGTCCACGTGTGGAGGCATCGAGTGTCGATAAAAGTGCTGCGCCTTCGCCCGCGGCCACCTGTGGCGCGGATGGGCAGGCTAGTTGATTGGCATCCATGGAAATTCTCCGGTTCGAAAAATAAGGAACCGGCGGACCGTCGCACTGCGTTGACGTGACCGCCGGTCAATACGGCTTTCTGAAACGGAGAGTAGAAGGATCGATGGGGAATGTGGCTCCCCATCAACGCGACAGATGGGCCTTGGGGATATCATCGGGACGCGCACCTGCCGCCAGCAACGGCTCGACTCACGCGTTTCCCTCGCTTGGCAGACATCCACCCCGGAGGGCTCCGATTTTGGCGCTCGGCAATATCAACGACATCGCGACTTTCGTCACCGTGGTCAAAGCCGGCAGTTTCACGGCGGCGGCGCAGCAACTCGGACTCACGCGTTCGGCGGTCGGCAAAATCATTGCGCGGCTCGAAGCGCGTTTGCAGGTGCGGCTGTTGCATCGCACTCCGCACAGTCTCGGTCTCACCGACGACGGCTCCGTTTTCTTCGCCCGCTGCACGCAGATTCTGGACGACCTCGAAGAGACCGAAACTGCGATGGTCGTGCGCAGTGCAACGCCGGTCGGCACCTTGCGCCTCAGCCTGCCCATCGGACTAGGGCATCGGCAGGTCCTGCCCGTCATCGAAACGTTTCTCGAACGGTGGCCGGCGGTGTCGGCCGAAGTCAGCTTCACCGACCGCTTCGTCGATCTCGTCGATGAAAGTTTCGACGTTGCGATCCGGGTCGGCGAACCGAAGCCGGACTCGCGGCTGATCGCCCGCACGGTGGCGACGCAACGGCTGATCACCTGCGCGTCGCCCGCTTATCTGGATCGCCGGGGAATACCGGCGACGCCGCCCGATCTGACGCAGCACGAATGCCTTCACTTCGTCAGCGCAGGGCGGCCGCAGCCGTGGCTGTTCAACGGTTTCGAGCAACCGCCGGTGGAAACCGGCGGCAGATTGAGAATGGACAGCGCCGAGGCATTGATCGGCGCTGCCGTGCGCGGCGCGGGCATCGTTACGCTGCCCTCGTATCTGCTCGACGCCGAAATCAGACAGGACCGCTTGCGGCCGTTGCTGCAATCGTTCGCGATGGACGGCCTGCCGATTCGCGCGGTCTATCCGACGCGGCGGCATCTGACGCCGAAGGTGCGTCTCTTCATCGATCACCTCGTTGACGCATGGCAGCCGCTGCCGCCGTGGGAAGACCCGTCGCGCCAATAACAATGCGCGGCGCATGAAAAGCGCACATCTGCCAGGCGTGAGATGAACGCAACGCCCCCCGCAATTGACCCCTACGACGATTCGGTGATCCAATCGTCCGGCGCATCGCCTACGCTTCGTACTTCAGGCGGAAGCCGCCTGAAACGCGGCGGGAAAGCGCACTGAACGACGCAAGCCAGTGAAGCCCCAAGGTCGACCACGGCCAACGACGGAGCGACAAGCATGAGCGCATCGAAACCCGAAGCTCAATCCGGCGCGGCGCCTGCTCCGGCCAAACGCGGTCTGCCCATTGGCCTGATCGCGAGTGTCGTCGCGATGATCGTCGTCCTGTTGCTCCCGTTACCCGCTTCGCTGCCGCCCGCCGGACACCGCATGCTCGCGATTCTCGCGTTCGCCGTGGTCGTCTGGTTGACCGAAGCCGTGTCGTACGAGGCCAGCGCGATCATCATCACGTCGCTGATGGCGTTCCTGATCGGCACCGCGCCCACCATCAAGGACCCGTCCGTTCTATATGGCACGTCGGCGGCGATCAGCATGGCGCTCGCCGGCTTTTCGAATTCGGCGCTCGCGCTGGTCGCGGGCGCGTTGTTCATCTCCGCAGCCATGACGATCACCGGGCTCGACCGGCGCATCGCGCTCGTCACGCTGTCGCTGATCGGCACGACCACGCGGCGCATCCTGATCGGCTCGATTGCGGTGACCATCGTTCTGTCGCTGGTGGTGCCGAGCGCGACCGCGCGCAGCGCCTGCGTCGTGCCGATCATGATCGGCGTGATCTCGGCGTTCGGCGTCGACAAACGCTCGAACATCGCGGCCGGCATCATGATCGTGGTCGCACAGGCCACCAGCATCTGGAACGTCGGCATTCTGACCGCCGCCGCGCAGAATCTGCTGACCGTGGGCTTCATGGACAAGATGCTCGGCGCGCGCGTCACATGGCTCGACTGGCTGATCGCCGGGGCGCCGTGGGCGATCGTGATGTCTGCGGTGCTGCTGGTCGTCGTGCTGAAGATGCTGCCGCCCGAAACAGACAGCATCGCCGGAGGAAAAGAGGCGGTCGCGCGCTCGCTACGGGAGTTGGGTCCGATGACGGGGCCGCAGAAGCGGCTGCTTGCGGTGGCGATCGGCCTGCTGTTTTTCTGGGCCACCGAAGGCAAGCTGCATCCGTTCGACACCACGTCCGTCACTTATGTGGGGCTGGTGATCCTGATGCTGCCGCGCGTCGGCGTGATGGACTGGAAGACGGTGCAAAACCGCATTCCGTGGGGAACGGTGATCGTGTTCGGGGTCGGCATCAGTCTCGGCACCGCGCTGCTGACGACCACGGCCGGGCAGTGGCTCGGCGATCTCGTCGCGCATCACAGCGGCCTCGATCACGCGAGCGCGTTCACCGCGTTTGCGATTTTGTCGGCGTTCCTGATCGTCATCCATTTGGGGTTTGCCAGCGCGACCGCGTTGACCTCCGCGATGCTGCCGATCCTGATCGCCGTGCTGCAATCGATGCAAGGTGAGTTCAACCGGCTCGGCATGACAATGCTGCTCGGCTATGTGGTCAGCTTCGGCTTCGTGCTGCCGATCAACGCGCCGCAAAACATGGTCTGCCTCGCCACGGACACCTTCACCGCGCGCCAGTTCTCGCGCGTCGGCATCGTGATGACGATCGTCGGATATCTGCTGCTTCTGCTATTCGCCGCGACGTGGTGGCGCTGGCTGGGGTGGCTGTGAACGCCGACTACAAAACCTGAGAGCCTGCAAAGGAGACTGCCCATGGAATCCGCCAAGCAATCCAGCGACGACGACACCCTCGAAAACTTCGATGCAAGCGGCGCGGCGCCGCTGCCCGAAGCGAATGACAGCGGCCATGTCGAGCACGACGCCGCACGCATCTGGTACGCGGCCTACGGCGCGGGTGCACCGGTGATCCTGCTGCATGGCGGCCTCGGCAATAGCGGCAACTGGGGCTACCAGGTGCCGGCGCTGGTGGACGCAGGTTACCGGGTGATCGCGATCGACAGCCGCGGCCACGGCCGCAGCACGCGCGACGCCCGTCCGTACAGCTACGAGTTGATGGCGTCCGACGTACTCGCCGTGATGGACGCGCTACAGATAGAGCGCGCCGCAATGGTCGGCTGGAGCGACGGCGCGTGCGTCGCGCTGATTCTCGGCGCGAGCGCGCCCGAGCGCGTGGCAGGGGTGTTCTACTTCGGCTGCAACATGGACCCGGGCGGCACGAAGGAATTCGTGCTGACGCCGGTCATCGAGCGATGTTTCAGCCGGCATACGAAAGACTACCGCCTGCTCTCAGCGACGCCGGATGACTTCGACGCCTTCGTCGCCGCCGTCAGCCACATGCAGAAAACGCAGCCCAATTACTCCGCCGACGATCTCGCGCGGATCGACGTGCCGGTCGTGGTGGCGCAGAGCGAGCACGACGAATTCATCAAACCGGAGCACGCCGAGCACATCGCCCGCAGCATTCCGGGGGCGCAGTTGGTCGCGCTGCCCGGCGTTAGCCACTTCGCGCCACTGCAAAGGCCGGCGCTGTTCAATCGCACGGTGCTCGATTTTCTGCGGCGTGTTGTCCCCTGATAGGTGGTGAGTTGCCGGGTGGCTCTCGCTTGAGTGAGCCGCCCCACTGCGTCACATCGACGCCCGTCTGCGGCAAAACCGCGCGCTGGACCTCCAAAATTTCACGATGTGATAAGAACGCGCGCTTCGTAAAAAATCGTGGTGCGTGGCACAAACGCGGCATTTCACGATGTCGCCTAGCGTTGCACATCGCGAAACGAATCTCATAACTCGTTATTTTTTAACGATATTTTTTTGCAAAACGAAGCTTTCAACACCCACTTGCACCGCCGGACGCTGACGTAGACTCTTTTACAAGAGCCGACGCTTTACACGGTTGAGTCGAACGGAACGGCAGCAACAGCGCCTGACTGGTCCCACAACCTGGGCAACAGGCAGCCTCGGCACCGCGGTTTTTAAATGGCAATTGGGAGATAGAAAAATGAAAGGCTTTCGCTTTGGATCGACCCAGGGAGCGTTCTACATTTTGCCGGGCCAGGATGGTTGGGAGGCCACTTACGGCAATGAGACGCTTGGTGAATTCAACAGCCCGCAACAGGCTGCCGACGACCTCGCACGCGGTTTGACGTGCCCGCATTTGTCGGAAGGCGACGATACGTCGATGCTTGAAATCCCCGAGAAGCTCGCGGATTGGGAAATCGTTCACGTCTGATGCTGATGGCGAGCACGACGGCTGGCCTCATCGATGTGAATCTGTACGCAGATGGAAAAACGACGATGGCGCTCGAGAGCGCCATCGTCGTGTTGACTGCTTACGTCAGTGCGAATTACGTCGCGGCTTCAGTCGCAGTTGTTGCCAGCTTGAGCTTCGCCTGAGCTTGTTAAGCTACCGAATCAACGATCTGATTCAGCGTTGCGCTCGGGCGCATTGCCTTGCTCGTCAATTCCGTGTTCGGACGGTAGTAACCGCCGATATCCACCGGCTTGCCCTGCGCTGCGCCGAGTTCAGCGACGACCTTCGCTTCGTTCTCAGCCATGGCCTTCGCCACGCCCGCGAACTGCGCCTGCAGCGCCGCGTCTTCGGTTTGCGCGGCCAGTGCTTCGGCCCAGTACAGCGCGAGGTAGAAGTGGCTGCCGCGATTGTCGATACCGCCAATCTTGCGCGCCGGCGACTTGTCGTTGTCGAGGAACTTGCCCGTAGCCTGATCCAGCGTCCTGGCCAGAATCTGCGCCTTCGGATTGTGGTACGCGTTGCTCAGGTGTTCGAGCGATGCAGCCAGCGCCAGGAATTCACCCAGCGAGTCCCAACGCAGGAAACCTTCTTCGACCAGTTGCTGAACGTGCTTCGGAGCCGAACCGCCCGCGCCCGTTTCGAACAGACCGCCGCCTTCCATCAGCGGGACGATGGAGAGCATCTTCGCGCTGGTGCCGAGTTCCATGATCGGGAACAGGTCGGTCAGGTAGTCGCGCAGCACGTTGCCGGTGACCGAAATCGTGTCCTTGCCTGCACGGATACGTTCGACCGAGAACTTCGTGGCTTCGACCGGCGTCAGGACACGGATGTCGAGACCGTTCGTGTCGTGGTTCTTCAGGTACTGCTCGACCTTCCTGATGATCTGCGCGTCGTGTGCACGAGCCGCGTCCAGCCAGAAAACGGCCGGCGTGTTCGAAGCGCGGGCACGGTTGACGGCCAGCTTGACCCAGTCCTGGATCGGCGCGTCTTTGGTCTGGCACATACGGAAGATGTCGCCTGCTTCGACCGGTTGCTCGATCAGCACCGCGCCGCTTGCGTCGGTCACGCGGACCACGCCGTTCGCCGGGATCTGGAACGTCTTGTCGTGTGAACCGTATTCTTCGGCAGCTTGCGCCATCAGGCCGACGTTCGGCACCGTGCCCATCGTGACCGGGTCGAATGCGCCGTGCTTTTTGCAGTCTTCGATCACAGCCTGGTACACGTCGGCGTAGCAACGGTCCGGAATCACAGCCTTCGCGTCGTGCAGTGCGCCGTCGGCGCCCCACATCTTGCCCGACTCGCGGATCATGGCCGGCATCGACGCGTCGACGATCACGTCGCTCGGCACGTGCAGGCTGGTGATGCCCTTGTCCGAGTTGACCATCGCCAGATGCGGACGCTGCTCGTATTGCGCCTTGATGTCGGCTTCGATTTGAGCAACCGTCTCTGCCGGCAGGTCTTTCAGACGCGCGTACAGATCGCCGATACCGTTGTTCGGGTTGAAGCCGACCTTGGCCAGCGCTTCAGCGTGCTTGGTCAGCACGTCTTTGTAGAACACCGACACCACGTGACCGAAGATGATCGGGTCGGAGACCTTCATCATCGTGGCCTTCAGGTGAACCGAGAACAGCACGCCGTTCGCTTTCGCGTCGGCGATTTCCGCTTCGATGAAGCTGCGCAGCGCGTTCTTGCTCAGCACCGACGCGTCGATGATCTCGCCCGCCTGCACTGCCGTCTTTTCCTTCAGGACCGTCTTCGAGCCGTCGGCGGCCGTCAGTTCGATCTTCACGGCGCCGGCCGCTGCGATCAGCGCCGATTTTTCGCTGCCGTAGAAATCGCCGCCGCTCATGTGCGCGACGTGCGACTTCGAGTCCGCGCTCCACGCGCCCATCTTGTGCGGGTGCTTGCGTGCGTAGTTCTTCACCGACAGCGGCGCGCGGCGATCCGAATTGCCTTCGCGCAGAACCGGGTTCACGGCGCTGCCCTTGATCTTGTCGTAGCGGGCCTTAACGTCCTTTTCTTCGTCGGTCGAGGCGACGTCCGGGTAAGCCGGCAGCTTGTAACCCTGGTCGCGCAGTTCGGCGATCGCGGCCTTCAGTTGCGGCACCGAAGCGCTGATGTTCGGCAGCTTGACGATGTTCGCTTCCGGACGCGTGGTCAGCCCACCCAGTTCAGCCAGATCGTCCGGGCCTTTCTGCTCGGCGGTGAGGTAGTCGGGAAATGCAGCAATGATCCGGCCGGCCAGCGAGATATCGCGCGTTTCAACGATCACGTCGGACGAGCGCGTGAACGCCTTAACGATCGGCAGCAGCGAATAGGTCGCCAGTGCAGGCGCTTCATCGGTCAGGGTGTAGATGATCTTCGGCGATGTGGACATGTTTGATGCTTTGCTAAGTGAGGTGATAGACAGAGCGTTGGTCGCGCTGAGCCGGCGTTCTGCGACGGAACATACAACCCGGCGAAACGTAGCAAAAACGCAGCAAAAACGCCGCGCGACCCACGGCACCACTTTTTACGGCCAGACCGTGAGTATATGCGTGTTTTCCTCTATTCGCTGCTAAACAAACATATCCGCGAAACGCGCTGGATGGGGTCGAGCCCCGCCAGATAAGGCTTACAGCGAAATACACCCTCTTTTAAGACTTGTGTCTTATAGATGACTTGAAGCAACATTCCGGTGCTGCGGTGCCGCATATTTAGCTTGATTGCGCTAAATATTTTTCTATTCGAGTTAGTCCACCCCCATACCCCGAAGTAGCACGCTGCCTGCGGCGCAGGCAAATCCGTGTCAGACCGCCGTTCCAAGCATCGCGGGAATCTCGGCGACCAGCGCGTCGATCGCGCAGCGCGTCTTCAGCGCGAGGTAGCGGCTCGCCGGCCACACCGCGTGAATGTCCTGCGACGGCCGGAAACAGTTGTCCATCACCGTCACGAGTTCGCCGCGTTTTGCGTGGCGCGCGAGCAGCCAGCTCGGCAGCCACGCGAGCCCGAACCCGGCAAGCGCGGCGTCCACGATGCCCTGCATGTCGTCGAAACCCAGTTGCGGCTGGACTTGCGCGCGACGAATCTGCCCGTCGGTATCGACCACGTCCCACGGTTGGGCCGTTCCGGCGCGCAAGTACGCGATCACCGCGTGTCCGCGCAATTCGTCGACGTTACGCGGCGTGCCGTGCCGCGCCAGATACGCGGGCGACGCGCCGATGCTCGCGTGCTGCATGCCGAGCTTGCGGGCCGCGAGGCTCGCGCTGTCGGCGAGCGGCCCGACACGCACGGCCAGATCGAAACCTTCTTCGATCACATCGACAAAGCGGTCGGTAATCGAAATGTCGATCTTCAATTGCGGATGTTTGCGCGCGAGTCCGAGCAGCACCGGCGCGACGCAATGATGACCAAAGGCCTGCGGCACGCTGACCCGCAAGCGCCCTCGGGGCTCGCGCCGCCCCGAATCGAGATCGGCTTCGGCGGCTTCGAGTTCGGCCAGCGCGCGCACGCAGCGATCGTAATAAGCCTGACCGTCTTCGGTGAGGCTCTGGCTGCGCGTCGTGCGGTTCAGCAGACGCACGCCGAGCCGCTTTTCGAGCCGCACGATCACCTTGCCGACCGCCGAACGCGTCAGGTTCATGCGTTCAGCCGCCAGCGCAAAGCTGCCGGTTTCGACGACGCGAACGAAGGTCGTCACTCCATCAAGGATGTCGCTCATATTTCTCGCCAGATTTCTGCTTTATTGGTTCCTCATGAGACGCATTAACAGGATTTACATGCGCCAATGGGGAGTTTGATTCCCTCTATATTACTCATTCACGAATGGCCAAGGCCATCGACCATTGAGGTGAGAATCCATGTCCAGTCATCTGAACGCGCCGCCGCGGCGTGACGAACCCGCCCGTCAGGCAACCGACCCGGCAGCGTCGAAAATGCCGCCAGCGCGCGGCCCGGCAACAACCCGGAACGAGCAACAGGACGCCGCAGACAACGTCGGTCCGTCGACGCACGTGTTCGGCCTTCACCGCAACCTCCTCGCACTCGGCGCGATCTGCCTTGCGTCGCTGATGTTCGGCCTCGAAATCTCCAGCGTGCCGGTGATTCTCCCGACGCTCGAACGCGTGCTGCACGGCGACTTCAAAGGCATGCAGTGGATCATGAACGCGTACACGCTCGCCGTGACGACCGTCCTGATGGCAACCGGCACGCTCGCGGACCGGTTCGGCCGCCGCAAGATTTTCGTGATCGGCATTGCGTTGTTTGGCGTGACGTCGCTGATCTGCGGCCTCGCGCAAAGCGTGCCGACGCTGATCGCCGCGCGCCTGCTGCAAGGCGCGAGCGGCGGCGCGATGCTGATCTGCCAGGTCGCCGTGCTCTCGCATCAGTTCAGCAGCGGCCCCGAACGCGCTCGCGCGTTCAGCGCGTGGGGGATCATCTTCGGCATCGGGCTGGGTTTCGGACCGATCATCGGCGCGATGATCGTCGCGGTGTCGGGCTGGCAATGGGTGTTCTGGGTACACGCGCTGCTCGCCGTCGTCACGTTGCTGCTCGTGTTCGGCGGCGTGCAGGAATCGCGCGATCCACACGCTCATACGCTCGACGTCGCGGGCATCGTCACGCTGTCGCTCGCGGTTTTCGGCCTGGTGTATTTCATCACCCAGGTGCCGGATCTCGGCTTCGCGAACCCGCGCGCGCTCGCCATTCTCGCGGCGACCGCGCTCGCGTTCGCGGCCTTTCTGTGCGCGGAGAAATTCAGCGCGCGCCCGATGTTCGATTTCTCCGTGTTCCGGATTCCGCAGTTCTCCGGCGCGTTGATGGGCTCTGCCGGGATGAACTTCAGTTTCTGGCCGTTCATGATCTATCTGCCGATCTACTTCCAGATTGGTCTCGGCTACGACAGCGTCGACGCGGGTCTCGCGCTACTCGCCTACACGCTGCCGACGCTGCTGTTCCCGCCGCTCGGCGAACGGCTGATCGTGCGATACGGTTCGGGAATCGCGATCCCTGCCGGGCTGTTGACGATCGCGGCCGGCTTCCTGTTGATGCGATACGGCAGCAGCGCGGCGCATCCGGGCGTGGTGAGCATGTTGCCCGGTTGCATCGTCGCGGGTGCGGGCCTCGGACTCACCAACACGCCCGTCACCAATGCAACGACCGCCGCCGTTCCCGCGCAGCGAGCCGGGATGGCGTCCGGCATCGACATGAGCGCGCGCATGATCACGCTCGCGATCAACATTGCGTTGATGGGCGCGATTCTGGTCGGCGGGATTCTGTTTCATCTGAAAGCGAATCTGCCGTCCACGTTCGACGCAGCGCAACTCGCCGGACTCGCGCAAAAAATTGCCGCTGGCAATGTCGGTGGAATCGGGACGGAGATGCCTGGGCTGGCGCGGATCGATCCGTCAGGAGAGATCGTGCACGCCGCGTTGATGCGTGGGTTCGGCTGGGTGATGCTGTACGGCGGGATCGGCGTCGCCGTGCTTGCAGCGTTGAGTTTTGCGATCTCAGGAGGTTCTTCCAGACGGCTGAATAAAGCGCAGCCGCAGCAGGCCGCACGCTGCGATTCCTGCTGACGCTAAGCTAAAACTGAAACTGAAGCGCCCGGCGGGCCGATTTCAGCGGCTTGCCGCGCGCTTCATTCCGCAACGGCGCCCGGCAGGCGCTCGCGCCTCACCGCCGACGCACGCGCCCTCCGCAATACTCCGGGCCGGTCACTCCGCGATTACTCGCGTCGAGACAATCGACGCAATGTCTCTCCGCGTCGCGCACCATGAAATGCACCTGCGTTTGCGACACATCGAGCGCGCGCGCCGTGTGTTCCAGCGTTTCCTCGCGCACGCGTACCATTTCGAATGCGGTGCGGCTGCGCGGCGGCAATTGCTCCAGCGCGTTGAAGACTTGCCGCAACGCGTCCCGCGCGAGGATTGCGTCTTCCGGCGATGGCGCGTGCAACTCGTTTTCTTCGGCACAACAGGTTGGCTCGTCGCAGCCCTCCTGACTCTGGCGACGGCAAACATCGATCGCCGCGTTATGCACCATGCGGGTCACGTACGCGACCGGCTGACGCACGGCGTCCTGTTGCCGGAAGTCGACAAGCTTGATGAAGACATCGTGGACCACGTCCTCGGCAAGACTTGCGCAGCCGATCAGGTCCTGAGCCAGTTGAACCAGCGCCGGACGATTGTCGATCAGCACGTCAAGCAGGGTGCCCTTCTCCCATGCCACGCCATCGGACGCACCGCGCGTGCGACGCGCCACCGACGTGCAGGCGCTCCCCGCGCTGAGAACCGGCTTCCTTGGTAATGCCGTTGAAGGCTCCTGCCGGACCAGCACCTCAGCCATGAATTCGCTCCCGCTGTTTTCAAAGGACAGAACGTCAATTTATCGTAAACGCGAATCATTCTCAAACACGAATTCAATTGGCATGGGTTTCGTGGACTTCGATCCCCTCTCGACAGGTGCCGTTGAGCGTGGCAACCGGACGGTTAGTCAGTGGCAAGTGCAGACTCTTTCGCAACCTTATTCGCGGCGCATTGGCTTGTGGCGCGAGTCAACCCGGCGCGTGGAGCAAATCGACCCGAATCTGGTACAACTGAAGGCTGTACCGAAATTGTGGATATTCCTGCATCGATTGGAGCAAGCGAGCAGGAGCGTGCCTCCGCCGACGCCACACGCGCCGCCTGCGTCGTATTCGGCAGAGCGCCCAGTTTCGACACGCATAAAAATGCAGTCGCCGCGCCCGGCCCCGCGACGACAAACCGTATGGATAACCCGGGTGCCGGACGTCCAAACGCCGGCCGGCCCGCCTTGATGGAGTGATAGATGGCTGATGCTTACCTGCAGGTGATCGCGCATTACTACGCAAAGCCCGGCAACGGCGACGCGCTCGTGGCACCGCTCACGGAACTGGCGGTGGCTACCCGCACCGAGCCCGCCAACCTGTACTACGAATTTTTCCGCTCGCCGCTCGATCCCGATCACTTCGTGATCCTGGAGGAGTACAGCGACGCCAACGGTCTCACCGCGCATCGCGAGACCGAGCATTTTCAGCGCCTGGGATTCGGCACCATCATTCCGCTGCTCGACCGGCGCGAAGTGTCGAGCCACATGGTGCCGGGAGACCCGGCATGATGAACACGTTCAGGTTTCAAACCGTTCCGACGATGGTCGTCGAGTTCGGCGCTGCTCGCCGGCTCGGCGCGTTGCTGCGCGGACAATTTCCGGCGCTCACGCGCGTCTGCGTGGTCACCGATGGTTTCCTGCACAAGAGCGGCCTGCTGAACCCGGCGCTCGCCGATCTTGCCGCGCACGGCTGGGACGCGATCGTCATCGATGACGTCATCGCCGATCCGCCCGAACACATCGTGCTCGACGCGACGTCGCGCGCGCGGCACGCCGGCGCGGAGATCGTGCTCGGCCTTGGCGGCGGATCGTCGATGGACGTCGCGAAGCTGATCGCCGTGCTCGCGCCGCAGCAACAGCAGGCGCTCAGCGAAATGTACGGCGTGAACAAGGTCAGCGTGTCGCGTCTGCCGCTCGTGCAGATGCCGACGACCGCTGGCACCGGCTCCGAAGTGACCGCCGTGTCGATTGTCACGGTCGGCGAAGCGAAGAAGATGGGTGTGGTCGCGCCGCAATTGATCGCCGATCTCGCGATTCTCGACGCGGAACTCACGCTCGGCCTGCCGGTGGCGGCGACTGCGGCGACCGGCGTCGATGCGATGGTCCATGCGATCGAGGCGTACACGTCCGCGCATCTGAAGAATCCGATTTCCGATCTGCTCGCGGTGAAAGCGCTCGATCTGCTGTCGCGCAATCTGCTGCGTGCGTGCGAGGACGGCCAGAATCGCAACGCGCGCGAAGCGATGTTGCTCGGCGCGACCTTTGCGGGCCAGGCGTTCGCCAATTCGCCGGTTGCCGCCGTGCATGCGCTGGCTTATCCGATCGGCGGCATTTATCACGTGCCGCATGGTCTTTCGAATGCGCTGGTGCTGCCGCACGTGCTGCGCTTCAACGCCGACGCGGCGGCACATCTTTACGCCGAACTCGCCGATGTGGTGGTGCCGGGCGTGACGGGCAGTGTCGAGAGCAAGACGGCGGCGCTAATTGAGCGGCTGGAACAGATGATCGCGGCAACCTCGATTCCGGCGCGGCTGCGCGATGTCGGCATCGAACGTGACGGCCTCGAACGGATGGCCGCCGATGCGATGTTGCAGACGCGGCTGCTGGTGAACAATCCCCGGCCGGTTAGCGAACAGGATGCGTTGGAGATTTATCTCGCGGCGTTTTGATCGCGGCGTTTTCATTGCAACGTTTAGTTGCCGGGTTTCGTTGCTGCGTTTCTGGATGGGAGCCGCTGACCGGGGGATGGCGGCTTTACACCGTTACGCATAACTCGAACGTTACGTAGCACGGCGTGGAACATGGCATCACCGCCACTCGCGAAAAGCGGTTTTCCACGCTGAATATTCCTTACTTTTTATTACTCTCCGAATATCTGTTTGCCGATCGATAAATCGACGCTATAAAACACGTTTGGCGTGCAATTTGCATTGATGTCCCCATCAACAGTCGTTCAACGGGGACATCATGCAAAAATTTGCCGGTCGGACAGCCATCGCGGTGGCGACATCTACGTTACTCGCGCTCTATGGCTGCGGGTCCACGCTTACGACGCCGAGTAGCGGGCTAGGTGGGAGTAATTTGTCGGGTACTTCGGGTACTTCGGGCACTTCAGGTACTTCGGGCACCTCGGGTACTTCGGGTACTTCGGGTACTTCGGGTACTTCGGGTACTTCGGGCACCTCGGGTACGTCAGGTACTTCGGGTACTTCGGGTACTTCGGGTACTTCGGGTACTTCGGGTACTTCGGGTACTTCGGGTACTTCGGGTACTTCGGGTACTTCGGGCACTTCGGGTACTTCGGGTACTTCGGGCACCTCGGGTACTTCGGGTACTTCGGGTACTTCGGGCACCTCGGGTACCTCGGGTACCTCGGGTACCTCGGGTACCTCGGGCACCTCGGGTACTTCGGGCACTTCGGGTACTTCGGGCACTTCGGGTACTTCGGGCACCTCGGGTACTTCGGGCACCTCGGGTACTTCGGGCACTTCGGGTACTTCGGGCACTTCGGGTACTTCGGGCACCTCGGGTACTTCGGGTACTTCGGGCACCTCGGGTACTTCGGGCACCTCAGGCACCTCAGGCACCTCAGGCACCTCAGGCACCTCAGGCACCTCAGGCACCTCAGGCACCTCAGGCACCTCAGGCACCTCAGGCACCTCCTCCACCCCACTCGGCAACATCCTCACCAACGCCGGCAATCTCATCACCGCCGTGGGCACCACCGTCTCCGATACCGGCACAAAGGTCACTGGCACATCGGTCCCCGGCCTCAACGGCGCGACGACGGCCAACCTCGGCACCGCCGTCACCGATCTCGGCAACGGCGTGAAAGCCTTGGGCGCAGGTACAGTCGCCGGTCTCGGCACGCTCGGCAGCTCGGCCAATCCGCTCGGACCCACGCTGACGTCCACCTCCACCGTCGTCTCGGATGCCGGCTCTGCGGTCAAGGCCGTCGGCGGCGTCGTGACGAGCCTCGGCAGCGGCCCCCTCGCCCCGCTCGCACCGGTGACATCGACCTTGGGCAGCGTCGTCGGCGGAGTCGGCTCGGGTGTCATCGCGGTCGGCTCGGGGCTGAACAAAGCGCTCTCCAGCGGCTCCGTTCAGCAGATCGAGACGCAACTCAGTTCGGCGATCAACCCGATTACCCTCACCGTCTCCAATACGACGCAAACGATCGGTAACGCCACCGGACTGGGCGCGCCGCTCAACAACCTGCTCGGCACGCTCGGCAACGGACTCAGTTCGGCTGGCGCGAAGGTGTCCGGCGCGACCGGTAATCAGCTCGGCAAGGATGTCGGGGGAATCGTGAGCCAGTTGGGGAATACGGTCACCAGCACGGGCGGCCTGCTCACCGGCGCGACGACCAACCCGCTCGCGCCGCTCACGGGCGTACTCGGCGGACTGGGCGGCACCGGCAGCGGCAGCGGCGGCGCGATCTCGATTCCGCCGTTGACCGGCCTGCTCGGCAATCTCGGCTCGCTCGGCGGGACGGGTGGCACCGGTAGCACCGGCGGGACGACCGGCCTCGGCGGCCTGCTCAGCCCGATCACGGGCCTGCTCGGCAAGGGCGGCGCCACAGGCACGACCAACCCGCTCGCGCCGGTCGTCAATCTGGTCGGCTCGCTGACGGTGACCGTCACCGGCGGTATCAGCGCAACCGCAGGCAGCGGCACCACGACGACCACGACGCAAAACGGCTCGACGTCCAATCCGCTGACCACGCTCATCAGCGGCCTCACGGGTGGCACCGCGAGCGGCACCGGCAACACGTCGACCAGCAAGAACCCGCTCGCGCCGGTGACGAACCTGGTCGGCGGATTGCTCGGCGGCGTCACGGCAGCGGGCAAATAGGCATCACATCAAAGCGTTACTTCGATAAAGCGGCCGGGCGTCAAAAAATCAACAGCCCGGCCGCCTCAGTGTCATGACTACGAGGATGACATGAACTCCACTTTCGAAACCGTCGCGCCCATCCACGATCCGCGGCCGCGTTCGGCCACGCCGTTTCCGGTCGGCCTGCTCGGCATCGCAGCCGGCCTGCTCTCACTCTGGCTGCTGCGCGACACGCCTGCACTGAACGGTGCGACTCGCGGCACGATCGCCAGTCTCGCGATCATCGCGACCATCGCCGCCTATGAGCTTTTTGTCGCGCGCGTCTATCTGCGCCCGAGCGCCGGGCTCGCGAGCACCGCGCTGCGCCCGCTGAGCATTGCGCGCGTCGGTTTGCGGCTGGGCGCACTGGCTTCGATCTATGCCGGCATCGGCCTGCTCTACTGGCTATTGCCCGAATATCACGGCGCGTTCTACGACCCGTTCTGGTCGCTGATCCGCACGCTTGCACCGTACGTCGCCGTCGCCGCGCCGTTTTACTTTGCGTGGATGGACCGGCGTCAGCGGGAGACCGACGACGCGTATCTCGTATGGGCGCGCCTGCTGTTTCGCGGAGAGCGCCCGTCGAACTGGAAGCCGGTGCGCGAAATGCTGGCGGGCTGGATGGTGAAGGCGTTCTTTCTGCCGCTGATGACCGTCTACCTGTCGACCAACGCGGATCATCTCAATGCATCGCTGACAACCGCGCTCGACGCGCCGTTCTCGCTCGCGTCGTTCCGCTTCATGTACGACCTGTCGTTTGCAATGGACCTGATGTTCGGCACCGTCGGCTATCTATGCACCTTTCGTATTCTCGACAGCCACGTACGCAGCGCGGAGCCGACCACGCTCGGCTGGCTGGTTGCGCTTATCTGTTATCAGCCGTTCTGGTCGCTGATTTCAAACCAGTACATTCACTACGAAGGCTCGGTGTTCTGGGACAACTGGCTGATCTCGCTGCCGCTCGTGCGGATCGCGTGGGGCGCGGTGATCGTCGCGCTGCTGCTGTGCTATGCGCTCGCCACGATCTCGTTCGGCTTGCGGTTTTCCAACCTGACCAATCGCGGGATTATTACTTCGGGACCCTATCGATTTACGAAGCACCCGGCGTATATCACGAAGAATCTGGCGTACTGGATGATCTCGGTGCCGTTCATCGAACCATTGGGATGGAAGGTGGCGATCATGCATTGCGCGTCGCTGGTGGCGGTGAATCTGCTGTATCTGGTGCGCGCGAAAACCGAGGAAAAGCACTTGATGAACGACCCGGACTATCGCGCGTACGCAGAGTGGATTGCGCGTAATGGGTTGATAGCGAAGCTGTCGCGCGTCTTTTGAGCAGCACGCGGGCTTATCGAATGATGTAGCCCGATTCAACGCCCGCGTTATTTTCCTGCGCCTGCAAACAGCGATTCGCATTCGACTGCGGTACACCTGAAAACAAAAAGCTCGATGCAGAGGAATGCATCGAGCTACCACGCCTCCAGGCGACGTTACGTAACGGACTATGGCTTACGCCACCGCCTTCCTCAACCCCGCCTGCGGACGCGAAAACACAAATCCCTGCGCCAGCGCATCGGGCCACTTGCTCAACCACTGCAACTGTTCCTTCGTATCCACACCGTCGACCACTACCCGCATTCCCAGCGAATGCAGCAGGTCCAGCAACGATGCCATCACCGCACACGCGCGCTTGTCGCGCGGCACCGCGCTCATCAATTCGCGCGCAATCGTGATGGTGTCCACATCGAGCGCGCCCAGCAGCGCCAGCGACGACGCCCCACTCCCCCACTTGCCCAGCGACAAACCGACGCCCGCATCGCGAAGACCCTCGGTCAGCGTGCGCAAGGTCAGCAATTTTGCCGCTTCAGCGCTATCGGTCACTTCAATTTCAAACAGATCGAGCGGTACGCCGTAAGACTCAGCCACGCGCGCGAGATCGTCGGCGAACGAATCGAGCAACGCGATTTGCGCGGGCACTGTGATCGCAACCGGCTGCATCGGCAGGTTTGCGTCGAGGCATGCACGCAATTCACGGCATACGCTATCGACGACGAAAGCCGCCATTTCACGCGCAACTTGCGGGTTCTCAAGCGGCATATTGACGATGCCGGGAAGCAGCAGCCCATAGTCGGGATGCGCCCAGCGAACCTGCGCTTCGAGCCGTGCCAGTGCGCCATCATTCGTACGATAAGCACCTTGAAACACGAGATGAAATTCGCCTGCGCGCAAGCCGTCGCATACCCGGCTTTCGAGTTCGCTGAGTCCCATCGACGGATCGCTGGAGATTTGTGGATCGTTGGCAACGCTTTCGACGGTCGGCATGATGAACGAGCGTGCGAGCGAGACGTGTCTGGAATAGTCGAGGGTGTGCATGGCAAATGGCGATTTCTTTTAACCCGGCCAACCTACGCACATGTCGTGCCAGTCGGCGCAATTTAGCCACGGAGCGCACGCTTAATTCGCTGAAAGTGCCGTCTACATTGCGGTTCACGACTTATTCGCGAATCGGTTGCTGCGTTACCCTTTCTCGCCAAACGTTTGCGTTTCGCTCACGTTACGTAGCTCCACGCCGTGACGTAACGGAACATCTCAAAGTTGAGACGGGAACGCTCACTGTTACCCAAAAAACGCGCCATATCGCACAGGATTTTTTACCTGATAACGCCGCACAATTGCATTTGACCGCTTAAAAAAGATTGACTAGTATCCGCAAAACGCAGCAACAACGACTGCAAATTTCTTCAATAGTCACCAAAACAGTCACGATTCAGCCAATGCTAGAAATTCCTCTCTCCGACACTGACTGGGCTCGCGTTGAAGGCCTTTTTCCCGAATTACCGTCCACTCGCGGACGACCTCGACGTAGCAATCGTGAGATTCTCAACGCGATACTTTGGGTGCAACAACAAAAGGAAAAATGGCATCGGCTTCCCGCAACATTCCCGCCGCAACAAACCTGCTACTTGCGGTATACCGAATGGAAAAAGACCGGTGTTTTAGAACGGGTAAATGAACTTCTCTTCGCTGTGGAACCTGAATTATCCGGCTGCTGATTCAACTCGAATCGCTCCGCTTGCCGCATGAACGCGTAAACGTCCGACGGCATGCGGAGCAGACAGAATGCTTAGCGATCCTTTTCTATTCGAACGACCACCTGACAAAACTGCTGCACCGCAAATGCCGGCGATAAATTCGCTACGGCCCTGAATTTCCCCAAGCGCCCGCTTTTTCTCACCCAGCGCCTTTGTCTCAAATTTAACAACAAACCTTCCCTGAATAGGTCATTACTCTCTCCAGTTTGCAAAACTACAATGCAATCACTGACTACGAACAACAACGTTCGCAGCAAGACAAAAAATCGAACTGGAGGTAGTTCAAAATGAAATCGCTTCTTCAAGCTGTTGTTATCGCTGCCGTGCTGGCCGCTCCTGTTGCATCGTTCGCTCAATCGAACCAGCCGGTGACCCGCGCACAAGTTCGCGCAGAACTGGTTCAACTCGAGAAAGCCGGTTATCACCCGGGCATTTCCAGCCCGCATTACCCCGCTGACATTCAAGCAGCGCAAGCTCGTGTGAACGTTCAGAACGGTACTGCACAAGCAGCCGAAAGCGGCTTCGGCGGTGTGGCAAGTGGTTCGTCGCAATCCGGCCATGCCGTTCAGGCGAACGGTCAGAAGTCGATTTACTTCGGCCAGTAAATAGTCGCGAAAGCTAATTGCACTGCAACTAGCGTTCAAGCGGTAAGAACCGCAAGCACGAAGCGCCGGAAGTGAAGCGCGAATGTGCATCTCAGCGCGTCGACAGACGCGCGACCAGACATAAAACAAACTGGCCCGCGACCGGGTTTCTCCGATCGCGGGCCAGTTGTGTATTGCTTACCTCCGTCATCGGCTACCGATGACTTCGCCCGGGCCTTCGCGGTCCGGGCGCTTTTTCACAGCGCTCGTTAGCGCCGGATAATTTTTTTCGGCCCTGATTTGCAGCCCTGATAATCCTGCTCGCGGCGCTCTACTGCGGCGCCCTTGTTAGCGAGCCCGTCACCGCGTCAGTCGCGCGCGACCAGTTGGCCCACCTGACCACGGCCTGTGACAAGGCAGTTCGACAGGAAATTTTCTCCTTGACTGCTGGCCCCGACGTCCCCAAAACCTTTCTTCAACGCGTCCGACTTCACCATCTTCGCGCCCTGGTGGCAGGTTATCGTCCCTACTTCGCCAGCCTGCGCGCGCATCAAGGCTCGATCAGCCATCAGATAACCGAGCAACAGCACAACGGCAATATTGAACGCTTGTCTCATGGTTCGCCTCCTCTTTAGAAGAGACTAACGCGAACCGGAGATGCCTGGTCCTAGGGGTTTCCCGATTAATAGTTAGGCAGTGATGCGGATCAAATCGCCTCAAGTGCGGCGCGATTCGCTCTGCGACGTATGGATCAGGTTTTACCCGTAGTACGCCGAAATCGATACGAATCTGCTTGCACGTGCATCGTTTTCTGCCCGAACAGCCAATTTCGATACACAGCGCGAGTCATTAAAACAGCGCGCGCCTCAGTGCTCAAAACCACGCTTAAAAGCGCGCTTCGATCTGCGCGATCTTCTTCTCGATCGCGCTGCGCACCACTGCATTCGACGGCACCATCAGCAGTGACGCCCCGATAATTCCATACACGCGATTGCGCCGTACCTTCGACACTTTCTGCGGATCGAGCCACGCGTCGTTATCCACGAGCAGCAAAAGCGTTTCAAGACCAATCAGAATCGGCCACAAACAGGCGAGCCGCAAGCGGATGGAAAACGCCGGAATCGCCAGCGTATAGTCCAGCGCTTCGCGGAAATGATCGAGTGTTTTGCGCAAAAGTTCGACCATCAGCGGCCGCGCGCGCATCGAGTTTGCGGGCAGCAACAGATCCTGCGCGCTCAGGCCGGCCCGATCCAGCATGCTCTGCGGCAGATAGCAGCGGCCGATCCGCAGGTCCTTGCCGCAATCCCGCAGCACGTTGGTCATCTGCAGCGCCTTGCCAAAACGCACCCCTCGACGCGACATCGTGTCGGGTACTTCTTTCAACGTTCCCGGCAGATGCGCGTAAGTCATCGTGGTCCAGAACTCGCCGACGCAGCCCGCGACCAGATACGTGTACCGATCCAGTTCGTCGTACTCGTGCAGCGCGGCGATCTGGCCGGAGCGCTCATCGGGGAAAGTGCGCAGATCGAACTCCATGCCTTCGGTCAGCGTCGACACGATTTCCCGCACTGCCTGGCGATCCGTTTCGCTCAGCTGCATCAACACGTCAAGCGCGGGTCCGAGCGATTCGAGCAGGACTTTCTCGTCCGACTGATTCTGCTGACCCGCCACTTCGGCGGCCATGCGTTGAAACAGCGCGTCGTCGTCCGTCGCGCCGTTCACCCGATCGCGCAGCGACAACAGCAACGCGAGACGTTGTTCGGGCGGGATCAGCGAGGTATCGGCGATCGTGTCGGCCGCGCGCGCGAGCAGGTATGCGAGGCCGATCGGGTCGCGCATGCCCGCGGGCAATACGCGCAGCGTGAGATAGAAGGAGCGTGAAACGCCTTTCAGGAGCGGGCCGAGAAGGAAGGCCCGGGTCGGATTCGGCATGGAATGGTTCAGGTCGATGTTAGGCAGGAGCCAGCACAAAAATGGCTCGAAATCAGGCGCAGCCGAATTGTATACGGCGAAACGTTTTCACCCCACGATGACAACCAGTCCGCGCTGCCTCCCGTCGGCCGGGTTTCAACGCGTCGCGCGCCGCCGCTGATTCAAGCGCCAGCCCAGCCCTGCACGATCACGCCCGCCAACGCCGCCGGATCGCCAAGCGCCGTCTGCCCGGATAAAATCTCCCGCATCCGGTCACGGCGAGCGCCGCCGCTCCATCGCGGGAACGCCAATTGCTATCGTAGTTTGTTTTAGCACCAGACGGCTTGGGGCCAGGCCGTCGTTTTCCGGCACTTTGAATGACATATCTACAATGACGAACCACGAATCCCAGACGTCTTCCCGGCCTGGCGCGATGCGGTCTGACGCGGCGCGCTCCAACGTGGAGACGGGTGTACCTGGTTTCGACGAGATCCTGGGCGGAGGGCTGGTGCGCGGCGGCGTCTATCTGCTCGAAGGGATGGCCGGCGCGGGCAAGACAATCCTGTCGAGCCAGATCGGTTTTCATCGTGTAAGCCAGGGCGAGAAGGTGCTGTACATGACCTTGATCGCGGAATCGCACGACAAGCTGCTGGGGCATCTGAAAGGCCTCAGCTTCTTCGACGAGAAAGCGGTCGCGCAGCAAATGCTGTTCGTGTCCGGCTATCACGAGCTGATGCAGGACGGTCTCGACGGCTTCCTGAAGCTGATCGCGTCAAGCATTTACGACTACCGCCCGAGCCTGATGATCATCGACGGCTTTCGCAGCGCGCGCGAAT
The DNA here is from genome assembly GCF_050435665.1 of Paraburkholderia sp. GAS333. Classification (NCBI taxonomy): domain Bacteria; kingdom Pseudomonadati; phylum Pseudomonadota; class Betaproteobacteria; order Burkholderiales; family Burkholderiaceae; genus Paraburkholderia; species Paraburkholderia sp. GAS333. Next base: position 875,234 of record NZ_JBNDKS010000003.1, read on the forward strand.
TCAGCGAAACCGAACTGTCGCTATCGAAGTTCATCCACGAGTTGAATGCGCTGGTCGCCGCGATGGATTGCACCACGCTGCTGCTCGCGCCGCTCTCCGGCAACGAGCCGCATCCCGAACACACGCTCGTCGACGGCCTGATCGAGCTGAACCGTTACAACGACGGCATGCGCCGCGCCCGCGAGATCGAAGTGCACAAGATGCGCGCGCGCAACCATCTGATGGGCAAGCATTTTTTCCGCATCGCCGAAACCGGCCTGCTGATGTTCCCGCGCCTCGAAGCGCAAGGCGCGGTGCCGCAAGGTCCGGTCGATCTGAAAACGCGTCTGGGCTTCGGCCTGCCGCATCTCGACAATCTGCTGGGCGGCGGTTTTGCGCAAGGATCGACGACTACGTTGATCGGGCCGTCCGGTGTCGGCAAAACCCTGCTCTGCCTGCAATTTCTCGCGGCGGGCGTGGCGCGCGGCGAGCGCTGCCTGTACCTCGGTTTTTACGAAGGACTGCAGCGGCTGATCGGCAAAGCGGAAGCGGTCTCGATCGGTTTGACCGATGCTTACGAGGACGGCCGCCTCGTCATCCAATGGCAGCCGGCGATCGAACTGGCTGTCGACGAACTCGCGGCTACCGCGCTCGCCACGGTCAAGCGCATCGGCGCGTCGCGGATCGTGATCGACGGCGTGGAAGGTTTTCGCGACTCCGCGTTGCGCACCGAGCGTTTCGGCCTGTTCCTGAACGCGCTGCTGCACCAGTTGCGCGAGGCTGCCGTCACCACGTTGCTAACCGAAGAGTTGCCGCTTTACGCCGACCCCGGCCATGCGAAGAGCGTGCGGGTTTCCGCGTTGACCGAAAACCTCGTGTTGCTGCGCTATGCCGAATCGGATGCGGGTTTGCGGCGGATGATCTCCGTCGTCAAGCAACGCGAAAGTGCTCACGACACCTCGCTGCGGGAGCTGGTGATTTCGTCCGACGGTCTCGACGTGATCGAAGGTCCGGGCAGCGCTGCCGGTACGCATCTGGCGCTGGGCCTGTCGGCCACGCTGCCGGCGCGACGGACGACGTAGCCCCTCATGAAAACCATTCTGGTTGTGGACGACGAGTTCGACATACTCACCGTATGGCGGCTGCTGCTGGAGCGGCACGGCTATACGGTGCTGACGGCGTCGAACGGGGCCGCCGCGCTTGAACAGATACGCAAGACCCGGCCCGACGTCATCGTGTCGGATTGCATGATGCCGATCATGTCGGGGCTGCAACTGTGCGCTGCGCTGTACGCCGATCCCGATCTGCGCGCCATTCCGATCATCCTGTGCAGCGCGGCTTCGGACATTCCCGTGCAGCCGAATCCTCATATCGCTTACGCGCGCAAGCCGCTTTCATTCGACGAACTGCTCGCCATGCTTCAGCGCATGGAAGCTTGACGAAGCACGCGACAGCCGTGCCGGTCTTCTTCATTGCAGACCGGCATGGCTGATGAACATCTTCTTATTGAAGTCGTGCCGGAAATCGGCGCATCCCTCGCTTTCCTGCATCCCGCTTCACGAATCGCGAATCCCACCGCCTGCGAACGCGGCCAACCTGGGCGCTCTCACGTTGAGACGATCGCGCCATTTCCCGAGCTTTTCCAGCGTTCTCCGATTAGCTGCCGGCTTTTAAAGTAGCTCATCGATCGCGCACGGCCAGAACTTCGGAGCGCGTCGCAACTTTCGGAGGACTCGGTGATGAACAGCAATCGTGGCTCGATTCCAGTTGCTTTCTTCGGGATCGCGGTGGGCGCTTTGGCGTTCGCCAACTTGTGGCGGGTGGCGATCAGGGTATGGCACCTGCCCGCCGAGGTGGGAACCCTGTTGACGGTCGCGTCGCTCGCTGTGTGGCTCGTCGTTCTGGCCGCGTACGGGCACAAGTGGCTGACCGACGCCGCCACGGCCCGTGCGGAAATGCAGCATCCGGTGCAATCGTCGTTTGCGGCGCTCGGGCCGGTGTCGAGCATGCTGGCCGCGCAACTTCTGCAACCGTATGCCCGGACTGCCGCGCTCACGTTATTCGTCGTCTCCGTGATCGCGCAACTGGCGCTCGGCGCGTATCTGCACGGACGGCTCTGGCAAGGCGGACGCAAGCCCGAAATGACCACCCCGGCCATTTATCTGCCGACAGTCGCGCCGAGCTTTGTCGCGGGAACGGCGGCGGCTGCGTTCGGATTCCATCAACTGGGCGAACTGTTTTTCGGGGCCGGGCTGTTGTCGTGGCTCGCGATCGAATCGATGGTGCTGCATCGCGCGGCCGTTCATGAACCGCTGCCCGCCGCACTGCGCCCGATTCTCGGCGTGCAACTCGCACCGCCCGTAGTGGGCGGCGTGACCTACCTGAGCCTGACCAGCGGCACGCCTGATCTGTTCGCGATGATCCTGCTCGGCTATGGTCTGTATCAGGCGCTGATGCTGTTGCGTTTGCTGCCGTGGATTCGCGAGCAGGCTTTCGTGCCTGGCTACTGGGCCTTCAGTTTCGGCGTAGCCGCATTGCCGACAATGGCTCTGCGGATGGTCGAACGAGGCGCGACGGGTCCGGTGGAATGGGCCGCGCCGGCTCTGTTCATCGCGGCGAATGTGATTGTCGGTATCCTGGTGGTGAAGACGTTGGGTCTGCTGGTGCAAGGCAAGCTGGTTCCCGCTGCCGGTGGAACGGCAACCGCGGCGAGCCAGGCCGTCATCAAGCAGGCGACCGCCCACTGACGCATCACAAGGGCCAGTCAGTCAATCGATGCAGCGAGGCGCATGGCGCTTCGCTGCATCGCCACATCAGCCCGGCGGGCGCGGCACCCGCAGCGGCGCAAAGCGACGACTGAGTCGCCGACAAGCTTCAGAACCCGTGCAGCGACACCACGATCAACGCCGCGCCGACCACCGCCACCACGTCTTCGATCAGCGCGGCGGGCGCATCCCGACCGAAGGTTCGCGCCATCGCAGCCCGCACGGTCGCACCGCCGAACGTGCCGATCACCGCGCCGACGATACCCACCACCGCGCCGAGCGCGCCGACAATCCAGCCGCCGGCAAGCCCGCCGTGAGCGCCGCTGATCGCCGCGCCGCTCAAGCCACCGAGAATCACGCGCGCGCCGAATTGCATCGGCACTTTGCGGCTCGGCGTCTCCGGCAATTGATCCGTAATCAGTTCGACGACAGCGAGGACGGTGAAGATATAAGGCGTGGCCTTGAAACCGAGAAATGCGAGCGAGGTTCCCGCCAGCGGCAACCATCCGAGATAAGCCGCCCAACTGACGGCGGCGGGAGCGGTCATCGCGCGAAGGCCGGCGATGATGCCGATGAACAATGCCAGGACATACACGGACATAGTGGACTCCGAATCGGGGCAATGATGCGCGGTTGGACAAGCCGACGGCTTACATGGACGAACGTCGGCAGAACGTGTCGAGCATTTCACCTGGACAGTCAACTTCTCACCGCATCAATCGGGACGATCCGCAGTTGATCGCGCGGTTGCCCCATTTCGGGGTGGCCCTAGTGTCGCACAATTCGACGGACGAAATGCAGCGGGTGTGCCCGCATGTGGCGGCGGTTTTGCATCGCGCATCGCTTTGCGTTGAGCCGCTCTCGCACATCCCGTTCAAACGGTGATAAGTTAGCCGGCTCACAAGAAAATCTAATGCATTTCCATGAGACCGAATCTTCCGTTGAATGCGCTGCGCGCGTTCGAATCGTCCGCGCGGCATTTGAGTTTCACGCGTGCCGCGCTTGAGTTGAATGTGACGCAGGCCGCCGTCAGCCAGCAGGTTCGATCGCTGGAGGAGCGGCTGGGCACGATGCTGTTCAAGCGCCTGCCGCGCGGCCTTGCGATGACCGACGAAGGACTCGCGCTACGCCCCGTGCTGACCGATGCATTCGACCGCATCGAAGCAGTGCTCCGGCAATTCGAAAACGGCCATTTTCACGAGGTATTGACGATCGGCGTGGTCGGCACGTTCGCGGTCGGCTGGCTGATGCCCCGGTTGAAATCGTTTCGCCACGCGCACCCGTTCGTCGAATTGCGATTGCTGACCAACAATAATCTGGTCGACCTCGCCACCGAGGGACTCGATTTCGCGATCCGCTTTGGTGACGGCACATGGCCCGGCTCGCTAGCCACCCGTTTGCTCAACGCGCCGCTCGCCTTGCTGTGCACGCCGGAGATTGCCGCGCGTCTTTCAAAACCCGACGACCTCGCCGACGAGACCCTGCTGCGTTCCTATCGCGCCGACGACTGGACAAGCTGGTTCAACGCCGCGGGCATCACGCCGCGCCCGATTCGCGGACCGGTTTTCGATTCGTCGCGATTGATGGTGGAAGCGGCAATGCAAGGCGCAGGAATCGCACTCGCGCCCGCGCTGATGTTCGATCACGAGATCAACACGGGCCGTCTCGTCCGTCCATTCGATGTGGAGGTTCATGCGGGCAGTTACTGGCTGACGAGCCTGAAGGGCAAACCGATGACGCCCGCGATGGTGCTGTTCAGCCAATGGATACTCAAGGAAGCGGCGCAATACGCACCGGCTTAGCAGAGCGACGCGCGGCGGTGACCGTTCATCGCGGGCCGCTCGATTTGCGGCGGAAATACGTTCCACGAGCCGTCGTCGTGGCGGAAGAAAAAGATCGACAGCAGGCCGCCGGGGCGCAGCGCTTCGACGCAAACGTAGCGCTGATGCTGCGACGCGCGGTGGCAAAACTGCACCACGCGTGCGGGCATCGAAGGAGTGGGAGCGAGCCATTTGTCGACGGCCCAGTGCAAGGTTTTCTCTGCGGCGACCATGATGTTCTCCTCGAATTTCGACGTGCTCACACGAGTTGCGCGGCAACCTCGTCGCCCTTCGCATTGCTCTCGACAAAGGCCTTCACGAGACACACCAGCGCATGCACGCCGGTACGCGGATGACGCAGACAGCAATGCACCTGTTCGCTACGGCTTTCGCCGAACAGACACCATGCGCAAAAGTGCTCGCAATTGTTGGTCAGCAGGCGATAGCGGTTTTCGCCGAGACGGGAGCGCGCGCGGCGCACCGCTTCATCGCCGGCGTAGCGGGCACTCGGTGTCGTGCGGATCGACAGCGGATGGCCGGCGGCGAAGCGCGACAACTCCACTTCTTCCACCGGTCCGCGATGCGTTGAACCCGCAAAGCCCGCGTAATGGACGACGCGACCATTGCCTACGTAAATGCCGTGGTGTTCGTAACCGCGCCGTTGAATGACGAGATGCGCGCCGATCGGCAAATCGATCGTGGACGATGTTGCGGGGCAAACTTCGCTGCCTGTTTGAAGAGAGAGAGTGTTCATCGCTGGCCTCGTTTCGAATTCCAACACTGTTGCGAGGTCTTTTGCATGTTCCGGGCCATGTGCTGAAAAGCCCTTGGTTAAAGGGGTTTTCACGTTTTCAGCCGATAGCCGGTCCGAAATGTGTCAGCTATGAGCCGACAGATTTTGTGTTGAAGTGTTGGTGTGTGACGATCTCCAGGCGTCACGCAGTACAGCAGAACAGTGGCAATGTGAGGCGCGATCGAACAACGCGAAATGCAGGCCAAATGTGTTGGACCTCACACCGGTTTCGATTCGCGCCTGTTGGTTTAAAGCCGACCTATGTTGCGGCGCATGCGCCCTCCTTCCGTGCGCAACCGCACGGAATCACCGCACAATCAAGACGTTGCGACCGCCCATGATTTAAAGCCATAAATTGGCATGGCATTTGCACCATCACGTTCAAATTCCTTTAAACCGCGCGCGTTTTATATAAGTCGCGCGAGGCCAACCGGAGAACGACATGGCTCATATCACAGTGAACGATCTTTCGCTGAATCTCGCGCTTGACCGCAAAGCAATGGCAGCAATTCGCGGCGGTGGCGGTGCGCCGTGGGTATATGGCTGGATCCAGCCGTATGTTCGCGACACGCCGAGCATTGGACCCGTCGTCAACCTGTACGAGGTGTCCAACAACTTCTATGCTAACCAGATGATCAACCAGTTCCAGTCGGTGGACGTGCGCAATACCGGCGCGAACTCGAACATCGCAGTCGCACCCGACGCCCTCAGCAAAAACAATTCGGTGTAAATCTTGTGACCTGTAAGAGCCAATTTCGCTGGACGTCGTCCGCGCGCTCCGACGCCGGACGTGTTCGCGAGATCAACGAAGACGCCTGCCTCGACCAGCCCGGCATCGGACGCTGGGCCGTCGCCGACGGCATGGGCGGACATGCGGTCGGCGATCTGGCGAGCCGCCTGGTGATCGACGCGCTAAGCCGGATCGCGTCACCTGTCAGCATGAAAACGCTGATCGCCGATGCCCGCGCGCGACTGCAAACCGCCAATCGTCAACTGAGGGACGAAGCCGCGCGTCGTCAGGTGCAGCGCATTGGCAGCACGGTCGTCGTGTTGCTCGCTTGCGACCGGTTCTGCGGCTACGTCTGGGCAGGCGACAGCCGCATCTACCTGTATCGCGGCGGCCAGTTGCAGCAACTCACGCGCGATCACAGCCAGGTGGAACAACTGAAATCGCTCGGCGTCATTACCGATGAAGAGGCGCGACATCATCCGGCACAACACATGATTACGCGCGCGGTCGGCGCCACGGACATGCTGGATCTCGACGACGACGCAATCGAAGTCGTCGACGGCGATGTGTTCGTGCTATGCAGCGACGGTCTGAGTAACGAACTCAGCGACGACGAGATAATTGCGGTATTGACTTCCGCGGAACGGGAGAATGCGTCTGAAGAACTGGTTGAACTGGCATTGGCAAAAGGTGGCCGCGACAACATCACTGCTGTCGTCGTTCAGGCGGAAGACCCCAATGCCACGGACAAAACACTGCTGAATCCGGCACCCTGAAGCAGGCCGTTTAATACTACGCGTCCCCTTCTTCGTCGTCGTGCTCATCGGCGCCATTCCGGTTTGCAGGCGACATTGCGCGATGGCGAAAGTCTTTCGAGTGCAAGCCGTGTTTCTTCAAAAGCATCTGCAAATGCGAGCGATTCATGTCGATCCGCCTCGCCAGTTCGGCGACGGTACCGTGCACTTCGCGAAGTCCGCGTTCAAGAAAGGCCTTTTCTGCATCGTCACTGGCGGCCCGTTTTGCGTCGCTCAGCGACATCAGATTCGCGACGCTGATCGGCTCCTGCCCGCTTACCGATGTCATGACATTTGCGGAGGCCGACGAACCGGGTGACGCCGGACGCATGTCCACAGGCAAATGATCGATGTCCGCCATATCTCCCGCGAGACACGACACCCGATACATCACATTACGCAACTCGCGAATATTTCCCGGATACGCGTAGTTCAGAAGAAAGTCCCTTAAACGAGGGGTCAATCTGACTGGCCTGCGCTTTAAAGTTCCGGCGGCCTCGTCGCCGAACCACGCGATCAGCAACGGTATTTCATCGCGACGCTCGCGCAACGGTGGCAGCGTGACGTGGATCACACTGAGCCGATAGAACAGGTCCTCGCGAAACTTGCCTTCTTCGCTGAGTTGCCGCAAGTTGCGATTGGTCGCCGCGACGATACGCGTGTCGACTGCGATCGTTTCGTCCGATCCGACTCGTTGAATCTCGTGCGCTTCGAGCACGCGCAACAGTTTCACCTGCCCTGCCAGCGGCAACTCACCGATCTCGTCGAGAAAGATCGTACCCGTATGCGCGCTTTCGAATTTCCCCTTGCGGTCGTTCGACGCCCCGGTGAATGCCCCTTTGCGATGCCCGAACAATTCCGATTCCAGCAGATTGTCCGGAATCGCGCCGCAGTTCACGGAGATAAACGGCTTATCCGCGCGCGAGCCGTTCGCGTGAATCACTTTCGCCATCAGTTCCTTGCCGGTGCCGCTCTCACCGTCGATCAACACGGGCAGGTCGGTCGGCGCCGCCTTCTCGGCAATTTCAAGCGATTCGAGCAAACGCGCATTATCGCCAAACGTGCCCTCGAAAATGAAGCTGCGTTCGAGCAACGCCTTGCGCCTTGCACCGCGCGATTGATCGGCGCGCTCCTGCGGCTCGGCCGAAGTCGCTGCCTGCACAAAGCGCTCCTTATGCGATAACTGCATCACCTCGTCGCGTAACGAAGTGGCCTGCCGCAACAGTTTGTCGATATCGGCACGCTCGAGCCGCGTCGACCAGCGCAGCGTCGAGCGCAGAATCTCGATTCGTTCGATCAGTCCCGCGTACGAGATTGCGGGGCTGGCCTCTTCAATCTGGTCGAGTATCTTCATCTTCACGCACTCAACTGTTTCTGGACCAGCTGATAGTACATGCCGCCGCGCTGAATCAGTTCATCGTGACGGCCCTGTTCGACAATCGCGCCCTCATACAGCACAAGAATCTTGTCCGCTCGCATGATGGTGCTCAGCCGATGCGCGATGATCACCGCAGTGCGGCCCTTCAGGATGTCGTGCATGTTGCCGAGAATATTGCTTTCCGATTGCGAATCGAGCGCTGACGTGGCCTCGTCGAATACGAGAAAACGTGGGTCGTGATACAGCGCGCGTGCAATGCATAACCGCTGAATCTGCCCGCCAGAAAGGCCTATTCCACGTTCGCCGACAATCTGCTCGTAGCCGAGCGGCATCTTGCTGATGAATGCATGCGCATCAGCCATCTTCGCGACCTCTTCAATGCGCCGCCGATCAGGCGCGTCGTCGCCACTCGCAATGTTCTCCGCAATCGTGCCGGAGAACAGCAGATTGCTCTGCATCACATAGCCGATCTGCGCACGGTAATACGCTTTATCGACGACACCGAGGTCATAGCCGTCTATCGTCATCTTGCCTTCGCTCGGGGCATAAAATCCGACCAACAGTTTTGCCAGCGTGGTTTTACCGGACCCGCTGCGGCCTACGATTGCCACCAGTTCTCCCGGCTTGATATCGAAACTGATGTTTTCCAGCACGTACGCCGAGTCGTTTTCGCCGTAGCGGAAGTACACCCCACTCAGGCTGATATCGCCTTGCAACTCGGGCAGCATGACGCGAGACGGTAAATCCTGCGGCTTCTGTTCTGGTTCAATATCGAGTACATCGCCGAGACGTTCCATTGCAACGCCCGCGTCGTTCAGCATGCTCCATAGACCGACGAGTCCCATTAACGGACTCAATACGCTGCCCATGAAAGCGTTGAATGCAATCAACTGACCAATCGTCATTTCACGCGCCAACACCAGGTTTGCACCCACCCACAGAATGGCGATTGTCGTCGCCGCATTGAGCAACTGACTGCCGAGTCCGACGAGAATATTGAAAGCATGCGCGCGGTACTGCACTTCGAGCGCTTTCGCGTACTTCTTCTCCCAGCGCAAACGCACTGGCCGCTCGATGCCCATGCCTTTGATCGTCTCCACGCCCGCAAGTGCTTCCATCAAAAACGACTTCGATTCCGTCGATGCAGTGAACACCTCGCGTGCGTAGCTTTTTATTTTTGGCGTGGCCAACGCGGTTAACGCCATGATTGGAATGACGAATGCAATTAGTACAAGCGTCATCTTCACGTTGTAGACGAACATGATGGTGAAGTAGATGAACACCATCAGCAGGTTGAGTGCAGTCGTGACGGTCGACTCGGTCAGAAACGCGCGGATCGTCTGGTTCTCCTGGAAGCGCGCAAAGATATCGCCGGTTTTACGTTTGGCGAAAAACGAAAACGGCAACGACAGCGTGTGTTTGAAGAACTGCGACATCATCGCGAAGTCCATGTTGCGAACCATGAAATTGGCGAGATATGCGCGAACCGACGACATCAGTTGCGAAAAGACATTGGCGATAATCAGACCGCCTATCAGCAGATGCAGCAGGCTCACGTTCTGATGCACGATCACACCGTCGAGAATGTTCTGGATAATCAGAGGCGGAATGACGCCCAGCACCTGAATCACAAAGGTAGCCAGAAACAAATGACCGAGAATCTTTTTATAAGGTTTGAGGTAGCCGACAAAACGTATCCACGGCGAACGCGCTGCTGACATCTGCAGCAGATGCGGACCACCGGTAAATAACAGACAAGTACCGCTCCAGCCACGCTCGAAATCTTCGACCGTCAATTTCCTGAACCCGAGCGCGGGATCGGCGACCCATACGTAGTCTTTCGACAGACCATACACCACCACGTAGTGATAACCCTCCCAGTGCACGATGAACGGCAGATCAAACCCACGTAGCGAATCGAAAGTGCATTGCACGCCGCGCGCAGTGAAGCCGAGCGCTTCGCCCGCACGCGCAAGGCTATCAAGCGTGGCGCCCTGGGTGGTGACGTTGGCTAGTTCGCGCAATTTGCCCAGCGTCATCGGAATACTGTAGTGACGGCAAACCATCGCGAGACACGCCGCGCCGCAATCCATTTCTTCAGCCTGCTCGACCAGTGCAAAGCGCTTGATCAGCTTCTCGCCGAATTCAGGCTTGCTCTGCAAATCAAGCATCAACGGCAATTTTCGACGCTGCTCGAGCCGCTTTTGCCGTTGCAATTCGCGGTCGCCGTAGCGAATCCGTTCGTCGAGAACTTCACGCAATTTCGGATTGCGTTCAAGAATGAAGTGGACCGTCCGCTCCGGTATGACCAATAGCCGCGTGTCGATGCTCGCCACGACCGAAGCCATCTGTTCCTGCCGCATCAAACACGCTTTCTCGCCAAATATCTCGCCTTCGCCAAGCGTCGCGAGCGTGTAGTCGTGGCCTTCTTCATGTCTGACAATGCGAACTTCGCCCTGGCGCACCACGTAAAGCCGTCGGTCGTCGCGACCGTCCTGCTTGAGAATTTCCTTGCCCGCAGCGACCCGCTTCACGCCGACGCTGCGCACATACTCTTCGAGTTCCGCCTTATTCAGTTTGCCGCGCAGGTCGAACAATTGTGCGACGAAACCGCCTGCCGAATTGATCGCGACATAGCTCGCGACAAATGCCAATGCGGCCTGATTGCCGGCCATCACCGGCTCGATCGCGCTGCGGGGGATAAACAGCAATTCGGTTTTCGCCGACGAGCGCACCGATGCTTCATGCACATACGTACGCAGCATCGCTATGTCGGCAAAAATCTCGCCGGCCTTGCGCACGCCCATGCTGGTTTCCTTGCCGTGCTCCTCGGTGAAAATACGTACCGAGCCTGAGCGCACGACATAAAGCCCCTCGGCCACCTCTCCCATCGAGCAGACCGTTTCGCCAAACGAATAGAAGCGCGCTTGCGCATAGTCGGCAAGACGCTCGATCTCGTCGCGTGAAAACGGCGAGAGAATTTCCACCGAAGCTAGAAACTCGGCAGCGGACGGCGCGGTCTGGGGTGCATCCATGTTATCGGGCCTCGATAACGTGCTCCTGCGCACGCGCAATCAGCCAGCTTTCACGCAGCAGGCGCCGCACTTCGGCGGCCACATCCGCGTCGAGCGTGGCGGGATACTTCGCCGTTACGGCGAAAATCTCATAGCACGATCGATCCGCCGAAGGAAATGGGCCGAGCAGATCGCCCACTGCCGCATTGAATATCTTGGCCTCGATATCCGGCTTCAGCGATCCACGCAGCACTTTTCCGATCACACCGCCGGCCTCGCGGGTGTCCGCAATTGAATGCTCGCGCGCCATGTCGGCGAAACTGTCGGGGTCGTCGTGCAGATACGAGATCATTTCCTTCGCTTTACCCTCGCTGTCGAGCACGATATGGCTCACTTCGATCGAGTCGAACTTCGGTGAATTCAATGCGAAGTAGTCTTTGATCGCCGACTCGTTGCCGACCTCGTCGAGCATCTTCTCCTGATACAAGCCATCGGTAACGAAGGCCTCGAATTCGTCGAGGCTCACACGGAGAACATCGAGATACTGATTCATATCCGTCGCGCGATGCAGCCCCCGCACGCGGCGGAACTGATCGGCGCGTTGCTGGATTTCATCGGCGGTCACGACAATGCCCTGCTTTTTCGCAGCGTGCACTGTGAGCTTGTCGCGCACGATCTGCTCGATCAAACTTTCGAACTGACCAGTCAGTTTCAGAAGACGGATGAACTCGGCCACATCCACGACTTCATCATCGATACGCACTATCGCGGTCATTTCATCGGCTCCTTTAATTGACGTGTAATCGGCGTGCTCAAGCGGTACTCAACCCGCTACCTGCCTGAACGGATCGAGACCGAGATCGATCAGGCGCCGCTCGCGCACCACGATCTCCGCGTTGGCCGTCATGCCGTAGCGCAGTGGATAACGCGTATCGGCGATCTGGTAGTAATTTCTGTCGAGCGTCACACGGCCTTCGTAAACCGGCTGCTTATCCTGTAGCGACGGCTTCGTGGCCGGTGAGATATAAGCCAGCGTGCCGCTGATCAGCCCATAGCGCTGATACGGAAACGCGTTGAATTTCAGCTTGACCGGCAAGCCTTCATGCAGAAAAGCACGATCATGCTCGGCGATTTCGATCTTGAGCACAGGCCGCGCATCTTTCGGCGCAATGCCACCAAGTGGCGCGTTGGCCTGGATCTTGTCGCCGCGCTGGGTCGACGTCACGTCCGTGATGACACCCGAAACGGGCGCCAGAATCAGCAGGAAATTGTCCTTGTCGATGTTCTCGAAGCGGATTCGCGCAGCAGCTTCGGACACGAGTCGCGCGGTCTGCAATTGCAAACGCAGTTTGTCTTCAGCGTCGGTGATATCGCGCACTGCCGAATCGTATTGAAGCTGAAGGTCGGTAGTTTGCTGGCCACTGGTTTCGAGTTGTGCGTTGGCCTGCGCGTATTCGTGACTGAGGCGGAAGTCCAGTTCCGCGAGCTTCGATTGCGCGACACGGTACGCGTTATCGGCTTCCATCGCAGCGGTGCGCTTCTGCTCGACCTGCAATTCGGCAATCCCGCCGCCGCCGGGTTGTGCGAACAGTTTCGAATAGCGGTCCAATTCCTGACGCGCTGCCTCGCGCGTGCGACGAGCGTTGTCGAGCACACTGCGCGCTTCGTCCAGTTCGGCCTTCTGTCCTTCCGCAAGCTTGGTTGTACCTTCGGATACGCGGTTTTCGTGCTGCCGCGCCTCCACTTCCATTTGTGCCTTGAGCGCCGCCGCTTTGCGCTCCATTAACGCCTTCTTCTCGGGAAACTGCTTCCAGTCACGTTCGGCGTCTTCAAGTTTGAGTTGCGCCTGCAGCGCGTTGCTTGCGGCTTCGATTGCGCCACGTGCGTTCAATCGCGCGAGCACGTCGCCCTTCGACACTGGCTGTCCCTCGGCGATATACAGATCGGCAAGCTCGCCGTCGATCGGTGCATAGATGCGGCGCACTTCCGATTCCGGCGACAGCGTTCCTTGCGCGGACACGATCACATCGGCGCGGCCCACGAACGACCACAACAGCCCGGCGACCACCAGCGCGACCATCGCCCAGATCAGGGCCCGCGCGATCTTCACTGGCTCGGCGGTCAGAATGGCGATGCCTTCGACGCTGTGATCCTCCAGCGCCTCAGACAACGGCCTAGGGTGATTCTCGCGCTTCACTCTGCTCGCCTCCGATCAGACTCAGTTTTGCTTTCAGCAGCCCGGGGTCCAGCACCATGCGCAATTCCGTCAGCGAGCGGCGCTGTAAATCGGCTTCGGCTTCGATATCCGCGAGAAGGCGGTCAAAATCCGCGGGGTGATCGGCCTTCAATTGAGTGTAGATACGCATGCCCTGTTGCGCCGACGTCTGTGCGTCGGAGAGCAATCGCGCCTCGCTGCGGAATCCCGGCGATATGCCCGCCTCCAGCCGTTGCGTTCCGCCAATCGGGCCACTCGCGCGATACTGCTTCCACAGGCTCTGTGCGCGCAACAGCAGATCTTGTGCGCGCGCCAATGCCTTGTCGTGTAATGCGGCCACGTCTTTCTGAATCGATTGCACGAACCAGGAATCCGCTGCGGGGTCGAGACTCGCGTAGAACGACAGCAGGCGCTGGTCGTAATCCTTGCTGCCGCGCGCTTTCTGCAAATCGTCGAATTGATCGAGCAGGGCTTTCTTGTGTGCAAGTTCTGCAGCGAGTACGTCTGACCATGGCCCCGCAGGCATGGCCTGCAAACCGGCCAGCGCCTGTTGCGCATCGCCGCGCTGCCATGCGGCGTTCACCGCGTCCTGACGCTGGATCACGTCAGATGAAGGCAGTCGGCTCGCTGCGAGTTGCTGGAATTGCGACTGAAACGGCGGCGTGCTGAAATGCGCCGATTTCAGCATCGCAAGCAAAGGGGTCAATTGACGACCGAGCGCGGCATTCAAGAGTGCGGTGTACTCCCGCAAATCCGCCCGCACCTGATCGAGGCCGGCAAGACGTGGATAACGCTGCGCGTAATCATCGAGTACCGGCGGCAACGCGTCGGGTTTATCGTTCGCCAGTTCGGTGCGTATTGTGCCGTTCAACCGGTCTATAGCCGCGACATACACCGAATCGTCGCTCTCCAGTTTTCGCAGATGACTTAGCGCCTGCGCATACGGCTCGGCAAATACCGGTACATACGAAGCGATCCGGTCGAGCGCACGCTGATGACCCTTCGCGTCGTCGTCCCAGCGCTGCAACAGATTGTTGATCGTGGCTTCGTCCGCGTACAGATGAATCGGCGCATCGACGCCGCCGCGCGCGGCCACGAAGCGCTCCAGATCTCCAACCCACTGCAATTCTCCGACCAGCGCAGTTGCATCGGCATTGTTTTCGCTCAACGATTTCATTTCCTTGAGCAGCGCGTCGGCCTGATCGAATTGAGCTTTTTCCAGCGCATTCAGCCAGCCAGGAAGCTTCGCCTTTAATAACGCCTCGCTCGCCAGCGCACTGACTTTCGTGTCCGTGGGATGACTCGACAGATAGCCTTTCGCGGCCACGACCGCGCTGCTGTAATCGCCGCTCGCGAGCAGGTTCTTCAATTCACGCTCCGACGAACCATGCAGATAAAGCGCTACGGATATTGCGCCTAGCAGGACAATGCCCGCACCGCCCCAGCCCGCAATCCGCTTCATTCCGACGCGATCGCCGTCCGCAAAAGCATTGCCGAGTTCGCCCGCAAGCAAACGCCAGCGTCGCGATTTTCCGTTCGCGCTGGCCGCGTTTCCCGAGCCGTTCACGCCACTTGCATGGCTCGCTTTATGCAGCCCGTTTGCGCCGTTCGCGCTATTCACGGTCGCGGCCTGTGCGGTGACCGGCTGCGATGCTTCGTTGATTTCGTCCTCGCGCTGCAACGCCGGATCGACACAAAAGATATCGAGGAACGAATGCGCGGCGCCGACGAATGTGGTCTTGTCGGAATCGGCCGCGTCATCGACGGCAGGATTGAGGAATAGCTGGGTCACGGTGGGCTCGACTTCAGGGGGCGTTTGCAGCGACACCCTGTAGACGAAGTGGTCGCCGCCAAATGCAACGAGGTCGCCCTCTACAAGCGGTATCGCCGATTCGTCCAGGCGCTTTCCGCCGACGAATGTTCCATTCGTGCTGCCGAGATCTTCGACATAGAGATCGCCGCCCTTCAAATAGATATGAGCGTGACGGCGTGAAATGTAATTCACCTGATGCGGATAACGCTCCTTGTAGCGCGAAAAAACGTCGTCCGCCTTGCTGACGAGGAAGGGGAAAGCGTGCACCTCGATGGGTTGCAAGTCCAGGTCGTCGCGCTCCGGTATCAACAGAAGACCCGGTGCAGACGGCGCACTCGCTGCCGCAACGATGCGAGCACGCGGTTCTATGCTCACGCGATAACAAAGCTCGCCGCCAAAGCACAATTCGTCGCCGGCTCTGACGCGCGACGGGGTTTGCCGGACGGCGACGCCATTCACCGTCGTGCCGTTCTTACTCCCGAGATCGGCGACATACACCGCGCCGTGTTCCGTGAAAACCCGCGCATGACGGCGCGATAATCGCGCGATGCGCTCGCTGGAGTAGTCGGTGAAAGGTGCTTCGCTGCGTCCGATGGCGAACAGGTTGTCGACAATCCGGATCGCGTCGAGCGCGGGACGTTGCGCAGATGCAGCCGATGCAACCGGCGACAATACGACGTCGAATGCGGCTTCCACGGTCTCACGCATTTCAGCAATCGGAGCTTCGCCTGTGGCCATTTTTTATCTGGATCACTAAGCGTTTACCCGCTGCGTCGAGAACGCAACGGAAACGGAAAGAACGACTACGGCGAGACGACGTTGTTCTGAAGAGCTGCATGCTTGCTGGCTCCTTAAAGAGTTTAAGTCACGCATGGCGTGTGTCAATTTTCAGATCATCGGTTAAGAACGCAATCGGCGCGTCACCTGCGGCCTAAATATCCGCGCGTTACGCCATTGTTGATTAGCTCAGTGTTCCTTTACTTGCGCCTGTACGTCGACGCTCGGCCAGCCGCCGCCCAGCGCCTTGTAAAGCAGAACGGTGTCCGACAGAATCAGTTGATGATTGGAGAGCAACGCCTGCTGAGCTTCCAATAACGTGCGCTCGGTTTCGAAGACTTCCAGTTGCGACACCACGCCGAGGCGCAATTGAGACTGAATCTGATCGGCCACTATTTGCAAACGCTCTACCTGCTGCTGCAATTCCACGCGCTGTGCCTTATGCGAATTCAGATTGACCAGCGCATTCTCCACTTCTTCGAAAGCACCCATCACGGCCACGCGATACTGCTGCTCGGCCACCGTCGATTGCGCCTGCGTGACCTTGACGTGAGCCCGCACACCGGGATCGAGCAATGGAATATTGATGCTCGGCATAAACCCGTAAGTGAACGATTTCAGCAGATCGGTCAGCGCGAAACTTGCAGTGCCGGCATGTCCGGTAAGGCTGATAGTCGGCAATTGCGCGAGTTTGGCCTGGCCGACGAGGTCGTACGCTTCGAGTACCCTGAACTCGGCCGCGACGACATCGGGACGCCTCGCCAGCAATTGCGCGGGCAGTCCGTCCGGCACGGCAGGCAACTGGACGCGCTGCTGCAAATGTCCTTTTGGTAAATCGAATTCGCCGGCCGGAACGCCGATCAGCGTACACAACGCGTTATTGGCAATAGCTCGCGACCGCCGCAATTCAAGCAATTCGTTCGTCAGGCGGTTGATTTCAGCCTGCTGGCGCAACACCTGGGTTTGCGGCACGAGGCCGTTACTGCGCTGCCCTTCGTAGATCGTGAGAATCTGCCGGTTCGTGACGAGGGTTTTCTGCTGCTGATCTATCTGGTCGTCGAATTGCAGAATCTGGAAATACGTGCTGGATACGTTCGACACCAGTTCGAGATAACCCGCGCGCCAGTCCGCCTCGCTCGCATGAAATTCCGCCTTCTGCGCCTGCACGCCCTTTTCGACTTTGCCCCAAATATCGATGTCCCAATTCACCTGGGTCGCCACGTTGTACTGTTTGGCGAAAGTTTGTCCGGTGGTCTTTTCGAAATCGGCGCCCATGCCGAAATCCATTGTCGGCAATGCGCCTGCTTTGGCTTCGCCGATCTGCGTGCCGGCCACATCGAGACGGGCAGCCAATACCTTGATATCGAAATTGCCGCCAATCGCCTTGCTAATCAGCGTGTCCAGATACGGATCCTGGAAGCCTTTCCACCAGTCGGGCTGAATCGTCTGGACGGCGGATACCAGCGCACCTTTCCTGTCCGACCACGACGCTTTAGCCGGAGTATCGGGCCGCTTGTAGTCGGGCATGCTGACATCGATGCATGCGCACAGCGGCAATGCACACACCAATACCACGCAAAGGCTGCGTAGCGTATCCGTCACGCGAATGGCACGCTGCCGGGATCGCGTGAAGAAGAAGCGCTGGCGTACCGATGAATCAAGCGACGCTGACACGATGGTCTCCGATAACACCCTTTTCACTGCGAAATCAAAATGCCCTTTTAAGTAAAGCATCGCCCGCGCGGCTTCAGCATCGAAGCGGAGCAAAAAATCAGCATGGGGATCGGGCAGTGAAGCGGAGGGTGTGTGGAAAGAACGATTGAATAACAAATGTTTTTGACGGGTCAGCCGCGCGAAGGTGAAGTGCCAGGCCTTCGCGCGGCCGATGCCGCTCAGGACACGTAGATGTTGTTGTTCGAGCTCATGTGTGGAGTGATCGTGGTCGTGACGCCCGCCACAAACGCTGCGTTGTTGCCGGTGGCGTTCTGGATGTTCATCGTCGAGCTGATCAGTTGAGTGGCGTCCACCGTCTTGCTGTTGTTCGGCGCGTACACCGGCGTGAAATTGAAGTACGACGACGACGGGCCCCAACCATTTCCACCGCGTACGGCGCTCATTGCGCGGCTGTCGAGTTGTTCGGTGATGGACAGGTCTTTGATCATCAGCGTGTTCATGGTAAATCTCCTGAGAAGGGAAACTGCACGGTGTTGCGCAGGTTTTGCGGTTAGGTTCGAGCAACTTGTCTGCTCGAGTGTCACTAATGCATGGGCTGTGCCAGGGTGAGCTTCCATTCTTCAAAAACTTGCCGGATGCCTTTATTTAAAGGACTTCCTGAGTATCAGTTCTTAAAACGCGCGTCGATATCGATTAAAGAACAACCTGTGAATGGTGGATCGAAGCCAACATACGAAGCCATGTAGTTGGCCCGCTTGCGACACCGTTCATCGCGCAATAACCGTGATCTTCTTCGAGTACACCGGCGGGTTATGCGGCATATGCATGTCGTCGCCCATCAGCAACTGCAACGTGTGCTTTCCGGGCGGCAATTGAATCGTGGTTTCCGTTTCACCCGCGCCGAAATGCAGATGATTGCGGTCCGATGGAATCTCCTGATCCATCGGCGGCAAGTCGGTATCGATCAATAGATGATGGTGGCCGGTATTCGGATATTTGACGCCTTTCGGCGCAACGCCCATATAGCGCAGGCCGAACCACACTTTGAACGGCTTGTTGGCGGCCACGACCTGGCCGTCGTTCGGATAGCCGATATAGGCAAAAGCGGAAGCCGGCGCAGGTGTCGCTCCTGCGAAAACAAAACCGGGCAACGCCAATGCCGCCGACGTCACAAGCGTCGCGACTGCGATGATCCTGTACATGAGGTCTCTCCGTCCTGAAGGGCCCGCTTTGAGCGAACGGATCGCGCTAGTTCTTTAGCACGGTGATGGTGATCTTCTTCGAATACACGGGCGGCACGTGCGGTACATGATTGTGGTCGCCGAGAATCAGTTGCAGCGTGTGCTTGCCCGGCGGCAGTTCGATGCGCGCGTCCGTTTCGCCTGCCCCGAAGTGCAGATGACTGCGATCCGACGGAATTTCCTGGTCGAGCGCGGGCAGATCGGTATCGATCAGCAGATGATGATGACCCGAGTTGGGAAACGCGACGCCCTTCGGGCAAATGCCCATATTGCGCAACCCCATTCGCACCCAGAGCTTGCCGCCGTGAATGACCGCGCCGTCCGACGGCCAGATGATGTATTCCTCCGCGCCGGGCGGCGACGGTGTCTGCTCCGCTTGCGCCAGAGTTCCGGCGACCACCAACGTCGCGCAAAGCATCACGCGCAATGCAGCAAGGCGTGTTTTGATTTCATCACGTCTGTTGGACACAACGGGAATCAGGCTTATTCGCATAGCGCACTCTCCTGAAGAGTGGTCACGGTCACCTCGGTTGCACGGGGCAAACCGAACGTTCCGGCTGAATATCGCGGGCGCGAATGACTGGACGACCACCTCGGTAAAACGGCCGTGCTGCGCTACTTTGTGAATTAGCTTAGGACGTAACTTGCCAAAAAGATACGCCACACTCGTTATCCGTATATCTCATTGAGAACACGCGGACAGTGGTGATGCACAAAGCGCGTGCTATGGTTATTAACAGGTTGCAGATGGATGATCGATAGCGGCATCGATGCCTCGCGCCGGGTACTTCAGTAATCGCTGCGGGCAAGGCGGTCCTCGAATGCCTAGGTTCTGTCCGGGACAAACAGGATGTGAAGATGTGGCGAATATTCATGCTGCTGTGCATGGCTGGGGCAATCCACACCTATTGCGGCAATGCCAATGCCGCGACGCAACGTGAGGATACGAACTGGAGCCCGACTCCATCCGGCACACACGCCCCACACGTCCCACGTCTTGCACTTGTGATCGGCAACGGCGAGTACGGTGGCCTCCCCCGTTCTCTGCGAGACAATGCGCCGCGCGATGCCGAAGCAATCAGCGACACATTGCGAGCACTCGGATTCGAAGTCATCACGCGTACGAATGCCAGTCCGCGCGGCATGCAGCAGGCGCTCGGCGAATTCCGCCAGCGTCTGGAGGCAGGTGGCGTCGGCCTCTTCTATTTCGCGGGACACGGCATCCGAATTGGCCGACAGACTCTGCTTGTTCCCGCAGGACTTGATATGCACGCACCCGCTTCGTTGATCAATGACAGCATGGATCTAAACGCCGTATTGCATGCGATGCAGAAGCCGCGCGCCGGTCAATTGAATCTCGTGATTCTCGATACGTGCCTGAACAATCCGTTTTCTTCCGGCACGACAAGCGGCGCGGCAAGCGGCACGTCGGCGCTTCCCGCCAATACTGTGGTCGCGTATGCAACGGCAAACGGCAGCTTCGCCGCAGACGGCAGATACCACGGCATTTATACGAGCGCTTTGCTGAATGCGCTAAGCGACACGCCATCGCGGCAAAATCTCACCACGCTGTTTCGGCGCGTCACTGCGGAAGTTGTCGAGATCACGAAGGGAGAGCAAAGGCCGTGGATCGCTACATCGCTGGCCATGCCCTTGACGCCCCCCGCCAGCGTGCAGGGCAACGCGATTGCGCCGCCCGTCTATGCCTATGCAAATACCGACACCGTCGTCACCCCGCATAGCCGGGGCATTCTTCCGAAAGACAGCAGCGAGCAGTACGAGATCACGTTCTGGAATTCAATCAAGGACAGTAATTATCCGGCTGATTACGAGGCGTATCTGAAGGCCTATCCTAACGGCAGGTTTGTCACGCTGGCACACGCTCGAATCGACCGTCTTCGTGCGGCGGCGTCGAATCCACCGGCTGTTGCGGCATCCCCACCAGTAGCACCACCCCAGGTTACGCGACCCGCTACGCCGGCAAGCGCCGCAGCGCAAGAACACCCGCATGTGACAGCCGCGCCACCCGCCAGTGCTCCCGCCACTTCATTGGCCGCGCCGAAGCCCGCCACGCACCCGCCAGTGGCCGGAGAACAGCGGGACTGCGCCACCTGCCCGATCATGATCGCCGTGCCCGCAGGCTCGTTCCCGATGGGCAGCAACACCGACGACCCATCCGAGAAACCTGTTCATCACGTGACTATTGCCGCGCCGTTTGCGATCGGCAAATACGCGGTGACGGTCGAACAATGGAACGCGTGCGTCGCGGCCAACGCGTGTCAGAAGTTGACGCCCGAAAGCAACACCAACAAGACCGCACCAGCGCGCGATATCAGTTGGGACGACGCGCAGCAGTACGTGAAATGGCTCAGCAAGATAACCGGCAAACCGTATCGCTTGCCCACCGAAGCCGAATGGGAATATGCGGACCGTGGCGGCACGACCACTGCCTACTGGTGGGGCGATCAGATGCGCAAGGGCAACGCGAACTGCAAGGACTGCGGAGATCCGTGGCACAAGGAAGGGCCCGAATCCGTCGGCTCGTTCGCGCCGAATCCGCTCGGCCTGTACGACATGAACGGCAGCGTCTGGGAATGGACCGCCGACTGCTGGCACAACAGTTACCAGGGCGCGCCTGTTGACGGACACTCATGGGACAGCCCCGGCTGCGATATGCGCGTCATTCGTGGCGGCTCATGGCGCGAAAACGGCAGCTACATGCTCAGTGCAACCCGCTTCAAATACAGCGCGGGCGTGCGTCAATCGCAGGATGGGTTACGGGTCGTCAAAGACCTTAAGTGAGTGCATAACGTAGGTGACGACGTTATGCATGTTATTGCGGGGTACTCAAGGCGCACGCGGTTTCGTCGTGATCGGCGCAAAGTCGGCAACGAGATGATCCTGCCCATACTTGCCGCCGATTTGCGCGAGACGCATATTAAGCGCGCGTAGATAATCGGCACGTGATTCGCTTTCCGCGCGCGGTTTGTCGAATAACGGCACGGGTGTGATCAGCAGCACCACCATCTCCGAACCGAATGGTTTTGAAATGATCCAGTCGCCCGCGCTGCCGATCGTGGCCGAATAATGCGGCGGCGCCTGATTATCTTTCGCGCGCGGACTCGGCACCATATGCACGACGCTGCCGTCCAGCTGGTAGTAGTCGAGATTCACATACGAGTCGTAACCCGGCGTGCTCACATCGACCACTAGCGGATCGCCATCGCTCAACTGACCATTCGACTGGCCGCCTGGCGGCCGCACATGCAACTCGGCCACGCGGCCCGCCTGCCAGTTGCGGACCCAATAGGGCGCGAGTGCTTTAACGGTATCGCATTTGTCGTCGGCGAGCGGTTCGACTCCGAGCGTGAGTGCATCGACACCGGGCAAGGCCGTCAGCGTTTCCTTCAGATGCGCCACGCCGTAACGCTGCGAGACGTAGCCGCGCACCGTCAGCGAATGATCCTGCACGGCCGCGGATAGTGCGGAACACGGCACCTGCGCGAGGACGGGCATGACCGCGGCGAGAGTCAGCGCGGGTCTGGGCGCGGGCGATGGCGGTGATCCAGGTGGCGCTTGAATCGCCGTTGAAGCCGCAGAAGCAGGCGCTGAAGCGTCCGGTGTTTTCGCCGTCGTCGTGTCAGACACCGCAAGAGCAGTTGCCGCCATTTTTGCGGCCGGGGGTGAACTCGCCTCTGCCGCCGCCTGCGACGTGCCAGCGTCGGCCTGAGAGCCTCCCTGCCGCCCTGGTCCAGAGCGCAACGCAAATACCCCTACCGCCGCCGCGCAGACCACGGCAAAGCTCGCAAGCCCCACTTTCGCCAGCGTGCCCGACTTCTCAGCGCGCGCCTCGTTGTCGAATTCGGCGATAAAACGCGTCACGCTCGGCATCCGCGTGGCGCGATCGAAAGACAGCGCCGCGCGTAACGCGCGCCACTGCCTGGCATCGAGATTCGCAGGCCGCTGCGGTTTGAAATCCGCGTTGCGTGCCTGAGTCGCCGACAACCGGTCGAACGGATGATGCCCGGTCAACAGTTCATACGTGATGCAACCAAGCGCATAGATATCGTCACGCGGATCGGGCTCGCGATGCTCGATCATCTCCGGGCTCGCATACGCGGGCGTTAACGCGCCGAGACTGCCGGGATCGAAAACAGTGGCGTCGCTCTCTTCTTCCGGACGCTGAAACACGCGAGCAATGCCGAAATCGATCACCTTCACTTCGGCGCCCGTCGTCAGAAACACGTTGGCGGGTTTGAAATCGCAATGGACGAAACCGCGTTCGTGCGCATACGCGAGCGCGGCACACATGCCGCGCACGATCGGTAGCGCAGCGCGCACGGGCATGCCCTGATAACCGGGCGTACGCAGTAACTGGCTGAGCGGTTTGCCGCTCAGATACTCCATCGTCAGATAAACAATCGGGCCGTCGCGGTCGAAATCGTAGACCGTGATGATGTTGCGATGCGCGAGCACCTGCGCCTTGCGCGCCTCGCGCTGCAACGCGACCAGCGAATTCGGATTGCCGCGGAACTGAACGTTGAGAACCTTGATCGCGAGATACGGCTTGCGATCCGACGCCTCGAGTTTGCGCAGATCGAGCGCCTTATACACCGTACCCATGCCGCCCACGCCGAGGCACTCTTCGAGCACGAAGCGGTTATTCAGGGTGTCGCCGGTGCCTTTGATCTGATCGTGCCCGACGATGCCGGCTGATCCTGCCGCACCGCCCAGGCTGCCCGCACTGGCGGAGCGCACGGACGGAATTTCCACCGTGGTCTGAATGCCGGTTTCTTCCCCACCGGCCGCAACATTGGACACGCGCAACTGTTCGATGCGTCGGCGGACTTCAACGTAGAGATCGTCGGGTAAAGGTGTTTTGCGATGCGCGGTGCCGAGCATCTCCAGCAACTGCGTGGGCGCGAGTCCTTCTGTCGTCAACGTGCTGTCGAGTTGAGCCACGAACTCGTCACGGGACAGCTCGCCGTTCTGAAAGTCGTGAATCACACGCGCAAGGCTAGCCATTTGTGTGAAGCGCCGCCGCTGCCGTTGGGCCGGATCGCATGCGACCGAAGCCACGCAGGCCGATAGAAAAGCTTCCGTAACCAGTTACATGTGCCGCTTCGATACTAGCTCCCGGTCCGTGCTTTCGCAAACCAGGATTGGCCCGCGATACGCGTTGCAGGCAGGTGTCGTTCGGTATCCAACAGCATTCGATCAAGTGTCGGACGCAGACCATCGGTTCGCTCGCGCGCGGATACGCTGCGTGACTTCTCCGTTGATCCGCAAACGGCCCGAAAGCCTTGAATATCAAGCCTTCCGAAAATTTATCAGGATCCTTGAATAAAACTGGCACAGCCCATGCATTAGTGACACTCGAGCAGACAAGTTGCTCGAACCCAATCGAAAGACTCAAATTTTTTCTTCCAGGAGATTCACCATGAACGCACTGATGATCAAAGATCTGTCCATCACCGAAGAACTCGACAGCCGTGCAATGAGCGCCGTGCGCGGCGGCAATGGCTTCGGCCCCTCGTCGTCCTATTACAACTTCAGCCCGATCTACGCGCCGAACAACAGCAAGAACGTCAACGGCACGCAACTCATCAGCACCGAGTTGAACATGCAGAACGCCACCGGCAACAACGTCGCATTCGCCGCCGGTCTCAACTCGACGCTCGCTCCCTGCATCAGCTCGGGCAACAACATCCACGTGTAAAGCGCGACGAGGCGAAGCACCCGCAGTTGCGGCCCGCTTCGCCTCGCGCCGGTCACGCCCGTCTTCCGCGCACCTTTGGAGATTCACCATGTCATCCCTCATGATTCGCGATCTGTCCCGCACCCGCGAGCTCGACCGCCACGCAATGTCGGCGGTGTCCGGCGGCACGGGTAGCAGCGTGCCCGGCCTGCCCTCGGCGTCCGGTCTCAGCGGCATTGCCAACGTCAACGTGTCGATCAACCAGAACCTCACGCAGATGCAGTACACCAACGTTGCAGCACTCAACAACGTCGGCGTGATCGGTGCCGGTTTCGTGCCGCTGCATCTGAATGTCAGCCCCTCTTTGTGGGGCGGCAATTACGCTACGGTGTGACGACGCGCAGTAGACGGGATACGGGGAGATTCCGACTGCTGCAAGCTCATCGCCGAGCCACAAGCTGCACACATTTTTCCTATACTGATAGTGCGACGAGACCACTGCACACAGAACAAAACCCTCGAGCGGCGACCGGCCCATCGCACCGGCCAGCCGCTCGATTTCTTTTGTGGAGCCGCTATGGCAAAGCTCATCATTAAAGACCTTGCTGACAGTGTCGAACTCGATCGCGAGGCAATGGCCGCGATTGTCGGCGGTGCGCGAGTCGGCGCGCGTTCGAGCCTGGCCGCGCCTCTGGTGCCCGCATCGACACGCGTTGTCGACTATCCGCCGGGCTTCCCTGGCGCGCATCGGCAAATTGCGATTGCAGCGATGCGGCGTATCCGGCAAGGCGGCTGATTTCACCTTCGTACAGGCATCGCAATTAAAACGGCACGCGCCGACTGCGCGTGCCGTTTTGCTTTTCTCGATGCATGCGTACGCCGCATGCCAACTTCCCGAAC
The DNA here is from genome assembly GCF_050435665.1 of Paraburkholderia sp. GAS333. Classification (NCBI taxonomy): domain Bacteria; kingdom Pseudomonadati; phylum Pseudomonadota; class Betaproteobacteria; order Burkholderiales; family Burkholderiaceae; genus Paraburkholderia; species Paraburkholderia sp. GAS333. The sequence continues at coordinate 900,825 of NZ_JBNDKS010000003.1, forward strand.
GCGATTCGTGGGATACGTCCCGACACTTTCGTGCGATTCCGCATGCTCCCTGCGAGCCTGATGAGCGACACGCAACGCAATCGCCCGCCTGGTCTTGTATCGCAGAGAGACTTTGCCTCGCGGCTCGAAGCTCGCGAAAATTGGCATAGCTCTTGCAGAAATAGAAGCGAGCACCGCCCCGTGCTCGCCAATCCACTGTCAGGAGTACCGCCATGAAATCCACTGTCATTATCAAAGACCTGCCGCGTTCCACGGACCACGCACACGACGAAGCAACGCTCTCGGCCGACCAGATGAAGATGCTGCGCGGCGGCCGCTCGGTGGTCGTCTCCGTCGGCGGCGCCGGCGGCGCAGTCGGTCATGTCGACGACTGGGAAATCAACACCGCCATCTTCGAAGGCCGTATCGGCGGGACCTATTTGTAGGACGCACGAGCGCGCCGAAAATAGAAAACCGGCACCTGTCTCTCGCTCCAGTGGAACCTGGGTGCCGGTTTATTAGCCTGATGAATGCAACGAATCGGCCGCCAGTCAGCGCCGAGATCTCCCTTGCTTTTTGTATCAGTCGATATATAATCCGTTTCTATATCGACTGATACAGAATCAGTCTCAAGCGACGCAAGAGGGATTTCCACATGGCACGACCCCGCGGATTCGACGAAAACGAAGTGCTCGAAGCAGCCAGCGCCGCATTCTGGAGCAAGGGCTACGAGGCCACTTCCACGCGCGACCTGGTGAGGTCGACCGGTCTCACGCAGCCCAGTCTCTACAACGCATTCGGCGACAAACGCGGGCTGTACCTGCGCGCGCTCGAACACTATCTCGAACACACACTGCGCGAGCGGATTGGCCGGCTGGAACGCACTGTGACGCCGGCGCAATGCATCACACTGTTCTTCCACGAGATCATCGAGCGCGCAATCGAAGACCCCGACAAGCGCGGTTGCATGCTGGTCAATTCGGCACTTGAAACGTCGTCGGAAGACGAGTCGTTTCGCAAAACCGTCGCCGTGGAACTCGCTGAAATTCGTGCGTTTTTCCAGCGGAATCTGGTTGACGCAATGGATCGCGGCGAGATTGCCGCCGTCGTTCCAGCGGAAGACGCCGCCTCGCATCTGCTCGCCACGTTGATCGGCATTCGCGTTCTCGCGCGAGTCACGCCGCAATACGCGCTGCTTGCCGGCGCTGTGTCGCCTGCGCTGGCTTTGCTCGGCTTACCTGCCCTACCGGCACACGACCAGGACGTCTGAGCCGCGCGCCCGACGAGGCGCTCCACCCCGCTTTCCATCGACATCCGGCAGCGCCGCCATCGGCGGGCGCACCGGTAAAGGACTCGTCATGTCTGCTACCCCTGCTACGTCATTAGATACACCCCGCCCCACTTCACTCGACGCTCGCGCAATCTTCGCGACTTTCGCGGGACTGTGCGGCAGTCTCGTCGCCATCGGTCTTGCACGCTTCGCCTACACGCCGCTGATTCCGTCGCTGATCCAGGCGCACTGGTTCACGTCGTCGCAAGCGGTAACGCTCGGCGCCGCGAATTTTGCGGGCTACCTGGTAGGGGCGATGATCGGCCGCCCGCTCGCATCCGCATTGTCGAACCGCAGCGCGCTGCGTGTGTTGATGGCAGTCGTCACGGCGGCTTTCTTCGCGTGCGCGTTTCCGCTTTCGATTAGCTGGTTCTTCACATGGCGTCTGCTGTCCGGCATTTCCGGCGGCGCAATCATGGTGCTCGTGGCGACCTCGATTCTTCCGCATATTCCCGCGGCACGTCGCGGCTTTGTCAGCGGCATGATTTTTCTTGGACTGGGTTTGGGGATTGCCGCATCCGGCACGTTGATTCCAAAGTTGTTGCATCACGGCTTGCAAGTCACGTGGATTGGACTCGGCGTGCTTGCGCTGGTGTTGACTGCTGCTAGCTGGTTCGGCTGGCCGTCGACGAATCCACCCGCTCCTGCCGCCTCTTCCACTACGCATAGCGTTGCACAACCGCATGGTCTGACGTTACGCGTGCTGTACGCACAGTACGCAGCGAACGCGCTCGGCCTCGTTCCCGCGATGGTGCTGCTGGTCGACTTTATTGCTCGCGGCCTCGGACATGGTGCAGCAACAGGCGCCAATTACTGGGTACTGTATGGCGTCGCCGCGATTGCAGGACCGCTGATCTGTGGAAACGTGGCCGATCGAATCGGGTTCGGCAACGCCTATCGCATCGCGCTGTTTTTGCAGTCGACGGCAGTAGCGATGCTCGCGTTTTCGCACAGCACAGTAGCGCTGGTTGTATCGACTGTCATTCTGGGTATCTTCACGCCTGGAATCGTGCCGCTCGTGCTCGGTCGCATTCACGAACTCGTGCCGCACGATCACACCGAGCAACGTGCCGCATGGAGTCGCGCAACGACAGCCTTTGCTCTCTTCCAGGCGCTGGGCGGATACGGGTATTCGTTTCTCTTTTCGCACACGAATAACAATTACGCGCTGATTTTTGCTCTCGGTGCGGTGGCGCTGGCACTTGCGTTCATTGCTGACTTCGCGGCTTCCCGTCTTGCTGTTGTGCGGCGGGTTGGTGCGACCGGATAAGTATCGGCGAATAAGATTCCGACATGTTTTTCCGCCTGGGCACGGGGCTTGCTCAATAGAAATATCGATACTGCCTTTAGCAAGTCGGCGTTCGACGTAAGCATTGCGTGGCTGTCGTGAAGGCAGGTCCAATCAACCAGGCGGAGGTCATTTATATGTTGGGAACTATTCTTCTGATCGTGCTGATTCTTCTCCTTATCGGTGCGTTGCCTTCGTGGCCGCACAGCCGGGCATGGGGCTATGGCCCGACGGGCGGGATCGGCGTCGTGCTGATTGTCGTCATCGTGTTGCTGGTTGTCGGAGTGATATAACCGGCGCAGGTTGAAGCGCTTTCGTACGCGCGCGTTAGCTACTCCGACGCTCGCCAAGCAGGCCGCCGGATGTCGATGCAGTTCGCTGCACCGATATCCGGCGGCTTCGTTATGTCGATTGGCGGAACATCGTCATACGGTGTCACGTCCGGGAAACGCCCGGCAACGAAAAACGGAGAACGCGATGGAAAATTTACTCGCCAATCAGGTTGCGCTGGTTACAGGCGCCAGTTCCGGTATCGGCTATGGCGTCGCGAAGGCGCTAGCGAAAGCAGGCGCGGCGGTGGCATTGAATTATCATTCGCATCCCGAATCAGCAGAACAGCTTGCCGACGAAATCGAAAAAAACGGCGGCTCGTCGTTCGCGGTTCGTGCTGACGTATCCGATCCGTCGCAAGTCGAGAAGATGTTCGACGCGTGCCGCGCACGCTTCGACACTGTCGATATCGTGGTCGCGAACTCCGGTCTGCAAAAAGACAGCGCGTTTGGCGACATGACATTGGAAGATTGGCAAACGGTGTTAGCGACCAATCTGACCGGACAGTTCCTGACGACCCAGGCTGCCGTTAAAGAATTCCGCCGACGCGGCCAGAGAAACAATTCCAGAGCGCTCGGCAAGATCATTTGTATGAGTTCGGTTCACGAGGTCATTCCATGGGCCGGGCATGTGAATTACGCGGCATCCAAATGCGGAATTCAGATGTTCATGAAATCGCTCGCACAGGAAGTCGCGCCGGAGGGCATTCGAGTGAATTCAATTGCGCCGGGAGCAATCCGCACGCCGATCAACAAGGATGCGTGGAATACAGAAGCCGCGTTGAAAAAGCTATTGCGACTAATTCCGTATGGTCGCGTGGGTGAGGTAGAAGACATCGGCGAGGCCGCTGTGTGGCTGGCTTCAGATGAAAGCGACTACGTGGTTGGCACCACCCTGTTCGTCGATGGCGGCATGACCTTGTATCCCGGTTTTGCAGATAACGGATAAGCGTGACTTCCCGATTTACTCGCCGTGTCGAACCGCGAAAGCAATGACACATCAGCGAGTACTGCAATGCGCAAGGCTGCCGATCACCGATACATCGGCGATCGGGCGCAGTACGTAGAGACGTGTTGTGCAATGCCCATGCACGCCACGCACGCGGTGCGAATCACCAGTCTAATCAGGCACGCCTAATGCTCTATTCCCTTCGTACTCAAACTACGACACGAAAGGAGTTCACATCATGCCTTATCTTCTCGGTTGGCTTCTCGGCGTTCCGTTGATCGTGCTGGTCATTCTGTATCTGATTTTCCATTAAGCCCGCAGCACCTGCGTCGTTGATCAAACCAGACGATCGATTGACGACGGGCTTATTGACCCGTCACTTACTGCTCTCTTACTCTCTCGCGACCCTCGCTGGTTGCATGAAAGGCGACGCCCGCATTCGCGCGTCGCCTTTCGCATTCTGAATCGGATCGCGAACTGCGAAGCGTGGCGCGCGCATCGGTGCAGACATCTTTTCTTCTTGCACTGCGGAAAATAGAAGGTAAAACTAGCTTCACCTGTCCGGAAAAATGCCATATCTGCACACGTGCGCCGACACGGCGTCACGCGGAAGGAGGGACCGATGGCACATAACGAGTACGCGCTTTCGCATCAGGAAGTGGTGAAGGCCATCATCATCGACCAGCATATTCACGAGGGTTTATGGACGCTCAACATCAACTTCAACGTCGAAGCTAGTCACGCTCCGCGAGTACACGATCCCACTCTAACGGTGACGATCAAGAATGTCGGCATCATGCGCGCGCCGCCGACCGACCCTTTCGCCGTCGATGCCGCGCTCATCAATCCAGTCCCTACGGAGCCGGTTGCAGAAACGGCACAAACAGCGACTCACGCGATCGGTGCAAATTCAACTCATCTACCCGACGGCAGCATGCAATTTTGCCGCGATGTGTACCGGAGTATCGCCGTGCAAAGTGCAATAAAGCCGCGCTCCAAAACAAGCTGACTGGCGGAACCGAAAACGATTTTTCAGGCGCGGGAGATGCCTGCCGAAATGGCGGTCAACGCGAAACGCCGGCTGACTAACTCAGCGGACCGCCGCCATCACCGCGCCCATTCCGACCAGCAACGTGCCCATTAGACGGTTCACCGCGCGCATGCGCGTCGGCCGTTGCAAGACCGTACGCAGCCGATGAGAAAAAATCGCCGTCGACGCCACTCCCAATGCGAACACCACTGCAAACGTAGCGGCCAGCAACAGGTATTGCTGATTCGCCGACCAGCGCCCGTCGCCCGACGGCGTGCTGATGAACTGCGGAAAGAACGACGGAAAGAACAGCAAGGTTTTCGGATTGAGCCCGGAGGTCGCGAAGCCGCGCCAGAACATGCCGCGTTGCCGCGTGCCATCGACGGGAACGGTGAGAGCACCGCTGCGCCATTGTTTGAAGCCGAGATAAACCAGATACACCGCGCCGCCCCAGCGAAGCGCAATCAATGCGCGCTCGTCGATCAGCAGCAGCGAGTTCAGGCATAACGCGGTGAAGATCAGTTGCACGAGCACGGCACAGGTGCCGCCCCACACACCGGGCAATGCGGCCCGCCAGCCGGCGCTGAGCGCCTGGCTCATCGTCAGCACGTTGACAGGGCCGGGGGAATAAACGAGAACGAGTGAAGCGAGAAGAAACGAGACGTACAACTGGATCGACATCGGCGGGCATGGGTTACGGCATTGCCGACGCGCGACATCCGTAAGCGCGCAAATCGAGGACTCGTGCGCAAGGAAATTCGCCGGCAAGCATTCGGTTGGGAACATGCGTCCATGCCCGGCGAGCGCGTCTCCCGGCGATCGTGACGCCGGAATTCGCCCGCGTGCCACCCTCCTGTTAGGGCAGCGACACACCATCGGGCAGCTTGTGGCTGAAATGGACCGTAGGCGAGGAAACCCGCGGCCCGGATGGTGATGCCGGGCATGAATGCATGGTGAAAATATACCCGGATTGTGGCTGGATAGGCTTCTGAATGTCCTGCATTCTCGCTACCAAATCGGTACGTTGTTCCGTTAAACTGGCATTCATCAAAACAATCTTCCGACACCGCTATGACCACCCGAAATCGTCCGATCGACAATCAGGATCGCAAGATCATGCGCGAGTTGCAGAAGAACGCCCGGCTGACGAACGCCGAACTCGCCGACCTCGTTGGAATGTCCACCACTGCTTGCTGGAACAGGACGCGGCAGCTCGAAGAGTCTGGCCTGATTCGCGGATACGTCGCGCTCATCGATCAGGAAAAGCTCGGCCTCTCGGACACGGTCCTGATCGAAGTCACGCTCGACCGTCATGAAGAGGAAACCTTGCATCGCTTCGGCGAAGAGTTGGCGCTGCTGCCCGAGGTGCTCGACGCTTATCTGATTTCCGGCGAATACGATTACCTGATCAAGGTCGCGGTGCAGGGCACCGCCGGATACGAGCGTTTTTTGCGCGAAAAGCTTTATCGGATCGCGGGTATCCGACATAGCCGTTCGATGTTTGCGCTTCGATGCATGAAGAGCATTCCGTCGGTTGCGGTGTGAATCTTCGCGCCGACGTTTTTAGCGCAATTCGTGGTAGTGAATGACGTCGGCTACGCGAGCGGCAGATATGGTCTGCGTGGCGGGTTTGCAGAGGCCTCAGCTGTTTCCTTAGCTCCCGATCTACGGGATGAAGTTTGGCTAACTCAGGCGCGCGACATGGAGTAGCGAAGCCGGTTGTGCTGCGATAAGCGTTCGGCGGCGGTCCTTCCTGAAAATGAGTTCGCCGTGACAGCCTCAGACTAACCACGCGCTCAACGTCGAACGATGGCGGCGAGGCATCCGGCCATCACGCGCACACGACCTCACTCGTCGCGTAACGGCTTCTGAAAAAAGGCCAACAGCGCCCCCCCCGCCAGCAGCAACGCCGAATACACCAGCCCGCGCGCAAGCCCCGCGCCGTCCGACACCCAGCCGATCACCATCGGTCCGACGATCTGTCCGAACGCGAACACGATCGTGAACGCGCTGATTCCCCTCGCCCAATGGCTCGCCGAAAAATTGTGGCGCACGAAAGCCGTGGTCGACGCCACCGCCGACAGAAACGTCGCGCCGAACAGCACGCCGGACACGAACGCCACCCACGGCTGTGTGAACAGCGCGGGCAGCAGCGTCGCAATCGCGAGCAACGCGTTGAGCACCGCGAGCGCGCGACCGCCGCGCATCCGGTCGAGCAAGCCGGACCACACGCGCGCCGACACCACCGTCGCCAGTCCGAGCAGCAGATAGAAGCCCGTCACGACCGTCGCGCTCATGCCCGCGTCGCGCAGCAGCGCGACGATGAACGTCATGTAGCCGATATAGCCGACGCCGAACAGGCCGTAGCCCGTCAGCATGATGCCGAAACGCGACCAGCGAGGTGAGTCGATTGCACCGGAAACCGGAGCCGCCGACGCTGATCCCGATACCGATCCCGCGCTCGCATGCATACTCTCGATCCTGCGCGCCGCGCCGATCGCGACCGCCGCGAACACCACGCACGCCACCGCCAGCGCGAACCACGCGAATTGCCAGCCGTGCGCGACATTGAAGATAGTCAACGGCACCAGTATCGACGACGCCACGATCCCCCATCCCGCGCCGCCGTAATAGAGGCCGAGGACAAGCCCCGCATCGCGCGGTCTCGCCGACGCCAGGCGCGCGGCCAGCACGCCGCCGCTGATGAAGATCGCCGCGCTGGTCGCGCCGGTGACGACGCGCAGCACGAGCAGCGAATGTGTGTCGGCGAGCAGGCCGCTGCCCGCCATCAAGATCGCCGTCGATACGCAACCGGCGCCGAACAGCATGCCCGCCGACCAGCGGCGCGCGAGCCGAGGGAAGGCCAGCGCGCCGAGCAGATAGCCGAGCGCATTGGCGGTATTCATCGCGCCCGCCTGGGCGAAGCTCCAGCCGAGGTCGAGTTTCATCGACGGCAACAGCAGCGCGTAGGCGAAGCGGGCGAGCCCGAGCGCGATTGCGCTGCCCAGCGATAGCGCCGCGGCCAGCATCAAGGTGGGGGCGCGTTGGCTGTCGTCGGCGGAAGTATGGGGTGAGGCGACGTCGAATGAAGTGCGTGACATGGGGCGGGTGTATGTGGGCAAAAATGCTGCGGGCCGTGACGGCGAAAAGTTTTTATGTGCCGCTTCGCCATCATAGCCGGGGGTGGCGGGCTGGCTTGACCGTTAGTTGCGCTAGTGAGGGTGCCGCTGCAACGACCGTGAGAATTCGGGTTTCTGCTCGATCCGATGCGCAAATAGGTTTGACTCGCGCCGCGAGAGACACCTCCGGACTCGCCGCTGGACAACATCCCGACAACCATCACGCACCGAACAGGTGCCCTGCAAATGCGAATGATTTGCATTTACCAACAAATTAAGCGATGATTCATCCCACGACATCTTCCGAACAAGCAACCATGACCACGCTCGACCTCAGCCGCGCCGATACCGACACGTCACCGCCCGCCACGGCCCCCGCCGTCGGCGCCGCGACGCCTGAAGCGTCGGCGGTACTCGACGTGCTGCTGTCGCGCCAGTCGCATTGGCCGCTCACGGAACCCGGTCCGGCCGATGCCGAGCTGGACCTGATCGTCGACGCCGCGTTGCGCGCGCCCGATCACGGCAATCTGCGGCCCTGGCGCTTCGTCACGATTCGCGGCGAGGCTCGCGGCGCGCTCGGCGATCTGCTGGTCGACCTCGCCTGCGCACGCGCGCCGGGCGAGCCGCGTTCGGCGCACGCGCATCGTCGGCAGAAGGCTTTTGCCGCGCCCCTGGTGATCGCGCTCGGCGCGGCGCTTTCGGCGCATCCGAAAGTGCCCGAAGTCGAGCAGTTGCTGGCGGGCGGCGCGGCGGCGATGAACATGCTGAATGCGATCCACGCACTCGGTTATGGCGGCTTCTGGGCCACCGGACCGGACAGCTACGAAACGCGTCTGCACGATGCCTTGGGGTTCGCGCCGAACGAACGTCTGCTCGGCTTCCTGTTCGTCGGCACGCCGAAAAACCCGGGACAACCGCCGCAGCGTCCGGCCCGCAGCGCACACGTGCGCGAATGGCTGCCTCCGCAGCTGGCCTAAGTTTCAAGCGAAGTGGGCACTCGCCAGCGTTGGTTTCGACCGATGCCGGCACCCGACGCAAGCCCGGCGTCACCGCCTGTCCGTCGCACGCGTTCTAGCGCTGGCCTGCGACGCGGCTTCCGTTCAACCCGGCCGGCGCGACTCATGGACCGTGTCCAGACAGGAGCATCGATGAACTTCCGCTCTCAATTCAGCAGCCGTCCCGAACTGATCGACGATCATCCGGTCGACCCAGCCGATGCACCCGATCGCACGGTCCTCACCGCCGTGCGCACCTGGTTGCGTCCGGCGTGCGAGACCGCGCGCGGCGGCGTCCACTGGCGCGACATTCTGAGCGGCGTCGGCTTGCGACAGGACGGCATCGAACATTTCGATCTGCTGATGCGCTCGCTGAGACACGTGTCGTATCGTCCGCTCGACATGCGCTGCCGTTGCGCCAGCGATCTCGGCAAGGACGAGGCGGTGATCCTGCAAACCATCGCGCTACTGCAAAAAACGCATAGCGGCGCCGCGTTGCGCATGTTGAGCGAATGGCTGCCCGCGCCCGCCGTGAGCGGCGTGCTGAAGCTGATCCGCTGGTTCGCGATCGATCTGCTCGACGCGGGCGTGGAACTCGATGTGCAGGCGCGCCGCGTCACGTACATGCATTGAGGACGTCAGCCCATGCCCATGGAAGTGGATCTGGCGCCGCTGGCGCCTCCATCCGACGCAGTTATCGCCGATAGCGCCGACTCGCCCCCCGCACCGCTACCACTGGCCAGGACCGCACACGCGATCGCATCGACGCCGGTCCCCGCTTTCCACTCGCATCCGCTGACGCGGCGCTATCCGGGCGGCGTCGCCGCGCCGCGCGCGAACGAGTTGCACCTTTGGCGATTCCGGTGCGAATGGCTGCCGGTGCCGGTTCAGGAAGGCGACACATGGTTGTCGAAAACCGAGCGCGAACGTGCGCGGCTTCATCCGAACGCCGCGCTGCGCAAACGCTTCGTCAGCGCACGCGTGGTGGTGCGATGGATCGTCGGCAATCTGTTCGACTGCGAGCCGCAGCGCGTCGAATTGCAGGACGACGGCAACGAGAAATTGCGTGCGCGTCATCCTCGCGACGGTCGCGGCATCACCATCGATATCGCGTATGGCGGCATCTGGATCGTGATCGGAGTGGCATCGACCACGCTCGGGTTGAGCGTCGTCACGCCGTCGCCCGGCGGCGAACCTGACGAGTCATCCGAAACATCGCGGCGACGCGCGCGTTACAGCAGCCTCTGCAATGCGTTGCGCTACGCACCGGTGGATATCGACGGCGCGCTGCTGTCGGACGATGTATCGAACAGCCTGCTCGAACTCGGTGAGCATGGCGATTGGCACCTGCTCGATCTGCCGATGGGCGGCAAGATTCGCGCTGCGGTCGCGATTGCCGAGCAGGTGACTGCCGTGCACACATTCGGCTGGCCGAAGGGAACCGTGTTCGATCGGCCTTGCAGATGAACAAACTGCGCAGCTTCTAGCTTGAGAACGGCGTCTCCGACCACGCGAGACACGCCGCATACGAATCCGGCGCGGCAAGCCAGTGTGCGGAGATAACGCGCATGTCGTGTGGAATCCGGTTGCGCAAAATCACGCGTGATGCGTCGCGCGGCAGCACGGTCAAATGCTGCAATCCTTCGATAATGCCCACGCCCGTTGTTTTGACCAGCGCTTCTTTCGCGACCCAGGCGTCATAAAACGCCACGTTCTGCTGCGCGATCTCGAGTCCTTCGATCCACGCTTTTTCGGCAGGATCGAGCGTCAGCGGCGCGACCGAACGCCAATCGAATTGAGCACGCCGGTGTTCGATATCCACGCCCACGCGACGCACCGGCGACATCGCGATCAACCCATGCGAACCCGCATGCGATACGTTGAAATCGACGAGAGTCGAATTTGCCAATCGGGGACGGCGGTCTGAGTCGTGTGTAAAACGAACGGCGTGTGGCGCGATGCCGAGACGTCGCGCAAGTTGCTCACGCAACGCGACGCGGACGGTAGCAAAACGCAGCGTATCTTCATGACGAAGATATTTGCGCGCGCGAATGCGTTCGTCATCGCTGAGCGATGAGAAAGCGTCGTTGTCCAGCGACACATGAAAAGCCAGATCGACCCGCCACAACGAAATGTCGGACGGCCCTTCATGAGGTAGCGAAATAGGCTCGATGGAATACATCGCAGAAGTTCGGTTGTGAAACGCGCGCTAAAGAATAAACGCGACTCTAACCTGGATCACGTCCGAACCGGCGATGCCCCTGGTCAAATACGCTGCGCCTCTTTCGGCACGCCGCGCAGCAGCGCGATACCGCTCACGAACAACAATGCGGTCAACAGATACAGCGCGTTATCCATACTGCCCGTATGCGTCTTGATCAGACCGATCACCCAAGGGCTCACGATGCCGCTCGTAATGCCGATGCTGCTGATCAACGCAATGCCCGCCGCAGCCGCTGTTCCCGACAGATAACCCGAAGGAACAGTCCAGAAAATAGGCAATGCGGCGAATATCAACATGGCCGCCACCGACAGAATGGCAAGCATCGCAAGAAAGCTGGTCAGATGCAGCGTGAGCAATGACAGCGCTATGCCGCCGCCGATCGTGCAAACCGCAAAATGCCGGCGACGCTCGCCCTGTCGATCCGAATGACGCGCGATCAGAATCAGTCCGACTGCGCCGACCGCATTCGGAATCACGGTATAGAGGCTGATCGCGAGAACATCGTGAATGCCGAAATCGCGGATCATCAGCGGCATCCAGAAGTTGAGCGTCAACGATGCGCAGGTCAGCGAGAAATAGATAAACGCAAAGAGATAAACCCGTGGATTGCGCAATGCCTGCATGAACGAACGCGACGAATGCGCGTGCTCCGGCGAGCCGTGCCGGCGATCTTCATCACGTTGCGCGATCAGCCGCGCTTTTTCATCCGATGTGAGCCAGCTGGCGTGCTGCGGGCCGTCCACGAGATAGAACGCCGCGAGCAGGCCGAGCACGATCGCGGGCGCGCCTTCGATCACGAACATCCACTGCCAGCCGTACAGGCCCAGCACGCCGCCCATGTCGCGCATGATCCAGCCGGATACCAGGCCGCCGAGCACGCCCGCCACCGCGACGCCGGCGAAGAAAATCGACAGCACGGCTGCGCGCCGCCGCGCCGGATACCAATATGTCAGATACAACACGATGCCGGGAAAGAATCCCGCTTCGAATACGCCGAGCAGAAAGCGCAGCACGTAAAAGTGCGTGGGCGTGGACACCATCATCATGCCGACCGATGCAATGCCCCATAGCAACATGATTCGCGTGAACGTCAAACGCGCACCGAAACGGGCGAGCAGTAAATTGCTCGGAACTTCGCAGAGCACGTATCCGACATAGAAAACAGCAGCGCCGAGACCGTACATCGCGTCGCTGAATCCAAGGTCGTGCTTCATCTGCAATTGCGCGAAGCCGATATTGATGCGGTCGAGAAACGACACCACATAACAGAGAAACAGAAACGGAATAATCCGCGTCGAAACCTTGCGATACAGCAGGTCGTCGTGCGCAGCCGCGGATACGCCCGGCTCTAGCGCGGGGGCGAAAGATTGGCTCATCGGTTATCTCCAAACGTGCGGGTCCAGCGGACCCATTGAGTCCGGCGTCTTGATGCGCCGCTTTCGTGCTTTGGTGCTTCCTTGAATTCGTGCTTGCGTGCTTGATTGCGCGTGACGCGAATGGTCACGCGCGTGCCGCCGCTTCAGGCGGCCAGCGAATGCGACTCCGCGTTCTGAACCACCCTATCGATCACCCCTTCGCGCGCATGCTGCAATGCCTCGATCAGCGTCGCGTAATCGCCGATATGATTCGCGAGCAACAGAATCAATTGCGCATTGGCCGACTGACTCTGCGCATCGTCGAGGTCGCGGTGCATATCGATCAGCGCCTCGTAGAAGTCGTCCGGGCGGGCGAGATTCGGTTGAATATTGAGTGCCATGTGTTTGTCTCCTGCTATTTTTCGCTATTGCGCAGTGCCTGCGTGCGCAGCTCTTCAGGCCGTTCCTTCGACACACAACGCGCGCTTCAATGCGTGCTCGACGGCGCGCGTATCGAGTTGCCGCCACCGTGCGCAAACGTGCTGGTCCGGCCGGATCAGATAGAACGTGCCGTGTGTTGCGTCGTAACGCGAGCTTGCGAGACCGTCGGCGTCGTGCGCGACCTGCACGTCTTCCGGCAACGTGGAACCAACCTGCGCATCGCCGCGCATCACGACAACGAGCTTCAACGGTATCGATCCGGTCCGCAGTGAATTCAATGAAGCGAGCGCCGCCTGATCGACACCCTGATCGCCGCAAAACAGCACGCCGGTAAATTGCTGACCGAGTTGCTGCAACAGCCACGCCGGTTGTTCATTCACCTGCACGGGCGCGTCGACGCACGATGCACCCGGCACCATCGAACCGCCAAAGTTCTCGCGGTCCGCTGTATTCAACGGAGAATCACGCAACACCGCAGGCACGGACAACCGCCCGCTATTCGCCAACTGACGCGCGAACGGATGATGCCGCGCGAGCTTCAGCACAGCATCGCGGAAAACGCGGCTCACAGGACTCTTCGGCGTGATGAAATCGGTGGAACGCGTGGAGTTGCGGATGTTTTCATCGGCGGCAAATTCGCGTTCGCTCGCATACGTATCGAGCAACGCGTCCGACGCCCGGCCGTCGAGCACCATCGCCAGTTTCCATGCGAGGTTCTCGGCGTCCTGCACGCCGCTATTCGCGCCGCGCGCGCCGAACGGCGACACGCCGTGCGCGGAATCGCCCGCGAACAATACGTTGCCGTGCCGGAAGCGCTCCATCCGCAAACACGAAAACGTATAGACGCTGACCCATTCCAGTTCGAACTTCGCATCGGCGCCCAGCAATGCGCGCACGCGTGGAATGACGCGCTCCGGTGTTTTTTCCAGCACGGGATCGGCATCCCATCCCAGTTGAAAATCGATCCGCCATACGTTGTCCGGCTGACGATGCAACAGCACCGACTGATTCGGATGAAACGGCGGGTCGAACCAGAACCAGCGCTCGGTCGGAAAATCCGCTTCCATTTTGACGTCGGCAATCAGGAAGCGATCCTTGAACGTCACGCCTTTGCTGTCGAGTCCCATCAGCCGACGCATTGGACTGCGCGAGCCATCGGCAGCGACGACATAACGGCCGCGCAACGGATACGCACCGTCCGGCGTTTCGACGGTCAGCGTGACGCCGGCATCGCACGAACCCGGTGTGCCGTTCTGCTGCACGCCCACTACTTTGCTCTTCCAGCGAATCTCCAGATTTGGCATTTCCTGCGCACGTTCTAGCAGAAAACCTTCGACGTAGTACTGCTGCAAGTTGATGAACGCGGGCCGGTTATGACCCGCCTCGGGTTGCAGATTGAACGTGTACACGAGTTCGTCTTTCAGGAACACCTTGCCGACATTCCAGCTGATGCCCTTATCCACCATCCGTTGACCGCAGCCGAGCCGATCGAAGATATCGAGCGAGCGCTTCGAAAAACAGATCGCCCGCGAACCGGTGGACAACGAACAATCGTCGTCGACCAGAACGACCGGCACGCCCTGCTGCGCGAGATCGATGGCGGTCACGAGACCGACCGGTCCTGCGCCAACCACGATCACGGGATAGGCCGCCTGTTCGTCGCCTTGCGCGCTTTGCTCACGGCAAGGCTGGTAGTCGAACGACAGCGCCTGGTAGTTGATGCTCATCTTGTGTCTCCATCCGTCTCTGCGTCGCTTTGCGCTTATCGTTGCTGTCAGCCCTGCAGCGCGTCCCACATTTCCTTGTCGCGCTGCGCGGTCCAGATGCGCGGATGCGTGATGCCGCTGGCTTCATCGAAAGCACGCGACACATCGAACGGCAGGCAATGCTCGTAGATGAAAACGTGGCCGAACTTCGGGTCCATCGCCTTGCGCGTGTGCGCCATCGCGGCCTTCAGATCGAGCTTGTCCTTGAACGCTTCACGGCCTGCCTGCAGCAGCGTGGTGACGAAGTCTTTGGTGTAGTCGAGACCTTTGTTCACATCGGCCGGAGTCAGCAGCGCGGGGCCGCGGCCCGGCACCAGCTTCTCCGCATTCAGCGCACGCAGCGCTTCGAGCGTGGCGGGCCACTGTTCGAGTTGCGCGTCGCCGCAGTAGCACGCTGCGTCATATTCGACGAGGTCGCCGGAAAACAGCACCTTTTGCGACGGCAGCCACACGACCGTATCGCCCTTTGTATGACCCGCGCCGAGATGCGCGATGCGCACTTCGAGCTTGCCGAGAAACAGCGTCATTTCCTTGTCGAACACGAGCGTCGGCCACGTCAGACCGGGCACGGTTTCGACACCGGCAAACAGACGCGGAAAGCGTTCGATTTCCGATTTCATATCGGCCTCGCCGCGCTCGACGATCATCTCGTACGTGCCGCGGCTCGCGATCACCTGCTGCGCGCCTTCGTCGAAATAGGCCGACGCGCCGAGCACGCGCACCGCGTGATAGTGCGACAGCACGACGTATTTGATGGGCTTGTCGGTGACGCTGCGGATCTTCGCGATCAGATCCTGCGCCATGGCGGGCGTGGCGGTGGTGTCGACGATCAGCACACCGTCGTCGCCGATGATCACGCCTGAGTTCGGATCGCCCTCGGCGGTGTACGCGTACGCGTTCTCGGACAACTGGGTCCACGTGACTTTCTTGACTTCCAGGTCGGCCTGGGATGCGAATGCCTTTGCCATGCTTGTCTCCGTCGAAGTTGGACGTGAGGCGAGACGGCCGGCGGCGCACCGGCTGGTGCGGGCTGACGATATGGGAGGACTTGTCTCGCCCCGTTTCTGCTCTGTGAATGCGCCGGTGTGTCGGGGTGAATGCATCTTATGGCTGGCCCAGTTTATTTGTCAATGGCGAAATGTATCGCTATACGCAAATTGTACGAAGCCTAAGATGGAGACGGAACTGGATGGCCATTCGGTTAACATGGACCCTTTTTACGGACGGGCGCGGGTGTGGGCAAAGCAGCGAAACCGGCCACCGGCCAAGGCGCGGGCGGCAGCGAGACGACGGACGGCGGTAAGACGCAACGCGGCATCCAGAGCGTGGAAGTGGGCGGCCGCGTCCTGCTTGCGCTCGCGCAGGCGCGCACACCGCTGGCTTTATCCGATCTCGCCAGCGCCGCGCAGATCGCGCCGGGGCAAGCCCATGCGTATCTGGTGAGTCTGAGCCGCCTGGGCCTCATCAAGCGGGACGAGTTGTCGGGGCGCTATGAACCGGGGCCGCTGTCGCTGCGGCTCGGCTTGCTGCATCTGGAGAATCAGCCCGCGTTTCGCGCCGCCGTGCCGCGCGTGGCGGCGCTGGCCGAGGCAATTGGCTTCAGCGTCGCGATCTGTATTGCCGGGCCGCAGGGGCCGACCATCGTGCGCTACGAGCACGCGGGGTTTCCGCTGCACGTCAATCTGCATGTGGGCACGTTGATGTCGCTTCCGGCGACATCGACGGGACGGGTGTTTTGCGCTTATTTGGCCGCCGACGTGCTGGCCCGGATGTGGGCGAATCAATCAGGTGGCCCGGCCAGCAGCGCGATGATTCCGCCCGACCAGAGCGCCGCGTTCCAGGCCACGCTGAACGCGATCCGCACGCGCGGCCTGGAATCCAGCGTGGATGCGCCGAGCCCCGGCATCAGCAGTCTGAGCGCGCCCGTGCTGGATAGCGACGGCCGCCTGCTGCTCGCGTTGACCGTGATCGGCTCGACCGGTTCGATCGACGTCGCCGCCGACAGCGCCACAGCCCGCGCATTGCTTGCCACCGCCCGCGATATCGGCATCGAACTGGCCGCCGCGCCGTCCCTGTTAGCGTCTTCCGCATCGTGACCGATTCTCCCGACCTCTCCCCCCTTTCGTCCGCCGATGCGAAACCGCAGCGCGGTATCCAGTCGCTCGACAACACTGGCGAGTTGCTTGGTTCACTGGTCGCCGCGGCGCGGCCCTTGAGCCTGCGCGATCTCGCCGCCGCTGCCGGCATGCCGCCCGCGAAGGCGTTTCCGCATCTGGTGAGTCTGCTGAAAATCGGCTTGCTCGACCGCGACGCGTCCGGTTGTTTCGCAGCGGGGCCGCTCGCACTGGAGTTGGGTTTGATCGGCTTGCAGCGTCTTTCGCCGACGCGCGAAGCGGAGCCTGAAGTGGTCGAACTGGCGGCATCGACGGGGATGAGTGTCGCGATGGCCGTGCTCGGTCCGCTAGGGCCGACTGTCGTGCGGCTGGAAGAATCGGCGCGGCCGTTGCATGTGAGCTTGCGGGTCGGCACGGTGATGTCGCTGGTGAATACCGCGATTGGCCGCGTGTTTTCCGCCTATGTCGCGGACGACGTGCGTGTGGGTCTGCTGATGCAGGATCATCTGCGGCTCGCGGGTGCCGATGCCGCGGAGGTGTTTGCGGGAAAGACCGCAGCTTCGAAAGCAGGTGGCGGCGTCGTAGCAAACTCGCTCGCACCGCTGACTCAAGCCTACGCGCAGCGCCTCGCGCAGATTCGCGCGGACGGCATCGACACAGCCTTGAGCCGGCCCGTGCCTGGCATCAGCACGTTGGCCGCGCCGGTGCTCGATCACACGGGCAGCATCTGCCTCGTGCTTGCGTTGATGGGTCCAAGTGGGAGCTTCGACAGCGAAACGGCGGGCGGCCCGGCGCAGACCTTGCGCGCGGCGACATTGCGATTGTCGCGCAGATTCGGCTGGATTGCGGCGATAGGCGAACATCCCCGCGAACAGCGTGGCGCAGAGAAAAGCGCCTAATTCCCGGTCGCTTCCGGCTCGTGCGACGCGAGACGCGCCTTCGCATGCCGCATCTTTTCGAGCGTCTTCGGACCTGCTTTAAGCGCGACGCCGATAGCGAGCGCATCCATGATGCACAGATGCACGAGCCGCGAGACGCCTGGCGTATTCGGATCGATCGGACTCGGTACGCGCAGCAGCAAGGGAATATCGACCAGCCATGCCAGCCGCGAGCCGACATTGGTCAACGCGATGGTCGTAGCACCTCGTTCCTTCGCAATCTGGATGCTCTCGTTCACTTCGACGCTGCGTCCCGAATGCGAGATCGCAAACGCGACATCGCCGGGCTCCATCAAACCGGCGTAAAGCCGTTGCAGATGACCGTCGGTAAAAGCCGTCGATGCGATATCGAGCCGTAAAAACCGCAGCGCCGCATCTTGCGCGACCAGTCCCGATCCCGATCCCACGCCAAAGAAAAACACTCGCCCCGCGCTCGATAAAGCCGCAATCGCGCTCTCCACGACCGTAGGATCGAGCGCGCTGCGCGCATGCGTAATGCCGTCGATCGCCGCTTCGCCCACCTTGTCCATCAAGGTCTGCACGTCGTCGTCGCGCGCGACCGCCGTCGACGCATACGGCAGTCCGCCCGCCACGCTTTGCGCCAGCAACATCTTGAAGTCACGCAGACCATGCGCGCCGATCGCGCGGCAAAAGCGCGTGACCGAGGGCTCGGACACCTCCGCGCGCTGCGCGAGTTCGGTGATGCTCGCGCGCATCGCGAAATCGACGTCGCTCAGCACCATCTCGGCGACCTTGCGCTCGGCGGGCCGCAAGCTGACCAATGCGTTGCGGATGTGGGGAATCAAGTTCGGTGCGGACACCCGGTGTTCCTTAAGGGTTAAATGAATCCGCGTGGTGCGCAGCCTTTATCGGCAACACGCGGTTCAGACCAGCCTGCGTCCGCTCTCCGTATCGAACAGATGAATATGCTGAGCCGGAAAACGCAGCGTGACACGCTGGCCCGGCTCGACGCTCGAGCGCTGGCGAGTCGTCACGCACCACGTATTGCCGCCAATTTTTCCATACAGATGCGTTTCCGCGCCGGTCGGCTCGACCACGTCGACATCCATGGCCGCGTCCGGCGCGGCCGTCATGGTCTCGATGTGTTCGGGCCGCACGCCGAGCGTCACCTTCGCGCCGACTTTCGCCGAGGCAGGCGTGCTTTCCAGCACGATCTCGCCACCATCTGCGAGTTTCAGCGCGAGACCTTGTCCTTGCGCGCGATTCACGATCACGCCTTCGGCGAAATTCATCGACGGAGAGCCGAGAAAACTCGCGACAAACAGGTTCGCAGGACGATCGTAAAGCTCCAGCGGACGCCCCATCTGCTCGATGCGCCCCGCGTTCATCACGACGATGCGGTCGGCCATCGTCATCGCTTCGATCTGATCGTGCGTGACGTAAATCACCGTGTTTTTAAGCCGCTGATGCAGCGCCTTGATCTCGGTACGCATCTGCACGCGCAGCTTCGCGTCGAGATTGGACAGCGGTTCGTCGAACAGGAACAGCGACGGCTCGCGCACCACCGCACGCCCCATTGCCACCCGTTGCCGTTGACCACCCGACAAAGCGCGCGGCAGGCGGTCCAGATAGCCGCCCAGGTTCAGCATCTTCGCCGCAGCTTCGATACGCGGCTTGAAACTCTCCGAGGATTCCTTACGAATGCGTGGCCCGAAGGCGATATTCTCGTAGACCGACAGATGGGGATAAAGCGCGTAGCTCTGGAACACCATCGAGATATTGCGTTGCTGCGGCGCGAGCGTATTCGCGCGCGTGCCGCCGATCATCAGATCGCCGCCGCTAATCTCTTCGAGCCCCGCCACCATGCGCATCAGCGTGCTTTTACCGCAGCCGGACGGCCCGACCAGCACGACGAACTCGCCGTCGTCGATGTCGAGATCGATGCCGTGCACCACCTGCGTGTCGCCATAGCGTTTGAAGATGCCGCTCAGTTGCACTGCTGCCATGCTGTCCTCATCGTCTTGCTGCGTTTGCGTTGCGTGGTTCGTGTATCAGGCGAAATTCGCGTGATACCGGTTCAAAGCGATTCGAGTGTCAGTTCTTCGGCCATCAACCGGTTGCCCGCCATCAGGCCGCCGTCGACAGGCAACATGACACCGGTGATGACGCGCGCCATTGGCGAGGCGAGAAACAGCACGGCGTCGGCAATGTCGTCGGGCGTGGCGAAATCGCGTAGCGGGTACCACTTTTTCAGATCCTCGAACACCTTCGGATTCTTGTCGACACGGGCCTGCCACGCCTGCGTCTTCACCGTGCCCGGACAGACGATGTTCGCGCGAATGCCGTAACGGCCCAGCTCGATGGCCAGCGCTTTCGTGTAGCTGATCAGCCCCGCTTTCGCCGCGCTATACGCGGGATGACCGAGCGCGGCGAGTCCGTTCACCGAGCCGATCAACACCAGCGCGCCGCGCTGCCGTTCGATCATCGACGCGCGCACCGCTTCGACCGTGTGATACGTGCCGTTCAGATTCAGATGAACGTCGCGCTGCCAGGTGGCGACGTCGGTCGTGGCGAGCGTCAGCCCTTGTGCCGCGCCCGCGTTGGCAACCAGCACATCCACCGGGCCGCGCAACTTCACCGCTTCGGCCACCGCGTGCTGCACCGCGGCGGCATCGCCGAGATCAGCGACGACCGGTGTGACATGGGCGTCGCCCAGTTGCGCGGTCAACGCATTCAGCGCGGCCGCGTCGACGTCGAGCGCCAGCACCGTGTCGCCCTGCTCGACGAAACGCCTGCACAACACGCTGCCGATGCCACCGCAAGCGCCCGTTACCAACACCACACGATTCATGTCCGCCTCGCTCCTCGACCTTCGCCAACCGGCGCCGGATTAGCGTGTAAATTTCCTACAAACGCGAAGTTCACTGCTTGTCTAGTCATCCCGAAGTTTGGGTATGCGTGACATTGCGTTATGCAGAATACCCCTGCTTTACAGCATCTTATGCACAAAACGGGCTGAGAAAAAATATGGCAGACCCTACGTGACAAGCAATTTTGCGTCATGTAGGATTTTTTCAAACAATTCACCCCAAGCGGCCGGCGACGGCAGCAGACCACCCCACCATCGTTGAGTTGATGGGACCGGAAAAAAGCGCTCAAGCGCCGACTCCGGCCGACACAGGAGAGAGAGAAATGTCGTTGCATGCCCGTGCTTCCCTCGCGCTAGGCAAAGTCGCCGTCGCGCTCGCGTTTGCAGGTATCGCCGTCGCGGCTCACGCCGACACGGTTCGCGTGACCGTCGCCCACTACAGCGATGCGACCGCACCGTACTTCGAAAAAATGGCCCGCAATTTCGAAAAGGCCAACCCCGGCACGACGATCAAGATCGAAGACGTGAACTGGGACACGCTGCAACAGAAGCTGCAAACGGACATTTCAGGTAACGCCAACGCCGACCTCGCGATTGTCGGCACGCGCTGGCTACTCGACTTCGTGAAGGACGACGTGGCCGAACCGCTCGACGGCTACATGGACGCGAGCTTCAAGAACCGCTTCATCGGTCCGTTCCTCGCTCCTGGTCAGATCAACGGCAAGACCTACGGTCTGCCGATCGCCGCTTCGGCACGCGCGCTTTACTACAACAAGGATCTGCTTGCAAAAGTCGGTTATCCCGACGGCCCGAAAACGTGGAACGACGTGATCGACGCGTCGAAGAAACTGAAGGCGCAGGGTATTGCGGGCTTCGGTCTGCAAGGCAAGGAAATCGAAACCGACGTCTACTATTACTACGCGCTGTGGACCAATGGCGGCGACGTGGTCGGTAAGGACGGCAAGGCAGCGTTCAATTCGCCGGCCGGCATCAAGGCGGCCACGCTGTACAAGTCGATGATCGATCAGGGTCTGACGCAACCCGGCGTGACCGGCTACAGCCGTGAAGACGTGCAGAACCTGTTCAAGCAGGGCCGCGTCGCGATGATGATCTCGGCACCGTTCCTCGCGAAGCAGATCAAGAAGGAAGCGCCGAATCTGAAGTACGGTATCGATCCGATTCCAATGGGCACGACGCACGCCACGTACGCCGTGACGGATTCGATCGTGATGTTCAAGAACTCGAAGGTGAAGAAGTCGGCGTGGAAGTTCCTCGACTATCTGTTCACCAAGGAACCGCGTGTCGAGTTCACGACGACCGAAGGCTTCCTGCCGACCACCAAGGCTGAAGCAACGGACCCGGCGTTCAACGACCCGGACACCAAGGCGTTCGTCGCGTTGCTGCCGACTGCCCACTTCGCACCGACCGTCACGGGCTGGGAAGACACCGCGAAGGCCGTGACCGATGCAATGCAGTCGGTCTATCTCGGCAAGGCGCAACCGGCCGACGCGTTGAATGCGGCGGCTACCCAGGCGAACAAGTCGTTGGGTCATTGAACCCTGCGGTGATCTATTCGTGATTGTGTTTGTCTTTGTCTGAATACGGAACGCGCGCCGCCATAGACCAGGGCGGTGCGCGTTTCGGTCGTAATGCACTAGCTGCACTCGTTGCACTATCCGGCCCATCCCGTCGCGCCCACTGACTAACGCGGACGCGTCTTACGATCGAGCACGCATGAGCCGTTCCGCTTCTTCGCGCCTGCAAGCGCCCTGGTTGCTGATTGCGCCGAGTTTGATACTGGCGCTGTTCATCATCAGCTATCCGATTTTCAACATCGTGTGGCAATCGCTGCATGAGGTATCGCGTTTCGGCGCGATTCGCGACTTCACCGGTCTGCAGAATTTCCAGACGATTTTCGACGACCCCATATTCCTCGCCTCCGCCCGGCGAACGATTGTCTGGACCATCAGCGTCGTGGGCGGCACAGTGCTGATTTCCGTGCCGGTAGCCCTGGTGCTGAACCAGGATTTCTATGGACGCGGCGTAGCACGCACCATCGTGATGCTGCCGTGGTCCGTCTCGCTGACCATGACCGCCGTGGTCTGGCGCTGGGCCTTCAACGACGACTACGGGATGGTCAACGTCACGTTGCAGAGACTCGGGCTGATTAGCGGCCCGATTCACTGGCTCGCCACGCCCGAACTCGCGTTTCCGGTCGAGATCGCCGTCGGCATTCTGGTGTCGATTCCCTTTACGGTGACGATTCTGCTCGGCGGTTTGTCGTCGGTGCCGGGCGATATTTACGAAGCCGCGCGCATGGACGGCGCGAGCGCGTGGCAGCAGTTCCGCAAGCTGACCATGCCGTTGTTGAAGCCGTTCATCAACATGACGATTCTGCTGAACGTGATCTACGTGTTCAACTCGTTCCCGATTATCTGGGTGATGACGCAAGGCGGCCCCGACAACAGCACGCACATTCTCGTCACGTATCTCTATGAGCTTGGTTTCCGGCTGGGGCGTCCCGGCGAAGCAGCCGCCGTCTCGCTGATCATGCTCGTCATGCTGTTCGTTTTCTCGATCGCTTATCTGCGCCTGCAGCCCGCGAAAGAAGGAGATCCGTCATGAGCCTCAGCGTCAAGATGAAGCGCTCGTTGTGGTGCTGGCTCGCGTTGTCGCCACTCGTAGTGGTCGTATTGTTTCCGTTCGCGGTGATGTTGTTCACCGCGTTGAAACCGGCTTCGGAAATCTTCGTCTACCCGGCGCGCTGGTTGCCCGTGCATTGGCAATGGCGCAATTTCGTCGATATGTGGGAAGCCGCCAACTTCGGCGTGGCGCTGCGTAACAGCACGATCATCAGCTTGCTGTCCACGGCGCTCGCGCTCGCGGTGAGCCTGCCGGCCGCTTATGCACTAGCCCGCTTTCCATTTCGCGGACGCGGTTTGTATCGCCAGTTTCTACTCGTCACGCAGATGCTGTCGCCGATTCTGCTGGTGGTCGGTCTGTTCAGGCTTGCCGCAATGATTCCGTTTGGGGACGGCAATCTGGTCGACTCGAAGATCGGCGTGATCGTGTCTTACGCGGCGTTCAATATCGCGTTTGCCGTATGGATGCTGTCGTCGTACTTTCAGACCGTGCCACGAGATCTCGAAGAGTCGGCGTGGCTCGAAGGATGCGGGCGCACCCGGGCGGTGTTCAAGGTATTCCTGCCGCTGGCGGTGCCGGCAATTGTCGTGACCGCGATCTTCACGTTCATCAATGCATGGAATGAATTTGCCGTTGTCTATACGCTGATCCGTTCGCCGGAAAACAAGACGCTCACGGTGCAGGTGACGGATATGGTCGCGGGGAAATACGTCGTCGAATGGCATCTGGTGATGGCCGCTACGCTTTGCGCCACCTTGCCGGTTTCGATTGTGTTCGCCTGGCTGCAGAGGTATCTGGTGAAGGGCCTGGCTTTGGGAGCAGTTAAGTAAAACCTGCGTAACGCGCGGCAAACAGGTTTTGTTCTGCCGCGCGCTTTGCATTCATTCGAGGGCGCCCGCTATCACCCGGGGCGCCCTTATTCCGATAGCGCGCGTTATTCCGTGCCGCGCACAATCCGCAGATCGCGCTCCACACCGTCGCCCAGCGCTTCGAGCGCCTTCTTGTACGCGTCGCTTTCGTAAGCGGCGACCGCCTGTTCGTAGGTCGCAAACTCGATGACGACCGTCCGCTCTTTCAAGCCCTGCTCACGCGCTTCATCCGCCACACCGCGCACGATGAATTTGCCACCGGCAGCGGCCACTGCCGGCGCGGCGAGTTGCGCATAGGCGGCGAGTTTCGCCGCGTCGTTCGTCTTGCGATAGCTGGTTACCCAATACCCTTTGCTCATTTGAATCTCCTTGTTCTTCGGTTCGGAAGCTGACGCTGCCGACATAGTAGCAAAGAGAGATGGTGCGGTTCGGTGGCGCGGGCATTCGTGCCTGAGCGGAGACGATCGTACTTTTTCGGTCGCGATGCGCGAGGTTTCTGCAATCGCTCCCTTCATAGCTGTTCGGGCAAACGCCCCTTGTTCCGTCGCGTGACGTAGGCCTGTATCGACCGCCTGGCCGGGGGAGGCAGCAATAAGCACGTACCTTCTACCCCATGTTGTCAGCCGTTTGTATGGCGGCTCGCCCAAGGCATCACGCTGACGCTGTCAAAAAAAATTCATGGCATCGAAAAAATTGGGAATAAAAGGAAGCCTCATCGTGTTTGACCATACGTAGACAGCAGCAAACATCCGGCTTGCCGATTCAGGCAAAGCCTTCGAATGCCGCTCCAGTCTCAGACGGACCGTATCCAGGCGCACGAACAGCTTCACCTTGCACTCACGCGTACGGCGATCTTCATCATTAATTAGTTAGGCATCCGCAATGAAACTCAAATTTCTCACCTTCGCGACAATGGCGCTCTTTGCTTCGATTGGCGTCATGACTCAGGCTTCGGCAAAAGAACACAAGCCGACGAATACGCAACAGTGTGTCGGCCCCGCTGGTTATTGCACGCCATATTTCGGTAGCTAAACACGCCGCATTGTCTCGGCTATTTCTACCAGTCAACTCATCCCGTTTAAAGGAATTTCCATCATGAAAAAAGCTCTCGTTTGTTTCGCTCTCGCTGCCGGCGCATTGGCTGTTCCCGCTCTGAGCTTCGCTCAATCGAATGCACCGCTCACACGCGCTGAAGTGCGCGCCGATCTGATCCGCGTCGAACAGGCGGGCTACAACCCTTCGACGAGCGACGACGCCAACTATCCCGCCGATATCCAGGCTGCCGAAGCAAAGATCGCCGCGCAGGATAGCTCGCAAACCACTCAGTCCGAATACGGCGGCATGCCCCAGAATGGCAACTCTTCTTCCGGCAAGCCCGAACGCATGCAGATGACGCCGGAATGCGTAGGCCCGGTAAGTTTTTGCAATCCTTTCTTCGGTAGCTAATCGATGCATATATAGAATCCTGCTTCGCTTGTTCCACAAGCAGGATTCCTACTAATTTGTTGAGCAATAGTCCCGCAAGCAGATTATCGCCCTCCTTGCACTAACCGCTCATCACACCACCCCAGCGCAATCAAGCCCAAAAATTTCCTGACACATACCCCGGACACCGCCCCGACACTTTTCCGACACACGTATGTCGTAACGTTCGAGGTTTGCTCCGACGGACCTGCTCAGGACACTCCTTTGACGAAACCGCTTGCACTCGGTGCGACCATTTTGCTGGCCATCATCGGCGTCGGCTTCGCCATCGGTGCGCCGTTTCTGTTGGGCTCTGATGCCATCGTGGCCGGACTGCAGGCTGCGTCGCCTCATCTCATCGTCATGCTGGCCGCGAGTGCGCTCGTCAGTGCAATGGCCAAAGCAGGCAAGCAGCAATTGATGCAGACCGCGTTGGGCCTGCACATACGGTTTCCGCGCACGCTTGCGATCACCTTCGTCACCGATGCGGCGTTTCTGGGCTCACCGTTCGGCGCAGCGGGATATGGCGTGAATCTCGGGCTATTGCAACGCGCCGGCGCGTCGTGGACCCAGGCGACCACCGTCGTCAGCGGCGACCAGGCGCTCGATCTCGCCTTCTTTGCAATAGCAGTGCCGGTTTCGATCGTCTCTTGTATCGGTTTGGTGAGCGGGCTGATTGCGCCGATGTCGCTGCAAGTCGCGGCCTGCGTTTCGCTTGGCGTTATCGCGCTGGCATTCGGCATCTGGCGATACCGGCGACAACTCGGTGCGAGTGTTCACCGCGTGCTCGAACGTGTCGGCATAAAAAATGAGCGCCCCGCGCAGTGGCGCGCGTTCGTCGTCAACGTGCGCCAGCAATGGACGCATCTACTCACCGGACCACGCTGGCAACTCGCCGTGCTGCTTCTGCTGACCACGACCCAATGGCTGCTCCGCTATGGCGCGTTGTGGTTCATTCTGCTTCAGTTGGGTTATGCGCTGCCGCCGGGCTTTGTCGTGGCCGTCCAGGCGCTGGTCCTGCATGCCGCGCTGTGGACCGGCATTCCCGCTGGCGGCGGTGGCGGCGACCTCGGGCTTGCCGCCGCATTCGGCTCATGGGTACCGCGAGCGGCAGTCGGAACCGCCCTCATACTCTGGCGATTCGCAACACTATTCTGTCCGCTGGCGTTGGGAGCCTTCGGCATTGCGGCTTTGGCGCTCGTTCGCGTCGGCACCAAACGCGCGTAAGCGGATTATTGCGGCGTGTCTGGAACGCCCCTCATGCGAGTCGCAAAAGACACGCGCCCATGCGCGACCCTCAGGCGCGATAACCGTACCGTCTGCGAGATCAATGCAAGCGGATAGACCACCCGCAGCAGGTCGGCAATCATCCGCCATTCCGCGCGAACGCCGCGCCAATAGCCGAGCTTTTCGGTCTTGCGTGCCTGGGTGACATGCGGCCAATGCGTGACAGCAATTCGCAGGCGTCGATCGATGATCAGGCGGTTCATAAACACTTCGATGCCGAAGCGTGGCAGCGCGCGAATCTGCACGACCGACTCCTGCAACAACGCCTTCCTGACCACGCGCTCGCCCGAAACGAAGTCGAGGCCGATAGCACGAAAAATCGCGAGACTGTTCTGCCGCAGGCTGATGCTGACATCCGCGCGGCCTGTAATCACGGGGGCCGCGAGCGCACTAATATGCTCTGTAGCAAGCCCTTTGAGGTCGGCGTCCAGCAGCATCAGCAGATCACCGCGTGCGGCGGCGATGCCATCCATCATCGCTGCGCTTTTGCCGCCGTTCGTGGCGCGCGCGATCAGACGTACGGAAGGAAACTGTTTGACGATATCGACCGTGCCGTCGGTGGACCCGTCGTCGACGACAATGACTTCGCCCAACGCCGCATGCATGGCGGCGACGGCGAGTACTTGCCCGATGCGAGGCGCTTCGTTATATGCGCAGATGATGCACGAGATGAATTGCGAACCGTATGCAGAGGAGCTGGCGGTCATAGGCAAATGAAAGGTGTGCATTGAACGCTATAACTGTTACGTCATGCGCAATGAAAGGGTATTAGAGTCGCTGCCCATCATACGCGAGCGTACCCACTACTTTTGTGACCCGGCGTGAATCGCAAAGACGGTTCGCAAAGATCGTGCCGCCACTCGGTCCGCTTGAACATGATCATGCAACCATGGTCGCCTCACTTCGAAACCTCTCATACATCCACGCGAAAACCAGCTTAGCTATTAAGCGTTTTGTGCACTACGATTGCCTTTGCATGTGACGAGCCCGTGTACGCCGATCACGTCACAGCCCACAAAAGGAGACATCGAATGAGCGAACACTATGGGTCGTTTTGTCCGTGTTGTGGAAGTACAGAGCATCGGGCAATGAGCCGCCGCATGTTCATGAGTCTGATCGCCGGCTCCGCTGCGGCACTCGCCATGCCCACCGCTTTTGCCGATGCACAGGACGTGCCGTCGATTGCTTACGACTCCGTTGCCAACCCCGTTCTTTTGCCGAAAGACACCTATCTGGGCGAATGTTCCGGTGTCGCGCTCAATTCGCGCGGCCACATCTTCGTACTGTCTCGCGGCAACACCAGCGGGCCTGCCTATGGCGCAGCGGCCGCACAGCTTCTGGAGTTTTCGCCCGACGGACGCTTTATCCGCGAGATCGGCCACAACCTGTACGCGTGGTCGTTCGCGCATACCGTCAAGGTGGATCGGCAGGACAACATCTGGGTGACGGACAAAGGCTCCGACATGGTGATCAAGTTCACCCCGGATGGACGCGTCGCGATGGTATTTGGCCGCAAGCAGGAGGCCGCCGACGAAGAAACCGGGCCGCTCAAGCATCCCAATCCGCCGCTGCCTTCCGAACCCGGCCGCTTCCGTCAGGTGACGGATGTGGCGTGGGACGTCGCAGGCAACACGTATATCAGCGACGGCTATATCAACTCGCGCGTCGCCAAAGTGGATCGCGACGGCAACTGGATCAAGTCATGGGGCGACCGTGGCACGGGTCCGGGACAATTTCATACGCCGCACAGTATTGCGCTCGATGCGCACGACAACATCTACGTCGCGGATCGCAGCAACCGGCGCATTCAGGTGTTCGACACCGAAGGTAATTTCAAACGGCAGTTCACGATCGACGTACCCGTGCCGCCCGACGCGCGTCCGGCAATCGGCAACATGCCCGACGAAGCGGCCATTGCAGCGGGCACGTTTGCGCCGGGCTCACCGTGGGCCATCTGCATTTCACCGGGACCGAATCAGGTGCTCTACAGCGCCGACGCATTCCCCGGCCGCATCTACAAGATGACGCTCGACGGCAAGGTACTCGGCGTACTCGGCAAAGCAGGCAAGCAGCCGAAACAGTTCGGCTGGATTCATCAGATGGCGTGCCCATCGGAGAATGTTCTATTCGTCGCCGAGCTGTTGAACTGGCGCGTGCAGAAGCTGATTCTGCACGCGTGATTCACTCGCCGCTCAGTCGTAATGACGTGGCTTGTGATGACGGTTGCGGGAGCGGTATCCACGAGAATAATCGTTCGAATACGAGTTGGAACGCGAGATGTTGCCGCCCAGCGCCGAGCCCGCGCCGCCGCCCAATGCCGCCCCGACGAGACCGCCTCCGCGACCGCCCATGGCATTGCCGGCCGCCGTGCCCGCACCGCCGCCCAGCGCGCCGCCGATGATCGCACCCGTGCGCTCGCGCCGGTTCGACGTGACCGCGCCGCCTGCGCCGCCGCCGACCGCACCGCCGATCACCGCGCCGGTGCTGCCGCCCACCGCGCCGCCCAGGGCCGCGCCCGCGACGCCGCCGAGCGCACCGCCGAGCATGTTGTTCATATCGCCGGCCATTGCCGACAACGACGCTGCTGCGGTGAGTGCCGCCACAGCGACCATCCGGATGAATCTGTTCGACATATCGAGGTAGTTTTGTTTTTGAGACGGCGCGAGTATAACGACGTTTTTGAAAGCCCGTTGTAACCGCCTCGCAGGACCTCGGTAAGACGTGTAACAAAATGAAGCGACTCGACGCCAGGGGATTGACGCGCCGCGCGAAAAGCAAAATCGCGGGTCATCGAATGACGATGGCCCGCGATTGATTGCTTATTTAACGCGTATTACGTGTCTATCCGCGGCGTTTCTTTTTCAGCTCGATCGTTTCGAACAGTTCATAGTTCGGCGTTGGTGTCTGATCGGCGCCGGGTGCGTGGTAGTAGTTCATCGTGATGCTCGTCTCGCCGCCCGGATGACCCGGATCGTGATCGAACACCGCAATGCCGTAGCCCGTGCCGGTGTCGCGCTGCGCCGACCAGATTGCATCTTCGACGGCATCCGCACCGGCTCGCACGAACGTGCCTGCGGTCGTTGTCGATGCAACGGGGCGGTTGGGCCGCGTGAAGATGCGTGCTTGCGGCAAACCCGTGCCCGCATCGACGCCATACACGTCGAGCGGCGCACTCGTGCCGCCGCCGCCGAGGATCAGGTGAATCGTGCCGTGGCTCGTGTCGAATGTCGACGCCCCCGCCGATACCGCCGACATCACCGGCTTCGGCTGCAACGTATCGACCGGACGCCCGGAGGCGATGTCGGTGCCCTTGTTGTGATTGCAACCGCGTACGGGATAGCTGCGCTCGTAGTCGTGATCGTGCCCGCAGAGCACGAGGTCGACGCCGTAACGGTCGAACAGTGGCAGCCACGCTTCGCGCAGGCCCTTGTCCGAGCCGTTGCCCGTCTGCGACGAACTCAGCGCGTCCTGATGCATCTGCACGACGATCCAGTCGATGTCGTCGTCCTTCGATGCACGGCTCAGCACGTTTTCCAGCCAACGCGTCTGCTCGCCGCCGCTATATCCGCGCACATAGAGCGAGGTGCCCGGTTGAATCGGCGGATTGCCCGTGCTCGCGGCCGGCACCAGCGGTGCCGGACCTGCGACGAAAGCGGCCGCGTCCTGATAGACGACGTCGTCGGCATCGAGCGAAACGAAGAGCACCGAGCTCACGCGGAAGGTGTACCAGCGCCCCTGAAAACGCGTGTGATTATCCGGCAGCGTATAGCGCGCGAGATACGACGCCAGGCCCTGTTCGCCGTTATTGAATTCGAGTTCGTGATTGCCGGGACATGGCATCCACGGACGATTCGCCGCCGACGTCTGTGCGTTATTGCCGAAGTCGCGCCACACTTCAGGCTGTTGCGTCGGGTTCAGATTGGCGTAGCAGAGGTCACCGTTGAGCAGGTGAAACAGCGGCTGAAAACGCTCGACTGCCTGCACCGCGAAGCGGCTTTGCGGCGACGACAGAACCCAACCGGTATTCGGCGTGGCGAGATCGCCGTAGCTCGTCCAGCGAAACGGCTTGCGGCCGTGCGGCGCGGTGCGGAAGCTCGCGGTGAAAGGTTGACCCGCGTTGCTGTCGTTCTCGGCGGTCACTTCGTACTGGTAATTCGTGTCCGGCTTCAGATCACGCAGACGCGCGTGATAGGTGAACACGACCTCGCCGTTGAGGCCGTCGGTATAGGTGCTTTGAATCGCGTGCACCGTTTGCCGACCGCTGTCTCCCCCGCTGATGCGCACCAGCGGCTTTACGGCCGGCGCCAGCGATGCCCACGACACAATAACCTCGCTGGCCGGGTCGTTGCCCCAGGTCAGGTGGATTTGCTCGGGCGTGCCGTCAGGCGTGCTGCTGCCCGCCCGCGCCGCCGATGCAAGCGTGCCCGCCGCCGTTGCCAGACTGGACGCGCCGGCGAACTTCAAAAACCCTCGACGCGAGACAATGGATGCGCCCTGATCATCAGTTGCAGAAGGACTGGTGACTTTTCTGTTCGACATGTCTTGTGTTCTTGTAGTGGGGTGGAAGAACGCCAGGACCTGAGCGGCGTGCATCGTGCACGGCCGGACGAGTGCGTGACGAAGGTTTCCAGCGATCCTAGCTGCGAAGCTATGACATCCAGATGAAAGAAACGGATACGCCAGGGCTCAGGATCACAGACAACAGAACAGAAAGAGCATTGCTTGAGTGGCAGGCAAAGGCTGCCGGATTGACAGAAACGTGCGGGTATTCAGAATTTTTTGCAGCGACGAGACCGACAGGGAATCGCAAGGAGGCCGCTGTTTAGCGTTTTCAAATTCACGCTTATACGACTCAACGGCCGACCTTGCGTGTACTACGCGTACCCGGCTCTTTTTCAGGTCTGCGGATTGGTATTGTCGTCCGACGCCTGGACGTTGTCGGCTTGCTGCGTGTCGTCGTCTTTCTTCTCGATCATCGATTCGAGCTTGCCCGCGCCTTCAAAGCCGGCAATCGCGGCGATGCCTTTGGTCAGAAGACCGGCTTCCGGGTCCACTTTTTCAGCGGCTTCAACGGCAGCGATTGCTCCCGCGATCTTTCCTGCTTCGTCCAAAAGTCCCATGTCGCTCTCCGTGAAAATAGTGAATTTGCATCCTCTCACGAAGTCGACGCGATGTCGCGGAAAGTAAAACCGAATTAATGATGTGATGCAGCCGCGAGGGTTCGCGCTTCGAACGAAGTCTGTAAG
This sequence comes from Paraburkholderia sp. GAS333, assembly GCF_050435665.1. NCBI lineage: Bacteria > Pseudomonadati > Pseudomonadota > Betaproteobacteria > Burkholderiales > Burkholderiaceae > Paraburkholderia > Paraburkholderia sp. GAS333. The sequence goes on from NZ_JBNDKS010000003.1 coordinate 933,021, forward strand.
CACGGCGAAAGCGTGAGCGTGATCCCGAAGCTCTTAAGATGCTCGATCCGGCTAACGCGCGGGCGGCTGTGGATTATTCGCCGGATTGGTATCGAACCTGGAAACGCGCGTAATACCATTGGCGGCGACCAGCTTAAGTAGCTCCTCTTCCAATGCATCCGTCACGCTCTTTTCATACACCTCCGCGCCGTTCACATAGACCGTGAACGATTGCAGATACTTCGCTTTCTTCTCCGGGTTCTCAATGGTTTCGCGAGTCCACTGATAAAGCGGATAGTGTTCCGTTCCGAGCCTCTCTGCCTCGCTCACGTAGTCGGCGAATGCATCGAATTGACACTTCAGTGAAGCGTTGTGCCGGCGCAAAATATCCTGGAGCGCGGGACGGGTCGTGGCAGTCGCATCTGCACGCAAGGCTTCTGCGAGTTCGGGCGAAACAGTCAGCCTCAACTGAAATTGCAAAGCCGCGTTCATGCTTGTCCTTCGTAGCGAAATTCAGTGGCGGGCATTCGCGGCTGTGTCTTCGGAACTCGTCGCAAGCAACTCGTCGATCTGCGCAATCTCTTCGCCCCTCACCGGTTTGCCTAGTAGAAAGCCCTGGGCGTGTGTGCAGCCGCACACGCGCACGAAATTCAACTGCTCCTGTGTCTCGATGCCTTCCGCCGTGGTCGGCATGCCGATTTCCCGTGCCAGCGCCACGATTCCGCGAACCACCGCTGCGGATTCGCGCCCGTGCACAGACTCTCGCACGAACGAACTGTCGATCTTCAGCTTGTCGAACGAGAAGCGTACGAGGGTAGACATGGTGGAAAAGCCGGTACCGAAATCGTCGAGCGCCAGTCCGATTCCCAACGCGCGCAGCCTCGCGACATTGCGCCGGGTAACCACGTCGTCGCTCAACAACACGGTTTCCGTGACCTCGATATTAAGGCGCACAGGTGGCAGCTTCGTTCTGCGGAGAATGGCCGAGACCGTCGATGCAAATGATTCTTCGCGCAACTGAACCGGCGACACGTTCACAGCGACGATGGCTTTATCGCGCCATTTCACGGCTTCCGTGCAGGACTGCAGCAGCACCCATTCGCCCAATGCGAGGATCAGGCCGGTGCGTTCCGCGGTCGGAATAAACGCGGACGGCGGCAACTCGCCTCGCGTGGGATGCGTCCAGCGCAACAGCGCTTCACGACCCGTCACCGCGCCATTGCCGAGGTCGACAATCGGCTGATACTCCATGCGCAAACCGCTGAACGATTTGAGCGCCCCTTCCAGATCGCTGCGCAAAAGACTCAGGCTTTCATCCGATACGTGCTTGTCGGCGTCGAACACCGCGAACGCGCTTTTACCGCTGCGTTTGACCGCATACAACGCCCGGTCGGCGCAAATCAGCAATTGCGGTCCTGTTTTCGCGTGCTCCGGGTAGAGCGCGACGCCGACGCTCGCGCCGATATGCACGAGCGCCTCGCTCAGCGCGAATGGCCGCGCGAGTGTCTTGACGATATGGTCGGCCAGAACGCGGGCGTCCCGCACCTCTCGCGAGCAGTCGGAAATCGCGACGAATTCGTCGCCCGCGAGACGTCCAACCAGATCGCCGCCGGGCAGAACTTCACGCAGACGAGTCGCCGCTTCCTGAAGAATCTGATCGCCGGCAGCGTGGCCCAGGCTGTCGTTGATGGCCTTGAAACCATCAAGGTCGATCAGCAGAACGGCAAACGACTGATCCTGCCGGAACGCGCCCAACTCGGTGCGCTCCAGCAGAAGTTCGCTGATACGCGCGCGGTTTGGCAAACCGGTGAGGCTGTCCTGATGGGCGAGACGGTGGCTGTTTTCGCGCGCCAGCAACAACGCGACCGTGTCGCGATTGCTGCGCAGCGCCACCGTGAAGAAGCCAGCCGCGCAGAACGGCGCCTGAAACAGCAGCACGAGCTTGCCGTTACCGGGCGACAGCACCGCGCCGATGCCGAGCAGCGTGAGAATAAACGTGATCTGCAAAAGCGCGAGCCGCGGCGTGCCGGCGTTGCGCCCCGCCAGTCCGCCGATCACCCCGACCGCACAAACGTTTCCAAGCAGGAAGAGCGTCTGGCTTCCGCTAATGTTGCATAACAGAGTGCCGAATCCGAACAGCACGCTCCACAGCAGACTCGCCAGCAGAAACGCGGAAGTAGGCGTGGGCCGGTTTTGGGCGCTGCGCACGCGGGACAGCCAGATCAACGCAAGCCGGACCATGAGCAACGCGATGACAGCGCCGCCCCACGCTGCATAGAGGGGAATGGGATAGAGGTAATACGCGGTGGCGCAAACGCTGATTTCGCAGATCGACGCGAATACGATCGATAAGGTACGCGTGAACAGATTTGCAAGCAGGATCTGCCGATTGTCCGCGCTCAGGTTTTGAGCGGAAGACACGACCCACTTGAAAAATGGAGACCTTGGTTCGCTAAAAGCCATGACCTGCGCATTTCTGATGGTTGGTGGACTCAAACGGTCGTGCGCAGCAATTATTACGTAAACTTAATTCGTCAGGTTATTCGGGGAGGAGGTGTTGTCAAAAGTGTCGCATTTCGACATGAAGCGCCGGTGTCTGCGCGTCGGCGAGCGGGAAAATTTCACACGTGTTGTGTGGGACTGACCACAGGCTGCGTTGTCGTCACCGCTCTGAACTTTGCCGCGCTGGACCGTTGCGCGCGTTTAGAACCGGTAACCGATACCGCCCAGAATCACATCGGTGTCGCGGCTATAGCGGGTCATCACGCGATTCCACGTAACGCGCGCCGACCAGTTGCGTGTGACGCGATACGACGCCGACATCGACACGAGGCCGGACAAGATGCCGTCACCGCTCGTTCTGGTGTCGCCCGAATCGCCATGATGGATCGCCGCGTAAGCGCCCGCGCCGACGCCGAGCGACAGGCGCTCGTCGAGGAACGCGCGGGTCAGCCACAGTTGCGCGGTCGCGCCGTCCCGACGCGCGGTCAGGCCGCTGCCTTCGTGCAGATAGCCGACCGTGGCGTCGAGATAGTTGGTCAGTCCACGCCGGTACTCGATCGCTTCAGCCCACGAAGTCTGCGATTCGAGACTGTTCAGGATCGTCGTGCCCGCCATCAACGTGATTTCGTTGTTCGTGACCTTGCTCGTGCGCGGCAGTGCGAAATCGCGCGGGCCCGGCGTGTCGGGTGCGTCCAGTTGATAGCCGATGCCGAGCATGACCGCCGTAGTCGACTCCCCGCCCGCCACCTGCACGTGATTGAGTTGCAGATTGCCGGTCCAGCGGTGCGACGAATACCACGTGGCACGCGCGCTATAAACGACGCCCCAGCCATGAGTATTCGAATAGCCCGCACCTTGCGAAGCGGCTTCGGTATCGAAGTAGCGATAAGGGCCGACGCCGAGCGAAAAGACCAGGCGTCGCTGCATCAGCGGAAGTCGTCCCCACAATTGGGCGACCGGTCCATCGCGGTGATGATCGGGGATATGGCCTTCATTGAGCCACGTGAGACTGCCTGCGAAATACTGGTTAATACCTTCGGTGTAATCGAGTGCCCACGAATAGGAGTGGGCGTGCCCGCCGGTTAACGGGCCAGCGTAGAAAGAAATCTCCTGAGCAGACGCACCGCGCGCGCACAGGGCAGCAGCGGCGCAGGCAAGGATCCTCGTGAATTGCATCGTCGTGGTAGATGTCGGTTCGTAGTGGGAAGCACAGCGGCTAACAGCTAACGAATCCAGTCGTTGCCTGTGGAAATTGTGGCACGACCTCGCTCATTCAATATGAATTACGCTAACAATCGGCATTCGCATTACGCGAATAAATTCCTGAAAAAACATTACTATTTATGACGATGAAATTATTCGAATTTCGAGAGCTTTGATTTAAGGCGATTTTTTTGTATTCCGCCATTAAGCGTAGTCGATTTTCACGAGTACCGGAGTTGTCATGGAGCGTAAAATACGGAAATAAAACGATATGTGGCTGCTGAATAATTTGCGCTGAATGCCGCCCGGTTTTCACGCTTCTGGGCGCCTCTTGTCGGCCGCCGGTGCAGGGACTTTCGGTATGATGGCGGACTCGCGCCGCAACGAAAGTTCGCGCAGGCGGGCTACGCAGATCGCGCAGCGATTCGCCGCGAGGCGCCGCTCATTCATCCATTCACGACAATTCAGAGGAAGACAGCCATGTCGGCAGCAACCCAATTCGATCAGGTTTCCGTTATCAAACGTGCCAACGTTTATTTCGACGGCAAGTGCGTGTCCCATACAGTTCTGTTTGCCGACGGCACGCGCAAGACGCTCGGCATCATCCTGCCGGGCACGCTCAACTTCGGCACAGACGCGCCGGAACTGATGGAAGTTCAGGCCGGCCAATGCCGCATCCGTCTCGAAGGCAGCGAAGAATGGAAGACGTATGGCGCTGGCGAATCGTTTTCGGTCCCGGGCAAGAGCCGCTTCGATATCGACGTGACTGAAACGCTCGATTACATTTGCAGCTATCTGTAAGAACCGCGCATGAAGGCACAGGCGACCTTCGTCTGTGCCGGAGAAGAACCTGATCACCCTGTTCGCAATGCTTTCTGACGCATTGCGGAGCGCGCGCACAGCGCTCAAATCCATACATCCAATCAGCGTTTCGTAATGCACCGTAAGGACTCGCGGTAACAACGCGCGCCTGTCGGATATTCCATTGAACTATCCCGCCGACAGTCGATCCGTTAGAAGATGAAGTGAACACTTCAGGCACTCGTGCAGGAACACTGCATCCACCAACTCGCAATTGGGAGTGCCTGAAATCCATCTCAGGGAATGATGCAATCAATAGCAGTCCGATGCTGCGGCTCGCATTGTTCGAGTGATTCGCGCCGCCCTGTTCCTGTCATCTACTGCGTATCGGTCCATGCGCGCCAACGGAGATACTCCCTTGCGAATCCCCAAAATTACCGTCCTCTTTCTGATCACTCTGCTGTCGGGTTGTGCAACTTACCGGATGCACGAAGCGCGAGAACAAACCGGCGAACTCGTCGGGTCAAATATTCTCGATCTGGTGCAATCGGTCGGTATTCCCGACAAGACAATGAAAGTGATTAGCACGGGAGGCCCGACTGACCGGATGACCGCTCAGTGGAATTTCTCCAATTCGGACTCTGCGTTAGATATGACCCTCGTCCTGCTCGACGTGAAAGTGGGCGGCGCAGGCAAATGCAGCATGACAGCGACCGTGGATCGCTGGGGCGGCAAGGTACTCGCCGTCAACTTTCCGCAGGCGCATAGCGACAGCATCGGATCGGATTACAGCGCCTGTGAGCCTCTGGTAGAAGAAGCAATTACGCACATGCCGCATACGCCAATCAATCCAAAATACGACGCGTTCGCTCTGGTCGGCGCGGCGAAGTAATACTGTTCTCCGCTCGCGACAACACAGCATAAATAACAGTACTTTCGTATTGCCGACATAGCCTGCGTCGGCAATACGAATTACTTGCCCTCGGGCAGGCCTCCGTGAAAAGGCCCGAATAAATGCGCCGCCATCACTGCCATCAGCAACGCGCCGAGACCGGCCGCAGTGGCATCCGCCGTGACACGAATATCGAAATCGCCGACACGGCAAATCAGCAGATAACCCACCACAAAATTAAACGCTCCCCACAGCACATTGACCATGGCTGAGGACAGGCCTTTACCTGGCGGCTTCGCAAACGGACTCTGAAAAGACCGGCCCATCATTCCGCTGACAAAGTGCGGAATGGCATTGGCGACAAACGCTCCGCCAAAGAAGTACGAAAGGTAATGGTGATACGGCGGCATCTGAACGCTCTCCCATCGTCACAACGACGTGTGAGCCAAGATTCTCACTATTCAGCCAAACTTGCAAGTTTACCTTGCAAGTTTGGCTGAATAAATTCATGCTTGATACCTGCTCAATCTGAATACGCTCCGAAGCACATGCCCAGTAAAACTTTCCAGCAATCCGTCCTCGACCTGATGCAGGCGGTCGGACTGCTGCTGCGCCGCACCCGCAATGAAGGCGGCACCAGCGAGCTTTCAATGACCGAATCGGTGGTCATGTCGCGACTGGCGAATGACGGTCCGGCCACCACCGCAGCACTCGCACGCGCCGAATGCATGAAGCCGCAGTCGATGGGCACGACCGTCAATTCGCTCGAAGAAATGGGCATCGTGAAGCGCAAACCGCATGCAACAGACGGCCGGCAAATGCTGATCGAGCTCACGCCAAAAGGCGTTCAGCTGCGCAAGCAGAATCGCGAGGCCAAGCAGATGTGGCTCTCGCAGGCTATCGCCGAACTCGACGCCGATGAGCGCGATACCTTGTTCAGAGCCGCCGACATCATCAGAAAGCTGGCGGGGAAATGAGCGGCAAAAGCGGCAGCAATAGCGTCGACGCGCTGGTCTGGAAAGTGGCGATCGTCGCCGTGATCGGACCGTTCATGACGCAGATCGATTCGACCGTCGTCAATGTCTCGCTGTCGGCGATAAGCCACGCACTCGATTCGTCGATAGCGACTGCGCAATGGATCGTCAGCGGCTATTTGCTGGCTATGGCGTTAATGCTTCCGCTCAATGGCTGGCTCGTCGACCGGATTGGCGCGAAGCGTCTCTATCTGATCGGCTTTGCGAGCTTTACATTGGCGTCGGTTCTATGCGGCGCTGCGCAAACAATGACGGAGTTGATCTGCGCACGCGTATTTCAGGGGCTGATAGGCGGTGTGCTCGCGCCCATGACGCAAATGATGATTGCGCGCGTAGCAGGAAAAAACATGGCGCGTGTGATGGGCTACGCCACGTTGCCCATTCTGCTCGGCCCCATTCTCGGTCCGGTATTGGCGGGTGCGGTTCTCGCCCACTCCACGTGGTCGTGGCTGTTCTATCTCAACGTGCCGGTCGGCATTCTCGGCGTCGCACTGGCCGCGTTGCTGCTTCCCGGCGACACTCTGGCCTCACAGAAGCGCCCATTCGATTTCGTCGGCTTTGCGCTTATTTCACCGGGACTCGTGGCTGTTATCTACGGGCTGCAGAACGCTTCGCGCAACGACGGACGCTGGCTTCTACTGGCGGGCGGCCTCTGTCTGGCGGGCTTTCTGCTGCACTCGGCGCGCAAGGGCAATTACGCATTGATCGACGTGCGGATTTTTGCGAACCGCACGTTCTCCGTCGCCGCCATTACGCAGTTTTTCGCCAATGGCGTGATGTTTGGCCGGCAACTCGTGGTGCCTTTATACCTGATCGCGGGCTGCGGGTTGTCGGCCGCACATGCGGGCTGGCTCGTCGCGTCGACCGGCGTCGGCATGATGTGCTCGTTTCCGCTAATGGGATTTCTGACAGAGAGATTCGGCTGCCGCAAAGTCGCGGCTGGAGGCGCGTTGCTGGCCTTCCTGAGCACACTGGCGTTCCTGTGGATGACAGCGCACCAATTCTCGGCCACATGGGCCGTCATCAGCCTGTTTCTGGCCGGCGCCGGGCAGGGAACGATCAGCATTCCATCGATATCGGCCGCCTATTCGTCGATTCCGAAAGCGAGGTTGCCCGTCGCCAATACGGCGCTCAATATCGCGCAAAGAATCAGCGGCCCGATAGCGACGACGCTTCTCGCCGTGATCATCTCGTTGACCACACAGAGCCCTGCTAGTGCCGAACCCCAGCAATTCCTCGTGGCCTTTGCGGCACTCAGCGCTCTGCATTTGCTGGCTTTCGCAGCGGCGCTTTTACTTCCACTACGAATTCAACGCGCCGCCGAAGCCTGACTTATCCTGGCAATTCAGGCCCGGCGATCTGCTCCTGATACGCTTATTGAGTCGACGCGTGCGTCCTGAGGAAGGGCACAAAACCATTCTGCGTCTTGAGGATTTTCTCTGCGCATTCGTCGTAATCCGAACCCTTCGCACCGTCGGGCCCGTACATGCCGCGGCATTGCGCGAACAGCGTGAGCGTCGCGCCGCTGCCCTTCGCGTCGCGGCTCGCTGAAAATGCGGCTTCGCCCGAGTCGTAAGGCGCGTCGGTTTCGATAGCGACCGCGTCGGCTCGCGTCACCTTCGTCTCGGAGTGTTGCTCGATATAGCGTTTGGTCAGCGCCCAGGCCGCGTCGCAATTCGCCGGAACGCAATCGACCGCCGCGTTACGTTGCGCGTCGGCGAGACCGCTTTCGTTGTGGAGGAATTGCTGCGCCTTCGTCTCCTGCTTCTCAGGCGATGAGCAACCAGCCAATGCAAGCGCAACCAGCGCAAAAGCAGCGATCTTCTTCACGGATAACACCTCTATAGCCACGTTCGAGCGCGATTATAGCTGTGCGCAGCAGGCTTTCGCAGAATTGGCGTCCGTGGTCTCACGTGCATTCGCGCGCCGGAATGCCTGGCGCGAATCAATGTGAAGACAAATGTCAGCTTGGCGCCTGCAACGTTAAAGCTGGAACTGCGCGACCGAATCAACCAGCCGCGCGGCCTGCTGCCTCAGGCTCTCGGCGGCCGCCGCACTCTGTTCGACCAGCGCGGCGTTCTGCTGCGTGGTCTGATCCATCTGACCCACCGCTGCGCCCACCTGCTCGACGCCGCTACTCTGCTCTGCACTTGCCCGGCTGATCTCGCTCACGATGACCGTCACGCGTTGAATCGCGCCGACGATCTGCGCCATCGTCGCGCCCGCTTCGTCGACCAGCGTGTTGCCGTGATCGACCCGCGCGACGCTCGCCGAGATCAGCGACTGGATCTCGCGTGCCGCCTGGGCGCTGCGCTGCGCGAGGCTGCGCACCTCGGTCGCGACAACCGCGAAGCCGCGGCCCTGCTCGCCCGCGCGCGCCGCTTCGACGGCCGCGTTGAGCGCGAGAATATTGGTCTGCGCCGCAATACCGTCGATGATGCCGATGATGTCCGCGATCTTGCGCGAACTCTCGTTGATACCCTTCATGGTCTCGACAACCTGGCTCACCACGTTGCCGCCCTTCAGCGCAACCGACGAAGCGCCCGACGCCAGGTTGCTCGCTTCACGTGCATTTTCGGCGTTCTGCCTGACAGTGGCGCTGAGTTGTTCCATCGACGCCGCCGTCTGCTGAAGCGCGCTCGCCTGTTCCTCGGTTCGCTGGCTCAGGTCCGCGTTGCCGGACGCGATCTGCGCCGAGCCGGTCGCGATGGAGTCGCTACTGTTGCGCACCTGGCCGACGATATCCGCGAGCGAGACGGTCATCGCCTTCATCGCGGCCATCAGGCTCTCGGTGTCGCCCGGTTGCACGTGCAGGTCGACATCGAGCTTGCCCTGAGCGATCTGGCGCGCCGCTTCGCGTGCGTCGTCGGGCTCGCCGCCGAGCTTGCGCGTCATCGCGCGCGAAAACATCACGGCGCCTGCAATACCGGCCAGCACCGTCAGCGCCAACGCGCCGAAGCTCACGAAGATTGCGCGCGTCTGCTTCGCCCTGGCCAATGCGCCCGCCGCAACGGCCCGCTGGACAATCTTGACACCGGACTCGCGCAGCAGGATTACCGGCTCCCGGTCGATGCCGTCCATCGCCTGATCGCCGACGGCGATATCGAAGCCCGACGCCTTCAACTGGTCGAGTGCCTTGCGATACGCCTGCCCCATCTCCTTGTGCAGAACATTGAATCGTTCGATCTTCGTGCGCGCTTCGCCGGGCGGCAATTCGACCGCGAGCTTTTCGGTGGCGGACTGCACAGCCTGCTCGTATTTCTGGAACGCGCTCCAGTACTTGTCGAGTTGCTGAGGATTCTTGCCGCGCAGCACGATGTCCTTGCCGTTCTGCACCTGGTTCTTGAAAGCGATCAGCGCATCGGACACCTGGCGGGCTTGAGCACCATCTACCTCGATGATCCGTTCGTATGCGCTGGCGGCATCGTTCATCTGGAAAACCCCGAACAACCCCGCCGCCGATGCCACCAGCAACGCAGCCCCCAACGCCAGGGGAAGTTGATGGACCAGTTTCATGTATCAGCCTCTTAAGTAAAGCCCACGCGCTGAACGCGGGCTATGTCGACACGCTTTGCCATGTAGCTGATGGCGAGATCGAAAGCGTGTCGGGTCTCCGTTAATTTTTTTGGCGAGGCATCTCACGGAATCGCTTTCTGGTCTTGATTGTTGACGCGATTGCCGAGGTTTCGACGATGACCCGATTTTTTATCGATACGCGGGCCGGGTGGCCAGGGGCCGGACTTATCGCCTCGATTCGCTAACGATATTGGAGGATAGGGCACACGTCTCTGCATAAAAGTGAGTTTCAATGGCACTTTTGTTAGCTGACGTCATGCGGCCAACTTCAGATAGACGGATGCGGCGAGGGCGTCGCCTGTCGAACACAAGAAAAACCAGGCGACCGAATTGGCAGGGATGGACTGCAGAGACGCTCGCGGCTCTGGTGAGCCGTCGAGGTATGGGTGATGCAATGGGCGTTTGCCGCGCTAAAACCGGTTGGACAGAAGGTCACGAGCGCGACAAGCCACCGTTAATTAGCGTGGCCGTCGCGCCTCTTCTCTACCTGCAACATCTATTCGGTTAAAGGCGTTTGTGCAGCCTTCAAACAAACACATCGATGATGCTGCCTAGCAACCCGAGTACCGGCACCACACTCGAGGCGGCAGAGGAAACATCGCTGGCGAAACGCGCAACGGACTGAATAGGATTCGAACTCGCCGACGACGTTGTCGATTGACTGGCCGATTGATATGCCGACTGATACATCGGTGAGTAAAGGGCACTTGCCACGGAACTGATACTCACGCACACCTCCAGTAAGAAACGAGTGTCGTGACCGGTTTTCACTCAGGCAACAATCGCCAACGCTTAACGAGCCGTAATACCGGTCACTTCCAGTAAGTTTTTCGTAGCACGATGCCGCTCATGTACTCAATGAAGAAATTCAGCGACGCAGCCGCGTTGAATTTCATTGAATACAGCGCTAAAACCAGCCTGGCTTCCCGACCTTTGCTGTCGGAGTCACCACTCCAATTTCTGCAAATCTTCTTGAGGTTCTCGGCACATGCAGGAAACGTTGAAATAATATGGAACATTCTCCTTACCTGCAAGCGTGTTTGGGTATTGAGTGGAAAAGTTTTGTGTTATTTCGTGAGAAAGCCGAAACACTGTGTGCACCAGTACTTTTTATTCGTGACTAGCCGACACATTTCCCGGTAAAACAACTTGCAATTGAAATAGTCCTTACAAGAAATTACCGAATCGTATTGCGTCTTTAACGGATGTATATCGACCGTATTTCAATCAGTTCTTTCAGTGCGCGACCAGCCAGATCATTCGAATGCAGGTACTGGGAATACCGGTATTCGCAGTTGCCTTGTCCGGCGAATCGAGTACTGCAACAATCCATTCCGACATGTCGCTGGCAACCGGCCCGCCCCGATAACCGCACGGAGCAAAAGACAATGCGCATCTCTTTCTTGCACACGCTGGAAGGCAACAGGAAAATTTTCGACGACGCGGCGAAGGACCTGGGCTTGTTGAGCGAACAGCTTCGTCACGAAATACGGACTGATCTCCGCTTAGCCATCCAGCAGACTGGAATAGTCACTGCGGAAATCACGGGGCAGATTAAGCATTGCCTCGTGGAGTTATCGACTGGTGCCGACGCAGTAGTCGTCACGTGTGCCACATTGAGTTCGGTCGCGGCGGCCATTGATGATTTGCCAGTCCCAATCGTGCGGGCAGACGCCGCATTAGCTGCGACCGCCGCGCGTATCGGCGGACACATCGTTGTGTTGTGCGCGCTCGAGTCTTCCGTCGAGCCCACTCGTCGTCTTTTCGCGGAGTATGTGAACGAGAAAGTCGATTCAGTGAAAGTAGTCAACGTCGCCGGAATCTGGGATCTGTTTACCGGCGGCAATCTCGATGCATGCCTCGCCAAAGTCGCGCGCGCCGCAAATCAAGCGTATGACGCGGGCGCTAGTGTTGTGGCATTCGCTCATCCGTGGATGGCGCAGGCCGCGCCTCTGGTTCATGCGGGACGTGTTGTACTCGATAGTCCGCATGCCGCGTTGCAGGCGATTGCGGATAGCAATGCGGCTCGGTAGTTCAGGAGCGTCGCTGCTTTAGTGCAGTCCGAGCAGGCCGGAATAAGAAGCCGCACGGTAATGCATTCGTAATGCACCTGCTCGTGCGGCGACTTTGCAACAGCCAGACCAGACAACAGGCGCTTGTCAGTTGACAGCTATCGTCATCGCTTATATTGTTCGGGCCATGGCAGATTCCGACTTTTCTCATCCTGGCGCTTTGATTCGACAGACCTGTCTCGCCCGATTCAACCTGAGCGTCACCGATGGCGCAGCAGCGTTGGGCATCAGCAGGCAGGCACTCACCAATCTTTTGAGCGGCAAAGCCGGCATTTCACCCGAAATGGCCTTGCGACTCGACAAGGCATTCGGCATCAGTGCCGAAATCTGGCTGCAACGACAGTTGCTTCACGATCTTGCAAGAGCACGTTTGCGATTCGACGAACTCAACGTCATGCGAATCGTCCCCGAGCAACAGCAGGCATTGTTCTAACGTTATTCGAGCTTCTCCCGCGGGCATCGTCGAGTTATCGGCGATGCCCGCAGTCTTTTCTACCTCTCACAATCGTATTGCGACAATTCTTCGATGCCGTTCGAAGACGTCGTGCATCGCCATTTCAGGCTTGCGTCCGCGACACATCGAACCCGCAATACGTGAGAAGCAATCAGTTCGACAGCACCCACACTCCGCCCTTGTTCGGCGTATCGCCCTGAGTCCACCACTGCGCGCAATATTTCGCGTTGAGGTAGGTCACGCATGTGCCGCCCGAATAAGCCATCGTCGACGACCACGTCGCAAGCGGACCCGACAACTGCGTCCACACTGCGGCCTGCCCGGGCACATCTCCTTGCGTCCACCATTGCGCCTTGTAAGTGGCGCCTTGATAAGTCACCGTCATACCGGCCGTATAAACCTGCGCGGACGACCATGCCGCGCCGTTCGCCGGCGTAGTCGTGCCTGAGCTTCCCGTGCTACCGGTTCCTGTCGATCCCGACGACCCGCTGCTAGCTGAACCGCTGCTCCCGGAGCCACTGCTGGAGCTGCTTCCCGACGAGCTGCCCGAGCTGCTGCTACCCGCGCTGCCGGTGGCCGCCGAGCCGCTATACGACGCGTCCTGCGTCACGCCCGTGCCCCAGTGACCATTGATCTGTCTGAAGATCGCGGCGAACGCATACGGTGTCTGCGTGATGCCCGAACAACTCGACGACGTGTATGCGCCATTGCCCGGACACGACTGATCGCGTCCCACCGACCAGTTGCTCAACATGCCAACATCGTCAGTGCGCGCAACGTTCAACACCGTCTGCGCATCGGCGAGCGTGAATGTTTCGCCCTGCACGTCGTTCATCCCGATCATCGGCGTGATGCCGACCATCTGCCAGAGTTGCGCATCCGTCTTCGTCTGACCGACCGCCTTGAACGCCGTGTCGAGTTGCGAGTACAGCGACGTGGCAGCCTGTGTCGCCGCCGAACCCATCTCGATCGACGCGCTGCCGTAATCCATCGCCATCACATTGATGGCGTCGAACGTCACGCCGTTGGCAATCGCGGAGTTAAGAATATTGACACCGTCCTGCGTCAAACCCGTCGGCATGACCGGCAATGTGAGCGTGACGTGCAACGTCGAGCCCTTCGCCGTCATCGCAGACTGCAGCGCCTTGACCGCCTGGAAATTGCGCGTGATCGCCGCCGTGTCTTCCTGCGCACCGCCTTCGATATCGAAGTCGATGTGCGTCGCCGCGTAGCTGTCGATCACCGTCTGATACGCGCTCTGCAACGTGGCCGCAGTCGTACAGGCCTGCATTAGCGGCTCGCCGTTGGCGCCGCCGAACGACACCGACACTTCGCCGCCCTTCGCGCGGTAGTTGGTCAGCGACGTGGAGAGGGACGTAAGCAGGTCTGATGTATTGCCGGCGCCGATGTTCTGCACGCCGCCCCACGATGGAACGCACTGGTTATTGCCGGCGACCACGAAGGCCATGGTGAACTGCTGGATACCTTGCTGGACGCCGATCACGTCGAACGCGGGCGTAGGCCAGGCGGTGACGTCGACATACGGTGCATACACGCCGGTAGCGAACGCACTACTGGCGGCACCCACGCTGAGGGCCGATGCAAGCAGAATCCTCGATGACATTTTTTTCATTTCTTCTCCGTTTTTTAAGGAGACGCTGAGCCAAACCGACACGCTCGACGTCCCCGGTATGAATGCGGAGAGTATTATTGGCAAACGTTTGCCTATTTGATAGACGATTCAGCATATAACAATAAATTTATACGCTTTATGAATATAAAAATGATCTTTAAATGCGTATTGATTGGCTAATAAATTTATTCAAAATTGTCATGAAGCAGATGGACGGATGTCTGCGTAAGCGCATGGTCGCCCGAGATGCGGATCATGGACCCGTCCAATGCGGCGGCGCATCACATCGGACGGTAGTCGCGTCAGTCCTCTCAACCGTGAGATTGACCGAACGTGCAGTCACCGGCCTCGTTCGATGACGCACGCCCGCCGGCACGCTCAGCATCTGCCCTCTTTGCAGATTGACGGTTCCGTCGTCCATATCGACCGCGAGCGTGCCTTCGACAACAACAAATGTCTCATCTGAATCGGGATGCAGGTGCCAGAAGTAAGGCGTCTGCATGATGCTGAGATGAACGTCATGGTCGTTCACGCTGGTCAGCACCTGGTTCGAATACCGCTGAATGTCGCCGCGGGCGATTGCTTCGATATCGATTGGCTGGATCATGTCATGCACCTGGCTTATTGCCTTCCCGACATACCCAGACTAACCCTCATTTATAGATAAAACAAATCAACAAATTTCACAAACATGCGAATAAAATTCACCTGATATATTTTTCACACTGAACCATAAAAATTATGAGACTTTTTATTCATTAACTTTTATCGTCCGCATTTTCCTCAGTGCAACCGGTCGCATCGATGAGCCATGCCCCAACGCTTCGTTTGCAGTCTATTGCCGCTGTCCGGCTTGCATCGAAACGGTTTCTGGGAATCGCTACAATGCGCTGGATGAACTCCTCCCAGCACCCCTCGCAAGACGTAGTGACGTCCTATTTCCAGAGCGGCGACGCGATCCGCAGTCGGCGCGTGAGCGATATCGTGCTGACAGGCACCGTCGACATACCCGCACCGTCAGCACGTCTGCTAGCAGACTGGGAAAGAGAAATATCGTCGCAGGTGATTCTGGAACCCGGCGATGTCGAGGTCATGCCCCTGGCCCGAGCGTTGATGCGATGGCCGGACTATAAGCACTGCGTGCAGGCTGCGTCGGACTGGACAGCCGCGCTTGGCATGCCTGAAGTACTCGCGTCCAGCGACGTGGCGCTCATGGCCTGCCGGGGCGCGAGATATCACCATGACGGCGCGCAGTACGGGGGAGCAGCCTTCTGCAACCTCTTTCTGTGCGACGACAGCGGCCAGGACCTGCACTTTCCGTCTATAGGTCTGCGTATTCCCATCACCAGAGGCACGGTTGTCGTGTTCGATACCGGCCAGCCTCACGGCGTCATCCAGCGCGGCAGCAGCGGCTTTAATGCGGCCGACTTCACGCAGAACATGGACAGCGTGCAGATCTTCCTGACCTGGGAATTGCCAATCGAAGACGCCCGCGTCGCGCGGGCGCTGAACATCGCATTCAATGTCGTGTCTTCGGCCTCGTTGCAACTGGCCCACGAACAGATTCTGGTGAACGGGACACCTGCGGAATTGTGCCCTGATTCAGGTCGCTGGCGCCCCGTCGATTCATCGAGCGAGGGCGTCACATAGCACGTTACTTCACAAACGCAACACTGGTCGGCGACGTAACGGCAGCCGACTTGCCTGTGTCCGACACCATGCCGGACGCAGTATCGACGCTGAACACATTCACTTTGCCGCTACGTTGATTCGCGACCACCAGCCATTTGCCCGACGCATCGATACCGAATCCCCATGGCTTGTCACCACCGGACGAAATGCGCTGAAGGAGCGACAGCTCCCCCGATTCCGGGCTAATTCGATAAACGACGATCGAATTCTCTCCGCGGTCTTCGACGTACGCGAAGCGCCCATCGTGACTGACCGCAATCTCGGCTCCGCTCTTCACGCCCTGAAAGTTCTGAGTGCTGGTGGGCAGCGATTGCACCAGCGTCAAATGACCTTGTACTGCGTCCCAACGCAGCACCATGATCTCCGCGCTCATCTCCGTCAGCAGATAAACGTATTGACCGCTCGACCCGAACGCGAGATGACGAGGACCGCTTCCCGCCGGCGCAACGAACTCATGCTGACCGGCGCCGTCATCTTTTGACAGAGCGCGCGTTGCGCGATCAAAGCGATAGATGAACACGCGATCCGCGCCCAGATCGGGAACGAGCGCGTAGCGCCCGGTCGGATCGATTGCAATGCTGTGCGCGTGCGCGCTCGTCTGCCGGCGACTTGGCCCGGACCCTGTTTCCGTTACCGTAGACACGAGAGGTCCCATGCTGCCGTCGGCATTGACTGCGACACTCGACACGGACCCACTGTTGTAATTGGCACCGAGCAGCGTATTCGACGGGACATCGAAACGCAAAAACGTCGTGCCGTGGCCGCCCGTGTGCGTCGCGTTGATCGGGTTGAGCGTGCCAGTCCCGCGATTCACCGCGTAGGCAGTGATGCTGCCTTCCTTGGCGCTGTCATCGTCGACGCCATAAAGAATTGGCAGTTCAGGATGTGCGGTCACCCACGTGGATTTGAGGCCTTGAGCAACGGTGCCGATTGCCGTTAATTCGCCAGTGGAAGTGTCGAGGCGCAGTCCGCTTATCTGGCTCTGCAACGTGCCGATGTAGACGAATTCGGAGTGCGCCGACGCCGACGAAGTTGCGGCAGCGCCAGCAGGTTTGTCGAGCGTGCAAGCGGACAGGGTAAGCACGGAAAGTGCAGCCAGCACGCCGAAGCGCGCCAGGCTATTTCTCTGGAACAACCGGGTCATATTCGAGTAATGTTGAGACACAGAGGGTGTGAGAGAAATGAATACTGCTCGCGGTCAAGTACCGATAGCCGCGAGAAAGTAGTCATCCATTGTTCTCTTTCCGGCATGCCGCTGATCTGGCTCCATGCAAATGACCAGAGCTTTGAGTGCCATCGGGCGAGAACAATCGGTTTAAGGGTATTCGATTAACCAGCGAGCGTCCCTGCACAAAAGTCTGATTCGCTGGCATTTTTTCTGTTCGACCAGATACGTTGACATCGCTTACTCCGACGCCACGATCGAGCTTTTCCATTTCATCGATAAAGACTTGGCGAGCGCAGCTTACTACGACAAAACCTTTCGTTCAGGCTGTTGCCGCGCGGCGACGCGAAACTGACTCGGCGCCTGGCCCACTTCTCGCCGGAAGAAGCGCGTGAAGTACGCAGCGTCGGCGAAGCCGAGCCAGAAGGCAATCTGCTCCACCGACATATCACCGAATATAAGATTCCGCTTCGCTTCCGTGATGATGCGCGCGTGAATCATCTTCGTCGGGCTTTGTTCCGACGCTGACGCACACGCCGCTCGCAATTGCACCAGGGACACCGCCATCATCGACGCATAGTCTTGCAGCGGCAGGTTCTCCCGGTAGTGTTCATCAATCAGCTTGCGGAATCGGTCTACCTGACGAATGTCGTTTCGAATTGCGCCTTCGTTGCTGGTCTGATCCAGACGTGTTTCACGAACCAGCATCAGCAGAAGACTCGTGAGCAATGCCTCAGTGCCGACCACATGGCCTACCGCCTCCGACTCGACTTCCTGTTTGAGGCTGCTAATCAGGCTGTAAAACTCCATTCCGGCTTCAGCGGAATAGGAGAGCGGAATCATTCGGGCCAGTGACCAGAGCGAGATGAACTCGCGAAGCTTCGCATTGACCTGCGTCAGATAGGAGACTTCGATTGTCACCACCCATCGGTCGACATCGATTTCGTAGTCGAGACCATGAACGCATTCGGTCGGCAACAGCAATGCACAAGGGCCTTCAAACGGCACGCTGCTACCTTCGAGGTTCATCACCCCGCGCCCACTGCGAACAAAAATAACCTGACCGTACGCGGGATGCGCATGGGGTTCGGTGCGCCAGCGGCCCCGCTCGGTGACATGCCCGACATGCACGAACCAGTTCTTCGTTTCAGGCTTCTCGACGTACAGGCGAACTTTTGGAACGGTGGCCCGTTTCGTTTTGGGAACGGACTTGGGCTGATACTTTGCCACGGCACTATGTGTCATAAAGTCTCCTTGGCGGCCACATCGCACTCGACGGCGGCTGCCATTGAAATGCAATGGCTCACGCGGAAAGGTTCTCTGTCTGATTCCGCATGGGTCGCAATTTTTTAGTCGAGCGATCGCCAATCTTCATCGCGCGATTGCCAGCCGGTTTGCTGAGTGAACTGTCGATCACCGGCGCCGCTTCAATGCAGCCTTCTCGCACGACCGGTTTGGAAGAATGTTCCCGGGATATCGCCGCGACGTTCGCAACAGTTACGGACACGGCGGAACTTATAGAACAAACCGCCCGGCGATGCTTGCCGGGGACGCCGCTGTACTCGGCGCGAAGTGCTATGGGCTTTTTGATTGATCGACCTTGAAGTTCTTGCGATGCAGAGGTCGTGTCAGGCTGATGTGGCAGTTGCGTGCCATCGTAAAGGTGCGCGCCAATCGTGGCGGCAGGAATATCGCTGGCGCTGGGAGCGACAGCACGCCTGAAACCGTATGGTGCTCGGGCAGTAGACTCTGGCCTGATCTGCCGGTTGCCTCCGTTGCGTGAGCCGGCGACGACTCGAACACTATCTGCCTTAGGCCAATCTGGGCGACCACGCTCAACGGGTTTGGAAAGACCGTCAGCAACCAGCCCCAAACGCCAACTTCTGTTCGGCTCGTCCGATCTCTTCCGGTCGTGCCCAAACCATAACCTGTTCCACTGAGGAGCCCGCGAGCGAGTCAGTCTATTGTCAGCACGAACGGAGTGCTCGCAAGCGCGGCCGGGTGCGGCGCCAGCTTGTGCCCAACATGCCAGATGCACATGTGCACCAAGGGCGGCAACTACGGTTCGATACGTGACCACAATTCTTCATCCAGAATCGGCTTACACCTCGCCTCGCGCCATCGTCGTACGATAGAAGAGGTTCACTGCTCGGCACAGAAATTTAACAGCCCCGTGGGCCTCGATCAAATCGCCTCTGCGTTGGCTCACCGACGTTGAAAAAGGTTCAGCGTTGGCGAACATTCTGACGAATACTTCTGCGTTCCGTCTTCAATAATGAATACGACAACAGCAGATCAAGACAGTGTTTACCCTTGATCAAGCTTTGAAGGAAAGCCTCATAGACCTTCTATCGAGAACCGGATAAGCACACTTTTTATAGCGGATAAACTTTCAAAAAACTAAAGCCGCCCGGCGAAGCGATGCCATCCTAACACTGCTGACATATCACGGAAACAGCTCATATTTTTCCATACATTTCCGTGCGACAAACCTGTCATTTACCCGGACGCCGGTACCGCTTTCGCAGTACCGGCGCACTCTGCATCAGAAGCGATGCATGATCCCCAAAGCTACGCCGCGCGTGTTCGCACCCGGTGCACCTTTAAGACCCTGATAGTTAGTACCATTGAGACTGAATTGCGCGAGGCCGCGGTTCTGAATAAAGCCCGCCGATGCATACAGTGTCGTCCTCTTCGAAAGAAGATGCTCGTAAGTCAGACCGATTTGCTGTGCGTTATTGCCCGCGCCCGTGCGGTCATGTGCGTAACCGTACATTACCGAGAGATCGTCGGCGGGAGTGAACGAGTATGACGTCGATGCGGCGTACACGTCCCGCTTCACGCTGTTGTCGGTTTGACGTTCGTTGTGATACGCCAGATAGAACTGCGCATTCCCCACGGTAATCGACGAACCGACGTTCAACACTTTCAGCGTCGAAGTTCCAGTTGCATTGTCGGCCTGCTCGTAACCGGCCGCGAGATGGAATGGGCCGTTGACGTAGCGGACCACCGCGTTATAGAACTGGAACCCGTTCGACGGCTTGGTCGTCGAATCGCGCATCGCGACCATGAACTGCGCTGTCAAACCATAGATCGTCGGCGTGAAGTACGAGATCGCGTTATTCACGCGAACAGTCAAGGTGTTGAAGTTGTTCATCGGCGACCCGACACTCATGACCGCCAGCGGATCGAGTTCGGGATTCAGGAAGATGTACTGCGGCGTATTCTGCAGACCGATCCGCGTCTCGCCGAAATCACCCGACAACCCCACCCACGCCTGACGATTAAACGCTGCCGTCGCACTCGCGGCCGCGCCCGTCGCACCGCTGAATCCTTGTTCCAACTGAAAATTGACGTGCAGTCCATTGCCAATGTCTTCACTGCCCTTCAGCCCGTACCGGCTTGCGAACAGGCCGCCCGACGTGGCGCGAACCGCTCCGCCGCTGCCTGCATTCTGATACTCGATGCCGTTGTCGATGACGCCATAGAGCGTCACCGACGACTGCGCATAAGCCGCGTTAAACGCACACGCCGATGCAACGCCCGACACGAGAGTGAGCCACTTTTTCATCTAGTCTCCGAATCAATGTGTGTTCTTTAAAATTCATCATTCAGCGGTCTGTTGCGCCAAATTGAGAATTTATGATTTCGTTCGTATTTCTAATTTCCAGAAAACATCGTGCCTTTGAAAGTAACCAGAATGAAGTTGGCGGCTAAGCCACAAGAAATGCCGTGAGTGTCTCGCCGGTGCGCAGTTCGCACGTAGCAGCGTGAGCAGAAGAGGGTTGGGGCTTAAGCAGCCGGAGTGGGATCGGCATCCCTTTGGCGAATTGAAAAAGCGCGGTGCTGCAAGTTGAACGTGGAATGCGAATCGCGCTGTAGAAGCACTGGTGCAAGATGTCGAAGCCAAAGCAGTCGAAGATGCCGGCTGTCAGAACAGATGAAGAGGTGGCGAGAAGACGCCAGAGGTAGAACGAGGAACTCTCGTCAACCGAACGGCCAACGGCGACGCTGCACGATTCTCGGCGAACCTTCGCACACGCATGGTCCGTGCGGCCCGTTCTTTCCGGCGTCGAGTTGCAATGTCGCGTCCGTCTCGCGGCAATGACTCGTATGGCGCCGAACAGGCCACGAGGTGTCCCTTCCCGCATGTGCGTCTCCATTGCATTTTTATTGGAATTGAACGGCTACTGCATCGCGCCGCCTTAGCCTGCTTGCAGGCATTCAGGCGACGCGAAAAAATAGCGATGCCAGCCGCCCGTCTCCGGCGGCTTTCACTTTGTTGCCTGCATTTTTTGCATGGTCATGTAGGCGGTGTTTGGTGCCCCATCAGCGCTCTCTAAGCGAGCCTCATCGCTGTGGACCTGTCTCTGTTGTAAGAATATTTGATGCCCGATCGATAGTCCTTACACAAAACGTAGATTCACTGGCATTTTTTTCTGTCGGTTAGATAGGGCACGATCGCTCCTGGAGCCTTCCTCGTCCGGCTCAGCGAGACCCAAATCCAGCGCTCAGTGCAAGCTGGACAGCAACCTTGTCGCGACATATGTCATGCTTGCGGTTTTGGCGCTCACGTTTTCCTGAAACAAACCCACTGCTCGTCGCGTCAAAGTTTGCGACCCGGTTCTTGATCAGAGTCAGCCGCCGCTCATAGCGTCGCGAGAACGACTTGCCGCGGTTTGACCGGTGAGATAGGGTTTTAAAGGGGACAGTGCCGGAAAATCTTTCTGCGCAAGCGCCGTGATGCGACGACCGGCCTTCATCAGATCGACCCGTTGATCTTCGCCAAGGAGACTTTATGACACACAGTGCGATGACAAAATATCAACGCCAACCGAACAACAAAGTAGCGCTGAAAACGGTACCGAAGGTCCGTTTGTATGTCGACCGCCCTGAAGAAGAAGAGAAGTGGTTTGTGAATATCGGCCACGTGACCGAGCGGGGCCGTTGGCGAACCGAACCTCATGCGCACCCGGAATACGGCCAGGTGATCTTCGTTCGCAGCGGTCGTGGCGTAATGAATCTAGAAGGTTCGAGCGTCCCGTTCGAGGGGCCCTGCGTATTGCTGCTGCCAACAGAGTGCGTGCACGGACTCGATTACGAAATCGACGTAGACAGATGGGTCGTGACAATCGAGGTGTCTTATCTGACCCAGGTCAACGCCAGACTCCACGAGTTCATCCAGTTGTGGTCGCTGCCCCGAATGATCGCGCTGTCTTCGGCAGCCGGGTCCGCCGCTGAGTTCTTCGGCCTGGTCACGCGTCTCGCACAGGAACTCGAATCGAAGACGTTCGGTCATGTGGTCGGAACAGAGGCCCTGTTGACCCAGATCTTCCTGATGCTGGTTCGCGGAACCCAACTCGACCAGCCCGACAATGGCGGTGCATCACGCAACGAGATCCGCCTGGCCGACCGCTTTCGTGAACTGATCGATCAACATTACCGGCAGAACCTGCCGTTGCAGGCCTATGCGTCGAAGATGGCGGTGTCTCTGGTTCAGTTGCGTGCGGCCTGCGCGGCTGCCACCGGGCAAAGTCCGACCAAGATGATCCACGCGCGCATCATCACCGAGGCGAAGCGGAATCTGATTTTCGGCGAGATGTCGGTAGAACAGATCGCCTTCGGGCTCGGCTTCTCAGACGCCGCGTACTTCACGCGCTTCTTCCGCAGAGAGGTCGGCGAAGCGCCGAGTCAGTTCCGGGTGACTGCCAGAGAGCAGTCCCAACGCACGAAATAAATCGCCACTTCGCAAGAGGCTTCGCATTCGTCTTTCTTATTGGCGGCGAAGCCTCCCCCTCTTTCCCGGCCTTCTTTCTCTTCTCGATTCTTCTCCGACTCCCAGCTCTCTCTTCAAGCTGAAGCGCCCCGTTTCGCACTAACTCCACCGGTGCAAATCAGTCCGCAATCGCGGACGACATCCCCCTCCCGACGTGCAGCAAAAAATGCCAGCGAATCTCACTTTTGTGTAAAGGCAGACGCGCAGCCATCCAATACTATTCCCTCCAACCACCGCGACAGAACTGTCCAGTGCCGGATTGATCAGCTAGTTGCCCACGGTGCGGCGAATCAAGAGTCGAAAACGGCCACGCCTCGCCAATAAACAAAAGTCCAATTTCGACGGAGACAAAAAGCACATTCAAATAAAACGCACAGCGTCGAGTTGGCACATCGCCAGCCTTTTGCTGAAACGGTACGTCGACCGGCTTTGACAGCTGCGCCTCGGGTATCTGGCTCCCATTACGTCATCAACAGAGTTGAGCGAAACCGGAGCCGATAAAAAAATCTATATGGACGGAGACATGAAAAAAATTTCTAAAGCTTTGCGCAAGCCGCTTCTCGGCGTGGCCATGTTCTGCTGTTTGAGCGAGTTCGGTTTCGCCGAAGAGGTCACGGCTCCCACCGAGTCCGCACCGCCGCAGGCGCAGTCGACCCAGCAGACTCCGGCGAACGCTAACGCGCCTCTCACCTTTCCGGATCTGAAGTCGGGCGAGCAGACCGGTGTCCCGCCGGTGTCGTGGAACGATACATTTATCGGTTATCGCGTCGGCAGCAACTTCCATTACCCGGGCGTTGCCGACAAGGTTACGCAGAACATCGGCTACCTGACGACGACCGGCGGTTTCCGCTTCGGTAGCTACGCATTCAACGTCGACTATCTCGTGTCGAACTCCGCGAATCCCGAGGTTGGCGGCCCGAATACGAGTGGCGCGCAGGAAGTGTATAGCGTGGGCCGCGTCACGCTGAGCGCCAGCAAGATCTTCGGCAAGCAGATCGGTATCGGCGTGATTCGCGACGTCGGCCTGACCGGCGGTTATGAGTTCGGTGCAAAGAACGACGCCTACGCACAACGTGCCCGCATGCTCGTTCTCGGTCCGACTATCGAATTCGCGCTGCCGCGCGGCTTCTGGAACCTGACCGCAGGTGTGCGGACCGAAAGCAACCACAACGGTATCGTCGGCGTGGACGTGCACTACAACGCTGCATGGCACATCGAAAGCTCGTGGCTGTATCCGTTCCGCGTGGGTCCTGTGCCGCTGATGTTCCGTGGCTTCGCCAGCATGACCGGCCCGAAGGGCAAGGATGGCTTCGGCGTTCAGACGAAGACCGAATTCCTCACCCGCGCTTCGTTGCTCGCAGACCTCGGCTCATTCATCGGTCATCCGCGAACGGTTTATGCGGGCTTCGGTTACGAGTACTGGTACCACATGTACGGTTCACCGACTAGCGAAACGGTCGGCACGATTACATCGGTTCCGATGTTCCAGGCTGAAATCCATTTCTAATCGGCGTCTGTAGTGAACCTGCCTATTGGCGACTCCTTAAACGGGTCGCCAATAGTCGTTTGAGAAATAGGTTTGATGTTCTGTTGCCGTTCAGTTTGAGTACTTTTGGGGTCGCATTGTCGAAACGTCCGCGTCGTTTTTTACGCGGTTCTGAATGTCGTGCGCAGTGTGTTGTGCAGTTCTCTATCAGTCTATTTTTTTCATGAAGAACCCGGTTCTCGAGATTTCATCTTTCCGATACTTCTTTCTGAGCCGCGTTGCGACGACCATGTCCAATCAGATGCTCATGGTGATCGTCGCCTGGCAGATGTATGACATCACGCACAGCGCGTATGACCTCGGCATGGTCGGCCTGGCGCAGTTTGTTCCTGCACTCGCGCTCTGTCTGATCGTGGGTCAGGTCGCGGATCGGTATGATCGCCGCTTCATTCTGATGGCTTGCCTGATAGGACAGTTCAGCGTAGCCATGCTCCTGATTGCGGGCACGTTGGGAGGCTGGCTGGGGCGCGAAGTCATCCTGCTCGCGTCGATCGGACTAGGTATGGCGAAAGCCTTCCAGTTGCCTACGCAGCAGGCGCTTCTGCCCACGCTCGTGCCGCTGCCCGCATTACCGCAGGCGCTCGCCATCAATTCCGCCGGATCGCAATGCGCCACCATCATCGGGCCGGCGATTGGCGGCTTTATCTATGTGGCAGGTGCATCTGTCGTGTATGGCGTGTGCGCGGGAATGTGCCTGTTCGCGGCCGTGATGGTCTACCTGATCCGTCATCAACATGTACGTCCGCCTCGCGAGCAGGTGACACTCCAAAGCCTGTTCGCGGGCATCAACTTTATCTGGATGCGCAAAGAAGTACTCGGCGCGATTTCCCTCGATCTATTCGCGGTTCTTTTCGGCGGCGCAACCGCGCTATTGCCGATCTTTGCGCGTGATGTTCTGCATATCGGCTCGTGGGGATTGGGGCTCTTGCGTTCGGCGCCTGCAGTAGGCGCGTTACTAGTCTCTCTCTACCTCGCACGCTATCCGATCCAGCGGCGTGTCGGAAAAATGATGTTCGGCTCGGTCGCGCTATACGGCCTTTCGACGCTGGTTTTCGCGCTCTCCCACTCATTCATGTTGTCGCTGGTCGCGCTGATGCTAACCGGCGCATTCGATATGGTCAGCGTCGTCGTGCGGCAATCGCTGGTGCAACTGGAAACGCCTAACGAGATGCGCGGCCGTGTGAGCGCCGTTAATTCGATCTTCATTGGCGCATCGAATCAACTGGGCGAATTCGAGTCCGGCATAACGGCCGGCTGGCTCGGCGCGGTTCCTTCCGTGCTGGTCGGCGGAGCGAGCACGGTGTTGATCGTGGCGCTCTGGATGAGGCTGTTTCCGTCGCTGGCTCAGCGGGCGAAATTGACGACTTCGTAGAGCGACACGCTCCGAACTCAATGCGGATAACACCAACCGCCGCGGCCAACGCCCATCCGTATACGAGATTTATCTTCCATCCTTTTTGGAGTAGTCATGCAGATTCAGGAATACACCGCCGCGCAGATTCAGGCTGCCGTCACGGCGGCGGCGAGCGCAGCCGACGATTGGGCTCAGTCATCCGCGCAAACGCGCGCAGAACTTCTGCGTGGACTGGGCGCTGTGCTGGTCGCCAATCGCGAAGAACTGGTCCGCCTCGCCGATGAAGAAAGCTCGCTGGGCGCCGCGCGACTGAATGGCGAACTCGACCGCACCGCGTTCCAGTTCAACGGATTCGCCGACCATATCGAAGCAGGCAGCGCCTTCTCGCTGACCGACGACGAAGCCATCGCAGGCGCACCGCCCGTAGGACGTCCGCATCTGACTCGCGTGCGCATTCCGCTCGGACCGGTCGCGATGTTCTCGGCTAGCAACTTCCCGCTGGCGTTTTCGGTTCTGGGCGGCGATACCGCGTCCGCCCTTGCCGCCGGCTGCCCGGTCGTAGTGAAGGCGCATCCTGGTCATCCGAAGCTGTCGCGCCGCGTTTTCGAACTCGCGCAATCGGTACTGACGATGCAGGAATTGTCTGCCGGTGTGATCGGCTTCGTCGAAGGTGCGAGCATCGACGTGGGCGTCGCGCTGGTCCGCAATCCCGCCATCGCGGCCGTTGCGTTCACCGGGTCGTACAAAGGCGGCTCGGCATTGTGGGCAGAAGCGAATGCGCGTCCGCGGCCTATTCCGTTCTATGGCGAACTCGGCTCGATCAACCCGGTGATCGCACTGCCGCCTGCACTCGCCGCACAGGCCGAAGAACTGGCGCAAGCGCTGGCATCGTCGATCGAATTCGGTTCTGGGCAGATTTGCACGAGTCCTGGCGTCGTCGTTCTGTTCGAAGGCGCGGACGCCGACCGGTTCGAGAACGCGCTGCACGATGCGCTGCAAACAAAAAAGACCCACACGATGCTGACGCCCGGCATGAAGCGCAACTTCGATGCGGGCGTTGCGCGTCTGACTGGCACGCCAGGTGTGCAAACTGTTCTGCCATCAGACTCGAATGGCGACGACACTGCGCCGCCACGTCCGTTGCTCGCGCGAACCAGCGCAGAGAACTTCATCGCCGATCATGCGTTGCGCGAAGAAGTTTTTGGTCCCGCCTGCCTGGTCGTGCGCGTGAAGTCGGCAGATGAAGTCGTCAAGGTTCTCAACGCTGTCGGCGGAAGCTTGACGGTCACCTTGTGGGGCGCAGAAAACGATTCCGCCGACGTGCGCCGAATCACGCGCTGCGCGACGCAAATTGCCGGACGCGTTCTGTTCAGCGGCGTGCCTACCGGCGTGGCCGTGACGCGCAGCCAGCAGCACGGCGGCCCGTGGCCCGCATCGACGGAACCGTTCACGACCTCGGTCGGCTATGCGGCGATGGATCGTTTCCTGCGGCCTGTCGCGCTTCAAAGCGCACCTGCGTGGCTGGCTGAACGCGCGGGACGTCCCTGCTGATATCGGTGAATAAATAGCTTGTTCGACGTACCCGGATGCCCGCGACGAGTCCCACTCTCGCGGGCATTTTTGTTTGTCGTCGCCTGCGTGTTAAGCGAGACTGAATCGCCATAAAAAAAAGCGCCGTGCTCTCGCACGGCGCTTTGACTACGTCACATCACAAACCAACTTACTGATTCGGCACGTACAGCGGCATCGAATCTTCCCACAGCGTATCGGTGATAGCGTGCTGATCCGAGCCATCGGCATTCATCACCCAGTTCTGGCCGTCGGGCTGGAACGTGTTGTCGTACAGCGCGAGTTCGTCGCGGAAACCGTAGACACCCGAGCTATAGCCAATCCGACCATCATAAAGCCACACGGCGTGACCCTGGTTCGCACCCGGCGTGGTCAGACGCGTCACGTCCGAGCCATCCGGCTTGATCGTGTATACGTCGTAGTGGA
Organism: Paraburkholderia sp. GAS333; assembly: GCF_050435665.1. Classification (NCBI taxonomy): domain Bacteria; kingdom Pseudomonadati; phylum Pseudomonadota; class Betaproteobacteria; order Burkholderiales; family Burkholderiaceae; genus Paraburkholderia; species Paraburkholderia sp. GAS333. The sequence goes on from NZ_JBNDKS010000003.1 coordinate 960,695, forward strand.
ACTTGTTCGGATCGGTCGGGTTGATTTCCTTGCGCGTGAACACGATCTTGCTGCCGTCCGGCGACCAGCCCGGCAGGTTGTCCGCTTCGGTCGTCAGCACCTTCGTTTCGCGCGTGTCGAGATCCAGAACGCGCAGACCCTGAACCTTCGGGCTCCACACGCGGTACACGATCTTCTTGCCGTCCGGCGAGTAGCTCGGGAAACCGGCATTGATCGAACCGTCGGTCAGGATCTCCGGCTTGTTGTCCATGCTGCCGTCCGCCTTGATCCGTGCGATACGGCCCGGGCCCATGCCACGCGTGAAGAACCAGTCGCCGATACCGAACGCCACCCACTCGCGATTCGGCGACCACGTCGGCTGGAATGCACCCGCGAGGCCCTTCTTGATCATGTCCGGATCGAGACCGCTGCTGGCCGGATCGTAGATGCGCTGATAGCCGGTGAAGTCCGGATTGATGACGGCAATCGACGAGCCCATCGCCTTTTCCGTGTACACCAGCTTCTTGTGATCCGCCGACAATTGCGGGAACACGTCGATATAACGGTAGTTCCATGCGGGGTCGAAGCTGAACATCGGCGTGCCGTTCGGATGCGCCGGACGCATCGTGATCTTTTCGTAAACCACCTTGCTGCCGTCCGCCGAATAATGCGGCGAGCGGATACCCGAGTTCGCGGTCGAACGGAATGCGCCAGCGGTCGTGTACAGACCTTCGGTTTCGCCGCCCTTCACGTGATAAGCAACGTTGGTGTCCGAGATATATTGCGGGAACACCTTGAAGCCCGGCGTCGACGTCAACTGGGTCCGCGACAGGTCCGACAGATTGACCGAGACGATTTGCGAGCTGACCTTGTTGATCAACTCAGGACGGTGCGCACCCCAGGTCGATTCGACCGGCGTTTCATAGAACGCGACGCGCTTGCCATCGGGCGACCACGACGGCGAACCTTCGTCGAAGCCGGGGTTGCTGGCCACTTTCTTCCAGCCCGAGCCATCGGGATGAATGATGTAGATGCTGCTTTCCTGCGTACGCTCCCAGCCGACCGGCAGATTGTGACCGCGCCACTCGGAGCCGATGTCGGAAGACAGCGCGATCCACTTGCCATCCGGCGACCACGACGGACGGAAGAAGCTATGCGGCTTGCTCGGATCGAATTTGATATCGCCGGTGACGTTTTTCAGCGCGCCGGTCGCGATGTTCAGCGTCCAGATGTTGGTCGTGCCGAACTTGTCTTCACCGCGACGCGATGAAACAAAGGCGATGACATTAGGATCGGTGGGGGAAACAACGGCCGCGTCGTCGATGGCGATGTGATCGGTCAGACGCTTCAGATCGGTGCCGTCCACTTTCACGCGATACAGATTCGCTTCGCCGTAACCGTCGCGCTCCGACGTAAAGACGATCCACTGACCGTCTTTCGAGAAAGAAGCGTGGTAGTCGAAGCCGGGAGTTTGCAGCAGTTTGTGTTCGTCGCTACCGTCGGCATTCGCCACATACAGATCGGAAGTCACCGGGCCCAGGCGGTCGAGCAATGCCGTGCCTTGGGTAGCAGTTTGCGTCGCGGCCTGCGCGCCTGCCGAGATGACAATCCACGTGCCCCCGATGGCCGAATAAGCCAGGAGCTTTTTCAAAGACGAGTTTAAATACACAGCGAAATGCCTCCGTTAATTATGCTTGGTTGAGCGGCGGACTACACCGCTCAACGGCCTCCTGCGTCGCTATTCTAGTCAACGCGTTATGGTTTTCTTCCTTACTTCGACTTCTTGCGTATTACCACTTTTTTCCTGCATTTCTCTGGACGGCAGCGGCATTTAGCCGAGACTTCCGGTTACATCGTCGAACAGTTCATCGACCGAAAGACGATGCGGAATGATCTTCTGATCCAGCGCCCAATCAATCGCAAGCTGCAATCCCTTGCGGTTCGCTTCAAGCCCGATCGGCGGGAACACGGCCGGCACGCCTTCAGCGAGATTGCGGCTCTCGACCACCATCCGGTACAACTCGCGCACCACATCCGGGCGCTGCTTCGACACGTCTTCGTGCACGACGAACATGTGATTGATCGGCACCACGTTTTCACGCGCGAACCAGTCTTTCGCCGCCGCCTGCGCGTTCGGCACCAGCGTGCGCACGCGCTCGTCCTTCGGCATGTCTTCGCCGAGCAGCGCAGCGGCCAGTTCACCCTTGAGCATCATCTCCGGGATCGACGAACCGGCCGGCAGCCGCTCGCAGTTATTCGGATCGCGGTACTCGGCGAGGTGACCGTCGCCGAGCGTCATCCATTGCACCTTGTCGAGATCGACGCCATATTCGTGACGCAGAATGCCGCGAATCCACAGCGCCGTGGTCTGCGTGTACGTGCGCACACCGACCTTCCTGCCTTCGATATCTTTCGGATCGAGGTGACCGAAGTCGAGGTTGTAGCCCGCACAGTGATGCTGGAAGCGGCCCGAGATCGGCGTCGGCAGCAGCACGTACGGCTTGCCGTACGCCTTCGCCTGCAGGAACGTGACGATCGCGAGTTCGCCCGCGTCGAATTTATTCTCGCGCACCATCGCCTTGAAGCCGTTGTGCGCGGGCGTCGGGCCGCAGAAATCGAGGTTCACGATATCTGAGCTGACGCGGCCGTCTTTCATCGCTTTCGTGACCGCGTAATCGGCCAGGTTCGTGCGCAGCGTCGGCACGCCGGTGAAGTTCGTTGTCATTGATGGGGGTCCTTAAGCTTGATTGGATTTACAGCCTGACCTCGATCAGGCACGGGCCCGACTCGTTCGCCGAGTTCGCCATGGCCTGGTGGAATGCTTCGGCGGTATCGACGGAAACAGCGGGCACGCCCATGCTTTTCGCCATCGCGAGCCAGTCGATGCGCGGACGGTCGATGTCGATCATCGCCAGCGCGCGCTCGCCCGGCGCACCCGCGCCCATGTTCGCGTACTCGGCCTTCAGGATCGCGTAGCTGTTATTCGCGAAGATGATCGTCGTGATGTTCAGGTTCTCGCGCGCCTGGGTCCACAGCGACTGGATCGTGTACATCGCGCTGCCGTCGCCGACCATGCAGAACACGCGCCGGTCCGGACACGCGAGCGCCGCGCCGGTGGCAACCGGTGTGCCGTAGCCGATCGAGCCGCCCATGTTGTTGATCAGATCGTGCGGCGCCGCGCCGACTGTCAAGCCCATCGTTTCGCGGCCCGTGGTCAGCGATTCGTCGACGAGGATGCAGTTCTCCGGCAACGCGGCGGCGAGTGCCTGCGCGATGCTGGCGGGCCCGAGTGCGCCGGTCGGCGGCGTGGAATCGGCGCGTTGCTGAAGCACCGCTTTCGCGTTCGATGCGCCCACGGCTTCGACCAGCATCTCCAGTCCTGCAACACCGTCCTCGCCGATTTCGACCAGTTCATGCACGCTGGTACCCGCTGATTTCAGCAGGCTCGGTTTGTCCGGATAACTGAAGAACGCGATCGGCTCGGTGGTTTCCACCGTGATGATGTGTTTGAAGCCCTTCAGATAGTCGACCGCCTGATTGACCGCATACGGAATGCGTTCGAGCGTCACGCGCCCTGCACCGCGCTCGATCCGCGCGCTGAAGAACTGCGTCGCGATACGGCAGCCGGTGGCCGCCTTCAGCTTGCCCGCGAGTTCGACCGCACGGCCTTTGGTCGAATGACCGGCGAGCACGATCAGCGTCGGCTCGCCCGAGTGCAGCACCTTCGCGATGTGCTCGACGCGTGCGACATCAGGCGCTTTTGCTTTTTCAGACGTCACCGCACGCGAAGGCACGACCGCTTCACCCGCTTCCTGCCACGATGCATCGCCCGGCAGGATCAGCGTCGCGATCTGGCCGACGTGTTCGCTCGCCTTCGACACCGCAGCGGCCACATCCCACGCGACCGTATGCGACGACTCCACACGACGCACCCAGTGACTCAACGGACGCGCGAGCCCTTCGATATCGGACGTGAGCGGCGGATCGTACTTCAGATGCGAAGCCGAATGCTCGCCCACGATGTTGACCATCCCCGACGATGCACGCTTCGCATTGTGGATGTTGGCCAGCCCGTTCGCGAGGCCCGGCCCCAGGTGCAGCAGCGTGGACGCGGGCGTGCCCTTCATCCGGTAGTAGCCGTCCGCTGCGCCCGTGCAGACGCCTTCGAACAGGCACAGCACGCTGCGCATCGCCGGATTCTCCAGCGCCTTCAGGAAGTGCATCTCCGACGTGCCGGGATTCGCGAAACAGATATCGACGCCCTGCGCTGTCAGCGTCTGGACCAGGCTTTCGGCTCCGTTCATTTAATACCCCGCCAGCTCGCGTGCTGCACCGACGACGCCATAGCTGCGTTGCGGCGCGGACATCAGGAAGCGGTAGCCTTCCTTGACCAGACGGTCGTGATTCTTCGCGGTCGTGTGCGGATTGCCGACCACCACGTTGTGCTTGTGGCAGGTCTCGACGATCTGGCGCATCGCGTCGAGCACTTCAGGATGTTCGTACTGACGCGGCAGGCCGAGTTGCTGGCTGAGGTCGCCCTCGCCGATCAGGATGAAGCCGATGCCCGGCACGTTCGACAGGATGTCGTCGAGGTTGTCGATGGCTTCGGTGCTTTCGCACATCAGGCCGACGAGGATTTCGCCTTCGGGGGCGAGCGGCCACACGTCGGCCTTCTTGTAGTAGTCGGCCATGCTCAAGCCCCAGTAGCGCGCGGCCGTCGCGGGACCGTCGCCACGTGCGCCCTTCGGCTCATACAGCGGCGCATTTTTCGGACGTGCATAGCGGCACGATGCGACCGCGTTATATGCCTGCTCGACGGTCGCGACGTGCGGCCACACGACACCGTAAGCACCGCGATCGAGCACCTGCTTCGCAAACGCCTGATTCATCTCGACACCGTTCGCAGGGATGCGCGCAATCGGCGTCACACGCGGAGCCACCGAACCGGACTCGGCGATCTGCTTGCGGTTCAGCATGTACTGCAACGCATCGCCGAGAGCGGACACGTCGTACGGGTTGTGCTCCATTTCGAAGACGATGCCGTCGTACGGCGCATCGCTCATTTCGATTGCGTTCTGCTTGTCCAGTTTCGAAAACGCGGTGTACGCAGTCTTGCCCGATTCGAAGGCGCGAATGATGCTGTTGAGGCGGGTGTCGCTCATGGTCTTTCTCTCTCGTAAATTTGGTGCGTAGGGTCAGCGTGGCGCGATCAGTCGGCCGCTTTCCAATACATGAAACCCATACCTTCGCCAGTGCCCGCGGCCGTGCGCCAGCAGGGCACGTAGTCGACCAGCGTCATTTCCGCGCCGGTTTCCTGCACCGCTTTCATCACGCTCACATAGAGCTTGATTTCGGACGTGCCCGACTGGTACGAGCGGTTGTCCACTGCGGCAAGGCCGTCGTAGTCGTAGTCGCCCAGCATCTTCATGATGCTGTGGTCGAACTCTTCGTCGTTGACGAAGTGCGACAGGCCGCCCGACGCGAAGATGCCGACGCGCACATCGTCCGGCCATGCATTGATCGCATCGCGCAACACGCGGCCGAAATCGATACAACGCGCCATCGACGGCTGGGTCGGCGGATAGAAGCAGTTCATGATGATCGGCACGTGCGGCGGCGGGTTGTCGCCCATGATCTGGTGATACACGAAGCTGTATGCGTGCGGCACGACCGGATATTCCGGCAGCGGTTTCATCCACACGTTATCGGGCCATGCAAACAGATCGGTCAGATCGAAGTTTTCGCGCTGGAAATGATCGATCAGGTACGTCGCCAGCTTCGGATGACACTGGTGCGTGACGTGATGGTCCGGCGCGTACACCGAACGTTGCGGCGGACCGTTGTGTACTTCCTGGCCGGTATAGATCGCGATCGACGGCGAGAAGTCGGTGAAGATTTCCTTCTGGTCCTTGCCCAGAATAATCGCGACATCCACGTCCGCTGCGCGATACGCTTCGGCCATCTTGTCGAGTGCGGTACGGCAGCGCGCAGCGCGTGCAGTGCGTTCCTCGATGGTCAGGAATTTTTCGAATGCGGCGCCACGGTGCGCTTCAAGTTCGGGATACGTCCATGTCCGGTTACGGAACCACAGTTCCGGATTGTTGCGGTCACGTTCCCCGTTCTTGAGCCAGTCCTCAGGTGCTTGCCCCAGCATGCCGCTGTGCGGCACGGCCATCCCGAATACGATCTTCGCCATTTACGTTTCTCAATGAATTAGTGTGTTCAACAAGGCCGGTATGTCAGCCATCCAGGCTATGCCGGCCAGGCCGTGATTACTCAGGCTCGCCGCAGCGATCCGTGGGACTCGGTCACCTTGGGGGCCCATTCGGGGCGGTACAGAATTGCCGTGGCCAGTGCGCCGACAACGAGGAATCCGAGGATCACCATCATCGGCAGGTCGTAGCTTCCGCTCACATGCAGCAGCCAGCCCGAGAGGCTCGCCGCCACACCACCGGCAAGGCTGGTGGCAAGTTGCTGCACACCGGTCACGAGACCGATGGTCTGCTTCGGGATCAGCGTGAGACGCGACAGCACCAGGTTGTTCGCGGTCACGAAGCCGAGCAGCGACAGCGACAGCACATTCCAGAACAGCGCCATCTGCAGGGTCGGCGCGTAGGCACCGAACAGCACCGTGCATCCGCCGATAAAGCCCGCGATCGTGAATACCTTGCGCACCGTGATCGGGTTATGGCCGCGCGCTATGATCCGGTCGGCCGCCCAGCCCGCGAGCGCCGCCACGATGGCGATGCCGGCGAAGCTGAAGAACGTGAAGAGCCCGGAGCGCGTAATCGACAGACCACGTTGCTCGACCAGATACGACGGCATCCAGGTCATGCAATAGAACGTGAAGTAGCCGTAGCAGAAGTTGGTGACCATGCCGCCCCACACCACCGGGCTCGACAGAATGCTGCCGAACGTCACCGTGCGGGCGCTGCGGTTGGCCTGCGTGAGGGCAGCTTTTGTCGGCAGGTCGTTGCGCACCATCAGCAGCCAGGGGATGAGCCAGAGCAGACCGGCGAGGCCGGTTGCGATGAACATCATCTTCCACGAGTAGTTGACGATGAACCACGCGCCGACCGGTGCGCCGATCGCCGGACCGAACTTGTTGCCCATCGCGAGAATGCCGACGGCGAGGCCGTTCTGGCTTTCGTCGAAGTTGTTGCGGATCCAGCGATAGCTCGCGGGAATCACAATCGCTTCGGCCATGCCGATGATCAACCGCATCACGACGAGGCTCGCGAGCGCCGTCACTGCGCCCATCAACGCGGTGGCGATACACCACAGCGCGAAGCTGATCGCGTACGGCCATTTCACGCCATAGCGGTCGGCCACCCAGCCCATCGGAACCTGAAATACGCCGTATGACCAGAAGAACGCCGCGTTGATCCAGCCGCGGTCGATGTCGGTCAGCGCGAAATGTTGAACGAAGCCTGGGTCCGCCAGCGTCGACGAAATACTGGTTCGGTCGACGAAGGAAATCAGCACGCCAAGCGCAAGGAGCGCGAGTACGGCCCAGCGGCTTGCCATCCCGGGTCGCACAGAATTTCTTGTCTCCATCTGCTTGTTTCTCTTAAGTTTGTTTGAACTCTGCGTGCCGGCCAATTCTGCAAAACGCCTGCTTCAGCGCCTCGAATGGCCGGCCCGGATACAGCGGTAAATCAGGCCAGAGCCGGGTACAGCTTCTGTGCCGTCTTGCCGAAGATCCACGCGCGATCTTCTTCGCTCAGGCTGGCGAGACCTGCCTGAGCGGTCGCGAGAATCTCCGCAAGCGTTCCCGGCGACGTCGGATAGTTCGAACCCCACGCCATGCGTTGCGCGCCGAAGGCTTCGACCACACGCGGGAAGAACGTTTCCGCGCTGGCCTTTTCCTTCTTCACGTCGCCGAAAATGCGCGGCGTGAGCTTCATGTAGATGTTTTCCAGCGGAGCCAGATCGAACAGGCTTTGTGCCTTCGCGTACGGCGCACCATCGGCGACTTCCGGACGACCCAGGTGATCCAGAACGATCGCGACGTTCGGGAAGCGCTTGGCGAGCGCGGTCACTTGCGGCAAGCCGATCGGGCCGGTCTGGATACACATCGGCAGGCCGAGTTCGCCGCACAATTCCCATGCTTCGAACGAGCGTGGATCGTCGAGTTCGCTCGGGTCGAATTCCTTCGTGCTGCCGCCGGTGAACAGGCGCAGGCCCGCGAGGCCGCGCTTGACCCATTCGCGGATCTTCTCCGGTGCGTCAGGTTGCAGCACGTCGACCGAACCGACTGCCACGAGGCGATCGGCGTATTGACCGCAACCATCGACGACGTAGCTGTTATCGAAGCCGTAGGTGGTCGACGAATGCACGACGGCGGCCTTCGCGACACCGGCTGCGTCCATCGATTCGATCAGCGTCTCGACGGTAGTCGGGCGCTCCTTCGACCAGTCCGAACGCTTGCCGAACAACGGTGCCGGCGGATACAGCGATTCGTTGTCGGAGATGATGTGCGGGTGAATATCAACGATTGTCATGAGTGTCTCTGTGCTTGTCGGGTTGACAGGCGGCCCTCGCGGACCGCTTTATGAGCCGCATTGCTAGCCGCCTGTTCTCGCGCTTACCTGCCTTGCGCCTTCAGGCGTGCATCGAGTCGCGGATACACGCGACGTGCATTGCCTTCGAAAATCTTGTAGCGGTCTTCTTCCGACAGCGCCTCGCACGCGTCGATATAACGCTTCGTGTCGTCGAAGTACTGACCCGTTGCCGGATCCTTGCCGCGAACCGCGCCGATCATTTCCGAGCCGAACAGCACGTTGTCCGACGGAATCACCTTGGTCAGCAGTTCCACGCCCGGCTTGTGATACACGCACGAGTCGAAGAAGATATTGTTCAGCAGACCTTCGAGCGGACGGTCGCGCATTTCCAGCGACATGCCGCGATAACGGCCCCAGTGATAAGGCACTGCGCCGCCGCCGTGCGGAATCACCAGACGCAGCGTCGGGAAATCCTTGAACAGATCCGATTGCAGAATCTGCATGAACACCGACGTGTCCGCGTTCAGATAATGGGCACCTGTACCGTGGAAACACGGGTTGCACGATGCAGCGACGTGGATCATCGCGGGCACGTCGAGGTCGACGAGCGCTTCGTACATCGGATACCACTCACGGTCCGTCACCGGCGTGCCGGTCCAGTAGCCGCCGCTCGGGTCCGGGTTCAGGTTGCAACCGACGAAGCCCAGTTCCTCGACGCAACGGCGCAATTCGGCGACGCTGTTCGCAGGCGCGACGCCCGGCGATTGTGGCAACTGGCAGACCGGCGCGAAGTTGTCCGGATACAGTTCGGTCACGCGATGCACGAGGTCGTTCGATACGCGGGCCCATTCGAGGCTGGTGCGTTCGTTACCGAGGTGGTGGCTCATCAGGCCGGCGATCGGCGAGAACAGCGTGAGGTCGCTGCCGCGTTCGCGTTGCAGCTTCAGTTGACCATTGCCGATGGCTTCGCGGATTTCGTCGTCGTTGACACGTGCGCCGTCGAGCAACGGTGCGTTGGCGGGGTCGTTGGCAAATTCAACCTGCTTCGCGCGCCATGCGCGAAACGACGCGGGAACGGTCGTGAAGTGACCGTGGCAATCGATAATCATGGTGTCTCCTGTCGACCGGAGTTAGCGCTTCAGCGCTGACTCCGGTCCTATGCAGCTTGTCTCATTTGACCGGCGCTGAAGGCATCCACCCTCGCTCCGGCCCAGTGCATCTTGTTGCGTTCGAATCGGCGGCTTACTTCGCCAGCGGATCAACGAACAGTTCGTCGATCGCCATGCGGCGCGGCGTCAGACCTTGCTTGAATGCGGTCGCTTCCAGCGTCTCGATCGTCTTCAGGTTTTCCTGCAGACCGTACGGCAGCGGGTCGTGTCCGACGATCTTGCGCAGTTCCAGATACTTCTTGTCGCTGGCCGCTGTCGCTTCGCCTGCATCCAGACGGACCAGCCATTCTTTCTTGGCTTGCGCGAACGCGTCGTAAATCGACTTCGCGATCCACGGATGCTCGGCCAGCACCGAGTCCTTCACGACGATCGTGCCGTGCATCGGATAAACGCCGGTGCGTGCAAAATATTCGGTTTCGAGTTCGGTCGCGTTCGGCAGCAGGTCCGGGTAGTCCGCTTCGACTTCCTTCCAGCCGCCCGTCGGCGCGCCCGTGCGGCCGATACCGGCTGCAGCGGCAAACCCTGCCGACAGTTCGCCCGACGCCATCATTTCGGCAAGCGAGCTGCCTTCCGGCGCATGAATCACGTTTTCCGGCAGCTTCAGTTGCTGAACATGCTCTTCGTCATCGACCACCCAGGTGACCTTCGACGAATCCAGACCGAACTCGTCGATCAGCACCTGACGGGTCCACACGCCGGTCGTAACCGAGTACGCACGCACGCCGACTTTCTTGCCTTCGAGGTCTTTCGGATGCTTGATGCCCGCATCCGGGCGAACCAGCAGGCCGCCGTGGTGGAAGCGGCGAACCACGAAAATCGGCAGACCGACGAACGGCGCGCCATAAGCGCGGGCGATGATATAGGTCGTCGGAGCCAGCTCGCAGACGTCGAATTCGACGTCGCGCACCATCCGGCGAAACGCGCCGATTTGCGGCTGAACGGTCACGAATTCGGCGTCGACGCCCTCAATGGGGATGGAACCGTTACGGATGGCAGACGTATGCGGATGCTCAGCGATTGCAATTTTGAGCGGGACTTTCTTGGTCAACATCCTCTCCTGTGGATTAGTCGTCGCCAGCAACCGGTTGAAGACACCAGCGCCGGACGTATCGTCTCGATAGGGTAAGAATATTGGAGGACGGGTCGCGCGTCCCTACACAAAAGTTACATTCAATGGCACTTTTGTGGATTGGCCCGCAAGCCACGCCGAGCGGGGGCTACGGGCTTGCGTGCTGCGGTTTTGAGCAGCGGCTGCGACCAACGGCGAGCAGCGCTTGCCGGGGCGAAACAAGCGGGTGTGGTCGGGTTGGTGATGCCGGAATAGTGTGGCGCGTCTTCGCCATCGCCGGCGAAAAAATGCGGACGTGGCCCTTTTATTTCGTCAGATTACAGAGCGCAGCGCGGTTCGCCGACGTCAGGGATTCTGACGTCGGCTACACCCAGGTTGCTCGATCTAAAACAGCATCGGGAAAACCGGTTCGCGCTGCGTGGCCCAAGAGTTGGGGGCGGGTGCCGCAAGCGCTCGCAACACGAAACGGTGTTTGCAGCCTGAGGATTCTGCTTCGGGATGCCAATCGACAGGAGCGATTGCGCTACGTCGTTGCAGACGTTGCATCAAAAATTAGACGGACGATTAAAAAACTCCCGCATTTTCCGTGTAGCAACACCCATAGATTTTGCTTTTCCCGTTTGAATATTTAAACCGCAACGGTCGTGACTATTAGAGCAATCTCTCTTTCAATCGAAAATTGACTTATTTTTCTCGGACCTATGATGCTTCCATCAACCCACGGAGGGGTACGCGATGGCTGTCGGTTATTTTGTCAATGGAGTGCGGGTGAATCCGCATGCGCCGGGCAACCTTTTGTCGGCCAATGCGTTGACTCATCTGCATGGCGACGATTTCATACGGGAATTTGGGGCCGACATGTTCAGACGCCTCCCGCTTGAACAACAGGCGGCGGTGATCGGTGCATGGTCGAAAGCGAATTCGGACAAAGCCAAAGAGCGAAGCGAAGTCTTCGAAGCGTTGCTGGCGGGAATTCTTTGCTCTGACTGATTAGCCCAGCATTCCCTCGACCGCCAGCACACGTTGCACTGCCGCCCGACTTCTTATCCGCTCATACCAGGTTTGCAGGTTACGGAGATGCGTCAGATCGATGTCCGCGTTATAAACGGATTTCATCCAGCCAGCCCGGCCCCAACCCGTTAGCGAAAAAAGATAGGCATCGGCAATCGTGAACTTGCCGCCCATCAGAAACTCCTTTCCCGCTAACTGCCGGTCGACCCATGCGAATCGGCTTTCGAGCTTCGGCCTGGCTGTATCGACATACTTGCCGGCGGCGACGGCATACAGCAATGGAATAAAGCCCTTGTGAATTTCAGAGGTCAGGAAATTCAACCATTCGAGAAGCCGATAGCGATCCATCGTGCCAGGCGCGGGTGCCAACTCCAACTCGGGCCGCTGATCGGCAAGGTACTGCGCAATCACAGGTCCCTCGCGCAATTGCGCGCCGTCGTCCAATTCAAGCAACGGCACATAACCTAGCGCGTTGACGTCGTAATAGTTCGAACCGTCTTCTACCAGATGCTTGCGTGCATCCACCTTGATCAATTGCGCTTCTATTCCCGCTTCTTCCAGGACGATTCGAATCGCTTGTGAGCAACTGCCCGGTGCGTGATACAACTTCATGTGTTCTCTCCTGTGCATGACGATTGGCATTTGCCACGCGCTTTCGTGGCAACGCGGCTAATATGGCGCGGCAGGAACAAAAAGAGAAGAAGGCAGAAGTTTGTGCGGTAGGCACAAAAAATATACTGGGTGAAGGTGGATCGATGAAAAGAAGTGCAACCGGCTGTTCCGTTGAAGAAGCGATGCGCCTGCTCGGCGGACGTTGGCGCTTATTGCTTGTTTCGTATCTTCTGGACGGGCCGAAACGTTTCAACGATTTGCGCAGAGACGTCGACGGCATATCGCAGCGCATGCTCACACTGGATCTTCGCGCACTCGAACAGGCCGGGCTTATCCAGCGGACCGTATTTCCGGAAGTGCCGGTGAAAGTCGAATATCAACTCACCGACGACGGTCAACGTCTGAGGCCCGTCGTCGAAGTCATGCGGGATTTCGGCCTGTGGCTCAAGGCGCGTCCCGGATATGAGCTAACTGAAGAACCCGACGAGGATCAGGCGGCGGCCTGATCGAAAGATCGTCAGGCACTCGTCCCCGCCCATTTCACGAAGACCTGACCGGCTTCGCGCAACACGGTCTCGCGAAGCTCCATGCTGACGCCAGGTGCATCGTAATACGTAGCGACAAGAAGCGGCGCACGATCTGGCGGCCGCACGATTGCGTAGTCGTTTGTTTCTTCTTCGACACTCGTGCCGGGACGATCGCCGGCCAGCCAATCCGCTGGTAAAGCAGCGCGAATACGGTTGAGGCCAGGCTTGCAGGCAACCATCCACGCTTCCAGTTGACGACGCGATTGAACGCTCAGTACATCGCCCAGAAGAATACGGCTGGCAGACGTGGTAATGGCTCGTGGCGTAGTCGTATCCAGCATGCCGCTATAGGCATTCGACGTTGGCTCATAGCGGTCAGAGCGCGTCACGTTATCGCCAAGACTTCGCGCAAATCGGGTCAACGATTCGGGACCGCCGACACTTCTCATCAACAGGATCGCCGCCGTGTTGTCGCTCACTTCGACGATCGCCTGACAAAGAGCGCCGACTGACATTGCGCCGCGCATCACATTGGCCTTGGTGACCGGCGAAGTAAAGATGAGGTCTTTCTCCGTGTAATGCACGAGACGTTCGAGACTTTCCTTGCCCGAGTCCACGCGTGAAAGTACCTGTGCGGCCAAAAGTCCCTTGAAGGTGCTGCACATCAGAAAGCGCTCGTCGGCGCGATAGGCGAGCGTTCTTCCGGAGCCGGTATCGATAGCGAATACGCCAAGGCGTCCGCCATAACGACGTTCGATATCGGCTATTGGAGACTCGGCGGCGAAGAGCGGCGCGGCCATGCTCATTCCGAGTAGAAGAGGCAGACCGAAGGCCACGCTGCGGCGTGTTGTGGAAATCGTCACTGTATCGTCCCGTTGTCTTGTACTTGATGTCGATGAGAATCGCCCTGCGTCGAACTACACGTCGCCAGCGATTCCCATGCCGCTACACCGCTAATCGGTCGATCAAGCAATCAACCCTTCTGCCTTCATCGCGGCCTGAACGGGCGCGCGCGTCACGACGCGTTGCTGGAATGCCGCGATCGCGCTGAACCGCGACAGGTCCAGACCGACATGACCGGCCCAGTTGGTCACGGTGAACAGATACGCGTCGGCCGCCGAGAACTCGTCGCCGAGCAACCACGGCTGTTCGGCGAGGCGCTGCTCCAGCAACGAATAGTGCTTGTGCAAAGCCTCTTTCCGTTCCGCGCGCACGGCTTCCGGCGTCGCGGGGTTGAACAGCGGCGAGTAGCCCTTGTGCAACTCGGAGTTGATGAAGCCCAGCAATTCCTGAAGACGGTAACGCGCAAGCGTGCCGTTTGCGGGCGCCAGTCCGCTTTCGGGATTGAGGTCGGCGAGGTACTGCACGATTGCCGGTCCTTCAGTCAGCAACTCGCCGTTGTCCAACTGCAGAGCGGGTACGCTGCCCTTCGGGTTGATCTGCAAAAAATCCGCGCCGCTTTCGGTGCGCTTCGTTTTGATGTCTACCTTCTCCAGTTCCAGTGTTACACCCGCCTCTCGCGCGACGATATGCGGCGACAGTGAACACGCGCCCGGATAGTAATAAAGCTTCATCGAATATTCCTGAAAAATTTTAACGATTGTGCTGCATGTGCCCAACTATAAGGGCCGTTACGCGCACGCATCGGATAGTAGCCGGGCACGTTGCGTTCCGGGCGGTTGTCGCTGAAAAAATCATCGGACGGCTCGCCGGTGATCTACTTGCAGTGAAGCCGAATCGCATGGGTTTGCCAGTACGCATCCATGAGGCCGCGCCGCTCTGCTCCTCAACTCACTTGTACCTGGTACGAAAGACTGTTTGTCCATGGCGGGTATTCGAAACCAGCGCCAATGCGCCTAGATTTCATACCTATCGGAGCCGATGGCCCGATCCGCACCTGATCCCAAGTACTCGTCTACCCGTCTGGAGCATTCATCATGAGCACATCACACAAAGTCGTTGTCGTTACCGGCGCGTCGCAAGGCATCGGCGCAGAAATGGTCAGCGCGTTCCGCAAGCTCGATTACCGCGTTGTCGCCACCGCCCGGTCGGTGAAGCCGTCGGACGATCCCGGCATCCTGAGCATCGCGGGCGATATCGCCGATCCGGCCACCGCGCGTCGCGTGATCTCGGAAGCGGTCGCCCGCTTTGGCCGTATCGATACGCTGGTCAACAACGCGGGCATCTTCATCGCGAAGCCTTTTACGCAGTACACCGCTGAGGATTACGCAGCCGCTATCGGCGTCAACGTGTCCGGCTTCTTCCACATCACGCAACTGGCCATTGCCGAGATGGAGAAGAACGCGAGCGGCCATGTGGTCACGATCACGACCACGCTCGCCGACCAGGCGATCGACGGCGTACCGTCGGTGCTGGCGTCGCTGACCAAGGGCGGATTGAACGCGGCCACGCGGTCGCTCGCCATCGAGTATGCAAAGCGGGGGATTCGCGCCAACGCGGTGTCGCCAGGCATCATCAAGTCGCCGATGCACGTGCAGGAGACTCACGCGGCGCTGGGCGCGCTGCATCCGATGGGACATATGGGCGAAATGAGCGATATCGTGAACGCGGTGCTGTATCTCGATGCCGCGCCCTTCGTGACAGGCGAAATCCTGCACGTGGACGGCGGCCAGAGCGCGGGCCACTGATCGACTTCGACATCAGATTCCATCAACCGACGGCACAGGAGAACGACATGCCTATCGTCACCATTCAGGTGACCCGCGAAGGGTCCCAACCCGGCAACGATTCCGTCACCGCGGACGAAAAAGCCAGGTTGATCGCAGGCGTCAGCCAGGTGCTGCTCGATGTGCTGAACAAGCCGCTCGAAGCGACGTTCGTCGTCATTCAGGAAGTGGAGATGGAGAACTGGGGCTGGGGCGGCCTGCCGGTCGAGACGTATCGCAAGCAGCGCAATTCGACGCCTGGCTGATCCGGCCATCCGATCGGCGTTGAATGGGAACAGGGCGCCCCGCAACACCGCGTGGCGCCCTTTCCGGCGTGGCGGGCCATGAAGCCAGGCCCGCGATACTGGATTCCGCCATGTCGCCCGATTGCACGCGACGCTGCACGCATAGCGTTCGCTCGGCCAGCGTCCTGATATTCTGTCCGGACCCTCGTTACGCAGCGAAGCGACCCGCGCCGCCCGTTGCGTTCGTCTCGTGGCCGTACCTGGCGCCATCTGCCGAGGCCGGACAAGCGCGCTACCGCAGATCGCCCGAATCCATGCAGCGCCAATTTGAAGATGTTCTTCTGGGCAGCATCGAACTGTTCTGCCTTGCCGCCGAACTCGAAAGTTTCACCGTCGCCGCGAATGCCGCCAGCGTCACGCCTGCTGCCGTGAGCCGTTCGGTCGCGCGACTCGAGGAGCGGCTCGGCGTACGCCTGTTTGTGCGGACCACCCGCCAGATCCGCCTGACCGACGCAGGACGGCGGTACTTCGAGCAATGCCGGCAGGCACTGAGCCTGCTCACCGACGCCGAGCGCGAAGCGACCGGCCAGCAAACCGCCGCCAGCGGTGTTTTGCGGATCAGCATGCCGACACCGTACGGCCACTATCGCGTGCTACCACTGCTGGCGGAATTTCGCGCGCGTTTTCCTGGCGTCACGGTCGAGACGCACCTCAGCAACCGCAATATCGATTTCGCCGACGAAGGTTTTGATCTCGCCATTCGCGGAAGTGCCCCAAGCGACTCAGGTCTGATCGCGCGCACGATCGAGGATGCGGAACTGGTGGTGGTTGCATCGCCCGCTTATCTGCGGCGTGCGGGCAAACCAAAAACCCCGGACGATCTGGCGAATCACGACTGCATTCAATACGCGTTACCGAGTACCGGGCGCAATCTGCCGTGGCTGTTCAAATTGAACGACGAAGTGACCGAGTTGACGACACGCGGCGGTTGCTCGGCGTCGGGCGACGTGCTGGCGGGCGTGACGCTCGCGCGCCACGGTGCGGGCCTTTTCCAGACCTATCGTTTTATCGTCGACAAGGACATCGCGGAAGGCTCGCTCAAGGAATTGCTGATTCCCTATGGCGGTTGTTCGCGGCCATTCGTGTTGCTGTATCCGCATGCGCGGCATCTATCGTCGCGGGTGCGCAGTTTTGTCGACTTCCTGATGGAAAAGCTCGGACCGTAGTCACGCAATCCACCGTTGCAAGCCGACCTGCCACGCGCTTACTCGTAGCGCGCGAGAAACATGTCCGCCGCCGATTCGGCAACCTTCTTCTGCTCCGCTTTGCTGAGTGCGGGTTGTCCCATGGTCACCTGCGGCCAGAAAGCGAACGACTTCACCAGCCCCTGCAACTGCTGCGACGCGAACACCGGATCGGCTGCCTTCAGCCGTCCATCGGCAGCGGCCGCGCGAATCCATACCGTCAGGTCTTCTTCGCGCTCGCCCATTCGCGCAACCATGTCCCGCGCGCGTTCGGGCGAATGGATGCCCGCCGCGATCGCCACGCGCGCAAGCGAAAGAAACGCCTCGTCATTCATCAGCCTCAGCTTGCGCGACAGCAATTCGAGCAACTGCGCGCGCAACGGCTGATCCGCGCGATAAGACTGCGCATCGCCCATGTGGCTTGCGTCCCACAACTGCTGCAGGATTGCCGCGAACAACGCTTCCTTGCTCGGAAAGTGGTTATAGACCGTACGTTTCGAGACGTTCGCCCGCGCGGCGATGCGATCCATGCTGGTCGCGTCGAAGCCGGCGGCGAGAAATTCTTCGGTGGCCGCGCCGATCACCGCAAGGCGCTTGCGATCGGTCAGCCGTTGATGGGGGAGAGTCGGTTCCATCTTTAAATTTTACACCAGGCAGTTTACTTTTCCCGACGATAAACTACACTACCAAGTCTACTTTCCGCTTTGGGACGTTTCATGACTTCGTTCAGCGATTTCCTCGGCCGTACTCTGGGTTTTACCGCAGCGAAACGCGGGCGCGCGTTGTCGCACACGTCGGCGCAACATGACGGCGAGCGCTTTCGCAACGCCCGGGCGCGTCCGGTCGAAGGTTTCGGCAAGACCTTGCGCATCATGTGGAACATGCTGTTCAGGAAGCCGTCCGGCACCGTGCCGACAGGCGCGCTCCCGGTCGACTCATTGACCCGTGAGCAACTCGAAGCCGCGCCCGACCGCAGCCTGTACCGGCTCGGACATTCCACCCTGCTGCTCAAGCTGCGCGGAGAATTCTGGCTGACCGATCCGGTGTTCGCCGAACGCGCGTCGCCGTTCCGGCGGCTCGGTCCCAAGCGCTTTCACGCGCCGCCCATCGCGCTGGCCGACTTGCCGCCGCTGCGCGGCGTGATTCTGTCGCACGATCATTACGACCATCTCGATCGCGACACGGTGCTCGCGCTCGCCGCCACGACGGGCGTGTTTCTGACGCCGCTCGGCGTCGGCGACCGGCTGATCGAATGGGGCATCGACGCGAAAAAAGTGCGTCAGTTCGACTGGTGGCAGAGCGCGGAAATCGACGGACTGACGTTCACCGCGACGCCCGCCCAACACTTCTCCGGCCGCAGTCTGTTCGACGGCAACAGCACGTTGTGGGCGTCATGGGTGATCGTCGATCAGGACTTGCGGGTGTTTTTCAGCGGCGACACAGGCTATTTCGACGGCTTCAAGGCGATCGGCGAGCGTCTCGGTCCGTTCGACGTCACGCTCGTCGAGACCGGCGCTTACGACGCCCAATGGCCGTACGTCCACATGCAGCCTGACGACACCGTGCAGGCGCACGTCGATCTTCGTGGCCGCTGGCTGGTGCCGATTCATAACGGCACATTCGATCTGGCGATGCATCGCTGGTACGAGCCGTTTGAGCGCGTGATCGGCCTCGCGGCGGCACGCGGCATCACGCTGTCGACGCCGCGCATGGGCGAGCGGCTGGATCTCGCCGCGCCGCATCGGGGCGAGCGCTGGTGGCGCAACGTGGTCGAGGTCGAGGACACGCCGAAGGCGTCCCGCCGTCGATTTTCGTGCCGCGCCGGGCAGGCGAATTCCTGAAGCGAATGGTTGTCCGGGCGATATCGACGCATCGATATCGCCCGTTGCGGAATGAGTGTCGCTTTCTTAAGCTACATCCGCCGGGGCGCTATTGGCTTCACCGCCCATGGTTCGCAGAATGTCGCGCCAACTCACAATACCCACAGGCCGAAACTTCTCATCGACCACAGGAATGCACGAAATCTCGTGCGCGAGAAAAAGCCTGACCGCTTCTTCCACACTCGCATCGGGCCGCAACGTTACCGGCTTGCGGCTCATTATCTGATGCACCCTCTTACCGAGGGTTCCAACATCCCTCTGTGTCTCTACGACACTTCCGATAAACGGGCTCATCGCCCGGAGCAAATCGCGATCGGACACGACGCCCTGAAGTTCACCATCTTCAACAACCAGCAGATGATGAAACTTCACGGCATCGAAGATCCCCTTCACTGACGCCAACGTGTCGTCGAATCCGACAGTGACGACTCGCGGCGTCATGATTTCTTCTATGCGCATGGTATTTTTACTTTCCGATTCAGTGGTGAGTTGACGCATCGCGCGCCTTTTTCTGACCCGTTTCGAACGAGGACGTATATATTGCACCAACCTGCAAATCTGGTCGGCAACGGCCGCAATTACTGGCAATCTGATGATGGACCTCTGGATTCAACCTTGCGCCAAGTGCGCCGACCTCTACGGACAACCTTCCACTGACGCTCCGCACCCGGAGCTTTCACTCAACGGCATGGGCGCTGCGGGGGAGACGCGAGTCGAAGAGCATTACACCTGCGTTCGATGCCGCGGCGCCTTCGTGCGAGTGCTCGCCGGCCCGCCCACGCGGCAAATCTGGATGCTGCTGAACGCGGGTCAGCACTGACTCGCCGTTGCGCCGGATTGCCTGCATGCAAACGCACGGCAACCAGCGATGAGCCACATCCCGCCTCCCACTTCGCGTTTCGTCATTAGCGCGATGCACCGGCGCGACTGAGCCCATCGGCCGCGATTCGACAGGTTGGATTCCGTCTGTTTATCAACTATGGTCAACAGGCGACATCGACGCGCGTGAAGCGCGGCGCTGCATTTGCGCGTGTTCAATCAACGCTGCGGGATGGCGAAGCAACCGGTCCATCCCTTCAGAATGCCGATCATGACGACGACCAGCGAGGTGAAGTCCATGGCCAGAATGAAGGCGGTACAGGTAGCGGAAGCGGGAGGTCCGTTGAAGCTCGTCGAACTGGATGTTCCCGAACCCGGCGAAGGGCAGGTTCGCATCAAGGTTCAGGCGTGCGGAATATGCCATAGCGATTCGCTGACCAAAGAGGGCCAATGGCCGGGTCTGCAATTTCCACGCGTACCGGGCCATGAAATAGCCGGTGTCATCGACACGATCGGCTCGGGCGTGGAAGGCTGGAAAGTGGGACAGCGCGTCGGCGTGGGCTGGCACGGCGGCCATTGCGGACGATGCGCCCGTTGCCGCCAAGGCGACTTCGTTCTCTGCGAAAAAGCCCAGGTGCCCGGCATCAGCTACGACGGCGGCTATGCGGAATTCGTCGTCGCCCCGGTCGAAGCGCTTGCGAGTATTCCTGACGATCTGTCCGACGCGGATGCAGCGCCGTTGTTGTGCGCAGGGATCACCACGTTTAACGCGTTGCGCAATAGCGGCGCTCGCGCGGGCGATGTGGTCGCGATTCTCGGTATCGGCGGACTCGGACACCTCGGCGTGCAGTTCGCGCGCAAGATGGGCTTCAACACCGTGGCTATCGCTCGTGGACAGGACAAGGCCGCGTTGGCGAAACAACTCGGCGCACACCACTACATCGACAGTAAAACGCAGAGTATTCCCGAAGAACTCGCGAAGCTCGGCGGCGCCAGGGTGATTCTCGCGACGGTCACGAGCGGCAAGGCCATGAGCGCGGCAGTCGGCGGCCTGGGACTGAACGGGAAGCTGATCATGGTCGGCATTTCGGAAGAACCCGTCGAGGTTCCGATCGCGCAGTTCATCATGGGCCGCAACTCGATTCAGGGATGGCCGTCAGGCACGTCCGCCGATTCGCAGGACACGCTCGCGTTCAGCGCGTTGTCCGGCGTCAAGCCGATGATCGAAGAGTTTCCGCTCGAGCGCGCGCCCGAAGCGTACGACCGGATGATGAGCGGCGCGGCGCGGTTCCGGGTGGTGTTGAAGGTTGCGTGAACGGTGGCTTGCCCGGCTAGACGGGAGGGGGTCGTAATAGCGGCCCCTTTTTTTGCCCTTACGCCAACCGTCAACAGCATTGTTCGATTCACAGCAATTGTGATTTCAACCTATCGGTATAGAAAAAAGATAGGCAACATCTAAACTCCAATCCATCAGCCGCGTACGTCTCACCCGACTCGCGGCACCCTTTTAAACTGGATTGGAGAGTCATGATGAAGAACAAACTTCTTGCAGCATTGCTCGTCGCAGCAGCCACGTCGATCGCCGCGCCGGCATTTGCCAGCGGTTATGGTCCGGCTCCTTCATATCGCCCTTCGGTCGGTGCGCCCGCATCGCAACGAGGCCAGAGCGCGCAAACCGTCGCTGCGGAACACAACAACAGCGCAGTGGGTTCGGTAAACGATTCGTATGGCGGCGTGGTCGCGTCGTCGTCGGAATCCGGTAGCCGCGAAACGGTTGGGTCGTCTGGTCGCCTGTACTCGAAACACTAATCTGAAATGGTTCGTTGACCAGGGTTGTAGCGAGGTGTCGACATGTTGAAAATTATCGAAGGTGCAGTGTTCCTCGGCGCAGTGATGCTTTACCTCGCGCCGTCGATCATCGCCGATGCAAGAGAACGCGAAGATGCGTTCGCGGTGACCATGGTGAACATCCTGCTCGGATGGACGGTGATCGGCTGGTTCGCTGCGCTGGTGTGGGCGCGCCACCCTGTCAGCGATCGTCGCATGAGGCACTTCGCGAAACGGGCACAACGCGCGGTCGCGCGCGTCACGATCGATGCGATCGTGGCCCGCGCATCAAGCCGGAAAAGCTCGATTCCGATGTTTAATCCGCGTCTGGTGCCGATCGTGGCACGCATTGCGGCGAACACTAATCGGCAGGAAAGGTTTTAGGAATAGAGCGGACGTCCTGGCACTTCAGGACGTCCGTTTCCAAATATGGCTGGATTTACGCAGGAAAATCATCTCATCGTGGCAAGTGCGTAATACCCGCATGCGCCCGCAATTGTTGAATTCGCATCATTGCGCGCAGCCGCACTAATTTCGGGCACGCTTGCGAACTCCCTCTGCGTCCCCAATCCGGTTCATTTCGCAGATACCTTCTGCAATATCGCGACGCGCCAACTTCCAAGTCGCATCTGGCGATGCGGTCACATTTCTACCTGGCACTTCTCTCGCACCTCCATAGAGTCAAAACGTACAACCTAATCAGCCGATATCTCTTCGTTTTGTGCCACCCGCTTCCAATCGCTTTTCTCGCGCCTATGCTTCAGCGCAACAAGGCTGTGTTCGTCTGCTGAAGACTTGTGCACGCGCATGGTGCGCGACATTTCGAAAAACGCTCAGGCGAAATTTGCGGCGCCGTAGCAACACGACAATCTCGCTGCTAGAACGATGTGAAAGCAGCCCGACAGTCGAATCCGGAAGACAAAATCAGGTTATCTGCGAACCTGCCTGACGACTCACGAATGACAGGTCATTGTTGGGAGACTCACCATGCCCCGCTCACCCGACGCGCTGGTTCGACGGATGAAGGACAGTGCGAAGCAGCTTCTTCCCGATGCAATTTTCCTGAGTCTTCTGCACCGGAAGCACGTTGGCCGCTTCCCAAAACTATTTCGACCGACGACCTTCAACGAGAAGATCCTGCAACGCAGTTTGCGGCCTGATCCGCGGTACGGCGCCTTGTCCGACAAGCTTGCGGTACGCGAATATGTCCGGTCCAAGGTCGGCGAAAAACATCTCGTCCCGCTTATCTCTGCGCCGAATGTATTCACGCAAGCAGTCTTCGATACATTGCCGGACTCTTTCGTGATGAAGGCGAATCACGGGAGCAGCTTTGTCGAAGTGGTCAGGGACAAGAAGCAGATCACGTTTGAAAATTTGCAGTGTCTCGCGAGTCAATGGATGTCTACCGACTTCTACAAGATCGCGCGCGAACGTCACTACCGGCAGATCCAGCCACGCATTTTCTTCGAAGATCTGCTGCTCGACGCACGGGGCCGGATTCCCGCCGACTACAAGGTACATTGCTTCGGTGGCGAAGCAGGCAGGCCGAGAATGTTCATCGTCGTGATCTCGGATCGCTTCGGAGACGATACCCGTGGCGATGTTTACGACGCGCAGTGGAATCATCTCGAGGTCGGCATCGGACCCTACGCTCGCAGTGCGACGCCCTCGCCGCCGCCCGACAATCTCGAGTTGATGCTGGAAACCGCAGCCGTGCTTTCCGCGGATTTCAATTACGTGCGCGTCGACCTGTATGCGCCGAACAATGATGTGTATTTTGGCGAGCTAACCTTCACCCCCGGCGCGGGCGTAGTTCCGATGCGGCCCGACTGCGTCGATTTCGAGTGGGGTCGGTTTTTGACGTGACACGCGACGATGAAAACAGCCATGCGTTCGCGTTCTTAAAGGGTCAATGCGGGGGCGTGCATTCCACGCATATCACTTCGCTTTTCGCGTAGTTTTCACGCGATTTTCTCCGTAATAAAACGAAAGCCGAAATCACCTTCAGTTTCTCGCCGCCAGGCCGATAAACTGCGGTCCGCTCGCGCGTCCGCCGCGACCCATCGTTCCGAGAAATCCTCAGTGAAACTCAGCATTAAAATCCCTCTCGCCTTCGCCGTCGCCCTGTTGCTGATGTTCGCGGGCGCGTTGTACGGCATCTTCGCCCTCAATCAATCGATCGACGCGTACAGCGTCACCGTGCAGGACAACGTCGCCAATGAGCGCATGGTGTCGGCCACGCTCGTCGCGTTCAAGCTCCAGGTGCAGGAGTGGAAAGACACCTTGCTGCGCGGCAAGGACCCCGTACAACTCGACAAATACTGGACGGCCTTTCAGAAACGCGAGAGAACTGTCGACGCGCTCGCCGCCCAACTGAACGCGAAGCTGCCCGACGGCGAAAGCCGCGCGCTGATCGAGAAGTTCTCGGCGGCGCACACGTCGATGGGCGACGGATATCGCAAGGGCTTCGAGGCGTTCAGGTCGGCGGGATTCGATCCGGTTGCGGGCGACACCGCCGTGGCCGGCGTGGACCGCGAACCCTCGGCGCTTCTCGAACAGGCCGTGAAGAAAATTTCCGACGACAGCGCGCAGGTATCCGCCCAGGCCGCCATCGACGCGCGTCACGCAACGCAAATCAGCGTCGTGCTGATGCTTGTCGTGCTCGCGCTGTCGATGATCGGCGGCTTTCTGTTCAGCCGCACCGTCTCGCGGCCGCTCGGCCGTGCGCTGGATTGCGCCCGCGCTGTCGCGACGGGCGACCTGTCGATGGACCTGTATTCCAGCGGCAAAGACGAGATCGCCCAACTGCTCGGCGCGTTGAAGGAGATGCAGGCGAGCCTGTCGAACGTCGTCGCGCGAGTGCGCCTCAATGCCGAAGGCGTCGCGACGGCCAGCGCCGAAATCGCGGCGGGCAATCTGAATCTGTCGACACGTACCGAAGAACAGGCGGCGTCGCTCGAAGAAACGGCGGCGAGCATGGAAGAACTCACGTCCACCGTCCGCCAGAACGCGGGCAATGCGCAGCAGGCTTCCGCACTTGCCGGCACGGCATCGCAGACCGCGTCGCGCGGCGGCGCCATGATGGGCCAGGTGGTCGAGACTATGCAGGGCATTACCGATAGTTCGAACAAGGTCGCGGAAATCATTTCGGTAATCGACGCGATCGCCTTCCAGACCAACATTCTCGCGCTCAACGCGGCGGTCGAAGCGGCGCGCGCGGGCGAACAGGGACGCGGCTTCGCAGTGGTCGCGGGCGAAGTCCGCACGCTTGCGCAACGCAGCGCGACGGCGGCGAGAGAGATCAAGGAGCTGATCGCGCAATCGGGCGAACGGGTGAACTCGGGCTCGGCACTCGTCGGCGACGCGGGACAGATCATTGCCGATATCGTCGGATCGGTGCAGCGCGTGAACGATATCGTCGAGGAGATTTCATCGGCGTCGCAGGAACAGAGCACGGGCATCGATCAGGTCAACATCGCCGTCATGCAGATGGACGAAGTCACGCAACAGAATGCGGCGCTCGTGGAGCAGGCGTCCGCCGCGGCGCAGGCGCTTTCCGAGCAGGCCAATTCGCTGCGTGATGCGGTGGCGGTGTTCAAGTTGCGCGATGAGTCGATGTTGGGCGCGAGTGCAAATGCGGCGGCGTTTCGTCCGTCCGCCTCGCCGCGAAGCAAGGCCGAGCCCGGCATGGACTGGCAGACTTTCTGACCGGTGCCTTGATGCGGCCTCAGGTGTGCGCGCCGAGGTCGTCCAGAGGCCGCACACTGCGCGCATATCGCCTCGGCGCCATACCGGCCCATCGGTGAAACGCGCGCGCGAATGCTTTCTCCGATGTGTACCCGACGTTCTCCGCAATCTCGATCAGCGTGCGTCTGCCGCGCGTCAGCTCACCGCTCGCCAGATACATCCGGTACGCGGTCAGATGACCGATGGGTGTATCGCCGACCAGCTCGGTGAAGCGCGCGCTGAATCGCGAACGCGACATGCCCGCCGCCGCCGCGAGTCCCGCGACACTCCAGTCGCGACGCGGCTCGCGGTGAATCAGCGCCACCGCGCGGCCAATCTGCGGATCGGCGAGACCGCGCAGCCAGCCGGAATTGTCCGCGGTCGATTGCAAATGCGCGCGCAATAGCTGCACGAACAGCACATCCGCGAGCCGTGATGCGGCGATCGCCCAGCCGGGCTGGCACGTCATCGATTCCTGAATGAAGCTTTGCAGCGTGCTGACCAGCCACGGCGCGACGGCGGGGTCATTGGCGCGCACGTGGATCAGTGTCTGCAATACCGAGAACAGCGGACTGCGCATGATGTCGCGATACACGACGATGCCGGTGTAAAGCTCGCTGGTTTCGCCGCCGCCGCCCGCCGTAAATTCGAGCGGCGTGTCGAAACGCGGGTGAATGCCTTTGTCGGCCATCAGCGAATCGAAAGGCACCGGCCGCACATCGAGCGACGACGCCATGATGTGCTCATGCCCGTGCGGCAACAACACGAAATCGCCGGGTTTGACATACACCGGCGGCTCGCCTGCCACGATGAGATAAAAGGGACTGCCGGTACACATCCGAAATGACGCACCGGATACAGCGGGCTTGCGGATCGCCCACGGCGCGCTCAACGTGAAGCGCCCGGTCACGACAGCGTCCGCCCGCAGATCGGCCAGAATGTCGCTCAGAAGATCTGTTGCCATTGTGAGTCTCCGTGGATCTTCCTGTCGTGGTGCCGGTCCTGACTGACTGCATTCAGAAGACGCGCGCCGCCGATGCTAGAAGCGCTGCTGGATGCCCGCCATCACACCAAGCTGGTTTTCTCCGGTGCCGACCGTTCCGCCCGCCGCCACCGCCGCCGCACCGCGCGAACTGTTGGTCATGTAGCCGACCGACGTATAAACCATCGTACGTTTGGACAACAGGTAATTCGCGCGCGCGACGAACAGCGTCGAGTCCGACGTCTCGCGCAACAGATAGCGCAACGCCTGTGCATCGAATGATAGCGCCGGCGTTGCGTGGTACGTGGCGCCGAGAAAATAGATGTCGGACTGGCTATGCACGGCCGCCGACGTATTGCGGCGAATCCAGCCGCCGCCGACTTTTGCTGAGCCGAACGTGGCGTAACCATCGACGATCGTCCGGGTGTCGGTGTAAGCCGGGTTCGACAGCGGCGCGGATGCGCCCGTGCCGCCGCGCATCACATCGTACGAAGCGGCGACGCCAAATTGCGACGCGTCGTACGCAAGCATCATCGTGTATTGACGGCACGCGACGAAATCACCGGCAACGTTGCCGCCACAATTCGTCGCGGATGGTCCCGCCGGGCCCGCTGCGTCGCGTCCGGTGCTGTACGTGCCGCCTACCGTGAAGCCGCTGAACTTGCCCATGTAGCCGGCGGCGTTGTCGCTGCGCGCGTTGGGCAGATAGCTGTCGAAACTCGCCATCGAGTGAATCGACGGGCCGATCACGTCGGCGTTCGTCAGCACGTACATCGACATGTTCATCTGACGGCCGAGTGTCAGCGAGCCATACGGAGAACTCACGCCGACATTCGCCTGGCGGCCGAACAGGCGTCCGCCGTAATTGAGCGCACCGCTATTCATCGCGAAGCCGTTTTCCAGTACGAAGAATGTCTTGTAGCCACCGCCAAGATCTTCGGTGCCGCGCAGCCCGAAGCGCGACGGCACTTCGCCGGTCAACGTGGGCATGCCGACGAGCGAGCCGCCTCCTGCCGCGTTGTTGTAGTACTGCACGCCCGTATCGACAATCCCGTACAGCGTCACGCTGCTTTGCGCGTGCGCGTAGCCGGTTGCGAGCACGGAGACTGCTGCCATCAATGAAGCGGAAAAAGCCGTTCTTGTCACCTTCATGTTTCACCAAACCTTTGCGCAGCAATGCTTATCATTGTGGGTTTGGAGGCAATCGACGCCGATCGACCTCCCCAAAGCGCGGTGCAAGAAGAAGCTGCGTTCCTTTGATGCACATCGCGCATCGCTCGCCGGTCTTTCTGCACATCATGGCAAGCAGATGGGAAGATTCTTGGTGACGCAAAAATATGCGCCAAGGACCTTGGCTCCCGGAAAAGTATCCGATCGTCCCGTTTTTGATTCGGCGACGTCAGAACGGCGGGCGACTCACCAAGGGCGAAACAGCGGGTTAGAGACTCGAACGCGACAGCGCATCGGCAGCGGCTTTCACGCTGATCTCGACGGTGTCGCGCAACGATTCATCCGATGAAAAAGCGGTGTTCGGACCCGCGACGCTCAGTGCCGCCAACACGCTTCCCTCGCTGTTTTTGACGGCAGCGGCACAGGAATCGATGCCCGCTTCGAGGCCGGAAAAACTCCATGCGCAGCCGTTTTTTCGAACCGTCTCGAGTGCCTGATCGAGCGCGTTCCAGTCGAGTTTGGCGTTGTCGCTGGAATCGTCGGCGTAGAGCGCGTTGAGTGCCGCCGGTTGCAGATTCGCTAGCATCGCGAGTCCTGGCGTTGCTCGATGCGCGGGAATCCGGCTGCCCACGCGGATCCGGCTCACGAGCGGCGTGTCCGGTGTCTCGCATAGCAGGTAGATGATTTCGGCCCCTTCGAGCACAGCCAGATACGCGGACAACCCCGTCCGCTCGACCAGCCCCGGCAGCACCTGACGCGCACGCGCCATCAGATCGGACGACCCGAGCGCGCTCGCCGCGAGCGTCAGAAACGACATGCCCAGCCGATGCGATCCACCCTGTGGATTGGCCTCGATCAATTCGGCCGCTTTCAGCGAGTCGAGCAGACGCATGACCGTTACGCGGTTCACGTTGATCTGCCGCGCGACGTCGCTGAGATTCGCGGTCGAACCGCCCTCGGCAATGAAGCGCAGCAGGCGGAACGCGCGTTCCACCGGCGATGCCGAGTTGTCACCAGTCTTCGGATTGTCGGAGGTATCTGTCATCTATACGCGTTCAAGTGTTGGCGCGGTTTTGCACGCCTGATCACGCCAGCGGCACGGACCACGCATCGTAACCGTAGACCCAATCGGCGTTGCCGCCGGTCTTGAGCCAGTTGTTGCCGCGCGAACCGATCTGGATTTTCGCGGTGCGTTCCTGACGTGCGTGTTCATATCGCGACAACGCGACGCCGAGGCCGTCCGGCGAAACATCAGTCAAAGCACGCGACAGCACGACCGCATCTTCGATCGCCATGCCTGCGCCTTGCGCCATGAACGGCATCATCGGATGGCAGGCGTCGCCGAGTAGCGCCATGCGTTCGCCGGTCCATTTCGGCAGCGGATCGCGAATATACAACGCCGACGCGAGCACCGTGTCGCACGCGGCGAGCAATGCCTTCGCTTCAGGATGAAACGCGGCGTACGCGCTTCTCAGTGCGTCGGGGTCGCCCGGCGCGGTCCACGATTCGTTGGTCCAGTCGCTCTGCGACGTGGTCGCGAAGATGAACACGTCGCGGCCCCGGTTCAGCGGGAACGTGACGATCTGCAGATCGTCGGTCGGCCCCCACCATTTGACGAACGCGCCGAGATCGCCGCCGCTCAGCCTCTCGGCCGGCACCACCGCGCGATACGACACGATGCCGGTGAACTGCGGACGCTCGTCGCCGAACAGGAATTTGCGCACGCCGGAGTGGATGCCGTCCGCGCCGAGCAGCAGATCGAACGCGTGCGTCGAGCCGTCGGCGAGCGTAACGGTCGCGCTGTCTTTGGTCTGGTCGAACGAGACGGTTCGCTTGCCGAGTTGAAGCTCACCGGGCTGAAGCGCGTGCTCAAGCGCCGTCATCACGTCCGCGCGATGCATCGTCAATTGCGGCGCGCCGTATTTGCGCTCCGCTTCGTCCGACATCGCGAGACGCGAGGTCTCCTCGCCGGTGTCCCACATCCGGCTGATGCGCGCGTTGGGCCGCGCCGCCGTCTCGCGCAATTGCGCGCCGACGCCGAGCCCGTCGAGCGCGCGGACCGCATTCGGCGTCAGGTTGATATCCGCCCCGACGCGCCCGAAGCGCTCCGCCTGCTCGAACACGGTGACCCGATGCCCCGCCTTGCGCAAAGCGATTGCCGCCGCCAGCCCGCCAATCCCGCCACCGATGATTCCGATCTTCAGCATGTCTTTTCTCACTTTGTGTCACGTCAGCGCGCTCTATCTGTTCATTTTTGAACATATAGAACATAAATGAACATGCATTCTGGGCAAGATTATTTTTGACGGCAAGCAGAAAAAAACCAGGAAAAACCCGCCCCATCGGACGAACGAAGCGCAGCAGCGCGTGAGACGAACGGCAACCTTTTTGGATTTTGAGGAGGTTGTGCGAACCAGGGGCGTCGCCAAGAATTTGCTCATCGCTGGCAGTGCGCGACTACGGCGCCGCCAGGTTTTCAACCTTCGAGGACACAAAACATGTTGAGTCACGAAAAGAACAAGCTGCTGACCGAAGTGGGTCCGGGCACACCGATGGGCGACTATCTGCGCCGCTACTGGCACCCGGTCGCGGGAGTCAGCGAATTCGACCAGAAATCCGTACGGCCGATTCGCCTGTTCGGCGAGGACCTCGTGCTGTTCAAGGATCTGGGCGGCAAATTCGGCCTGGTGCAACGGCGTTGCCCGCATCGCAATGCGGACCTCGCGTTCGGCTTCGTCGAACAATGTGGTCTGCGTTGCGCGTATCACGGCTGGGAGTTCGATGCGAAAGGCCAGTGCACGCATCAGCCGTATGAAGAGATTGTCGATGTCGACGCACGGCTTCGTCAGAAGACGAAGATCACCGCGTATGAAGTGCGCGCGAAGGCCGGCATGATCTGGGCGTATATGGGTCCGGCACCCGCGCCGGAATTGCCGGATTGGGAGCCCTTCAACTATACGAACGGCTTCGCGCAGGTCGTGATGGCGGAGATTCCGTGCAACTGGTTTCAGTGCCAGGAAAACTCGATCGATCCGATCCACTTCGAGTGGACGCACAACAACTGGACCGAACGTCAGCAGGACAGTCACTCCGAACATGTGCCGACGCACCTGAGCACGAAGTACGAGGAGTTCGACTACGGCTTCGTCTACAAGCGTCTGCGCGCGCATGAAAGCGAACAGAACCCGATGTGGACCACCGGACGCGTGACGTTGTGGCCGAATGCGTTTTATCTCGGACACCACTTCGAATGGCGCGTGCCTATTGACGATGAAAACACGCTGAGTCTGCTGTGGGTATTCAACAAGGTGCCGAAGGAACAGGAGCCGTACGTGCAGGAGAAGATTCCCTCCTGGTACGGACCTATTCGCGACGAAAACGGCGACTGGATCACGAGCCACGTGGCGAATCAGGACTTCGCTGCGTGGGTCGGTCAGGGTGCCATTACGGATCGCACGAAAGAGACACTCGGTGCGAGCGATCGCGGCATCGTGATGCTGCGTCGACGCTTCTTCGAAGAACTCGAAGCCGTCGCGGCAGGCAAGACGCCGAAGGGTTTGATCACGGATAGCGCGGCGAATCACAACGTCTTTCTGCCGTCGGCATGTCGCGACGAAATGCTCGGCGGCATGACGCGTGAGGCGTTATCGGCGCATCCGCTGCTCGGTGCGTATCTGCGCGATTTCATCGGGCAATACGGACAGCCCGACCATGTTCGCGACGCGTATGAAGCGGCGATTGGGCAGAAGGTGAACCGCGCGCGGTTCTTCTCCGTACACGGTGCGCGTCAGAAAGAAGAAGCCGAGTCGACCTGACGGCGTGTCGAAGCAATCTATCGAGAGTCTGAACATATGGACGAGCAAACAGCCGGCGGCACGACAGCGCGAACCGCGACCCTCAGCGCGCGGATTCGCACGATACGTCACGAAGCAGAGCGGGTTCTGAGTATCGAACTCGTGCCGGTAAATGGAGACGCATTACCGCCGTTCGCGCCAGGCGCGCATATCGACCTGCATCTGTCGAATGGAGTCACGCGCAGTTATTCGCTGGTCAATTCGCCGGATGACACCGGCCGCTATGTAATCGGCGTGCTGAACGACGAGAAGAGCCGCGGCGGTTCACGCTACGTGCACGAGCAATTGCGCTGCGGGTCGATCGTCGCGATCGGCCAGCCGCGCAACAACTTCGCGCTCGATGAAAACGCTGCGTCGACTGTCTTGATCGCGGGCGGCATCGGCATCACGCCGATGCTGTGCATGTACCGTCGCCTGCGTGAAGCCGGGCGTGACGTGCGGCTGGTGTATTGCTCACGCAGCCGGAAACAGGCCGCGTTTCTCGATGAACTGTCCGCGCTCGGCGGCGACATCCAGTTGCATTTCGACGACGAACACGATGGTCGGCCATTCGATCTCACCGCCTTCCTCGCGCAGCAAAACGAGAACGTTCACGCGTACTGCTGCGGTCCGAACGCGATGTTGAACGGCTTCGAAACGGCGTGCGCAGCGGCCGGTATCGGCAACGTTCATATCGAACGCTTTGCCGCGAGCGTACCCGTCGCCGACGTACCGCAAACCGGCTTCACCGTCGAACTCGCCCGCAGCGGCCGAACGCTCGACGTGCCCGCAGGCAAACCGCTGCTGGACGCTCTGCTGGAAGCGAATGTCGACGTCGACTATAGCTGTCGCGAAGGGTTATGCGGCGCCTGTGAAACGCGGGTCTTGGGCGGCTGCCCCGAGCATCGCGATTCAGTGCTGACGCAATCCGAACGAAACGCAGGCAACGTGATGATGATTTGCGTATCCGGCGCGAAGAGCGGAACGCTGGTCCTCGATCTCGCATGAGCTTCATCTAAAGCCGCGCACCTCCCCGCAATTCCCCCCTTTGAGGACATGATGGAACTCTCGAGTACGGTTAAAGAGTACGACGCGGAAATTAGCGCGCGCACCGGCGATCACCAGGACGCGGCGGCAATCTCGGCGCGCATCGAACGGCTGCCGTTCACGCGCTGGCATGCGCGGGTATTGGGGGTCGTCGGCTTTGTCCACATGACCGACGCCTTCGACGCGTTGACCATCGCCTTTGTTCTGCCGGTATTGATCGGCCTGTGGCATTTGAGTCCGGCCAATGCGGGCTGGCTGGTCGCAGGCGGCTACGTCGGCCAGTTCATCGGCGCGCTGGCCTTCAGCGCGGCGGCTGAGCGCTTTGGCCGGTTGCGCGTGTTGCGCTGGCTGCTGGTGATTCTCGCGTTGGGCAGCCTCGCGTCCGCGTTCGCACCGAGCTACGCGGTGTTCATCGCGCTGCGCTTCTTTCAGGGGATCGGACTCGGCGGCGAGTCGCCGGTGTCGGCGACCTACATGAACGAACTGTGCCCTGCGAAGCTGCGCGGCAGGCTGATCTTCATCCTTCAATCGACGTTCGCGGTCGGCAATCTGATCGCCGCCGTGGCTGCGATGTGGCTGATTCCCGCGTACGGCTGGCAAGTGATGTTTCTGGTCGGGGCGCTGCCCATCGTGCTCGCCGCGATTCTGCCGCGCGCCGCGCCGGAGTCGCCGCGCTGGCTCGCCATCAACGGACGCACTGACGAAGCACGCCGGATTGTCGAACGAATCGAGCAATCGATGCCTGCAGCCGAGTATGCAAAGCTGGGCGCGCTGAAGATGGTGGAATCGAAGGCAACCGAAAAGAAGGAATCGTTTCGCGCGCTATTCACACGCGGCTTCGCGAGCCGGACGATGGTGGTCTGGGTGCTCGCCTGCTGTGCGAGCCTGACGACCTACGGCATTCTGGTGTGGCTGCCGTCGCTGTACCGAACGGTCTATCACCTGCCGCTGAACGTCGCGTTGCGCTACGGCATGATCAGCATGATCGCGACGCTGATCGGCACGATCATCGGCATCTTCGTGATCGACTATCTCGGTCGCAAGAAAACTTTTTCGATCGCGTTTCTCGGCGCGGCGGTTCCGATGCTTTACCTCGCGTTCAGCGGCACGCGTGTGCCTGCCGAACAGGTACTGGTGCTCGCGTCGATCAGCGTGGCGATGATCGCGATCGTGCAATGCGGCGTCTATGTCTACGCGCCCGAGGTGTATCCGACGCGAATTCGCGCGAGCGGCGCCGGGGCTGCATCGGCGATTACGCGGCTGGCGTCGGTGGTGGGTCCGGTGATTATCGGCGCGCTGCTGACGTATCTGAACGTCGAGGCGGTGTTCGGCTACTTCGGCATCGTGTCGCTGTTCGGCGCCGTCGTGATGGGGGCGTTCGCACTGGAGACAGGCGGCCGGACGCTCGACGAAATCGCCAGCTAACAACGTGAAAGCGCGACAGCGGCCACGACGCTTCCAGACGATCGTGGCCGTTGACGTCATTGCGCCCCGATGCCGACTTCCGGGCCATTCGTGCCGGGCGCTTCTGGCAACGTGGAAGTCGCCAACGAAGCACTCGCGGCAAGCTCCCTGATTCGCTGCGCGACTTCGCGATCGAGCGGCGTATAGACGATCATGCCGAGATCCGGCCGGCCATCGACGGAAAAAGCCGAGTACTCCAGTTCGATCAGCCCGAGCTTCGGATGCGTCAGGCGCTTCACGCCGTCTCCATCTTCGTGATTGTGCACTTCGTTGTCGCGCCATAGCGCGTCGAACTCCGGGCTGATCCGGCTCAGTTCGTCCACCAGTTCACCGGCTTCCGACATCAGACCCGCCCGCGCCACATCCGCCCTGAACGCACCCACCACGAAACGGGCGACGGTTTCCCAGTCGTGCTGCTTTGCACGCACGCGAGGATTGCGGAACAGGAACTGCAAAATATTGCGCTGATCGGGCGGCAATGCGCCGTAGTCGGTCAGCACGACCGCCGCCGCGCGATTCCACGCGACCACATCCCACGTCGGCGTCTTGATGATCGCCGGGCTGGCCTCGAGCGAATCGAGCAGACGCTGCATGCGCGGATTGACGCCCTCGGCCGATTTGTAGCGCACCTCCGGCGGCCGCCCCAACCCGAGCATGAACAGGTGCTCGCGTTCGGCGTCGGTCAGCATCAGCGCGCCGCAAATCCGCTCCAGCACTTCCGCCGATGGCGCGCCGCCGCGTCCCTGTTCGAGCCACGTGTACCAGGTCGGGCTGATATGCGCGCGCTGCGCAACCTCCTCCCGGCGCAAACCCGGCGTGCGGCGGCGCCCGGAAAAGCCGAAGCTCGCCGGATCGAGGCGCGTGCGGCGGCTTTTCAGAAAATCTCCCAGCGATCGGGGGGTGTTCACCGACATGATGAGCCTGTTAGTCGTTTTACTATGATGGGGTCACTACTTTAACGGGATAACAAATGGCCGGATAGTGAACCTGTCATGACCAAGGAGGCTTCATCATGCGAATTTTTGTTACCGGCGCGACCGGTTTTGTCGGTTCCGCGATTGTTCCCGAGTTGCTCAAGGCCGGTCATCAGGTGATCGGCATGACGCGTTCCGACGCGGGCGCACAGGCGCTTGTCGACGCGGGCGTCGAAGTGCATCGGGGCACGCTGGAGGACGTGGAGAGCCTGCGCAGCGGCGCGGCGAAAGCGGATGGCGTGATCCACACGGCGTTCGATCACGATTTCTCCCGATTCGTCGAGAACTGCGAGAAGGACAGGCGTGCCATCGCGGCGCTCGGCTCCGCGCTCGCGGGCTCCGACCGTCCGCTGATCATCACGTCGGGGACCGGCATGGGCCTCGGCAAGCACGGCGAGCCGGCCACCGAAGACGTGTTCAATATCGATCATCCGAATCCGCGTATCGCGTCGGAACTGGCGGGGAATGAACTGCTGGACGCCGGGCTCAACGTCTCGGTCGTGCGGCTGCCGCAAGTCCACAATCCGTTCCGGCAGGGCCTCATCACGCCGCTGATCGGCATGATTCGAGAAAAGGGTGTCGCCGCTTATGTCGGCGATGGCCACAACCGCTGGGCGGCGGGTCATTTGTCCGATGTCGCGCGTCTATACCGGCTCGCCCTGGAAGCCGGCGAGCGCGGCGCGCGCTATCACGCGGTCGGAGAGGAAGGTGTCAGCAGCCGGGAAATCGCCGAGGCGCTGGGCCGTGGCTTGAAACTGCCAGTCGTTTCGATCGCGCCCGAGGAAGCCGCCGCCCATTTCGGCTGGATGGCGATGTTCGTCGGACTGGACATGCCCGCTTCCAGCGCGTGGACGCAGGCGCGGCTGGACTGGCATCCCTCGGGCCCGACGCTGATCGCCGATCTCGACGAAGCGCGTTACGACGCCTGATCGTTCAACGCGACGCCCGGCAACCTGATAAATCGGGCGTCGGATCCTGCAGCGATCCGACGCCCGATCTGCGTAAGACCGCCGAGGATCGCCGCCCCGGATCGCAGCCCCGCATGGCAACCCCGACCATGGCAAACTGCCACTAGCCGAATCAAAGTGGACCTTTAAAAGGACCTTGCCGATGGCCACCCTCACCTTCGAAACGGTGCGAAAACTCGGGCTAAGTCTGCCGGGTGTCACCGACGGCACCGCGTACGGAGCACCCGCGCTCAAGTTCGATCGCAAAATCCTCGCGTGTGTGCCGACCAACAAATCGGCGGAGCCGGATTGCATCGTCGTGCGTATCGATTTCGATCATCGCGCGCGGCTGCTGGAACAGCACCCCGAGACTTACTACCTTACCGGGCACTATGAGCGTTATCCGTCCGTGCTCGTGCGTCTGTCGGCCATCACGCAGGCCGCATTGAGGGAACTGTTGACGCAGGCTTGCGCGGCGGTTTCCGCGCCGCGCGTTTCGCGAACCGTCATACCCCGTCACACCAAAGGGATATAAATATCCGTCTGCCACTGATCCTGCGGCGTGTCCTGGGACACGCTCAGGTAGTGGAAGAACAGCGGATGATCCCTCAACTCCTCTCCGCTTGCCGGAAGCCAGTCGCGGTAGATCGGATAGATCGTCTCGCCGACATGGTCGGTCGATCCCGTATGCCGAACTACCGCGCATCGGCCAGCCGGAATAACGACCTCGCGCACGCCATAGACATTCGGCGCAACCGCTTCGTCAATTTCTCCGCAGATATCGAAGCGAAATTCATCTTCAGGCGTCGTATCCGGGTTGTTGTGCGGGATGCCGAAGGTCCTGCTCGACGGCAGCGGCGATTGCCCGCTCTGCTTGCGCCAGTCGATGAATTTCCGCACGCTCTCGTTGACGAGCCCAGCGGCTCCACGGTGTTCGAGCGCGGCCACCCGCGTTTCCGAAAAATCGATGATTCGCACTTGCATGGTCAGTTTCCTTGAAAGATAGGGGACAACGAAAGTCGCACTCCAGACCTGCCATTTCGGCTGCCGCCGGAAGCCGCTCGGCGTCGTGCCGAACGCGCGTCTGAACGCCCGGCTGAACGATTCGGGGCTGTCGAACCCCGCATCGAACGCGGCATCGAGTACCGTGCAGGGCGGCTGCGATGCCAGCCGGCGAGCGGCTCCTCGCAGGCGCATCAGTTGCACATAACGTGCGACGGGCACGCCCACATACGCGGCAAACTGCCGGTGAAAATGGAACTTCGAGAAGTTCGCTACACGACCGAGTGCTTCCACCGACAGGTCGCCGTCGAGGTTCGCATCGATATAGGCGAGGACGGTTTCGAAGCGTTTGGCGTAGGCAGTGGCGGCGTCGGTATGAGCTTGCATGGTCTGGATCGTGCGATTTCCGTTATGGTCCCGCATCGCGCGGACATCGTGCCTAGCCGCGCTTGCTCGATCGGCCCGGTGGTGATCCGGGCACGAATCATGTTAGGCAAGGTAAATAAAAGTAAGCGGAGTTTGCCGCCGGGCCTCGGGCCGACATACTTTACGACTGGCGCGAATTCAGCCGGGAGGCAATTGCATCATGAAGTCCCCACGGGCAGTAGCGGGAATCGATATTGGCGGAAGCAGCAAGGGAAATAACCTCGTTATCCTGCGTGGCGCCGAAATCCTCTGCAACGTCCGCAAGGAAACGCCTGAGCAGATGCTCGAAAAATGCATGCAGTTCGACGTAGCGGCAGTGGGAATCGATGCGCCTTGTCGATGGCGAACCGGCGAGGCCGGAAGGCAAGCCGAGAGAGCGCTCGCGCAGCTGAGAATTTCTCTGTTTGCGACACCGACCCGCGAACTCGCTCTCGCCAGCAAAAGCGGTTTCTACGGATGGATGTTCAACGGCGAGCGCATCTACGACGTGTTCGCGCCGCACTTTCCGCTTTACACGAATGCAGCGAAGACTATCGACCGTGTGTGCTTCGAAACGTTTCCTCACGCGATAACCTGCGCGCTTCTGAAGAACGAAGCGGTATCGGCGAAGCAGAAGCGAACGCAGCGGCGGCAAGTTCTCGAAGAGGCCGGCATTCAGACGATATCGCTAAAGTCTATCGACGAGGTGGATGCGGCGCTTTGCGCGCTGACCGCGAATCTGCTGCTTGAAGGAAGCGTCGTGGCCCACGGCGACGAGTCGGGGGGATTCATCGTGGTCCCCGCGCAGCACAATCTGGCATTGGCGAACCAGTCATAGCAATCACATACCAGGAGTACAGGTGCATTTACGACACTATCTGATTTTGCTGCTCTCGATCGCAGCGTTCGGGTCGACCGCTGCAATGGCGAGCGATCTTCAATGTGCGTCGACCCAGCAACCGGCTGAACGCGTCATCTGTGACCACGCCATTCTGAACAACGAATACGACGATATCTTCGCGCAGCAACAAGCGTTGTTGAACGCCGGAAGGATATCCGCGGCACAGATCGCGCAGTGGCGGCAATCGCGTAACGCCTGCACGGACGTGCATTGCATCGACGTGGCATTCGCCCAGTGGACGGCGATGACCAGGTCCGTCACCGCCACGCCGCAAGCTGCGCAGGCTCCGGCGATTGCGTCGTCGACCGACTCGGCGCCGGTCGGACCCGCACCAGATGCGGTGCCGTCTGTTGCCCCTCAAGTTGCAGTGGCGACGTCGGAGGCCTCGCTCGTTCACCAGGGCAGTGCCGCCGGGGTCGCGCTCCCGCAACCGGTTGCGCCACAGGCGTCGTCGGCTGCGGGAGCGCCAGCTGCGTCCGCGCCAGTGGACTCCCGTGGCACGACCGGCATGAGCATCGGCCTGATCGTCGCGTTGCTTCTGGTGGCCGGATTCGGCATTCTCTTCGTGCGTCGGCAGCGAAATGGCCGCGGCAAAAGCGGGCGCTGATCGAAACGCAACAAAAATCGCGAACGGCGCGCGGCACATGTCGATTTTCTGGATCGCCGTCCGTCGTAGTGGTAGAGGCGGCGATTGCCTCTCGACACCACCCGACACCGAGCGTTTTCTCAGGAGAAGTTCAAATGCGCGTCATGGTCATCATCAAGGCGACACCCGAATCCGAAGCCGGGCAGATGCCGAGCATGGAACTCATCGCGGCGATGGGCAAGTTCAACGAAGAGCTGGTCAGCGCCGGCATCATGCAAAGCGGCGACGGGCTGAAGCCAAGCTCGCAAGGGGTGCGGGTGAGGTTTTCCGGCAAGGACCGAACCGTTCATGACGGCCCGTTTGCCGAAACCAAGGAGTTGATTGCCGGATTCTGGATCTGGCAGGTTCAATCGATGGATGAAGCGATCGACTGGGTGCGCCGCTGCCCGAATCCGATGATGAGCGATTCGGATGTCGAAATTCGACCGTTTTATGAAGCGGCGGATTTCGGCGAAGCTTTTACACCGGAGCTTCAGGAACAGGAGAAGCGGTTGCGGCAGCAAATCGACGCGCAGAATCGCTGATCACATTTTGCTTATTGCGACGCAGCGTTCGCTGCGTCGCAATACTTTCATCGTGCTGTGTGTTTTTGCACGACGTTATATCCCGGCTTACCGGACTGCCTGGATTTCATCCGCGAGTTGCTTCATTTGCGGGGTCTTTTCGTACTTCGCCCACACCGGCTGCATCGCCTTCACGAAAGCAGGACGGTCGATTTGCGCTGCGGTGACGATCGTCGCGCCGCCATTCGTGACCGTCTTCGCCGCATCGTTTTCGCGCGCGGTCCACAGCTTCTGGTAGTACGGCACCGAATCGGCCGCCGCCTTCTTGATGATCTGCTGCTCCTGCGGCGACAGCGTGTCCCACACCTTCTTCGAGAACACCAGCACTTCCGGCGTCATCGAGTGCTGCGTTTCCGAATAGACCTTTGCGACTTCGAAGTGCTTGCCTTCGTCATACGTGGGCAGATTGTTCTCCGCGGCGTCCACCAGCCCCGTCTTCAGACCCGTGTAGACCTCGGCGGTGGGCATCGGCGTCGGCGTGCCGCCCATCGCCCTGATTTCGTCGACCATCAGGTCCGAAGGCTGAACGCGCACCTTCAGACCTTTCATGTCGGCGGGCGAATGAATCGCTTTTTTCGCGTACATCGAACGCGCGCCGCTCTCGTAGAACGTCAGCGCAATCATGCCCTTCGCCTGGAACGCGTCGAGAATCTTCTGGCCTTCCGGGCCGTACATGACCTTGCGGAAATGATCGATGTCGCGGAACAGGAACGGCAGCGACGGAATCATCGATTCGGGAACGATCTCGTTGAACGCCGCGCCGTTAGCGCGGGTCATGTCGAGCGCGCCGATGCGTACCTGGTCGATCGTGTCGTTTTCCGAACCCAATGCGCTATTGCCGAAGACCTTCACCGAATCCTTGCCGCCAGTCGCCTTGTTGATCTCTTCGCCCATGAACTTCACGGCCATATTGGTCGGATAGGTGTCGCCATGCACATCGGCGACGCGGAACGTCCGCGCGTGCGCCGAGACTGCGCTAAACGCCAGCAACGAGGCCGCGATAATTGTCGGAAGATGGGCAGAGGCAAATTTCTTTTTCATCGTGATTTCTTCAAAAATAGCGCGTCTGATGGATTGCGGCGGTGCTTTCCAGCGTGCGGGCCGTGTTTAATCGCCGCGAGTGCATTAATGGATTGACCTAACCGCTGCGTGCGCGAATAGCCAACACGTTGTATGACAACGTACAAATTTTATTAAGCTCGATGTAAGTTGTATATACGGTGTTTACCCGTGAAAGAGGCGCAATCCAGATGAGTTCGCAGGGAGAATCTGGCGATTATTCTCCATGCTGTCGGCAACAAAGTGCTGACGCGCTCGCGTGAAGATCGTCTACGCGTGTGAGAGAGATTCGAGCGGGATAAGCGGCAAGAAAACCTGCTTATGTTGTACGACGAGCGAAGTCTCCTCAATCATTCTTTTCATGCTCCGACTCCCCTGATTATCGTTACATCTCCGATCAGGGAATCTTCTGAACCCACTGCGTCCGCCAATCCGGCGCCTCGAACGGCTCCGAGAAATATTGCGTCTCGTGAACGACTTTGCCGTTGCGAAACTCCATGACGCTGATCGTGAAGGCCGCGCGCCCGTTATAGGTAATGGTGTATTCGGTGACCCACAGATGACCCTCGCCCTGAATTCGCCGGACCCCGAATCCCGACGGTTTGCCCGGATGATGACCACGCAACGCCTGCAAATTAATTCGCCCCACGATTCGCTCACCCGATTGCGGATAGTCACAAATGACATCGTCATCATAAATATCGTGTTCCGCTTCGAGGTCGCCGGCCGCCGACGCCTGCCAATGCGCAATTAGCGCGTCGCGTATGTTCTCTTCGTGCATGGAATGTCTCCATATAACCGGTCACGTCGCTCTACTGCGTACGTCGCGGAATAAATCCGGGACTACCGGTTTTGACGACTTCGTTATACCTCTGCCGCGTCTCGATTCGATTGATCTCGTCGAACGCTTCTGCCGGAAGCGCGGAGATATCGAAGTTCTCTCGCGAGCGAGCGGCTGTTTTCGGCGTGGTGAGCAAAGCTCCGCCACGCTGAATGGCCCACGCGAGCAGAACTTGTGCGGGCGTTCTGCCAAGTTGCGCGGCAATTCGCAAGATGACGGGGTCTTCGAGCGGCCCTGGTCTGATTCCGTGACCCAAAGGCGCGAAGGCCAAAAATGCAATTCCGTTCTCTTTGCAGAACTCCAGCAACTCAGTTTCCGGAAGATAAGGATGTGCTTCGACCTGCACGACGGCTGGCTTGATTCGCGCCGATTCGTATAACGGCTGCAACTCCTTCAGCCCAATATCGGAGAGCCCTATGGCACCGCACTTTCCGTTGTCGACGAGAGATTCCATCGCTTGCCAGGTCTCCAGCAAAGTCACGCCTTCGTCGTAGATGACCTGGCCGTTTTCATCGCGCGGGTCCTGCTCGTCGCCGGGTTGAAATGCGAACGGCGTGTGAATCAGATAGAGATCGAGATAGTCGAGGCCAAACCTTTCGAGACTTGCATGGAAAGCCGGCCCGACACGCTCCGGCCGATGATTGGAGTTCCACAATTTCGTCGTCACGAAGATGTCTTCGCGCGCAATTCCTTCGGCAGCAAGTTCTACGCGAAGAGCCTCCCCTACTTCGCGCTCGTTGCGATATCGCTCGGCGCAATCGAAGTGGCGATAGCCTGCTTTCAGCGCATCTCGCGTTGCGCTGACGGTCGTGGCGGCATCGGGAATCAGCGTGCCGAATCCGAGCGCGGGCATGGAACCGCGTCCGTGTTCAAGCACGATCTCTTTGCTCCGGAAATCGGCAGACTCATTCATGGAGACACCCCGGCACTATTTCGTGCGTTGGAGTAAAAGACGGAAGCGCGGAACTGTAAGGGTGGCGAAAGGCCCTTCTTTTCAGCACGCAGCGAGCGGGAGATGCGGAAGTTTGCAGTGTCGAATCAGGCGTCGAAAGGGCCTGGTCGTCGATCAAGTGTAGCAAATGAATGACGGGGCGGTAGCGTGCATTCTTCGGTAATTCCGCGATATTCGAGGCGCTCGCTCCCTGTACGTTTGAGGCTTGCTTCGCGCTCCATTTACTTCCAGAAAAGCGATTCGAGTCGATTGCGAAACTTGCGATGCATCGATTGCGATTAACTACTTGCCGCGCAGAAAGCAGATCGGGGCAACACGGCACACTCAAGCTGATTCCGATTGCAAAAAATAAAACACGAAAAGAAAACGTGTGGCGCTTCGCAGTTCGTCGCCTGCAAGTCCCGCCAGCAACCCGCACAAGTGAGGGAATACCCTCCCACCATCTGGCTTGAACGTCTTCAAAGCCGTGTGCTACATTCGAAATTGTTACCGGTAACTTAATTCGGCAAATCAAAGATCCAGTTCGTCCACCCGCTGATGAAAGTGGACCAGGCCGATCAGACCGCACTCCCCGATTCCCCCAAGA
The DNA here is from genome assembly GCF_050435665.1 of Paraburkholderia sp. GAS333. Lineage (NCBI taxonomy): Bacteria > Pseudomonadati > Pseudomonadota > Betaproteobacteria > Burkholderiales > Burkholderiaceae > Paraburkholderia > Paraburkholderia sp. GAS333. The sequence continues at coordinate 1,003,345 of NZ_JBNDKS010000003.1, forward strand.
AAACCCCTTCTCTAATGAGCATTGTTCAAAACCCAGTTCTGCGCGGCTTCAATCCTGACCCCTGTATATGTCGCGGTAACGACGCGTGGTACATCGCCGTATCGACGTTCGAATGGTATCCAGGCGTTCTTATTTATGAATCGAAAGACTTCGTCAACTGGGAGCTGAAGGCCACGCCACTGGACCGTCTTTCGCAGTTGAACCTCATTGGGGAACAACCTTCCGGCGGCATCTGGGCGCCCGCGCTGTCGTATCACGATGGTCTCTACTGGCTCGTCTACACCGACACGAAGGCATGGAAAGGCGAACAGAAGATTTCGCCGCTGCGCGACATGCACAACTATCTCGTGACAGCCCCGGACATTACCGGCCCGTGGTCGGAGCCAGTACATCTCGTGTCAGGCGGATACGACCCGTCGCTATTCCACGACGAAACGGGCAAGAAGTGGCTGGCATATATTCGCCGCGATTTCAGGGGCATCCACGCAGATCCTTTCGCGGGCATCATTCTGCGCGAATACTCGGTCGAGGAGAAAAGGCTGGTTGGCGAAGAGCGCGTTATCTATAAAGGCGCGAATCTGAGAACCGATTACTTCATGAAGTGCCAGATCTACGAAGCGCCGCATTTAATGAAGAAAGGTGACTGGTACTACCTCATCACGGCAGAAGGTGGGACGGGCTACACCCATGCGACCTGCGTATCGAGATCGCGCGAGATTTTTGGGCCTTACGAGTTTCATCCGGAAACGCCCATGCTGACTTCACGCGATGCAAGCGGACGAATCCAGCGCACCGGCCACGGCAATCTGGTCGAAGGTCCGCAAGGACAGTGGTATATGACGTACCTCGGTTCCCGGCCAATTGATCCGCAGACGAAACGTTCACCATTGGGCCGCGAGACCTGTCTTGCGTCGATTGAATGGCGAAACGACTGGCCCTGTCTCAGCGACGCAGGTGTGATTCCACCGGAGTCATTCTCCGTGCATTCCGATGTGAAGCAAAACCTCGATAGCAGTTGGCATGTCGATTTCAGCCACTGCTCCACGCTGCCTCTCGAACTGCAAAGTCTGCGAGTACCGAAGGACGACGCATGGTGCAATCTGAAAGAGCGCCCCGGCTTTCTTCGAATACGCGGCCAGGAGTCGCCGACGTCGCGTTTCCATCAAAGCCTGTTGGCGTGCCGCGTGCGTGACTGGCAATTCGAAGTCGAAACGACGCTGGAGTTCTCGCCGGGTTCGTATCTGCACATGGCCGGACTCATGGCGCGATACGACGAGAACACGTTCTACTACCTGTTCATCACTTGCGACGACGACGGGACGAAGATCCTCTCATACATGGAAATGGACGCGGGCAGTTTTGCCTATGAAAACCGTCTCGCTGTACTGCCGGAAGGCGGCGAGACCAGCCTGCGGGTCCGCGTGGAGAACACAAAACTGCGCTTCTCCTATCGTTCGGACGACGGCGCCTGGGTAGACGTCGGTCTTGAAAAGGATTTCACTAAGCTGAGCGATGAATACGCGACCCCGATTGGTTTCACAGGGGCTTTCGTAGGGATCACGGTCAACGACATGCTCGGCTTCCGCGAGCCGGCTGACTTCAAACTTTTCTCTTATCACCCGTTGCCTGCGTAAAGCGCAACCCTCGCAAGTTAATGATAAAGCGGTGAACCTCGCATCAGCGGCCTTGTGCCGATCTGCGAGGTTATGCCCAGAACCTTTGCATCCCCGGTGATCGCCAACGGCCCATTGCAGGCTTCGCTTTTTATTCGGCGATCACGCATTAGCGTTCTAAAAAAAAGGAGACGAAGTGACATACAAAATCCGCGGTCTGAGATGGTGGATCATCGGCACCATCATGCTTGCGTCATGCCTGAATTTCCTGACGAGAAGCACGCTTGCGGTCACTGCTCCAACGCTCACCACGCAGTTGCATCTAACCGCGCAGCAGTACTCGTATGTGCTGAGCGCCTTTACGATCACAAACGCACTACAGCCGATCACCGGTTATGTCATCGATGTCATTGGGCTGAAGGTCGGCTTTGCGCTGTTCTGCGTCGCGTGGTCGGTCATCACCATGTCTCATGGCCTGGTCCACTCCTGGCAAGGCCTGGCGGTGGCACGAGGGCTCATGGGATTGCCCGAGGGCGCCGTCCATCCGGCGGGGATGAAGGCCACGTCGCAATGGTTTCCCGCGAAGGAACGAGGTCTCGCGGGCGGCATCTACAACATCGGTGCGTCGTTGGGTTCGATGCTCGCGCCGCCGCTCGTCGTCTGGGCAACGCTGTTCTATAACTGGCAGTTCGCGTTCGTGTTCACGGGCGGGCTCGGCTTTATATGGCTGGCTCTCTGGCTGTGGCTCTATGACTCGCCGGAGAAACACCGCGCCATTTCATCGCGCGAGAAGGAATACATACTTTCCGGTCAGGAAAAGCATTTGCAGGCGAGCGCTGCGCGACCGTCCATTTATTCGATCATCCGGCAACGCAATTTCTGGGGTATCGCCTTGCCGCGATTTCTCGCTGACCCAACGTGGATCACGCTCAGCTTCTGGCTGCCGCTTTATCTGAGTACCGTGCGACATATGGATCTCAAGCAAATTGCCTTGTTTGCATGGCTACCATTTCTCGCGGCAGATATCGGCAGCGTCTTCGGTGGAGCGCTCGTCGGAGCACTGCTTAAATATACGAAGATGAGCGTGGTCAACGCCCGACGATGTGCGTTTACCTTCGGTGCCTTGATGATGTTGCCCGTACCGCTCGTCGGCTTTGTTGCGCATCCTTTGACGGCGATTGCACTGCTATGTTTGGGCGGCTTTGCTCATCAGACGTTATCGGTGACGGTTATCACCATGTCGAGTGACCTGTTCCGCAAAAACGAGGTTGCGACTGTGACGGGATGCGTGGGGACCATTAGCGCTATTGGTCAATTCTGCTTTACGTTGATCGTCGGAGCGGTGGTTGGCCACGTCGGATACACGCCGATTTTCATTCTTCTGGCTGTATTCGATCTGATCGGCGCGGCTGTGCTATGGACGTTTGTTCGCGTCAAGCTGGACGCGATCATTCCGACCGCTCATGTGGCGGAAACCTGTCCGACGCTGCTGGAACAGTAGGCGTGGTTTTCCCGTGAAAGCCGAGTGGAATAACGATTGCCTTGCATGAGGATTGAAACTGGCTTTGCGAAAGGAAGAACAACGGCAAACGCACAAAAAATAGCGGGATGGTTTGACTGACACGCCCATCCCGCTCCTCATCACGAAGCATTCAGCGGAATCAACCGTGGCTTCGTCAGACTATAGGCAATCTGCGTAAACAAGGAATTCAGACTATTGGTTCCACCAGCGGCATTCGAACACGTATCGGAATAGAAATACGACGAGTTCGTCGCGATGGCGGCCATCGTATTGCAGGCGGTGAGTTTGTCGTTACCATCGCCGCAACCCGGCGCCGACGCTGCCTCGCCACCGAGATAAGCAACGGTATAGATCAAGGTTCCCGTATTGCTCTTGACGGCAGAAGCCGCGTTGATAGCCGCCTGGCACTCACTTCCATAGGTGCTGCTGTACGTGCTGCCCAGTTGAGCGATCGAAGACTCCGCTATTCCGTCGCTCAGCAGAATGATCACGTTCTGGCCGGGGGGGCTTTCCGTCGATGCCGTTGCGGCCAGCGATGTTTGCGCCGCCGTAATCGCCTGAGCGTAAAACGTGCCGAGGCCGCCCGGTGCCGGCAACCCGGAACAACTCCCGCCACCCAGCGCCTGAACGATGGCGGAGCTGGTATTCGCCTGCATGTTGGAGCCGAGATAGCCCGTGCTTGCGGATGCGATCTGGTAACTGGCACCCGTAGCCGAATAACTGCTGGCGATGGTGGCCGCCTTGCCCGAGCACGAGAAGTTATAGGTCGACGAGGTTTGCGGCGGAAACGCCATCAATCCGACCTTGTCGCCGGCATTGGTCAAGCCGGTCAGCAATTGCAGCGCGCCCGCCTGCGCGCACTGCAGTCTTGTCTGCGCGACACCTTTTGAATTCTTGCAATTGCTGTCGGTGGTGGTGCTCATCGATTTCGTGGTGTCGAGAATGATCATCACGTTATAGAGAGCAGGTTCGGACCCGCCCCCCGCAGCGGCCTGCGAGGTGGCGCTGATCGTCTGCGATTTCAAGCCCAACGCCTTGGCGAAAAACATCGGCACAGTCGCCTGTTGCGTCACCTTGATGCCGTTGTATCCCGATACCGCCTGTTTGTACGGCAACGTCACGCTGGACAACGTCAGCCCGGTGATCGTCGCCGTCGCCGCGTTAACGCCGCCTGGAATGGTGTTGCCCTGCCCCGCCGTGAACGCCTGTGCGTTAGTGACGACCGTCGTCCACGGTTGCGTCCAGAGGTCGACGGCTCCTGCCAGCGCGGCGGCATCCGTCGCGCTCTGCAAGCGTTTTTGGCTATAAGCCAGATAACCGTAATCGACGGCAAGCGCGGCAAAACCCAACAGAACAACCATCGATAAAGCCACCACCACGGTGACGGCGCCCTGTTGCTTCGCCGGCGTAGCACGACACTTCAGATTTCTTCTCATGATGCACGCCTCCCAAACTGTCGAACCGGTTGGTCTATTGCACGCGCTCGACTGCCGTCGCAACGAGCGCCGATGGCATCATCGAATAGAGACCGGACAAAGAGCCCTTGAATAAAGGCGAAAAATTGCTATACGTAACCGTCACGACCGCGTTCGCAACGGCGGCTCCGCTTGCGGCACTCGTCAGATCGGCGGCGCACGCTGCATCGCTCGTGCAGTTGCCGCCATTGACCGACGCCGTGATCGACAGGTTGCTGCTGTTCAACACCGCCGCCGACGTTTGCACCTGGGCCTGCGTACCGGTATAGGGATTCGTCGTGCCGCGCTGCGCAGCGAAATAGCGTGCGCCCGCCGATGCGGCATTCGAGACCATCATGTAATTGCTGAGCATCCAGCCGAATTGCGCGAGCCCCAGCACGATCAGCAGAAGCACAGGGAGCGTGATGGCAAGCTCGACGGCAGCGATGCCCTTCTGTTTCTTTAACGTCATGATCGGCTCCTGCTCACATAAGCGCAGCAGTGTTCGACATCAACGGCGCATTGCCGACAAATGTGCAGGTCGATATTCATTGCACGATCTCGGACATATTCGCGCTCAGGCTGGTCGGCATGATCGACTTGAGGTTGAATAAAGTGCCGCTGAAAATGGGCGAAAATGAGTATCCGAGCGATATCTTCGCTTGCGTTCCAGCGGTCGGCGCGACGGTCGATGTTCCTAACGCGGCCGCGCAAGTGCTGTCGCTCGAACAGGTGCTGCCGCCCACGCTCATCGTGATGGTCAGCGCGCTTGTCAGCGAGGCCGTGGAACTCAGGATGGCCTGTTGCGTATCGGTATAGGGCTTGGCGTAGCCACGCTCCGAGGCCAGCAGGCGTGCACCAAGCGAGGCCGCATTCGTCAACGTCAGATAGTTGTTCACCAGCCAGCCGAATTGCACCGTGCCGAACAGCAACGCAAGCAGGATGGGGAGCACAAGAGCGAACTCCACCGCCGCTCCGCCGTGCTGATTTTTCCGTTTCATTGGCCCCTCCCCGTGCGTCGATGAGTACGTCAGTCAATTGTCCAGTGAGCGTTTATTTCGTTACTCCGACAGCGCGCAAAAGCACCGTCCTCAAAACGAGACGACGCCCATACTCGGAAACACTTCACGGACGATATGAATCATCGCCGGTCCCAGCAACACCGCGAGCAGCGCCGGGAAAATGCAGAAAATAAGCGGGAACAGCAGTTTCACCGCGATTTTGGCGGCCTTCTCTTCCGCGCGCATACGCCGCCGTGTACGCAGCGTGTCGGACAACACTCTCAGCGACGCCCCCACACTCGTGCCGAAACGCTCCGCCTGAACCAGCATCGCGCTAAACGAATCGATATCTTCCACGCCTGTGCGAAGCGAAAAATTGCGCAACGCTTTTTCCTTCGAGAACCCCGAACGCATTTCCAGCAACATCAGTTCAAGCTCGCTTGCCACCACCGGGCTGCTCAGTCTGATTTCATCGCTCACTCGCATCAGCGATGCATCCAGGCCCAGACCGGATTCGACGCAAACCGTCATCAGATCGAGCGCATCGGGAAAGTCTTCGACCAGAACCCGCTTGCGCCACGCAATGCGCCGGGTCAGCACGATGTTCGGCAGATAAAAACCCAGCGCGCCCACAATCGTCAGGATCGCCAGGCGTTCATTGGTCGTTGCATCGATCGATGCGCCGAGCAGCCAGAGCAACGCCAGCATCGGCAACACGACGGCCAGCGCGGTCTTGGCGGCGAAGTAGACCGGCGCAGCGCTGGGCGATCGCCAGCCCGCGTTCATCAGATGCAGCCGCAGCGCGGATTTCTCCCAGCCGTCTTTCGGAAGGGACAATCTGGATAGCGGCTGTGAAATCTCCGCGAGCCTTTCAAACCAGGGAATATCCGGCGACTCCGGTGTCTCGCCGCCTCCTGCCGCAACCTGCGCGCCGCCCGCCTGCTCGATCCGCCGACGCAGGTCGCGTGGCGCGAAAAAGTGCATCACGCCGAATGCGGCGGCGAACACAACGGCGAAGACCGCAGCGAGCAGCAGCATCTGCGTCACGTTGAGCGTTTGCATGACCTCTCCTCGATTAAATTCGTGCGCATGATTCCGCGCGGCGTCCCTACACCCGGATCCTGACGATGTGCCGCATCCAGAGCATCCCGAACACCATCGACGTAACGACGACCCCAACCATCCTGATCCCCACCGGGTCTTCCCACAGCACGTCCATAAAGCCCGGATTGACCAGCATCAACAGGACCGCCGTGACGAACGGCAGCAGGCTCAGCACCCAGGCCGACATCCGGCCTTCGGCAGAGAGAACGCGAACCTTGTCGAACAGCCTTGCCCGTTCGCGGATCAGCGCGGCAATGCTGTCGAGCACTTCGGAAAGATTGCCGCCCGTCTCGCGCTGGATCAGCACGGCGATCACGAAGTAGCGCAAATCGCGAATCGGCACGCGTGTCGCGAGATTCGTCAACGCTTCGCTGATCGACACGCCGTAATTGATTTCATCGAACGTAATGCGGAATTCGCCGCTCATCGGCTCCGGGAACTCGGTGCTCACCATGTCGATCGCACCGGTAAATGCGTGCCCCGAGCGCAATGCACGGGCCAGCATGTCGCAGACATCCGGCAGTTGCCGTTCGAGTTGGCGGATGCGCCTGTTGCGGTGGCGCTTCACATACAGCACCGGCAGCATCGCGCAGAACGCGGCGGCGCCCGCCGTCAGAACCAGCGGCGCGGCGACCAGGCTGCCCAGCAGCAGCACGAGCGGCGGCATGACCGCGCATGTACCGATGAGCCGCGCCACCGTCCACGTCAGTCCCGACTGCTGCAGAAACAGATCGATGGCATGCACGCGCGGCACGCGCAACATGAGGCTTTCCGACCACGACGAACCGGCCAGCATGCGCGTCTTCAGAATCGAGAGGCGCTCCCGGCTGACCTGTCCGCCCGCCGATACCGCGCGAATCCGCGAATCGACGCGGCGTGCGGCCGGTCCATGCCGGCTGTTCCAGTATTCGTAGACGCCTTCCATTGCCAGCGCCACGGCAACGAACAACAAAACGATCGATGCGTAGAAAATCGGCTTCATGCGAGTCTCCTCAGACAGCGGTCCGCCCGCTCACGCGCGAAAGTTCGACCCGTCATGTCGTTTCGAACCGGCGGGCCGGATCGTAGATCTGATCCGATGGCGCAACACCGAATGCCTGCAAACGCTCGGCGAACTTCGGCCGCACGCCGGTCGCGCAGAAGTGTCCGCGAACCGTGCCTTTCGAATCGACACCGGAGCGTTTGAAAACGAAGATCTCCTGCATGTTGATCATGTCGCCTTCGAGTCCGGTCAGCTCAGAGATGCTGACGATCTTGCGGCGGCCATCGGTCAGTCTGACGGCCTGCACGACCACCGAGATCGCCGAAGCAATCTGCTGACGCATGGTTTTGGTCGGCAGCGACAGGCCGCCGAGACTGATCATGTTTTCGAGCCGCGTTAGCGCATCGCGCGGCGTATTGGCGTGGATCGTTGACAGCGAGCCTTCGTGGCCGGTGTTCATTGCGTTGAGCATGTCGAGCGCCTCGGCGCCGCGCACTTCGCCGAGAATGATCCGGTCGGGCCGCATCCGCAGCGCGTTGCGCACCAGTGTGCGCTGCGTGATCTCGCCGCGTCCTTCGATGTTCGCCGAGCGCGTCTCCAGCCGCAGCACGTGCGGCTGGCGCAATTGCAGTTCGGCCGCATCTTCGATCGTGACGATGCGTTCGTCGGCGGGAATGAAACCCGAGAGAACGTTGAGCAGTGTGGTCTTGCCGCTGCCCGTGCCGCCCGACACCAGAATGTTGACCTTGGCGCGTGCGAGCGCATCGAGCACTTCTGCCATCGGCGGCGTCAGGCTCTGCAATTCGACGAGGTCGGACACCTCGAGCGGTTTGACCGCGAAGCGGCGGATCGACAGCAGCGGCCCGTCGATCGCACATGGCCGGATGATCGCGTTCACGCGCGAGCCGTCCGGCAGACGCGCATCGACCATCGGGCTCGATTCGTCGATATGCCGCCCGACGCCGGAGACGATTTTCTCGATCACCTTCATCAGATGCGCGTCGTCGTAGAACGTCACGTCGGTCGCTTCGAGACGCCCGCGCCGTTCGACATAGGTATGGCGGTGCGTATTGACCAGAATGTCCGACACGGTCGGGTCGCGCAACAGGACTTCGAGCGGCCCGAAGCCGAACATCTCGTCGTGTACATCGACGACGAGTTGCCTGCGTTCGAGATCATTAGCGGGCGCCTTCTGATCTTCGAGAATGCGGCCGATCAGCGCGGCGATTTCCTGCCGGACCTGATCGGCGGGCAGGCGCGACAGACGCTCCAGTTCGACGCGTTCGAGCACGGCCTGATGAACCTCGCGCTTGAGCTTCTGATACGCCGCGCGCATCATGCCAGCGCCCGGATCGGCCTGGTCCGGTAAAGCGCCCAACGGCGGGTTGCGTTGCGCGGAAAGCTGTTGACGAAGCGACATGATGATCCCCTCTGGCGTTACATCGTTTCGAGTTTCGGCGCCGCCGGACGGCTAACCAGCCGCGACAACAACGACGTGCGTGCCGCGGGCTGCCGCCCCGATGCCGGCACGCCGCCCACAATGTTTTGCGCGAGCGTTTGCAGGCTGCGCGCGACGTCGCTTTTACGAGCGGTCGTCAGAACCGGCAAGCCCTGATTCATCGCGTCCGATACGACTGCCGCATCCTCCGGGATGACCTGCCACGCCTGCATGCCCAGCACCTGTTCGAGCGCCGCGCGCGGACGCTCGGCATGGCGCGTGTAGCGGTTCAGCAGGAGCCGCATCTGATCGGGTGCATAGCCGAGCGAACCGAGAATCTCCTGCAGCCTGCGGCCGGCCCGCACATGCGGCATGCTCGCCTGCAGCACGATATGGATCTGCTCGCTGCTGTCGAGCGCGAGCATCGACAGTTGATTGATGGTCTGGCCGAGGTCGAACAGCACGAAGTCGTAACGCGGCACCGCCACGCCGAGAATCCATTCGAGCCGGTCGTCCTGCAGTTCGGCCGCCTTGATCGGGTCGCCCGCGCCCGCCAGGATGTGAAAGTGCTCGCTGACATGCACGAGGCTCGCATCGAAAAACGCGAGATCCATGCGCTCTATCTGAGAACAGATTTGCGGCAACGTCGAAGGCGGCGTTTCGTCGGACACGAGAAAAGCGGCGTCGGCGAATTGCTGGTTGAGATCGATCAGCAATACGCGCTTTTGCGCGCTGCTCGCAATCGCGTGCGCCACGTTGCTGGCGATAAAGCTGGTGCCCGCGCCGCCCTTGCACGACATGAACGAAAGGATCCGCGTGTCGTGCGCGTGGCCGGGCGCGCATTGGGCCTGCGCGCGACGCAGCGCTTCGCCCAGCGGCCGTGAATCGAGCGGCCAGCCGAGCACGTCGCGAAAACCCGCGCGCATGGCGGCGATCAGGGTTGGCGACGACGTGTCGGGCGTCACCAGAATGCAGGTGAGCCGCGCATGCGCGTGATGCAGACTCTCGACGACGGCAAGTTCGGCGTCGGTGAGCGACTCCGCGTCGACCATCAGCACATCGAACGCATCGAGACTGTCGCCCCGTTCGCTCAGACGCGACGGCTTGCCGGTCGCGCGGGTGGTCCGGCAACCGCCGCATTCGCCGATCAGACGCACGATCTGCGCGAGCCGGGTGCTGTCTTCAGAGAGGGCCAGGACATTGATCATGATGTTCTCACCGCAACGAACCAGATGGACCGACGGAGGTTGCCGTCAGCGAAATGCGCAAGACGCGGGGCGGTCACAGGTATCACTGCCCGCCGGTGCCAGCGCCGTTGCCATTGCCGATGCCGATCACGAACGCATTCGACGTGGACGGCGGCGTCTGGAACGATTTGTCGTAGGCGTTCTGTGCCGCCACCGCCGCCTTGCCGTCGACGCCCGGCGTGGACGGCGTGTGCTCGCCCGCGTGCGGATCGATGATCTGCATCTGGCTGACGGTACGCACGGCGTCGCCGAAATGCGCGTCCCACGTCGGCGTGCTCGTCATGCAACCGCCGAGCGCTGCGCCCAGCGTCAGCACGAGTGCCGCGCGGCCAGCCAAAACAAGATGTTCGAGTGTCATGAGATTCTCCTGGCCACGCTTTAACGTGCATCTGCGGGAGGGGTTGCGCCCGCTTTGGCGAGTACCTGCTGATCGCCCGTTGCGGACCGCTGCTGCGTCGCATCGGGATTCGGTGCGGCGCCGCTGACGGAAGGTGCGTTAGCGGGTGGCAGCGGTGTCGCCATCGACGCCCCCGCACTCTCCGGCGAGCCGACTGCCACCGCAGGCTCCCGGCCGACCTGCGTATCGCGCGGCGACAACGCAGCCGGCGTGTTCGACTCCGGTACCGGTGCAGGTGCCGGCGCTTGCGGCGCATTCGGCGCTGTGGGTGCTGGGGCCGCTTGTTGAGGCTGACGGCCTTCCATGTTGCCGGTGGCGTAGACGGCAGCGTCGGAGGTCGGGTGGAAACTGTCGGTCGGCAGCGGATAATCGCCGCTTGGCAGAGGCTTCACGAGATGCACGGTGATGATGAAAACGAGTTCCGTGCGGTCCTGCTGGAACGACGTGCTGCGAAACAGCGCGCCCAGCACCGGTACTTCACCGATACCCGGAACCGCCTTGAGCGAGCCCGTAATGTTGTTCTGGATCAGCCCGCCGATCGCAAAGCTTTCGCCGTCGTTCATCTGTACGGTGGTCGCCGCGCGCCGGGTCGTGATGAGCGGCAGGATCGCCGAGCCGCTGGTGCCGGATGAGGTCACGGTGACCCCGGTCGGCGACAGTTCGGAGACCTCAGGCGCGACCTTCAGATTGATGCGGCTGCCCGCCAGCACGGTCGGTGTGAATTTCAGACCTACGCCGAATTCTTCTTCCTGCAGCGTGATGGTCGAGCCGCCGGTGCCGTTGCTTTGCGGCACCGGAATGAAGACCCTGCCACCGGCGAGGAACGACGCTTCCTGACCGCTGAGCGTCACGAGATTGGGCTCAGCGAGAATCTTGCCGAGGCTGTCGCTCTTCTGCGCATCGACGGCGATGTTGAACGGCCGGTTGTTCGCCTTGCTGACAGCGATGCCGTTACCCACGCCCGCGAGCAGGCTGCTCACCAGCGCGCCGGTCCACGACCCGAAGCCGCCCTGGATATTGACCGCCGCGCCCAACTGGTTGAGCAGGGTCTTCGAGACTTCGGCGACTTTGACTTCGAGCATCACCTGCTGGGGCGAACCGACCGTCATCATGTTGATGATCTCTGATGGCTTGCTGACGCTCGAACTCTGCTGACTCAGGCTGGCGGCCGCGCCGGCGAAGTTCGTGGTGCTTGCCTGCTGTTGCTGGGTCGGTTGCGCGCCCGCGAATGCGTTGGCGATCTCCACCGCCTGCTGCGCGGCCTGCGGATTCGACACATTGCCCGCCAGCACGAAATTGCCTGCGGCACTCGAGACGCGAATGTTGCGCTCGGACGGCAACAGTTGCTGCAGGGTTCGCTGCAGTCCGTCCGAATCGACATTGACGATCACGTCGATGATCTGGCAGCGGCCGCTGCGTCCCTGCACGATCATGTTGGTCGTGCCGACCGTCATGCCCACGACGTAGAGCGTGCGCGCGGACACCAGCGTGGCCTGCGCGACGATCGGGTTGCCGAGCGTGCGGTTGCGTGCCGGTTCGGCAAGCGGCACGAGCGCCGACTTGCCGACCGGGACCGCGACACTCGATTCATCGGTAATCTCGCCTGTGCAGCTTGGGCCACTCAACGGCGCATTGCCGATCGACTTGCCGCCGGCCGACGGTGCGGCCGACATCGGCGCCATGCTGATCATCATCGGCACGGGACCGCGCCCAACCGGCAACGGTGCGTTCGCAGCGCCCTGACCGGGCGCAGGCGCGCCGTTCATCACCTGCGCTGCGCCGTTTTGCGCCATGCCCATTGCAGCGCACAGCGCTGCAGCGAGCACTGTCCCGCTCAGCGCGCGACGACGCGTGCGGCTGCCGGATGAGAACCCCAGTTCTGTTTTCATGTTCTTATGCCCCCGTTGCTCGATGCCGATGCGCCGAGACCGTCGTTTTTGAATGTGTCGTGCCGAACGCCGCGCCGGATTAAAAACACTCGACACTGCCCGTCGCGCCCGACAGCACACCGATGCAGTCGCGCTTCGGCGCCGGCCGCGCCGCGTAGTGCGCACGCACCGGATGAACCGGCTCGACCGCTGGCGCCGATGCCGGCATATCGAGCAAGGTGAGTTTGGTCGCGCCGTCCGTCGAGGGTGTCTGCTTGTCGATCTGATTGCGCAGGACGAGAGACAGCGTGCCGACGCTGCGCGCGAGGTCGAGCTTCTCGGCCTGCTCGGGCGTCACTTCGAGCGTGACTGCGTTGACCACTTTCGGCGCGGTGTCGTCGCGGCTCACCTGCTGCGCTACCGCGAGCACCAGAATCTGTTCGAGTACGATCTTCGAGATGCTTTGTTGCGTGTCGACGCTGGCGGGTCGCTGCGTATTCACGATCACGTCGACGTAATTGCCAGGCAACGCAAAACCCGCCACGCCGACCACGTCGTTGACGCGCACCGTGATCGCCCGACGGCCCGAGCCGATCACCGCCGAGAGTCCACCTTTCGTACCGACCGGCGCGAGCTTCGATTCGAGCACCGGCTCGCCAGGTGCGAGACTCGTCAGCACGACGCGTCCCTGGAGCGCTTTGTCGTCGACGAAAGCACCGGGCGGAACGCTGCCCGTGGGCCAGTTGATCGTGTGGACGAGCGCGGGCGTGATCGGCTCGCCGAGGTTGACGACGCCCGCGGCCACTACAACCGGCGTCACGGCGCTCGACGAGGTCTGCAACAGCCAGCGCGACGCCAGCACCACGGCGGCGAGGCCGGCCAGCACGGCAAAAGCAAGCATGACTAAAGCGCGACTGTTTTTCATGGCAACACTCCTGCATGGTTCATCACAACGTCCGGTCCCGCCGGATGTCCGCTTTCGATACGATTGCCTCAGGCGGTTCTCGCCGGTGGCAGGATTGTTTTCAACCTCTTTGCGTTACGGGAACGTCGCCGCGAACAACATGCCGAGCGTGCCGGCCGCGATCGCGACACCGTACGGAATGCTGCCCACCGATGCCGTTAATTTCCCGCCGCTCGACGACGTTTGCGGCGTCAGGATCTGCCGCAAATTGATCAGCAATTGCGCGACGCGACGGCGGCCCACCACCAACCCAACCGACCACACTCCGCCGATCACGAGCGTGACCAGCGCGATATGAAACGTCATGACGGGGCCGACCCATGCGCCGACCGTCAGCAGCAACTTGACGTCGCCAGCGGCCATGCCGCGTACCAGATAGAACGGCAATAGCAACGCGAAGCCACACGCGGCGCCCGCCAGCCACGCGAGCGCTCCGTTCGCCAGTCCATGTAACCAGAGCTGTACGCCAAGCGCCGCCACCAGGCCGATCGCAATCACGCGATTCGGAATCCGGCGCGTGACGATGTCGGTGCTGGCCGCCACGATGACCAGCACGATCACGCACAAAGGCACAGGTTGCGGCGGCAGGGGCAGCGGTGTCATGAAAGGTCTCGCTCCGTCGGACTGGTTGTTCACGCTACGGCTGCAGCAACGCTTCACTGCAGCCGGAAAGAATTTGTTCGCCGGATAGCCGGCGTGCTGGCCGCACCGTTGGCAGCGCCTGGGAAGGCGCGCCATCGACGGCTGACTCTCAACCCGGTACGGACGAACCGGAAGCTCCCGTTCGCCCGCCCGTGGGCGCACTAAAGAGCGGTGGCGATATTGTCGAAAGTCGTTTTGATGGCCGTCGCCAGCGATGTCATTGCTGTGCCAATGACAATGGCGATCAGCGAGCCGAGCAGCGCATATTCGATGGCCGAAATGCCGTCTTCGTCGCGGACAAAACGGGAAGCTTGAGCGATGATGTTCTTCATGACAGACTCCTATGGATGTCTAAATAAATGCCCTTGACCAGGATTGGCCCGAGGGTACGCACTACCGGCACTGCAGGAAAAAATAGGTGAAGCGAGATTACGTTCGACGAAGATTCGCCTGTGTGCAGGTATTGATCCGCACTGGGGCAGGCTTCAGCGAAACGGAATAAATAGAGGCCGGTGGGCAGAGCAGCGTGGCCGCTTCGCAGGTCAGGCGTTGCAGCCAGCGGGCGAACAGAGATGCGCCGGCTGCAAGCCATTGGTGGCGTGTGAGCGTGTGGTTCGCCCTGCACTTGCGATGGTCAGTCAGTCTTTTCGACTTGATTGTCATGTTCTACCCCGTATTGCGTCATTTCCGGCTGCCGGTCCAAGCCGGCGCTCTCTTTAAGCAGTCGCGACTTCAAAAACTCGCGGTCTGCTTCTGGGGCGCTTCGTTGTCGAGCTGGTCGGGTCGTCAACTTGGCGCATCCCCTTTAGAGCAAGCGGGATGCCAGCTCGACCAAGAGATTGAAAACACAGGGGTTTCGCATTGACGCCCCACGCGGTCCCTCCCGCTTGCGCACGAAACGTCTCACCCCTGCGACAGTTTCCGGTGTCGTCGGCCCTTGTCGAAATTCCTGTAGAGGCCCGCCGGCTGGGGCTCCAAACGATTTACCCAGGACATACCCTGGTACGGCAACGGTCTCGGTTCATATGAAAAGCGGCGTTCTGCGAACATTCGTTTTGCATAACCCGTCTCAGCGCTGAGAACGGTTTGAGTGGTAGCGCACATAAGGGTGTCCGCTTTCCTCGCCAGAAGAGGTCTCTGATACCTCTCACCCTTGAGGAAGAAAATTAGGCGCTTGCAAGTCGGTTAATTTTCTTCACACAATGAATCAATCGGCAACGCAAAAACAACGCTTATCAAACGAAGCCGATTGAATACGATTAGTAATCTGAAACAAAAAATAGAGCATCTGGATGGATCTACGGGATCACATCCGGACAACAGAACGGCGGGGATCATGGACCTTCTACAACCCGGTTTGCGCAGCCGCGCAAAACCCATTCGCAATGTTCTCATTGCTGAACGCGTGGCCGTGTATAGCGGCGCGATGCTGATCCTGTACGCCGTTTTCTTTGTGCTCTGGGCGCAGGTAAGCGACGGGTTCACTGCTGGCGATCTCCCGAAACCGGGTGTCGATTTCTCGGTTTTCTGGTCGGCTTCGAACGCGATGCTGCACGGCCCCGCGTGGCAAGTCTACGATTACACCTACTTCGAAAAAATCCAGAAGGCGCTGTTCCAGTATCCACGGGGCGGCTTTCTTCCCTGGTTGTATCCGCCCACGTTTCTGCTGCTCGTCAGACCATTCGCGCTGATACCGCCTGTCGTCGCCTACTTTCTTTTTATCGGACTCAGCACGCTGCTCTTCGTATTCGCGACGCTCGGCGTCTCCCGGCTTGCTTCCAGCATGAGCCGTTCGGGTCACGCGTGGCTGTTCGTTGCTGCCTCTCCATGCGTGTTCGTGGCCGCCGTGGTCGGACAAAACTCTCTGCTGACCGCCGGCTTGGCCGCATTAGCCGTTCACTGGCTGATTCGCCACCCGGCTCGCGCCGGTGCGTGCATCGGCTTACTGGCGATGAAACCGCAAATGGCGTTGCTATTCCCGTTCGTGTTGATCGCCGCGCGGGCATGGCGCACGCTGGGTTTCGCCGCATTGAGCGCATCGCTGTTCGGCATTCTGGGCATCATCACCAGCGGCGCCCAATCGTTGCCGATGTTTCTGGCGGGCACGAAGCTCGCTCGAGAAGTCGTGCTGGAACATCGTCGTGACTACTGGCTCGCCTCGCCCACTCCGTTCGCCGTGCTGCGCGAAGGCGGCGCACCACTCGCATTGGCGTATGCGGGGCAGGCGTGCGCGGCATTGATCGCCATTGCGGCGGCCTGCCATGTCTGGATCCACACGCGCGACACCCGCCTGCGCGCCGCTGCGCTGGGCGTCGCCACCCTCGTCGTCAATCCCTACGTTTGGGGCTACGAACTGGCCTGGTCTGGTATCGCTGTTGCCTGCCTGATGGCAACCGGCTTCGACAACGGATGGCGTCGCGCTGAACAGCCGGTTCTGGTGCTCGCGTGGCTGTTGCCGCTTTATGAGTACTTCAACCGGCTGATTCAAGGTCCGCAGATCGGCCCGCTCATCCTGCTGTCGATGCTGCTGTTGATCCTCCGCCGCGTGCGGATCGCCGGTGAGATGACGTCATGAGCCTGCCCTCCTCGCGCAAACTGCCGGTGACCAGCATGACGATGCGTGGCACCACCGCTATCACCAGCGCCCATTGGCTCGACAGCAAACGTATGTCGATCTATGCGTCCGTGGTGCTGGTCTGCTACGTCGCCGTCTTCATCATCTATCTCTATCGCGTGGTGTGGCAGCAGCTTGCCGGTTTTCCGCCGATAGCAATGGATATCCTGCCCTTCTGGAGCGCCTCGTTTCTTGCGCTTCACGGCCATGCCGTGGATGCCTACAACATCAACGCGTTGACCAGCGTCGAAGCGAGTGCGTCGCCGTACTTCCGCACCATGGGCGGCATGCTGCCGTGGCTGTATCCGCCCAACACCCTGGTGATCATGTCGCCGCTCGCCCTGCTGCCATTGCACGCTGCCGCGGTGACATTCATTGCCGGCACGACAGCGCTGTTCGTCAAAACCATTCACTCGATCGTGCCGCACCGTATAACGATTCTGGTCGCGCTCGCCTTCCCTGGCGTCGCGGTGGTGACAGTCGCGGGGCAAAACGGCATGCTGACCGCAGCACTCGCCGCAGCCGGACTACTTGCGCTGCCTCGCCGGCCTGTCGTTGCCGGAATATGCTTTGGATTGCTATGCATGAAACCGCATCTTGTCGTGCTGTTTCCGCTGGCTCTGCTTTTCGCACGTTCATGGCGCGCATTGCTGGCGTTCATGCTGACCACCTTAACGACGCTCGCGCTCGCAGCAATATGGTTCGGCCCAGCTACATTCGTCGCATTCATGCACAACGCGGGTATGGCAGCCGGTTTCGTTGAATCGGGCCGGGCCTTCCTGGCGCGCATGCCGACCGCCCTCGCGCTGATGAAACTGGCCCACGCGCCGTTGACGGCCGGTTACGCGGCTCAGGCAATCAGCGCGTCGCTGGCGACTGCCGCCGTCTGGTATGCGTGGCGTAACGCGTGCAGCCATGCGCTGCGCGCAGCGACGCTCGTTTGCGCAAGCCTGCTTGTCAGCCCTTATCTGTACGACTACGACCTTGCGTGGTACGGCGTGCTCATCGCCTGGTATTGCAATGACGGCTTACGCCGTGGATGGCTGCGCGGCGAACGCGAATGGCTGATCGTGCTGTGGCTCGCGCCTCTCGCCGGCATGGTGATCGTCACCCGGTTGCCGTTCCAGTTTTTGCCGCTTCTCACCATGACTACACTCGGCATGCTGGTGCGACGCATTGCGCTCGAACGCAACGGCATCGCAATACGTGCCATGCCCACTCATTACATAGACCAACAAAAATAGATCGGGGAAAAACATGTCCACTCCTGTCAACAAACCATTGATCTCGCTCGTTGTGCCGTTCTACAACGAAGAACAGGCGGTAGAGCGCTTCTTTACCGCCGTGGTGCCGATTCTCGAATCGATCGAACACACGCGCTTCGAAATCGTCTGCGTCAACGACGGCAGTAGCGACGGTACGCTCGACCAGTTGATCGCCGCCAGCACGAACGACAAGCGCATCCGTGTCATCGACCTGACGCGCAACTTCGGCAAGGAAGCGGCGTTGACCGCCGGTATCGACGAAGCGGTGGGCGACGCCGTCATTCCTATCGACGCGGATCTGCAGGACCCGCCGGGCCTGATCCCCGTGATGGTGAAGCACTGGCGCGCGGGCGCCGAGGTCGTGGCCGCCAAACGGACCAATCGCGCCTGTGATTCCTTCGCAAAACGCACGGCGGCGGGACTCTATTACCGCGTCCATAACGCGCTATCCGAAGTGAAGCTGCCGGAAAACGTCGGCGACTTTCGGCTGATCGATCGCCAGGTCGTCAATGCCCTGCGCAGCCTGCCCGAACGCCGCCGCTTCATGAAGGGACTCTTTGCGTGGGTCGGCTACCGGACTGTCATCGTCGAATACGAACGCGAACCGCGCAGCGCCGGGCACTCGAAATTCTCGGGATGGAAGCTGTGGAATTTCGCGCTCGAAGGCATCACCAGCTTCAGTACGGTGCCGTTGCGCAGCTGGACCTACATTGGTCTCTCGATTGCAACGCTGGCGTTCTGCTACGGCGGGTACATCGTCGCGCGTACGCTGTGGTCGGGAAACCCGGTGCCTGGCTACGCGTCCACGATTTCGCTGATGCTGTTCATGAGCGGCATCGAGCTGATCGGCATCGGCGTGGTGGGTGAATACGTCGGACGCATTTACTACGAATCGAAAAAGCGCCCGGTCTATCTCGTGCGACGCCGATATCAGGCGAAGACCAAAGTGACCGTGCTGCATCGGGACCGCCAGCCGGTACGGCCAGTTCATGTGGCGCGCCCCGAGGTCGTTCGCAGGCGCGTTGCGCCCAGCGTCCGCGTGGTCGGTCAATAAGCCGGATTCACTGCCAAGGAGCCGACGATGTCCCCTGACGCCTATCTGGAAATGGCCGAAACCGAAGCCGATCACTGGTGGTTCCGCGGCCGGCGCAAGGTGTTGCAAGCGGTGCTGCGCAGCCTCGCCTTGCCACCCAATGCGCGAGTGCTGGAAGTGGGTTCCGGCACCGGCGGCAACCTCGACATGCTGGCCGGATTCGGGACGGTAAGCGGTCTCGAGATGGACCGCACCGCGCGTGCACTGTGCGCGCGAAAAACCGGTGGCCGCTTTGATATCCGGGCCGGTCGCTGCCCGGATGACGTGCCTTTCGGCACGGCAGCCGGCGAGCGCTTCGACCTCATCTGTTTCTTCGACTGCCTCGAACATATCGCCGACGACGCTGGATCGCTCGCGCGCATGCAATCGTTGCTGGCCCCAGGCGGCGTGATCGTGTTGACGGTGCCAGCGTGCCCGAGTCTGTGGAGCGCTCACGACGTATTCCTGCGGCACCACCGACGCTACAGCCGGGCAACGCTCACGCGATGCATCGAGGCGGCCGGGTACGACATCGAGCGCATCAGCTATTTCAATACGCTGCTATTTCCTCTTGCGGCGGCCGCGCGGTGGTTATCGCGCCTGACGGGTTTCAACGCCGCGACGGGCGCTCCGGTTCCAGCGCAACCGTTTAATGCGGCGCTCTATGGTCTGTTTAGTGTCGAACGGCACTGGCTTGCGCACGGTGCGCTGCCTTTCGGCTTGTCGTTGCTCGCTGTGTTGCGGAAGCCTACCGGGGACGTGGGCGAATGAGGTCGCGCGAAGCAGGCCGCTCTTCGGCACTAGGAAGAGATAAAGACGGAACACGGAATTCTTGTCGACCATTCAACGGTGCACCGCCAGGCTATCAGGATGCTGCCGGTTCTGGAGAAGGCTAAAGGAGCGAGTCGCCGGCTTGTCCGATCCAACTGTGAAGGTCAATCTCGCCGCCGGAGAGTCAACTCACTGCTGCCGAGTACGAGCCCTGTCGGCCGCGCTTTTGCCGGACGCGTTGACATAACCTCGCGAAGAAGTTGGATGCGGGTAGAGAGTGATCTTCCGGTTTCGGGCCATGACGAGACGTTCGCACCAAGGTCTAACGGACCTGCTTTGTGGCTCGTGCTTGATTGACAGCGGACGTTCGTCCGAAACCGGCTTTTCGCAGTTCGATTGTTGTTTGCTATTGCATCGCTCGCTGTTCTGCCTGATTCAGGCACGACGGTCACGCCAAATCAACTGGTTGTATTATGCAACTTTATTGTTGTATAGTGCAACCATGTTGATCTGGAGCCTACCCATGAACGCCCGTCCGTCCCTCATTGATGAAATCCGCGCCGCGTCACGCACCATGGTTCGAGAGCTTGGATTCATGCAGACTACTTTGGCCGGTACTCATTACTCCCCATCGGCGGTCCACGCTTTGCTGGAAATCGGTACCAACGGTGCCTCAACGGCCGCGCAACTTGTCCAGGCCCTCAGCCTGGAGAAATCCAGTGTCAGCCGAATGGTGGCTAAGCTCATCGAAGCCGGTGAACTTGAGGAGGCCGTTGGTGACAATGACGGCCGCGTTAAACAGCTTTTCCTGACCAAGAAAGGCAAGCGCACCCTCGACAAGATTCATTCCTACGGCAGAATGCAGGTGACGTCTGCGCTTGAAAACCTTAACCCTTCACGACAGCAAGCTATCGCTGACGGACTTAACGCATACGCCCACGCGTTGACGGCGCGCCGTGAGGGGACGGCAACGTCGACGCGAAGCAACATACAAATCGATACCGGGTATCGTCCTGGCATTATCGGCCGCGTCGCTGAAATGCATGCTGCGTTCTATTCACGTCACTCAGGCTTTGGGCAGTTCTTTGAAAGTCAGGTCGCGACTGGCGTGGCCGAATTCGCAGGCCGACTTGGTGAGCAGCGCAACCAAATCTGGACCGCAATTCAAAACGACTGCATCGTCGGTTCAATCGCCATTGATGGACAGGACCTTGGCAACAATCAAGCGCATTTGCGCTGGTTCATCCTCGACGAAGGCTGTCGCGGCGGCGGTGCGGGCCGGCAATTGCTGTCTGCGGCCGTGAATTTTTGCGACCAGCAAGGCTTCGATGCAACCCAGCTCTGGACATTCAAAGGGTTGGATGCGGCAAGGCGACTCTATGAGTCCTTTGGGTTCGAACTAGCGAATGAGGAATCGGGCGGTCAATGGGGAATCAAGGTGATCGAGCAGCAGTTCGTTCGACCCGGAAAATAATCCTGAACCGCATTGGCTCGAAATGACCATCAACGTAAGAGCGACACTTGCGGCCGCAACGTCCGGTGCTTTGGTTAGTGCGGTCATGGTATCCACGAGAGCGGTCGCGGGTGAACTTTCGCCAGCCACGCTCGCCTTTCTGCGGTATCTGATCGGTATTGCGGTACTGGTCGGACCGACACGTCGTCTCACATAACCAGTCTTTTTGGGTTTTGCGCTCTGTTGGGCGCCAAGCTTGTCGGCGCAGTTACCAGTAACTTGTATCGCCCCTTTCTTCGTCGCTATCCGGCATTAACAACCTGTTTACTGGCGATGGGAGCCGCTGCTTTGTTGTTGAGCGGATATTGCTTACTAACGCGACAGCCGCTCATGCCGTCCCTCAAGGGTTTGCAATGGGCCAATATTTTATTCATCGGTCTTTCAAGCGGACCAGGATATTTTTGTTGGTTGTGGGCGCGGGCAAAGATGGATGCAAGTCGCGTCGTAGCATTTCAGGCATTGGGTCCGGTTACGGCCGCGATCATTGAACTAGTGAAAGCGGCCTGCTTGCCGTCACTCGCATTGGTGACGTCGCTTGTCATGGTCACGGCCGGACTAGTTTTGGCTACGTAAAAACAACGCCACGCAGACAATGACGCAACAGCGAAGTCAGCAACGTGACTGTAGGCATGACTCACCAAGGGCAAAACCGGCGTAAACGCGCAACCCTGATGACCGCTTCTTCGCAATCGGACACTGACAAGCGAAATGACGGATCTCCCCGCCCCTCGATTTCGACCGTCAAATCAGTGATTCGCCGGAGCATCTCGGCATTCTGGCCATCCGCAGCACACCACTGGAGTGAACATATATCCGCCTCCGCGGACTGTTCGAATGACGGATTCGCCGCTCACGTGCGTGTCGAGCTTGCGGCGAAGGCGGCCGACCTGAACATCGATGCTTTGACCGTAGGCTTCACAGGTTGAACCGCGAGCCATATCCAGTAACTGTTCACGGCTCAGTATCCGTTGCGGATGCTCGGCAAATACAAGCAGGATATCGAACTCATTACTCGACAGGATCGTCAACGTATTGTCTGTCGATCGAAGTTCACGTTTGGCGATGTCAAATCGCCAGTCAGCGAAAAGAAAGACTGGTCTTGTTGATGTGCTTCCTGCCGTGTATTCCGCATCTCTCGTCCTGCGCAAAACAGCCTTCACTCGCGCCAATAGCTTCCTCGCGTCGAAGGGCTTGACCAGGTAGTCGTCGGCGCCAATCTCAAGCCCCATGACTCTGTCGACGTGATCGGCAAACGCGGTGAGCATGATGACAGGTATCTTCGATGTGGCGCGCAGTTGCCGGCAGAGGCTGAACGCGTCCTCGCCCTCTAGCATGACGTCGAGGATAACGAGATCGACCGGCTGGCGTTCAATTGCAGCGAACAGCGTCTCTCCGTTGATCGCCGCGCTGACCTCATGGCCGTGCTTGCGGAAAAAGTCGGTCAGCAAGGACCTGATTTCCTCTTCGACATCAACTATTAGAATGTGCGGCATAAAAGTCATTTCCCAACGCTAGCCTGGATGGTGGCTTTCCTGATTTCGTCTGCCCATCGAGATTGGGGCCGGGGCGACATATTATGTCGGGGGTGAAATAAACAGCACGTCATACGTCGATTCCTGATCGTGCTTTGGTGCTGTTGATAGTTGATCGCTGGACTCGAGCGGATTCAGCGCAGCAAGCAGACAACCGAAAGATTATCGGCAGCCGCTAGAAGCTACTTTCCACGAAGTGAGCGGCGTGCTTCGTACGCACAGTGCTTCTACTATCCGAATCCCTCGTTCTACATCGATCTGGAAAACAATAGACGACCTCCCACGCCTGATCTGCGCTTAAGCGGATCGCAATCAGCGCAGCGCGAAAAAAAAATGGACGTGGGCAGCCGACGCTCGATCAGACGAAGATGTCGATGATACTTCCCAGCAGGCCAACCACTGGCGCTACCGCTATCGCGACAGTAACGATGTCACACGCGACGCTTACCAATGGATCGAGTGGATCCCAATCCGATGACTGGGCAACTGGCTGGTAGGACGGCCTGGTCCATTGGGTGTTAGTCACAGAGCCAATATTCAAGATAACCTCCCGGGAAACAAAAAATTGCCGACTTCGATCCAAAAGATCCCTCCAGAAGGAAGGATGCTTCAGAATATTTAAAAAGAAGGATTCAGAGATGTTCAGCGCAATCAACAATCATGTGTAGCCGGTCATAACAGTTCCGCGAACACCCGTTGAGTGTCGGCGACGGCATGTTGGGTGTGTCGGCAGCAAATGCCCGCGTGCCGTTTCGTGTTCGTCATCGGAATCTGGCAGCTTGCAAATAAGCGACGTTGTCGACGGGCTGGACTCGCGTTTCCGCGACCGGTCGATAAGGCGTAACTTCAGATTCAATAAATTCTGCCGATAAATCGTGCGTCGATGAATTGCAGATTACGCTGGAAATTTACCGAAATGATGAGCGCTTTGTTTCGTTGGGGCGCGCATTGTTTCCGCACTGCAATAATCGAAGCGAATAGCTGAAATCAAACGCAATGCCTGTTCAGATAACATCCATCTGCGTGACTGAGCACTCAATTCCATCTCTCACGATCAACGTGCGATCGATTTTTGGGCGATGCCACTAGCCGCTCTGTTGGCTTTGATTTGAGCGCTGCTGCCGGAAGTTAGCTCAATTACTTGTAGAACGATCCAACAATGGAAAATATTTGATGTTGAACAGGACTGTTGTGTGCTTGACGTTAAGTTGCATTCTTGCCGCATGCACGTCAGTCGACGCAGCTAGATATGCACCGTCCGTTGACAACCTTCAGGCCTTGAAGTCTTTGGGTCCAGTCGAAGGACGTATCGAACCGTTTGACGCACCGGAGACTCACGATAACCCTTATCCAGTCTTCTTACGCGCGGCCCGGATGCACTCGCCAGTCGGTGGATCGTTTGGTACCTACCTGTCAAACGCAATGGAGCAGGAATTTGCCGTTGCAGGGGACTTGTCGTCGCACGCGAAGTTCGAAGTAAGTGGAGTGCTACTGAAGAATGACATCGACGCACTAGGTTTTTCGCAGGGGCAGGGGATTATCTCGGCACGGTTTGTCGTGCGTCGCGGGTCGGACATTGTCTACGACAGCGTTAAGACCGCTATCGGCAATTGGGACTCGTCGCTTTTAGGTTTTGTGGCTGTTACTAATGCAACCCAGGCTTACCCACAGATCGTACAGACATTGTTGGCGAAACTTTATGCCGATCCTGTCTTCAGGAGCGCTATCCACTAGATGAGTGTTGATTTGCGCTGAATCCTGACCTACCTATGCAGTAATTTTGAGTGAACCCTGAGGCTGGACCGGACAAGGGCCGGAAAGCGATACGTTTGTTGGGCCTTCACTTGCAATCGCGCTAACGAGCTTCGCCCTCCGAATCCACCATCACCAACTTCGCCAGATTCCGCCGAATCTCCACTTCGTCCACTCAGGCGCCCCTTGAGCCTCGGACCACGAGGCGCCATGAATGACTTAATTCTCTAATGACTGACTTTATTCTCTCGGATCAACACAAGACATCTCCCCCCGGTCGGCCACCTCAATTTACTTGACATCTAAACTATCAAAGCCTAAATTAATCCCCACAGCAGAGTCCACATTGGGGAACAAGCATGCGCATTGTCTGTATCGGCGGCGGTCCGGCGGGGTTGTATTTCGGCCTTTTGATGAAGCGCCGCAACCCGGACTACGAAGTCACGGTCGTCGAGCGCAACCGTCCGTATGACACCTTCGGCTGGGGCGTCGTGTTCTCCGACCAGACGCTCGGCAACCTGCGCGCCGCCGACGCCCCTAGCGCCGATGCGATCCTCCAGGCATTCAACCACTGGGACGACATCGAAATAAATTTTCGCGGTGAGAAAGTCCGCTCGTCGGGCCACGGGTTTTGCGGCATCGGGCGCAAACGTCTGCTGAATATCCTGCAGGCGCGCTGCGAAGAACTCGGCGTCAAACTCGTTTTCGAAACCCAGGTCACAGACGACAGCGTCTACGAAGCCGATCTGATCATCGCGTGCGACGGCCTGAACAGCGCGGTCCGCCAGAAATACGCCACCACCTATCAACCCGATATCGATCTGCGCGACTGCCGCTTTGTGTGGCTCGGCACGAAAAAGCTTTTCGACGCCTTCACCTTCGCTTTCGAAGAAACCGAATTCGGCTGGTTCCAGGCACACGCTTATCGCTTCGACGACCAGACATCCACCTTCATCGTCGAAACACCGGAGCGCGTGTGGCGCGCCGCCGGTCTCGACGAAATGAGCAAGGAAGACAGCATCGCGTTCTGCGAGAAGCTGTTCGCGAAGTATCTCGACGGCAACGCGTTGTTATCGAACGCGGCGCATTTACGCGGCTCGTCACAATGGATCCGCTTTCCGCGCGTGGTCAATGGCGAGTGGGTGCACTGGCGCGACAACGCCGACGGCTCGCAAACGCCGGTCGTCCTCATGGGCGACGCCGCGCACACCGCGCACTTTTCGATCGGCTCGGGTACCAAGCTCGCACTCGAAGACGCCATTGAACTCGCGAACAGCATCGGCGCGCATCCCGGTGATTTAGCCGCCGCGCTGAAGCACTACACGGACGTGCGCAGCATCGGCGTATTGCGCATTCAGAACGCCGCGCGCAATTCGACCGAATGGTTCGAGCATGTCGATCGCTATACGTCATTCGAGCCGGAACAGTTTGCGTATTCGCTTCTCACTCGCTCGCAGCGCATCTCGCACGAAAACCTGCGTGAACGCGACGCGCATTATCTGTCCGGCTTCGAAGACTGGCTCGCAAAACGTTCAGGTGTCGAGCGTGCCCCGCAAACGCATTCGGTCCCGCCGATGTTCACGCCGTTCAAACTGCGCGGCGTCACGCTGAAAAACCGCGTTGTCGTGTCGCCAATGGCGCAGTATTCAGCCGTCGACGGGATCGCCGGCGACTATCACCTGATGCACCTCGGCGCGCGCGCGATGGGCGGGGCCGCGCTGGTGATGACGGAGATGACCTGCGTGTCGCCCGAAGCGCGCATCACGCCGGCGTGCCCTGGCATGTACGCACCCGAACATCTCACTGCATGGAAGCGCATCGTCGATCTCGTACACGCGCAGTCGGATGCGAAGATCGGCATTCAGCTCGGCCATTCCGGCGCTAAAGGGTCGACGCGTGTCGCGTGGGAAGGCATCGATCAACCGCTCACCGAGGGCAACTGGCCACTCGTGTCGGCCTCGCCGCAACAGTATCTGCGGGACGTCAGCCAGCTTTCGCACGAAGCCACTCAGGGAGAGTTGCGTGAAATCGAGGCGCAATTCGTCCGCGCTACGCAGATGTCGGCAGAGGCCGGTTTCGACTGGCTCGAATTGCACTGCGCGCACGGCTATTTCCTGTCGAGCTTCCTGTCTCCGCTGACCAATCATCGCACCGACGAATACGGCGGTTCACTCGACAACCGTCTGCGTTATCCACTGCAGGTGTTCAACGCGATTCGCGCAGTGTGGCCGCAAGACAAGCCGATTTCCGTGCGTATTTCTGCGACCGATTGGGTCGAAGGCGGCACGACACCCGACGACGCCGTGCAGATCGCGCGCGCATTCAAGGCCGCTGGTGCGGACATGATCGACGTGTCGTCGGGTCAGGTCAGCAAGGCGGAAAAGCCGGTGTATGGCCGCATGTTCCAGACGCCGTTCGCCGATCGCGTGCGTAACGAAGCAGGCATCGCGACCATCGCAGTCGGCGCGATTTCGGAAGCGGATCACGTGAACAGCATCATCGCTGCGGGTCGCGCCGATCTCTGCGCGATTGCGCGTCCGCATCTGGCGAATCCGTCGTGGACGCTGAATGAGGCCGCAAAAATCGGCTATTTCGATGTGATGTGGCCGAAGCCCTACACCGCCGCGAAGTCGCAACTCGAACGCAATCTGGAACGCGAGCGCGCGCAAGCTGCCGCGAATGCCGGGCTGTCTGCACAGGAACGCGCGCAACGCGCCGAGGGAACTACGTGAACACACCCACTCAATCGACGCTCGCGGGACAACACGCCGTCGTCACTGGCGGCGGCAGCGGCATTGGCGCGGCCATCGCCGAAGCACTGCTGCGCGCAGGCGCGCGTGTCACGTTGATGGGCCGCAACGTGCAACGCCTCGATACGCAGCGCGAGAAATGCAGCGTGCTCGGGGACGTCGCGTGTATCGGTGTCGACGTCACGCAGGAGGAGTCGGTTGCCGATGCGTTCGAGCAGGCGGGTTCCGTTGACATCCTCGTCAACAACGCGGGTCAGGCGCAAGCCGCGCCTTTCACGCACACCGACGTGGCGTTGTGGCGGCGCATGCTCGACGTGAACCTCACCGGTGTGTTTCTCGGCACGCGAGCGGTGCTGCCCGGCATGCTCGAACGCGGTCACGGCCGCGTCGTCAATGTCGCCAGCACGGCGGGGCAAACCGGTTATGCGTACGTCGCCGCATACTGTGCCGCGAAACATGGCGTGATCGGACTCACCCGATCGCTCGCGCTCGAAGTCGCGACCAAAGGCATCACTGTCAACGCAGTTTGCCCCGGCTATACGGAAACCGAACTGCTGCAGGCATCGCTCGAACAGATCACCAGCAAAACCTCGCGCACCGAACAGCAGGCGCGCGAAACCTTGCTGCGCTCGAATCCCCAACATCGCTTCGTGAGTCCCGAACAGGTCGCCAACAGCGTGCTCTGGTTGTGCCAGCCCGGTTCGGACGCTATCACGGGGCAATCCATTTCCATCTCTGGTGGAGAAGTCATGTGACCAAGTCATCGAATGTAAAAAAGGCCGCGGGTGCGGCCGAAACGAAACCGCCGCGCAAAGGCATCGCCAAACCTGCGGAGAATGTCGTGGACCTCGAAATGAGTACGGGCGCGGACAGTCATATGGGTCTGCGTTTGTGGCTGCGCATGCTGACCACCACCAACCTCGTACAGGCCGAATTGCGCAAGCGTCTGCGTAACGAATTCGACACGACGTTGCCGCGATTCGATCTGATGGCGCAACTCGAACGTCAGCCTGAAGGTTTGAAGATGACCGAGTTGTCGCGCCGTTTGATGGTGACCGGCGGCAACATCACCGGCATTACGGATCAGCTTGAAAAGGAAGGCCTGGTTTCGCGCGACACCGATCCGAACGACCGTCGTTCGATCAGCGTATGCCTGACCCCGGCCGGCCGCAAAGCGTTCGACAAAATGGCGGTCGCGCACGAGCAGTGGGTCGTCGAATTGTTCGGCGGCCTGAGCCTCGACGACAAGTCGCGCACGCATCAGCGCCTTGGCAAGCTCAAAAAACATCTGCTCGACAGTCTGAAAGACTGACGCGCGCGGAACCGGAGGAGACACCATGACACGATCCAACGCCGACGCGCTGCTGGCCGGCAACCGCCTGACGCTCGCGAATTACGAGGCGCAGCACTTCGGCTGGTCGGTGACGGGCAAGGTCGCGACGATCACGCTGAACCGCCCGGAGCGCAAGAACCCGCTGACGTTCGAATCGTATGCGGAGTTGCGCGACCTGTTCCGCAATCTCGCTTATGCGACCGACGTCAAGGCCGTGGTGATCCACGGCGCGGGCGAGAATTTCTGTTCCGGCGGCGACGTGCACGACATCATCGCGCCGTTGATCGATCTGCCGATGCCGGAACTGCTGCTCTTTACGCGCATGACCGGCGACCTCGTCAAGGCCATGCGCCATTGCCCGCAACCGGTCATCGCCGCAGTCGATGGCGTTTGCGCGGGCGCTGGTGCAATTCTCGCGATGTCGTCCGACATGCGCCTCGGCACTGCACGCAGCAAGCTTGCGTTCCTGTTCTCGCGCGTCGGCCTCGCCGGTTGCGATATGGGCGCATGCGCGATCCTGCCGCGCATCATCGGCCAGGGACGTGCTGCCGAATTGCTGTTCACCGGCCGTTCGGCGAGTGGCGACGAAGGTCATGCATGGGGCTTCTACAACCGCCTTTGCGAACCGTCGGCGCTCGTCGACGAGGCGCAGAAACTCGCCGCCGATCTCGCCGCCGGACCGACGTTCGCGCACGGCATCACGAAGAAAATGCTGCATCAGGAATGGAGCATGAGCATCGACGAAGCGATCGAATCGGAAGCGCAGGCACAGGCCATCTGCATGAGCACACGCGATTTCGAGCGCGCATACAGCGCGTTCGCGGCGAAGTCCCGTCCCGTATTCGAAGGAGACTGAGTTGAGCGCCAACCACAACATCGATCTGCATGGCGCGCTGGCGTGGCCGTTTTTCGAGCCGCGTCATCGCGAACTCGCCCAAGGCATCGAAGCATGGTGTAGCAAGAATCTCACGCACGAAGATCACACAGACGTGGACGCAACCTGCCGTCATCTGGTACGCGAACTTGGCGCTGCGGGCTGGCTGAAATATGGCGTGGGCGGCGTCGCCTACGGCGGTCACGGCGACACGATCGACACGCGCGCCGTCTGTCTGTTGCGGGAAACGCTCGCCAAACATTCGGGTCTCGCCGATTTCGCCCTGGCCATGCAAGGCCTCGGCTCGGGTGCGATCTCGCTCGGCGGCACGCATGAGCAGAAGTCGCACTATCTGCCGCGCGTCGCAAACGGCACCGCGCTCGCCGCGTTCGCCTTGTCGGAGCCGGAAGCGGGATCGGATGTCGCCGCGATGGCTTTGTCCGCGCGAGAGGACGGCGACGCGTACGTGCTCGACGGCGATAAAACGTGGATTTCGAACGGCGGCATCGCCGATTTCTACGTCGTATTCGCACGAACCGGCGAAGCGCCCGGCGCGCGCGGCATCAGCGCATTCATTGTCGACGCCGATACGCCGGGGCTCGAGATCGCTGAACGTATCGACGTCATCGCGCCGCATCCGCTCGCGCGACTGCATTTCGCCGGCGCTCGCGTGCCGCGCAGCCAGATGCTTGGCGCACCCGGCGAAGGCTTCAAACTCGCCATGCGAACTCTTGATATTTTCCGCACGTCGGTGGCGGCGGCATCGCTGGGTTTCGCGCGTCATGCGATGGCCGAGGGCCTCGCGCGTGCGTCGTCGCGCAAGATGTTCGGGCAGACGCTCGGCGATTTTCAACTGACGCAGGCCAAGCTCGCGCAAATGGCGTTGACCATCGACAGCAGCGCGTTGCTCGTCTATCGCGCCGCGTGGTTGCGCGATCAGGGCGAAAACGTCACCCGTGAAGCCGCGATGGCGAAGTGGCACGCGAGCGAAGGCGCGCAGCAGGTGATCGACGCGGCCGTGCAACTCTTTGGCGGCATGGGCGTGCAGAGTGGCACCGCTGTCGAGATGCTGTACCGCGAGATTCGTGCGCTGCGCATTTACGAAGGCGCGACCGAAGTGCAGCAACTGATTATCGGTCGCGATCTGTTGAAGGTGCACGCTGCCGCCGCCGCGAAGGAAAACACGCAATGAGCGCGTCATTCGAAAGGCCCGTGCAAATCCGCTTCTCGCATTGCGATCCGGCGGGCATCGTGTTCTTTCCGCAATATCTGGTGATGACCAACGCTCTGGTCGAAGACTGGTTCAACGAAGGCCTTCACATCGACTACGCGAACCTGATCGCGCGGCGACGCGTCGGTCTGCCCATCGTCAAACTCGACTGCGAGTTTTCGCGGCCGAGCCAGATGGGCGAAACGATCCTGCTGACCTTGCGCGTGACCGCGATTGGCCGCCGTTCGATCAGCATCGATATCGTCGGCCATTGCAACGGCGAGACACGCTTCAGCGCGAAGCAGGTACTCGTCACCACGTCGCTCGAAGCCGGCAAGTCGATCGATATTCCCGCCGACATCGCGAGCGCGCTCGCGACGTTTGCTCCACAGCCCGATTCCACCGAGGCGCATCGTTCATGAAAAAAGCTCTCCTTCCCGAAGGCTGGATCAAGCCGCGCGGCTACGCGAACGGCGTCGCCGCCACCGGCACGCAGGTTTTTATCGCCGGGCAGATTGGCTGGGATGAACAGGCCCGCTTCCAGACCACCGACTTCGCCGCGCAAGCCATTCAGGCGCTCAAGAACGTCGTCGCCGTGCTGCACGAAGCAGGCGGCAAACCAGAGCACCTGGTGCGGCTGACGTGGTACGTCACCGACAAACGCGAATATCTCGCGTCGCTGAAAGACATTGGCCGCGCGTTTCGCGAGTTGATCGGCGACTACGACATTGCGATGAGCGCGGTCCAGGTCGTCGCGCTCATCGAAGACGAAGCGAAGGTCGAGATCGAAGCGACCGCCGTAATCCCGCAGTAAGCGGCCCCGAAGAACCCGCAGGACCGAACGCAGCCCACTACGCCAACCGAAGCGCATTCAGCCGGCTCAACGCCCGGAGACCCATGATGGAACCGTCAGCACACGTCGATACTTTCGCGCGCGACAATCTTCCGCCGCAGGATCAATGGCCCGTTTTTCTGCTCGACAACCCGGACGTGGCTTACCCCGCGCGTCTGAATTGCGCAACCGAACTGCTCGACGGAACGATCGAAGCGGGTCATCGTGACCGCCCTGCGATCTGGTCGCTGGTGGACGACAAGCCTTGCGTCACCACATACGGCGAGTTGCTCGCACTGGTGAACCGGACCGCGCACGTACTGGTCGACGAAATGGGATTGCGGCCCGGCAACCGCGTTTTGCTGCGCGGGCCGAATACGTTGCAGATGGCTGTCGCCGCGCTCGCCGCGCTGAAAGCGGGTCTCGTCGCGGTGCCGACCATGCCGTTGCTGCGCGCGAAAGAATTGAAGCAGATCATCGACAAGGCACAGGTTAGCGCGGCACTCTGCGACGCGCGCCTGACCGACGAGCTCGCGCGTTGCACCGACCCAGCCGACGAGTTTCATTGCCCGACGCTAAAGCAAACGCGCCTGTTCCACGACGACGCCGCCGATTCGCTCGATACGCTCGCGATCAACAAGCCCTCTGATTTCACCGCATGCGACACCGCGGCCGACGACGTCTGCCTGATCGCGTTCACCAGCGGCACGACCGGCGCACCGAAAGGCTGCATGCATTTTCATCGCGACGTACTGATGATGTGCGACCTGTTCCCACGTCACGTGCTCAAGCCTTCGTCGAACGATATTTTTTGCGGCACGCCGCCGCTCGCCTTTACGTTCGGCCTGGGCGGGCTGTTGTGCTTTCCGCTGCGCGTGGGGGCGTCCACCGTGCTGATCGAGAAGCTCTCGCCCGAGACGTTGCTGCAAACCGTCGAACGCTTTCAAGCAACCATCATGTTCACCGCGCCGACCTTCTACCGGCAAATGGCACCGCTCGTTTCTCACCACGACGTGTCGAGCCTGAAGAAAACCGTGTCGGCGGGCGAGGCGTTGCCGGACTCGACGCGACTGCTGTGGCACAACGCGACCGGCATCGACATGATCGACGGAATTGGCGGCACCGAGTTGATCCACATTTTCATTTCGGCGCAGGGCGACGCGATCCGACCGCATGCGATTGGCCGTGCAGTGCCGGGCTACGTGGTGCGGGCCGTCGACGACGCGATGCAGCCCGTGCCGCCCGGCACGGTCGGCAAACTCGCGGTACGCGGCCCGACCGGCTGCCGCTATCTCGCCGACGAAAGGCAGTTGAACTTCGTGCGCGACAGCTGGAATCTGCCGGGCGATTCGGTCTATCTCGACGAAGACGGCTACGTGTTCTACCAGGCCCGCGCCGACGACATGATCGTCTCCGCCGGCTACAACATCTCCGGTCCCGAAGTGGAAAGCGTGCTGCTGCAGCACGATGCGGTGTCCGAATGCGGCGTGGTGGGCGTCGCAGACGAAACCCGAGGGCAGATCGTCAAGGCATTCGTCGTGCTCAACCCAGGTTTTGGAGCCGACGACAAACTGGTCGCGCAACTGCAGGATTTCGTGAAAAATAGCGTGGCGCCGTATAAATACCCACGCGTGATCTCTTTCGTCGATGCCTTGCCGCGCACCGAAACCGGCAAGCTCAAACGCTTCGAGTTGCGCAAGATGACATAAACCACTCACCCCACGAGGCATCGCATGGCTGGCTCTTTCATCGAAGTCGTCGCGCAGGATGGCGGCCGTTTCAACGCTTATGTCGCGCGCCCCGCGCAAGGTTCGGGTCCGGGACTCGTGCTGTTGCAGGAGATTTTCGGCGTCAACGATACGATGAAGGCGACCGCCGACCGCTATGCCGAAGAAGGCTATGTGGTGCTCGTGCCGGACCTGTTCTGGCGCATCAAACCTGGCATCGACCTCGGCTACGGCGAAGCCGACATGCAGCAGGCGCTTGGCTATCTCGGCAAATTCAATACCGATCTCGCCGTCGACGATATCGCAGCCACCGTCGCCGCGTTGCGCGCACTGCCCGAGCAGGCGGGCAAGGTCGGCGCGGTCGGCTATTGCCTCGGCGGCAAGCTCGCGTTTCTGAGCGCGGCGCGCACCGACGTGGACTGCGCGGTCAGCTATTACGGCGTCGGCCTCGAAGCGTACCTCGACGAAGTGCCCGCGATTCGCTGCCCGATGGTGTTCCACTTCCCCGAAAACGACGCGCATTGTCCGCCGGAAACGCGCGAGCGAATCAGCGCGGCGCTGCGCACGCGTCCGCAAATCGAGCAATACGTGTACGCCGGTTGCGATCACGCGTTCGCGGCGCCCGCCCGTGCGCAATACGACAAACCAGCTGCCATGATGGCGTATTCGCGTACGCTCGCGTTGCTGCGCAAAGTGCTCGGCCCGGTCTACGATCTGAACGCGTTGTGGGAAGCGCATTGCTATCACGAGTTCGCCACGCGCGACGTCGATGCAGTCATGCCGACCATGGTCGCGCAACCGTACGTCAACCATGTTCCGACGATGACCGGCGGTGTCGGCCATGACCGACTCAAGAGCTTCTATACGCATCACTTCGTCAACTCGAATCCGGTCGACACGAAGCTGATTCCGATTTCGCGCACCATCGGTTCCGACCGTATCGTCGACGAATTCATTTTTAGCTGCACGCATACCTGCGAAATCGACTGGCTGCTGCCGGGCGTCGCGCCCACCGGCAAGTATTTCGAAGTGCCGATGCTGGCCGTCGTCTGTTTCCGCGGCGACAAGCTTTATAACGAGCACATCTACTGGGATCAGGCTTCGGTGCTCGTCCAGGTCGGCCTGCTGAACCCTGAGGGATTGCCGGTAGCGGGCATCGAAAGCGCCCGCAAGCTGCTCGATGAAACGCTGCCTTCGAACGCGCTGATGGGCAGCAAGGCGCGGGCCTGAGCGCGGGCGTGGCATAGGTAAGGCTTCGGGATACCGGGGTGGTGCAACTAGAGCCCCGCCTCGGCACATCATCCCTATGATGTGACACTTCACAGGCCAACCTCCTTCGACCCATGCTGACTGTCCATCATCTGAATAACTCCCGCTCGCAACGCGTGTTGTGGCTGCTCGAAGAACTCGGCGTCCCGTACGAGATCAAGCGTTATCAGCGCGATCCGAAAACGATGCTCGCGCCGCCTGAGTTGCGCGCGGTGCATCCGCTCGGCAAGTCGCCCGTTATTACCGACGACGGACAGACCATCGCGGAATCGGGCGCGATCATCGAATATCTGATCGGTAAATATGGACAGGGGCGCTTCGCTCCGGCAGCGGGCACGCCCGAGCATCTGCGTTACACGTACTGGCTGCATTACGCGGAAGGCTCCGCGATGCCGCCGCTGCTGCTGAAACTGGTCGCGTTGCGCATTGCGGGTGCGCCGATGCCGTTCTTCGCCAAACCGATTGCGCGCAAGATCGCGGCCACATTGCAATCCAGTTTCATCGATCCGCAATTGAAGCTGCACCTCGGCTATATCAATACGGAATTGAGCAGGACCGGCTGGTTCGTCGGCGACGATTTCACGGCCGCCGACGTGCAGATGAGCTTCCCGCTCGAAGCCGCGACCGCGCGCGGCGGAATGGAAGGCCAGATTCCCGCGATAACCGCGTTCCTGAAACGCATTCACGCGCGGCCGGCGTACCAGCGCGCGCTCGAGCGCGGCGGCAAGTACGAAATCGTCGGCGGCGATTGAAACGCGCGCCGCACGCCACGCGCCGCCCAGGATTTCGTAGTTGTGACGCAAAACTGGCCGGTGCTAGACTGAAAAATTCCCTGTTCTCAATCTCAATCGATTGCCGACGCGTCGCCGCGCGGCGGCATGTCCTGAACCCTCTTCAGGCGCGCGGCCAAGGAGCGTCTGCATGACCCATCATTCCATCCACGGCAGGCAGCGCTGGCTAGCACTGATCGTGCTGTGTCTCGGCGTGCTGATGATCGTGCTCGACACGACCATCGTCAACGTCGCGTTGCCGTCCATCGCGGCGGATCTCGGCTTCACCGAAACCTCGCTGGTCTGGGTCGTCAACGCATACATGCTGACCTTCGGCGGCTGCCTGCTGCTCGGCGGGCGGCTCGGCGATCTGTACGGCCACCGCAAGCTGTTCCTCGGCGGCATCACGTTGTTCACGCTGGCGTCGCTCGCTTGCGGCATGGCGAACTCGCAGATCCTGCTGGTGGCCGCACGGGCCGTGCAGGGGTTGGGCGGTGCGATCGTCTCCGCGGTGTCGCTGTCGCTGATCATGAATCTGTTCACCGAATCCGGCGAGCGCGCGAAAGCAATGGGCGTGTACGGCTTCGTTTGCGCGGGCGGCGGCAGCATCGGCGTGCTGCTCGGCGGCTTGCTGACCAACCTGCTTAGCTGGCACTGGATTTTTCTGGTCAATCTGCCCATCGGCATCGCTGTCTACGCGCTATGTGTCGCGCTGCTGCCGTCCGCGCGCGGCCACGCTCACGGCGAGCGGCTCGACGTGGCCGGCGCGGTCACGGTCACGGCCTCGCTGATGCTGGCGGTCTACGCGGTCGTGAACGGCAACGAAGCAGGCTGGACGTCCGTGCAGACGCTCGGCTTGTTGTTCGTCGCGCTCGCGCTACTCGCCGCGTTCCTGGTCATCGAGGCACGCGTCCAGCATCCGTTGATGCCGCTCGGCCTGTTCGGCCTGCGCAATGTCGCCACCGCGAACGTGGTCGGCGTGCTGTGGGCCGCGGCGATGTTCGCGTGGTTCTTCATCTCAGCGCTGTATCTGCAACGCGTGCTCGGTTACCGGCCGTTGCAGGTCGGGCTGGCGTTCCTGCCCGCCAATCTGATCATGGGATTCTTCTCGCTCGGGCTGTCGGCGCGGGTGGTCATGCGCTTTGGCCTGCGCCGTCCGCTAGCGGTCGGTCTGCTGGTGGCGGCGTGCGGTCTCGCGCTGTTCGCGCGCGCACCGGTCGACGGCAGCTTCGTGCCCGACGTGTTGCCCGGCATGATCCTGCTCGGCTTCGGCGCGGGCATCGCATTCAACCCGATGCTGCTCGCGGCCATGAGCGATGTCGATCCGGGCGATTCGGGGCTTGCGTCCGGCATCGTCAATACGTCGTTCATGATGGGCGGTGCGTTGGGGCTTGCTGTGCTGGCCAGTCTTGCCGCTGCGCGCAGTGACGCGATGCTGGCGTCGGCGGGCGCGACGGCGGCGCTCAATAGCGGCTATCACCTGGCCTTCCTGTGCGGCGCGATTTTCGCGGCGGCTGCGGGCGTGCTGGGCGGCTTGCTATTGCGGCCAGGTCAAGCCAGTGGCGCGGACGCTCACGGTGCGCCTGCAGCGTCGGAACCATCCCGCGCGGCCGGCAACGAAAGGGCAGCGGAGAACTATTGAGCGCTGCAAAACCGCAAGCGCGATCAAATGCGTGAAGCGGTCATTGGCTAAGCTGGTTCCATGCAGACACGAGAGTCGTCATGAACCCGGTTGGAAAAGCGCTGTGGTTTATCGAAAGTCACTTTGCGCAGGCGTTGACGCTCGACGACATTGCTAGCTGCGGATGCGTGTCGCGCTTTCACCTCGCGCGCGCTTTCGAAGCGGCGACCGGGTTTCCGGTCATGCGCTAC
Organism: Paraburkholderia sp. GAS333; assembly: GCF_050435665.1. Lineage (NCBI taxonomy): Bacteria > Pseudomonadati > Pseudomonadota > Betaproteobacteria > Burkholderiales > Burkholderiaceae > Paraburkholderia > Paraburkholderia sp. GAS333. The sequence goes on from NZ_JBNDKS010000003.1 coordinate 1,040,733, forward strand.
GTCCGCGCGCGCCGCCTGAGCGAAGCCGCGCGGCGGCTCGCAGACGGTGCGCCGGATATCCTGGCTGTCGCGCTCGACGCCGGTTACGGCTCTCACGAAGCATTCACGCGCGCGTTTCGCGAGCAGTTCGGGCTGACGCCTGAAGCACTGCGCGCGCGAGGCCATCTCGACAATCTCGTCATCGTGGAGCCGATCAAAATGGACCAAACTCTTCTTTCTCATCTGGAGCCGCCTCGTTTCGAAGACGGCAAGCCGTTTCTCGTCGCCGGTCTGAACGAGCGCTATTCGTGCGACACCAGCACCGCGATTCCATCGCAATGGCAGCGCTTCGGGCCGTACTTCGGCAAGGTGCCGACGCAAGTGGGCAACGTGGCCTACGGCGTGTGCTACAACGCGGACGATGCCGGCAACTTCGACTACCTGTGCGGTGTCGAGGTCAGCGATTTTTCGACGCTGCCGGCGGAGCTGAACCGTTTGCGGATTGCCGCGCAAAGGTACGTCGTGTTCACGCATCGCGATCATATTTCGACGATACGCCGCACCATGAACACGATCTGGAATCAGTGGCTGCCTGCGTCGGGGCATGTGCCAGCCGATGCGCCGATGTTCGAGCGATACGACGAAAAGTTCGATCCGGTCAGCGGGATGGGCGGGTTGGAAATATGGTTGCCGCTCAGGAGCTGAGTCAGCCGTCGCGCCATCAAAACAACACCCTCACCACCGACGCTGCAACCACCGGACACGCGCGTTGACGGCCGATTCGCGGTTGTAATCAAACCGAAAACGTTTGCCGGGCACTTTTGCGCGCAGCCGCCCAATACAGCGTCATTTTGATTATTTCCTCTAATCATCATATTTAACAAAAACGACATAAAGAGCGATTAGCGTGCTGGTTTCCTTGTCCAACGGGTAGCCCTGCCATGCATCCCGCGCTCGCGCATTTTGGTCGCTCTGGTGTCTCCGGAAGCCCGCGTTGCGCAGGCGATCTATGCCAGGAATTTCCCGCTATCGATGCAGCCGATACGAACGCATCGGCGATGGAAATTTTCTACTCGCGGCGGGACATGATCAGCCTCGCGGTGCTGGAAAGCGGCCGCCCGATCGGACTGATCAACCGGGATATCCTGCTGTCGCAGATGAGCAAGCCGTTTCACCGCGAGCTTTACGACAAGAAGAGTTGTATCGCGTTCATGGACAAGGAGCCGCTCATCGTCGACGCGGACATGAGCATCGAGGCGCTCACGTTCAAGACAGTCGAAGTGGGTGAAAAGGCGCTGTCCGACGGCTTCATCGTGACGCGCGCAGGGCACTTCGTCGGACTGGCCAGCGGCGTTCAGCTACTGGGCGCGGTGGCGGAAATCCAGGCGGAGAAGAATCGCCAGATCATGCAGAGCATCGAATATGCGAGCGTGATCCAGCAAGCCATGTTGCGGGCGTCGCGCGACATGCTGTCGACGACGCTGCCGGATGCGGCGCTGGTCTGGGAACCGCGCGATGTCGTCGGTGGCGACTTCTACCACTTCGCTTCATTTGCCGACGGCTGGTTCGGCGCCGCCGCCGACTGCACGGGGCACGGCGTGCCCGGCGCGTTCATGACGCTGCTGGCGTCGGCTTCGTTGTCGCAGGCGCTCGAAAAACTCGGCCCGCGCGATCCGGCCGCGCTGCTCGCGGCCGTGAATCGCAACGTCAAGGGATTGCTGGGCCAGGTGCATGGAGAAGGTGAATCGCCGCAGTCGAACGACGGCCTCGACGCCGCTTTCTTCTGGTTCGACGCCGCCCATCGGCAACTGTATTTCGCCGGCGCACGCATCGCGCTACACGTTTTGCGGCCGGATGCCGACCACTTCGAGAGCATGGCATGCGACCGCATGGGCGTCGGTTACGTCGACAGTCTCGCGGACTATACGTGGGCCTTGAGCCACGTTTCGCTGCCGCCGGGAAGCCTGCTGTTCGTGTCGACAGACGGGCTGATCGACCAGATCGGCGGTCCGCGAAAGATTTCTTTTGGACGGCGCCGCGCGCTCGATTACATCGTCGCGCACCGTACCCAACCGCTAGCCGCGCTATGCGAAGGACTGCAACGCGCATTGGCTGACTGGCAAGGCGCGCAGACGCGCCGCGACGATGTCATGCTTTTCTTTGCACGCGTTTAAGGTAGTTAATGAAAATGTTCGAACTTTCCGACCAGGATCGCGCGTTTTTCGATCTCGCTCAAAGACGTAATCTGATTTTTTATCACAAGGGCTACTTCTCCCACAGCATCGTCGCGGCAATGAGCGAGGTTGTGAAGCTGCAACTGGAAGTAGCGGGAATCAGCGCGCCTATCCGGCGAAAACTGTTTTCGTCCTTTATCGAAATCGCGCAGAATATCGTTCACTATTCGTCCGACGCACTCGTCGAAGGATTGGACAACGGTGGCGCGATACGCGAGGGCGCGGTGTGCATCAGCTACGACGGCGAGCGCCATCTGATGCTGTGCATGAATCCTGTTGCGACAACCGCCGTGGACGATCTGCGCAAGCGGCTCGAGCCGCTGCGCAATATGTCGCTCGAAGAAATCAAGCAGGCATACAAACAGACGCTGCGCGCCGACACGCCGGAAGAAAGCAAAGGCGCCGGGCTCGGCTTCCTGACGATGGCTCGCGACGCGAGCGCGCCGCTGGAATTCGCTTTTCATCCGCGCGCCGATGCTCCCGACACCACACTGTTTTGCCTGAAGACCATCATCTGATTACGATGAACAAGCGCCATGGATAACTTTTATATTGCGGCCACGTCGACGTCGCCGGAAGTCGATTTCAGATTCGACCAGAACGTGCTGACGCTCAGAGGCGAGTCGTATCCCGAGAATGCGGCGGCGTTTTACGCGCCTGTCATCGAGCAGCTTCGCACTTACCTCGCAGGCTGCAACGATAGCTCGATCACCGTGGACGTCACGCTGACCTACTTCAACAGTTCGAGCACGAAGATGCTGTTCAGCGTGTTCGATGCGCTGGACGAAGCGGCATCGTCGGGAAATCGCGTGCTGGTGAACTGGTTCCGCGATGCCGAGGACGAAACAATTCTCGAATTCGGCGAGGAATTGCAAGCCGACTTCACGGCGATCCAGTTCACCGATTGTCCGGTTGCGACGTAAGGAAGGTAAACGGTGCCTTCAACTGTCTCTTTGAACTCCGCTTCGAACGACGCCCCTGATCTGTTCCAGAACGAGAGCGAGGCGCTGGAGAAGGCACGCGAAATTTACGCGGACGCCAGCGCCGACCCTCACGCATGCCACCAGGCGCTGGGCGAGCTGATCGGGCATTACGAGCGTTTGATGCGCGAAACGCGCCGTTTGATCGGCCGCAGCGACCGCGCCGAGCGCGAGATGCATGCGCTCACGCAACAACTGCAATATCGCGCGACCCACGACGCGTTGACCGACGTGCTGAACCGCAGCGCGGTGATCGAACGCACGAGCAAGGCGCTGCGCATCGACCGCGCGGTGATGATCCTGCTCGACATCGACGACTTCAAAAAGGTCAACGACGATTTTGGGCATCCGGTCGGCGATGCGGTGATTCTCGGCATCGTCGATTGTCTGCGGCGGATCGTCGGCGAGCGGGGCCTCATTGGCCGGGTGGGCGGCGAAGAGTTCACGGTGCTGTTGCCGGGCCACGATCTCGCCGATGCACTCGATCTGACCGATGAAATGCGTGTGGCCATTCGCAATCACGTCTTTGAGCCGCCGGTGAATCGCCGCATAACGGCCAGTTTCGGCGTGAGCGCCAACGAGGCGCGGACCGACTTCGATACCGCGTACGGGCTCGCGGATTCCGCGCTGTACAAGGCCAAGCGAGGCGGGCGGGACCGGGTGGAATTCGCCGATCCGCTATCGGCGTCGCCCGTCACGCCGCAAGCGGAGTGACGGGCCTGCACTTGCTCTACCTCTGAACCGCCACTGGCTGCTGAGCGGTCCGCCTGAATCTCTGCGCGACGATCACACCGACCAGCGCGGTGCCGCCGCCCAGCAGGTGATAGGGATGCAAGGTCTCGCCGAGCCGCTCGACTACCGCGCCGGTTCTAGCGTCCGCTTCGAACCGGAACGACGAGGAACCAGGCTCGAAGCGAACGCCGTGCTTCAAGGCCGAGGAGGAACAACCGGCGCCAACGCGGCCAGCCGCAAATACTCGACACCCTCCGCAAAAGCAAACGACAACTGCTTTCCATCGCGCAGCCGCACGCTGATCGTCCGCTCACGCTGATCGCGCGAACCTAGCGCAACCAGAATCGGTATCTGCTTCTCGCGTGCATCGACGATCTTCTTTTCCAGCCGCTCGGGCCGGCTGTCGAGGCTTGCCCTGATACCTGCGTCGTCGAGTGCCTGCATCAACTCCTGCGCGTAGTCCACGTTCGCGTCGCTGATCGTGGCGACGACAACCTGATCGGGCGCGAGCCATACCGGCAACCATCCTTCGTGATGCTCGAGCAGCATTGCGATAAACCGCTCCATGCTGCCGAGTACCGCGTGATGAATCATCACGGGACGCTCGCGTTCATTGCGTTCGTTGACGAACTCCGCGTCGAGCCGCTCGGGCAGCACGAAGTCGAGTTGGACCGTGCCGCATTGCCAACTGCGCTCGCGGCTGTCGAGCAAATGAAATTCGAGTTTGGGCCCGTAAAAAGCGCCCTCTCCTTCGAGAATCTCGAACTCCAGACCGGCGGCACGCGCGGCGTTGGCCAATGCCTCTTCCGCGCGATCCCACATTTCGTCGCTGCCCGCTCGCAGCGCCGGACGCGTAGCAAGCGCGACCTTGAACGCGGGAAAACCGAGGTCCGCGTAGATCGTGCGCAGCAGCGAACAGAAGCGGCCCACTTCGGCTTCGATATGCGCATGCGCGCAAAACACGTGGGCGTCGTCCTGCACAAAAGCGCGCGTGCGCTTCAAACCTTCGAGCGATCCCGACGGTTCATCGCGATGACATGCGCCGAATTCGCTATACCGCACCGGCAACTCGCGATACGAACGCACACGCTGATTGAACACCTGCACATGACACGGACAACTCATCGGTTTCAGACAAAGCGCGCGGCCTTCTTCGGCATCCGCGAGCGAGTACATGGCCGCACCGAACTTGTCCCAGTGACCGCTCTTTTCCCATAGCGAACGCGCCAGCAATTGCGGCGTGCGAATTTCGCGGAAGCCCGCGCGACGCATGCGCACCCGCACGTAATCCTCGAGCACGCGATACAGCTCCCAGCCTCTCGGATGCCAGAAGACCATGCCTGCGCCTTCTTCCTGCTGATGAAAAAGATCCAGCTTATTGCCTAGAACACGATGATCGATGTTGTCCACGGTGACGCTCCATTTGAACGGATAGTGCGGTTGATGCAAAGAGATGCCGCAAACGGAGGTCCAGAAACGACAAAGGCCCCGTCCGTTTCCGGCGGGGCCTTGGGTGGTTTGCCACAGCTTCGTGCTTCTAGCGTGCGCAACCTCCAGACGACCCGCCGGTGAAGGTGGTCGTCGTGGTGGTGACAGCAGCGAAGGGAATCGAGTGGAAGTCCATGGATCGACGATAAACGATCGGACCGTGCGGCGTCAATCTTCAATCGTGGAACTCGCTGCCACGATGTTGCGATAAGCGCTACGATAGATGCCCGATCCGAAGCAGAGAGACGTGTTTCTGCGACTTCGATCCGCCACGCCAATTACCGGGTACCTTGCCTTGACTATTCACATCCGCCCCGCCAATACGTCCGACGCTGCGTTGATTCTTCGCTTCATCACCGAACTCGCGGTGTACGAAAAAGCGGAGCACGAAGTCGTCGCAACCGTCAAAGATATCGAAGCGAGTCTGTTCTCCGCGAGCTCGTCGGCGAAATCGCTGATCTGCGAGATGAACGGCGAGCCCGTCGGCTTTTGCGTGTACTTCTTTTCGTATTCGACGTGGCTCGGCAAACAGGGGTTGTATCTGGAAGACCTGTACGTGTCCCCGCAATCGCGTGGCAGCGGCGCGGGCAAACAGATGCTGCGCCACCTCGCGCGCATTGCCTGCGAAACCGGCTGCGGCCGCTTCGAGTGGAGCGTGCTCGACTGGAACGAGCCGGCCATCGGCTTCTATGAATCGATCGGCGCGAGCGCGCAGAGCGAGTGGGTGCGCTATCGCCTCGCCGGGGACGCGTTGACGGCGTTTGCCGAAGGCGCTAACTGAGCGGGTCTGCGCATCAAGTGGATATCAAGCGGCCCGGTCGATGAGCCGCTTGCACAAAAATCATTCCACCGACGCACTCACCGGTGTCACTTCGAAAGCCTCACCGGTTGCAAAGAAGCTGCCGCCCGCCACGTAATGGCAGGTGCGCAATTCGGGATCGTCGCCGAAGTGCCAGCGGTTGTTCGAATACACGCGGCTGTCCGCATACGCGGCGACCACCTCGCCGATGATCATGTCGTGCCGCTGGCTATCGTCCGGAATCACCTTGCATTCCATCCACGTGATGCAGCCGGCCAGCATCGGCACGTCGATCTCCTGAGCCGGAAATGTTTCGAGCCCGAATGCGGAGAACTTGTCGAGTTCCGCGCCCGCGTTGGTGCCCACGGCGAGCGTCTGTGCGGCGAATCCGCGGCTCGGCAGTTGCAGGCCGAATACGCCGCTGCCCTCGATCAATTGCCGCGTCAGCGTGCGGCTGTCGACGATCACGACGACCTTGGGCGGATTGAAATCGAGCGGCATCGCCCACGACGCCGCCATCACGTTGGTGCGACCGCCGTGCGCGCTGGTGATGATCGTGACCGGCCCATGATTCAGCAATTGCGTAGCCCGCGACAACGCCACGGGTTCTCGGGTGACTTTCATACGTCCTTGTTTGGGTGAGACGGTAAGAGGGTAAAACGGCGACAGCGATCACGAAGATGGTAGCGGGACCGCGCCCGGAGGGCGGGAGAGCGCTCAGGGCGGCGACCCGCGAGCCGCCGCCCGGGGATCACTCAATCTGGGGCTTTACCGTTGGGCACGGCGTCCAGCGGCTTGTGCTGTTCTTCGCCGAGTCCGGGGAAGAATGCGTTCCATGCGGCGCGCACGCCCTGGGCCGCGGTGGCCTCTGCGCTAATCGATTCGGCCTCGCCCTCGGCGGCTTTCGATGGGTCTGCGGACAATCCGCGCCAGTGCGTGAACACCAGCAACGGTTTCTCGGTCCACACGCCCTCGCCGAATTTCGCAAACGCCGTGTCCCCGCTCGTCAATTGCACCTCGTACCAGCCTTCGTGAACAGGCGTGTGGGCGTCAAGCTCAAACCACGGGGTCGGTTCGATTTCCTTCATGTCGTCTCCGGTCAGATAAATCGTCAAGGTAGCTACAACAAAGGTTTGCTTCATGGCCCGCGCACCGGGCCTGCAACGTGACCGGCATGACGCCTGTCATGCGATGTTGCGGTGCGGTATGCAGGGCATGATCTGCGCGACGTTCCGGCGAAAATCGGTTTGCCGGAACCGGCGCGCATAAGCGACACGATAGCGCGACATGGGGCGCGCGGACAAATTCAAAAGTGCAAGCAACGCCGCGGGGCGCTAGGGCGGCGCTCTGCGCGGTCAGCGTAGCCGGCGGGTTCGTACTTTCGACGCGCTTTGCGAGCGCGCTTCCTTCCCGCTCATATCGCGCGCCAGCGAGGCTAACGTGTGAACAGCAGGCGCGAGTTGTTCGGCGGCGGTATTGCCGTAGCCGATCACCAGCCCGTTCGTCGCCGGACCGGGATGCAACGCGAAGCTCGACAGCGCGCGCGGATTCAGTCCCTCAGCGCGCGCCCGTTCGGCAAGGGTTCGATCGTCCAGAGCCGGCGGCAGCCGAAGCGTCAGATGCATCCCGCAGTCGCCGCCGAGAATCTGCGCCGGCGCGAAATGCGCGGCGAGCGCGTCGCGCAGCGCCTGCTGACGCTCGCGATACAGCCGTCGCATGCGCCCGAGGTGCCGCCCGAATTCGCCGCTTTCGATGAATCTCGCCAGCGCCAGTTGCTCCAGCCGATGCCCGCCGCGCAGCATTTCCTGCAACGCGACGGCAGTCCGTCCGGCAATCGCGCGCGGCAGCACCACGAAGCCGATCCGCAGCGCCGGAAACATCGTCTTGCTGAACGAGCCGACGTACAGAACCGGCGCATCGTCGACGAGACCCTGCATGCTGGCAATCGGCTCACCGGTATGACGAAACTCGCCGTCGTAGTCGTCCTCGATCAGCCACGCGCCGCTGCGCCGCGCCTGCTCGATCAACGCGAGACGACGCGCGACCGACAACACCGCGCCGGTCGGATACTGATGCGCGGGCGACGTGTAGATCAGCTTCGGCGGATGCGCGAGCCACGCGCCGGGCGCCACGGCCATGCCCTCGGCGTCGACGGGAACCGGCAGCATGCGCAGATCGCCGAGATTGAACGCCGCCTTCGCGCCGCGATAACCGGGATCCTCGACCCATGCGGTATCGCCGGGATTCGTGAAGAGCCGCACGCACAGGTTCAGCGCCTCCTGCGCGCCCTCGGTGATCACCACCTGCGCCCCTTCGCAGCGCACGCCGCGCGCCATCCGCAGATGCGCGGCAATCGCGTCGCGCAACGCCGGTTCGCCCGTCGGCTCGCCGTAGCCGAGCGCAAGGGGCAACGCGTGCTCCATCGAACGTTCGAGCGCGCGCCGCCACGCGGTCAGCGGAAAGCGGTCGAGCGCGGGCGTACCGGGCGTCAGCGGGAACGTGTTGTCGGCGTGCGTGCGGGTCGCTGCGAACTGGCCGACTCGCGTCGCGTACGCGACCTCCGGCGCGACGGGCTGCCCGGTCATCTCGCCGTCGCGCACGCTGGAACCCGACAGCGGATTCACGCGCGTGCCTTGCTGATCCGCGATGACATAACCGACCGCCGCCAAATGCTCGTACGCGATCACCACGGTGTTGCGCGACACGCCCATCTCGACCGCGAGCAACCTCGACGAGGGCAGCAGCGAGCCTGCCGGCAGGCGGCCGTTGAGAATCGCCTGCTGAAGCCGCTCGATCAGCTGCTTTTGCAGCGGTGCGGGTTTTTGAGTGCTGCTGCCTAGGTTCGCTGCGTCGGCGGAACGGAGCAGCGGGCCGATGATCTCGATCATGCTGGTGGACCTATCAAATCGATCAATCGTGGATCTTTTGAACATACCACGTTTGACGTATCGTTCTGTCATCGACGAATCGCCAACGGCCCTTTGCGGCCGACACGACAGGAGAGCAGTCATGGAAGTCAGACGTAACGAGTTCGACCAGCCGATCGGCACAGCCCTGCCAGGCTGGCACGGCGCACAGGCACCCGGCCGCGAGCCGCTGACAGGCCGCTATTGCCGGATCGAACCGGTGGACGTCGCCCGTCACGCCGAAGACCTCTACGACGCGTATCGCTCAGCCGCCGATGCTCGCGACTGGACCTATCTGGCGGTCGGCCCGTTCGACAGCCTCGCCGCCTATCGCGAACATCTGACGCGCATGGCGGCGTCGGCGGACCCGTTGCATCACGCGGTGATCGATCTCGCGACCGGCAAGGCGGTCGGCACGCTGGCGCTGATGCGTATCGATCGCGCGAACGGCGTGATCGAAGTCGGGCATGTCACGTACTCGCCACGCCTGAAGCGCACGCGCATCGCCACCGACGCCATGTTTCTGCTGATGACGCAGGTGTTCGATCAATGGGGCTACCGTCGATTCGAATGGAAATGCGATTCGCTGAACGGGCCGTCGCGCACCGCCGCGCTGCGTTACGGCTTCACGTTCGAAGGCATCTTCCGGCAGGCGATCGTGTATCGCGAACGCAATCGCGATACCGCGTGGTTTTCGATTATCGACAGCGAATGGCCGGCGCTGCGTGCGAGCTACGCGCAGTGGCTCGATGCGGCGAACTTCGATGCGCAGGGCCAGCAGGTGGAAAAGCTGGTGGATCTGATTGCGCGCGAGCGCGGGGGCGCCGCTCAATAAAACGGAGCCACCGTCACGCGGATGGTCACTTCGCGTTGGCCGTCCGCCTCAGCAGGACGGTCGGCTTGCCTTTGTACGTCGTGTGACACTGCTCGCGGTATCCGCACTTGTGTGCGACGCGAATCGACGGCAGATTGTCCGGTGCAATGATGCAGGCCGTTTCGCCGCCCGGCCAGTTCGCGTCGGCCCAATCGAGCGCGGCGCGCACGGCTTCGGTCGCGTAGCCGCGTCCGTGCACCGACGGGTCGAGCGCCCACCCGACTTCGGGCGTGCCCTGCAACGACGGCTCGATCTCGCGATGGTAGTCGGCGAAACCGACTTCGCCGAGGAAGCGCCCGCTCTGCGTTTCGCGCACCACCCAGTAGCCGAAGCCGAGCATCGCCCAATGTCCGGCATAGCGCAGCAGACGCGCCCACACCTCCTCGCGCGTAAACGGCTGGCCGCCGATATAGCGGATCACTTCGGGATCGGACCACATCGCATAGCTTTCGAGGAAGTCGTCGCGTGTGTGGGGGCGCAGGGTCAGGCGGGGCGTGTTGAGGGTGGTGGGCTGGGCGGGCATTGGCTGACGGACGGATGGTTAGCTGGATGGCTCAGAACGGCGCGGGATCGATGATCGCAGATTTCGTGCGGGCCAGGCTTTTGTCGGCGGTGGCGGCTTGTTATTTGCGTGGCCGCCCCATGACAAGCCACCAGACTTCGCCCTACACTGCCAGCAGATGTCTGCGTGACCGGCTTCACATCGCCACGCCTGCCAACTCACCAACTCCCGCCGATGAAACCCCGCCTGCGCTACCTCAGCGCACTGCTCGTCAACGTCGCCCTCCCCTGGCTCGCTTACCGGCTCGCGTTCCCGCACTGGGGCTTGCAAGGCGGCATGGTCGCATCGGCCCTCCCGCCGGTCGCGTGGATGACTTTGGACCTCGCGCGCTACCGTCATTTCGACGCGCTCAGCGCGCTCGTGCTGGCCGGCATCGCGCTATCGCTGATCGCACTGGCCGCAGGCGGCGATGTTCGGCTGAAGTCACTCGAAGACCCGATGGTGTCGGGCATGATCGGCGCGTCGTTTCTGGTGTCGCTCGCGCTCCCGCGCCCGCTGGCGTTCTACCTCGCGCGCTCGACGATGTCGCGCGAAGATCCCCACAGCGCTCATCTGTTCGAGCGACGCTGGCGCGAGCGCCCCACGCTCGCCGCCTACATCCGCCTGATGACGCTCGTGTGGGGCATCGGCATGCTGGGCGAAAACATTCTGCGCAGCGCGATTGTCTGGCACTGGCCGAACGATCCGCGCTCGGCGCTCGCTTCCCGGCTTCTGAGTTACGCAGTCTACGGCGGGCTGACGCTCTGGACCTTCTGGTGCCGCAGGCTAATCAGACGCGACGCGTTGCGTTATCCGCCTGACGACGATCCCCCCGTGACGGGATAACGCGCCCTCACGCCAGTTCGAGAAACCGCGCGAGACAAGGATTACGATTCGCCGGCGACCACGCCAGCACCTGCTCGATCAACGGCGCATCGACCAGCGGCCGGAACACCACGCCCGCGAGTTGCGCCTTGCGCATCGACGACGGCACCAGCGCAACGCCCACACCTTCATCGACGAGACTCAGCACGGTCTGCTGCAATTGCACTTCAAAGCGGATGTCCGGCTCGAAACCGCCCGAGCGGCAGTGTTCGAGAATGGTCGCGCGCAGGATCGGCGCGACTTCTTCCGATGCAAGCACGAACGGTTCGCCTGCCAGCTGGCCGATCTTCAAGCGCCGCGCACGCGCTCGCGGATGGTTGCGCGACAACGCCACGCACAGCGGCTCGGTGACGATCGTGCGGGTGGCGAGGCTCCGGTCGGGCACATTCGGAAACATGATGGCCGCGTCGATCTGACCGGCGAGCAGTTGCGCGGCCAGATCGTTCGAGACGACTTCGCGCAGATTCAACGCGACCTCGGGATACGCGGCCCCGAACGCGCGCGCATAGCCGGGCACGACGTTGTAAGCGGAGCACATCGTGAAGCCGATTGCGAGCTTGCCCGCGTCGCCGTGCGCGGCGGCTTGCGCGTTGCTACACGCCTGTTCGACCGACGCGAGAATTGCTTTCGCGTCGGCATAAAAACGCTCGCCCGCCGCGGTCAACGTCACGCTGCGCGGACTGCGCTCGATCAGCGTGACACCCAGATTCGACTCCAGCGCCGCGAGTTGCCGGCTCAACGGCGGCTGCGACAGATTCAGACGCGCCGCCGCCCGCCCGAAATGACGCGTCTCGGCAAGCGTCACGAAGTAACGCAGCGGCTTGATGTCGATCACTCAACCCCTCCCGGAATGACGATGCAAAAAAGGTATTGTCGAAGCCTTTAAACGGTATTTGATTGTATCAACGTAAGCCACTACGCTGGCGGCTCGCCAATCCGCTCACATTTTCTGCACCGATGTTCGCCACTCTCGAGATTCTGCTCCCCGTTTTCGGCCTGATTCTGGCGGGCTTTGCGTGCCGCCGCAGCGGCGTGCTCGGCCCGAATTCCGCGTCGGAGCTGAACCGGTTCGTGGTCTGGCTGGCGCTGCCCGCGTTGCTGTTCGACACGATGGCGCATGCCACCTGGCAGCAGTTGTATCAACCGGCGTTCGTCGCGGCGTTTTCGATTGGATGTGTAGTCGTATTCGCGCTGATTCTCGCGGCGCGCCTGATCAGCGGCCGCCATCTCGCCGACGCCAGCGTCGATGCGATTGCAGCGTCGTATCCAAACACCGGCTATATCGGCTTCCCGCTCGGTCTGATCGCGTTCGGCCCCGCGAGCCTCACGCCGAGCACGATCGCCACGATCATCGTCGCGTGCGTGCTGTTCGCGTTGGCCATCGTACTGATTGAAATCGGCTTGCAGACCGAGCGCAGGCCGCACAAGCTCGGTCTGAAAGTGCTGGGTTCGCTCGCGCGCAATCCGCTGATCGTGTCGCCGATCGCGGGCGTGCTGTTCGCCAGCCTGCACGTCGCGCTGCCGGCGAGCGCGGAGACGTTTCTGAAGCTGCTGATGGGCGCGGCGAGTCCGTGCGCGCTGGTGAGCCTCGGCCTGTTCCTCGCGGAAAAGCGGCCGGCCGAACCAGGTGCGGGCGGCATCTCGCTGCTGCTGACCGGCGTCAAGCTGGTCGTGCAACCCGCGCTGACATGGTGGCTCGCAGCGCGCGTGTTCGGGCTTCCGTCCACGATGGTCGAGATGGCCGTCGTGCTCGCCGCGCTGCCCACCGGCACCGGCCCGTTCATGCTCGCGGAGTTCTACCGGCGCGAAGCGCACATCACGTCGCGCGTGATTCTGCTGTCGACGATCGGCTCGGTCATCACCATCTCGCTGCTCCTGATCGTGTTGGGCCATCACACCTGAACCCGCCGTTCGCCGCCGTGCGCGGACATAGCGAAGGCTTCCCGCATCGCGCTATGCTTCGCTCACGGACCGCCCGGGTCCGCGTCCCTCCGATACGCGAAGCGCGTTCCGACTCGCCGTGCCCAAAGCCCGCCCTCCCCAACTCGACGACGACGCCGATGCCCGCTCGCTAGCGCGGCATTATTCGCGCGGGCTGCGCATCGATCCTCACTCGCATACGTGGGCGCAGGTGCTGTACGCGGTGTCGGGGGTGATGTGGGTCGAGGTCGGCCGCGAAGCGCTGGTCGTGCCGCCGCAGCGCGCGGTATGGCTGCCCGCGGGCACGCTCCACTCGATCCACATGATGAGCGACGTGGAGATGCGCAACATCTATTTCCACGAGCGCACAGTCGGCCACCTGAGCCGGCGCAGCGACGTGTTCGAGGTCAACGGCCTGCTGCGCGAGCTGATTACGTCGATCGCGGAACACGAGGACAGCCGTGCCCGCGATCAGGTCTATCTCGACGCCGCCTACCGCCTTGCAATGCTGGAGCTCGCGCACGCACCGCGCTCGTCGCTGCGCATCGCGCTGCCCGACGCGTCGGACCGGCGGCTCGAAGCCCTATGCCGCGCGGTGATCGGGAATCCGTCGATTGAAATCAGCTTCGAGCAACACGCGGCCTCCGCTGGCGCGAGCGTGCGGACGTTGGCGCGGCTCTTTACGCGCGAGCTGGGCATCGGTTTCGCGGAATGGCGGCGGCAGGTGCAACTCGCGGTAGCCGTGTCATGGCTCGCTGAAGGACGGTCGGTGAGCAGCATCGCGCGGTCGCTGGGGTTTCAGCCGAGCAGTTTCAGCGACATGTTCCGGCGTGAACTCGGTGCGCCGCCGACCGGCTTCGATCCGGGCGGCACGTTGAGCGAGGCGGCTTCGGCCGGGCTGGCCGACTAGCCATTCCTTCCCGTCCCTTTTTGTCCGAAATTCGAAAACCTTTGTCCTGATACCTTTTCGCCGGTCACCTAGACTGACGCTTAATTCACCGCACAAACACAGTCAATGCGGTCATTGCATCCAGCCAATTCCATCAGGAGCCACGCACGATGAAAGCGATTCAGTTCAAGTCTTCCGGCAGCCCCGACGTACTCGATTACGTCGATCTGCCCACTCCCCAGGCCGACGCGGACAGCGCGGTCGTCCGCGTCGTGGCGGCATCGGTCAATCCGAGCGACGTCAAAAACGTATCCGGTCATTTCGAGCACACCACGTTGCCGCGCGTGCCGGGCCGCGACTTCAGCGGCGTGGTCGTGGACGGCCCGCAAGCATGGCTCGGCGCAGAAGTGTGGGGCACGGGCGGCGACATCGGCTTCACCCGCGACGGCACGCACGCCGAGTTCATCAAGATTCCGCTCGCGGCGCTGTCGCGCAAACCGGCCACGCTGAGCCACGCCGCCGCGTCCGCGATTGGCGTGAACTTCGTGGTTGCGTGGCTCGGCACGGTCGAGTACGCGCATCTGCAAGCGGGCGAAACCATCGCGGTGATCGGCGCGGGCGGCGGTGTCGGCGGGGCGGTCGTGCAGATTGCGAAAGCGCGCGGTGCTCGCGTGATCGCGGTCGACCGTCATCCGCTCGATGCGGCTACCCCGGCAGGCCGGTTGATCGACGACTACGTTCCGTTCGACGAAAACGTCACCGACAAGCTGCGTGCGCTGACTAATGGCGAAGGCGCGGACGTGGTGTACGACACCGTCGGCGGGGTCGCCTTCGAGACCGCGCTGAGTCTCGTCAAACGCCGTGGCCGCGTGCTGGAGATCAGCGGAACGGGGAAGCGCCGCGTCGAGTTCGACCTGATCGATTTCTATCACAACGAGACACAGTTGCTCGGCGTGGACAGCGCGAAACTCGGCGTCGCCGAATCGGCCCCGCTGATGACGGCGCTGGTCGAAGGCTTCGAAAGCGGCAAGCTGACCGGGCCGGCGATCGCGCAGGAATTCCCGCTTGAACGGGCCCGCGACGCGTATCAGGCCGTGGCCGCCGGCACGCGCGGACGCGTCGTCATCCGTATGTAATGGCCAAAGCGAACGGCGGGCGTTACCCGTAACGAACCGCCTTCTCAAAGGGATACAACGAACATGAAAGCGTATCTGGTTTCGCTGGCTGCGGGCGTCGTGGTCGGCCTGATTTACAGCGTGATGGAAGTAAAGTCGCCCGCGCCGCCGACCGTCGCGCTGGTCGGGCTGCTCGGTATGCTCGCCGGGGAGCATCTGATTCCGTTCGTGCGGACGTGGTTCGCGACGGGCCTTCATTGAACACGGCGACGATGCCGCGTTGCATGCCCGCCCGCTGAAACCCGCCGTCGATCGCACTGAACCTCGGCGGCGATCCGCTCTCCAAACTCGCGGCTTTTCCATCCACGGTGCTCACACGCTAAGATTGAGCCCCGCCGGTTCGCTCACCTTGCGCGCTACGCACAGGTGCCCAGCCCGGCCACAAGAAAAGCATTGCCTCGGAGAATCGGATGTCTGAAGAATACGAAGTGCACGGTCTGCACGACCATGCGGTTGAACACGCCGGTCATCACGACGCGGACCCGTTTGCGAGCCGCATGGCCGTGATGACGGCGATCCTCGCGACGATCGGCGCGCTGTGTGCGTACCAGAGCGGCAACGCCGAAAATCTGGCGCTGTTCTACAAGAACGAAGCCGCGATCAAGAAGACCGAAGCGTCGAACCAGTGGAACTACTATCAGGCCAAGGGCGAGAAGGAAAACCTCGCGGAACTCGGCGCGGCATTGTCGGCGAACAACAGCGACGCGCACACCAAATTTCTCGCGGATGTCGATAAATACAAGCAGCAGAAAGCGCCGATCCGCGCGAAGGCCGAGGAGATCGAGAAGGAAGTGCTCGATAACGACGCCCACAGCGAAGCGCTGCTGCACGGCCACCATCGCTGGGCGCAGGCCACGCTGCTGATCCAGGTCGCGATTGCGCTGTGCGCGATCACGCTGCTGACGCGCAAGAACTGGATGCGCAACCTGTCGTTCGGTGTGGCGGCAGCGGGCGTGGTCACCGCCGCCGTTGCGTTTTTCGGCCTGTGACGCGTCACGCGGATAACGACGTGCGCGCGCCGCTGCTTTCCGCGTGGCGTCATAGGTCCGACTTAAGGAGTGTGCTGTGATCGATGGTTCCGCCGTTCTAGGCGTTTTCTCCGTGTACATCGCCGGTGTCGTGATTCCCGGTCCGAACTTCGTCGCGGTCGCGCACAAGGCGGCGTCGGCGACGCGACTCGAAGCGCTCGCGGTGGTCGCGGGCATCGTGCTGGTCAATCTGTTCTGGGCGAGTTGCGCGATTCTCGGCGTGGGCATCGTATTCGCCGCGTTTCCGTGGCTCGCGCTGGCGGTGAAAGTGGCCGGCGCCGCTTATCTGATCTGGTTCGGCGGACGGTTGATCTTCAACGCGTCGGCGGGAAAACCGGCGCCGAGCGTTGACGCGCCCGCAGGCGGCTTCCGTCAGTCGTTCGCTCAAGGCTTCGCGACCAATATCGCGAACCCGAAATCGATGGCGTTTTTCGCCGCCGTGTTCTCGTCGGCTGCACCGGCGCATGTGAGCATCGGCACGTTTGCCGCGATGCTCGGCATGGTCTGCGTGACGGCGGGTAGCTGGTACGGCTTTGTCGCGCTGACGCTGTCGCATTCGCGAATCGCATCGGCGTACCGGCGCAGCAAGGCGTGGGTCGACCGGATATGCGGTGGGTTGATCGTCGCGTTGGGCGTGCGTCAACTGATCCGCTAGTTGACGCTACGCGGCTGCTTCAGATGCGGCCGCGTTTCAATGCTCGAGGTCGCGCACGCGTTCGAGCAGCAACTCGCGCTCGCGAGCGTTACGCGTCATCGATGCGGCGCGCTCGAACTCGGCGCGCGCTTCGTCCAGCCGGCCCAGCTTGACCAGCAGATCGCCGCGCACGCTCGGCAACCAGTGGTAATTGGCAAGCGCGGCATCGTCGGCGAGCGCATCGGCGATGTCCAGACCGGCTGCCGGGCCGAACGCCATCCCCACCGCCACCGCGCGATTCAACGCGACCACCGGCGACGGTGTGACCTGCAACAGCGCGTCGTATAACGCGACGATCTGCACCCAGTCGGTATCTTCGGCACGGCGGGCGCGCGCATGACACGCGGCCAGCGCGGCCTGCAACGCATACGGACCGCCCGCGCCGCCTAGCGCATACGCGTTGCCGAGTGCGGCGAGACCGCGACGAATCAGCAGCGGGTCCCAGCGGCTGCGGTCCTGATCGAGCAGCAGCACCGGACGCCCCTGCGCGTCGGTCCTCGCACGCGTGCGCGACGCCTGAATCTCCATCAGCGCGACGAGGCCGTGCGCTTCGCTCTCGTCCGGCACCAGACCGCTGAGCACGCGCCCCAGCCGCAGCGCCTCCTCGCAGAGCGCGGGACGCATCCAGTCGTCGCCGGCGGTCGCCGAATAACCTTCGTTGAAAATCAGATAGATCACCTGCAGAACCGACGCGAGACGCGGCGCGCGCGCGTCCGCCTGCGGCACATCGAACGGCACTTTCGCCGCCGACAACGTGCGTTTGGCGCGCACGATTCGTTGCGCGATGGTCGGCTCGGGCACCAGGAATGCGCGGGCGATTTCATCGGTGGTGAGGCCGCCGAGCAGGCGCAGCGTCAGCGCGACCCGCGCATCCGTCGACAGCACGGGGTGACACGCGGTGAACACCAACCGCAGCAGATCGTCGCCGATGTCGTCGGCCCGCGCGGCATCGAGCGCATCGACGAAATCGGGGACGAGATGCGCCTCCTGCGCGTCGAGATCGTGACCCAGCTCTTCGCGTTTGCGCGCATGCAGCGCTTCCTGGCGCAAGCGGTCGAGCGCGCGGTTCTTCGCGGTCGCCATTAGCCATGCTCCCGGATTGTCGGGCACGCCCGCGTCCGGCCAATGTTCGAGCGCGGACACCAGCGCGTCCTGCGCCAGTTCCTCGGCGAGCCCGACATCGCGCACGATCCGCGCGACGTGGGCGATGACCTTGGCGGATTCGATCCGCCAGACTGCCTCGATGGCACGATGGGTGGCCAGTACCGTCACAGCCTAGCCTGTCACCTGAGCGGCCGCCTGAGCCGCGGCGTGCGCGTCCGGGTCCATATGGATCAACTCCCAGATGTGGCCGTCGATGTCCTCGAAACCGTGCCCGTACATGAAGCCGAAATCCTGCGGCGCGCGCGGCACGGAACCACCGGCGGCGAGCGCCTTCGCGACCAGCGCGTCCACCTCGCCACGGCTTTCGCACGACAAACCCACCAGCGCCTCGGTGCTCTCACGCGGGTCGCAGAGCGCCTTGCGCGTGAACGACCCAAACAGATGCTTGACCAGCAGCATCGCGTAAATGTTGT
The DNA here is from genome assembly GCF_050435665.1 of Paraburkholderia sp. GAS333. Classification (NCBI taxonomy): domain Bacteria; kingdom Pseudomonadati; phylum Pseudomonadota; class Betaproteobacteria; order Burkholderiales; family Burkholderiaceae; genus Paraburkholderia; species Paraburkholderia sp. GAS333. Next base: position 1,059,434 of record NZ_JBNDKS010000003.1, read on the forward strand.
CGCCGAGGATCAGACACGCGGCCTGCGCATTGGTGAATTGCGGATCGAAGCGGAAGCCGATCGCGCTGAAAAACGCTTTCGAGCGGTCGAGATTGTCGACGGCGAGATTGACGTAAATCTGCTTGTGCATGATGGAGTCCTTTGAGCGCGAGCTGAATCGGGGCACCGTTTGCTGGCAACGCTATTCGCGTCGCGTCGCTTCAAGATCGCGAAACCGTTCTATCTCCGGACCGGACTCGAAATCGTCGAGTTCGAACAACTGACGCACCTCGATCTCCCCATCGGCGCCTTCGCCGAACGGCGCGGGAAAGCGCCGCGCCCACTCCATCGCTTCCTCGCGTGAGCGCACCTGAATCAACGTGTAACCGGCGAGCAGTTCCTGGGTCTCCGGGAACGGCCCGTCGACCACCGTGCGCTGGCCGCCGCTGTAGCGAATGCGCCAGCCCTTCGAACTCGGCTGCAATCCGGTGGCGTCGAGTAGCACGCCGGCGTTCGCCAGTTGCTGGTGATACGCGCCCATTGCCGCAATCAGCGAGACGTCGGGCATTTCGCCGGCTTCGCTGGCGGCCGTCGCTTTTACGAGGATCATGAAACGCATCGCCACTTCTCCTTGTCGTCGTGAGGTGAGGAGCCGCGTTCTCTGGCTGGCCCCTTACTCACACGACGAGCGGCGCGCAGCCGGATCGACACCCGAATCGACCGACCAGGCAAAACCCTTAAACCGATCGCCCTTTAAAGCGCGACTTCAGATGAAGCATGGCCCGACCTTGCGAACTTCGACGGTGCACCATGACGCCGCAGGACACGCCTGCGCGATCTCGACCGCTTCTTGCCGGGTTTCGCAATCGAGCAGGAAAAACCCGCCGATCATTTCCTTGGCCTCGGCGAAGGGTCCATCGAGGAATTTCGGCTGACCGTCGCGAACCTGCACGCGCACGGCGTCGTTCTGTGAAACGAGCGATTCGACCGCCAGCAGCTTGCCGCGCTCCTTCAGACCGGCGGCAAAGTCGGCCATCTGGGCGTAGACTTCGCGGCCTTTCGCCTCGCCGCGTTCGATCCGTTGATTCGGGGGTTCGACGATGAGCAGCAGATAAGACATGGCGTCTCCAAATTGATCGCGCCGCTAAAGCGGACGTCGTGCAGGAGCCGGGCTATCTGTCGCCAATACGCCAACGACGGCGCCAAAAAAGACAACGACAGCGGCCAGGCGAAAGGCAGTCTAGCAAGCGCTTCTGGCTGCGGCAAACCTCGTTCAGCGGTTAATGGCGTTTTCTTACGGAGACTCGTCAGCGCCATTTAGAGCGCGCATTAACATTTGTCGTCCGACACATTAACGCCGCTTTGAAGTATTCTCCGAACTCGCTAAAGCTCGCCGTGAAATTGCCGTTTTATCTTTTAGTCACACTGGATAATCCGCATTAGCGCCGACCACGCCACGCGGCATAGCCAGGCATCCTTATTCGGCAAAATCTGCCGGTATTGCACGCAATCAGCACGCGAATCAAATAATCCGGGTATCGGGGAAATTCATGCATCGAACGTCAGTGCGCACCGGCATCGCAGCCGCCGTGGCTTTTGCCTTCCTGCAACTCAGCGCCTGTAGCGGCGACAGTTCCGACCCGTCGTCGGGTTCGTCGTCGACGGTGACCACGACCTCGGTCGGCGGCACGGTGGCGACGGGCGGCCCACTGGCCGGCGCGACTGTCACGCTGACCGATGCCACCGGCACCCAGGCCACCGCGACCACCGACGCCCAAGGCGCGTACACGATGTCGGTGAAGGGCATGACCGCGCCGCTCCTATTCGTCGCCACCGATGCGCGCGGCATCTCGGCGCCGTTGTCGGCGGTGCTGGCGCAGTTGCCGAGCAAGGCGACCGCCACCGTCAACGTCACGACGTTGACCACCGCGCTCGCCGCCATGCTGACCACTTCCGGCAATCCGGCCGACCTCGCGACCACGTCCAAACTTGCGGCAGTAACCGTGCCGTCCGTGCAACTCGCGACCATCACGCTCGACACGATCCTCGCCAACATTTTCACGCAGAACGGCGTGACGTCGGCGGGCTTCGATCCGGTTGGTGCGGCGTTCACGCCTAACCACACGGGCGTGGACGCGGTCATCGACACGGTGTCGGTCGTTGCGGCGGCCAACGGCGGCTCGATGCTGGTATCGAACGCCGCGCCCGGCACCACCATCGCGTTGAACACGAAAACCACTTCGTCGACGACGCTGGTCGCGCCCACGGTCGCGGCCAACTACCTCGAACCTCTCGCTTCGCTGCTGACTGCCTGCGCGGCAAACGGCGCGCTCAATACGTCGTGCTCGCCCGCGATCGATTCCGCGTTCCTCGAAAACGGTTCCGCCGATCTCGCCATCGGGCACGCGTCGACGGAAGCGGCCTTCACCGGCGCGGTCTTCGGTTCGCCGAAAACGCTGGCTTTCTTCACGCGCAACGGCAAGCAACTCGCGCTCGTGCAGTTGCCGTTCACGCTCGCAAGCGGCGTCGGCGGTGCGCTTTTCAGCATCGCGCAACCGCTCGCCACGCCGGTGACGCTCGCGAGCGGCTCGCAACTCACGTGGGATCTGATCGGCAACCAGTCGCAATTCGCCGCCGCGATCAACTCGCAGATCCAGCGCCGCACGTTCCTCGACACGCGCCTCGCCGACGTGAACCGCTACGAGTCGGGTCTCGCGATCTCGATTCCGACGGCGCTGAATCCGACGGTCTATTCGGCTTCGGTGACGGGTCCGGGCCTCGCGTCGCCGGTCTGGCTGATGCCGCGCGTCGCACTGGGCAGCAGCAAGCTGGGGCTATCGGACGCGGTGTTGAGCGCCGCGCCTGTCACCCCGGCCACGACCACGAGCAATACGGAGTCGTATAACTGGTCATGGAAGTCGCTGTCGTCGTCGGCGAGTTTCACGGCGCCGACCACGAGCGGCTCCTACGCGGCAACATCGGTCGACGCGAGCACCGTGCCGCTCTATTCGACCTACACGGTCACCTTCTACGACCAGAACGGTGCGCAACTGGGCCAGTCGTCGATCGTCAATCCGGGCAGTCCGCTGAATGCGGCGGCGGGCAGCACGGTCGAATGGCCGACGCTGCTGTCGGACATCGCCACCGAGTTCCTGACGCCGAGCGGTTCGCTGGCCGGCACGCAATACGCGATGAGCCTCACGTGGTCGAGTCTCGTGAATGGCGCGGATGTCGCGTATCCGGTGACGTCGGTGCAGATTCAGGCTGCCGCTGTCGCGAGCGGTTCGACTTCGCAGGTCGATGGCTTCTTTGTCGGCGTGCCGGCTAACACCACGACCGGCCAGTATCAGGCGACGGTGAGTGCGGGCGTCAATCAACAGGGCGTGCAGAGTTGCACGAATTGCCCGTTCCCGGCGCTGACCACGGGCGGCTCGCGAGCGGTTCAGTTGGGAGGTGGGCAGAGCGGCGTCGAGTACTACGATGTGACGCAGTACAACGATTGATCGCCGCATAAAAAAACGCCCCTCGGGGCGTTTTTCAATTGCGCGCTTGAAACGGTGTTTGCGGTGTCAGGCTTGCGGCACCCACGTCACGGCACGCACGCCGTGCGACTCACACCGCCGCTTCGGCAATCGCATGGACTTTCGCGGACCTCATCAAGCCCTCGATCATCCTCGCCTCCGCGCTCGCGATCTCGCTCAGCGACGCAATGGACAACTGGCCGTCGAGAATCGCCAATCCGGTGCACAGACGCGCGTAGTCGCTGTCTTCCAGGGTCCAGAGGCCGCCGTCGTGCTCATGCTTGTCGAGTCGAACCATCGCCGCATGCGCGCTCTCGATGTCGGCGAGAAATTCGTCGCCCAGGCCGAGTCGCGCGAGTTCTTGGGACACCAGCAAATGCCGGCTCAACGTGGTGTGCAGATTCCGCGATCCGTGGCCGCGCCGGAATGCGTCGAGGGCGCTGTAGCTCTGCATCAGCATCGCCGACGTGACCGGCTCGTGCGACGTGCTGCTGTAGGTCAACGCGCGCAGCAGCGGCGACATGGCCGGCTGATGGGGCTTACGGACTCGCGATTTACTGGACATATTGTTTCAGACTCCTTCTCTAACTCTCAGCTTTATCAGCGGATTCCGGCGCTTTTCCGGTGGTTTCCGATGACAAACGCCGCCGATGCACCGGCGACTCTGGCCTCTAATGTGAGTCCACAAAGCCGTCGAAGCAAGCAACTTTTAATACCGGCGTGAACTATCGAACTTCGTTGCTCTGTTTTCACGCGTGGCACGTTGCGGTTCACGGGCCGAACGAAGTGCGTCCATCCGCGAAGTGCAATGACTGTATATCGGCACGGTTCTGCCGAATGCAAGCTATCCGACGCATTCTGAACGAAAAAAAACCCTGTTCCGGTGAGGGAACAGGGTCTGACAGGATGGAACAGTCGTACTCGCGCGTGGATGCTTGCCGACCTATAACCACCAAAACTAAACAAAGCTGTTGCAACGTGAAACTACGAATGCAAAAACATTTACTTGCTGCACTGTCAAACGGTACTGCCTGACCGATTCATACTGTTACTGCTTTTCACCGCTATTGCTACTGTTACTGCGACCCCTACTGCATAAAGCTTTATTACCGGAGCTAACTGACTTACTGCTGTGCTTCGTATTAAAACCAGGTCCTTCGCCTTCAACCACCTTTGCTACAACCCCCAGCTAATCTCGCGCCTATTGCATGAATGACGCGTTATTTACCTTGCTTCTACTTCCTACTGCACTACTGCCCTGCCGCTCGACAACCGCGGCAAACTGCCATCAACGGTACGGTTCAAAACAACGCGGGGGGAGACCGCGCCGATGGAGCTCGGTGATTTGTCGCGCCATGGAAAACAGTTTATGCGCGACCGCGCGAATGCAATTGGGCGAAACGAGGGAGTTTGGCAGGCTAATTTGACGAATGGGTGTAACAGCACTATTTCGTCAGATGTGAATGAAACGGGCGCCCCGATTGCCGGGTCGCCCGTTTCATTCAGAGCGCTTGTATCGGCAAGAAACTTCGCCGGAAACACGCGCGAAATAAGCGTTCAATCGATCTCAACGCGCCGCGAAATCGCTGATGGTCAGCAAAACTTTTTCGCCGGGACGCGCCAGCATCTTTCTTTCGGCAACCGCGGTAATGCGCTTGCGGCCATCCGCGAACGCCTTGAGGATGCGCGCCTCGCCCGCGCCGCGCTGCAACCAGAAGTGCTGTTCCAACGCCTCGCGCGTGACCGCGCATTCGAGGTCCCGTCCGCGCGTCGAAAGCTGGAAAACGACTGCGCGTCCATCTGCCGAGACGCTAGGCTCAAGCTCGATTACTTCCATGGCCCACCTCGCTAGATCACAAAAAAACTGCCCGCCGTGTAAAACGAAACGTCGTCGGGAAAACTGAATATAACCGCAGACACGTTCATCGAATCGTATCGGTCGACGCGCCAAGCGCGACCGTTACGCCGTGGCACGAATACGCAAATCGGCGAACTGGCCTGCGGTCTCGCGCGTCACTTCGCGAACCGCTTCCTGCGCGGTGCCGCAAGCGCGCTCAAAAACGGATTCACGAGCAGGCTCGAAAGCAGCCTCATCAGCCGACACACGTTCCGGGCCGCTCAACCAGCGCGGACGCTTCGCGCAAAAGTCTTCCAGTAGCATGCTCAAACCGTGGGTTACCGCCTGCGCGTCACGGCATTTTCCGCGTGCGGCGGCCGACATCGCGAGCCATGAATGCGGCGGCCGCAATTCATGGCAGACGCCTCGGGCACCCGCAAAACGCAGACACCCGGTATCAGGGTAAAAGACGAGCGTGACGGCTTCGCCATCGACTACGCGCGTGACAGTGTGTGGTTTCGTGTTCAGCATTTTTCGTTTTTATGCAGGGTTGGCCCCGTTCCTCGGAGGTACGACGTTTCGCGTACGACATCTCTAACCTGCGCGTGCCGGCACTGCGCGAGTGAGGCAAAAGCAAAGCGCATGCCAACGAGTACGAACCGTATCGCGCCTGATATCGTGATCTGAACTCAAGCGCCGGTCTCGCTCTGTCTGATACCGCGCAAACACACACCGCGCCTGACGCGCCGCATGCCGATACCGGCCGACGGCCCGTGGAAACGACCTTCTGCGCAAGAAACACACAGGCGCGTCGGGTGCCCTGATCGAGAGAGCGAAACATGAGCCCGTGGTAAAAAAGCGCTGCCAACACGACAATTCACGACCATTCTTACTAACCGGCCTGGTAGCCGGATCAGCCACCCGTGCAGAACATCACCGACTTGTCCGACCCGAAGCCCAACCTCACGCTGCGCCAGGCAATTCCCGCCGACGAAGCCTTCCTGTTCGCATTGCGCAAAGCCACGATGACCGGCCACCTGACGCGCGTCGGCGAACCGGCTGACGACGCCGCGCATCGCGCGCGTCTGCTGCATCGTTACGACGCAGCGCAGGTGATATGTCTCGACGGCGTGCCCGCCGGTTTGCTGAAAGCGCATCGCACGGACGCCGAATGGGTCGTCGTGCAAATCCAGATTTCGCCTGCGCTGCAAGGACGCGGCATTGGCGAACGCGCGCTACGGGTTGTGCTGCGTGCCGCCGAAGCCGACGCATTGCCCGTCACCTTGAAGGTGCTCAAGGGCAATCCCGCGAAACGGCTGTACGATCGGCTCGGCTTCGAGATCGTCGGCGAAGATGAGACACAGTTTCACATGAGGCGCGCGGCGCGCACGTCGGCGGAAACTGAAGCAGAATGAATGTCGGATAAAGCCAGATAGACAATGGACCTGTAATGACTCTTCGCGACACCTCTGCCATCTCAAGCTGGCATGCTCACATCTATTTCGATTCGACCAGCCGCGACGCCGCATGGGCATTCCGCGAACAGATCGAAGCCTTCTGGAACGACAAGCTGCAGATCGGCCGCTTCCATGAGCGACCGGTCGGGCCGCATCCCATGTGGTCGTTTCAGCTCGAATTCACGCAAACGCAATTTGCGGACGTGGTGGGTTGGCTCACGCTGAACCACGGCGCGCTCGATATTTTCATGCATCCGAATACCGGCAACGCATTGCGCGATCATCGCGATGCGGCCGTCTGGATCGGCCGCTCGCACGAGCTTGTGCTGAAGGTGTTTGGCTAGCCTGTCAGAGGCCGCACGCGCTGTGGCGTCACATTGTCGAGTACGAACTGCACCAGCCCCGCGCCGCGACCTGTTTGGTGCCGAACAACGTGCAGCCGCCGTATGCGTCCGTGGCCTTGCCCTGGAACAGCGAGCAACTTGCGCACGTTTGTCCGGCCGCATAGGTAGGGAACTTCGCCTTATTGACCTTCGATGCGTCTTCCGTATAGCCGACTGCCTGCGCAGCCGGGTCGGATTCGCTGAGCGTGCTGGCCGCGTCGGCGAATGCCGTGCCATTTAAAACGAGCGATGAGCCGAGGCCCGCACCCAGCATCAGAAATTGACGGCGCGATGTTTTCATCATAGTGGTCCGGGTAAGGTGGGGGCGCGCTGTTCGCGCGCGCAATGGTTATGGTTATTCGATGAAACGCACGAACCGTTCGACCGGCTCGCGTTCGGTGCGCAATGTGTTGACCAGCGCGTGTTCGTCGGCGTAACCGAGCGACATGCCGCACACCAGTTGCTCGTTTTCGTCCAGCTTGAGGTGCTCGCCAATCACCCGATGAAACTGCGTGAACGCGGCCTGCGGGCACGTATCGAGTCCGCGTCCGCGCGCCGCCGTCATGATCGACTGCAGGAACATGCCGTAGTCGAGCCAGCTGCCGCGCTCCAGCACGCGGTCGATGGTGAAGAACAGACCCACCGGCGCACCGAAGAAACGGTAGTTCTGCGCGTGCTGTTGATGCATGCGCGCCTTGTCGCCCTTTTCGATACCGAGCAGCCCATACAGGTCCCAGCCGATCTTGCGCCGCCGGTCGAGATACGGCGACACCCAGCGCTGCGGATAGTACGGATATTCCTCGTGATACAGCGCGTCGCGTTGCGGATCGTCGTAAGCGGCGAGCAGATCGCGCGAAAGACCCGCGAGCGATTCGCCCGTCACCACATAGACTTTCCACGGCTGCGTGTTGGTGCCGGACGGCGCGCGGCCGGCGGCTTCGAGAATGGCCTCGATCTCGGCGCGCGGCACCGGCGTGGGAAGAAACGCGCGGATCGAACGCCGCGTGATAAGCGCAGCGTCGACGGGATTGGCAGGGGTGGTCATCGGCGGATTCCGGCAGAGCCTGCAACTTGAAGGTTGCGAGAATTCTAGCGCGAGCGGGCGAGGTTCCGCTCGCAGCCCTGCACGCTCCGGTGCGGCCGCGAATCTCAGCTCTGCGGCGCGTTCAGTGCGTCGATCAGATGCGTCAGTTCGTAAGGTTTGCGCAGCGAGATAGCGTGCGGCAAAACCTCACGTTGCTCCGGCGTCAGCACGAGGTCATAGCCGGTCAGAAAGATCACTCGCAGATCCGGCCGCTCACGGCATACGTCCATTGCCAGATCGACGCCCGACTTGCCCGCCAGCCCTACGTCGGTCAGCATCACGTTGATCGCGTGCTCGCTGAGTATTCGCTTCGCGTCTTCCTCGCCTTCGGCTTCGAGAATGTCGAAGTCGAAGGTGCGTAGCAATTCGGCCGTGCTGACACGGATCAGTTCATCGTCTTCAACCAGCAAAATTCGCATGCGTGCCTCAGGGGTAAAGCTGTCGGCACTCGCCGACGTAACCGGTGGATCGATCTGCAAACGCTCCTGCTCGAGTTCGGCAAGCTCCGCTGCCTGCGGATTCTGCGTCTGCAATACATAGCGGACCTTGCGCGCCAACGCTTCGTGTGTGTACGGCTTGCTGAGCAACTCGATGCCTTCGTCGAGCCGCCCCGAATGCACGATCGCGTTGTCGGTATAGCCCGACGTGAACAGCACCGCGATCGACGGCAAACGCTCGCGGGCCTTGCGCGCGAGTTCGGTACTGCGCAACGGGCCGGGCATTACCACGTCGGTGAACAGAATGTCGATCGGCACGCCGCTTTCGACGATCGCCAGCGCGCTTTGCGCATCCTTCGCTTTCAGCACGCGATAACCGAGATCGGACAGCATCTCGACCACCGTCGTGCGTACTTCTTCGTCATCCTCGGCGACGAGGATCGTTTCCCTACCGCCCTTCGCGGGACCGGCATCGACATTCGTTTCGAGGTCTTCCTCTTCGCGCACGCGCGGCAGATACACGCGGATCGTGGTGCCGTGCCCCGGTTCGCTGTAGATCTTCACGTGGCCGCCCGACTGCTTGACGAAGCCGTACACCATGCTCAACCCGAGCCCGGTGCCCTGTCCTTCGGGCTTGGTCGTGAAGAACGGTTCGAACACACGCTCACGCACTTCCGGCGACATGCCCGCGCCCGTATCCGTGACCGCCAGCATCACGTACTGACCCGGCGTGACCTCGGCGTTGCGTTTGGCGTAGGCGTCATCGAGCGCGGCGTTGCCAGCCTCGATCGTGAGCCGGCCGTGGCCGGTCATCGCGTCGCGCGAATTGATCGCCAGATTCAGCAGCGCGTTTTCGACCTGGAACGGATCGACCAGCGTATTCCACAACCCGCCCGACACGATGGTTTCGATTTCGACGCCGTCGCCCAGCGCGCGCCGCAGCATGTCGTCGAGACCGCGCACGAAGCGGCCGAGGTTGACAACCTTCGGCGCGAGCGGCTGACGCCGCCCGAACGCGAGCAATTGCGACGCGAGATTCGCGCCGCGCGCGACGCCGGCGAGCGCATTGCGCACCCGCTGCTCGGGTTTCTCGGAACCGGCCACGTCTTTCGCGAGCAGCTGCAGATTGCCGCCGATCACTTGCAGCAGATTGTTGAAATCGTGCGCGACACCGCCCGTGAGCTTGCCGATCGCTTCCATTTTCTGCGCCATGCGCAGCGCTTCTTCGGCGTGATGCAGCGCCTCGGTCGTTTCCTTGTCGGCCGTGACGTCGCGGCCCACGCCGTGAATGCGCTCGGTGTCGGGGTCGAGCGCGAGTGTCCACGCGACCCAGCGCCACGTGCCGTCGATCCGCCTGACGCGGTTTTCGTAGCGCACCGGCACACCCGTGCGGCGCAGTTCCGCCAGATGCATACCGACTATGCCGAGGTCGTCGGGATGCACCAGTTCCACATACGAACGCGATTTCAGCCAGTGCAGGTTGTGGCCGAGCATGCTGCTCCACGACGGACTCACGCGCTGCAGGCGCCCTTCGATATCGGCCACCACGAGCAGGTCTTCGCTCAGTTCCCACAACCGGTCGCGGTCGGTGACTGCTTCGATCACGCGACGCTCCAGCGTTTCGTTCAGATCGCGCAGCTCGCTTTGCGCCCGGGTACGCTCGGCGATCTCGCGCTGCGCGGCTTCGTACAGACGCGCGTTGTCGATAGCGATTGCGGCCTGCGCGGCGATCCCGGTGACGATCCGCTCGGCGCGCTCGGTGAACACGCCGACTTCCGGGTGACCGAAAAACAGCCCGCCCACCACTTCGCCATTGCGCGACTGCACTGGCGCGGCGAGATAGCTGCGCACTTTCAGATGGCCCTCGGGCATGCCGCGATGCGGCGCGTTGTGGCCGTAGCGAGGGTCTTTCGTGATGTCGTCGGAACGGACGATGCCTTCGCCGCCGAAGGTCGGCGCGAACACGCCCGTGTTGCGCGGCATCGGAAATTTTTCGAACGTGTCTTGCGGTACGCCGGACAGCGTGTACAGCATGTAGCTGCCGCCCTTTTCGTCGAGGACGTTGTAGAAGAACGAGCCGAACGCGGCACCGGTGAGTTCGGTGGCGGCGTCGGTGACGATCTGCACGGCGCGCTTCAGGTCGAGTTCGGCGGCCACGGTCGAGCCGACGCGGTTGAGAATTTCGAGCGTGCGCGACTCCTCGCGCAGCTTCATTTCGGTCTCGCGGCGCAAGCGTGCGAGTTGCAGATTGCCCGCCACGCGCGCCAGCAATTCGCGCGACGAAAACGGTTTGGTCAGGTAGTCGTCGGCACCCTGCTCGATGCCATCGACGCGCGCCTCTTCGCCCGCACGCGCCGACAGCATCACCACCGGCGTCTCGCGCAACACCGGATCGGCGCGCAGTTCGCGCAGCAGTCCGAAGCCGTCGAGGCGCGGCATCATCACGTCCGACAGCACCAGATCGGGCGGCTCCGCGCGCGCGGCCGCGAGCGCCGCTTCGCCGTCGGTGGCGACGCGCACGTCGTAGCCCGCTGCGCGCAGAATGCGGCTCATGTACTCGCGCAGATCGGCGTTGTCGTCGACAACCAGCACGCGCGCGGACGTTGCCGACGCGCTTCCGGGGCTTGCCGATTCGGCCGTCACAGCGGTGTTTTGCGGCACGTCCTCGGCGAGAATTTCGTTCTCGGGACTCCAGCGCAAAGCGGCGTCGACATAGGTTCGCGCGTTCGGACTCATCGCGGCATTCACCGCTTCGTCGCCGGTTGGCGGCAGCACCGCGACGCGCGGCAACGTGACGGTAAAGCAAGCGCCCTTGCCCAATTCGCTGTCGACCCGCACGGTGCCGCCATGCAGCTTCACGAGTTCCTGGACCATCGCGAGTCCGATCCCGCTGCCTTCGACGGAACGGCCCGGCGCACCCGCCACACGGTGAAAGCGCTCGAACAGGCGCGGCACTTCTTCCTGTGCAATGCCGATACCGCTATCCGCCACGCTGACCTCGACGCCACCGTTCTGCGTAGCCTGCACGGCCACGCGGATCGTGCCGAAGAACGTGAACTTATACGCGTTCGACAGCAGGTTCATCACGACCTTTTCCCACATCTCGCGGTCGAGTCGCGCGATGACGGGCCGCGACGGAATCTGCAATTCGAGCCGCAAGCCCGCCGCCTGAATCGCCGATTCGAACAGCGACGCGAGTTCGGCGGTGAACGACGCGATATCGGTGGGCTGCGGATGAATCTGCATACGCCCGGCTTCGATCCGCGAAAAATCGAGCAGCGCGTTGACGAGTTTCAGCAAACGCAAGCCGTTGCGATGCGTGATTTCGATCAACGCGCGGTCGTCGGGGTTAGCGTGTTGCGCGTCGTTGTCCGTGCTGACGGGCAACGGCGGCCTGGCCAGCAATTCCTCCAGCGGGCCGAGCATCAGCGTTAACGGCGTGCGGAATTCGTGGCTGATGTTGGAGAAGAACGTCGTCTTCGCGCGATCGATTTCGGCCAGCGCTTCCGCGCGCCGCCGTTCCTCTTCGTAAGCCTGCGCGTAGCCGATCGCCGCGCCGATCTGACCGGCCGTCAGATTCAGGAAGCTGCGATACGCATCGTCGAAAAGACGGCACGGGTTCAGACCCGCGACCAGCACCACCGTATGCGCTGTTTCGCTCCCCGCCGACACCGGCAGAATCACCGCCTGCTCCGGCGCGAGATGCCACGGGCCAGCCGGCAACGCGGCACCGAATCGCTCGGTCAGACCGCGCACCATGTGCGGCGCCTGAATCCTGAACACATCGGCGACCGGCCATGACGGCGCGTCACTATCGTCGCCTTCGAGCCGCATCGACTCGGGCGCGCCGGGCTGCCCCGGCACGATGCCACTTGCCCCGACCAGTGTGACCGTATCGCTGCCCGGAGCGCCCGCGTAAAGCAACGCGAACGGCAGGTCTTGCGGATTGGTGCGTAGCGCCGCCGCGCTCAGTTGACATGCCTCGCGCCAGTCGCGTCCATCGGGACTCGCCGCCGCGAGTTCCTTCAGCAGCGCAAGTTGCCGCTCGCCGACCACCCGCGCGGTGTCGTCGCTATTCGCGCAGATGATGCCGCCGGGCTCGCCGTCATCGCCGGGAATCGGGCTGTACGAGAACGTGTAATACGTTTCTTCGGGAAAGCCGTTGCGCTCCATGATGAGCAGCTTCTGCTCGACGAAAATGCCTTCGGCACCCGCGAGCGCAGTGTTCAGCAGCGGCTCGATGTCGGACCAGATTTCACGCCACACGACGTGCGTCGGCTGACCAAGCGCAACCGGATGCTTGCCACCGATGATCGATTTATACGGGTCGTTGTAGAAGTAGAGCAGCTCCTTGCCCCAGCCGATCCAGATCGGCTGCCGCGACGTGAGCATGATGCGGATCGCGATCTTCAGTCCTTGCGGCCAGGTGTCGGGATCGCCGAGTTCGGTGCGGCTCCAGTCATAAGCACGGATCAATGCGCCCAGTTCGCCGCCGCCCGCGAGAAACGACTGCGCGGCAACTTCGGCGGGGGGTGCATCAGGCAGGAAACGGTCCGGCTCTTTCAACGCGATCTCCTTCACGCGGCGGCATTCGATTCGTGCGGACCGGCGTCGCAAAAGCGGTGCCCGGGTCCGACGGACCACTAACGAGAACGACGCCATAGATATAGCGCGATTCTCGCATGGAGCGGCATCGCGGAGGAAGGAGAGACGGCGCGTGAACGCCCGATACGGCGGGGATTTGCGAGGTTTTGCGCGTTTTCGGCCAGGTCGCGTTGGCCGCGTCGGAGAACGACGCGGCGCAGCCGGAAAATCGCGGTAAAACATACCTCGACGAAGAGTGCGTACGAGGCGAATTTCCCGATCGGGCTTTCATGAGGCAACTCACACGCCGACCGGTTTCGCAGCCTTAAAAACGGGCTTTTCTTACATCGTGGCCATGCAAACGGCGGCCGCAATCGACCCTAGCACCAGCACCACGCCAACCGTCTTGCGCTTGTTCAACTCCGTCCACAGCAGAACGCCGGTGAGCGACAGAAGAATCAGACTGCCTGCAAGCGTATCGATCAGCAGCACCCAGCCGACGCTCAGGCCGACGCCTTTATGCAGGTTCGTCAGCATCGCGAGGAAGGTGTTCTCGCTGCGCTTGACCGTCACAAAGCCATTGCCGACCCAGTATTCAACCGACGTATTCTCACGCGGCGACGCGAAATTCAATTGCCAGTGTTCAGGCTGAACGACGCTGCGGTCGCCCCACGCAACCGGATGCGCGGGCTCTTTCTGCACGCGGCCCGGATTACCCGTCAGCTTGAGTTCGTGCTTGAGCCATTTGCCGAGTTCGCGCGGCGTGTCCGGCGCGGGTTGCGGCACCGGCACCTGCATCGACGACACTTGCGGCTCGCCGGTCGACACTCTGAGCGGGCCGCCCCGATGATTCAGAAAGAACCCGGTCGTGCCGAACAGCAGGCCTAAAACCGCCCCCCACAAACCGACCCAGCCGTGCACCTTGCGCAGCCACTTGACGAAGGTCGCGCGCCGCGAGCGCTTCTGGCGCGACTTCAGCTCGTCGCTGTCGAGCCGGTGCGGCTCGCGCGCCGCGCGCTCCATGCCAGCAGGCGGTTGAAGATCGATAGTCTCGGGTACGCTCACGTTTCACTCCAGGTACGCAATAGATTGTGATAACAGCCGACCAGGCTGCGGCGTGCAGCATCGTCGGCGTGGGTTGCATTCAGACGTTGAATGGCGGTGTCCATATCGAACAGCAACGCGCGCTGCGTGTCGCTGCGCACGAGGCTCTGCACCCAGAAGAAACTGGCGACGCGAACCCCGCGCGTGACCGGCGTGATCTGATGCAGGCTGGTGGCCGGGTAGACGATCATGTCGCCCGCCGGCAGCTTCACCTGCTGCACGCCGTAGGTGTCTTCGATGACGAGTTCGCCGCCGTCGTAATCGGCCGGATCGGAAATGAACAGCGTCGCCGATACGTCGGTGCGCAGTTTCACGCCGTTGGGCAAGACCCGCACCGCACCGTCGACGTGACTGCCGAAATGCATGCCGTCTTCGTAACGATTGAACAGCGGCGGATACACCTGGTTCGGCAGCACCGCGCTGATGAACAGCGGGTTGCGTTCGATCGACGCGACAACCACGTCGCCGAGTTCGCGCGCCACCGGCGAATACTCGGCGATCTGCTGGTTGCGCTTGACTGGCGCACCTTGATAACCGGCAGTCGCGCGGCCATCCACCCAGGCGTCGCCCGCCTGGTCGAGCCGCTCGCGCACGAAGCGCAACTGCTCTGTATCCAGTACGTTCGGAATATGCAGCAACATTGTGTTTCCTTTGTGTCGGCTTGCCGGTTGCCCGGCGTGTTCTCGCGAGTTCGTGTTACCGAAGTTAACCAGACCGGCAAGCCCGACGCATCCGATTCGCGTGAATCGATCAGAAGCGGTAATCGAACGTCGCCAGCAACGTGCGGCCGATGCCCGGCACCGAACGGCCGCCGTCGGACGGAATCAGCGCGTCGAAGTATTCCTTGTTGGTCAGGTTCAGCAGATTCAGGCGCACATCGTACTTCTTCGCGTGATACGCAGCCGTCGCGTCCCAACGCGTATAGCCCGGCACGCGCACGTAGTTCGTGTTCGACGCGTAACGCGGCGACATGTAGGTCGGACCACCGCCGATCTCCCAATGCGGCGTGATCGCGTAGGTCGACCACAACGTCAGCGTATTGCGCGGCGTGTTGGCCGGTACGTGACCCTGCGTGCCGTCGGCGGCCTTCAGGATGATCGCGTCCATGTACGTATAGCCGCCGAAAATCTGCCACTTGTCGGTGATGTGACCCGTCACGCCGGCCTGAAATCCGTCCACGCGGATGTCGCCGTCAAGCTCGTATTCGGTCGTCGACACCTGGGTGCGCGCGTTGTCCATTTCCTCGCGGAAGAACGCGGAATTCACCGACAGATTGCCGCCCAGCAGATCCCACTTGCCGCCCACTTCATACGATTTGGTCGACTCCGGCGCGAGGTTCTGCGTCAGGTTGGTCAGCGTCAACGCTTCGAGCGACGGGTCGAACGACGTGCCGTACGACACGTAATACGACTGCCAGTCGCTAGGCTGATAAATCACGCCGGCGCGGACGCTGGTGAAGAAGTTAGTCTGCGTCGCGTAGGACGGCAGGCTGACCGTGTTGTGGATCTGCGCCTGAAAGCGATCCCAGCGCAGGCCGCCAATCACCTTCCAGTGCTGATTCAGCGAGACGGTGTCGTTCAAATACGCGGCGATTTCGTTCGACCCCGAATCGGCGAAGTTGCCGACCGTGGTCGTCACTCCGGCTGGCGACGACATGATCGCCGGGTCGACCATCGTCACGACCGGCAGGTTGTTACGCGTGTAGGCCTGGTTCGTGTAGCTGTCGTGGCCGAGTTCGATACCGGCGATCATGTCGTGCTTGATCGGGCCGGTGTCGAATTTGTATTCGACCATCGTGTCGTTGTAGATCGAGTGGTTCTCGATCACACGATCGTGGCTCTGCAACTTGATGAACAGTTCCGACGGCGGCAGCGTCGTGAAATTGCCGTTGGTCAACGCCGTGCTCGTCGAGAGCGGACCGGTCAACACCGCTTGCGGCGCGGTTTCGCGCGCATCGGTCATCGAGTGCGAGAGCTGCGTCTGGTTGGTGAACGTGAGCGCGTCCGAGAACTTGTGCTTGATCGACGCGTTGAAGGTCTGCACGTCCTGGATCGTGCGGTCGCTGGTCAGGCCGTAGAACGTGTTGCGCGACACCGGCGCAGGGCGGCCGTTCAACGCCTGGATGCCGTAGTCGGGCTGGTCGTGGTTGTGCTGGATCAGCGCGGACAGCGTGACTTCGGTCGGCGTGCCGATGCCGAAGCGCACTTCCGGCGCAATGCCGAAGTCCTTGTTCTTCATCACGTCCCGCGTCGAACCGATGCTCTGGCCGAACGCGTTCAGGCGGATCGCCGACGTGTCGTTCAGCTTGTGATTCACGTCGACCGAGGTGCGGTAGTGGTCGTCGGTGCCGACCGTCGTCGAGATTTCCGCGGAGTCTTTCAGGTTCGCTTTCTTGCTGACCTGATTGATCACACCGCCCGTCGAGCCACGACCGAACAGCATCGACGAAGGACCGTACAGCACTTCGATTTCTTCGAGGTCGAAGGTGTCGCGATAGTACTGATTGCGATCGCGGAAGCCGTCCAGGTAGATGTCGTTCTGCGCCGTGAAGCCGCGCAGGTTGATGTTGTTGCCGATCTGCCCGCCTTCCGCGCCGCCGATCGTCACGCCCGGCGCGTTGCGCAGCGCGTCCTGAAACGACGTCGCGCCTTGCGACGCGAGCACGTCCTTGTTGATGACCGTCACGGTCTGCGGGATGTCGCGCAGCGCAGTCGGCGTCTTCGCGCCGACGTTCGAGCGCTCGGCCTGGAAGTCCTGTTGCTCGACTTGCGCGGCGACGCCGATGGTCGGCAAGGTGCCGCTGTCGGCGGCGGCTGGTTTCGTTGCGGTTGTTGCTGTGTTCGTCGCTGCGTTTGCGTTTGCGTTTGCGTTTGCGCCGGTCGCTGCGTTGTCGGTCGCGGATTGCGATGTAGCCTGGGGCGCGGTCTGCGCCACTGCGGGTGTTGCAAATGGAATGGCAAAAGCTAGCGCTAACGCAGTCGCGAGCGGCGTGTGGTTGAACATGGAAATCCCGTCAGATGTGCGCGTGCCGAATTCGCATGAATGCCATGGAATCGATGACAAAAACGCAAGTGGCTGGCTGCCGTTCGCGCTCGTCGAGCACGCGATGACGGGGTGGCTGGCTTGTTTTTAAATGAGAATCGCTATCATTCCACATGCCTTACAACCCTACAATCGCGACTTATCTAACCGGATGTAATGAAATTGTTTCAGAATTTTACGAGCGAATGGTGTTTGTAAAGATCAGCCTATGTCTCATCGCGTTTTATTACTTATTTGTAATATCAGACAATTTAAAAACCAATCTGCATAGGGATTCTGGATATTTAAAGCGTCTCTTTATTCTTTCAAATAAATAACGTCAGATTGCCGTTGTGAAGCACACTAAATCGCGACTCCGTTTATCCTTTTTGCAACACTGCATCGCGCTAGTGCCCCGTCCATCCCGGAGTGAGTCATGCAATACCGCAAATTCGGCCATACCGGCCTGAACGTTTCACGCCTGTGTCTCGGCACGATGACTTTTGGCCTGCAAACTGAGGAAGACGTCTCACATCGCATTCTTGATACGGCGGCGGATGCCGGCGTGAATTTCATCGATACCGCCAATGTGTATCCGCTCGGCGGAGGCGAAAATATTGCCGGGCGCACGGAGGAAATCGTCGGGCGCTGGCTGAAGGGCAAACGCGAGCGCTTCATTCTGGCGACCAAGGCGGTCGGCAAAATGGGACCGGCGGCCTGGGATCAGGGCGCGTCGCGCAAACATCTGCTGGACGCAATCGACGCGTCGCTGCGCCGCCTCGGCACCGATTACGTCGACCTCTACCAGCTTCATTCCGACGACGCGAACACGCCGCTCGACGAAACTCTCGAAGCGCTCGACGTGATCGTGCGCTCGGGTAAGGCGCGCTATATCGGCGTGTCGAACTTCCTCGCTTACCGGCTCGCGCGCGCCTTAGGACGCGCAGATGTGTTGCGCACGGCGCGTTTCGTGTCGGTGCAGCCGCGCTACAACCTGCTGTTCCGTCAGATCGAGCGGGAATTGCTGCCGTTGGCGAGCGAGGAAGGGTTGGTCGTGATGCCCTACAACCCGCTTGCGGGCGGCTTGCTGACCGGCAAGCATCGACTCGATGCGACACCTGCGACCGGGCGCTTCACCGAGACCGTCGGCAAGGCGGGCGCGATGTATCAGGAGCGCTACTGGCATCAACGCGAGTTCGAGACCATCGAGCAACTGAAGGCGATTGCCGCAACGACCGGCGAGTCGTTGACACGCGTGTCGCTCGCGTGGGTGCTCGCCAATCCGCTGATTACGTCGGCGATTATCGGCGCGAGCCGCGCGGAACAATTGAGCGATACGCTCGCGGCCTGCGAACTCGTGCTCGATCCGCAGATCAAGACGCAACTCGACGAAGCCAGCGTGCAGTATCGCTGGGGGGATGCCGCGCGCTAGTCACAGGCGCGGCAGGTCTTGCTGAAGGCCTGAACCCGCGCCTACTTGAAATGCCCGCTGCGCTGATTGGCTTCCGGCAACTGCCGCGTCTCGCGGAAAGATTTCGGATGCCACAGACGCGCGCCGCCTTCAATACCGGCGTCGTTCGAAACGGTCGCCACGTTGGCCGGCAAGTCGAACTTCAGACGCGCCGCATTGCCGCCGCCGATCCACAATTTGTCGTAATTCACGAGTGAATCGAGAATGCCGATCACTTTCTCGACCCGCTTGTTCCAGCGCTTGTTGCCCACTTTGTCGCGCGCGGCGTCGCCAATGTATTCGTCGTATGCGACGCCTTTCTTGCTCACCGGATGATGCGCGAGTTCGAGATGCGGCATCAGCTCGCCGTCGCGGAACATCGCGGTGCCCGCGCCCGTGCCGAGCGTCAGCACGAATTCGAGGCCGTGTCCTTCGATCGCGGCGAAGCCCTGCATTTCGGCGTCGTTGATCATGCGTACCGGCAAGCCGCCCAGCCGTTGCGCCAGCGAATCCGCAAGCGCAATGTCGTGCCAGCCTTCCACGCCGAAATGCGGCGCGGTCAGAATGCGGTTGTCACGCACCACGCCGGGAAAGCCGATCGACATCAGCGTGGGCGGTTGCTGCTCGACCAGCGGCGTCACTAACGCGAACAACGCGTCCACCAGTTGCGCGGGCGTGCACGGGTGCGGCGTCGCCACACGCACGCGTTCGGTTTTCATCTGTCCGTCAGCGTCGATGATCGCGGCTTTCAGGCCGGTGCCGCCCACGTCGATCGCGAGAATACGTTCGGTGCTGGCCGTCGCTTTCGCATTGCGCGTTGCGCCGCTCGTGGTCTTGCCGGCTGTCTTACTGACTGTCTTGCCTGTGGTTTTACGTGTTGCCAAGGTGTCCCCCGATTATGTTGATCGCGGATGCTGGAATTACTTCTTCTCGACCGGTTCCTGCTTCAACGGACGCCATGCGTGCCCGTCGCGCGCGAGCAACGCATCTGCCTGCGCCGGTCCTTCGCTGCCGGATGCGTAACCATGCACCGGCACCGCGCCGCCGGTTTTCGGATGCAGCACGTCGTCGACCGCGCTCCAACTCGTCTCGATACTGTCCGCGCGTTGAAACAGCGTTTCGTCGCCGAGCATGCAGTCGTACAGCAGCGTCTCGTAGCCGACGTTCGCGCGCTCGGTAAAGAAGTCGTTGTAATCGAACGATGACTGCACGGCGCCGACCTGCATCACCGGCCCCGGTGTTTTCACGTTGAAGTCGAAGCTCGTGCCGTGCGCGGGATCGATGCGCAAGGTCAGCACGTTCGGCGTGAGCGCATCGACCGGCGTGTCGCGGAACAGACGGAACGGCACCGGCTTGAGCTGCACCGAAATCTCCGTGCGACGCGCGGCGAGCCGTTTGCCCGTGCGCAGATAAAACGGCACGCCAGCCCAACGCCAGTTCTCGACGAACACGCGCGCGGCGGCATAGGTCTCGGTCGTGCTGTCCGGCGCGACGTCCGGTTCTTCACGATAGCCCACGCCAGAAGGGCCTTTTTCGTATTGACCGAAGACCACGTCGTCGGGCGTCAGCGGTTTGATCGCGTCGAAGATATCGGCTTTCTTGTCGCGCACGGCTTCGGCGTCGAACGAATTGGGCGGCTCCATCGCGACCATACCGAGCAACTGGAACAGGTGGTTCGGCAGCATGTCGCGAAACGCACCGGTCTGCTCGTAGAATTTGCCGCGCCCTTCCACGCCGATCGTTTCCGCTGCCGTGATCTGCACGCTGTCGATATATTCGCGCCGCCATACCGGCTCGAACAGCGCATTCGCGAAACGCACCGCGAGAATGCTCTGCACGGTGTCCTTGCCGAGAAAGTGATCGATGCGATACACCTGCTCTTCTTTCGCGTACGACAGGATGTGCGCGTTCAGATCGCGCGCCGAAGCGAGGTCGGTGCCGAACGGTTTCTCGATGACGATGCGGCGGAAACCGCCTTTATCGCCGTCGCCTTCTTTCAGCAATCCGGCTTTGCCGAGATGCTCGACGATCGGTTTGAAAAAGCGCGACGTGACCGCGAGATAAAAAATCACGTTACCGCCCGACGATTGATCGAGCTTCTGCTTGAGCTTCGCAAACGTGTCGTCGCTTTCGAACTCGCCTGCCATGTATTCGAGGCGTTGCGCGACCCAGTCCCATGCTTTGTCGTCGAGCTTGCCCGCGTGGAAGGTGCTGGCTTTGTCGGCGGCAAACTGTTCGAGCGACTTGTGCAGGTCGTCGACCCACTCCGTCGTTTCGCGCTCGCCATGATTGACGCCGATGATCTTCATGCCATTGTCGAGCAGGCCATCGACGGCGAGGTTGTAGAGCGCGGGCATCAGAAGACGCTTGGTCAGGTCGCCGCCCGCGCCGAAGATCACCAGCGTGCAGGGTGGCGCGGGCCGCTTGCCGGCCGGCGACGCAGGCGCCTCCTGCGGGCTTGCGCTGACCTTGCAGCTAGGCGTTTGATTGACGGTGGATTGATCGGAAGCTTGAGCGTTCGGTGTAGTCGGCATGGGATTCACTTGAGGAAGCCAATGGAACAACGTGGCGGTACATGAAAGACCACGCACGAACCCGCACAGTTCAAAAACGATTCTGACGATTTGCGCGGCACGCGAGGTTGTAGGGCTTATGTAACCCCATGTGCCGCACTTTGACGCTGGTGTTTCACGCGCAGTGCCGGTGCGCCCGGATCGAAACGCGCTACTCGCTACCTAAGTTAATTGAGTTACTTGATCGCCGAGCCGGCTTCGACAGCGGCCGGCTCCGGCACCGACTCCGCCGCATGAACAGGCGCAGACGCAGCAGCAGCCGGCGCAGCGGCAGCAGCCGCTTCCGGCTCGCCCGTCACCGGCACATTGCCGGATGCGGCCATCACACGCGGTTGCAGCAGCAGCGCGACCAGTCCGGTCCAGCCGGTCTGATGCGAAGCGCCGACGCCGCGCCCATTGTCGCCGTGAAAATACTCGTGGAACAGGATCAGATCACGCGAGCGCGGGTCGGCCTGCAACAGCGGATAAGCGCCCATCACCGGCCGCTCGCCGTCCTTGTTCTTCAGGAATAGAGTGGTCGCGCGACGCGCCAGTTCGTCGGCGATTTCGCTAAGCGAGAACTTTTGCCCCGAGCCGGTCGGATACTCGACGCGGAAATTGTCGCCGTAATAGCGGTGAAATTCGTACAACGATTCGATCAGCAGATAATTCACCGGCATCCACACCGGACCGCGCCAGTTGGAATTACCGCCGAACACGCGCGTGTCGGATTCAGCCGGCAAATACTTCACCGTGAAGCTGTCGCCATTGTGATTGAACACGAACGGGTGGTCGCGATGGTATCGGGACAGCGCGCGCACGCCGTGATCGGAGAGGAATTCGCTTTCGTCGAGTGCGCGCCGCAACAATGCTTTCATCCGATGCCCGCGCAGCAGCGACAGCAGCAGCGCGTTGCCTTTGCCCGGCTCGTTCCAGCGCGACACCAGCTTCGCCAGATCGGGACGATGTTCGAGGAACCACACGAGCCGCTCGCGCAGACACGGCAGGCCGCCGTGCAGACGTTCTTCGAGCACGTGCACGGCGAACAGCGGAATCAGGCCGACGATGGACCGCACGCGCATCGGAATATTGCTGCCGTCGGGCAGGCGCAGCTTGTCGTAGAAGAACTCGTCTTCGCTGTCCCACAGGCCGGTATCGCAACCGTCGTCGCAACTCACCGCTTCGGCGATATACAGGAAGTGCTCGAAAAACTTCACGCCGATATCGACGAACACATGATTCGCGTACGCGAGTTCGAGCGCGATACGCATCAGGTCGAGCGCGTACGCGGCCATCCATGCGGTGCCGTCTGCCTGATCGATGTGACCGCCGGTCGGCAGCGGCGACGAGCGGTCGAAGATACCGACGTTGTCGAGTCCGAGAAAACCACCCTGGAAAATATTGTGGCCGTCGGCGTCCTTGCGATTCACCCACCACGAGAAATTCAGCAGCAGCTTATGAAAGACGAGTTCGAGGAAATCGCGATCCGCCTTGCCGGTCATCGCGCGGTCGATCTCGTAGACGCGCCACGCGGCCCACGCATGCACCGGCGGATTGGCGTCGCCGAGCGCCCATTCGTATGCCGGTAGCTGGCCGTTCGGATGCTGATAGCGGTCCTTCACCAGCAACAGCAACTGACGCTTCGCAAACGCCGGGTCGATCAGCGCGAATGCCGCGGCATGAAACGCGAGGTCCCACGATGCGTACCACGGGTACTCCCACTTGTCGGGCATCGACACGATGTCCGCGTTGCACAGATGCCGCCAGTCCGCATTACGGCCGTGTTTGCGCCCGGCAGGCGGCGCAGGTTGCAGCGGATCGCCTTCGAGCCAGCGCTGCACGTCGTACTGGTAATACTGTTTCGACCACAGCATGCCCGCCAGCGCCTGGCGCTGCACGAGCCTTGCATCGGGATCGGCTATTTCGTGCTGCAACGCGCCATAGAATTCGTCGGCTTCCGCGATACGCCGCGCGAAAACGGCCTCGGCGTCGAACTGCACATCGTCGGGAGCCGACTGCGGACGCCAGCGCATGTAGACGACAGCACGTGCATGTGGCGCGAGTTCCAGCGCCGCGTGCGCGCCGGCCTTGGTGCCCGCGTCGTCGCGGATGGCATGCTGGTCGCCCTGCACGAGGTAGTCGTTGAAGCCGTCCTTGAACGGACCCGCGCCGTCCATGTTGAAAAGACGCTTGACGTTCGTATCGTTTTCGCAAAACAGCCATTTGATTTGCGGCGCGTCGTCCGACCAGGCGGTCACGACGATCGGCTCATGACCATGCTGACGACCCACCAGATGAACGCCACCGTCGTGATCGGTTCCCGCGACCAGCGATGGCTTGTCTTTGTTCTCTTTCCACGACCACGAATTGCGCGCCCAGATTTGCGGCAGCACATCGAGCGACGCCGCCTGATCCGCGCGATTTTCGATGGTCACGCGCATCACGATGTCGTCGGGCGCGTGCTTCGCGTATTCGACCTGTACGTCGAAATAACGCAGATCGTCGAACACGCCGGTGTCGAGAATTTCGTACTCCGGCATGTCGCCGCCACGGCGCGCGCTTTCCTGCACGAGGTCGTTATACGGAAAAGCTGCGTGCGGATACTTGTAGAGCATGCGCATGTACGAATGCGTCGGCGTGCCGTCGACGTAGAAGTACAACTCCTTCACGTCCTCGCCGTGATTGCCTTGCGAATTCGTGACGCCGAACAAACGCTCTTTCAGGATCGGGTCCTTACGATTCCACAGCGCGAGCGATACGCACCAGCTCAGCTTGTCGTCGCCGAAACCGGCAATGCCGTCTTCGCCCCAGCGATACGCGCGGCTACGCGCATGGTCGTGCGGGAACGAGTCCCACGCGGTGCCGTCTGCGCTGTAGTCCTCGCGCACCGTGCCCCACTGACGCTCGCTCAGATACGGCCCCCAGCGTTGCCAGTGGGCACAGTCGGCGGAGTGCAGTCGGGAACCTTCGATGGTGGCGAGCAGATTGGCAGCGCGCAGCGGTGGCATGACAACGTCCTTGCATCGGGCTTGCGGTGGGACACACATCGTAGCGCGGTTTACGCGGACGTGGGCTTCAACCCGGCAAGCAGGCTTTCAATGCGCAGCAACTCGCCGAGCGACCACGCCTGAAACGGCGTACCCGCAGGCGCGTGAGGCGCGTCGCCATCCGCGATTTCAGACAGATGATCAAGGCCCGCGTGATCGAGATGCGCGTACAGCGGCGCGAGAAAACGCTGTTCGGCTTCGACGCGCGCATCGGTTGTGTTGCCGCGAACCCGCAGCCACGCCTCGACGAACGGCCCGAGCAGCCAAGGCCACACCGTACCTTGATGATAGGCGCCGTCGCGCGCGAGTGGCGAGCCGCCGTAATGGCCGCGATACGCGGGGTCGGATGCCGCGAGCGTTCTCAAACCCATTGGCGTGAGCAACTGCGCCTCGACCTGATCGACCACCGCGCGCGCCGCCGCGCCATCGAGTAATTGAAACGGCAGACCGCCTACCGCAAAAATCTGGTTCGGCCGAATCGAGCGATCTGTCGCGCCCTTTACATGATCGACGTCGACGTTATCGAACAACATCTGCGTGGACGGGTCGATGAAATGTTCATGAAGCGCTTGCAACGCTCGCGCGGCAGCCTGCTGCCACTGCGGATTCCAGCTTGCTGCAATGCGCAAAGCGTTGATCCACAGCGCCTGCACCTCGACCGGTTTGCCGATGCGCGGCGTGACTACCCAATCGCCGACCTTTGCGTCCATCCACGTGAGTTGCACGCCGGGAACGCCTGCGCTCAGAAGGCCGTCTTCAGTGCTCGCGTGGATGTTGAAGCGCGTGCCGTTCGTGTAGCCGGTGATGATTGCTTCAACCGCCTGCTGAAGACGCGCTCGCGTTTCAGCGCTTGCATGAGGGGTCGCTAGATAGTCGTGGACGGCGACGACGAACCACAACGATGCATCGACGGAGTTGTATTCGGGTGTATCGCCGTAATCGGGGAAGCGATTGGGCAGCATGCCTTCGGACAGCGTCCCCGACCATTCGAGCAGAATCGCCTCGGCGTCGTCGAGCCGGTTCGACGCGATCAGCAAGCCGCGCATGGCAATGAACGTGTCGCGGCCCCAGTCGGTGAACCACGGGAAGCCCGCGAGAATCGTGCGGCCTCCGTTGCGCGAGACCACATAGGCATCGGCGGAACGTTGCAGGCGCGAGCCTAGTTTCGCGCGGCGCTGCTGCTCGGCGCTCATGAGTTCGGCGGCATGACCGGCGGCCGTCTGCGCGCTCACGCAGGAAGACGCCGACGCCACCGCCGCGCTCGTCGCGCTGAGAATCATCACCGCATCGGCGTCGGCGAGATTGAAGCTGAACACGCCAGGCGTCGCGAGATCTTCGGTGAAATCGAGGCCTCGCTCCCGCTCGCGGACATAGCAGAAGTTTCGATACCAGTCGGGCGCGTGCGTATAAGCGCCATTCGTTGCGGCGTGAATGACCGGTAAATCGCCATAGGGTTGCCAATTCACGCACGCGCTATCGTCGCTGATTTGCGCATTGAAATTAAACGCGGAATTCTCATGATGAAGCGAGTGGTAATCGCGACCCGATAGCAATAGCCTCACTTTCAATACAAGCGCCATCATTTCTGCAGATTTTTCGGCGTTTTCAATACGCCAGCGCAATACCGTTTCGCGGGTCACCTTGCTCACCAGCACTTCGGCCACGACCGACGTTTGCGCATTCAACTGGAAGCGCCACGTGGGCCACGGCGCGGTATCGAATGCGGCGAGACTCGCGCTGAGGTCCGGGTAGATCACATCCGGCGCATAACGCTGCATGCTCAGCGGATACCGCTGCCCGCCCGCCTCGAGCCATGCTTCGACGCCGTTGACGAGCACCGTGCGCCCGCCAGGCGGACGCGTCGCCGTGAGCAGCAGCGCGTGATAGCGCCGCGTACGAAGGGTGCCCACCGTGCCCGACGCGAAGCCGCCGAAGCCATCCGCTTCCAGCCATTCGTCCTCGAATCGGGCCATGTCGAAAGCTCGCTCTATGCGTGTCATGGAATTAGCCGTTATGCAAAACCATTAAATTTTCCGAATTGCTGCGAATTGCTATATGTCAGGCAAATGGCGCTTCAGTGACCATTGTCCTTCCTGTTACTTTCCATTTCCTTTCGAAAAACCGACGAATTAGAGAAAGTTTTACTACTCGCAAACGTTTCACAATTATTTCTTGAAAGGATTGGAGACTGCACGCGCTTTCACAAAAACGGATGCAGAGATGAAAAGAGACAAACATCTGGGCCGCACTGCACGGGTTGCCATGGCGACGATCGCATCGAGCATCGCGCTGAGCGGAGCGTTGAGCGGTTGTGGCGCGGACGATTCCGCACCGCCCACGACCTCTTCGGCCACGTCGTCATCTTCATCGCAGGGCAAAGTTGCTAACGACGCCGCGCAGCAAAGCATGCCCGCCTCGATTGCAGCATTCGCACCCAGCGCGTCCGCACCGTCCGCCACTTTCGCCGCCGACCCCGCCGCCTCCGATCCGGTCGCAGAGACCATGCAGGCCAATCTCGCTGCCGACAACCAGCAGATTGCCCCCGTCATGCGCTACGCACCTGGCGACGGCAAGAGCAGCAACTGAACGGCCTCGGTAGTCGACCCAATTCCACCGGTGCGCACGACGCGCCATTCTTTCCCCCCGCAGAAGGTGATATTCGATGACATCAAATAGCCGTCGCCGTTTCCTGCAGACCGTGGCTTCGTCGGCGGGCGCTGCTGCCGCCATGACCGCGCTGCCCGAGTCGATCCGTAACGCACTTGCCGTGCCTGCATTCTCGCGCACCGGCACGATCCGCGATGTCGAGCACATCGTCGTGTTCATGCAGGAAAACCGCTCGTTCGACCACTACTTCGGCCACCTGCGTGGCGTGCGTGGCTACAACGACCGCTTCCCGATTCCGCTGCCGAACGGCAAGACGGTGTGGAACCAGCCGTCGAAGGAAGACCCGACCCAGCCGGTGCTGCCGTTCCATCTGAACACGGCCACCACCAGCGCGCAATGCGTCGGCGATCTGGATCACTCGTGGTACAAGACTCAGTATGCGATCGACGGCGGCCGTTACGATCAGTGGCCGGCCAACAAGACCGACATGACGATGGGCTACCACCTGCGCAGCGACATTCCGTTCCACTATGCGCTGGCCGATGCGTTCACCATCTGCGATGCGTATTTCTGCTCGCTGCCCGGACCGACGCACCCGAACCGCGCGTATCTGATGACCGGCATGGTCGATCCGAGCGGCACGATGGGCGGACCGCTGCTCGACAACAACGACTGGGTGGACGGCGACGGTCCGCCGAATTATCAGTTGCTTTCGTGGACGACTTATCCCGAGCGCCTGCAGGCTGCGGGCATTTCGTGGCAGATCTATCAGCAGGGGCTGACGGGCGCCGATCCGCTGAACGGCAACTACGGCACCAACATCCTGCAGAACTTCACGAACTACATCAACGCGCAGCCGGGCACGCCGCTGTACGAGCGCGCGCAAACCGTGCGCACGATCGACGACCTGAAGGCCGACGTGCTCGCGAACAAGCTGCCGCAAGTGTCGTGGTTGTGTCCGCCGGCTGCATACTCAGAGCATCCGCAATATACGCCCGCATACGGCGCGGAATACACGTCGCAGATTCTCGACGCGCTGACGTCGAATCCCGAGGTGTGGAGCAAGACCGTGCTGTTCATCATGTACGACGAGAACGACGGTTTCTTCGATCACCTCGTGCCGCCGCAACCGGCGACCACCGCCGCGCAAGGCAAGTCGACGGTCAGCACCGAGGGCGAGATTCACAACGTGGTCAATCCGCAGCGCGGCGGCAGCTATACCGCCGACGGCTATCCGTACGGCCTCGGCCCGCGCGTGCCGATGACGATCGTGTCGCCGTGGACCAAGGGCGGCTTCGTGTGTTCGCAAGTGTTCGATCACACGTCAGTGATCCGCTTCATCGAAACGCGTTTTGGCGTGCACGAGCCGAACATCACCGCATGGCGTCGTGCGGTGTGCGGCGACCTGACCACCGCGTTCGACTTCCGCACGCCGGACTCGAAAGTGCCGCCGCTGCCGGACACCAGCAACTACAAGAGCATCGCCGACAACCAGTGCGCAACGCAGCCGAAGCCGACCGTTCCGGCGACGCCTGGCACGATCGATCCGCAGGAAAGCGGGATTCGTTTCGCGCGTGCGTTGCCGTACGAACTGCATGTGAACGGCTCGGCGAACGTGTCGAAGAATACGTTCTCGATCACGATCGCCAACACCGGCGATCAGGGCGCGCATTTCTACGTGTACGCGACGAATCGCACGGACGGTCCGTGGCGCTATACGGTCGAAGCGGGCAAGTCGCTCAGCGAGACCTTCGATCTGACGACGACGAACGGCGTGTACACGTTCGAAGTGTTCGGGCCGAACGGCTTCGTGCGCAAGTTCGCGGGCAATACGCAGGCGACTTCGCAAACGACGCAGCTTGCGGGCCTGCATATCGGCAACAAGCCGGCTCAGCCCGAAGTGATCGTTCAATACGACGTCGCGAACGGCAACGTGTTCCTGAAATTCAGCAATAGCGGCGGCGGGATTGCGCGTCTGACAGTGACCGATAACGCGTACGGCGCACGTGCGCGTCCTGTTCTGGTGCCGGCCGGTATCGCGATCGAAGAAGCCTGGGTGCTGGCGTCGAGTCATCACTGGTACGACCTGACGGTAACGAGCAACGATGACGCGAGCTTCTCGCGCCGTCTCGCCGGGCACGTCGAGAACGGTCGCCCGAGTATCAGCGATCCGGCAGCGGTGGCGCCGGTGCTGGTGGTGAGTTAAGCGCGTGTCACGGCGGGCTTCGGTTGAGTGGCTGCGTTACGCAAGACAGCTTGATCGAAGCCCGGCACGGTCCTGCACGATCGGGCGGAAAGCGTTAAAGTCGTCGTCACTATTTCCCCCGATGGTGACCTCATGGATCGCGACACATTCACCGAAAGCCTGACGAAAGATGGCTTCCCCGAGGCCGTTTTAGTGACCCGCGAAGCCAACTCGGCGATGGATGTTCATCAGCATCCGTTCGAAGCGAAGGCGCTGATCGTCGATGGCGATATGCACATTCGCGTCGGCGATCAGGAACGCGCGTACAAGGTCGGCGATGTTTTCCATTTGCAGGCCAACGAAGCGCATTCGGAACGCTACGGTCCAAATGGCGTGACGTATCTGGTCGGACGAAAATAGCCACACGAACAGGCAATAAAAAACGGGAGCGTTTCTGACTTGCAGAAAACGCTCCCGTTCTTTTTCAGGCAAATGAAAAGTTACGCGCCCAGCAAGACGCCGGTTCTGAATGCGCGCGTTCCGGTTACGCGTCCCAACGGCGCACCCGTGGTCACGAAGCGGATCGCGCGTCGCATATACAGCACACCTTCCGTGTTGCTGCAGATGGTCGTAGTCTCGTCGGTCAGCGGATCGACGATATCGAACAGCGCCTGGCCGACACGAATCGTGTCGCCGATTGTCGCGCGATGCACGAGAATCCCGCTGACAGGTGCGTAAAACTGCTCGCTCCCGGCCAGCGGCGTAGCGGGCGACAGCAACTCCGGCAAAGGCTTCGCGTCGAGCCGGATCGCCTTGCGCCACACGAGGTAATCGACGATCGCGTCGGCGTCCTGCTGCGCCACTTCGTACGAAACGTCCCGCTGTCCGCGACACTCCACCGTCACCGCAATCGCGCCGTTCGGCACCGGTTTGTCCGCGGGCAATTGCTGCTGCAGCGTCCACCACAACAGGCTGTGCGTTTCATCGAACGACTCGCCGCCCGAATTGGTCGCGAGCAACGACGCCTGCGCGCCGAGATAGCGCGACAACGGCTCGAACTCGGGCCACGCGGCCTCGCTGGTGTAGAGGTGCATCGCGGCTTCGAGCGAGCAATGCAGATCGATCACGACGTCGGCGTCGAACGAGAGCTTCAGCATCGCCAGTTGCAGCGATTCGAATTCGGTCAGCGGCTTTTGCTCCGCGAGTTCCGCCGCGATCAACTCGCGAACGATCCGGCGGTTCTCCTTGACGTCGGAACTCAACGCCTCTTTCGCGCGCGCGACGAGTTTCGAGAATTGCAGGAAGTGCCGGTTGAAGTTCTTGCCGCTGCCCAGATCGAAACGTCCGAGAAACTGACCGAGCACGTACTGGCCGAGACCGACCGGATTCGCCACCGGCACCAGCACGATTTCCGCATCCAGCAGACCCTGCTTCTCCAGTTCGATCAGACGACGCTTGAGCAGCACGGTCGTGAGCATCGCGGGTGTTTCGTCCGCGTGCAACGACGACTGGATATAAATCTTTTGACCGCTATTTTCAGGGCCGAAATGAAACGACACCAGTTCGCGGTGCGTGCCGATAGCCGGCGATAGAAGCGGAGTCGATTGCCTGTTCATGAGCGGAAAGCCTGCGCAATAAAAGTGAGAAATAAGAGAATCAATTGCCGTACGGATCGAAGTCGAAGTACTTCTTCGCGATCTGCGCGTACGTGCCGTCCTTGAGCATCGACGCGATGGCCGCGTTGATCGACGCCTGCACCGCCGTTTCATCCTTGCGCAGACCGATACCGACGCCACGGTCGCCCATCGAAAGCGGCTCGCCGACAAACGCAAAGCCCTTGCCTGCGGGCGTGCGCAAAAAGCCGATGTCCGCTTCGACCGAGCCGAGCAACGCGCCGTCCAGGCGGCCGTTCTGCAAGTCCGCGAACACTTCGTCCTGCCCCTTGTACGCGATCACGTGCGCGCCGAGCGGCGCCCAGTTTTTCAACGCATACGCCTCGAACTGCGTGCCCGATTGCACGCCGATCTGCTTGCCCGTCAGCGCGTTCGCACCGCCCGCGAGCGGCGAGCCTTGCCGCGCGACCAGACGCGACTTGAACTGGAAGATCTTCGACGAAAACAGAATCTGCTGCTCGCGCTTTTCGGTGATCGCCATCGACGAGAGAATCGCGTCGATCTTGCGCGCCTGAAGCGCCGGGATCATGCCCGAAAATTCGAGTTCTACCCACTGGCAGCGCGCGTGGATGCGCCGGCAGATTTCGTTGCCGAGGTCCACGTCGAAGCCCTTGAAGCTGCCGTCGGGCGCTTTGGCGTCCATCGGCGGATAGCTCGGGTCGATGCCCAGACGCAAGGTGGTCGACTCAGCGGCAAACGCGCCGCTGCTGAAAGTCAGCGCGGCGCTCAGGATCATCAGCGGAATTTTCATGGGGCGAGGTGTGGTTTTGGGCGGATTGCACGCATCGTAAGCGGTTGCCGCGCTTCAAAGAAGTCCCATTCGGACTATCATGATCACTTTTACCGATCACCAGAACCGGAAGACTGCATGGCATTGACGATCTCGCAGTTGCGCGCATTCACCGCCGTCGCCGAGCACGGCAGCATTCGTGCGGCGTCGCGGGCGCTAGGCATCGCGCAGAGCGGGATCACGCAGCAATTGCAGAACCTCGAATCGATGCTCGGCGCGACGCTGTTCACGCGCACGAATCGCGGCATTGCGCTGACTGCGCTGGGGCAGCGGCTGTTGCAGCGGGCCGGGGCGATCATCGGCGAATGCGAGCGGGCCGAGCAGGAAGTGCAGCAATTGCGCGGCGATTATGTCGGCGAGGTCACGTTCGGGATGACCACCGAACCGCTCGTCGACGCATTCGCGCCGGTGCTGATGGAATTTCGCACGCGCTTCGAGCGGGTTGCCGTGCATCTGCGCACCGGCACGTCGCGCATGATGATCTCGTGGATCCGCGAGGGCACGCTCGATTTCGCGGCGGCGCTGGTGTCGAAACATACGGACACGGCGGATCTATCGGTGACGCCGCTGTATCCGTCCGATCCGGTGATCGTGTGCCGGCAGGGTCATCCGAAAGCGGGCGCGACGTCGCTGGCCGAACTCGCCGATTGCACCTGGGTCGCGACGCGCTCGCCGAATCTCACCGACGATCCGCAGATGAATCGCCTGAATCATCTGTTCGAGAGTCACGCTTTGCCGCCGCCGAAAATCATCGCGACGGTCGAAGGTTTGTACGAAACGCTGCATCTGGTCGGCGCGACAGATTGTCTGTCGCTGGAGTCGTCGGTCGTGGTGAAGCGCGGGCCGTTTGCGAACACGCTTACCGCAATCGCCGTGCGCGAGCGGGCAGTCGAGCAGAACGTTTGCCTGCTGCAACGCGCGGCGATTCCGCTCACGCCCGCCGCGCAGGAACTGGCGACGATGATCGCTTCGTACACGCGCACGGTGCGCGCGCGGTGACACCTCGCCGAGGTGCAGCGTCAGGCGAACGCTTCGAGCGCGATCAGTTCGTCGATCGTTTGCCGACGCCGGATCAGCCGTGGCTTGCCCGCCTCCAGCAGCACTTCGGGCGCAAGCGGCCGGCTGTTGTAGTTCGATGACATCGACGCCCCGTAAGCGCCCGCGTCATGAAACACGATGAAGTCGCCCACTTCCGGCGCGGGTATCGATCGTTCGATAACGACACCGCCTTCGGCTTGCGTGAATACATCGCCGGCTTCGCACAACGGACCCGCTACCGCATGCGGTTCAACGGGCGCATCGCTCGGCACGCCGCTGCTTTTCAGCACGCTTATCTCGTGGTGGCTGCCGTAAAGCGACGGCCGCATCAGATCGTTGAATCCGGCATCGACTAAAGCAAATTGCCGCGTGGGCCGACGGTTCAGCGCATGCACCTCCGCGACGAGCGCACCGGCCTGCGCCACCAGAAAACGCCCCGGCTCGATTTCCAGTCTCACTGGATGTCCGACATGCGCTTCGATCCGCCGACGCGCGGCGTCCCACAGCGTGAAGTAGTGGCCGGTGTCGATACGCAGCTCGCCTTCGCGATACGGCACCGACAGACCACCGCCCGCCGAGATGGCCTCGATATCGTGGCCGAGACCGGTCACTGCATCGACCATCGCATCACACACGCGCGACAGGTGCGCATAATCGACGCCCGAGCCGATATGCATGTGCAACCCGACCAGCTTCAACCGATAACGCCGCACGATCTCCAGTGCGCGCGGCACGTCATCGAGCCAGACGCCGTGCTTGCTATGCTCGCCGCCCGTGTTGGTCTTATTGCTGTGCCCGTGACCGAAACCCGGATTGATCCGCAGCCACACGCGATGACCTTCGGGGGCGTGCCGTGCTATCCGTTCGAGCATATCGAGCGATCCTGCGTTGACGGTGATGTGCCTGTCGAGCACGGTGGATAGCGTCGCGTGGTCGATCAGATCGGCGGTGAAAACCACTTCATCGCGCTCGCCACCCGGCACGAAACCCGCAACAAGACTCCGCGCGATTTCCCCGAGCGAAACCGCGTCGACCAATACGCCTTCGTCACGCATCAACTTCAGAAGGTGCACGTTCGAACACGCTTTCTGCGCGTAGCGGATCACGTCGAAACTGCGTAGCTCTGCGATACGTTCACGAATCGTGTCGGCGTCATAGACCCAAAGCGGCGTGCCGTGCTGCCGGGCAAGTTCCACGAGTTGC
Source organism: Paraburkholderia sp. GAS333 (assembly GCF_050435665.1). Classification (NCBI taxonomy): domain Bacteria; kingdom Pseudomonadati; phylum Pseudomonadota; class Betaproteobacteria; order Burkholderiales; family Burkholderiaceae; genus Paraburkholderia; species Paraburkholderia sp. GAS333. Next base: position 1,093,386 of record NZ_JBNDKS010000003.1, read on the forward strand.
TGCGAATTGAATGGCGTCACGGTTCTCTCGATGTCGAAGCGGAAATGTGATCGACATCATGATGAAAACGGCGCATTCAGTAAAATACCAATTGTTCGACTGTCCATTCACTTCTGATATACCCACTATGGCGCTCACTCACCGGCACATCGAAGTCTTTCGCGCGTTGATGACGGCGGGCAGCGTCACCAAAGCAGCCGAAATGCTGTTCACGTCGCAGCCCACTGTCAGTCGCGAACTCTCGCGCATGGAGCAGAGCATCGGCTTTGCGCTGTTCGAGCGTGCGCATGGACGGCTGCGTCCCACGATGTCCGCGCTCACTTTGTTCGACGAAATCAAGCGCGCGTATGTCGGGCTCGAACGGGTCGCCTCGACCGCAGCCAGCCTGCGTGAATTTCAGGGCGGCCAGCTTTCCATCATCGCGCTGCCCGCGTTCTCTCATTCGATCTTGCCAGGCGCGTCAAAGCGCTTTCACGATGCACAGCCTGGCGTAAGCGTGTCGATCGCCACGCAGGAGTCTCCGTTTCTCGAAGAATGGCTGACCGCGCAACGCTACGATCTCGGCCTGACCGAACACGACGCGCCGCCGCCGGGCACGCGTCTGACGCCGTTGCTCGAAGTGGACGAAGTGTGCGTGTTGCCGGACGGGCATCCGTTGCTCGCGAGGCGCACGATCGAGTTGAAAGATTTCGCGGATCAGGCCTTCATCAGCCTCTCGTCGAGCGATCCTTACCGGTTGCAGATCGACGAAGCATTTGCGCAGGCGGGCATCGCGCGCCGCCAGCTCATCGAAACGCCGACTGCGGTTTCCGTATGCAGTTTCGTGCGGCATGGGCTCGGCATCGCGATCGTCAATCCGCTTACCGCTGTCGATTTCGCCGGACGCCATCTGCATATCCGGCCGCTCGCGGTGTCGTTGCCGTTTCGCGTGAGCGTGGTTCATCCCGAGCATCGTCCGGGGCATCCGCTGGCCGGTGCGTTTGTCAAAGCGCTGCAAAGCGAAGCGGCGGCGCTGCGACTACAATTAAAAATTCACGTTGGAACAGGGCGCAAACAGCGATAACGCCCCGTTCATATCGGTCATTCACACACGCCCTGCGCAACACGCTCCTGCCGACGCCAATTCGGTTTTCGCGCGGCGCGAACATCCGCACACGCGCCGCGCTACCAGGAGCGGGCACGCTTCGAGCTAAACCAGCACACAGGCAATTGATTCGCGGACGCGAGCGATGCCACGCGTCCTCACACGTCGTAGACCATCAACAGGAGTTTTCCCAAATGATGAATCGAGACAATCCCGTCTGGCTGATTACAGGTTGCTCCACCGGCTTCGGCCGTGAACTGGCAAAGCTGGTGCTGGAGCGTGGCTGGCGCGCCGTCGTGACCGCGCGCGACCCGTCGAAAGTGAAAGATATCGCCGAGGGCCACGGCGACCGTGCGCTGGTTCTACCGCTCGACGTCACGAACCGCGCGCAGATCGAGCAGACGGTCGCGCAGGCCAAACAGCATTTCGGCCGAATCGACGCGCTCGTCAACAATGCGGGCTACGGCTATCTGGCCGCGATCGAGGAAGGCGAGGACGACGCAGTGCGCGCGATGTTCGAGACCAATGTGTTCGGTCTAGTCGACATGACCAAGGCCGTTCTGCCAGTCATGCGCGAGCAGCACAGCGGGCTGATCGTCAACGTGTCGTCGATTGGCGGCATTACGAGTTTTGCCGCAACCGGCTACTACCACGCGACCAAGTACGCGGTGGAAGGTTTGTCGGAATCGCTCGCTCAAGAGGTGAAGCCGCTCGGCATCGGCGTGCTGATCGTCGAACCCGGCCCGTTCCGCACGAACTGGGCGGGGCCGTCGATCAAGCAGTCGTCGACGGTGATCGACGATTACGCGGACACCGCCGGCGTGCGCCGCAAGCAGACCGGCGAACGTAGCGGCAAGCAGGCGGGCGATCCGGTGCGCGCGGCGCAGGCGATCATCGACGCTGCGCTGTCGGACCAGCCGCCATTGCGTCTGCTGCTCGGCAAGATGGCGCTCGATCTCGCGCACAAAAAGCTGGACTTCATGCGCGGCGACTTCGATACGTGGAAAGCCGCGACAGAGGGCGCGGACTATCCGGAAGGGTCAGCCTGACGAAACCCGCGGCGAACCCCGGCGCAGGCCGTTAAAACTCGACTAGCGCGAAGTCTTCCTTGCCCACGTCGCAAAGCGGGCAGCGCCAGTCGGCCGGGACGTCTGCCCAGCGCGTGCCCGGCGCGATACCTTCGTCCGGCAGTCCGGTGGCTTCGTCGTACACCCAGCCGCAGATCACACAGACCCACTGCTTGAAGTCGTCCGCGGAAACGGTGCTGGGGGCCGCCGGGCCGGCCGGGCTGACGTCCTGCGACGGCGGCGTCTCGTCGAGACTCACCACCAGCGGCGCGTCGTTGCCGCCTGCGCCGCCCGCAAGACGGGCTTGCAGGCTTTCCAGCAGGCGTTGCGCCTCGGCCTGCGTCAGATCGATCCAGTAAGGATCGCCCGCGCCGTCGTTGAGTCGCTCGGGAGAAAACTGGAGTTCTACGGCTACGCCCTTCTTGTACATGGCAATCGGAATATCGATGAAGCCGGCAACATCTGCCGGCATAAGGCCCCGAGCGCGATACGACGGCCCGGCGGCGTAATTAGACGAACTGATTCAGCACGATGGCGGCGATCAGACCTGCAGCGCCGATAAGGCCCAGCAATTGAAGCAAAGTCAGCGATTTTTTCGGTGCGGTGGCGATTTGTTGCGTGTTCACGGGCGTTCTTGGAAATGGAAAAAAACGAAATGGTACACGGGTGTGAGGGTCGCGCATCCCGATTGGCGCAAACCCGCGTGCATTCGTTGCCATTATCGCCGCTCGAGCGCGCCGGATTGCCTACCCTGCGGAGATGATCTAATTCTCCGCCGGGGGGATCGATCGTCGATGAACACGGCCTCGCTCGCGCGTTCGGACACCACCGCCACGATGGTCGCCACCGCGACCGGCTCCAGCGTCAGGCCAATGTGTCCGACTCCCGGCACGATTGTGACCGGCACCACCCGCCCGGCTTCCTCGAAGACTCCGGCGAACGCATCGGAGTGAAACGCTTCGTCGTTTGCGCCGACCAGCACTTCGAGCGGCCGGCGCGTCGCGCGAATGTCGGCGCGATAGTTATTGTGCGGTCTGAAATTCTGCGCGAGGCTGTACGAATATCGCGGCGTGAGTCGCGCGGCAGCCTCGGGAGCCAGCGCATACGCAATGACCGGCAGATGGTTGAAGAACCTGATGCGCATCGTGTTGAGGATCGTCAGCACAACCGTTCGCGCGATGCCCACGTTCACCCATCCGCCGACCGAAGGCGGTGTGGTCGGCGCGTTCTGGTGGATGAACGGTGCGAGCAGCACGTAGCGGTCGAATGCGAGTTGCCGTGCATCGCCCGCGAAGCGCAGTGCGAAGCCGCCGCCGGCTGAGAAGCCCACCAGCGTGCGCGGGCCTGCCGGCTGAACCGCGTCGAGGAAATCGCCGAGGTCGTCTTCGAGCTGGCCGATGTACGCGATCGTGCCTTTTTTGCCCGATTCGCCGTGGCCGCGCATGTCGGGCACGTAGACGTCATAGCCGGAAGCCGCGAGCGCTTTCGCCAGCGTGTGCATGCTGACACCGCTCGCCGACGAGCCGTGAATCAGTACCGCGCTGCCGCGCGGCTTTGCCGGAGAACGCCCTGCATAGCGACGGTACGCGAGCGCCGTGTTATCGCGCGCGGTGAAGTGTTTGGTGGGGGGTAAATCGGAGGTATCGACGGATTTGAAAGGCTCGTTGATCGACGCGAGCGGTGGCGGCTGCTTCGGGCCGCCCTTCACGAGCGCGACGGCAAGCGCCACGATGACCAGACCCACAAGAAACGCGACAACAGGCACGACTGCAAGCAGTTCGGTACTCATCGAATGGGCCTCTCTCTCAGGCGTTAATTATTTTCGCGGATGTTCCGCTCGATGAGTCTGCGCGTGGCGCTTATTGTTTTCGGACTTCAGACCCGAAAACCACTGAGTGATCTCGGGTCGCCGCTTGGGCACGCCGCTCATCGTCGCCGATGATTGTACGGTCCTTCGCGGCTTCGACAAACCCAAATGTCAGGTTTTCGCCAACGGGTTGCCCTGGCGCGAATCCCAGAAACGGATCACCGACGTGTCGCCGGTTCCTGCACCGACTACGAGGTCCGGCGCGCCGCCCTCGCGCAACAATGCACGCAGCTGGTTGATCACCGGAAACACCTCGTGATTCCAGTCCGCGCCCTGCGAATCGTGCGCGCGCTGTTCGGCTTCGACGATCTCGCGATCTTCCTTGAAGATCCGTTCCGTGAACCACACAAGCAACGGCCACGCGAGATTCAGCACACCGGGAATGCCTGGCTTGCGGATCGACAGCAAGCCGAACGTACGGTTGGTACGCTGCTCGCGGTCGAGCGGCACGTAGACGATCCACAGGTCCATCACCAGTGTCTGCTCCGACGTGCGGATTTTCAGCGTCTGATACGGATACTCAGTGCGGATCGTCATCACGTCCTTGTCGTTGTCGCCGCCGGTTTTACGGCTTTGACCGAACACGATCGCTTCGCCAATCGGCTGCTGCCCGGCCATACGCGCAAACGTGTAATCGACTTCGACCCAGCCTTCGCCGTGCCGCCGACCCAGCGAGCGCGCGCGCATCTGCCCCATCTGCTTGCGGTGCAGGAACTGATGGTTCATGTCCATCAGGTTCTCGTGCATGAACGAGTAGTGGCAATTCACAGGACGGCCGAAGCGGCGCGTCTTGTACTTCTTGTCCGCGACGGAGCCGAGGTTCGGGAGCGGGCGCTGTTCGGCCAATGCGGCATCGCCGGGGAATACGAAGATCAGGCCTTCGAGTTCCTGGCACGGGTAAGAGCGCACGCCGTTCGGCAGACGCTCGCGGCCCAGATACGGCACGTCGATACATTTGCCCGAGCAGTCGTAGGTCCAGCCGTGGTAGCCGCAACGAATCGACTCGCCATCGACGACACCCTGATGCAACGGTACCTGGCGATGCGCGCAGCGATCTTCGAGCGCGAACACCTTGCCGGACTCCGTACGCGCCAGCACGATCGGATCGCCCGCGAACGTGACACCGTGGGTCTTGCCCGCCTTGACTTCATGCGACCACGCGAGCGGATACCAGTAATCAGGATGAATGCCGACGCGGCGCAGATCGCGGACCGGCGCGTCGTTAGCGGCCACGTCTGGCGCATGGGCATGGGCCGTGGCGTGAGCGGTGTTTTGCGGAGCGGTCTCGGCAGGCGACGCATCGACGGTTACATCGACCGTGTCTTGTTCGAGCGGTGGAACAGCATGCATACGTGAAGTCTCCGTGCACGGGCGGATAGAAGGTCGCCGCCCTGCAAATGGAGGGCGGCATCGTCGCCAGTCTACTAGAAGCCGCTGTCGCACGGGTCCGATGGCGGCATGGCAAGCCGGTCCGGCGACGCTTCCTGGAGACTGTGCACGCGCCGTGCCTGTGGGTCGCGGAGACGTCCGCGAAATGCTTTAGAGATGACTGACGTCAAGCCTGAGCATCACCTGAGTGGACTCACGTGATGCCCAGGCGTGATTCGAATACTGCGGCGAATGTCGTTACGCGCTTTAAAAAACCGCCACGCGCCGTTACTGCTCGTCGGGCGCGACCAGGCCGGAGCGCCGTTGCACGCCCCACACCCGGCCGCCGCGCAGGAACTGCAACCAGCCGAGTGCCGCGCCGACATGGCGTACCAACTGGAAAGTGAAAGGCTCGGCCACGGCCGCGAGCATCGCCATGCCCAGGCTGTTGCCGCTGCGCTCGCCCGTCCAGCGTCGATACAGATGGATGCTCCACAGGTAAAACGCGAGGTCGATCGCCGTTTTCAGGCCGATGACGCTGAAGATCGACACCACGATTGCGCCGTGTCCGCCGAACAGAAAGCCGAGCAGCAACACGAACGCGGTCAGGCCGTAGATGGGCTGCATGGTGTCGACCGCCTTGACCGGCAGCATCAGCATGCCGAGCGTGCCGTAGCGCGGATTGCCAGTCATGTCGCGATTCCAGTATTGCGTTTGCAGGAAACCCGCAAACCAGCGACGGCGTTGCCGCAGGAAGCTGCCGAGGTTATCCGGCGCGTCGGTGTGCGCATGCGCTTCCCCGACCACGCGCACGTCCCAGCCCAAACCGTGGTCGACCGAATAGCGGCGCAAGCGGTGAATCAGTTCGTAATCTTCGACCAGGCATTGCGGATCGAAGCCACCCACGTCGACCAGCGCATCGCGCCGGAACGACGCAAACGCGCCCGAGATCAGCAGCAGACTATCGGCGCGCATCCACGCAAAACGGGCGATGAAATTGCGCATGTATTCGTAAGTCTGGAACCACTGGAACACGCGCCCCGACACCGTTTTGCCGCAGACCGGCACCAGAATGCCCGCCGCGGCCACCAGCTTCGGCTCGCTCGCGAAAGCCGCGCGCATCGCATAGGTGGCGTCGTCGTCGAGCAGCGTGTCGGCGTCGACGGTCATCACGGTTTCCGTGGTCATCACCGTGATCGCCGCGTTCAGTGCGCGGGCCTTGCCGCCATGCGGCACGCGCAGCCAGAACAGGTTCGGATACAGCGAACTGGCCGCGCTCAGCACGCCGTCGGCGGCGGGCGTGAGGCCGAAGCGTGCGGTGAGAAGTTCGCGGGTGGCATCGGTGGAGCCGTCGTCGGCAATCACGATCTGCGCGGGGCCGTACGTTTGCCGCAGCAACGCCGCGAGCGTGACCGGCAACACGGCCGCTTCGTTATGCGACGCGACGATCACGCCCATCTCCGGCAAGCGGCGCTGATCGGTATCGGCATCGAGCGGCGGCGTGCGGCGCATCAACGGCAGCGATTTCCACGTGACGAACGCGAGCAGCAGCGTGTCGTACACCACATACGCAATCCCGGTCGACCAGGCCAGAGCGCCCTGCAGAAAAAACGCGCGTGCGAACAGCAGCAGCCACAACGCGACGACGCTGAAGTGAATCAGCGTGCTCGACAGTGTCGTGCGACGCGGCAGGATGCGCGGCGATGCGAGAGCGAGCGCCTGTTCAAGGGTTTTCTTCAAAGTGGCTGCCGGTTTCGTTGATAGTGCAACGGGAGAACTGACTGAAAAAGGAACACGCCGCTCACGGCACCATGCGCTTCAGAACCGACTTGCGGTCGATCCACTGATGCTTCAGCGCGCCGCCGATATGCATGGCCAGCAATGCATAGAGCGCGTAACCGAGCCACGTATGCAACGCACCGAAGCGGTCGTGCAGGCTCTCCTTCAGCGTCGGATCGAGGTTCATCACATAGCCGATACGCGGCCACGGAAACAGATTGAACAGACGCATAGGGTGCGTAGCCGCATCTTTCCACGCGGAATCGTGCAGCCAGCCTGAAAGCGGCAGCGCAATCATCAGCAGATACAGCAGAAAGTGCGCGACATGCGCGGCAATTTTTTCCCACGATGGAAACTCGCGCGGCAACGGCGGCGGCTTGTGCGACACGCGCCACAAAATGCGCAGTAGCGCGAGACCGAGCACCGTGATGCCGATCGACTTGTGCGTATCCACCACCGGCCGCACCCAGTCGTCCGGCAACGAATCGGCGCTCAGGCCGAGTACGATGTTGCCGATCATCAGCAGCGCGATCAGCCAGTGCAGCGTCATGGCCGTGCGGGTATAGCGCGTCGGCACGGGTGCGCCGGTTGAATCGGCCAGAGAGTCGGCGTGAGAGTTCATGATGGTTTCGTCCGCGAATTCAATGCTGCGAAAGCTGTTTGAAAATACGGCTCCTGAGGAGCAGGTCCGGATGCACCGCCGGTATCAGGCTAACGCCCAAGTTTGCCGTTTTATTCCGCTACGCGCTTAAATGTATGTTTCAGTTTATTTCGATTGCGCGTTTGAAGGCTTGTGCGGTGTATGTGGCGCGGTGGATTGTTGCGCATCCAACCGCAGGAAGCAGCAGGAAATAGACCGCTATTGTCGTTGCTTTGGCGCGGCTATGTTCGGGACGGCGCGAGAAACGCGCAATCGAAACCTCATTGAAAGACAGCCGCTCGCGGCTGTCTTCCGGCAATGCTCTTTATCGGGTCACCGCTTCACAAACCGGTAATGCCCGACGCCCCACTCGTTGCCGTTCGCGTAACCGAACAGTTCGGCGACCGCCATATAGAACATGCGCCAGCGTTGCAACCACACGGCGGCCTCGCGCGCGCCGTAGGTGTCGATGAGCATCGGCATGACCCGATCACGCGCGGCGTCGAGCGCGGCAAGCCAGTGATTCGCGGTCCGCTCGTAATGCGTGCCGCTCACCCACCACTGCCGCTCCATGCGCATATCGTCCTGAAAGTTCAGCAGCAACGCTTCGGACGGCATCGTGCCGCCGGTGAAAAAATACTTCGACATCCAGTCGCCGCCGTCCTGCACTTCGAAGTGATACGCGAGCGTGCGATGCACGAAGATATGCACGAACAGCTTTGCGTCATCGCGCATCCAGCGTGAAATTTTCGCAAGCAGCAGGCCGTAGTTCTTCATATGCTCGAACATTTCAATCGACACCACGCGATCGAAGCCGCCTTGAAGCTGCGCGTCGTCGAATTCGAAATCGACGATATTGCCTGTCACGACCGTCAGATTGTGCAGACCTGACTCCGCCGCGCGTGCTTCGATAAACGCGCGCTGCCCATGCGAATTCGACAACGCGACAATGCGCGAGCGCGGATAGCGCGCCGCCAGCCACAACGACAGCGATCCCCAACCGCAACCGAGATCGAGAATGCACTGACCGTCGGCCAGTTCCGCGCGCTCGGCATAGCGTTCGAGCATCGCCGTTTCGGCTTGCGCAAGCGTCTCGTTACCGGTCGGATAAAGACAGCACGAGTACTTCAGATGCGGTCCGAGATGCGCATGAAAAAACGCAGCGGGCACCTCGTAGTGTTGCGTATTGGCGGCTTGCGTTTCGATTGCAATGGGACTCGCGCGCAGATCGTCCAGAAGACGGTTGAGCCGCTGCGCGCGCAACTCGCCGTTGTCGATCGCTTCGTCGCGTAGGCGCTGCCGCATCAACTGCCGCATACCGAAGCGGATCACGCCATCCGGCAGCCAGCCGCGTTCGCAACTGTGGATCAGCCAGCCGTCGCGGGTTTTGTCGGGCGATGGCGGCGGCATCGTGCGATCGGTCGTGGAAAGGCTCATGTGGCTGACTCCCGTTATCGTTGTTGTCGGTTTATTCGTGAACGCGCTCGCGTTTCAATGCCGCGGTGGCCATGGAATCAGCGCGCTGGTGGTGCGCATGTAATCGGCGTAACCCGGACGCCGTTTCGCCATGCTTTCTTCGAGCAGCGGAATACCGGATAGCTTCAGCAACAAAAACGCCATCAGCAGTGGCGGCAGCAGCGTGAACCATCCCCACGGCGTGCCGACCGACAGCGCGATATACGCGAGCCAATGCACGCACTCGAAGAAATAATTCGGATGCCGCGAGTAGCGCCACAAGCCAGCGCGGCACACCGTTTCGCGATTGGCGGGATCAAACTTGAAGCGCCGCAGTTGCCGGTCGGCGATCGCTTCGCCCGCCACCGACGCGGTCCACAGCGCAACCGCCAGCACCATCCAGCTGCCGGACACCGGCGTCGTGCGGTACGACGGCACGAGGAACGCAATCGACAGCAGCATCGATATCACGACCTGCAACTGGAAGAACCAGAACATCTTGCTGGCCGCCTGAGCGCCCCATTGTTCGCGGAAGCGGTGATAACGTGCGTCTTCCGGTTTGCCGAAGTTGCGCTTCCACAGATGCGTGCCGAGCCGCATCCCCCATACGAGGCCGCCGATCGCGGTCAGCGCGCGGCTCGATGGATCGCCTGTGCCGAGCACCGCATAGAGCACCGCGACCAAGCCGAGCGAATACGCCCAGATGGGATCGACCATGCCGGCGTTTTCGGTTTTCAATTGCCATGCCCACGTGGCGCTGAAAATCACGACCAGCGCGACCAGGGCAATCACGACGGCGGCAAGTGGCGACATGCGGCTCTCACTTTCTCACTCAGGGGCGATGCGGGTTATACGCGATAACGCCGGAATCGGATGCGGCGGATGCGCTGCGGTTTGCTTCCAGTTCCCCGGCTAATCCTTATCTCCCGGCGATGCAAAGCCTTCCTTACCCAACTGATCCGGCCGCTGCGGCACGCGCCTGAAACGCGACGTGTCGTAGCCCATCGCGTCGAGCCTGGCGAGTAGCGAGCGGTACATGTCGTCGCTGATATCGGGCGCGCGCGCAAAAATCCAGCCGAGGTTTTTCCCCGGATAACCGAGGATCGTGTACTGGTAATCGGGGTCCACATACAGCGTCAGTTGCGTAACGTGCACCGGCCAGAACAACTGCACGCTCCACTCGCCGCCGTCCTTACCCGGCACGGGCGTATCGAGGAACTGATAGTGCTTTTCCGGCGCATCGAAGCTCTTTTTGCGGGCGTAATACGAATCGTCGATCTTGCCGTCGTCGCGCAATTTCCATTCCGCGCGGCTGCCCACCATGTCGCGCTCGGCGAAATACGGAATGTTCGCGATGATGTACCAGCGTCCCATATAGCGCGGCAAATCGACCGGCACCGTGGCAAGCGGCTGGCTCGCACGAGGATTCGGATTCGGCGGATCGTTGGAGCAACCGGTCATCGACAGCAGCAATGCAGCCGCCGCGGTGGCGGCAGCTGTGACGGCAACGGCATAAACAATACGGCGCATGACGATGGCCTCGAACGTAGCGGTATTAACAGGTATTACGTTCGGCTTAGCCAGATGGATGCGCCGGCGATATGAAACACGGTGTGCGAAGGCATCCGCAAACCCATCGCCCATAGAGGAATCAAAGCCGCGAATGATGCTACATTGCCCTCACTCTGGACTTTGATTCCCGAATCGACAGCATGGAAAATCTGAGCGGAATTGTCGCCTTCGTCCACACGGCAGAGGCGGCCAGCTTCGTTGGCGCTTCGCAGCGGCTGGGATTGTCGTCTTCGGCTGTAGGCAAAAGCGTCGCGCGGCTCGAACAGCATCTCGGCGTGCGGCTGTTGCAGCGGAGCACCCGGCGCGTCAGCCTGACCGACGACGGCGAGCGCTTCTACGAGCGTTGCCGGCAGATTCTCGACGCGCTGAGCGAAGCCGAAACGATGATGCTGCAGGCCAATGCCGCGCCGCGCGGCCGCCTGCGCGTGAGCCTGCCGACCATCGGCTACCGTTTTCTGCTGCCGATCTTGCCGGAATTCGCCGAGCGTTACCCGGAAATCGATCTCGAACTGGATTTCAACGACCGTATCGTCGATGTGATCGAAGGCGGATTCGACGCGGCGATCCGCAGCGGCGACCTGCCCGATTCGCAGTTGATGGCAAGGCGGCTCGGCCCGTTCCGCTTCGTGTTGTGCGCGGCGCCGGTTTATCTGCGAAAGCATGGCGTGCCGCTCGCGCCCGCCGATCTCGCGCAACACGCCTGCCTGCGGTTCCGCTTTCCGACTTCGGGAAAGTTGCAGCACTGGGCGTTTCGCGGATTGCCGGAAGAGGCCGCCGCGCGCTTCCCGACAGCGTTGACGTGCAACAACATGGAAGCGTTGCGGGCAGCGGCCGAACTCGGACTCGGTATCGGCTATATGCCCGATTTCCTCGCGCGCGACGCGATTCGGGCGGGCACGTTGCAAAGCATTCTCAGCGAGCATCTGCTGCACGCGGGGCAGTTTTCGGTGCTGTGGCCGTCGAGCCGTCAACTGTCGCCGAAGCTGCGCGCGTTCGTCGATTTTTTGTCGGAGCGATTGTTCAGCGAAGCGTAGGCAAGCGCGGGCGCAACATCCGGCGGAATTAAAGCCCCAGACACACCGCGCCCGCCGCCACGACCACGCACGCCATCCAGCGCCTCGCGCTCACGGCTTCCCGCAAAAACACCCGCCCGATCAGCACCGCGAACACCACGCTCGTCTCGCGTAACGCCGACACCGTGCCCATCGCGCCCGACTGCATCGCCCAGATCACGATGCCGTACGCGCCAATCGACACGAGCCCGCCGGCCAGCGACGACGCCACCGCGAACGGCGCGGTTCGCACCGGCGTCCACAAGGCGGCGAGTCCACGCGACGCGATGAACAGCAACGGCATCAGCCAGTAGAACAGGAACATCCACGCGGTGTAGGCAAGCGCCTGGCCATCCGACAAGCGCACGCCGATCCCGTCGATCACCGTATAAAGCGCGATCGTCGCGCCGGTCGTCAACGCGGCGAGCGCACCCGCGCGCGACACGTGGCTGCCTTGCAACGCGATCGCGATAATGCCGCCCGAAATCATCGCGATGCCCAACGCGTGCAACGCACCAATCGACTCGTGCGCGAAAAACGCCGCGCCGAGCGTGACCAGCAGCGGCGACGAGCCGCGCGCGATCGGATACGCGAGCGCCAGGTCATTGCGTCGATACGAGCGCACGAGACTCACGTTGTAGACGATATGCACGAGTCCCGACGCGATGATGTACGGCCAGGCCGCGCGCGCCGGAAGCGGCACGAAGACGATGACGAGCGTGGCAACTGTCGCGATGGCGACGCTCATCCACGTCATCGACAGAAAGCGGTCGCGGTTGCCGTGCAGCATCGCGTTCCAGCTTGCGTGAAGCACAGCGGCCACGAGGACAAGACCGCCGGTATAGCTAAGCATGCAGATCCTAGCGAAAGGGGTTGTAAAGCGAGAAGAATAACTATCTTGTGACAGCCCAACAAACCAGATAAATTCGTCTTTCGCGTTAGATAACCTCACCCGAATGAAACGGACTTTACCCCCGCTCAATGCGTTGCGCGCCTTCGAGGCCGCGGGCCGGCTCGGCAGCTTCAAGGAAGCCGCCGCCGAATTGCACGTGACTCACGGCGCGGTGAGCCAGCATGTGCGTCTGCTGGAAGATTGGCTCGGCGCGCCGCTGTTCGAGCGCCATAACCGGCGGGTGGCGCTGACGCCGGCAGCGCGGGCGTATCTGGCGGAAATCGGGCCGCTTTTCGAGCGGCTCTCGCAGGCAACCGGCAGATACGGCTCCCCGGACGCGGTTTCGCGCACGCTCTCGGTGAATGCGCCTGCCAGCTTCACGTTGCGCTGGCTGATCCCGCGACTGGCGAATTTCCGCGCAGAGCATGCCGATGTGGACATCCACGTGGAGACGTCGAACCAGCATCTGGAAAGTTTGAAAGGGAGCTACGACCTGATCGTCCGCGGTGGCCCGGATACGTTTTATGGCTACTCGATGCGGCCGTTTCTGTCCGAAGAAAGGCTGCCGGTCTGCAGCCCCGCGCTCCTGCAGCGATTGCCGTTGCGCACACCGGACGATCTGCGGCACCACACGTTGCTGCATACGGCGAGCCTGCCGCGACTTTGGCCGGACTGGCTGACGAGCGTCTCGATCCCCGCACTCAGGCCTGCTGCCACGTTGACCTTCGATCACTTTTATCTGACGCTGCAAGCCGCGATCGACGGGATCGGCGTTGCGATGGGACCGACCGCGCTTGCCGCCGACGATCTCGCCTCTGGCCGGCTCGTCGCACCGTTCGCCGGGCCCCGTTTGCAGACGCGGAGTTACTGCACTTATGTTCCAGACGGAAAATCCGCTGATGAATTAGTCGCACAGTTCCGTTCATGGCTCGAACACGAAGGCATGCGCTCGCAAATCAATGCGGCGCTTCCTGAAGACTTGTAGTCGGCGACGGGGCCACCGCCGTGGTGGTCTTCGATAAGAGGGAATAAATCGTCGCACCCTTGTGCATCAACCGCGCGCTTTAACGTCCGTTTTTCTGCCTTCGATCAAAGCCGCACGCATTGATTTCCCGTACCGGCCCGCAGCGCGCGGCCCTGCCGCAGCGCAAGAAAATAATCTCTGTGAATCAGATCGCGCGATAGGTCAATTCAATTGGTATGCCGCCGGTTCGCATCCTGTAATGGACACCTGTTGCCCGCGTTCCATCCCGCCCAACCCGGCTCATCCGGAGATATTCATGTCGCAGCCTGAACCCGATATAGACGAAGTCGTCAGAAGCATCGCTGAAGAAACGGATACGCCCGCGGAAACGGTGTCGCGCATGTATGCGGACACATTGGCCACCTATCGGCACGAAGCGCGCGTATTCGATTACGTGCCGCTGTTCGCGGCGAAAAAAGTTCGCGACCAACTTCGTCATACGGTGAATCGCAAGCACTGAACGCAGCGGCGCCCGGAGACCACTCGCTGCCCGACACCACTTCTTACGCCGCGGCCCATTCGCGCGCCGCGACGTACTCACCCGCGCGCAAACGCGTACCCGTTATTTTCCTCGCTGCTAGACTTTGACCCTGAGCCATCGGCCGGGGGGATCGAATGCGGGTGACAATCGTAGGCGCGGGCATCGCCGGTTTGAGTACCGCATGGTCGCTCATCAAGCTGGGACACCACATCACGTTGATCGAGCAGGGCTCGATACCGAATCCGCTCGCGGCGTCGGGCGACCGTCATCGAATGATTCGCCGTGCTTATGGCGACGCCGACGGTTACGCGCGCACCATCGCCGAAGCGTTCGATAGTTGGGATCTGCTGTGGAACGACCTCGGCGTTTCCCACTATGCGAATTGCGGCGTGCTAGGCATTTCGCAATATCCGGGCGACGGCGCGGAGCAATTCCGCATCGGCCTCGACCGGATGGGCTTCGACTACGAGCGGCTCGACGCACGCGAAGCAGCCGCGCGTTACCCGTTCCTCGATCCCGGCACGTTTCGCTACGCTTATCTCGACCAGGACGGCGGCGCGCTGTTCAGCGAGCGCATTGCACGCGACGTCAAGGCGTGGCTCAAAATGCGCGGCGCCGACATTCGCATGAACACTAAAGCGCTCGCGGTCGATCCGCACGCAGCCACCGCGCAACTCGACGACGACACGATCGTGCGCGGCGACCGGCTCGTCGTCACCGCCGGTGCGTGGACGCTGCGGCTGTTTCCCGCGCTCGCCGGGAAATTGACGACGTATCGCAACGCCGTCGCGTATATGGAACCGCCCGTCGATCTCGAAGACGCATGGTCGAGCGCTCCCGCGATTGTCGATATCGGCGGACCGAGCGACGGCTACGTGTTACCGCCTCTCGACGGCATCGGCCTGAAGTTCGGCTCGGGAACACAAAAGGTGCGCGCACCGGACCCCGACGCCGATCGCATTGCCGCATCCGGCGAAGGCGACTCGCTGCGCAGGCTGTTTTCGCCGCCGTTTGGCCGAATCGACGAATATCGGGTGACGGAAGTCAAAACGTGCGCGTACACCTTCACCGCCGACCGGCGCTTCTTCTCGGAACGTATCGGCAACACGCTGGTGGTGTCCGCCTGCTCGGGGCACGGTTATAAATTCGGCGCGGCGGTCGGCCGGCGTATCGCACAATCGCTTGATACCGACGACCATCTGACGCTCGCGCGCTGGCTTAGAGCCGAGACCGTTTGATATTACATTTACCAAGGAATCCAGAACATGTCGGAATCGATCGTGATCCGCGCCGCTACCCCAGAAGACTTCGATGCGTGGCTGCCGCTGTGGGACGCCTATAACGCGTTCTATGGCCGCTCCGGCGAAACGGCTTTGCCGCGCGAGATTACGCATATAACGTGGGAACGATTCTTCGACGGCTACGAGCCGATGCATGCAATGGTCGCCGAACGCGACGGCCAGTTGCTTGGCCTGGTGCACTTCCTGTATCACCGTCATACAACGATGGCCGGGCCGATCTGCTATCTGCAAGACCTGTACACGCTCGACACCGAACGCGGCAAAGGCGTGGGCCGCGCGTTGATCGAAGCGGTGTACGCGCGGGCCAAAGCCGATGGTTCGCAACGTGTCTATTGGCAGACTCACGAGACCAATCAAACCGCGATGAAGCTTTACGACAACGTGGCCGATCGATCGGGTTTCGTCGTGTACCGGAAGGCGTTGTGACGCGCTGAACATTTTCATCGCGTCTTCCAGAAAGCGGCGACGCAAAAACAAAGGGCGCACCACCCAGTGCGCCCTTCGTCTTCCTGCTATTGCGGCACTTCAACATCGACCGCCCACCTGAACCTTCAAGCCTCCAGTTGCTCCAGCACCTTGCCCTTGGTTTCGATCCCCAGGAAATGCACCGCAAGCGCAGCGACAAACGGCACCGCTGCAAGAATATAAAACGCCACCTGCAGATTCCCGCCGATCATCGTCTTCGACACGATGGCCGGTGCGAAAATCGCCGCCACCTTGAGCCACGCGCCGCCGACTCCGCAACCCATCGCGCGGATGCTGGTTGGGTACAGCTCCGGCGTGTACACATAAGCCGTGATGAAGCCGCAAGCGAGGAAGCCGAGCGCGAACGCGCAGAACGTCGCGACCACGTACACCGACGATTCGTGGAACACCCCAGCCAGCAGCAACGAAACCGCGCACGCCACGAACGACACGTTGATGATCGGCTTGCGTCCCACCTTGTCGACCAGCAACGCGCAGGTCAGCGAACCGAGCACGCCGAGCACCGAAGCGGCCACCGCCAGATTCAGCGCGAGTTGCAGCGGCGCGTGATAAATCGTGCGATAGATGGTCGGCAGCCACGTCGACAGCCCGTACTGAATGAAGCCGCACGTGATCCACAGCATCGCGACGGCCAGCGTGCGCTTCAGATACGCGGGACCGAACAGATCGGCCATCCGGCGCTTCGGATGACGATTCGCCATCGCGTCGAATTCAGCGGAATTCGTGACCGGCGGCAACGGACCTTTGGCTGCACGTTCGAATGCCTGAACCGCTGCATCGGCTTCGACCATCCGCTCACGTTCGGCGAGCCAGCGCGGCGATTCCGGCACGAGCTTGCGCAGCACGAAGAACAGAATCAACGGCATGCCGCCGATGAAATACATCGCCTGCCAGCCGAAGCGCGGCACGATCCACGCACCCAGCGCATTCGACGCCAGCAGTCCAACCGGGAACACGATTTCATACAGCAGCACGAAACGCCCACGCCCATGCGCGCGGCTGATTTCGTTGATATACGTCGCGGCCACCGGCAATTCGCCGCCGAGCCCCAAACCCTGAATCACGCGCAGCGCGACGAATACGGCGAAGGTCGGCGCAAAACCGCACGCAATACTCGTAATGCCGATAATCCCCGAGCTCAACGCAATCGCGCGCACACGGCCCTTGCGTTCCGCGTACCAGGGGAACACGAACGCGCCGATCAACTGGCCGACCGAGCCGGAGCCGATCAGAAAGCCGATTTCCCACGGCGTCAGATGCCACTTCGCGATCAGGATCGGCAGCGTGGCCGCGATCGCGATCACGTCGAAGCCGTCGAAGAACGTCGCGAGACCGATCAGGATACGCGCGCGCACCTGCATCGCATTCGCCGGCATCCGCTCGAGACGCGCGATGATCGAGCCCCGGGTCACGGGACCTGAGACACCGGCGCTGCTGCGGTCCCCCAATGTGTTGTCGATGGTTCTCATGCCGTGGTGCCGTCCGTAGATGTGGTTAGGCCAGTGCCGTCGAGGCGTCGGTCAGGGTGGCAAGGTCGATCGTGCGGCCCTGGTTCATCCACTTGCGCGACAGTTTCAGTTCGCGCGGCGTGTTGATGGCGATCACGCCGCGAATCGCGCCGTCTTCCAGATGGAACAGCGTTGCGCGTTTGCCGGGCAGGTCGCCGCGTACGGCGAGTTGCGCGTCGCCCGGAATGTCGCCGAGAATCTGCAGATTGACGTCGTATTGATCGGACCAGAACCACGGAATATCCGCATACGGTTCGAAGGTGCCGAGCAATGCCTTCGCTGCTGCAATCGCCTGGTTCTGCGCGTTGGCCCACGATTCGAGCCGCACGCGGCGCTTCAACCACGCGCTCGGATGATTCGCGACGTCGCCGCACGCGAAAATGCGCGGGTCGTCGGTGGCGCCGAAGTGATCGACGACGATGCCGTCGTCCACCTTCACGCCCGCCGCTTCAGCCAGCGCCGTATGCGGCGTGAGGCCGATGCCGGCCACGGCGAAATCGGCGTCCAGCGTCGAGCCGTCGGCGAAGGTGGCGCGAATGCGGCCGGCGTCGTTCGGGTGATCTTCGAGCTTGACGAGCGATGCGTTCAACCGCACATCCACGCCATTGGCGCGATGCAACTCCAGCAGGAAATCGGAGACCATCGGCGGCAACGAACGTGCGCACAGACGCGGTGCGCCTTCCACCACCGTTGCGTCGACGCCGAGCTTGCGCGCGGTCGCCGCCACTTCGAGACCGATCCAGCCGCCGCCGACCACCAGCACGCGCTGGCTCGAACGCAGACGTTCGCCAAGTGCGACCGCTTCATCGAGCGTACGCAGATAGGCGATATGCGAGGTCTTCACGAGCGACTCCGGCAGCTTGCGCGCCGCGCCGCCCGTGGCGATCACCAGACGGTCGTATTGCACTTCACGACCCGACTGCGTGCGCACGATGCGCCGCTCACGATCGATCGAACTCGCGCAGTCCGGCTGCCACGCTTCGACGTTCAGCGCGTCGAAATCGTCCGGCTTCACGAGCCGCACGGTGTCGATATCCGCTTCACCGGCGAGCACCGCTTTCGACAGCGGCGGCCGTTCGTACGGCAGATGCACTTCGTCGGCGATCATCACGAGACGGCCGTCGAAGCCTTCCTTGCGCAATGTCTTCACGACCCAACCCGCCGCCTGGCCGCCGCCGATCACGACGATCGTGCGCGGTGCTTCGAGTCCGGCATGCGCGGCTTGCGCCTTTTCAGTGGCAGCGTCAGTCATTTTTGCGCTCCGTCATGAACTTGCCTTCCGGCGCCTTCGCATTTTTCTGCCGACGCGTATTGCCGTCGATGCCGCCGTCGATCGCCCATTCGGCGAACACCGTCGGACCCGGTTCGAAATCGCGCGGTTGCCAGTCGGGCGTGAGCTGGTCTTCATCGGCGTAGTACTCGATCAAACCGCCAGCCGGATTCTGGAAGTACCAGAAGTACGCCGACGACACCGGATGACGTCCCGGCCCGAGTTGCGTATCCCAGCCGCAGCGGCTGATATGCATGCCGCCGCCAAACACTTCGTGGATATCGCGCACGGTGAACGCGACGTGATTGAGACCGCGCTTTCCGTTGGGCAATGCCAGCAGGAAAATGTCGTGATGGCCGCCGTGCGGCGCGCAGCGCATGAATGCGCCACGACCCGGATAGCGGTCCGACATTTCGAAGCCGAGCAGTTCCTGGTAGAACTTTTCCTGTTCGGCGAGCTTGTTCGTGAAGAACACGACGTGTCCCACTTCGACCGGCTCCGCGCGTTCGTAGATCGGCGAAGGCTGATCGACACGCAGCGTTTGACCCCACACGTTCGACGGCGAACCGTGCACGTCGAGCGCCCGCTTGCGGGTCACTTCGACGCGAATCGCCATACCGTTCGGGTCGATGCAGCCGACCGCGTCGTCGGTTTCGAAATGGCCCGGCTGACCGGCGAAGCGGCCGCGCAGTTCGTCGAGTTCGGCCTTCGTCGCGACGCCCCAGGTCACTTCACGCAGCGTCGGACCTTCTTCGAACGCGGGCGGCAGCGACGGATCGTTCGCCTCGACGGCGAGAATCGTGCAGCCGTTCAGCGTTTCGAAGCGCGCGTGGGTTTCGTCGTGCGCGGTTTCTTTCAAGCCCCAGTCCGCGAAAAAGCGGCGGCAGGTGGCGAGATCCGTCACGCCGTAAATAATCTGTTCAATGCCGAGAATCGTCATAACGTGCCTCTTGCGTATTCAGTTCGCCCACGCCAGCGGCGCGTCGTTCAAGCCCCAGTAGAGGCTCTTTTGTTGCATGTATTCGCGGATGCCGAGCCGGCCTTTCTCGCGTCCCATGCCGCTCTCTTTCCAGCCGCTGAACGGCGTCGAGATCGAGAACAGCTTGTACGTATTGATCCAGATGGTGCCGGCTTCTAGCGCGCGGGCGATCCGGTAAGCGCGCTTGTAGTCGCGAGTCCAGATGCCGGCGGCGAGGCCGAACACGCTGTTGTTCGCGTCTTTCAGCAGCGATGCTTCGTCGTCGAACGGCATCGCGACCAGCACCGGTCCGAAGATTTCTTCCTGGCAGATGCGCGCGTCGTTGGTCAGGCCTTCGAGAATCGTCGGCTGGAAATACGTGCCCTGCTCGCGGCCGTCGCCGACCGGACGCTCGCCGCCGCACAGCAGACGGCCACCCTCTTCGAGACCAAGGGCGACGTAACGCTCGACCGTTTCGCGATGCGCTGCGGTAATCAGCGGACCCATTTGCGTCTCTGCACGCGACGGATCGCCGACGCGCAGCTTGCGTGCGCCTTCAGCGAGGCGCTTCATGAACGTGTCGTAAATCGAGCGCTGCACGAACAGACGCGAACCCGCGATGCACGCCTCGCCCGACGAACTGAAGATGCCGTACAGCACGCCGTTCACGGCGTGGTCGATATCGGCGTCGTCGAACACGATGGTCGGCGACTTGCCGCCGAGTTCGAGCGACACCGGCATCAGCTTGTCAGCCGCGATGCGCGCAATGCCGCGGCCCACTTCGGTGCCCCCCGTGAACGACACCTTCTTCACCAGCGGATGACGCACCAGTACGTCGCCGATCACCGAACCTTTGCCCGGCACCACGCTCACGACACCCTTCGGCACACCCGCCTCTTCGCAGATGCGCGCCAGCGCCAGCGAGATCAACGGCGTGACTTCAGCGGGCTTCAACACCACCGCGTTGCCGCCAGCGAGTGCGGGAGCGAGCTTCTGCGCGTCGGACGCGATCGGCGAATTCCACGGCACGATGGCCGCGATCACACCGATCGGCTCGTAGATGCTCATCGTCAGATAGTCGCCGCGCGACGGCGTGACTTCTTCGTCCAGTGTTTCGAGGCAGGCTGCGAAATAGCGGAACGTGTTCGCCGCGCTCGCCACCAGCACGCGCGTCTCGCCGATCGGCTTGCCGTTGTCGCGGCGCTGCAATTGCGCGAGCGCTTCGTGACGCGCCATGATCAGATCGGCGATGCGGTACAGAATCAGCGCGCGTTGATGCGGCTTCAGACCTGACCAGTCCGCTTTACGCCACGCGATATCGGCGGCTTCAATGGCGTCGCGGGCGTCGTCGGCATTCGCCGTCGAGATTTCCATGTTGACCGACTGATCCGCCGGATACAGGCTTTTGTACGGGTTGCCACGCCCTTGCCGCCATTCGCCGCCGATAAAAATATCGCCGTTGGGCACGAGGCTGGTATCGAAGTGAGTCATGTCGGTCGTTCCGGTTTGCTTCAGCTAATGTCTTAACTCGGGTCTCAAATCACGCAGCGGGCTGCACGATTGCGCAACGCGCGAATCGCGCTGTACGCGGTCAACGCGGACGTCTTCGGGTTGTCCGGCAAAGGCTTGCCGCACATTTCCAGCGACATCTCGCCGAACACGCCGCGCGCCACGACGCGATGCACGTTGCGCGTCACGTTCGGATCGGCGATCAGGCGGACCGTGGTGTGGTCGAGGCCCAGACCCGCGAGCGCGATCGTCGCCGCCACATTGGCGTTCTTCGGATAGAGTCGCGCCGCTTCGCGCGCGCTGCCTTCGAAGATCACCGTTTCTTCGGTGAGCGCGTTCAGATCGCACACCAGTTCGGCGGGCGAGCCGAGCCAGCCCGTGGGCGGCTTGCGTCCCGTGTACAGCACTTCATCGAGACCGCCGAGCTTCGCGGCGGCCAGCGCGTCCACGCCGCCAATCGCGCCGGACAACAGCGTGAGCGTCGCGTCGCCTTCGTCGGCGGCAGCGGACAGTGCGTCGAGCAGCATCATGTCGGACAACGCACCGATCGATGCCACCGCGCAATCCGTGCCGCCCTTCAGCAACGGCACCACGTGATCGACCAGCGCGCTATGGCCCGCGCATTCCAGCGCGAAATGCGGCTGGCTGCTCAACGCGGACACCGACGTGACCACGTCCACCGAGTCGCCTACCACTTCGCGCACCGACGCCATATGACGCTCCGACACGATCACGTGCGATACGCGCACGGTCGGATCGGCGGCAACCGAGCGATACACCGCCTGGCCGATCGCGCCGAAGCCGATCATCGCGACATCGACGGGAGCGTGGTGACCCGCGTAGCCGGCGTCACGCATGTTCCGGCTCCTGTTCCTTGACCGGCGGGCCTGCGAACGCGGTAGCGAACGAGCCGACCGACAGCATGTCCACTTCGACCAGCACCGGACCCGCCTTCGCGATGCCTTCGCGAATGATCGCGTCGGCCTGATCGAGCGACTTGATGCGGTAATGCGTGAGCTTCAGGCTCTCGCAGAACTGCGCGAAATCCGGCTGATGCAGATCGACGTAGCAACGACGGCCGCCGTATTGCGCGTCCTGAATGTTGCGGATCACGCCGTAGCACTGGTCGTTCATCAGCACGATCATCACGTTGGCGTTTTCCTGCACGGCCGTCGCCAGTTCGCCGACGTTGACCATCAGGCCGCCGTCGCCGACCAAACACACCGTCTTCGCCGCGTTGCCCGCGAGCGCCGCGCCGATGCCCATCTGCATGCCCTGGCCGATACCGCCGCCGAGTGCGTGGACGCCCGCGCGCGGCGAGAAAATCTTCAGCATGCGGTTGCCCCACGTGCTGTTCGAGATCGTGACGTCGCGCACCCAGTTGTAGTCGCGGCCCACTGCGGCTTGCAGCGCGTCGACGAGGCGCTTGTACGGGCCGAGACCCTTGCCCACGTCGGCGACCGCGCTTTCGCGTGCTGCCGCCAGATCCTGCGCGAACTTCGGATCGACCTTGATGCGGCCTTCGAGCAGCGTCGCGAGTTCTTCGAGCACGGCCGATGCATCGCCGTGAATGAACATCTCGTTGCGATAACCGCGGTTATCGGCGAGCGCGTCGGCGTCGATCCGATACAGCGGCTGCGGCAGCGCCAGCTTGTACTTCAGCGTCTCATTGCCACGCAGACGCGAACCGACCACCACCAGCGCGTCACACGTCTTGTAGAAGCTCTCGACCGCTGCATGCACGTTGAACGCGCCGAGCGTCGCCGGATGATCTTCCGGCAGCACGCCGCGGCCCTGCACGCTGGTCACCACGCCGAAGCCCAACGCCACCAGACGCTCGACCGCCTTCGCAGCATGGCGCGTGCCGCCGCCGAGCCACAACAGCGGACGCTTCGCGTTGACCAGTTGCTCGGCCAGTTGCGCGACGCGCTGGCTGCAATGCGTGAGCGTCGTGACGTGCGGGGCGGCCAGATCGGCGGGCCACTCCACTTCCGCAGCCTGAATGTCGATTGGAATTTCGACGCTGACCGGACCGCTCGGTGCGGTTTGCGCTACGCGCACGGCTTCGCGGATCGTCGGCAGCGCGGTTTCGACCGAGCGCACACGGAACGCAGCCTTCGAAATCGACGACAGCATCGACAGTTGATCCGGTGCTTCGTGGATATACGCGAGGTCCTGATCCAGATATTCGGTTTCGATCTGACCGGTGACGTGCAGCAGCGCCGTGCCTGCCGTCAGCGCTTCGACCATCGCGCCCGCTGCGTTGCCCGCTGCGGTGCCAGTGCTGGTGAACGCCACACCGAGGCCGCCCGAGACACGCGCGAGGCCGTCGGCCATATTGACCGCGCCGGCTTCGCCGCGCGCGCCGACGTAGCGGATCTTGCCGCGGTTATGAATCGCGTCGAGGATCGGCATGTTGTGAATCGAGATCACGCCGAATGCGGTTTGAACGCCGCATTGCTCGAGGAAAGCGGCGATCAGTTCGCCAACGGTGGTTTTGTTAGACATGTCGTGCAACGCCTCCAGAAACATCGATGTGACTGCCCGTCGTGTACGACGACAGCGTGGTAGCCAGATAAAAGAGCGCTTGAGCGGCCTCTTCGGGTTTGCCGAAGCGACCCAGCGGAATGTTTTTCTTTTTCGCCAGTTCGGCGGTCCAGTCTTCCCAGCTCTGGCCCGGCTGCGCTTCCGCAGCGTGACGGCGGCGCCACTGACCCGATTCGACGATGCCGATCAGAATCGAGTTGACGCGAATATGCTGCGGCGCGAGTTCTACGGCGAGCGACTTGATGAGGTTCTGCACGCCCGCGCGCGCCGACGAAGTCGCGACCATGTGCGGCTCCGGTTGCAGCGCGAGCAGCGAGTTCACGCAGACGATCGCCGCGTTGCCGCCGCCAGCCGCATCGCGCAGCATCGGCAGAAACGCGCGGGTCGGGCGGATCACGCTGAAATACTTCAGGTCGAGTTCTTCGCGCCAGGCGTCGTCGGTCGTGTTGGCGAACGTCGAGACGCGACCCTGGCCGGCGTTGTTC
The DNA here is from genome assembly GCF_050435665.1 of Paraburkholderia sp. GAS333. NCBI lineage: Bacteria > Pseudomonadati > Pseudomonadota > Betaproteobacteria > Burkholderiales > Burkholderiaceae > Paraburkholderia > Paraburkholderia sp. GAS333. Next base: position 1,117,731 of record NZ_JBNDKS010000003.1, read on the forward strand.
ACCAGCATGTCGGTGCGGCCGAAGCGCGTTTGCACGGCTTGCGCGAAGACGTTGACGTCGTCGGCGTCGAGTACGTCGCAGGCTTGCGCGAGCAATTGTGCTTCGGGAAACTTTGCTTTCAGCGCGGCTTCCGCGTGCGCGAGACGCTCGGTGTTACGGCCGCAAATCGCAACCGATGCACCCGCCCGCAAAAAGAGTTCGGCAGTCGCGAGGCCGATGCCGGACGAACCGCCCGTCACCACCGCCACCTGTCCGGTCAAATCGATTTGAATCATCAGAGCCCCAGTGCCTTCATGTATTGGCTGCCCGCATTCGGCGCGTTCTTCGGCCGATAGTTGAGCCGCTGCGAAAGTTCATCGGCCGCGCGGCGGACCTTGTCGATCAGGCCGCTGTCGAGCAGCGACGCGTCGATCTCGTGGCGCGGAATCGTCGTCGTGATGACCGCGACGATGCGCCCCGTGTCGTTGCGAACCGGCACGCTGACCACCGAAATGCCGCGTTCGAACGACGACTCGCTGATCGCGAAACCACGCAGTGCGTCGTCGCGCACACGCTCATACAAGTCTTCGACGGTGGCGGGCGTCTGCTTCGTGAAACGCTCCAGTTCCGGCTCGGGATAGAGCTTCTTTAGATCGTCGAGCGTCATGTCGCCCATCAGCACCTGGCCGTGTGTCGTTGCATAAGCGGGCAGACGGGTGCCGACGTTGACCTTCACCGAACTGAAAATCGGCGCATGGCTTTGTGCTTTGGCGACGAAGACGACATCACGTCCGTCGCGAATCACGATGTGCGTCGTCAGGCCGGTTTCGGTGCGCAATGCTTCGATGATCGGCAGACCGAGGTCGGTCAATTCGAGCGAACTCAGATATTCGAAGCCGAGCCGCAGCACGGCGACGCCGAGCCGATAGTTCCGGTCTTTGTCGGCGCGTTCGAGAAAGCCGAGCGATTCGAGCGTTTGCAGCAGACGAAACACCGTCGTGCGCGGAATCTTCAGGCGGCGGGACAATTCCGGCGCGCCGAGGACGGGCTCGCGCGGCGAGAACTCCGTGAGAATCTTCAAACCACGTTCGAGACCCGGCACGCGGTAGCTGCTGTCGCTACCGGTGTCGTTGCGGTCGTCGTCCGCGTTGCGCTCGGCGTTGAGTGTGTCGGGCGTCATTCATTGGCTCCGTTGTCCACCGCTCGTGCGGCAGAACGTGTCGATGATCGCGGTGTACGCGGCGGGTGCTTCGATATAACCGGCGTGCCCCGCGCGCGGCACGACCTGCAATTGGGTGCCTGCGGCAAGGGCGATTCGCTCGCAGGCGGCGGGAGGCGTGATGGTGTCGTCCGCGCCGACTGCCACGTTGATGCGGCCAGTGAAGCGCGCGAGGTCGCTGGCGAGGTCGGCGTTGGCGAGCAGATGCGTCGCCTGCGCATAGCCGTGCGGGATCACGCGCGACATGTTCCAGCGCACCCATGCGCGGGCTTCGTCGTTTGCATTCGCGGACAACATATTGGTGCTGCGTTTTTCGACGAGACCTTGCGGGCCGAGTTCGTTCAGCATCGCGAGGCGCTGGTCGCGTTTCGTTTCGCGCACTTCCGCAGATGCCGCGCCGTAGCCGCCAGCCGGCGACAACAGCAGCAAACCGGCCACGCGCTGCGGATTCGCCGCAGCAAACGCACCGGCGATGATCGCGCCGAGCGAGTGCCCGACCAGCACGCATCGTTCGATGCCGAGTGCGTCGAGCCAGTCCTTCAATACCGAGGCGTAGTGAGCGGCCACGGGCGACTCTGCGTCAACCGGCGTGGACGCGCCATAACCCGGCGCATCCCATGCCAGCACGCGACGGTTCGCGGCCAATACTTCGAACTGCTGCACCCACGACGCCGCGCCCGACCCGATACCGTGCAACAGCACGAGCGGCAACGCGCCGGTGTTGGCGCTCGCGGTTTCGCGATAGCTCAGCACACGTTGCGACGCCAACTCGACCTGCTGCGCCGGAAAGCGCGCGAGGCGCGTTTCGAGCGACGCGTGTTGATCGGCGGTAACGGACGGGACTGCGGACATGATTTCCTTCGCGGGTGTTTTTCTACTGCTGCGAATCAGACTTCGAAAAGGCTTAGCGCTTGAGCTTCGCCAGCGGCGAATCCGGCGGATACGTCGGCGTGACCGGCTTCGGCGAACCGAGCATCACGCACATCAGCGCGTCTTCTTCGCCGATGTTGATTTCCGTGCGATACACGCCAGGCGGCACCGAGATCAGGTCACGCTCGCCGAGCACGGCTTCCCACGTTTCGCCGTCTTTCTCGCAGATCACTTTCATCTTGCCGCGCAGCACGAAGAAAATTTCTTCGACATCCATATGAATATGGCTCGGGCCGATGTTGCCGGCCGGGATCACCATCGTCGAAAACGTGAAGCCGCCTGCGGGCACCGTGTTCATGTCCTTCGCGACGCCCGTGCCGCCCGTGCCGACATAGCGCATTTGCGCACGGCGATATTTCGGGTCGTAGTCCGCCTGGAACTTCAGCGCGTCCCAGTCGTAGCGACGCGTTTCCAGGCGCGCGACGCGGCTGTCCAGCCATTGTCCAAAGCTCGCTTCCGCGGGTTGTTCCCACGATTTGCGTTCGATATCGGCATCCGCCATCTCTTTCTCCTTTCGATTCGACAAGATCAATTCATCACGAAGCCGCCGTTCACCGGCAGCAACTGGCCGGTTACGAAGCGCGCGGCATCGGACAACAGGAACAACACGGGCCCGGTCACATCGTCGGGCACCTGAGCGCGCGTCAAAGCGCGGCCTTGCAGGTAATACTGATGACGCTCGGCGGGCACGTAAGCGGTCGCTTCGACTTCGGTCAGGCCTGGCGCGATCGCGTTGACGGTCACCTGATGCGCGCCGAATTCACGCGCCAGCGAGCGGGTCATCGAAATCACGGCGCCCTTGCTCGCGACATACGCGAGCAGTTTCGGCGCGCCCCACATCGCCGTATCCGAAGCGATATTGACGATGCTGCCGCGGCCCGACTCGCGCAGAAACGGCAGCGCGGCTGTGCTCATCAACCAGACACCGCGCACGTTCACGTTCATCACGGCGTCCCACGTGTCGACCGACAATTCGTCCGCGAACTTGCCGCCGGAGTTGGTGATCGCCGCGTTGTTGATCAGCGCGTCGAGGCCGCCGAGTTGCGCCGCGCCCTGCTCCGCGAATTGCTGGATGCTTTGCGGATTCGCCAGATCGAGCGGCAGATACGTCGCCGCATGTCCTTGCGCTGCGAGCGATGCCGCGAGTGCCTGACCTTCTTCATGCAGCACGTCGCCGAGCACCACCTTCGCGCCGACCTGCACCAGCGCGCGGACAAACGCCGCGCCGAGACCGCGCGCGCCGCCCGTCACGAGGACGCGTCGGCCGTTGAGCGCTGCGAGCGCGTCGTTATGCATGGCTGTGGCCCGCTTCGGCGGTTTGACCGGCTCCCGCTTGCGCCTGAACTTGCGCGCGATGCGCGTCGAGATCGGCGAAATGCTGTTGCGCGCGCTGACGCAGCATGCGGCGCACGCGCGTCATGCCGACGTCGTGCTGATAAAGGAACTCGTGTTCGCGTGCATTCGGCGCGAGGCTTTCCAGCACGTAGCGGTCTTGCTCCAGCACGTCCCAATGCAGACCTTCCAGACGATTGCGATACAGGAAGCGCCATGCGTCGCGCTGCCAGCCCTGCACCTTGCGGGTACGCCAGAAATACACCTGGCAGTTGTCGCCGTCGGTCGGAACTGCGAAGCCGATGATCCCGAAGCTGCCGCCCGGGCCGAACTTCTTCTTGTACGGAATCGCGAGGCGCATCCACAGCGCGCCGGTTTCGCCGAGTTCCACCCAGTCGAAGTTCACGTCGCGCTGGCCGACCTTTTCGAACATCAGACCGGTTTCGGTCTTGCGCACGCGCATGTCGGCCTGCTTGTCGCCTTCGGCCATCGAGTGCGACGTCGCGTGCAGATACGCGCCGTGCATCGGGTCCATCACGTTGTCGATGGCGTACTGATAGTTGCACTTCCAGTTCGACATGCACAGGAAGCTCGCGTATTCCTCGCCGACCAGCTCTTCCGGCAGCTTGAGCGGCGCGGGTTCCTTATGCGCTTCGTCGCCGAACCACAGGAAGATCGCGCCGGCGTGTTCTTCGACCGGATACGACTTCACGCACTTGGTGCCTTCGAGCGGGCACGCCGACACGGCCGGCACGCGCTGCACGGTGCCGGTGCCGTCGACTTCGATGCCGTGATACCAGCACGCGACGCTGCCGCCGAGGTTCCAGCCGAGCGACAGGCGCGCGCCGCGATGCGGGCAGCGGTCTTCGAGTGCGCGGACCTGGCCTTCCTTGTCGCGCCACAGCACGATCTGGTCGCCGAGCCGCGTGATGCCGACCGGCGCGTCGCCGACTTGCCAGCTCGGTGCAACGGGATACCAGTAGTTACGCAGGCCTTTGTCCAGGTAGGACTGGATCGGGTCGGCCGAGCCTTGAGTTGTAGTGGGGGACGTCATAAGGAGACTCCGGGTACGAAAGCGATGAAACGTGTTCGCGGGTGTTCGAAAGGGCGCGCCTAGTCGGCGAGCAGGCGGAATTCGGCGGCGAGGCGCTCGGCGTCCCACGGCTGGCCTTCCGGGGTGCGGAAGCCGACGTGGTTCAGACCGTCGACGACTTCCTGCAACTCCATCGCGCCGGCTTCGAAAACTTTTTCGAGCGCATCGCCGAAGTCGTTTTCGTACTGGGTCGGTTCGGCCTTGCGGTTCTGCCAGACCATGTTTTCCTGCTGGCCCGGTTTCTCGATCACGCCCTTGCCGGCGACGTTGTTCGGCTGCGGCGCGAGCCACGGCTTCAGGAAAGGATTGAAGTTCACGGCTACCTCTCGCATGTCATGCCACCTTGATCTGGATTTCTTCGCCCGCAAGACGTACCGAGTACATCTTCAGGTCGCGGCCGCCGGGCTCTTTCAGACATTTGCCGGTGGGGATATGGAACACGGCTTCGTGCAGCGGACATTCGACGGTGTCGCCGTCGACGAAGCCCTGCGTCAGCAACGCGTATGCGTGGGGGCAGACGTTTTCGAGTGCGTACAGCTCGTCGCCCACTTTGTAGATGCCGATTTCCGTGCCGTCGAGTTTGAACTCGAGCGGCGCGTCTTCGGACAGGTCGCCGGCATGGCCGGCGCAGCGCCATTGATCAGTCATTTCTCGCCTTCTCCTGAATCTCTATGTTCCACCTAAGGAACATCAGTTCGTGTATGGATAATTATAGGATTGGCTTGATGAGGAAAAAAATAAAAATCTGGAGCTGTAGGGGAAAACACCGACTGTCGTGTCCGCAACACAGCATTGCGCGGTGTGGCGGGAATCCGCTTATGCGTTTCAAAGCCTTTGGGGATTGGCTCCAAGCCCGTTCGCAGCCAGATCGACCACCCCACATGCGGGTTTGTACGGGGTCCGAAAATTTATTTTGACCACTTTAAGACTCTCTATACTTTTCCATAGGCGATACAGAAGCCCATAGGTGGAACATAAAGCGGTGCGGTTTTGGCGCATTAAAACCAGAACGGCAATCAACCCCAATGCAAGGATCAGGGACGGCCCATTGGCGAGATCCAGGGTCGTATGATCAGGAGAACCAAACGGTGAAGCACATCATTGCAGCCGGCTTGACGGCAATCTGCGCAACGACGGGCGCGTGGGCGCAGAGCAGTGTGACGCTATACGGCAGCCTGGATGCCGGTATCGCGTATGTCAGCAACGTAGCAGGCAGTTCGAAATGGATGATGGAGCAGGGCAACACGCAGCCTGATCGCTGGGGCCTGAAGGGTGTCGAAGATCTGGGCGGCGGGCTGAAGACGATTTTCCAGCTTGAAAACGGCTTCTATACGAACACGGGCGCATTCGCGAAATCGGGCACGCTGTTTAATCGCCAGGCTTTCGTGGGGTTGAGTTCGGACAAGGTCGGCACGGTCACGCTCGGTCATCAGACGCCGTTCAGCTTCGACGTGCTCGGCCCGCTGAGCACCGCTTATCTGGCCGCCAGCTGGTACGCGTTCCACCCGGGCAACATCGACTCGCTCGCCGACACGGGCGTCGTGCCCTACGACAACTCGATGAAATTCCGCTCGACGAATTTCGGCGGCTTCACCGTCGGCGCGATGATGGGTCTCGGCAACACGACGAACTTCGCGACCGGCAAAAACCTGAGCTTCGCGCTGACCTATGCGAATGGCCCGTTCAAGGCCGGTGCCACGTATGCAGCGGAGAACGACCGCACGCCATCGCTCGTCACGACCGGTCTCGCCACGTTCCAGGGCGTGGCGTCGGCGAACTATGTCGCGGACAAGGTGCAGAACATGGGCGCGGGCGCGTCATACCAGTTCGGCAAGCTGCTGGTGCATGGTCTGTACACTCGCGTGAAGCTGGAATCGGCGGGGCATTCGGACACGTATCAAAGCTACGATGCGGGCGCGAACTATCAGTTCACGCCGTTCAACACCGTGGCCGGCGGCGCTGCAACGACGACGCTCGCGGGGCACCGCTGGACGCAGCTCATGATCGGCGACGTGTATTCGCTGTCGAAGTCGACGCAGTTGTATGCGAACGCGCTGTACATGCGCGCAGGATCGAACACGGACGCTGCTTTCTTTACCGCAGGGGTGTCGAGCGGACGCAACCAGACGATTCTGCTGGCCGGGATTCATCACTCGTTCTGAACACGTTGTGATGTGACGCAATCGTGATGTGATGTGATTGACGCAGGTCCGTGCCGGAATTTCTCAGCCGGACCTGCAAGCGCACAAACCGCAAACCCAATCAGTTCGCCGACACCGGTTTGCTGCGAGCCTGAACCACCGTCGGATCGTCCGGCCTCGGGCGATAGCTCAGACGCTCGGACAAATCGAGCGCCGCCTGGCATACCTGCACGATGAGCGGTTCGCGCTCCTCCGCCTCGCCGATATCCGAACGCGGAATCGTCACCGTCAACGCCGCGACGATCTTGCCGCTCTGATCACGCACGGGCGCGCTCACCACCGAAATGCCCCGTTCGAACGACGCCTCGCTCAACGCGTAGCCGAGCAGCGCACTTTCGCGCACCCGTTCAGACAGTTCATCGACGGTAGCGGGCGTGCGCTCGGTGAATCGTTCGAGTTGCGGCTCGGGATACAACTGACGCAATTCATCGAAACTCAGATCGCCCATCAGCACCTGGCCATGCACGGTGGCGTGAGCGGGCAGGCGCGTGCCGACATGCACCTTCACCGAACTGAACATGGGCTCGTGGGTTTGCGCCTTGGCAACAAACACCACGTCGCGCTGATCGCGGATCAGCAGATGCGAACTGAGGCCGGTTGCATCGCGCAATTGTTCGAGGATCGGCGTGCCGACGTCGGTCAATTCGAGCGAACTCAGATATTCGAAGCCGAGCCGCAACACCGCGACGCTCAGCCGGAAATGACGGTCGCCGTTCACGCGCTCCAGAAAGCCGAGCGCTTCGAGGGTTTGCAGCAAACGGAAGGTGGTCGTGCGCGGAATGCCGATCCGCTTGGACAACTCGGGTGCGCCGAGTACCGGCTCGCGCGCGCTGAACTCAGCGAGAATCCGCAAGCCGCGCTCGAGGCCTGGTACTAGATAGGTCGAGCCGCCGCTGCTCTCGTCATCGGCGGGATCGGGGGTGTCGGGAATGTCGGCAGCAGGCGCCAGGGACAACGCGGTGTCGTCCTGCGCCGCGCCTCGTGATTTCGCCTGTTTGCGTCCCGCTCCGGTCTGTTCTTCTTTGGCCATCTTGGCTGCCGTTTCCGCTGTTCGTCGTGGTCAGATCAGCATGATAGCGCGAAGCATGCAGCGAATATTTATTGGGGCGTACGGCGTAAGCAATGCTCGAGGGGGCGCAAAAAAAGCGCGCTGCTGGTACCGCCCATCGTCGGCATGAAGCGGAAAGTGTCGACGGCTGCGCGGCTCGTGCCGATGTTGGGCCAATACATGTCGAAAAATGACGCACACGTACGGGTTGGTTAATGCAAATGCCGGGCTGATTTTGCTGCACTGCCACCGTTTCATGCGGTGCTATGCTTTGATCCGGTTTATCGCGCGAAACGGCCTTGCACGCCCGCTTCGCCCCAGCGTCCGGAGGGCTCGCTCATGTCCGAATCCGTTCAGATCCAGGTTGCCGACTCGCATCTTTACCCGGGCTGCGCGGTAAGCATCGCGCATTTGCCCGAACCGGCCGGCGCGGCCGCTGCGATCGTCGAATTCGCGGACGGCTCCGGCGCACACGCCACCTGCCACCGGCGCGCGTTTGACGAGCTTGAGTTGACCGTCGACGGTTATGCGACCCGAAAACGTCATCCCGTCGATGCAAGGCATTGGCTGCTACTGGCCGTCGATTCCACGCACAGCAGCTGGCGCGTGAAGCGTCGATTGCCGTAGTTTTATCCGCTCGCGATTCAAACATGCCGACACTGCTGCGATGCGTCACGCGCAGTATTGCAACGCTCTACTTTGCGTCAGCATGCAGCCTCGCGATTACCGCATCTGAAATCTGCTGCGCGGTCTTTTTGATGGTCTTTTTTTCGTCGCCGCTCGCCATGACGAACTTCGCCGCGATCACATACGGGTTCAGTCTGACGACCGCGCCAGGCATGTTCCTGCTGTCCGCCTCTTCGACCGCCTGATAAAGCGGCGGCAAATCCGCCGCGCCGAGCCGGTCGCACGACACCGCCACCTGAATGTCGTTCTGCCCCGCGCCGAGACCGACGATTGCGCGACGCAGACGATTGCCGTCATCGACATTCAGAAACACGCCGCGCACTTGCCATCCTTCGGTGGGCAACGGTTGATCGCGCGCGATACGGCGCGCGTCTACGCCGCCGCTTTTCAGGTCGTCGGTCAGCGCGTCGGCCATCTCGTTCACGATGTGCTTTGCGTGGTCTTGCGGATTCCTGTCCTGTGCGAGCGGCCCGGGTCCATCCGGCAGCAAGCCACGCAGACGACGCACCCGCTGGCCGGGTCCGCTATCCGGCGAAACGTTCGCCACGTCGAGATCGAAATCGGTGATGTAGACGATCGGCGCGGGCGCAGAAAAGGGCGTGCTGTCCGCAGCAAAAACGGCGGACGTCATCGCGCAAAACGATCCCGTCAGCAAAGTGATTTGCAAAAATCGGAGCCGCATCGCTCCTCCGCAAAACGTCGTCACGAGGACGATTATCGTAACGCCGCGTGTGCCACTAAAACGCATCGCGAGTCCGTTTTTTCGTACCGGATCATCAGACGTTTGCCTTGAATAACACGCATCACGGCATAGACTGATAAAGCATCAATTCGCAATCTGTACGGAACTGACATGCGACTGACTATTCTGATCAACGGTTCCGATCCCACCGTCAGCCACGACTATGCGGTCTTATGGCTCGACACCGACGAACACCGGTGGTCGAGAGAAGCGCATCAAGGGATCGATCTGCCCCCGTGGGGCGAGTTGCACGACGACAATGGCGTGACCACGCTTTGCGCGCCCAGCACAGATGCGCCGCTATGTACGCTGCGCGGTTTGCACGTCGACCGCAAGCAGCGCGTGAGCGCCGCGCAAGGCGCCGCCGCGTGGACTGCATTGCCCACGCGCGCACCGGCCAGCGGTTTCTGGCGGCTGCAAGCCGTCGACCGTCAAACGGTTCGTGCTGAAAATAGCGTGTTCGGTAATTAGGTTCCTTGCGCTATTTCTTTAGCGTTTTTATCGGTCGAAAATTCCATGCGCGTTGTTAATGCGCTCATGCGGATGTGCACGCGTATTCGCGTGACGCCGCACAAGCGTGCGCCGACTCACATAACTATTCTCTGATCGACGGATTTAAGACAACCTTAAGTTTGTGATCGTAGAGTTTGAATTCCACGCATTAGGGTCGCTGCAAAGCGGCCCATTTTTTTGTCCGCGCGACACGGCTCGTTCATCTAATCCGATTTGATCGCGACGCGCCATCTGCATTTCTCCGCTTGCTTCTGTTGTACGTGTTCCGGTCGCCCTAACAGGGTTCACGACGCTATACTCTTGCGCCCTACCCCTCGACTGACCGACACATGAAGAAGTGGTTTGCCTGTCTGCTTTTTGCCGTTGCGGCTCACGCCAGCGCGGCGCCCTCCTGCACCCAGTTCACTCCGAATGCGCAATGGCCCACTCTGACCAATCAGAAGATGGCGCCGAAAACGCGCATGCTTTGCTATAGCGATTTCGCGGTTCTACATTCGGGCATTACGCACGGTCCGCTTTGGTCCGCCGAACATCTGACGCGCGACCATATCGAAGCCGCGAAAGAGATGGTGCGCACCAACAAGTTCTTCGAAGACACGCGTTTGCCCGACGGTGAAGGCGCAACGCTCGCGGACTACAAACGCAGTGGCTTCGATCGCGGGCATATGAGCCCGGCGGGTAATCGCTGGAATCAGGAGGCGATGGCACAATCGTTCTCGCTGGCCAATATCGTTCCGCAAAACCGCGAGAACAATCAGCGGCTGTGGGCACGGATCGAATCGTCGGTGCGCAAGATCGCGATGTCGTACGACGATACTTATGTCGTCACCGGACCGATCTTCAACGGCCAGCAGTTGCAGACCATCGGGCCGACCCGCGTGTTCGTGCCGACGCAACTGTTCAAAGTCGTCTACGTGCCGTCGCGGCAGTTGGCGTTTGCCGTCGTGGTGGACAATGTATCGACTAACCGTTACGACATCAGGACGATTCACGAACTCGAAGCAGCATCGGGCATCCGCTTTCCGGGCATTCCGGAAAACCTCAAAGACCAGCGACCGGGAGGACTGAAAGGTGTTTAAACCCTATTCGAACGATGACGACGTGCTGAACATTCAGGGCGATGCGCTCACGCTGACCAACGGCACCACGCGCGTCGTACTGAACGGCACGCTGGAGTTGACGCAGGATCAGCGCGGACTGAAGGCGGCGCTTGCATTGAAGGAAGCGGTCGATGCGATCGTCGCGAGCTTGCAGGCGCAACCGTCGTTGCCGGCAAAAGTGAAAGACGAACCGGACGCAAAACCAGGCGTCATCGCGAATCCGTTTCAGTAACGCTTGAGCGGTTCGATCAAGCCTTAAACGCAGTAGCTTTCGTATGACGGCGAGAGATTCTCTCGCCGTCATACGCCCTCGCCTCACCCGCAATCTCTCCTCGCTGATTCAGCACCCCGATATGTATCGGCGGTTACGTTTTGTCACCATCGCGTCGTCAACTCCTGTCGTCTCGTCCGCGTTAAACCGGCAGCGCTGAAACAATTCAGTCGCGACAAAAGAATCAACCGATTCCCAAAGGGAGTTACACCATGAAGACGCTTTTCGCCGCTCTCGCTTCCGCTCTGTTCGTGTCGGCCGCCTTTGCTCAAACGGCCGCACCGTCCGCCACGCAATCCGCGCAGCCGATGCAGATGCGACCCGCCGGTCAGGCGAATCTGAAGGCGAGCACCGCCGCGCAAACCGGTTCCGCAGACCAGGGCGCTGCCGCGACCAAGGCGCCGGCGAAAGCCGCAACGAAAGCGCACATCAAGAAGACGTCCACCACTCATTCGGCGACCCACAAAAGCGTCAAGAAAGCCGCTGTCAAAACGAGCGCCGTGAAGACGAAAACGGAGAGCGCGAAAGAGGCCAGCAATGCCCCGGCTAAAGCCGACGGCGCACAAACCGACACGACGAAGACGCAATAACACGTGATCGGATTCGGCACGCACCAGCCATCTATGGGGTATTAATCGAAGCCAGGTCGTGCCGTTCAGGGAGGGCGAGTCTTGAATGACTCGCCTTTTTTTATTGTTTTCGTATGGCAGAAATGCGCGTTAATTTTTGCACTACGTTTACTCAGGAACGTCTAACCTCTCATTGTCCTGATTAACCATGGCGTCGACGAACGCCTCATAACATGGCTCTCACGCAATCAATCGATAACCTTGCCGAAGCAGTGCAAACGCAAACGCAATCTCAAGCGCCCGGCAATTCACGGGTTCAACGCAACAACGTCATTCCCTTTCCGTCGACCCGCGCGCTGCTGCAAGTCACGTTGCCTCATCCATCGAACGATCCTGCTGGCGCGTCGTCGTTACGCGCATTGCTTCATTCGCCGCTCGGCGTCTATGTCGTCGGCACGCACCACGTCCGGGAAGAAGTTCGCGTGCAACTCGACATCGCGATTGAAGACCTGGACTTCACTCTGCACACGCTAATCTCAACACTGCCTGTCGCATTGATCGGCCGCTGCAACGACATGGCGTAGTCGAAAAAGCGCATTAATCGCGTGATGTCGGCAAGCCGGGTTCCAGATCCGCCAATTCGCCGAGCTTGTGCGGGTCCGTAATTTCGATTTCGGCATAGCCGAGTTTCAACGCACCCTGCATTTCGAATTGCTTGAGTACCTGATTGATCGTCTGCCGCGACAATGCCAGCATCATCGCTAGATCTTCCTGCGGGACCTTGAGCACGCGACGCAATGCGCCGGGTTCGCCGTAACCGCCCGCCATCAATAACAATCGACGCGCCACTCGTTGTGCAGCAGGTAATAGCGCGGCTTCCTCGATCGCATCGAAAGCTAGACGCAGTTTTTGCGTCAACAGCAAACCGAATACATGCCAGTACGCAGGCGTGCGTTCGAGCAGCGCGGCGAGCGCCGCGCGCGGCACGTGAAACAGTTCGGAATCGCGTTCGGCATACGCATTGTGGGTTCGCGGCCGATTGTCGAACAACGCAATCTCGCCGAACCAGTTGACCGGTTCGATGACAGCGAGCAGCGCTTCCTTCCCCGCCGAACTGGCAGCACCGATTCGCATCAGCCCGTCGAGCACGCAATAGAGGCCGTCGTCGGAATCGCCGCGCGTGAAAAGACGCTGGCCCGCGGCGAGGTGTTCGACACGCCCCATTTCAATCAACTCGGCCCGCAGCGCGGCCGGCGCCGAGCGAAACCAAGCGCTGCGCTCAAGCAGCCCGGCAAGCTCATTCGATGAAAAACTCGCAGTCATAGGACGGCATCCGTGCACGATTGTCGGCTACCCGATGGTTTGAAATTCCGCTGCCCGCGATTATGCTGACTTTGACCGAGGAGCGGCATCCATGAGAACGCTGACGCAGCAATTGACGCAATACGCGGCCTACCATCGCGACCGCCGCAACATCGCCACGCATTTCGTCGGCATTCCAATGATCGTGCTTGCGTTGGCGGTTCTGTTGAGCCGCCCTGCCTTCGCGGCCGGCTCGCTGCCGTTCACGTTGTCCCCGGCGTGGGTGCTGTTCGTGGCGGCAACCGTCTACTACCTGGTGCTCGACTTGCCGCTCGGGCTGATGATGGTGTGCGTGTCGGCACTGTGTGTCGCGTTCGGCCAGTGGACCGCGGCGCAATCCACGGTGGTGTGGCTCGCGACGGGCGTCGGCCTTTTTGTGGTCGGCTGGGTGTTCCAGTTCATCGGGCACGTCGCTTACGAACATCGCAAGCCCGCTTTTGTCGACGATGTAATCGGCCTGTTGATCGGACCGCTGTTCGTGCTCGCGGAAGCGTTGTTCGGTTTCGGCTGGCGTCCCGCGCTGCGCGAAGCGATCGAGGCGGATGTGGGCCCGACGCGCATCAGTCAGGATCACGCAACGGCGCAGCGCTGATTGACGTCGCGCGGTGCAGTGAGTCAGCCATCAGTTCGGCGCAAGCCGAACGAGCCGCACGCTATGCAGCGCCGTCAATGCGACCGCGATCCAGATCGGAATGTAAGTCACCAACTGCGACGCGCTCAGCGCTTCACCGAGCAACGTGATCGACACCAGCACGAGCAACGCTGGCTCGACATAACCGAGAATGCCGAACAGTGCGACCGGCAATAAGCGGCTCGCCTTCAGATACGAAGCGAGCGCGAGCGTGCTCAACGCACCAAGACCCGGCAGCAGCAGACACCACATGTCGACACGCCCGGCGATCTTCGTCAGCGAGCCGCCGCTGATCGCGAAGAAGATCGCCGGCGGTAACAGCAGCGCCATTTCCACGGTGAACATCGCGAGCGAATCCTGATTGATCTTGCGACGAAGCACGAAATACGGCGGATAACCGAGCGCCACCAGCAAGGTCGGCCACGAAAATGCGCCCGTCGCCCACAATTCATGGGCGACGCCAAGCGCCGCGCAGAACACGGCGAGCCACTGCAATCCGTCGAGCCGCTCGCGATAGTAAAAGCGGCCGACCAGCACCATCGTCAGCGGGAGCAGAAAGTAGCCGAGCGACACCTCGAGCATCCGGCCATGCAGCGGCGCCCACAGGAATACCCACAATTGAAGCCCGAGTAACACCGCGCTCGCGATCATTGCCATGCCGAGCATCGGCTCGGTCACCATGCGGTAAAGAAGTTGCCGGAGAATAGGCAGGCGCTTGCGCAATGCGACGAGTAACAGCGCGCCAGGCACGGTCCAGATCACGCGCCACGCGAAAATATCGAGGCCGCTCAGCGGCGCGAGCAAGGTGGCGTAAGCGGACAGCAACGCGAACATCGCCGACGCGCTCGCAGACAACGCGATTCCGCGCTTTGGGTCATACTGGTTCATTGCGCAATCCTGGTCGCGATGGTGTCGACAGGCGGCGATCTGAAGGAAAACGCGAACACGAGTGTGCCGGTGTTTTTTCGCAGCGCAGCATGGGCTGGCGACGCATTCGTTGTTGTCATTGGCCGTGAAGTCTCACTGATGTCCCACTGAAGTACGCTGTCGTTCCACCAAGGTCTCGCGCTGAAGTAAGCATGCCGTCGGGAACAAGCGACGCAAGCCGGCATTCTAGACGGGTTATCCGTCGAAGGCTGAAGAGCGCAGCGATCGCCAGGCCGTAATTATTTCGTGCGCATCGCGCGTCGATGCACTAGAACGTAACTTCATGTGCGGAGACAAAACCCCGTATTTTCAGCGGCAAATCTCGCGCAATTCATTTGGAAGCTTCGACGAAGCCGCTCAAGCGCGAATCTTGCTACTCAGTCTCGCAACGCTGGTTGCCGCATTGGCGGTAATAGCAGAGAAAGCATCAACTAGCCGGGCCGGCACCGGGCAGTCCAACCGACTCGCCGCCCTTCTTCCCACGACATGCGTCAAATAGTTCAGGCCACGCATGTCGCCGCCCGGCCGGCAATCCCGCTCATCGAATGTGACTACTGGAGCCAGCATGACCCAGCCAGCCCTCTCGCTCGACGTTTCACCCGATTTCCACTCCGCCTTCGCCGCCGACGTGCGTGCGGGCCTCAGTCACACGCCGCAAAAAGAACTGCCGTCGAAATATCTGTACGACGAAGTCGGTTCGGCGCTGTTCGAAGTGATCACCGTATTGCCGGAATACGGCGTGACGCGGGCCGAAGAACGGCTGCTCGCGAAGCACGCGGTGGACATCGTCGAGCATCTTCCGCACGACGTGGTGGTGGCGGAACTCGGCAGCGGCAGCGGCCGTAAAACGCGGCGCATTCTGGAAGCGCTGTGTAAAAAGCGCCCCACTTCTTACTGCCCGATTGAAATTTCGCGCAGTGCGCTGCAGCTATGCAGACGCGAGCTCGGCGATATCGAACGGATTTCGATTGTCGGGTACGAACGCGATTACCTCGCCGGTCTCGCCGAAGTCAGCAAGAAGCGCGCGCCGGACGAACGGTTGCTGGTGCTGTTCCTCGGCAGCACGATCGGCAATTTCGGCCGGCTCGCGGCGACGCGTTTTCTGCGTGATATCCGCAACATGCTCGCGCCCGGCGACGCCCTGCTGCTCGGCACCGATCTGATCAAGCCGACGCCGGTGCTGGTTGCCGCGTACGACGACTCGGTCGGCGTCACCGCATCGTTCAATCTGAATCTGCTGGCGCGGATCAATCGCGAACTCGACGGCGATTTTCCGCTCGATGCGTTCGAGCATGTCGCGCGCTTCAACCCGGACGCGCGCAGTATCGAGATGCATCTGCGTGCGAAACGCGACATCACCGCGCACGTGCGCGCGGCGCAACTGACGGTGTCGCTGAAGGAAGGCGAAACGATCTGGACTGAGAGCAGCCACAAATATCGCGCCGAAGAAATGGGCGCGATCGCCGACGATGCGGGCTTCGCGTGCAGCCATCAGTGGATCGAAAAGGAGTGGGGATTCGCGGAGAGTCTGCTGCTCGCGAAGTAAGCGCTACGGCTTCACTTTCGCTCGCAGACGCGGGTAAAAAGACAAAAAGGCGGCGCGCCATCGTGATGATGGCGCGCCGCCTTTTTCATTAACGGGGATTCGCGTCGCTCAGTGCTGCTCGAAACGCTCGTAACGCTTTTCGGTCGCGCGTTCCTCACCGGCCACTTCGGTCACGCGCGCCGCCGGCGGCCCGTGACGCAGCCAAGACAGCATCCGGTCGACCTGATTGGCCGAGCCTTGCAACATCGCTTCAACCGAACCGTCGTCGAGATTCGCCACCCATCCCTTGATGCCGAGCGCGTGCGCCTGCCGCACGGTGGCGTGGCGAAAGCCGACGCCCTGCACGTGGCCGCGCACTCGCACGTAATACGTTTCGATCCGCTGATCCAGATCCGGGGCCATGCCGTCCTCTCCTCACAGTCTTTCAAGCGGGCATTCTAGTCAAGTCGCGGCGAGCCTGCTCGGCCGCGCGCGAGTCCGCTGCGGGTTCGGCACGCGTCGCCAGTAGCGTTCACGCGACATAGGACAAGCCCGCCACGTACAATCCGTCGACTGTCACGCAGGAAAATGGATACAGAATGACCGAACAGAATCGCGATCTCGTACTCGTCACCGGGGCTTCCGGCTTCGTGGGCTCGTCGGTGGCGCGCATCGCGCAGCAGAAGGGTTTCAACGTACGCGTGCTGGTGCGCGCCACCAGTCCGCGGCAGAACGTCGAGTCGCTGAACGCGGAAATCGTCGTCGGCGACATGCGCGACGAGGCGTCGATGCGCAAGGCGCTGCGCGGCGTGCGCTACCTGCTGCACGTCGCCGCCGACTACCGGCTGTGGGCGCCGGACCCGGGCGAGATCGAGCGCTCGAACCTGGAAGGCACCGAGGCGACCATGCGCGCAGCGCTGAAGGAAGGCGTGGAGCGCATCGTCTACACGAGCAGCGTCGCGACGCTCAAGGTGACGAGTTCCGGTCAGTCCGCCGACGAAACCTCGCCGCTCAAGGCCGATCAGGCGATCGGCGTGTACAAGCGCAGCAAGGTGCTGGCCGAGCGCGCGGTCGAGCGGATGATCGCCGAAGATGGACTGCCGGCGGTGATCGTCAATCCGTCCACACCGATTGGTCCGCGCGACGTGAAGCCGACGCCGACCGGGCGGATCATCGTCGAGGCAGCGACCGGCAAGATCCCCGCGTTCGTCGATACGGGCCTGAACCTCGTGCACGTGGACGACGTCGCGGCCGGCCATTTTCTCGCGCTCGAACGCGGCAAGATCGGCGAGCGCTACATTCTCGGCGGCGAAAATCTGCCGCTTCAGCAAATGCTCGCGGATATCGCCGCGCTGACCGGCCGCAAGGCGCCAACGCTCAGCCTGCCGCGCTGGCCGCTGTATCCACTGGCGATGGGCGCGGAAGCCATCGCGAAGATCACGAAACGCGAACCGTTCGTTACCGTCGACGGTCTGAAAATGTCGAAGAACAAGATGTATTTCACGTCGGCGAAGGCGGAGCGCGAATTGGGTTATCGCGCGCGGCCTTATCGCGAGGGTTTGAGCGACGCGCTCGACTGGTTCAGGCAGGCGGGTTATCTCAAGGCGTGACGCGCATGAACACAGAACGTCGCCGGACACAACCTCTGGCGCGACCGTAAGCATTTTGTTACAAGTCCCGTGGTCGCGAGGGGTCAAAGCCTACGCGCAGCAGGTAAAATCGTGGGTCTTATCAGAGAAACTCGCATGAATCTTCACGAACAGCTCGGCGCGCTGGAAGTGAGCCTCGACCAGCTCATTCACGCTGTCGTGGCCCAGCAGGCCGAAAACATCTCCGAGACTTCAGCAGAACCCGCCATCGCGCAGCAGCAGGTGGCGGCGCAAGCGTCTGCGGCCGAATCGTCGGCAGAAGCGGTTGCGGTTGATCGCGACGTGGCATCGGCAGCGGCGGAACAGAAGTCTGATGAAAAACCGGCCGCGCAATTCCAGCCCACGCTCGAAATCGATCGTCCGGGGCAGAACGAGATCACGATGACGATCGGCGACCAGACGGTCGCGCTGCGTCCGGAACAGATCGGCAAGCTGATCGAGGAATTGTCGAACGCGCGCGCATCGATGACGCCGGAACCGCCGCCCGGCATTCCGCCCGGCTGGCGTTTCGTATCGACGAAAAATCCGGTCATGGCGGTGCAGAAACAGTCGAACGGCGACCGTCTGCTAATCATGCGTCACACCGGTCACGGCTGGGTGCCGTTCACGTTCTCACCCGACATCGTGATCCAGATGTACATGATGCTCACCAACGCGTGATGCAAAAAACGGCGCCGAGGCGCCGTTTTTTATTGCATCGCTGCCATCAGTTGCGGCCGCGCAAGTTCAGCGCTCCTGCACTGGCGCCTGAACCCGCGCCTTCCACTGACCGCCTTTACCGCGCCAATAACGCACCGCCGACGCAAACGTCGCGCCGACATAAAACAGCGCGATCAGCGGCAGAAACGGTGCCCACAGCGGCGAACGGCGGTAGTAGCTGAGCATCGGCGCATACGCGCAGCACATGGCCGCCCAGGCCAGCCATGCGGGCCAGCCCAGCGGACCCAACACCAGCGCGGCCACCGGCGGCATCAGGTAAATGATCGTCATGCCGGCCAGCGTGCCGGCCAGCAGCAACGGCGAGTAGTGCAGTTGCGTGAAGGCCGTGCGCGCGATCATGTTCCAGATCTCACGCCAGCTATCGTACGGACGCAGCGACACGCTGCGCGCCGCCACATCCAGCCGGATCGGATGACGTCCGGTGCCGCGATGCTTGATCCGCGCGGCGAGACTGCAATCGTCGATCAACTCGGCGCGGATCGACTCGATACCACCCGCTTCTTCCAGCGCGCTACGGCGCACCAGCATGCAACCGCCCGCAGCTGCAGCCGTGCGATTGCGCGGATTGTTGACCCACGCGAACGGATACAGCTTCGCGAAGAAGAACACGAACGCCGGAATCAGCGCTTTTTCCCAGAACGAATCGCAGCGCAGACGAACCATCAGCGACACGAGATCGCGCTTTTCCGCGTCCGCACGCGCGACGAGTTGCACCAGCGCGTCGGCGGGATGGCCGATGTCGGCGTCGGTCAGCAAAAGATAGTCGGCGGGCAAACCGTGCGTGCGCACGGCCTCGATACCCTGCGACTGCGCCCACACCTTGCCGGACCAGCCCGGCGGCAACGGCTTGGCGCTCAGCACCGTCAGACGGTCGGGACATTGCAGTTGCAACGCGGCTGCGCGGGCGGCGTCGGCGGTGCCGTCGGTGCTGTGGTCGTCCACCACGATCACGTGGAAATCGCCGCGATAGTCCTGCTGGAGCAGCGTGGTGACCGCTTCGGCGATCACGTCGACTTCATTGCGCGCCGGCACCACGGCGACCACCGCCGGCCACGTGACGCGCGGCGCGACCGTCAGCGGCGCGGCGGGACGCGAGCGCCAGAAACCGCCACGCGCGAACAGCAGCACGCCCCAGATCAACAGGGAAACACACGAAAGAACAAACAGAACCACCGCCATTAAGCATTACCCTCGATTGAACGCGCCTCGACGCCGACGCGGCGCGAAAGCCACATCACCAGCGTGCGCGCCGCGACCACGCACCAGTCAAATGTGCTGAGCACCGGATGCTCGTGAAACACGTTGTAGTCCGCTCGCTCGATCCGTTCGAGAAAGCGCAAGCCGCCATGCACCGCGCCGCATAGCTCGATACCCAGCCGCCCCGGAATACGCAACGCGAGCGGCGCGCCGCGCACCAGCGTCTCGCGGACAAACGCCACCTCGTATTCCATCAGCGCGCGCCACTTTTCGTCGGACACGCCTTCGGCGATATACGCTTCGGTCACGCCGAAACGCTGCAGGTCTGCTTGCGGCAAGTACACGCGGCCCTTTTTCCAGTCGGCCGCGACCTCCAGCCAGAAGCTGATCAACTGCGACGCCGTGCAGATCGCATCGGCGTCGGCGAGATTTTCGGGCGTGGCCGCGCCCACCAGGTGCAGCATCAGATGCCCGATCGGATTCGCCGAATGACGGCAGTAATCGAGCAGCGCCGCGCGGTCGGCGTAACGGCTGGTGTCGATATCCTGCGCACACGCGCGCAGCAAATCGTAAAACGGCGCGAGCGGCAACTTGTATTGCGCGACCACCCCGGCCAGTTTGCCGAACAGCAGCGGATGCACCGGCGCCGCGCGCCGTTCGGCCACCGCGTCCAGGCCTGCCTGGAAATCGGCGAGGCGGGCATGACGCTGAGCCGCGCTCCAGTCGCCTTCATCGGCGATGTCGGCCGCCGTGCGAACCACCTGATAGATAATGCCGATAGGCGCGCGCAGCGCCTTGGGCAGCAACACGCTCGCGACCGGAAAATTTTCGTACTGATCGACGTCCATCCAGCGAGCCTCGAAACCTTTCTGTAATGCAGGCGCGAATATGCGCCGCGGACTGCGTAGTTTAAGGGTTCCGTTAAACCGGTGCAGCGTGCAATCATTACCGCATGCGCCATCGGCATTACGCGCAGACATTGGCCCCCATTGCGGCAAACGTCCAACACCGGCCACGCGCCCAAAAAGCAAAGCTCGCCTGATAGCGTTAGAATGCGCGTTTTGGTTTTGCTGTACCGGCCCCGCCGGGCCTCAAGACGTCAACTAATCAGATGGTCGCGGCGATAAAGTCAGTTTTACCGACTTCTTCGAAACCCGCGTCAGTCGGAGTTCGCCAACTTATGCGAGTCATCCTTGCTCAACCCCGCGGCTTTTGTGCGGGTGTTGTTCGTGCAATCGAAATCGTCGATCGCGCGTTACAGCAACACGGCGCCCCCGTGTATGTCCGTCACGAGATTGTTCACAATCGCCACGTGGTGGATAACCTGCGCCAGAAAGGCGCGCGCTTCGTCGAAGAACTCGATGAAGTGCCCCAAGGTGCGGTAGCCATTTTCAGCGCGCACGGTGTCGCGCAAACAGTCGAACGCGACGCGGAAGCGCGCGGTCTCGACGTGCTCGATGCAACCTGTCCGCTCGTCACCAAAGTGCATGTGCAGGGGCGTCAATACGTCGGCGCAGGCCGCACGCTGATCCTGATCGGCCACGCCGGTCACCCCGAAGTGGAAGGCACGATCGGCCAGATTCCGGGCAAGGTGCTGCTGGTGCAAAGCGAAGCCGAAGTCGCGCATCTCGACCTGCCGCTCGACACGCCGCTTGCGTATGTCACGCAGACCACGCTGTCGGTGGACGACACGCGCGGCATCATCGACGCATTGCTGCGCCGGTTCACCAATATCGTCGGTCCCGATACGCGCGACATCTGCTACGCGACGCAAAATCGTCAGGCGGCGGTGCGCGAGCTGAGCAAGCAGGTCGAAGTGCTGCTGGTGGTGGGCGCAACGAATAGCTCGAATTCGAACCGGCTGCGCGAGATCGGCAGCGAAAGCGGCGTGGCGAGCTACCTCGTCGCCGATGGTTCGGAAGTGAAGCCGGAATGGTTTGCAAATGTGCAGACGGTCGGCGTCACAGCGGGCGCGTCGGCACCCGAAGAGATGGTGAAGAACGTGATCGCGGCGCTGAGCGCGCTGGGTCCCGTCGACGTCTCGACCATGGACGGCCGCGAAGAGAAGGTGGAGTTCAAATTGCCGTCGAAGCTGCTGCAGCCGCTTGCGGCACGCGAAGTTTAAGAAGGGGTCTCGCGCGTCTGAAGTCGGGCGCGTGAAAAAAAGCGTGGTGTGCTGGAGCACACCACGCTTTTTTCTTTGGCCGTTGCTGCAAAAGCCGCGAGACCGCTTTCGTCTCGCTCCTGGCTTTAACCCGCGCCGCGCGCGTTGTGCGCGGTCAGGAACTTGATCAACCCGTCGATCCCGCCCTTCGACATCTGATCGGCGAATTGCGTCTGATACACCTGGATCAGCCACGCGCCCATCATGTTGATGTCGTAAATTTTCCAGCCCGACGGACCTTTGGTAAGACGGTAGTCGATCGCATCGTCGCCACCGTTGCTGATCACATGCGATTGCACGACGATGTCGCTGGCGCCGGCCGGTACGTTCACCGGCAGGAACTTGAACTTCACGTCCTGATCGCGCAATTGCGACAGCGAAGCAGCATAGGTTCGAACGAGGAGCAGCGTAAACTGCTCATAAAGCTGTTTTTGCTGCTCAGGCGTAGCGGTCGACCATGCCTTGCCGACCGCGATGCGCGTGGTGCGCTGAAAGTCGGTGGCGGGAACGAAGCGCGTCTGGACCAGTTGGGTGATCTTGGCCATGTCGCCGCCGCGCGCCTGAGGATCGGCCTTCATTGCAGCAACGGTGCCTTCGACGGCACTTTTTACAACCGCGTCGGGCGCGGTTTGCGCGTAAGCCGCTGTGGACACCACGGCAGCAGCCAGAAAAGCAGACAGATAACGTTTCATACGTTCGCCAGGATCGAAAGAAGTAAGCGCCAGTGAGCCAATAAAGCCCATTGCGAAAGCTGGATAGACCAGTATACCGAGAATGCGTTCCCGCCCTGGTTCGTCCCGGCAGGCGCTGCACTTGCTACCGAAGTCGGGTTGCAGCGCTCCGGCTCTGTATACTTGTGCACTTTCGTCTAAAACACTCGTGATAAGGCCACGTCCGCCTACATGCTGAAGTCATCTATTGTCCGTCTCGTCGCCTATTCGGTGCGCCACCCGCTGCGGGTCGTCGGCGCCTCGATCGTGCTCGCCGTCCTGAGCTGCATCTATGTGGCGCATAACTTCAAGATCAACACGGACATCAGCCGTCTCATCGAAACCGACAAGCACTGGACGGGCCTCGAAAACGCGATGAGCCAGGCTTTCCCGGATCGCGGCGACACCGTGCTGGTGGTGGTCGAAGCGCGCGCCCCGGAATTCGCCGACGCCGCCGCCAACGCGCTGACCGCCGCGCTCAAGGCCGATCCCAAAGAATTCGTCACGGTCTCGCAGCCCGCCGGCGGCCCGTTCTTCGAACACAACGGCCTGCTGTTTCCGTCCAACGACGAGGTGATGTCCACCACCTCGCAACTGGTCCAGTCGCGTCCGCTGGTCAATGCGCTCGCGCATGATCCGAGCCTGACAGGCCTGGCCGGCACGCTGACCACGAGCCTGCTGCTGCCGCTTCAGCTCGGTCAGGTGAAGCTCGCCGACATGAGCCACCTGCTGTCGCAAAGCGCGAATACGCTCGACCGCGTGCTGGCCAACCAGCCGGCGGCGTTCTCCTGGCGAGCGCTGGTCGACAAGACCACGGCCACCGACCCGGCGCGCGCGTTCGTCACCGTTCAGCCGGTCGTCAACTACGATGCGCTGGAGCCGGGCGCAACCGCGTCCAAAGCGATTCGCGATATCGCCGCCTCGCTGCACCTCGACGCGCGCTACGGCGCCACGATTCGTCTGACCGGCGAACAGCCGCTCGCGGACGAAGAGTTCGCGTCGGTGAAAGACGGCGCGGTGCTCAACGGCATCGGTACCTTCATTGTCGTGCTGGTCATTCTGTGGCTCGCGCTGCGCTCGGGACGCATGATCGCCGCCGTGTTCATCACGCTGTTCGTCGGGCTGGTCATTACCGCTGCGCTCGGCCTGATGATGGTCGGCGCGCTGAACATGATTTCGGTCGCGTTCATGGTGTTGTTCATCGGGCTCGGAGTCGATTTCGGCGTGCAGTTCGGCGTCAAATATCGCGAGGAACGCAATCGCGACGACCGCCTGTCCGCCGCGCTGATGCACACCGCGCACAGCATCGGCGTGCCGCTGACGCTCGCGGCGGTCGCGGTCGCGCTCAGCTTCTTCTCGTTCCTGCCGACCGCTTATCGCGGCGTATCGGAGTTGGGGCAGATCGCGGGCGTCGGCATGTTCGTCGCTTACTTCACGAACATGACCTTGCTGCCGGCGCTGCTGAAAATCTTCAATCCGCCGGGCGAAGCCGCTTCGCCGGGTTTCAAGCAACTCGCTCCCCTCGACGACTTCCTCGACCATCACCGCAAGCCGGTGCTGATCGGCACGCTGATCGTCGTGATCGGCGCGACGCCGATCCTCACGCATCTGCGCTTCGACTTCAATCCGCTGCATCTGAAGGACCCGCACACGGAGTCGATGGCGACGCTGCTGTCGCTGAAGGATTCGCCGGAAGCCGCGGTCAACAACGTGCATGTGCTCGCACCTTCGCTAACTGACGCCGACGCGATTGCCACGCGCCTGCGCGCGCTGCCGGAAGTCGGGCGCGTCACGACGCTCAACACGTTCATTCCGGCTGATCAGCAGCAGAAGATGATGTTGATCGCGAGCGCCGCGCAGCAGTTGTTGCCCGCGCTGCAGCAACAACCGTCACCGCAAGCCACCGACGCCGTGCGCGTCGACGCGCTCAAGCGCGCGTCGAACCAGCTGTCGCTGGCTGCTGACGATCACCCGGGCCCGGGCGCAGCCGAAGCGAAGCATCTGTCGGCCACGCTGCAAAAGCTCGCCACCGCCGACGCCGCCACGCGCGACCGCGCAGAAGTCGCGATGTCCGACACGCTGCGCATTGCGCTGAAGCAACTGGAAAACCTGTTGCAACCCACCGAGATCACCCGCGACAACTTGCCAAAGGAAATCTCGTCGACGTGGTTGTCGAAAGACGGCCGCGCCCTCGTGGATATCGCGCCGAAGGTCAAACCCGGCACCGATCCGAACGACGACGCGATGCTCGCGCGCTTCGTCCACGCGGTACAGAAGGCGGAGCCGAACGCGATCGGCGGCCCGATTTCGATCCTGCATTCGGCCGACCTGATCATCAAGGCATTCCTGCAAGCCGCCGCTTACGCGCTGATCTCCATCGCGATCCTGCTGTGGATCGCGCTGCGGCGAGTCGGCGACGTGCTGCGAACGCTGGTGCCGTTGCTGGTGTCGGCGCTCGTCACGCTGGAACTGTGCGCGGCGTTCGGCATGCCGCTGAATTTCGCCAATATCATTGCGCTGCCGCTGATGCTCGGCGTCGGCGTAGCCTTCAAGATCTACTTCGTGATGGCGTGGCGCCACGGCCAGACTGGCCTGTTGCAGTCGAGTCTGACGCACGCCGTGCTGTTCAGCGCGGCAACCACGGCGACGGCGTTCGGCAGCCTCTGGCTGTCGCATCATCCGGGCACGTCGAGCATGGGCCGACTGCTGGCGCTGTCGCTGTTCTGCACGCTGATCGGTGCGGTGGTGTTCCAACCGGTGTTGATGGGCAAGCCGCGCCAACGTCGCGCGAAGAATAAAGGAATATAAGCATGCAACTCCGTAACGCCGCGCTGACGCTGGCCGCCGCCGGCCTCATTTCAGGTTGTGCAACCGGTCCCGACCGCAAACCGGGCGACCCGTTCGAACCGGTAAATCGCGCCGTATTCAAATTCAACGATGGCCTGGACACGTACGTCGCGGTGCCGGTCGCCAAGGGTTATCAGAAGGTGACGCCGCAGCCGCTGCGCACCGCCGTCAGCAACTTCTTCTCGAACCTCGGCGATCTGACCAACGCGGCCAACGCGCTGCTGCAGCTGAAGATCACCGACGCGACCGAAGACATCATGCGCTTCGCGATGAACTCGGTGTTCGGCCTCGGCGGCCTGCTCGACTTCGCGACGCCAGCCGGTCTGCCGAAGCATCATCAGGATTTTGGGTTGACGCTGGGGCATTGGGGCATCCCGTCGGGTCCGTATCTCGTGCTGCCGCTGTTTGGGCCGAGCACGGTGCGCGACAGCATGGGGCTGATCGTCGACGTGAAGTTCAATCCGCTGAACTACATGGAACCGGCGGTGCGTAATCCGTTGTATGTGTTGCAGTTCGTGAGCGTGCGCTCCGATCTGCTGGGCGCGACCGATCTGCTGCAGCAAGCCGCGCTCGACAAATACTCGTTCGTGCGCGACGCCTATACGCAGCAGCGCCGGGCGCGTCTGCGTGGTACGAGCGACAACAATGCGCCGCTGCCGAACTACGACGATCAAAGCGGCGCGAGCGACGCGGCGCCTGCCGCAGGCGCCCCGGCTGCGGGCGCTCTGCCGAATTACGCGGACCCGGGCGATGCGGCGCAAGCGCCGAACGCGGCATCGGGCGCGGCGACGACCGCTCCGTCTGATCTGCCGAACTATTCCGATCCGGGCGACGCACCGGCGAGCGGCGCCGCGGGTGCGACGCCGGCCACGGCTCCCGCAGCGGCGTCAGAGACAACAGCGCCCGCGCCTCAACCCGAGGCCGCACCGGCCACGCAATAAGGCTCAAGGAAGTTCGAAGCAATTCGAAGAAGGCAGGGCGCGCATCGCGCCTGAACTGAAGACGGGGACGCCGAAGCAAGGCGTCTCACGAAACGAGCTGGAACTCGTAGAAGGGAATCAGATGGAATACCGCTTCGGCACTTGATGCGCCGAAGCGGCAAAAGCAGGAGCGGGCGCAGAAACCGGCGCCGCTCATTAGCCTCAATGCAGGCTGTCTACCTCGCTGCGCGAAGCTGCAGCCACTCTCTCTTCTTCCACCGCAGCGGTCCCTTGCGGTACCGGTCGCGAGTTCTCGCGATACTGAGCAAACGCTTCCTCTGCATAACGAATCTGCGTGCGGCCGTGCGGCGCCGGCTCGCCTTTCTCGTCGAGATTCACGAACACCATCTTCTCGACGGTCAGGATGCTTTTGCGTGTGATCTTGTTGCGCACTTCGCAGCGCAGCGTGATCGACGTCCGGCCGAATTGAGTGGCGGTCATGCCGAGTTCGATGATGTCGCCCTGACGCGCCGAGCTGACAAAATTGATCTCGGACATGAACTTGGTAACGACGCGCTGGTTGTCCAGTTGGGTGATCGCATAGATCGCCGCTTCTTCGTCGATCCAACGCAGCAGGCTGCCGCCGAACAGCGTGCCGTTCGGGTTCAGATCTTCGGGCTTGACCCACTTTCTGGTATGGAAATTCATTTGGTACTCCGCGTTCGAGGCGCCTGGTTCGGGCCTTCTGGCCTACGAACCTAGGGTTAACACTGACATTGTACCAAACATAAGGGTTTTCCCTAGTATTTCAATGCTTGCTGAATTAAAAAGTGCAGGAAGGTCTTGGCGGCGGATCGCGACTTATGTCGGGCCGGATATCTGCCGTCCATAAGCGCTTTTGGGCGTAAGAAACCCGCGCTGGGGCGGGTCGGTTGGCGTTTGAAGGGCTATTAGGATGGCTTGGTGCGATATGCGTCACCGGAATAGAAGCCGTTCTTCTGACTGAAATCAGATATTCAGATTGATCCATCGAACAGCGACATTCCTGATTTTTTGGCAATCGCCCATCTATCGCCGAATTAACAGACGAAAAAAAACGGCCTTTACCGGCCGTTTTCGTTTCTCAGGCAATCGCCAGATCCAGCGCGCCTGCTTTTGTCATCGCCTGTCGCGCCTGAACCAGCGAGAGTCGCGCGGCGCGGGCGTCGCCGGCAAGCTGGATCAGTGCCCCCAGTTGCGACGGCTGACGTATCAGTTCCCGCAGAATCGGGCCGAGCGCCGTGCTGCCATCGTCGCGCAAACCGGCCGTCGCGGCGGACGGCAACGTGCGCCACGACGGATCGACGATCGCGCGGCACACCGCGAACGGCACGCCGTGCGCGGCGGCGGTTGAGCCGGCAATGTGCGATTCCATGTCGACAGCCAGCGCGCCGGTCGAGCGATGCAGCGCGTGTTTGTCCGCGGCGGTGATCAGGGGGGCGGCGACCGCCGCCATCGCGCCACGCTGCAGTCTCGCAGCCAGCGGCCCCGAAGCCATCGCAGCGGCGAGCCTGTCCGACCAGGACCGGTCGGTATCGATGCGCCCGGACGGTCCTTCGACGGCATCTGCGACGATCAGCGATCCTGGCTCCAGATCCGGCGCCAAACCGCCCGCCGTGCCGAAACTCACGATGCCGGAACACCCGCGCGCGACCGCCGCATCCAGCGCGCGTTGCAACAGATCGGAGCGCGCCGCGAACACGACCTCGACGCCGTTGCCCCGCGCGATCTTCGCTTCGAACGCCATGCCCGCCACCACGATCACCGGCAAGCTGCTGCGGCCGTTTCCGGCTAACGGCGTTATCGAAAGAGGCATGCGTTACATCCCGACCGCGACGCGCGTGAGCCCATTGCGCTTCAGATGACGGAACCGCGCCAGCGCCCACAACGGGAAGAACTTGCGATAACCGTGATAGCGCAGATAAAACACGCGCGGGAAACCCGTCGCCGTAAAGCGCGTCTCGTCCCACAGACCATGCTCCTGCTGCTCGCGCTGCAGATACTCGACGCCACGGGCCACGGCTTCGTGATTGACTTCGCCTGCGGCCATCAGCGCCATCAGCGCCCACGCGGTTTGCGAGGCCGTGCTCGGTGCACGTTCGTAGCCGCGATAGTCGAGCTTGTAGCTTTCGCCGCCTTCGCCCCAGCCGCCGTCCGGGTTCTGGATCGACAGAAGCCACTGCACGGCGCGCTTCATGCGCGGATCGTCGTGCGACATACCCGCTGCGTTCAGCGAGCACAGCGCGGTCCACGTCCCGTAGATGTAGTTCAGACCCCAGCGGCCATACCAGCTTCCGTCCGATTCCTGCTCTTGCAGCATGTAGGCGAACGCGCGCTGCGCCGGTTCGCTGTTCTGCGGGAATTCGCCGATCTGCGCGAGCATCGACAGACAGCGGCCCGACACGTCCGCAGTCGGCGGATCGAGGAGGGCGCCGTGGTCGGAGAACGGAATGTTGTTCAGGTAGTACTGGGTGTTTTCCGGCTCGAACGCGCCCCAGCCGCCGTCGCTGCTCTGCATGCCGACCACCCATTCGCGCGCGCGCGCAATGGCTTCGTCGTCCACGTTGGATTGCGTGAGCGCGGCCGAGCGATGCATAGCCATCGCGACCACCGCCGTATCGTCGACGTCGGGGTAGTGCGCGTTGTTGTACTGGAAGGCCCAGCCGCCAGGACGCACATTCGGACGACGCGAAATCCAGTCGCCCCGCACGTCGAGAATCTGCAACGGACGCAGCCACGCCAGCCCGCGCTCGGCAGCCTGTTCGGCATGCGCCTCGCCGGTTTCGAGCAACGCGTGCGCCGCGAGCGACGTGTCCCAGACCGGCGACAGACACGGCTGGCAGTACGCTTCGTCGTCGTGGATCACGAGCAGCTTGTCGATCGACTGACGGGCAATCGCGCGATTCGGATGATCGGCCGGATAGCCGAGCACGTCGTACATCATCACCGAGTTGGCCATCGCCGGGAAAATCGCGCCGAGGCCGTCTTCGCCGTTCAGCCGTTCATCGACGAACGCCACCGCCGCACGCACCGCGCGCTCGCGCGTGGCTTTCGGGAACAGGCCGTCGACCGCGCGCAGCAACACGTCCACCCCACGGAACAGCCGGAACCAACCCTCGTGCTGATGCGGCGCCCGCTCGTTCAGGCCAACGTTGACGGGCGCGCCGCGGAACACTTCGTCGATACGCACGCCGCGCGGATTGCGCGCGAGCGGCCGCTTCGCGTTGAGCACCAGCAGCGGCACGATCACGGTACGCGCCCAGTACGACACCTTCGACAGATGGAACGGGAACCACTCGGGCAACAGCATGATTTCGACGGGCATCATCGGCACTGCGCGCCACGACACGACGCCGAACAGCGCGAGCAGAATCCGCGTGAACACGTTGACGTTTTCCGCGCCGCCGTGAGCGAGAATCGCCTCGCGCGCGCGGACCATGTGCTCGGCATCGACCGGATCGCCGATCATCTTCAGCGCGAAGTAAGCCTTCACGCTGGCGCTGATGTCGAGCGCGCCGTCGGTGAACAGCGGCCAGCCGCCGTTGGGCAACTGAATGCGGCGCAGATACTTCGCGATCTTCTGCTCCAGTTCCACGTTCGGCGTTTCGCCGAGGTAGTGGACCAGCAGCGCGTATTCGGCGGGAATGGTCGCGTCGGCTTCGAGTTCGTAGACCCAGTGGCCGTCGGGCTTCTGCGCGGCGAGAATCGCGTCGGTGGCGCGCGTGATCGCGGCGTCAAGCGACACGGCGGACGTCGCGCTCGCTTGCGCTTCCGCAGGTGCTGCGTCGTGCACGGCGTCGGAATCGGCGTCGGCGAATTCAGGCAGGACGGTGTCCAGCGGCTGGGCTTGAGATAAGTCGTTCATCGGCGTTCCATCGGTTCATTCAGCAACGTATCCGCGGCCTTCTGGCCGGAGCGGATCGCGCCTTCAATCGTCGCGGGCAGGCCGGTGGCCGTCCAGTCGCCCGCGAGCATCAAATTGTTCCAGCGAGTGCGCGTGCCCGGACGCAGCGTTTCCTGGTCGGGCAGCGCGGCAAACGTCGCGCGTTTTTCCATCACGACCTGCCAGGCCGGCATCGGCGTGACGGGCAGATTGGCCGCTTGAGCCACTTCGGCCCAGGCGGTGGCGGCGAGCGCCTCGTGCGGCGTGTCGAGCAGACGCTCGGCGCCGTTGAGCGTCACCGAAAGACGCTCGTCGAACGCAAACAGCCATTCGCTCATCGAGTTCAGCAGACCGGTGACCGGCGGCAAACCGAACGGCGTCTCGACCGCAAAATGCACGTTGACCGTCGACGCAAAGCGGGTCGGCGCGCGCAGGCCCGGCACCAGAGTCGCCGCGCTTTCGGACGGCAGCGCGAGAATCACCGCGTGATTCGTATCCAGCGCGATGCTTTCGTCGACGAAATTCAGCGCCTGCACGCGGCCGCCACCGGCTGCAAACACGACCTCCCGCAGACGCGAACCCAGCCTGATGACCGCGCCGCCGTGCTGCAAAAGCCGCAGCGCCGGATCGACGAAAGCACTGCCGAGGCCGTTGCGCGCCACCAGCGGCCGGCACGCGAGACCGCCGGCCAGCAGGGTTTCGCGGACCATCGCGCCAGTCAGTTCCGCCGACGCGTCACGCGGCTCGATATTCAGCAGCGCATGAAACAGCGGCCTGAGCAGACGATCCCACAGCGGACCGTCGCAACGCATGGTCTGAGCGACGCTGCGGCCAGGCCTGGCGAGCAGCAGCGGCATTAGCGCGAGGTAATCGCCGGGACCGGTGTTCGGCACGCGTGCGTTGGAGTCGAAAATCCACCATGGCAGCGCGCCCGGCGACATCCGCACGGTCCAGCGCGCCCGCGTGGCCAGGTCGACGAACGGATATTCGGGCTGCGCCGGGCCGACCAGTTCGTCGGCGGCGCCGATCGCCCGCGTGTAGTTGAGCGTCGCGGCATTGCCCGACAACACCATGTGGTTGCCGCTGTCGAGCGTCGCACCGAGCCGGGCGTCGTAGTACGAACGGCAGCGGCCGCCCGCGTACGCTTCGGCTTCATGCAGCACGACCTGCGCGCCGCGCCGCTGTAACTGCACAGCGGCGGCCAGGCCGGCGAGGCCCGCACCGACCACATGTACGAGCTTGGGCATCAGCTCAGAAAAGCGCGTAGCGCGCGACGATCCACAGCATGCGCAGCTTCGGTTTGCTGACCTTGGTGCGCGGAATGTCGAAGCCGCGTTCGAGCGTGCGGTCGAGCAGCAGGCGATAAACGCCCGACATGATGCGCGGTGCGCGTACGTGGCTGCGCGACTCGCGGTCCATGATCGCGTCGGACTCAGCGAAGTGTTGCAGCGCACGCTGGGCCAGCGTGGCGCAAACGCGCGGCAGCGACGGGTCGTCGGCGATCTGCTGCGGGCTTTTCACGGCGATGCCTTCGCGCGCCAGCAATTCGTGCGGCAGGTAGCAACGGTTCAGACCCGCATCTTCGTCGATATCGCGCAGGATGTTGGTCAGTTGCAGCGCGCGGCCCAGATGGTGCGCGAGCAACCGGCCAGGCTCGTCCTGCATCCCGAATATCCTCACCGACAGGCGGCCCGCCGCGCTGGCAACACGGTCGCAATACAGGTCGAGCGTGGCCTCGTCGGGCGCGCAGATGTCGGCGGCGGCGTCCATGGCCATGCCGTCGATCATCGCGTGGAAATCTTCGCGTTGCAGATGAAACGTGTGAATGTGCCGCGTCAGCGCGCGCAACGAAGCGCGCGGCGCACCGGCATAGCACGCGTCGATGTCGGCACGCCAGCGCTCGAGCGCGGCGGCGCGTTCGGCGCGCGGGGTGTCGTCGTTGTCGGCGATATCGTCGACAGCGCGGCAAAAGGCGTAGACCTGATACATCGCATCGCGTTGCGCAGCCGGCAGGATGCGCATGGCGAGATAGAACGAGCTGCCGGAAGTCGCGGCAGCGGCGTCGATTTCTGTATCGTCCACGACAAGATTGGAAACAGCCAAGACGATCTCCGCTGGAGGCGCCTGCTGAAAGGCGTTTAAAGAGGTTTTTATGCGTACTGCAGGACAGGGGGCACGCGCGTGGACACGCGCGAAACACCCGGCTGGGATGCCGGAAACGGCGAAAAGTATATCAATCTTTGTGAGAGGCCGCAGTTTTGCCAGCTAATCGGGGCCGGAAGGAAGCGCCGCCAGCGCGGCGCCCGGCCCGCGTCACGTCAATTCAGCGCCACCGTGCAGTTGCGCCCCTTGCGCTTCGCGGTGTACAGCGCCGCGTCGGCTTCGTTGATCAGCACCTCGTAGGACGGCGTGCCCGTCCGCGCGGCCGCGCCGCCAACGCTCGCCGTGACCTGCACGAGCGTTTCCTGAAACTCGACCGGCGTATCGGCGATCACGCAGCGGATCTTCTCCGCGACGATCATCGCGTCGGCGAGCGGGGTACACGGCAGCAGCAGCGCAAACTCCTCGCCGCCGAAGCGCCCGAATAAGTCCTGCGCGCGGAGCACGGCGGAGACGCGCTGCGCCATCAACCGCAAAACCGTATCGCCGACACCATGCCCGAACTGATCGTTGATCTTCTTGAAGTGGTCGAGATCGAACAGCAGCACCGACATGTCGCCGCCATACCGTTGCCAGCGCGTGAATTCATCGCGCAGGCGCGCCTCGAAGAAGCGCCGGTTGGCGATGCCCGTCAAACCGTCGCGATCCGCGTATTCCTGCAGTTTGGCGACCGCCTCTTCGCGCTCGCGCTGAACGATGCTCACATGCGTGACATCCGAGATCGTCACGCACACGGCGACAACCTCACGCTCGCGCATCAGCGGCATGAACGTGCAGTCCTGCTGCATGAAATCGACTCCGCCGGTGATCGGGCGGTCGTGATCGAATTTGAACAGGTAAGGGCGCTGCTCCCACGAGCTGAACGCGAACGTCCCGAGCTGGAACACGCTCTCGATCTTGCGCGACAGCCACACGCGCGGTAGTTCCGGGAAGTGCGTGTACAGCGACTTGCCCACCACCTGTTCCGCCGACAACCCGCTGTGGTCCTGCATGAAGCGGTTCCACATGAGCACGTTCATGTCACGGTCGATCACGAAAATGCCAAAGCCGACCCGCTCGACCACCAGGTCGCTCAATGAATCTGCAGACACCGTCATAGGCTGGACAGCAACTCGTCGAGCGCTCCGTTCATGTGGCGGATCGACTCTTCGGCCATCAGCATCACGAGATGGGCGCGGAAGCTCTGGTCTTCCAGCGAGAAATTGACTTCGACCAGCAACGCGACTTCCCATTGCAGCACGCCGGGCTGGAACACTTCGTCGAGCGTCATTGCGTCGCCGAGCAGACCCGGCGCGGAAAACACCGGCGTGCGGCCGAGCTGGTCGAGAATCGACGAGACGCACGCGCCCGTCAGCAGATTGGCGACGTCGAACATCAACTCGGTCTGACTCACCGACTCGTAGCTCGAACGCGCGTAGGGATCGTTGACGAGCGAGCACAACTGCTCGACGCCGTCGCTGCGGCAGATCACCAGCGCCTCGCCCTTGATGTCGGAGCGAAAGCCCTGACGCACCGCGCTCACGGTATCGTCGATACCGGTCATCTCGCGCAGCGAATTCGCCGCCTCGCTGACCGCCACCAGTTTCACGCGCGGCACCGACAATTCGATGAACGCATCGAGCAGCCGGGCGAGGCGAGTCGCAGCCTGGCCCATCGCCAGATTGGCAACCTCCTGGAGCGCGTCGCGCTGATCTTCGCTGAGGAATGGTTCAGGCATACAACCCGTACTCCTTGAGGGTGTGCAGAAGCGCCTCGGGCGTCACGGGCTTGGCGAGGAACGCAGCGGCGCCGAGTGAGCGCACGCGCGATTGGGCCATCGGCTGGACATCGGCGGAGACGACGATTACGAAGGTGTTCAGATCTTCGTGCTGCAAGGCTTCCAGCACCTGATAGCCGGTCATGTCGGGCATCGTCAGATCGAGAAACATGACCGACGCGCGGCCTTCCCGGTATAAACCGAGCGCTTCGCGTCCGTTCGATGCGTACGACACGTCGACATCCCAGTCCGGCGGCAATGCCCGGGTGAGCACCTTGCGGGCAAGCAACGAATCATCGGCGATCACAATGGGCAAAGACATGGGCAGGTAGAAAGCGAAATGGTCTCTTACGCGTTAACGGCACGTCGAAGCGAGTTCTTTAGCGCCGGACCGGTCGCCCAGCGGAAAAGTGCGGTGATGCCTGCGCAAATGCAGGTTGCGTGGAGCGAGCGGGGAGCGTGCGTGACCGGACGCGTGCAAAACGCGCGTGGTAAGCATGGCCTGATTCCTCGTGGCAAACGCGTCCGGGCATGGCAGACGGATTTTCTATCGCGGCAAGGATTTTCGAAGTAAAAGCTTGCAGAAGCAACTCGCCAAAACTGCATTCACTAATGATATTTACTCCTTATATCCTATTTGCAGAAACGTTTCATTCAGATGCGCAGCCATTCTTTTGTATTTACACTTTCGTGTTCGTTTGCGCTTCCTGATTTGTCGCTGTTTTCAAATATCAGACGATTAATCTGCGCGCGGTCCTGGCGTTCGTCGCAGTAACTTCTCGCTTGCTCCAACGTTATGCTTCTGTTGTGAAGCCGACTTCCGGCATTCCGGTCCCGAACGATTCTGGCCTTATCGACAATGACACAAGACCGGTTGGACCCGCCTCGCGCGGGTCGTCTTTCCGCTGCCCCGCAAGAGGGGGCGTCGTTTCCTGCCGTGCCGGAACAGAATTTCCACGTGCGGCGCATCACGCTGATCGCGTTGCTGGTCGCCGCCGTCGTGCTGCCTTGCGTGTACGTGGCCGCGATGTCGCTCAACGACTGGCGCGCGCGCGAAGCCGACGCCACCGACATGACGCTGCGCACCGTGCGCGTCGCCGAAGAACACGCGCTGAAAGTGTTCGACATGAACGAATCGCTCGATGCCCGCATCATCGAGCTGACCGATGGTCTCGACGACGACGGCATCCGCGAGCGCGAAGCCGTGATTCACGACAAGCTGCGCACCATGGGCGGCGGCTATCCACAAGTGGCCGCCGTGTCGATCTTCGGGCGCGAGGGCGTGCTGCTCGCCAGCAGCCGGTTCTATCCGGTGCCGGTGGTGTCGATCGAAGGACGCGACGATTTCGTCGGCATTCGCAGCGGGCGCGATCTGGAACACGTGTCGAAAGTGATGACCGGGCACGTCGCGGGCGAGCAGGTGTTCAACATGGGCGTGCAGCGCGTGGCCACCGACGGCTCGTTCGCCGGAATGGTCTCGGTCGCGCTGCGGCCCAGCTATTTCGACGCGTTTTACCGCGAACTGCTGGTCGGCAACGACAGCACGCCGATGATCCTGAGCCTCGTGCGCACCGACGGCGCGATCCTTGCGCACTATCCGACCCGTCCGCGCAAGCCGGCGGTGATGGCGGCCAATACGCCGCTCGCAGAAGCCATCGCGCAAGGGCGGCGCTCCGGCGTTGTGCGGATGCGCTCGGACGTCGACGACGGCGATCTGATTGTCGCGTTCCGGCACGTCGGTGCGTATCCGGTGTACGTGCTGTGCGGCTATCGCACGTCGGCGATCTGGGCTGCGTGGTATCGCCACCTGAGCGTGCTGATTCTTTCGATGTTCATGCCGTCCATCGCGCTGTGGTGCGTGATCTGGCTGTCACTGCGGCGGCTCGGCGCGGAAGAGGAGGCGTGGGAGCGCTGGCAGGCCGAGGCGTCGATGCGTCGCTCGATCGAATCGGCGTATCGCCAGTCGCGCAAGATGGAGGCGCTCGGCACGCTGGTCGGCAGCGTCGCGCACGACTTCAACAACCTGCTGATGATCCTCTCCGCCAACGTGCAGATCGCGAGACGGCGCGGCGTGGCCGGAATCGACCGCGAATTATCGGCGATGGAACGCGCGCTCAAGAGCGGCCAGTCGCTCACGCGGCAATTGCTCGGCGTCGCGCGCAAGCAGCCGCTGCGCACCGAAACGCTGTTCCTCGACCGCTGGTTGCCGACCTGCCGCGAACTGCTGCGCGCGTCGCTCGGCGCAAAGGTTTCGCTGGTGATGGACATCGGCGCGCAGACATGGCCGATCCGCGCGGATGTCGCCGAACTCGAACTGGCGCTGATCAACGTCGCGGTAAATGCGCGCGACGCGATGACCAACGGCGGGCGTTTCACCGTGCGGGGCAGCAATATCGTGTTCCGTCACGAAGACGGCTTTCCGCTGACGGGCGAGTTCGTGCAGTTGTCGCTGGAAGATACGGGCGTGGGCATGGCACCCGACGTGCTCGCGCGGGCGTTCGAACCGCTGTTCACGACCAAGCCGAAAGGGATGGGCACCGGTCTCGGCTTGCCGCAGGTTTTTGCGTTCTGCGAGAGTTCGGGCGGGCTGGCCGCGATCGACAGCGCGGTCGGCGCGGGTACGTCAGTCAGGCTTTATCTGCCCCGCGCAGCGGACGAACTGGAGACTCCTGCGCCAGTCGAGGCAAGCGCGGAAGAAAACGGCGGCCCGCAAGGTCTGCGCATTCTGCTGGTCGAGGACAACGAGGAAGTCGCCGCCGGCACCGAAGCGCTGCTGCAGATGATGGGCCACCAGATCACCTGCGTGTTCAACGCCGATGCCGCGCTGCGCCTGTTCGACGACGCGCACGCGAAGCAGGCTCGCACGGGCGAGCCGCTGCCGTTCGACCTGGTTCTGTCGGACATCCACATGCCGGGCACGCTGAACGGCATCGACCTGGCCGAGAGGGTGCTGGCGTTCGATACCAAACTGCCGGTCATCCTCGTCACCGGTTACGCGGAAGAACTCGACCGCGCGCGGAGCGTGGATGTGCGGGTGCTGTCCAAACCGTTCGATATCGGCCTGCTGGAAAAGCTGCTGGAGACGATCCAGCGCGATGTGGCGCAAAGCGGTGCCAGCCCGGCGGCGCAGTCTGCGCAGTGAGTCCCGGGTGATCGATCGGTGACGCGTGGCGCCGGCGTGATGCGGCTGCGTGATGCGGCTGCCATGCGGGCGTCACGCCGGTGTCATTTACCGATGCGTGTAAAAGCGCGGCGCATTGCGCCGCGCTTTTTTGTCCGCTCTGTGCGCCGAAGTCAGGCGGGGCAGGGCGCACAGCTGTTCGCGATCACCCCGGCATGATCGTTGCGGCGGAAAAAGCATGGAGGGCGGCGTATTTCAGCGTCGTTCGTTCCGCCCAACTACGTCGGGAGACAGCCATGCAACACACCGTGATTGGTTTATTCGACACCTACACCCAGGCCGAAAGCGCCCGCGATACGCTCGTGCAAACTGGCTTCGCCCGCGAATCCATCGAATTGCAGGCAAATCCGCAACCCACGGTCGCTTCCGCCACCGACGAAGTCGCCGGCGCGGGCATGCTGGCGAACATCGAGCGTTTCCTGGCCAGTCTGTTTGCGAGCGGCCCCCGCGCGCCCGAAACTGCCAGCTATGTCGAAGCGATGCGGCGCGGCGCGGTGCTGGTCTGCGTGAATGCCACCAGCGAATCGCACGCGGAATTGGCGCGCAGCACGCTGACGCGGCTGGGCGCGACCGACATCGGCGACCGTCTGCCCACCTGGGAAGCGCAGCCGGAAGCGCGCCGTGAACATTCCGTGCTGGACGAATTAGGAATTGGCGCTGTCACAGCGACCACTCCGCAAACGTCAAGTGCAGTGAGGCCAGGAGTGAGCGCGACGGACACAGCGCGGGCCGCGTCGGCAGCGGAGCCGTACTACGCCATGCCTCCGGGAAGCACCGACGCCGAGCCTTTCGTGCCGCCGCCGCTCGCCGAACGGCCGCTGATCGATCCGGTGAATGAGCCAGTCGTCGATCCGCTAGTGGGCGACGCAGGGCGCAGCGCGATTGCTGCGGGTTCGGTCGCCGGTTCGGGCGCGGTAATGCAGCCGTCCGAGGTCGTCCCGAACACGACGCAACCTGCGGGCGCGGTTGGCGCCCAGATTCCGAACGAATATCTGGAATACGAAGAGGATTTCCGCTCGCACTATGACGAGCAATACGCGGCGGACAATGCGCGTTACGAAGACTACGTGCCCGCTTATCGCTACGGCGCGGAGATCGCCGCCGACACGCGTTTTCGCGATCGTCCGTGGGATGAGATCGAGCCGGAAGCTCGCGATCATTGGGAACGCACGTCGCCGGACAGCACGTGGGAACGCTTCAAGCTCGCTGTGCGTCACGGGTGGGAGCGGGTGACGGGACATCATCACCACGTCTGATGCAGGTCGTGACGGCAGCGGTGCCGGTAGGACGGCGTCCGCTGCCAGTTTCGCCGGGTGGGCGCTTTGGTTAAGCCGCCGTGTGCCGTTTGACCCATGCAACGTAGCGGTCAACGAAAGTTTGTAAAAACTTGCGTGTGCCGTCGTTGAGAATTTCGCCTTTGTCGTTGATCACCGCTGCGTCGTGTTTGATGAACATTTCGGGTTGGCCGAGAGTCGCGACGTCGAGGTAAGCCAGCACATTCCGCAGATGCTGTTGCGACAGCGCCGTGCCGGTTGCGCCAACAGAAGTGCCGAGTACGGCGCCAGGTTTGTTGCCCCACGAATTGGTGCCCCACGGCCGCGAACCCCAATCGAGCGCGTTCTTCAGGACGCCGGGTATCGAGCGGTTGTATTCAGGGGTGACGAACAGCAGGCCGTCCGCGGCTTCGATCCGTTGCTTCAGCTGCTTGCCCGCTTCGGGATAGTCGGCATCGTAGTCCTGGCTGTAAAGCGGCAACGAACCGATATCGATGAATTCGAAGGTGAAGTCGGCAGGGGCAAGCGAAATCACCGCTTGTGCCAGTTGCCGGTTAAACGACTCGCGACGCAGACTGCCGACAACAACCGCAATGTGATGAGCCATGATTCGTTTCCTTGACGTGAGGCGCACGAGGCGCGGGAAGGGTACGAACTGTCCATCATAGGCAAAAGCCTGGCGGACGGCGACGGAATAGCGGCTAGATAGCGCTGTCCCTCGAAGGAGTCGAGGGGTGTCGGTGGATAACTTGCAGCGCATCGAAGTTATCCACAGATTCACTGAATAACCT
This sequence comes from Paraburkholderia sp. GAS333, assembly GCF_050435665.1. Classification (NCBI taxonomy): domain Bacteria; kingdom Pseudomonadati; phylum Pseudomonadota; class Betaproteobacteria; order Burkholderiales; family Burkholderiaceae; genus Paraburkholderia; species Paraburkholderia sp. GAS333. Next base: position 1,157,151 of record NZ_JBNDKS010000003.1, read on the forward strand.
TGTGGATAACTGGTACTTTTGCCTTGTCAATCAAGCATGCTTTCGGCCTACGACGATTTGAGGCAAATGAGTGCTTAACTGCAAAGGCACTGGGCGAAGATTGTCGGATCTGGAAAATATGACCGATCCGGCGGGTCGTTTTATTGGACGACGCCAGCGTCTGCGGTTAAGCGAATCGATCTCTTCTGGAGGAGCCGATTATGAGTCTCAACTATGCAGGTAAATCGCATGATGAAGCGGTCGCGGCCCGCAAGAAGCAAAAGCAGCCGGCACAGGAGCAGCCGGGCGGCGATATGGCCGTCGACGGCACCGAGGCGGACAAGGTGCATAGCAGCGGCGAGCTGTCCGAGCGCGGCAAGGATGTGTGGCGCAAAGGGAGTGGGATCGATGGGGGAGGGAAGATCTAGGCTGTTGCTGGCGGGACGGGGTTGAGGCTGTTCCGCTAGTGTCGGCCGCGCCCGGGCGTTGGGCGGCGCGCGCGGTGTTTTTTGCGGCCGCCCAGATCGCGTTTGATCGGGCAGCATGTCGTCGCGTAGTGCGGCTCTTACTCCGGTACTGCGATGTCCCCATCGACAAGTTGCCAACCGTACGTCTCCGCGTAGGCCTGCGCCGCGTCGGCATCTTCGCAAAAGGGGAGATCGGCGTGACCTTGAAACGGATAGATCACCCGTTCGTCGCTGAGCCTAATCACTTTCAATGTCGGCACCGTACCGCTCGAAGTCCTTCGTGACGATGCCATCACCTGATAATTGGCCCGCCCCGTGAGTACAGGAAGCGCGGCGCGCTGAGAGCGTCTGGAACCGTGATTTGCCATCGATGATTGCGTCATGGCGTGGTGAGCGACTGGCTTAACGCCAAGTCGTCGGTCGGTCTTTCCAGACCTTGATGGCGCGTGATGCTGATATTCATAGTGATCGTCTCCAGTAAAGTCGTTTGTCGCCCATTTGCCGACAAGGCGGCTCGTTGGCCGTCAATGCAGCCTGCAGCAGCGCATGGATAACGCGGCTCGCGTTCCGCGACCATGGTCTATTCGCTTCGACACGACCGATAACACGCCGCAGAGTCACACGGGCAAACGGGAAACCCTGTTCGATACAAGGCGTTGAGATGACGACGTTTTGCGTCAGTGACCGCGGAAAATCAGGCGGGAGAAGGGCAAGCTGTCGACCCACTGTAACACGGTTAGCAACGTGAAAAATTTCCCGCACGGACGACCGGGGCGGCTGTTGGAGGGGAATGCAAAAAGGGCGCCGTTAGCTTCCGGCGCCCTTCTTTTTACATCGACGATCATCTTCGGAAACGGATTCGAACCACACTGGCGATCCGATCAAGTCTCCCGATTTTTTAGTTGCCGAAAAACACGTTGCAGTACGACGCCGGGCCGTTGCATTTCTCCGGAGCGGCGGCATGGGCTGCGCCCGAAGCTGCTGCAAACAGGGCGACGGAAGCGATCAAAGCGGAAAGAATACGTTTCATGGTGCTAGTCCTCAGCGTGGGTGTCGCGATCTGGTGCGATCGATTGAGCGAAGGATAGCGATTGAGTGTCCTCCGACAAATACCGAAGTCGATAAGACATTTTTTCAATTTTCGAAATAATCGAGGCAGGGCAGGGGCTTAATTGAAACGGCCATTTGCGGCTGGCTGAATCGCTTGCCTCTGCATTTCGGGACAGGTCTGCCGGACGGTCAAATAATTATTGATTTCAGATTTCGCAATAATTGATTTCGCCGGGCGAGGAGGGGACGTGCAGTCGTACTGGTCTTTGCGTCCCCGCACGGGAGGGAGGGTGCATTCGAAGTAGAGGAAAATAGCCGCTACCTTTCTTAGGTTTGCCGTGGGGCAATAGACAGCGACGTCGTAAAGTCCCACGGCAGGGCGGGGCTGTAACCAAGCCCTCCATATTCACGTTTATCTCGACAAGCCGCTAACGCTCACCAGCCGGCGTATCCCGATAACGCTCAAAAAATCGCGCATGCGCCTCTTCATCAATGGAAATGGGATGTGGCTCCGCACGAGCCGGGTGCTTCTCAAGCTGCGCGCGCGTGCGGATCGGCCGATGCTGAAAATTGCCGCCACAATTCGGACACACATTGCGCAGCGTACCCAGTGCGCATACCTCGCAGAATGTACATTCGTACGTGCAAATCATGGCGTCGGACGCATTCGGCGGCAGTGACTTGCCGCATCCTTCGCAAGAGGGTCTGAGTTCAAGCATGGCGACGATTTCCGTATTTGACTCGAAGTGCGGAAGGCACCTCACTTGCGAGCCAGTGTAAGCGGCGAGGACGGCTTGAAATAGACAGCGAGGCGGCAAATCCTGCCAACGTCGGTCCCGTTTAACGCTGCACCGGAGGCCACGCAATCCGGAAAAAGAACTAAAACCCCTGCCGAAGTTTTAATTTTTCCCGGATCAATTGCGAGACTTCCGCATTCAGGTCAACACGCCCCATAACACGAGCGTCAGCGCGAGACCCACGACAGAGACAATGGTCTGAAGCACCGACCAGACCAATACCGTCTGCTTCAATTGCAGCCCGAAGTACTCGCGCACCATCCAGAAGCCGGCGTCGTTCACGTGGCAGAAGAACACCGAACCCGCGCCGATGGCGAGCGCCATCAACGAATTGTGCGTCGCGCTAAGACCCGCGACGACGGGGGCGACTATGCCCGCGGTTGTCGTCGTGGCGACCGTCGCCGAACCGGTTGCCTGGCGCAACGCGACCGCGATCAACCAGGCGAGCAAAATCAGCGGCATGTGCGCGCCGACCGCGATCTTGCCAATCGTCGTGCTGATGCCCGCGACGACGAGCGCCTGCTTCAAGCCGCCGCCCGCGCCGATGGTCAGCAGCAGCGCGGCGATCGGCGGCAAGCTTTTGCGCAGAATGCCGCCGACACGTTCGCGTGCCATTCCGCGCGACCAGCCGAGCGCCACCACGGCGAACAGCACGGTGAGGCCAAGCGCGATCAACGGCTCGCCGAGGAAATTCAGCGCGTCGAACAGGAAAGTCTCCGGCTGAAGCAGCAGTTTGGCGACCGTGCGGCCCAGCATCAGTACGACGGGCAACAGGATCGTAATCAGCGAGATGGCGAAGCTCGGCGGTTCGCCAGTGTCTTGCTGCGCGGAAAAAAGCTTACCCATTTCCTCCGGCTCGGCGACGTGCATCCGTTTTGACAGCCACATCCCATACAGCGGCCCCGCAAGAATCACGGCCGGAATCGCGACGATCACACCAAGGCCGAGCGTCAGCCCGAGGTCGGCATGCAGCGCGCTCACCGCGATCAACGGACCCGGATGCGGCGGCAGCAATGCGTGCAGGGTCGTCATGCCGGCCAGAGCCGGAATCGCAATGCGAAGAATCGGCTGCTGCGAGCGACGCGCCATCACGAAGATGATCGGCACCATCATCACCAGACCAACTTCGAAAAAGAGCGGCATGCCGATGATCAGCGCGACCAGCGCCATCATCCACGGCAGCGTGCGCGGCGTGGAGTGCTTGAGGATAGTCGATACGAGCCGGTCGGCGGCGCCCGATTCGGCCATCAACGCACCGAGCATCGCCCCCAGCGCAATGATGATGCCGACATCGCCCAGCAACGCGCCCGCACCTTTGCTGAAGGCGCTGGCGACGGCTTCGAGCGGCAGGCCGGCCGCAAAGCCCGCCGCGAACGTGCCGACAAGAATCGATAGAAACGGTGCAAGTTTTAGAACGCTGATAGCGATGATGATCAGTGCGAGTCCGAGTACGCACGACAAGATCAATTGAGTGTCGTGGGATGACCACGGCGCGAGTGTTGTCGTTAGATGCACGATGTCCCTTTGTTGATTAACGCAGCCGCGGCCACGCGCGGATGACGAATTGTAGCGGCGGCGGCTCGGCTTGATGCAGCGGAGGTGGGGCGCGCGTCATAGCAGTTGGCGCGTGGCTCGCGAGTGATTTGCTTATGCGAATTTATCGGTTCGTCCAGGCTTGCAGACGAATTATCGTCGGAGCCAATCGGTCCGTTTTGCGTCCGTCTTTTAAACGAGCACTTTTATGTCCCGTCATCCGCTGCTTACGCGCCGCGCGTTTCTCGCTGGCGTGGGTGCGTCGCTGGCCGCAGCCACCTTGCCCGGCGTGTTCTCATCCGCTTTTGCCGCCGATACACACGCAAAGGAATTTCGTATCGGCTATCAGAAAGCAGCCAGCACGCTCGTGTTGCTCAAGTCGCATGGCACGCTTGAAAAGCGACTTGCCTCGCAAGGCATTACCGTCAAATGGACCGAATTCCCCGCCGGGCCGCAATTGCTTGAAGGGCTGAATGTCGGTGCGATCGATTTCGGCTATGTCGGCGAGGCGCCGCCGGTGTTCGCGCAGGCGGCGGGCGCCAACTTCGTCTACACCGCCTATGAAATTCCGACGCCGCACGCCGAAGGCATCCTCGTGCACCCGGATTCTTCGATCAAAACGCTGGCCGATCTGAAGGGAAAAAAAATCGCCCTGAACAAGGGCTCGGACGTGCACTGGTTTCTGGTTGCGGCGCTCCAGAAGAGCGGGGTGAAGTACAGCGAGATTCAGCCTGTCTTCCTTGCACCTGCAGACGCGCGCGCGGCCTTTGAGCGCGGTGCGATCGATGCATGGGCGGTTTGGGACCCGTTCCTTGAAGCCGCGAAGCGTCAGTCGAATGCGCGCTTACTCGCCGACGCGGAAGGGATTGTGAGCCATCACCAGTTCTTCCTCAGCGCGCGACCGTTTGCGCAGCAAAACGGCGACGTGCTCGCAATCACGATGGATGAAGTCAGCAAGGAGGGAGCGTGGGTGCGGGCGCACTACGGCGAAGCAGCAGCACAACTCGCACCCATTCAGGGACTCGACGCTAGCGTGATCGAAGCGGGCTTGCGGCATTACGCGCATATCTATAAGCCCGTCGACGGGGAAGTGCTTGCCGAGCAGCAGCGGATTGCGGACACGTTCAGCGATCTTCGCATCATCCCGACGAAGATCGTCACGAAGGATGCGGCGCTGCCGGCTAAGGCTTAACGTGCGCCTTTGAGTCGGAGGGCGGAGCGGGCGCATAACGCGCATTGTGATTCGTATCCGGCGAAAAGGCTTTCTTGTCGGCAGACACTCGTCACTCAAATAGCGCCGCGACGTTTTCCGGCGGGCGGCCGATCACGGCTCGCCCATTCCGAACGACGATAGGTCTCTGTAGAAGGATGGGGTGTCTGGCGATTGCTTCGTATAGCTGGGAGTCGGTCAGGGATGCGTCGGACAGCTGAAGCTCTTTGTATTCGGCTTCAGTGTCTCGAAGCATGTCGCGGACGGTACAGCCCAGTTGTGCTTGGATCTGCTTGAGTTGCGCGACGGAAAGCGGATGCTTCAGATACTCGACGACTTCCGTTGCTTCATTGGCGAGGTTGTAAGTGCTGGTGATTAGCTCGCAGGTGGCTCGCGATTTGGAACAGCGTGGGTTGTGATAGATGGTGATCATGGGCGTGGATGGAGTGATGTAGGGGTGGTCCGGATTTTGGATGGATTCTAGCTGGTGGAGGGGAGGGGGTGACGGAGGAGGGGGGCTTTATGCGCATAAAGTGCGTAAGCGCCGATGTCCTACGCTGGCGGTCTGTCGACGCGGCTAAAAAGCCGCTCGTGTTTTGGAGTCGGGACGGGCTCAACTGCCCCCGTAATTGCTTGGTAGATCGACTCTGAGTCGGCTGCGCTCGATGACGGCCAGTTTTACGCTAACGCCGCTGCACTCATTCGCCTAGGCCAATGGCTTGGGCTACGTCTTAGATAGTCCAGATGCGAGATTATCTCAGCGGCTATCGCACCCTCGATCAGTGTCGTGTTGACCGCGAGCATCAGGTTCTGAACTTCGGCGGCCGCCATCGCGGCCATAGAGCAAAGCGCTCTGGCAACACACGCAGCAGTAGACGTCCGCTGCCTTGTTGTTCCGGTAGGTTTCTTCCACATAACCGGAATATCCATGCATTTCATGCTTCATGAAATGCGCCGCCCAGAGGATCACGAATAGGTCGGCGGTAGGCGCCATAGCCGCCTGTGTAGCACACCAACCAATTGGTCACCGTCATCTCGCAGAAATGACTTTCCACACTATTGGGGTACGCATCGGCCCATTCACGCGATGGACTTTATGCGCATAAAGTCCATCGCGTGTCATCTACGTCCGCCCGCGAAAACTACAGGCACACCACGAGTGTTATTGAATCGGACCTAGCGCTTAATCGAAGTAGCCGCATCGATCAAACAATCATGACGACACCTTCCAAGCCCAGTGCCCGGCACACCACCGGCCCTAAGAGCAGGCTCTCCAACTCACCAATCTTTCGGTTGCCGATAGCACAGACCTTCTCGCCATAGATGCATGCATTCGCGCCTCCCCTCTCTGTCCGCGCATGCATCCACCTCTTTATGCGCATAAACCTAACCCGAACGGCTAATTCTTCCTTTGTTTACACAAAAACAATTGAAATGGAAATCCATCCAGGTAAAATCCATTTGCGTCTAAAAAGAGGAGGTGAATATTGGCAGCAGAAATCATCGCGGTAACTCAGCAGAAGGGTGGGGTCGGGAAGAGCACAATCGCGATGCACCTCGGCGCTGCGTTTCATGAGAAAGGCAAGCGCGTCCTGGTTGTCGACGCGGACGGACAGAACACCCTGATTCACTGGGCCAGTGCTTCATCAGACGGCGATACCGGCATTCCCTTTCCGGTCATCAATCTCTCTGAAGCGGGCAGCCAGATTCACCGCGAGATCAAGAAGTTTGTGGCCGACTACGACATCATCGTGGTCGATTGCCCTCCCTCCATCACAGAGAAAGTATCCGGCGTGGTTCTTCTCGCCGCGAGCGTCGCTGTGATTCCCACATCGTCTTCACCCGCTGACTACTGGTCGAGCATTGGTTTGGTCAAGCTCGTCCAGCAAGCTCAGGTCATGAACGAGGACCTGCGCGCCGTCTTCCTGCTCAATAAAACCGAAGAAAAGCGGATGCTGACGCGTGAACTGAAGCGCGCGCTGGAAGAGCTAGGTTTCCCGTTGCTCAAAACCCAGATTCCAACGCGCGAAGCCTACAAGCAGGCTATGGCACTAGGACAAACAGTGCTCCAGATGAATGACCGCGGCGCGAAGTTGGCCGCACTCGAAGTCCGGGCATGCGCGAACGAGATCGCCGCGCTGCTCCCGTGAAATTTATGCGCATAAAGGACCCTGAATGAAACCCTCCCAATTTGCCAAAGGCTTTCAAGCACGTCCTGATACGACCAGCAGTGAAAAGCGAACAGCACTCGATCGTCTGAATGCAATCGACGGTCTGGTTAAGAGTGGCTCCAGGAGCAACGAAGTAGCAGGGCGCGCCATTGCAGCCGTTGTCCCGCAGTCGGAGCCGGAAGTCGATACGAGCGACGCAGCAAACGAATCGGCCGCATATCGTGCGTGGAGGCTTGAACACGGGTATCGCCCGAGCCAGGTCATCGAGTTGCCGCTTAAGACGATCAAGCCGAGCCCCTTCAATCCCCGGCACTTCTATCTGAAGTCGTCCATTGCTGAGCTCGCTGTCAATCTGGCGAAGCAGGGACAGCAACAGGCGATTCACGTTATTCCCGACTACGAGAACCCCGGGACCTACTTCGTCAGTGACGGTGGCAGGCGTGTGCGCGCGCTGAAAGAGGCGAACAAGGAGTTGGTGAAGGCGATCGTCATCGATCTGCCAATCGGCATTCAGAGCTACAAGCTCGGCTACGACCTCAATGTCCAGCGCGATTCGCAGACAGTGTTCGACAACGCAGTCGTCTGGAGGCGCTTCCTGGATGATCGGCATTTCCAGAGTCAGAAGGAACTGGCGGAACATCTCGGGCTGGACGAATCGACCGTCGCGGTCGCCTTGTCCATTGCAAAGCTGCCCGAACCCGTCATGCATGAGATGGTCGCGCGACCGGATAGATTCGGCTCGAACATGGCGTATCAGGTAGGCCGGTATCACACCGCCCGCGGTGCGGATGCAACTCTGCGTCTGATCAACAAAATCCTCTCCGACGATCTGAGCACGCGGCAAGTCGCGGACATCGTGAAGGGAAGGGCGAGCGCTCAGGAAAGCGTCAAACCGGCGGGACGTCAACGCTACGCGCAGCGGATGGAAATCAAGCTCGACGGCGTACCGGTAGGGGATCTCAAATCATACGGAGATGATCGAATCGAACTACGTCTGAAGGGCCTCTCGCGTGAAAAGCGCGATGACATCCTTCGCCAGATCGAGAAGATGCTGAAGTAAGAAGGCGGGAATTACCGCCGAGACAAAAGACAGGGCAGGGCGGCTCGTCACTCGAGCCGCCACCCCAAGATGATCAAGCTGCGCGCGATTGGCTCAGCGTGAAGGCGAGCAGGTCGCCATCGGTCGGCTCACCCCAGGTCTTGCGGGCCAGCCAGTCGAAAAATGCAGTTTCGACAATCTTCGAATCCAGTCCACGACGACGCCAGTCGTCACGCATGTGTGTGCCGAGCCCCGGCAACTCATCTTCCTCGAACGATTGCCGCGCGACTTCCCGTTCGGAATCGCCTTGTTCGTTGTATAGCGCGTACGCTTCCTTGCGACGATATGCAGAATATTCGCCGAGCAATCGGGCTTTGAGATCGTCGGCCGGCGCAGCGATCGAGGCCTTCCCGGGTGTATTCCCCGAAGGCAGCGCTTCGACCGGCGGCGCATAACCTTTCTTCAACGCATCCTTGAACAGCGCGGGCGCGCTACGCACCGGCGGCAACGATGTGCTGCGCATGCGTTGTTCTGTCATCTGCAGAGCGGCGCGAATACGGTTTTCTTCGCTGTCGGCATACAGCGTTTGCGCTTCTTTCAGCGGGATGCCGATCTTCACCATCCGGTCGACCAGCGTGCTGTCGAACACATTGGGATGCTCGTCGAGCGCGAGCATAGGCTGCTTGCGTTCAGTCACACGGAACTGGATTTCGGCGACACGCCGTCCTTCCCGATGCTCGATCAACTCGACAAAGATATTCGTGACCGCGTTGACTTCTGCGATCGCGGGGCGCAAGTAATCACGCTTGAAATACTTGTATTCGCGCTTCGCTTCGTCGCCGGCTTCCGTGTCGGGCGTGCCTGACAGAATCGGGCGCCACCATTCCCACGTCTCGCGCATCGTCAGGTGACTTGGGTTAGTCAGATAGCGGACGCAAATCTCGTAGAGCGCCAAACCCGCGCTGCTACGCAACTGACTCTGGAACTGAAGACTCAGGCGAGCGTACTGAACCGGATCGAGCAGCTTCTTCTTGATCTTCGGCGCAAATGAAAATTCCACCCAGACACGCCGTGTGGTGGGATCTTCAAGAATTTCCGCGTCGGCAATCAGCGTGGAAATACCCCATTTGCGACCAGGCTTCTGACTGGACGTCCCCGTACTCCACTCAACCTGAACCGACACCATGCGCCGCAGATGCTCCTTGACGAGCGCCGTGTCGTTGGAATCGAATGCGGAATTGGCCACGATGTCGGACAGCAGAGCCCGATAAGTGTCGCCGGATTCATCCGCTTGCTGAGCGACGGCGAGCAGCACGTTGAACAGCTTGCGGGTAAGCAGCGTGATTTTCCCGCTTTTCGGCTGAATAGCGATCGCCTCGACCGCCTTACGCAATTCGGCCGAGCTCGGGCTGACTACATCTGTCTTCTTCGCGCGCTTTGTGGCCATACGTCTGGTCGGAGAGGGATTTCGCGAGAGCATACCGGCTGTGGTGATACGCGTCTATAGCGTACATCTCACCGTTCCCGGTGAAGTGAGTTTACGAGGCGCGACTCACCTCGAGCAACCCCCGAAAACCCTCACCTCACCGGTTTACGCCAGGTTCGGGCGATCCTTGCAGATCGCGGCGCTTCGAATTTTGGGCTTTTGAGTGCCGCGCGCGATCGGGAGGAATTTGATCCCGAATATGCTCACCTTAAAAAATTTGAGGATTTTTGTGGCGACACCTGGTACCACGGGATGGGACGGCCGTTGGACGGCGACTTGGTCGGAAGGGGAGGGGGCGGGGTATAGCGATGCCGGAACCTGCGCTCTCAAGCGCCTCGCGACCCACTATTTCCCAAACACCACCTAACGCAGCGCGGCTGAAAAGCGGGGGATCTCGCCGTTAACACCTGTCGGTAGACATCTCCATTGCCGCGCCTACGGTCTAGAGCCAGGAAACGGACTATAGGGCTGCAGCAAAGGAATTTGGGGCCGCCTTGCGTCCGAGCAGTCCCGTCAACACCGACCTACGGCGATTTTTACGCGACGGCGAAGCCAAAACGACTCGTTAACACTCGCCACTCCGAGGGACAAGTCAGGTTTACAGCGTCAAACATCCCCGAAAAAGCTCACCTTTGCATCAACCCGATTCCCGAAAAGACGCGGCTTTCGGCAAAGCAGCCCCCAAAATGCACCCAAAAGTCCTCCTGAAAAGCCTCACCTTTCACCACCACCGTTAATTATTTGCACTTCCAGCGACAGCTCCTGAAAACGCTCACCTATGATGCCGAAGACAAAATAAATCAATCATTTCATGTACTTAAACAATTCTAAAAATGAATACTCCTGATAGCGGCTCCCGGATTTCCTCACCTTAAACCGCATTTTGGCGAAAGCCCGCGCCCCAAGTCACTATCTTGCATCCTCCCGAAAAACCTCACCGATAGAATTCGACACCGGCAGCTTGAGAGTTAACAAACCGCCATCTGCAGGGCTTTTCAGGCCCATGTCGACCGCTTTGCTCCTGCATTTCCTCACCTGTGCGGCTAAAACCCGTCTCAAAGCCTCCCGAAAAACCTCACCTTTAGCCAAAAACCGGGCGATTCAAACGACCACGACGTATACGAAGCGACATCTCCCGAATCTCCTCACCTTTCCAATTTCCATACCGCAGGCACCGATCGACGCTGTCGGCGAAACTCGCCGCAGACCAGATTCATACTCCCGAAAAAGCTCACCTAAGGTGTCCACTTGCCTGAAATTGATGCAAAAACGCGCTGCGGCCCCGTAAAGTCTCACCTTCGGTTCGCGTTTTCTCCCGACTTGACTCACCAATGAGGTTTACAGCCTCGGAATAGGGCTAAAAATCACGGTTCGAACCGGTCCCGAAAGCGCTCACCGAAGGTCCTACGAGCTTCAGGTCCGAGTTTTCCGTGTTAACGGGTGATTCACGGCGGTCAGGTCCCGCAAAATCTCACCTTTCGCCGAACCCCTTGTTGGCCCCGGCTCCTGAACCCGCTCACGTTCTGTCCCGGACCTGCTCACCGAGGCCCCCGAACCTCATCACTCCAGAATCCCGCAAGACCTCACCACGTCTCCCGCAAAGCTTCACCTTACCGGGCTAGACCCCCCACCAGGTAAGGCTTTGCCGTGGCGTTAACGTTTTTAACATGGGTTCAAAGGTGTTTACTTTTATTACTCTCTAGAATCGCAACCCCGCGAGCCCTCCGGATAACACCTCCCAACCACATAGCCTCCATGAAACGTCCGTGAAACAGTGCGCGATCATGAAGAACCTCTTAAAAACTCTTTTTTTACAAGAGCTTATTGGCTATTCTTCGTTTTGTTTCACGGAAAAATACAGCGAAGACAGGTTCATCCGTTAACCTGACGCCTAAAAGCACAGCAATTCGTTCAAATCTACCTGACGCAAACAAATAAGTAGCGAATACTACGTAAATTGTTATGATCCATCCAATTCGAGCGACATCGAGGTAGATATGAATCTGGACCAGGAACGGCAAGCTATTCGCGAAGAGCTTGAAACAATGAGAGCGCAAGGGGTCCGACGGCAGGACCTCTCCCTTCATGCGTGCAAGAGACTCTTCTTCGACTTGGGCATTCGGCCCTCCATGGCTGCAGTTCGTGACCTGACTCAGACTGGCAGTGCGAGCGATATCCCAAAAGACATTGATAATTTCTGGGAGCGCATTCGAAATGTGTCGCGCGTCAAAGTAGGCGCCGGGGCTATTCCAAAAGCGCTGGAAGATCGCGCGGGCGAACTGCTAGGTGCACTTTTCGAGGAAGCAGTCGGTCATGCCCGAGCGAGTCTCGAGGGGGAACGGGAAGAAATTCACGCCCAAATTGGGATCGCGGATCAGCGGGCAAGAGACGCGGAAATTCGCCGCGAAGCCTCCGACGACGCGATCAGGCGCAGTGAAATAAGGGCAGAAGCGGCTTGGGAGCGGGTTCGTGCGCTCGAAGCCGAACTGTCTAGCGCCACCACGCACGGCAATGTTCACCAGGAAAGCTTGCAGGCGACGGTTCGCCGGCTTGAACGCGAAAATGACGCACTGAGTCAGCGCCTGAACAGTGAACAGACCACAAATGCGACACTTCGCGATCGAATTGACGCATTACATGTTGAATTGCGCCAAAGCACCGAACACTATGCGCAGCAGATCAAGGACGCGGTTGCTGAAGCGGAGCGGCGCGTTAAGCCAATGCTGGTCGAACTCGACTCGTTGCGCAGCATGGCCGCGACTTATCAGTCGGGTGTTCGCGACGCGAGTCGCAAGGAATTTGAGTTTATTCAGCAGATCGCGGCCGCCAAGGCGCGCGGCGATCGGCTCGACGCCCAACTGCGCGAGCAATCAGACGAAGTGGATGCGTTGACCAAAGAGGTTACCGTGTTGCGCGGTCAGCAAGGTATCGACCCGGCGATAGCGAGCCTGCTTTGTTCGCTGGTCGATGCGGGTCGGCTGACAAATGACGAGTTGAACATGATCGGCACTGCCGCGGACGGTCACGTCACGCTGCCTCCCCGTTGCCCAAAATGTGATGAAGGTGAGCCGGAGTTATCGCAGGTCGATCACCGGTTTGAATTGCTCTGTCCGGAATGCGACCATTCGTCTGGACTCGGAGAATCAAGACTGGCGGCGGTCAGCCGGTTCTTATCGGCCGATTCGATTGCAAGTCCGGAGCGAGAGTTCGACGCGGTTCGGTGACGCGTCGAACGTCAAAGGTGAGGAAATTCGGGACCTGAAAGGTGAGGACTTTCAGGGCTCGCCAGCTCCCGCTTTTCTTGTCAAACGCCCGTCGCGTCTAGGTGCGGGCAAAGGCGGGGCTGACGGATCGGGTTGGTCGGCGGTGGGCGATTCCTGCTGATCCGCCCATGTTTGCCACGCCCGATACAGGCGATTCGCCGATACCGCTTGCACAAATCCCAACCATTGCCCAACCAGTTCCGCTTCGACTCCGCTCTCGAAAAGATCCGCAGCAAAGGTGTTTCGCAATGTTTGCGGACTGGCGCGCGATTTCCGGGATGCGGAAATTCCGGCGGACTCGACCAGCGCATCGACCGCGCGCAGCATCGTGGCTTTGTGCATCGGACGTCCAGACGGAGAGGCGGGGAAAACCAGATCTCCCGCCAATTCAGAAAGACGCCGTTCAGCGAGCCAGGCGTCGAGAATCGCTGCGGCAAAAGGTGCGAGCCGTGTGCGACGTGTCAACATCGGGTTGGCCGCCTCGATCGTTACCCATGGCGAACCTGCACTCACGCAACTAACCGTAAGCGAAGCTGCCTCTCCCGTCTTCAGACCTCCCCCGAGAAAGACTGCAATCAACGCGCGATCGCGACGTTCTCTCCAGCGCTGTGCGACGGACAAATCCGGCAACGGCGCAAACAGTTGAGCGATCAACGCGGTTCGTTCTGCATGGTTGAGAAAACCGGTGGGTTCGTTGTCGCGTGCATTTCGCCACGCTGCTTCGCCATCCTGAGCAATGAAACGAGCCGGGTTGGTGGAAGCGGATTCGATTTCCCGCACGTGATCCAGAACCCGCTCGATTAACCGCAAATAGCGTACTCGCTGTGGTTTCCGTATTTCCAGCCCGGCGACGAATTCGGCGATAGCAGCGGTATCGACGGAGACGAGAGTCTTCTGGCGAGCGCCAAGCCACTCGAGAAAAAGCCCCCACTGGGCCTGATAGACCTCAGCCGATGAACGTCGGAAGTGCTGCTTCGCGAGCCAGGCATCGAAAGCGATTTGCGGATCGCGACGCCAGTCTTCCCGTTGCTGATCGAAGAGATCGGTTGAAGGCGCAGGGCGTGGAACCGGGTCCGACAAGTGAGGAGGTGACATAAGCTATCTTTCCGTTAGTTGCGCATATTGTAGATGCCAACCGATGAAAATACAGCCTTCATCTGCCGCTTTAGCCGCCCCAGGGACGTGCGCGTTTCAAGCCAGAGCTTGCCGAAGTCGACTGCGCGGCGCGGCGGGCGGCTTCTTCATAAGCGCTGACAGCAAACGCAAACACCGCCGGCAACGCGGTGGACGTGCCGAAATCCACGCCTTCATCAGTTTCCGGGTAAGGCAGATCGGACGGCCGCTGGAACAGCCCCAGCATCAGCGCGTCGTGCCGGCTGGCAAAACCGAGGTCTGCGAGAGCTTCGGCTTCGATAGCGTGCAGCAAACGCCACGTGAGCGGCACCTGCTGAACGATGTAGCGTGCAGCGATATTGCGCACGATACGTTCGAGATCGCGCGCCGCGGTTTGGTAGCGCAGCGCGGCCAGAGCGTGATCGGTAGGGTCGGAAATCAGGTTGTTCATTATCGGCTCCAGTCGATAACCAATACTGTACAAACATACAGTGTTAGATGCAACCTCGGCCAAACGGCCAATCCCGGCAACTTCCTGCAGCGGTGCGCCAGGACTTCAGCCGTGGATCACCACTAGCAGCGCCTTCGCCTCGCCCTTTCCCACATTGCGGATCGCGTGCGGCTCGTCGGCGACATAGCGCGCCGTGTCCGCAGCCTTGAGCCGCCTGGTCGTGCCGGCCGCTTCGATTTCAATCGATCCATTCAGCACCGTCAAATGCTCACGCGTACCCGGCTCGTGCGCGTTCGACACCAACGCGCCACCCGCTTGCAGCGTCAACTCGTACCACTCGAATTTGCCGGCCAACTCAATCGGCCCCCACACACGCAACTGATATCTGGCGTCGTGCCCGCTCAACGTGGGAATGTCATGCGGACCCGAAACGGCAATGGCCTCCGGCGCCTTGGGCGGCGCAAACAGCGAATCGAGGCTGACGCCGAGCGCATTGGTCAACCGCCACGCGACCGCAATGGTCGGATTGGCCTTGTCGCGCTCGATCTCCGACAGCATCGATTTCGACACGCCGGCCGCGCGCGACAGATCGTCGAGCGTCATCCGCCGTTCGGCGCGCAAACGCTGAATCTGCTCGCCGACGCGCGGCGGTGCAGCAGTCGCCGGGACCGACGCTGTGCCTGAGGTGGCCGCCGCACTGCCCGCAGTGCGGCGAATTCCCGAACTTGCCATTTCCTGATCCATCGTTTAGAGTTGTTCGATATACCGGATTTTAGTTCGGAAAAACGAAAAAATCCGATAAAACTGACAGCCGACTATAACAGGCCGCTTCTTCCGCGCCCATGCCGAATGCACTCAAGCCGAAGCTACCGCTAAGGCTGAAGCCGACGCAGATGCGGGCGCCCCCATTCATCAGGAGTCTGCTTCATGCGTGACCAATACCTCGCCCACCTGCGCGGCACCCTCGATCAGATCCGCGCCGACGGGTTCTACAAGAACGAGCGGGTGATCGACAGCCCGCAGTCGGCCGACATCCGCCTGGCCAACGGCGCGGCCGTGCTGAACTTCTGCGCGAACAATTACCTGGGCCTCGCCGACGACGCCCGCCTGATCGAAGCCGCCAGGCGCGGCCTCGACAACGACGGCTTCGGCATGGCGTCGGTGCGCTTTATCTGCGGCACGCAAACCGTGCACAAACAGCTTGAGCACGCACTCGCCGCGTTCCTTCAAACCGACGATTGCATCCTCTATTCAAGCTGTTTCGACGCGAACGGCGGCCTGTTCGAAACCCTGCTCGACGACAACGACGCGATCATCAGCGACGAGTTGAACCATGCGAGCATTATCGACGGCGTGCGGCTTTCGAAGGCGAAGCGCTTTCGCTACAAGAACAACGACCTCGCCGATCTCGAAGCCAGACTGAAAGAAGCGGACGCCGCCGGCGCGCGCTTCAAACTGATCGCGACCGACGGCGTGTTCTCGATGGACGGCATCATCGCCGACCTCGCCGGCATCTGCGATCTCGCCGACCGCTACGGCGCGCTGGTCATGGTCGACGACTCACACGCGGTGGGTTTTGTCGGCGAACACGGGCGAGGCACGCCCGAACATTGCGGTGTGCTGTCGCGCGTCGACATCATCACCGGTACGTTGGGTAAAGCATTGGGCGGTGCGTCGGGCGGTTATGTCGCGGCGCGCAAAGAGATCGTGGAATTGCTCCGCCAGCGCTCGCGTCCCTATCTGTTTTCGAACACGTTGACGCCGAGCATTGCCGCCGCGTCGCTGAAAGTGCTCGAACTTCTCGCGAGCGACGAAGGCGCGCAATTGCGCGCACGTGTCCGCGAAAACGGTGCGCACTTCCGCAGCAAAATGAGCGCGCTCGGCTTCACGCTCGTGCCCGGCGAACATCCGATCATCCCGGTGATGCTCGGCGACGCGCAGCTCGCATCGAAGATGGCCGACGCGTTGCTGAAGGAAGGCGTGTACGTGATCGGCTTCTCGTTCCCCGTCGTGCCGAAAGGCCGCGCGCGAATCCGCACGCAGATGAGCGCCGCGCACACGCCCGAGCAGATCGACCGTGCGGTCGATGCATTCGCGCGCGTCGGCCGTGAACTCGGCGTGATCTGAATGGAGACGCAGATGAAAGCATTGGCAAAACTCGAACGCGCGCCGGGCCTCACGCTCACTGACGTCAAGAAGCCCGAAGTCGGACACAACGACGTGATGATCCGCATCACCCGTACCGCGATTTGCGGCACCGATATCCACATCTGGAAGTGGGACGATTGGGCGCAGAAAACCATTCCCGTACCGATGCATGTCGGGCATGAATACGTCGGCGAAATTGTCGAGATGGGACAGGAAGTGCGCGGCTTTGCAATCGGCGACCGCGTGTCCGGCGAAGGACATATCACCTGCGGTTTTTGCCGTAACTGTCGCGCGGGGCGCCGTCATTTGTGCCGCAATACGGTGGGCGTCGGCGTGAATCGTGAAGGCGCGTTCGCCGAATATCTGGTGATTCCCGCATTCAACGCGTTCAAGATTCCGCCCGAGATTTCCGACGACCTCGCCGCGATTTTCGACCCGTTCGGCAACGCGACGCATACGGCGCTGTCGTTCAATCTGGTCGGCGAAGACGTGTTGATTACCGGCGCGGGACCGATCGGCATCATGGCGGTCGCGATTGCGAAGCACGTTGGCGCGCGCAATGTCGTGATTACCGACGTCAACGATTACCGGCTAGAACTCGCGCGCAAAATGGGCGCGACGCGCGCGGTGAACGTATCGCGTGAATCGTTGCGCGACGTGATGGCCGATTTGCACATGACCGAGGGATTCGACGTCGGGCTGGAAATGTCCGGCGTGCCGAGCGCGTTCACGAGCATGCTCGAAGCGATGAATCACGGCGGCAAGATTGCGCTGCTCGGCATTCCGCCGGCGCAGACCGCAATCGACTGGACTCAGGTGATCTTCAAAGGTCTCGAAATCAAGGGCATTTACGGGCGGGAGATGTTCGAGACCTGGTACAAGATGGTGGCAATGCTGCAAAGCGGTTTGGATCTTTCGCCGATCCTCACACATCATTTCAAGGTAGACGATTATCAGCAGGCGTTTGCCACGATGTTGTCCGGCGAAAGCGGCAAAGTGATTCTCGACTGGACCGACGCTTGAGTCAGCGCTAACAACCAATGCTGTATCTCGAACGCCCGCATCGCGCTTACGCGCCTGCGGGCGTTTTCACGAACTCGGCCTGAATTCGCACATGAATATCGTCGCCGACAGCGGGATACCACGTCGCCAGTCCAAACTTCGCGCGGCTGAAATGGCCGTCCGCTGAAAAACCGAGCGTGTCTTCTTTCGTGAGCGGATCGGGGGCAAAGCCGTTAAAAGTCACGTCGAGCGTGACAGGTTGCGTGACGCCGCGAATCGTCAGATCACCAGTCAGCGTGCCACGCGATTCGCCGGTGCGCTCGAAACGTGTGCTCGCAAAACGGATCTCCGGATAACGCGTCACGTCGAGCATGTTGTCGCCTTTCACCATCTTGTCGAGCAGCGGCACGTTCGTATCGATGCTCGCCGCGTCGATCGTGATCGCTGCCGTGCTTCGGTCCAGACCGCCGTCATTCCAGTCCAACTGACCCTGCTTGCGATCGAACCGTATCGTAAAGCGCGAGTATTTGAAGTGATCGATGTCGAAGGTAATGCTCGTGTGATCGGGATCGACTTCGTATCGTCCGGCGGGTACGCGCGCCTCGTTCTGGCTGACCGAATGCGTGAGCACCTGCACCGGTGTGCAGGCGATTGCCGTCAGCAGCAGTGCGCCAGGCAGCGCGCGCGCCAGCATGACGCGAACAGAGAATGAGTTCATGACGCCCGTTCCGGTTGAACAACGTTGACCATCATCGCCGATCAAGATAGCAGCTAGCGTACCCACCTCGCCAGAACACAAACAACTTGACGAGGGAGAACGATCATTCTACCCTTCGCACATGGCTACAGAAACTCATGTTCAATCGGCCGCACCCGGCAGCGCGCGCGAGCGTCTGCTGGAAGCCGCCGAAGCGTTGGTGTACGCGGGCGGCATCCATGCAACCGGCGTGGATGCGATCGTCAAGCAATCTGGCACTGCGCGCAAAAGCTTCTACACGCATTTCGAATCGAAAGATGCGTTGGTCGCGGCCGCACTCGACCGGCGCGACGAACGCTGGATGAACTGGTTTATCGCCGGTACGCAAAGTCGTGGCAAGACCGCACGAAAGCGGCTGCTAGGCATGTTCGAGGTACTGCGCGAATGGTTTGCGTCGGACGATTTTCACGGTTGTGCGTTTTTGAATGCGGCCGGGGAAATTGCGTCGGCGGAAGATCCGATCCGGCTGGTCGCGCGCAAACATAAGGAACGTCTTCTCGAATTCGTGCGAACCGAGTGCGATGCGTTTGCCGCAGAGGCCGACATCGACGCGCGGCGCGTTGCGCTGTTGTCGCGCCAGTGGTTGATTCTGCTCGACGGCGCGATTGCGGTTGCGCTGGTGAGTGGCGACGCCGATGCCGCACGTGACTCGCAAGCCGCCGGCGAAATCCTGCTCGATGCGCAAATCGCAGAAGAATCGGACAAGCACCGAAGAAGCAAACCCGCAAGCCCGTCCATCAACCGGCGCCCGTCATCCCGACGCACCGCAACTGACTGAGGAACTGAATCATCATGGCCGATTCGATCGAAACCCGCCCACCGTTGCCGCCATTCACGCGTGAAACCGCGATCCAGAAAGTGCGTGCCGCGGAAGACGGCTGGAATACCCGCGATCCCGAACGCGTGTCGCTCGCGTACACGGTCGATAGCGTGTGGCGCAACCGCGCCGAATTCACGAACGGGCGCGCGGAGATTGTCGGCCTGCTGCGCCGGAAATGGGCGAAGGAACTCGACTACCGGCTGATCAAGGAACTGTGGGCATTTACCGATAACCGCATCGCCGTACGTTTTGCTTACGAATGGCACGACGATTCGAACAACTGGTTTCGCTCATATGGCAACGAGAATTGGGAGTTCGACGAGCACGGACTGATGGCGCGCCGTCATGCGAGCATCAACGATCTGCCGATTCGCGAAGCGGACCGCCTGTACCACTGGCCGCTCGGCCGCCGTCCCGATGATCATCCGGGGCTGTCGGATCTCGGCCTCTAAATTTATCTTTCACTCCAGAAGGTGAATGCGCGTCGCGTATTCACCGCTTTGCCATCGGTTCTCCGTTATGGTTATGGTTCGAGGCTGCGGGCGCACGTGGTGTGCCCGCGCGTCCGAGTGCAACCTCAACATCGTCGGCGCGGGTTGAGGTACAGTGCGCGACGGGCGGCACGCACATGGCCAGAACATAGATGACACCAGCGCTCGACTGGTGACGGAGAACACATGCACTTTCGGCAGATCAACAAGAACATCCGACGTACCGCAGTGGCGCTCGTGGCCAGCCTCGCGGCCGCATCCGCAGCGCATGCGGGCAACTGGTGCGAAGGCGGCGTTTGGGTCGACGCAATGCTCGGCTCGTATCACATCGACCCCGATCCGAATACCAACTTCAACGAGTTCAACCCGGGCCTCGGCGTCGAATGCTGGATCAACAATCAATGGGCGGTGACGGCGGGCGGCTTCCGCAATTCGCTGCGCCGGCCTTCTTACTATGGCGGCGGAGTGTGGGCGCCGGAGTTCGCGCACTGGGGCATCGTGCGGATCGCGGCGATGGGCGGGATTATCTCCGGCTATAACTATGGCAACTGGGGACTCGGCCGCAACCATACGATCGGACCGGTGGTCGCGCCGATCGTGATGCTCGAGTACAAGCGCGTCGGCGCGAACTTCATCGTGATTCCGCCGATTCCTTCGGACAATCTGCCGTTTACGATCGGGTTTCAGGTGAAGGTGAAGTTCTGACCGCGATAGGTGAGCTTTTTCGGGGGCTGGGTTTATCGCCCTCGAATTGTGGCTGCCAGCCGGATTGAATGCCTCTGCGTAACACCATCGTCGATCGTATTTTCTCCGCGAAGAGGAAGCCTCCAAACAGAAATGTGCGTAACGGTACGCATATTCTGAATAGTGAGGATATCCAGGAGCACAAACCCGGCGCGACCGGCCAGATCGCAAAGGTGAGGAATTCAAGGTAGCGGATCTGAGGGAAAATCGCTAGAGGTGAGCGATTGCGGGATGGTGAGGATATCCAGGGGTCCAGGCCGCACCTGAAAAATAGCCCTTCCCAGATGCCCTGGCGTTCGGTTTCATGCAAATCAATGCGCCCGTGAAACCTGCATTGGCAGCGTAAACCAGGCCATATAACCCGCCGCCATCTACCGGAACTCAGACGCAGTTCTGGCAATTGCCCGCGAGTAATGCGCGATCTGTCTGCCCTGCTCGATCAGATCCATGACCAGGCGGTAACTCAGCACATCCATCTTGTCGGCCAGTTGAAGTTTGGTCAGTACGGCCTGGCGAGCGGCCGTCGCCATCGTTTCGATTTCGGCCTTCGCTTCGACGACGGCGGCGGCCTCGTTGTCCTTTTCCTCGTCGATCGTTGCAATCGCACGTTCGAGGTTGAGCATCACGGTCGCCCCAAACTGGGTCGTCGCGTCGTCCCACAAGCGCGTGAGATCGACCTGATGCGTCAGCCTTTGCTGACTGACGGAAACCAGATTGGTCGCGACGATACTGCTGATGCTTTCCAGACTCGTCGCCACTTGCGCGAGCCCAACCAGTTGCTGACCTTCCGCCTCGGAATGTTCGACCTGCGACAGCTCGCCGATATATTGGAGAATCTGCGGCGCCAGCCGCTCGACTTCCTTGTCCTGTTCGAGCAGCCGCCGGATATCTTCGATCGTGCCGGTGCCTACCATCGTCGAACCGTTGCGAACGATTTCCAGAACCAGTTGACCGAAACGCGTCAGCTCGAGGCGGACTCGCTGAAGTCCCAATGACGGCACCGTCAGCGACGATGTGTCGAGGTAGACCGCATCTCCCACGGGCTTTTCTTTTTTCTCGCGGCTTGGCGCGATCAATTGCGCGAGTTTGGCGATTGGTCCCGTGAACCAGATCAGGATCAACGTGCTGGCTACGCTGAATATCGTGTGAGTGTTGGCAACCTGGCGCGGCGTTTCGGCAGCGAGTTTCGCGAGACCGTGCAACTCCGGGTAGGACGGCGAGATATGCCGCACCAGATTCGCCATCTGCGGAATGAAGAAGACCCAGAACATCACGCCGACAAGATTGAAGATCAGATGCACGACGCCGACCTGGCGCGCCTCGGCCGGTTTGCCGATAGACGCGAGCAGCGCCGTTCCGCAGGTGCCCACGTTAGCGCCGAGGATCAACGCAATGCCTGCTTCCAGCGGCATCAGCCCTTGCGCGCCGAGTGCGATCACGATGGCGAGCGTCGCGGCGGAGCTTTGAACGATGGCGGTAAACACGGCGCCGACCACGATGCCTAGCACCGGGTTCTCCATATTCTGCATGGCGTCGATGAACGGCTGGAACGTGCGTAGCGGACGCGTCGCATCGCCCATCAACTGGATGCCGAGAAACAGCAGCCCAAGCCCCAGCACCACTCCGCCGATCTGCTGAAGCAGATCGCGCTTGCTGAACGCATGCAGCAGAAAGCCGAGCGCGAGCATGAATGGCGTCAGCTTCGAGACGTCGAACGCGACGAGTTGCGCGGTGATCGTCGAGCCGATATTCGCGCCCATGATCATCGGCACGGATTGACTGAGCGTCATCAAACCCGCGGAAACGAAGCCGACCATCAGCACCGTGGTGATCGTCGACGAATTCAGCAGTGCGGTGACGAGCGCGCCGGCCAGCACGCCGCGAAAGCGGTTCGCGGTCAGCGTGCCCAGCAGCGACTCCAGCTTGGGGCCGGCGATGGATTTCAGACCCGCCGTCATGAATTCCAGACCGAGAAGGAACAGCGCAAGACCGCCGAGCAACAGTCCCGCGATTTCGACGAGATTCAGGCCGGCCGGTTCGATGCCAGGAGTCATATTGTTTTGCCTTTTGTCATGATGCGCATTCCTCAAATGAAGCATTGCGAACGGTTCGCGCAATGCCTTTCCGTATGCACTACTTCCGACTCGATGACGAATTGGACTGACTCAATGCAGTTAATACAACTTCACAATCAGGTTAAGGATACGAACTTTAAGGTTCGCGAATCAAAGACTCAAGATCTGCTGAAAGACGAATTGCGAACGCGGGATTTTGTCCGGCAACCGTTGGACATCATGATTCGATTGCCATTGTTCAGGCGATCTGGGTTATCTGAAATGCGGTTCGTCGAGCAGTCGCATCGGTACCCATGGACTGTCATTTCTATAATAGGCGCTCTGGATTCGAAAGCGCAACGTAGCGGATCGTGTGCGTGTGAGAGAACCGCCAGGCACGCACGTTGACGCGATACGCGCAAAGGTGAGACGTTCCAGGAGGTCGATTCTCCATGTCGAAAGGTGAGTAATTCCAGGAGGTATCGGCAAAGGTGAGGAATTCCAGGAGGTGAGTCATGGCCTTCGTCAATCCGCACCGGCTGCAAGGTGAGTATTTCCAGGGAGTCCTCCAGCAACGTTCTGTGGTGACGCAAGAGGACTTGCCGAACTCACCAGTCGCTCGAACTAACGGCCACCCGACTCCTTACATCGTCTTCCATATACAAACAAAGCGTGAGCGTGCAAAGCGGCATCGCCCAGCATCGCAGGGTCGCTGTAAACAGGCTGCACGGCGACACTCCCCGGTCCGCTGGATCTGCTTCGGCTGTCACGCTTTGCTGCGGTTGTAACGGCTTCGTAAAACATGATCTTCCGTCGATTGATAAGTTTTGGATAACGCAATGACTGTGCGTCGACATCAATCTATCGAAGGAGCAAGTATGAAGAAGCTATTGGCAATCGCGGTCGTGGCCGCGCTGAGCGCGACCTTGAGCGGATGTTTCTGGGGACCGCCTCCGGGCTGGGGCGGCGGTGGCCATGACCACGGTGGGCCTGGCGGCGGTGGCGGCCCCGGCGGCGGCGGCGATGGTCCGCATGGCGCGATCGTCGTTCCGGGTCACGTCGCTCAGGGCTGAGCGTCCGTCCAGTTCAGTGAGATGCAGCGAGAAAGCCGCGTGAGCAGTCACGCGGCTTTTTTACAGCGAGTCGTTTCCTAGGCGGGAAACGTCATCGACACGACGAAGCCGCCGTCGACAGCGTTATCCGCGTGAAAAGCGCCGCCGTTATAGCGCACGAGGCGTCGCACGATGGCGAGCCCCAGGCCGCAATGCGCGTCGCCGCTGCGGGCTTCGTCGAGCCGCACGAACGGTTGCAGCGCGCGGTCGAGCTGGCTGCCGGGAATGCCGCTGCCGTGGTCCCGCACCTGAAGCGTGTAATGCCCGTTGTGTCGTGACGTGGATATCTCGACCGGCGGATCGCCATACGTCAGCGCGTTCTCGATCAGGTTCGTCAGAATCCGGTCGAGGTCGACGAGCGGCAAACCGAAGCCATCGCCGGCTTGCAGATCGAGGCGCACGAGGGCGTCGTCCGCGAGACTGTCGCCGTAATGGCGGCGGCAATGGGCATCCACATTCGTATTGGGCGATGCGTCCGCCGTCTCGCGCGCGAAATCCAGAAACTGCGTGACGATGCGCGACAACGACTCCACATCGCGCAGAAAGCCGCGACGGTTCGCTTCATCGGGCAGCAGATCGGCGCGTACCTGCATGCGCGTGATCGGTGCGCGCAGATCGTGCGCGACACCCGCCAGCATGACTGCGCGCTCCTGGTCGGCTTGCGCAAGCTCATGCACCATCTGATTGAAGTCGCCGATCAACTCCTTCACTTCGCGCGGTCCGCTCGCCTTGACAACCGGCGCACGATGGCCGATGCGAAACTCGCGCGCCGCGAGCGCCAGCCGATGCAAGGGCCGCTGCAAATGCCATGCAGCGAACAGCGCGACGATCACCGCAAACGCGAGCATGACCGCCTGCGCGCCAATGAATCGGCGCGCGGGCAAGATGCTGTTTTTCAACACGAGCCAGCCTGGGTGGCCCGCATATTGAACCCAGATCGTGCCGTTAGAAGGATCGGCCACCACGTGACTGCCGCTCGGCAGCTTCGCGCGCAAGTCTCTCTCGAACGGGCCGGAGGTGTTGTCGCACGGCGCGGAACAGCCCTGGCTGATCGCGTCGTTGCCGTTCACATAGGTGATGCCGAGCGTCTCCGACACCAGCGATGCCGGGAGCGGCTTGCCCTGCTCCGATTCGAGAGCGAGCAGCAACGCGCGTTGCGCATGGCCGGTGTCGATCTGGCCGCGTTCGCTGTCGACGAGAACCACAGCGGTGATGTGCACCAGCACGATCAGGCTCACCGTCATCAACGAGAGCCTGCCAAACAGCGTGTTAAAGGGATTCTTCATCGTCACTGCCGCCGGGCACGAACATATAGCCGGTGCCGCGTATGGTTTGGATACGGCGAGGGTTGGCGGGATCGTCTTCGAGCAGACGGCGCAGGCGCCATACCGGTACGTCGATACCGCGCTCGGTCACTTCGGAGTAAGGGCCGTGCAGCAGATCGACGAGCCGTGAGCGCGACAGCGTTTCCATCGGATGCTGGGCGAGCACTTCGAGCAGCGCATATTCGCTGCCGGTCAGCTTGAGCGGCTCTTCGTCGCGAAACAGCGTGCGACTTGCGAAATCGAGCCGGAAGCGGCCGAAGCGCAGCGCATCGCGTTTCTCGACCGGCGGGGGCGCGGCGGCGGGTTGTGCGTGCCGGCGCAGCACCGCGTGGATGCGCGCCAGCAGTTCCTGCGGCATGAACGGCTTGCCGAGATAGTCGTCGGCGCCGAGTTCGAGACCGACCACGCGATCCACGCCGTCGGCACGCGCCGTCAGCATGATCACGGGAATCGTGTCACCGCTTGCGCGCAACTGGCGCAGCGCACTGAGGCCGTCGACACCAGGCATCATCAGATCGAGCACGATGATCGACGGCCGCTCGCGTTCGAGCCGACGAGCCAGATGGTTGGCGTCATGCAGCACGGACATGTCGATGCCGCGTTGCTGGAAGAAGGTGCGGAGAAGGTCACGCAGGTCGGCGTCGTCGTCGACCAGTAAAACCTGGATGGGCGTGTCGGACATGGCTGGGCCCTGATCGATGAGGACAATTGATGGGCGGCGTCGCCGCTCCTGTCACACATCGCAATATAGCGAATCGCGTGGTAGCAGCGGTTTCGGGTTCTTATGCACGCTTACAGTTTATTACGGTGCGACGGCTTGTGACGCTTTGCATCGATGCGGATGCGATTGGTGATGCCTGAGGTCGAGAGGTGAGGATATTCGGGAGCCGACAAGGTGAAGATGTACGTGCCTGTTGTCGCACTTCAGGCGCACTTTAGCCGATAAGGTGAGGGAATACGGGAGCGGGATTGATTAAGTCATTCGCGGCCTGCGGCCCAAACGGAACCGGACGGCATGCCGAAAAAATTTCTTCAAAGATAATAAAAAAAAGCAATTTATACCGAATAAATTTTTGATGTTTATACAGGTAAAATTGTCAATAAATTAAATAGAAAAATTTGTCTATTGTCAAAGATGGTTCTGCAGAATGCGCGCTAATTTTGCCAGCTAGCCAGCCGCGGCAATGCGTTCAGCATTGCAAAACCACCGTCAACACAAAGTTTTTTGCACAACGAACACTTTCGCGCCTTGTCGGCCCCGCGCGAATCGCCGCAATAAAAAGGCATTAAATAACGGCACTTCAAGACAAAACTTTAGAAAAAAATTTACGACTCTAATTGCCTGAGAAAATCCAATTCAGTCATCGCTTAGTAACATCCATCGGCAATACTCCGCGACGCTACAAGTCAGGCGATATTTCGCATAAAACGCGCGGCTCCGATCGAGGGCTGACGCCAAGGCCAGAAATCGGGGGTTCACATGACGATCCGTCATCGCATCACGCTATTGGTTGTTCTGATGTTCGTCGCCTTGTCGGCGATTGGTGGCTATGCGGTTTACCAGACGCGCGGCAGCGCCGCCGAAGTGCGCAAGGTGACCGAGGGTGTCGTGCCGAGCGCGCTTGCGTCCGCCGACCTCGTGTCGCAGGTCAAGGACGTGCAGCTCGCCACCATGACGCTGGTCTACGCGCCCGACGCCAACATGATCGCGCAAGCGCAGGACGAGTTGAAGAAGAAAAAGGCGACGCTGCAACAGGCGCTAGCGTTGCAGGGCAAGGAAGCCGCGAGCCACGCGCAGCAAGGGCTCGTGACGCAGGCGACCGAGAGCCTCGCGAACTACTTCTCCGCGATCGACGACACGGCCAAAATGAAGGCCGACGGCAAGAACGAACTCGCGCAGGCGTATCTGTTCGCCAACGTCGCGCAGTATCGCGATGAACTCGAAGGCATTGTCGAGACCTTGCGCGTCGAGAAAAACCGCGAGAAAGACGACGCAATCACGACATTGAACGCGACGCTCGCCACCACGACCACGGCAATCGCGGTCGTCACCGGCATCGCAATCATTCTGCTGACGTCGATCGGCTCGCTGCTGTATCGCCAGATCACGCGTCCGCTCAGCCGCATGCAGGGCATGATGAGCGAGATCGCGTCGAGCCAGGATTTCACGCGCCGCGTGCCGGTGGGCCGGCTCGATGAGATCGGCCACTCGATCGTCGCGTTCAACGGCATGATCGAGAAGATTCAGGAAAGCTCCGCGCAGCTCAAGCAGAAAACCGCCGACATCCAGGCGATGTTGCAGAATATGCAGCAGGGCATTCTGACCGTGGTCGACGGCGCGGTGATCCACTCGGAGTATTCGGCCTATCTGAAAGATATCTTCGAGACGAAGGATATTGCGGGCCGCGCGCTGATGGACCTCGTGTTCGGCGACACCGACCTCGGCGCCGACGCGCTGTCGCAAATCGAAGCCGCGACGCACGCATGTCTGGGCGAAGACGGCATCAACTTTGTGTTTAACCAGCACCTGCTGGTCGGCGAAATTTCGCGACGCATGCCCGATGGCCGCGCGAAGATTCTCGACCTGACGTGGTCGGCGATTACCGATGAAAACGACGTCATCGTGCGGCTGATGCTGTGTGTGCGCGACGTCACCGAATTGCGCAAGCTCGCAGCGGAGGCCAGCGAACAGCGTCGCCGTCTCGACATGATCGGCGAGATTCTCGCGGTCAGCGAAGAGAAGTTCCATCACTTCATCGAAAGCTCGGCCGGGTTTGTCAGCGAGAACGAGCGGATCATCCGCAAACATTCGGAAGCGGATCACGCGGCGATTGCCGAACTGTTCCGCAACATGCACACCATCAAGGGCAATGCGCGGACCTACAACCTGCAGCACCTGACCAACGTCGTGCACGAAACCGAGCGCAGCTATCACGAACTGCGTCAGCCGGATGCGGATCGCTCGTGGGATCAGGAGCATCTGATGCAGGAGTTGACGCGCGTGCGCGAGGCCATCGAGAGCTACGCGCGAATCAACGAACAGAGCCTGGGCCGCAAGGGCAAAAACCAGTCGGACGATGCGGGCAATGCAGGCCGCTACGTGATGATCGGCAAGGACGACCTTCAGCAAACGCTCAGCCTGCTCGACAAAACCAACGCCGACGAACTGCACGACCTGCAATCCATGCGCGATTCGCTGCGCCGCAAGCTGCGCGCATTGGGCAGCGAAAGCGTGCGCGACGCGCTCTCCGGCGTACTGGATTCGCTGCCCTCTCTCGCGAGCGAGTTGGGCAAGCCCGCGCCGGACGTGCGGATCGACGACAACGGTTATCGCTTGCGCGGTCAGGCAAGCGGCACGTTGAGCAACGTGTTCGTGCATCTGCTGCGCAATTCGATCGACCACGGTATCGAATCCGCCGACGCACGTAGCGCGCAAGGCAAGAGCGCGGCCGGCACGATCGATATCGAAGTAGGCGTGGACAGCGGCGCATTGCAGATCACGCTCAGCGACGACGGCCGCGGCCTCGCGCTCGAACGGATTCGCGGAATCGCGATGGAGCGCGGCTGGATCGGCGCCGACGACACGCTGGGCGACGAAGCCATCGCCGACTTCATCTTCCGGCCCGGATTTTCGACGGCTGAAACGGTGACCGAAGTATCGGGCCGCGGCGTCGGCATGGACGCCGTACGCGATTTCCTGCGGCGCGAAAACGGCAGCATCGAGTTGCGCTTTACCGACGATCGAAAGGGCGCGTCGTTCCGTCAGTTCCAGACGATTGTGAGTCTGCCGGACAGCTTCGCCGTGGACACCCTCGGTGCCGACGCGCGCGACGAAGCCGGCGATCTGAAACTCGACGCGATGGCCGGTTGAGCGTCGGCTGACGCACATCGCAAGGAAAGGTTGTGATCCAACAGTATGTATTGGGGGCGCTGGCAGGCGGCGCGGTGACCGCTGTGGCGGCATGGGTCGCGCACAAGCTGCACAGCGCGCAATTAACCGCGCGGCTGCTGGCCGAAGCGCGAGCCTTGACCGTCTCGCGCGAGGCCGAGCAGGCGGCGCATAGGCGCGCACTCGACGAACGCGAGCAGGCCGAACAGGACTTGCAGGCGCTGACCGCGCAATTGCGCGAGGAGTTGGCGCAGCAAGCCGCGAATGTCGAAGAACTGCGCGGCGCACTCGACGCCATGAGCGGGAACCGCGAACAGTGGACTCACCAGGCGCAGCAGATCGCGAGCGAAGCCGCGCGTCTGAAGGCCCTCGGCGCGACCTTCGAGCGCTGGCACGAGCAGATGATCTCGCTGATGACGCAGAACCACGACATGCACGCGAAGAATCAGGAGCTGTCGTCGATCGTGCGGCATGTGGTGATCGTGTCGCTGAATGCATCGATTGAGGCGGCGCGCGCGGGTCCGGCCGGACGCGGCTTCGCGGTGGTCGCGAGCGAAGTGCGCTCGCTCGCCGCGCGTTCCGAGGAGTTGTCGAAGAGCTATCGTGACAGCCTGCATCGCAACGATCTGACCACCACGTCCACGTTTCAGGATATCCAGGCGGGCGGCAAGATGATCGCGGCGTCGCTCGCTAGCGTCGAATCGCTGGCCCATCAGTTTCACGCGCGGCTCGACGAGGTGCCGGCGTGATTTCGGCCGACGCGAAAAGCAGTTTCGAGCGCATCTTCCGCAAGGCGGCGCAGGCTCGCCTGCCAAAAGACACAAGCGACTCGTGCGAGATCGAAGCGATTGCCGACGCCAGCATCGGCGCGACGAAAAACACCCAGGTGGTCGTGCTGACCATCTCGTCGATCGTGTTCCGGCTCCTGCTGATTCTGCATTTCGACGAAGACGACAGCACGCATCGCTACTACCTGAAAGAAGGCGACGAGAGGCCGTTCCAGGAAGTCTTTCTGGAAATCTGCAACCTGTGTTGCGGCGCGATGAACCAGGAACTGCTGAACTACTTTCCCGACCTCGGCATGTCCACGCCCTACGTGCTGAACGCGCAGTGCCTGCCGCATCTGCATGAGTTGAAGCCGGGGTTCCTGGCGTCGTATTCGGTCACGCTTAACGACGGCGTGCGGCTTGCCGCGACTGTCTGCGTGTGCGCGCATGCGCCAATCGATTTCGTCGCCGATACCAGCGCGATTGAAGAAACCAGCGGCGAGCTGGAACTGTTCTGAACAAGAGAATGGAAACGATGAATATCAACGAACCGGTCAGCAAGGTGCTGGTGCTGGACGACTGCCCGGTGCACAAGGAAACGCTGAAGCGCTTTTGCGACGAACACAATCTGGTCGGCGTGAAAGTCGGCAAGAACCGTTTGCAGTCGGTACTGCGCTCGAACATCGATCTTGGCGCGGTGCTGTTCGCGGAGAATTGCGCGGGCTCGCCCGAGGCCAGCGCGGAACTCGCGATCAGGATCAACGCAGTGCGCCCCGAACTGCCGATCATCATGCGGCGCGACCACGACACCTGCATGGACGACCTGCCGGAGAGCCTGCGCCGCGTCGTCTGCGCAACCTATGTCGCGCACGACATGGCGCCGCTGCGCCGCGTAATCGACGAATACATTTTCAGCCAGGATTATCCGAACGCGCTGGTGCGCGGCATCGCCGAAATGACCCAGGCGATTCTCGGCGACGTGTTCAAGGACCTGACCATCACGTGCGACACGCCGTACATCGTGCGCGACCGGATTATCTTCGGCGAAGTATTCAGCCTGATTCCGCTGGAAAGCCCCTGGTGTCGCGGCTATATGACGATGCAGGCCGAAGAGGCGCCGATTCTCGATCTGCTCGATCGCTACCGGATGATCGACGACGCGGCCGAAGGCGAGGCCGATTTCCGCGATCTGAATAGCGTGCTCGGCGAGGTGACGAATCTCGTGTGGGGCTCGTTCAAGAACCGTTATGTCGGCGACGCGGACGCGTGGCAGCGCAGCGAGGTGCAGGTGCCGCTGCTGGTCAATCACAAGCACAAGTACATCTCGTTCGGCAGCGGCAATCCGCAACTGTGCTTCATGTACTGGCTGAAAGACCCGCAAACGGGCCGCGCGGTCAGGCTGCATCAACGTTTCGTGTTCAGCCTGAGCTGGTCGCCGGAAGACTTCAGGGAAGTCACGCGCGATGTCGGCGAGATGGTCGAGGCGGGCGAGCTGGATCTGTTCTGAGTAGTGTCAAAGGTGAAAGGTCAAAGGAAACAACATGTCGAAAATTCTGGTGGTGGATGACTCGAGCACGGTGCGCGACGAAGTGGCCGGCTTTCTGAAGAAGAACGGTCTGGACGTCGATACGGCCGTGGACGGCAAGGACGGCCTTGCCAAGCTGAAGTCGAGCCCCGGCATCAAGCTGGTGATCAGCGACGTCAACATGCCGAATATGGACGGCCTGACGATGGTCGAAAAGATTCGCGGCGAACTGGCGAACAAGACCGTCAACGTGATCATGCTGACGACCGAAAGCAGCCCGGCGATGAAGGAGCGCGGCAAGGCGGCGGGCGTCAAGGGCTGGATCGTCAAGCCGTTCAAGGGCGACGCAGTGCTGGAAACGTTCCGCAAGCTGGCGAGCTGAAGCGCGGGCGGTTTCGGCGGAAATTCGGCGGAAATCGCCAAAGGTGAGGGTTTTCGGGAGCCGCGCGCGCCCGTCATTTGCAAAGCATGATTCGCTATAACGGCGGCGGTTGAAACACGTTAGTCTCCAGTGAAGATGAACGAACTGGGATGACCTGCAATGACCGCGAAGACTTTCGAAAGCACCGGCGCCGTAACGGCGGATGCGATCATGTCGATCATGCACGTCCCGGCACGAGCAGCTTGAGGCGGCCCGGACATGTGCCAGTTGCTCGCCCTTAGCTGCGCCGAACCCACCGACGTCAGTTTCTCGCTGACAGGCTTCGCCGCGCGCGGCGGCCTCACCGATCATCACGTCGACGGCTGGGGCGTGGCGTTTTACGAAGACCGCGCCTGCCGCGTTTTCGTCGACGAAAAGCCCGCGTATCAATCGCCGGTCGCCGAGTTTCTGAAGAGCTATCCGATCAAGTCACGCAATGTGGTCGCCCATATCCGTAAGGCGACGCAGGGCGGCGCGCGGGTCGAGAACTGCCATCCGTTCATGCGCGAGTTGCGCGGACAGCAATGGGTGTTCGCGCACAACGGCGACCTGCACGCGCTCGGTGAACACAGCGAGCCGGGGCCGTATGCGCCGGTTGGCTCGACCGATAGCGAAGAAGCGTTCTGCTTCATCATGAATCGGCTGCACGCGTATTTCGCCACGCACGCCGATGCCGACGTGGACGATATCGACGCACTTTTCGACGTGATCGAACAGGCGACGCGCACGTTGAACCCCTTTGGCATTTTCAATTTCGTGCTGTCGAACGGCAAAGCGCAGTTTGCGTTCTGCTCGACGCGTTTGTCGTACGTGATACGTCATTGGCCGTTTTCGAGCGCGCGTCTGGTCGACGGCGATCTGAGCGTGGACTTTGCCGAGCGCGGTACGCAAGCCGATCGCACCGCGGTGATCGCCACCACGCCGCTCACCGACGAAGTCTGGACTGCCTGCCAGCCCGGCGATCTGCTGATGTTCCGCAGCGGCGCGTTGCTGCGGCGCGCACATGTGCCGGTTCCCGCCGAAGTCATCGCCCGCTCGAAATACGCACTGTCCGAACTGTCCGCGATTCCCGCGTGACGTCATCTGCGCACGTCGCCTGAAAACGGCGACGCTGCCGGCACGTTGATATCTATCGAAGAATTAGTTAGTTTGCCGACACAAAACCTTCTCGTATCGTTGCAACGGTTTTAAACAACTACAGCATTGATACGGGAAACTAAATAATGAAGCGCCTCTCTCTCCTCGCATTGCCAGCTGGTCTTCTCCTCGCAGCGGGCGCTCACGCGCAAAGCAGCGTCACGCTCTATGGCATCGTCGATGCCGGTATCGCCTACGTACACAACGCACAAAGCACGAACGGCCAGAACCAGTCGACGCTGGTGAAGTTCAGCAGCGGCAATATGTCGGGCAGCCGTTGGGGGCTGAAGGGTACGGAAGACCTCGGTGGCGGCCTCGCAGCGGTATTCCAGTTGGAGAACGGCTTCAACGTGGGGACGGGCGCGCTCGGCCAGGGTAGCCGCGAGTTCGGCCGCAAGGCCGTGGTGGGTCTGTCGAGCAACACGTGGGGAACGGTCACGCTGGGACGTCAATACGATCCGATCGTCGACCTGGTTCAAGGTCTCACCGAAGACAACTACTTTGGCGGCGTGTTCGGCACGCCAGGCGACCTGGACAACTACGACAACAGCCTGCGCGTGAGCAACTCGGTCAAGTATGTGAGCCCGCTGTTCTCCGGCTTCCAGGTCGAAGCGCTGTACGGCGTGGGCGGCGTCGCCGGTGCGGGCGGCAGCGGACAGACCTATAGCTTCGGCGCTGCCTACGCGAACGGTCCGCTGTCGCTCGGTGCGGGCTATTTCTACGCGAATGGCGGCAACACGACCACGGCCAACGTGCGGACCTGGACCAGCAGCTCGGATTCGCTGTTCAACACGGTGATCAACGCGGGTTTTGCAAGCGCGAAGTCGATTCAGATCGTGCGCGTGGGCGGTCAGTATGTCGTTGGCTCGGCCACGATCGGCGCTGCGTATTCGAACACGCAGTACGGCAGCGACGCGTTCTCTGCCTTCCGCGAGACGGCGAAGTTCAACAACGGTGCGGTGTTCGTGAACTATCAGATCACCCCGGCGTTGCGCACGGGCGTGGCCTACAACTACACGTCGCTGACCGGGCCGTCGTCCGCGCATTACAACCAGATCAACCTCGGGGCGGATTACGCGCTCTCCAAACGCACCGATCTGTATGCGCTGACCGGCTATCAGAAAGCGAGCGGCAACACGCTTAACTCGAGCGGCAAGGTGGTGGGCGCGCAGGCGTCGATTGGCGACTTCGGTGTGAATTCCGGGACCGACAGCCAGGCGCTGGCGGTCGTCGGTATCCGTCACAAGTTCTGATCGACGAGGTGAAAGACCTCGCTGTGCGTACGCGGCGGGTCCATCAAATTCGCTTCGAAGACACGAAAGGTGAGGATATTCAGGAGCCGGACGCAGTGCAGCGAACCGTGAGCCTGAGCGCCTGATTTTTCCTCACCCTTCGACATTCCGCTGTCGATTCGAGACTCAAAGCCCCGCCAGGCAAGGATGCGTCGACTGTCTTTCGCAGACAGGCGACGCCCGGTTCATGCCGCCAGTCCGATAAAAGCCGTGAAGCATCGGCGAAAAAAACGGCGGATTGCGGGCGGATAAGCGCATTTGCCCATTCCACGGGGCCTTGCGCGGCGTGAATGCACGCAAAAAACCCTGAATTCATGACGCCGGCCGTGTCAATGGCGGCGTTGACCCCGCGTATCGGCGCGGCGCATCTTCCGAAGCTATGCAGGCCATTCCACGGTTCCCAAAGGTGAGGGTTTGCGGGAGTGGCCTGTTTCGGACCTTGGGCACCTTGCCCAGCATGGCTTTGCGTCCTGCCCCCAAGCTCGAAAGGTGAGGGTTTTCGGGAGCAATTGGACAGGCACCCCACGTCAGTCCCACGCCGCTCCGTACGAAAGGTGAGCTTTTTCGGGGGATGGGACGACGTTGGCCGTGCGGTTGATCAGGCCGCGCCCACGATCTCGCGAATGTCAGCGACCGGCGTCTGGCCGAACGCGTCGCTGAGTGCGTAATCGACCAGTTGAGCCGCGCATTGCCCAGGCGACGTCAGTTGCCTGTTGCGCTTCAGATCCTCGAATTTCGGGCGCATCGGGAATTGCGCGTCTTTGCTGCCGCGAATCTCCGCCTGCATGTTCGTGTCGATTACGCCCGGCGCGAGCGAGCAGATCCGCAGCGCGCGATTGGCATCGAGCGCGACCGCGCGCGCGTGATGATCGAGCGCGGCTTTCGTCGCACAGTAGATGCTCCAGCCGGCGTACGCGTTGCGCGCCGCCCCGCTCGAAATGTGCACGATGCGCCGGTCGCTCGCGTCGACGGCGGCCGTGGCGAGCGCGCTGGCCAGCATCAGCGGCGTCGCGACGTTCAGGCTCACTGCGCTCGCGATCGCTGCTGCGTCCTGTGCTTCGAGCGTGCCGATCGGCTGCACCATGCCCGCGTTGTTGATCAGCAGAACCGTTTGCGCGCCGCTGACGAACGCACGCAATGCGTCGGTTGCGATCCATTGCGCCACGCGCGACGGGTCGGCGAGTTCCAATTCGATTTCTTCGAACTTCGCAGCGGAGTGCGCGTTGAGCGTGTCGGGCGCCGGATGACGCGAGCGCGACAGGCCCAGCACCGTGACGCCGCGTGCGAGCAGTTGTTCGGCGAGCGCCGCGCCGAGGCCACGGTTGTGACCGGTGACGATCGCGCGAATCGGAGTGGAGGAGGTCATGTCGTTCCTTGTGATCGATGGCATTGCCGGAGCAAAGACCGACATTTTCTCACGGCGAGTTCAGGCGGACGGCGTGCCTGCCGCCCACCGCGCTCACACTGAACGGAAGCGCTCGCGGTACTGCATCGGCGTTACGCCGATGCGTTTGGTGAACACGATGCGCATCCGGTCGGCGGTGCCGAAACCGCAGTCGTACGCAATCGCTTTCAGAACCGTGCCGCTGCTTTCGAGTAGTTTGCGCGCCGCATCGACCCGCGCCCGTTCGATGAATTCATGCGGCGTCACGCCGGTTTCCTGCACGAACACGCGCGCGAAGTTTCGTGCGCTCATGCCCGCGACATCCGCGAGTTGCTTCACCGTGAAGCTCTCGCTGATCTTTTGCATGACGTGCGCCTGGACTTTGGCGACGGGCGACGTGTCGTCGGCGGGAGCGGTCAGGTAGGGGCTGAATT
This sequence comes from Paraburkholderia sp. GAS333, assembly GCF_050435665.1. Classification (NCBI taxonomy): domain Bacteria; kingdom Pseudomonadati; phylum Pseudomonadota; class Betaproteobacteria; order Burkholderiales; family Burkholderiaceae; genus Paraburkholderia; species Paraburkholderia sp. GAS333. The sequence goes on from NZ_JBNDKS010000003.1 coordinate 1,193,012, forward strand.
GCGACTGGCCGCCTTGCCGCTGCGCGAAGACCACCAGCCGCTTGGCGACCGCCAGCGCCGTGTGCGGCCCGTGATCTTCCGCCACAAGCGCGAGCGACAGGTCGATGCCGGCGGTGACGCCCGCTGACGTGACCAACTCACCATCGCGCAGATAGATGCGGTCGAGATCGACGCGCGCGTCGGGAAATTGCGCGGCCAGTTGCGCTGCGTGCTGCCAGTGCGTCGTGACGTTGCGGTCGTCGAGCAATCCCGCATGGCCGAGTGCGAACGCGCCGGTGCAGATCGAGCCGTAGCGGCGGCAGCGCGTCGCGACGTGGCTCAGCCAGTGCAGCAGGCGCGGGTCGGGCACGCTGTTGTGAGGCAGCGCGGGGCCGCCTGCGACCAGCGCGAGATCGAACGGACCCTGCGCCTGATCGAACGTGGCGTCGGCGACCAGCGTCATGCCGTTGGACGCGCGCAGCGGCGCCGGCTCCGCGCTCAGCAGTTTGACGTCGTAACGAACCTCGGGCGCGATGAATCCGTTGGCCTCGGAGAAAACGTCGACCGGACCGGCGACATCGAGCGCCTGCACGCCGGGAAAGATCGCGATCGCGACGGTGGGCATCGAAACAATTCCTTTGGACGGTGGACGGAACCGGCAGCCACGGCAGTCAACGCCGTACGCCTGGCAGTGTTCGACGGTGCCTGGCGATTGTCCGCGAGGGCGCGTTGACCAATACTGGACTTCATCGGACACGCAGCTTGAAACGCACGAAATAAGCGCCGCGGATGAGCATACCAAAGGCGCTTCCATGCGACCAGGCCGCCACCGGCAACGCGCGTCCCGTTCACTCGAACCAGTTACGGAGCAACTCAAATGGCAACGATTGCAGGCATTCAGATTCCCGACAGCATGATGGCGCGCGAAGCCACCCAACTCGTGCGCGATACCGAAACCGACCTGCTGTACCACCACTCGCGCCGCGTGTTTCTGTTCGGCTCGCTGGCCGGCGAGCGCAAGCAGTTGAAGTACGACCCGGAGCTGCTGTACATCGGCGCGATGTTCCACGATATGGGGCTCGTCGCGCCTTATAGCAGCGAGCACGACCGCTTCGAGGTGGACGGCGCGAACGCCGCGCGTGACTTTTTGCGCCGTCACGGCATCGGCGAGGATGACATCGATCAGGTATGGAATTCGATTGCGTTGCACACGACACCTGGCATTCCGCAGCATATGAAGCCGGTGGTCGCGCTGGTGACGGCGGGTGTCGAAATGGACGTGCTGGGCCTCGCGTACAACGAGTTCAGCGAGGATCATCGGCATGAGGTGATTCATGCGCATCCGCGTGGCGCGCACTTCAAGGAAGGCATCATCGACGCGTTCGCGCACGGCACGATTCACAAGCCGGAGACGACGTTCGGCAACGTGAAGGCTGACGTGCTGGCGCTGAAGGACCCGCATTATCATCGCGAGAATTTTTGCACGATGATTCTTGGATCGGCGTGGAAGGATTGAGGGGCGGCTTGCATCGGGCAACGGTTAGCGCGATAATGCATCGCAAATGCGATGCATGGAGTGAAGTATGAAAAGCGCTAACTTTCCGTCGGTGCGGGTCGAGCCGGAACTACGGGCTGCGGCTGAAGAAGTCCTGCAGGACGGCGAAAGCATTTCCAGTTTCGTCGAACAGGCCATCCGCGACAACATTTCGCGGCGCTTGAACCAACGCGAGTTTGTCGCGCGTGGACTTGCATCGCGCGAGGAAGCGAAGCAAAGCGGCGACTACGTGCAGGCTGATGATCTGCTTGCGGAACTCGAAGAGCGGCTGGGGGAAGCGAAGGCCAAGGCCGCAAAAGTCAAGAAGAAACGATGACGTATCAAGTTCGTTTCACCCGCACTGCCGCAGTTGACCTTAAACGACTGTACGACTTCATCATCGAACGGGACGACACGGATATCGCACTCGCCGAGCGTGCGTTGCGATCAATCCGCGACGGTATCGCGACGCTCCGTACGTCGCCGTTCACTTGCCGCAAAGCGCAGCAAGACGCCCCGTTTCTGCGTGAGCTACTGATCCCGTTCGGCCGGTCCGGTTACGTCGCGCTGTTCGAAATCGAGAACAGCCAAACCCTCACCGTGCTAGCCGTGCGTCATCAGCTGGAGGATGATTACCACTGACAGAACTCCCGGCGTTCCGCGATGGTCCTCAAAAACCTGCTCCGAAGACTCGACCTCACCACGCTGCAACTTTTCCTCGCCGTCTACGAAGAAGGCACGCTCACGCGGGCCGCCGAGCGCGAGGCGATTGCCGTTTCCGCTGCCAGCAAGCGTCTGCTCGAACTCGAGCAGGCGGTCGGCGCCACGCTGTTCCAGCGCAACGCGCGCGGCATGACGCTGACGCCGGCCGGCGAAACGCTGCTGCATCACGCGCGGCGCGTGATGCGCGACATCGAAAATATCGGCATCGAACTGGCGGGACATGCGAGCGGCGTACGCGGTTATGTGCGGATGATGGCCAATCTGTCGGCGATCGTCGAATTTCTCCCCGAAGATTTGCGCGCGTTCCAGTTGCAGCACGAGCGCGTGAAGCTCGATCTCGAAGAGCGCCCGAGCGGCGGCGTGGTCGAAGCCGTCGACGATAGCCTCGCCGATCTCGGCATCTGTTCTGGCGACGCCGACACGCACGATCTGCACGTCACGCATTACCGGCACGACTCGCTGGTGCTCGTGACGCGCGACGATCATCCGCTGGCGGCGCGCAGCAGTGTGGCTTTCGCCGAGACGCTCGACGGCGATCATGTCGGCCTGCACGCCGCGAGTTCGATCAACGCGCGCACGCATATGGCCGCGCGTCAGGCGGGCAAGCCGCTGCGCTTGCGCATCCACGTGCCGGGGTTCGATGCGGTCTGCCGGATGGTGCAGGCCGGCATGGGCGTCGGCGTATTGCCGCAGAAGGTTTATCAACTGATGGGCGATCCGCTCGGATTGATCGGCATTCCACTCGAAGACGAATGGTCCGAACGCAGCCTCGTGCTGGTCGTGCGCGATGTCGACGCGCTCTCGCCGGTAAGCCGCCTTCTGTTCGATCACCTGCGATCAGTCGAGGCATTGGAAGCGTCCGCGTCCACAGACTCCGTCAAGACCGGCTAGAACAAACGCCAACCGCCGAGCGTTCGTCATTCGCGAACGGTCGTTGGCGAATTGCGGTTGGACGCCACCGCCGCGTGGCTCATAAGCTGTCTCCCAATACGAAACTTATATGGGAAGGAGACAGCACCATGAGTGGACCGCTCCAGGGTATCCGTGTCGTCGAGATCGGAACCCTCATCGCCGCGCCGTTTGCCGCGCGCCTCATGGCCGAATTCGGCGCCGATGTCATCAAGATCGAAGCCCCCGAAACCGGCGACCCCCTTCGCAAATGGCGCAAGCTGCATGAGGGCACCTCGCTCTGGTGGTATCTGCAATCGCGCAACAAGAAGTCGGTCTGCGTGAATCTGAAGTCGGCGGAGGGTGTCGATATCGTCAAGCGGCTCGCCGCCGACGCCGATGTCGTGATCGAAAATCTGCGCCCCGGCGCGCTCGAAAAGCTCGGTCTCGGCTGGGACGTGCTGCACGCGATCAATCCGAAACTGACGATGGTCCGCATCTCCGGTTACGGCCAGTCCGGACCGTATCGCGACCGGCCAGGGTTCGGCGCAATCGGCGAGGCGATGGGCGGCATCCGCTACACGACCGGCGAAGTGGACGGCGCACCGGCGCGCGTCGGCGTGAGTCTCGGCGACTCGCTCGCGTCGCTGCACGGTGTGATCGGCGCGTTGATGTCGTTGCTGCGCGTGAAGACCGGACAGGGCGAAGGCCAGGTGGTCGACGTGTCGCTGGTCGAGAGCGTGTTCAATCTGATGGAAAGCCTCGTGCCCGAATACGACCTGCTCGGGCACGTGCGCGAACGCAGCGGCGGCGCGTTGCCGGGCATCGCGCCATCCAATACGTATCGCACCGAAGACGACGGCTACGTCGTGATTGCCGGCAACAGCGATCCGATTTTCAAACGGCTGATGCATCTGATCGGCCGCCCCGATCTCGCCGACGATCCCGCCCTCGCGCGCAACGACGGTCGCGCGAAACAGTCGGCGATGCTCGATCAGGCGATTACCGCATGGACCTCGCACCACGCGACCGACGATGTGCTGGCCGCGCTCGAACGCGCGGAAGTGCCGGCGGGGCGCATCTATTCGGTGGCGGACATCGTCGCCGATCCGCACTACCAGGCGCGCGACATGTTGCTGCCGGCGCAATTGCCGGGCGGCATGGAAGTGAAGATGCCGGGCATCGTGCCGAAGCTCTCGGACACACCGGGCGAAGTGCGCTGGCAAGGGCCGTCGCTTGGCGAGCATACGGGCAGCGTGCTCAGTGAACTGGGCTTCGCCGACGAAGATATCGAGCGGCTGCGCCGCGAAGGAGCCGTGCAATGAGCGCCCCCACCAACTTGCAATCCGACCGGCTGATCGTGCAGGAAGTCGTGCCGCGCGACGGCTTGCAGATCGAGCCCACCTGGGTCGACACCGCCGACAAGATCGCGCTGATCGACGCGTTGTCCACCTTCGGCTTCACGCGGATCGAAGCCGGCTCGTTCGTGTCGCCGAAAGCGATCCCCGCGTTACGCGACGGCGAATCCGTTTTCCAGCAGATCAAACGGCAACCTGGCGTGATCTACGTCGCGCTGATCCCGAACCTGAAGGGTGCCGAGCGCGCGCTCGCGGCGCGCGCCGATGAACTGAACCTGGTGATGTCCGCGAGTCAGACCCACAACCGCGCGAATATGCGCATGAGTTGCGAGTCGTCGCTGGCCGCGTTCGACGACATCGTGCGGCACGTTAAAGGATCGGGCGTGTTGCTGAACGCGTCGGTGGCGACGGCGTTCGGTTGCCCGTTCGAAGGCACGATCGACGAAGACCGGGTGATCGGCATCGTCGATACGTATCGCGAGATGGGCATCGAGGGCATCACGCTGGCCGACACGACGGGCATGGCGAATCCACGTCAGGTCAGGCGGCTCGTCACGCGTGTGCTCGAGCGGATTCCCGCGAGTGCGCTCACGCTGCACTTTCACAACACGCGCGGTCTGGGTCTCGCCAATGTGCTGGCCGCGTATGAAGCCGGTGCGCGACGCTTCGATGCCGCGTTGGGCGGCCTCGGCGGCTGTCCGTTTGCGCCGGGGGCGTCCGGCAACATCTGCACGGAAGACCTGGTGAATATGTGCGACGAGATGGGCATTGCCACCGGGGTCGATCTGCAAAAGGTGATTGCGCTGTCGCGTACTTTGCCCGCCTTGCTCGGCCACGACGTGCCAGGACAACTGGCGAAGGCGGGTCGTAATTGCGACCTGCATCCGGTGCCTGAATACGTTTTGCAGATTTGACACGAGCCTCACCGTCCAATCCGATAAACCCCATTAAACGACCGGACGGCATCGCCGAATCCGGCATTGGAGACAAGCATGAGTGACCTGAGCGCAGTCGCGAGTGACAAGAGTGGCCGCCGCGAATACGGCGTGGACGATGCCGCGGCGATCATCCGCAAAGTCGCGTGGCGGTTGATGCCGCTGATCATGATCTGCTATCTGTTTGCGTTCTTCGACCGCATCAACATCAGCTTCGCGAAGTTCCAGTTGCAGAGCGATCTCGGTTTGTCCGATACCGCGTATGGTCTCGGCGCGAGTCTGTTCGTGATCGGATACGTGCTGTTCGAAGTGCCAAGCAACCTGTTTCTGTACAAGGTCGGCGCGCGTCGCTGGATTGCGCGAATCATGATTTCGTGGGGACTCGCAACGGCTGCGATGGTGTTCGTCAGCAACGAGTGGCAGTTCTACGGATTGCGCTTCGTGATCGGCGCCATGGAAGCGGGCTTCGCACCCGGCGTGCTGTATTACCTGACGTTGTGGTTTCCGCCGAGCTATCGCGGACGCATCACGTCGATGCTGTTTCTCGCGTCCGCTTTCTCCGGTCTGGTCGGCGCGCCGCTCGCGGGTCTCGTGATCGGACATATGAACGGCGTGCTCGGCATGCCGGGCTGGCACTGGCTGTTTCTGCTCGGTGGATTGCCCTGCGTCGTGCTTGGGATTCTGGTGTTGAAACTGCTGAAAGACCGGATCGAAGACGCGGCGTGGTTGTCGTCGGCGGAGAAGACTTTTCTGGCGGGGCAAATAGCGCAGCAGAGCCGTCACGCCGACACCGGCCATTCGTTGATGGGCGCGATCAGAACGCCGGGCTTTCTCACGTTGGGGCTCGTGTACTTCCTGATTCAGGTGGCGTCGTATGGATTGAATTTCTGGGCGCCGCATCTGATTCGCGTGGCGGGGACGAACAATCCGACCGTGATCGGATTGCTGACCGCGGTGCCTTATGTGTGCGGCGCGATCTGCATGGTCGTGGTGGGGCGTTTGTCCGATGCGAGCGGCGAGCGGCGCAAGTTCGTGTTCGGCTTGCTGGTGATGTCGGCGGTCGGCTTCTTTGCGGCGGGGTTCTTCGACAAACAGACGGGTTTGCTGGTCGTCGCGCTGGCGGTCATGGGTGCGGGCGTGGTGGCGTCGATTCCGGCGTTCTGGGCGCTGCCGCCGAAGCTGCTGACGGGCGCAGGCGCGGCGGGTGGCATCGCGTTGATCAATACGCTCGGACAACTCGGCGGCATTGTCAGCCCGGTCATGGTGGGTCGCGTGAAGGATCTGACGGGGAGCACGACGCCCGCGTTGTATGTGATCGGCGCGATGTGCGTGGTGTGCGCGGTGATTATGTTGTTCGGGATGCCGGAGTCGCTGCGTCGGCGGGATGGGGTGGGGTGAGCCGCCAGGGATTCGAGCGGCGCAAGTCTGCTCCCGGCCGCACCTGCGTGAGATTGATCAGTCGTATCAACTACTTGGTAGTGCTGTGCGCGAGTTGTCCACAGGCTTGCCAACAAAATGTGTGGACAACTGGAGGGTGAGGGCGGCGCGGGTCGTAGGGCATCCTTGCTAAACAGCGATTCAGAGGAGGCCGGCTTCGCCGCATCACCCGCTGCCTACTCCGAAGCCGCCACCCGATATTCCCGCTACATCAACCACTTAACCCTGCTGTGAGAAACTTGTCCACAGGCTTGCCAACATTTTAGGTGGACAAGTTTTCCCTTCAGCACAGGCGACTATCAGGACGTCGAACTCGACGTCTTCTTGACGACAAACGTAATTCCCGCCGTTTGATCCGCTTTCGCCGTCGCGCTACAAAACGTCGAGGTCTTTACCTCGCGGCGCGCGTCGATCAGGTCTTCAACGACGACCCCGCCGCCGCTTCCTGCGATTGAACCTGCAAGACCGCATCGCGCTTATCGAGCAGATGCTGCCGCAGAATCGCGCTGAGTTTCCTGCCGTCGCGCGCTTCGAGCGCCTTCAGCATTTCATCGTGATCGTGAATGGCGCTGTCCCATTTCGGCGTCTGGAAATTCGAGCGAAATCGTAAAGCCTGCAAACGCCGGTTCACCGCCATATATGTTTGACGTAGCGCCGAGTTTCTCGCCGCTTCGTTGATCTTGTCGTGAATCGCCTGATTGCGGCTGTAGTAGCCAGGCAGATCGTTCTGCGTGCGGCAGGCGAGCATCGCGTAATGCAGCGCCTTGATTTCGGCGAGTTCTGCGGCAGTCATTCGTTCTGCGGCCAGTTCGCCGGAAAACGCTTCGAGACCACTCATCAATTCGAAGGTCTCGCGCAACTCCGCCTCCGACATCTTCGACACCGACGCGCCCCGGTTCGGCGAAATCTCGATCAGCCCTTCGGCGGCCAGCACTTTCAGCGCTTCACGTAACGGCGTGCGCGAAATGCCCAGCGTCTCGCATAACTCACGCTCATTCAGTTTCTTGCCAGGCTCCAGCGCGCCTTCGACGATAAAGCGGCGAATGTGCTCCACCACCGTGTCGTGCAAGCGCTGGCGCTCGACCTTCGGCATCAGCGGGACAATCGTTAAGCCCGCATTGAAATCCGAATTTTGCATACAAAAGCCCTCAACATCGCGTGAGATCGGATTTTATCGGAACCTTGCAGATTAGTTAATAGCACGGGTAAACACCGCCATCAACGCGCATTTTTCGCCTTGGGAGCGTCACAGTTCGTCTGATATAGTTTTTTGAATGCAAAATTCAATCGGAGGAGCCCAATGCTCAAGCTAGATTTCCATCCCGCCGGCCGTCACTTTCTGCAGATTCCGGGTCCGAGCCCGGTGCCCGACCGCATCCTCCGGGCGATGAGCTATCCGACCATCGACCATCGCGGCCCCGAGTTCGGCGAACTGGGTCTGAAGGTACTCGACGGCATCAAGAAAATCTTCAAGACGCAACAGCCGGTGGTGATCTATCCGGCGTCGGGCACGGGCGCATGGGAAGCGGCGCTGTCCAACACGCTGAGCCCCGGCGATCACGTACTGATGTTCGAGACCGGCCACTTCGCGACGCTGTGGAAAAAGATGGCGGAGAGCCTCGGGCTGAAGCCTGAATTCCTCGGCTTGCCCGGTATCGAAGGATGGCGGAAGGGCGTTCAGCCGCAAATGATCGAAGAGCGTCTGCGCGCCGACACGCAACACACGATCAAGGGGGTGTGCGTCGTCCATAACGAAACATCCACGGGTGTGACGTCGGATATCGCCGCCGTGCGTCGCGCGATCGATGCAGCGGGCCACCCGGCGCTGCTGCTGGTCGACACGATTTCTGGCCTTGCCTGCGCCGATTATCGTCACGACGAGTGGGGCGTGGACGTCACCGTGTCGGGTTCGCAGAAGGGCTTGATGCTGCCGCCGGGCATCAGCTTCAACGCGATCTCGCCGAAAGCGCTGGCCGCCAGCAAGCACGCAAAACTGCCGCGTAGCTTCTGGGACTGGACTGACATCGTCGAGATGAACAAGACCGGGTACTGGCCTTACACGCCGAACACGAATCTGCTCTACGGCTTGTCCGAAGCGCTCGACATGATTCTCGGCGAAGGACTCGACAACGTGTTCGCGCGCCATGAGCGTCTCGCCGAAGCCACCCGCCGTGCGGTGCGTGCGTGGGGCCTGGAGATTCAGTGCGCCGATCCGTCCGTGTATAGCCCGGTGTTGACCGGCGTGATGATGCCCGAAGGCATCGATGCCGACGCGGTGCGCAAGCTCATCTACGAACGCTTCGACATGTCGCTCGGCACGGGCCTCGGCAAGATGAAAGGCCGCATGTTCCGCATCGGCCATCTCGGCGACTGCAACGACCTGATGCTGCTGGCCACGCTCGCGGGCTGCGAAATGGGCCTGAAGCTTGCGGGTGTCACGCTAAAGGAAAGCGGCTTGCCTGCCGCTATGGAGTGGTTGAGTGCGCCGACCAAGGCATCGGGTTTGAAAGCTGCCGCCTGAACGAGTCACTACGCATCCCTCTGAAGCATCGACCACAACTGAGATAAGCAGAACGCATCAATCAGTTCGCATCACGCACCACGCATCAAACAGCTCGAAGCAACTCGCAGTCAGGGAAGTGGAGACGCTTCCCTCACGAAGCCGCGCGAAGAACGCGGCCCGAACAACATGCAATGCGTCCGCAAACAGCGTGTGCCGCTGACGGGCGAGGACGTCGCACGCCACCTCCGGCGCGCCGTCGCCACATGCAATGGAGAGAGACGATGAAGCGGTTTCGTTTGACCAGTGCGACCAGTATCGTTCTAGTGATGCTCTGCATCATGTACTTCATCACCTACCTCGACCGCGTCAACGTCAGCACGGCGGCGGCTGGGTTCGGCAAGGAATTCCAGCTTTCGCATACGCAGATCGGCCTCGTGTTTTCGGCCTTCGCGTATCCGTATCTGATCTTTCAGGTGATGGGCGGCTGGGTCAGCGACCGCTTCGGCGCGCGGCGCACGCTGTTGCTGTGCGGCGCGATCTGGGGTGTCGCCACCTTGCTGACGGGATTTGCTGGCGGATTGACGTCGCTGCTGGCTGCGCGTCTGTTGCTCGGTTTCGGCGAAGGCGCGACGTTTCCCGCCGCGACGGCTGCGATGGCGCGCTGGGTCGCAAAAGAGAAGCGCGGCTTCGCGCAGGGCATCACGCATGCAGCGTCGCGTGTGGGCAATGCAATCGCGCCCGCCGTCATCGTGCTGGTGATGGCGAACTGGGGCTGGCGCGAATCGTTCTATATCTGCGGCGTGCTGAGTCTCGTGTGGGTCGCGGTGTGGGCGCTGACGTTCACCGAGCATCCGAAAGATCACCCGCGTATCACCGCCGAAGAACTCGCGGTGCTGCCCACGCCTAAGCCCAAAGTCACCGGCGTGCCTTGGGGCAAGCTGTTTCGCCGGATGGCGCCGGTCACGATCGTGTACTTCTGTTACGGCTGGACGCTGTGGCTGTTCCTCAGCTGGATTCCTCAGTACTTCCTGCATCGTCATCATCTGCAATTGCAGAAGTCGGCGATCTTCGCTTCGGTCGTGTTCTTCGCCGGCGTTATCGGCGATACGCTCGGCGGCATCGTCACCGACTGGATTTTTAAGCGCACCGGCAGCCTCAAACGCGCACGTAGCTGGATGGTGTCGATCTGCATGCTGTTCTGTCTGCTCTCGCTGATTCCGCTGATGTTCACGCACAACCTCTATCTGTCGATGGCGTGTCTCGCGTCGGGCTTCTTCTTCGCCGAAATGACGATTGGTCCGATGTGGGCGATTCCGATGGACATCGCGCCGGAATTCTCGGGCACCGCGAGCGGCATGATGAACACCGGCTCGGCGCTCGCCGCGATCATTTCGCCGGTGGTAGGCGGCTTTCTGATCGACTACTTCAACAACTGGGAGTTGCCGTTTGTCGGCAGCATGCTGCTGATGGGCGTCGGTGTCGTGCTCGCGTTTCGCATGCAGCCCGAAAGCAAGTTCGCGCTCGATCCGGCGGATAACGCCCACGTCACGACCAGTCTGCGCGCGTGAGCAGCAACGCACCGTCTTTCAATCAACGTTCCTGAATACATGACTCAATCACTCAGCCAGCGGCTTGCCGACGCACGCCGCGACCGCGTCACGCTCGACGCGCTTTCGCCCGATCAACCCCCCGTCGACGCCAGTGCCGCGTACGCGATCCAGCACGAGATCCTGAGCCTCAATGGCGCGGGAATCGGCGGCTGGAAGATTGGCGCGAAAAGCGCTGACGGTCCCATTCAGGGCGCACCGTTGCCCGACGTGGACCTGCATCCCGACGGCGCGCGTCTGCCGCGCGAGGGCTTCGCGCCGCTCGGGCTCGAACTGGAAATCGCGTTCCGCTTCAACCGCAGTTTCGAGCCGTCGACCACGCCTTATGGCGAAGACGAAGTGAAGGCGGCGATCGGCTGGATCGGCGCGACCATCGAGGTCGTCGCCAGCCGCTATGCCGCGTGGCCCGATGTCGACAAGCTCGCGCAACTCGCGGACTTGCAGAATCACGGCGCGTTGATCGTCGGCGAATTCACGCCGTATCGCGAGGACTTTCCGTTCGTCGCGCCGTCGTTGCGTTTCAATTTCGACGGACACGACGTGGTCGAATCCACGCCCGCGAATCCGGCCGGCGACCCGCGCCGCTTGCTGACGTGGCTCGTCAATCACGCAACATCGCGTGGCATTGCGGTGACGCCGGAGACGATCGTCACCGCCGGCTCCTACACCGGCATGTTCTTCCCGCGCCACGCGGGCACCGCCAGCGGACGCATCGAAGGACTCGCGCCGGTGAGCGTCACGCTGTACTAGCTGCGCGCTGCCTGACGCCACGCAGCCTTTTCCAAAGGGCGACGATATGACGAACCCCACCTCCGCTTTACTCGTCAAGCCGATCCATCTGGTCCCTTCCAGTGCGCGTCTGACGAGTCCGCTCGCGCAGCACCTGCGCAAATCGCTGCGCGGCGACGTGCTGTTCGACGCGGCCAGTCGCGGCCGCTATTCGACCGATGCGTCGATCTATCAGATCACGCCGGTCGGCATCGTGGTGCCGCGCGATCAGGACGATCTGCGCGTCGCGCTGGAGATCGCTCGCAGCGAAAAGGTGCCGCTGCTCGCGCGCGGCGCGGGGACGAGCCAGTGCGGTCAGACGGTCGGCGAAGCGCTGATGATCGACACGAGCAAGTGGCTGAACAACATCGTCGCTTTCGATGCCGACGCGCGCACCGTGACGGTCGAGCCGGGCGTCGTGCTGGATCATCTGAATGCGTGGCTGAAGCCGCACGGGCTGTGGTTTCCGGTGGATGTATCGACGGCGGCGCAGTGCACGATCGGCGGCATGGCGGGCAATAACTCGTGCGGTTCGCGTTCGATCGAATACGGCAACATGGTGCACAACGTCGACGCGATCGACGCGATTCTCGCCGACGGCAGCGAAGCGCATTTCGCGTCGTTGCGCGACGCGCCGCTAGGCGAGCGTTTGCAGCAGATATTCGCAGGCGTTGCGCAAATCGCGCAGCGTGAGCGCGACGAAATCATCGAGCGCATGCCGAAGGTTTTGCGCCGCGTGGCGGGCTACAACATCGACCTGTTCGATTGCCAGAATCCGCGCGCTTATACCGACGACGGCCACGCGAATCTAGCGCATCTGCTGGTCGGCTCGGAAGGGACGCTCGCGTTCAGCCGTCAATTGACGCTGAAGCTCGCGCCGCTGCCCGCGCATAAAACGCTGGGCGTGGTCAACTTTCCGACCTTCCGGCAGTCGATGGCGTTGACCCAGCACATCGTCAAACTGAAGCCGGTGGCGGTGGAACTGGTCGATCGCACGATGATCGATCTCGCGATGAGCAACCCCGCGTTTCGTCCGGTAATCGGAAAGGCGCTGGTCGGCGAGCCGCAAGCGATTCTGCTGGTCGAATTCGCGGGCGAGAACCGCGATGCGCAGCTTGCGTCGCTCAAACAACTGACGGAATTGATGGCCGATCTCGGCCTGCCCGATTCGGTCGTCGAAATGCCGGACGCGGGCGAACAGAAGGCGTTGTGGGAGGTCCGCAAAGCCGGGCTGAACATCATGATGAGCATGAAGGGCGACGGCAAGCCGGTGTCCTTCATCGAGGATTGCGCGGTCCCGCTCGAGCATCTCGCCGATTACACGAGCCGCCTGACCGAGGTGTTCCATCGGCACGGCACCGAGGGCACGTGGTACGCGCATGCAAGCGTCGGCACGCTGCACGTACGGCCGATTCTCGACATGCGCCGCGACGGCGCGATCAAAATGCGCGCTATCGCCGACGAAGCCGCGGCACTCGTGCGCGAATACAAAGGCGCGTATTCGGGCGAACATGGCGACGGCCTGTGCCGCGGCGAATGGGTCGCGTGGCAATACGGACCCAGGCTGAACCAGGCGTTCAGCGAGATCAAGGCGCTGTTCGATCCGGATAACCGCTTCAATCCCGACAAGATCGTGCGTCCGCCGAAAATGGACGATGCGCGCAATTTCCGTTTTCCGCCGGGCTATCAGGAACGCCGGATCGAAACGGCGCTCGACTGGTCGGCGTGGAATGTGGAACGCGATCCGCTGACTGGCGCCGAGACACAACCGGGGAGCGGTAACGATCTGTCCGGCGGTCTCGCGAAGGCTGTTGAGATGTGCAATAACAACGGCCATTGCCGCAAGTTCGACGCCGGCACGATGTGCCCGAGTTATCGCGTGACGAAGGACGAACAGCACGTCACGCGTGGGCGCGCGAACACGTTGCGTCTCGCGATTTCGGGTCAACTCGGCGAGGCAGGACTCGCCAGCGATGACGTGAAAGACACGCTCGATCTCTGCGTATCGTGCAAGGGCTGCAAGCGCGATTGCCCGACCGGCGTCGACATGGCGAAGTTCAAGATCGAAGCGCGGGCGGCGCGTGTGAAGGTGCAGGGTTTGAGTCTGCGTGACAGGCTGGTCGCGTTCATGCCTCGTTATGCCGCTACCGCGAGCCGTGTGCCCGCGCTGATGGCGTTGGCGGACAACGTGCCGGTGTTGTCGGCGTGGTTCAAGCGTTCGGTAGGTTTCGCGCCTGAGCGGAGTTTGCCGCGCTTTACCAAGTCGTTTTTGTCAAACGCGGCGAAGCTAAAGAATCCGCGAGATGGCGCTTTAAAAGAAGTGCTGCTGTTCGTCGATACGTTCAACAATCACATGGAACCCGATAACGCGCGCGCCGCGCAGCAGGTGCTCGAAGCCGCCGGATACACGGTGCATTTCAACATGCGCCAGGGCGAGCGTCCGGTGTGCTGCGGGCGCACGTTCCTCGCGGCCGGTCTGGTCGATCAGGCGAAGCAGGAAGCGCGGCGCATGCTCGATCTGTTCAGGCCGTACGTGGAGCGTGGCGTGCCGGTTGTCGGGCTGGAACCGTCGTGCCTGCTGTCGCTACGCGACGAGTTTCTGCATTACGGTTTCGGCGACGAAGCGCAGCGGCTTTCGCAGCACGCGTTTCTATTCGAAGAGTTTCTGGTGCGCGAGGAAAAGGCGGGGCGTCTGACGCTCGCGCTGAAGCCGCTGAGCAAGCAGCAGGCGCTGGTTCATGGTCACTGTCATCAGAAGGCGTTCGACGCGTTCACGCCTGTCCAGACCGTGCTGAAGTGGATTCCTGAGTTGAAGGTATCGACGGTGGAATCGTCGTGTTGCGGAATGGCCGGCAGTTTCGGTTACGAAGCCGAGCATTACGCGACTTCGCGGGCCATGGCCGAGTTGTCGCTACTGCCCGCCGTGCGCGAGATGGACGGCGACACGCTGATGGTTGCCGACGGCACGAGTTGCCGCCATCAGATTCACGACGGCGCGGGTGTCGAAGCGATTCACATCGCGCGCGTGCTGGCGATGGCGCTGCAATAACGGCGCTTAAACGCCGAGAACCTGCCGGTAAGCAGTCGGCGCGACGCCGACATTCTCGCGGAAGCGATGGCTGAAGTGGCTGGCGTTCGCATAGCCGCATTGCTCGGCGACCTGCGCGAGCGGCATCAACGTGGTGCGCAACAACGTGCGAGCGCGTTCGATCCGCTGTTGCGCGATCCACGCAGCGGGCGGCAATCCGAACGACGCGCGGAACATCCGCGCAAGATGAAACTCCGACAGCGACGCGACGCCGGCAAGCTCGCCGAGCGTGAGCGTTTGCGACAGATGGCTGTCGATATAGTCCCGCAGACGCCGCCGCGTCGCGACCGACAAGCCGCCCTTGAACGACGTGTCGGTGCGACGCACGCCTTGCGCGCGCAGCAGCAGACTCAGCACGTCGTGCGCGGTTTCGTTGGTGCGCAGCAGGCCGTCAGGCGTCTCCCAGTCTTCGTTCACCAATGACTGGCACAAGCTGGCGATACGCGGATCTTCGAAATACGTGCGGTCGGCGAGCGTCAGTTCGCGCGGCTCCTGGTCGAGTTCCTGAACCGCACGCTGCGTGAAGTGCTCGGGCAGAAAGTACAGATGCATGAAATGCATGTGGCCGCGCACCCACCAGCGCGATTCGTGCTCGCCCGGCAGCGCGCACAACCGCGACGGCGCGCCATAATGGCCCGGCATTTTCTGACGCTCGGTGCGATAGCCGCCATCCAGATAGCACGACAGCGTGTGATGGCCAGGGCGCTCGTAGATGGTTTCGGCTTCCTCGGTATCGCGCGTCCACTGCGCGATGGCGAGCCGGTCGCCGAGCCACGCGAAGCGGTGCAACTGCGCGTCGGCGCTGCCCAGCGTGTGACAGACCGACTGAAGGCCGAACGGCGTTTCGGTAGGGTTCAACATCGCGGGGACGGGCGGAGTGGCGTTCACGGAAAACGGGGAAGCAACGTTGGGTGGCTCGAATGTCGCAAGTATACGGGGTGCCTGAAGACCCCGCTCGTCACGGCGAAAAAGTGCGCAATCCTGGACAAGTGCGGCGGCGCGCGTTGTCGCATAGTCGGACTCCCGTATTCGCTTGCAGGCTTGCCATGAATCTCGCGCTTTATGCCGTCACCGTTCTGATCTGGGGCACCACCTGGCTCGCGATCAAATGGCAACTCGGCTCCGTGCCGCCGCCGGTGTCGATTGCGTGGCGCTTCTGGATTGCGGCGCTGGTGCTGTTCGCGCTGCTGCGCATCATGCGCCGGCCGATCTGGCCGCCGCGAGCCGCCTGGCGATATCTGGCCGCGCAAGGTTTCACGCTGTTCTGCCTGAACTTCCTGTGCTTTTACTACGCCGAACAGACCGTACCGAGCGGCCTGGTGGCCGTAGTGTTTTCCATCGCGCCGCTGTTGAATTCGATCAACGGACGGATCTTCATGGGCCGTCCATTGCAGCCGACGGCGATCGCTGGCGCCATGCTCGGCCTCGTCGGCATCCTGTGTCTGTTCGTTCAGCAGATGGCTGGGCACCTCGGCGATCGCGCGGAATTGATCGGCCTTGGCATCGCGTTTCTCGGCACCCTGTGCTTCTCGACCGGCAGCCTGCTGTCGAGCCGCATGCAGTCGATGGGCTTGCATCCGTTCGCGACCAATAGCTGGGCGATGCTGATCGGCGCGAGCATCCTGACGGTGGGCAGCGCGCTCGGCGGCCTGTCGTTCGCGGTGGAGCCTTCCGCGCGGTATCTCGGCGCACTCGCTTACCTCGCGATCTTCGGCTCGGTGATCGGTTTTACCGCGTACCTGATGCTGGTCGGACGCATGGGACCGGAGCGCGCCGCTTACTGCACGGTGCTGTTTCCGATCGTGGCGCTGGCGGCATCGACGGTATTCGAGGGGTATCGCTGGTCGGCGCTGGCGGTAGTCGGCTTGCTGCTGGTGGTGGCCGGCAACCTGGTCGCGTTCGATTTGACCAAACGTATTTTCGTGCGGCGTTCGCCTGCACGCTCCTGATCGATCGCACGCGCGCGACGCGCGTGCGATCTTCGCAACTCACTCCCGAGGCCACGCAAGGTGAGCCTTTTCGGGAGATGCGACAGCGCTTGAAAAAATTACCGGCGAGCTTTCGTGGAAGGCGGGCACTTTTGCTGCGCCCGCCCAAACTCGCCCGTTGATTTTTGACGTGGGTAGACGAAATTACCTCACGGTCTTATACTGCCCCTCGTCCTAACCGCGAAATCGCAGCTAAATAAGCTAAGTTAGAAGGGGTTGGATGCAAACTGCGCGCATATTGTCGCCAGTTTGAATTCGCTTCAATGCCGGCCAAAACCGGTTTCCCAATGGCCGTTCGACGGCCGCCGGACGCGTGCGCTAGCGC
The DNA here is from genome assembly GCF_050435665.1 of Paraburkholderia sp. GAS333. Taxonomy (NCBI): domain Bacteria; kingdom Pseudomonadati; phylum Pseudomonadota; class Betaproteobacteria; order Burkholderiales; family Burkholderiaceae; genus Paraburkholderia; species Paraburkholderia sp. GAS333. Next base: position 1,210,145 of record NZ_JBNDKS010000003.1, read on the forward strand.
CGTTGTCCACCTTCTCGATGGATCTGGCACCGGTTTTGCTAACTGGTAAGCCACCGAGGGGCAAAAGCACCGCATCGCTCAATCCCCTCGCGCCGGGCAGAAAACACACCCCGGCATCACTCGGTTCACCTCGCGGCACCTGCCGCGTCTCGAACTTCCCATTCGCAGCGTCGTCACGACGCCTGTGCGGCGCGGCCGTTTTCGCGCGTCGCTCGAACCAGGAGGCGCCTCTTCATGATTCAACGTCCTGCCAGACTAATCGGCAGTCTTGTAGCCATCGGCATCGTCATCGCATTGCTGTGCCGTGCGATCGACCCCAGCGCCTTGCATCAGTACGCGCCCGATCTGGTCTACTACACGAAACGGCATCTGCTGCTGGTCGGCTATTCGATGGCGGCCGCGCTGCTCGTCGGCATTCCTGCGGGAGTTCTGCTGAGCCGCCCGTCGTTCGCGCGTCACGCCGAGCGGTTCATGCAGATCTTCAACATCGGCAATACGATTCCTTCGCTCGCCGTTCTCGCGATTGCGCTCGGTATCTTCGGTATCGGCGATATTCCGGCGTTGGTCGCTCTATTCCTCGCTTCGCTGCTGCCCATCACGCGTAATGCGTACGAGGGCATGAAAAACGTCTCGCCCGCGCTGCGTGAAGCGGCGCGCGGTCTCGGCATGACCGGCTGGCAGTCGTTGGTGCGCGTCGAGTTGCCGAATGCTATGCCGATCATCATCGGCGGCGTGCGCACCGCGCTCGCGATCAACGTGGGCAGTGCGCCGCTCGCGTATCTGATCGGCGCGGACAGTCTCGGCACGCTGATCTTCCCCGGTATTTATCTGAACAATCAGCAGCAACTGTTGCTCGGCGCGGCGGCGACCGCGATTCTCGCGCTGGTGCTCGACGCCATCGTCTCCAACGGCAGCCGCTACCTGCTCGCACGACGCGGGGTGACGGCATGATGAATCTGCTAAAACGGGTCCACTGGATTGCAGCAGGCGCGATGCTGCTGACGAGCCTCCATGCAAGCGCGGCCACGCTCGTGCTGGGTGGAAAAAATTTCACCGAGCAGTACGTTCTTACCGAAATCACCGCGCAATACCTGCGTTCGAAGGGCTACACGATCGACGCGCGCACGGGTCTCGGCAGCACGCTGCTACGGAGTGCGCAGGAAAACGGTCAGGTTGATCTGGTGTGGGAATACACCGGCACGGCTGCGATCGTCTACAACAAGATCACCGAGAAGCTCGATCCGAAGACGATGTACGAGCGCGTGAAGGAACTCGACGCAAAGCGCGGCCTTGTGTGGCTCGACGCGTCGCCGTTGAACAATACGTACGCGCTCGGCCTGCCGCAGGAAGAAGCGCAAAAGACCGGCATTCGCACGATTTCGCAACTCGCCGCGAAGCTCGCTGCGGAGCCGCACAAGAAGCACGTGTTCGCAATGGATGCGGAGTTTGCGAATCGTCCGGATGGTTTGAAGCCGCTCGAAGCCGCGTACGGCATGCAGTTCAGCCGCGCGGAAACGCGTCAGATGGACCCCGGCCTCGTGTACACCGCGCTGCATAACAACCAGGTGCCGATCGGCCTGATCTACACGACGGACGGACGCGTTAAGGGCTTCAACATCATGCCGCTCGAAGACGACCGTCACTACTTCCCCGCGTACAACGCGACGCCGGTGGTGCGTAAGGTCACGCTCGACCAGAACCCGCAACTCGCGACGCAGTTGAATGCGCTATCTGCCGCGCTAAACAACGACATCATGCTGGAGATGAACAAGCAGGTCGACATCGACGGTAAGGCGGTGCATGAAGTCGCGGCGGAATTTTTGCGCACGCACAAGCTGCCCTGAGCGGAGACCTATTTATGACTGTATTCGACTATCTGTCGGCCAACTGGCCTGAACTGCTGCAACTCACCGCGCAACACGTGTGGCTGGTGGGGATTGCGGTGGGATGCGCGATTATCGTCGGCGTTCCGTTGGGGATCCTGATCAATCGCCATGAATGGCTCGCCGCGCCGCTGCTGAGCGTGGCGACCGTGGTGCTGACGCTGCCGTCCATCGCGCTGTTCGGTCTGATGATTCCGGTGTTCTCGCGCTTCGGCCAGGGCATCGGCGCAGTGCCGGCGATCACCGCCGTGTTCCTCTATTCGTTGCTGCCGATCATGCGCAACACCTACCTCGCGCTGCGCAACGTCGACGCCGGCATCAAGGAAGCGGGTATCGGCATCGGCATGACGGTCTGGCAACGGCTGCGGCTCGTCGATTTGCCGCTCGCCGTGCCGGTGATTCTCGGCGGCGTGCGCACGGCCGTCGTGATGAACATCGGCGTGATGACGATTGCCGCCGTCATCGGCGCGGGGGGACTCGGCACGCTGATCATCCGCGCAATCGGCCAGAGCAACATGATGAAACTACTGGTGGGCGCCGTGCTCGTGAGTCTGCTCGCGATCGTCGCCGACCTGCTGCTGCAGGCTTTGCAACGCCTGCTGACACCGAAGGGAGTACAAAAGACATGATCGAACTCGACAAACTGACCAAGACATTCACGCAGAAGGACGGCCAGCAGGTAAAGGCAGTTGACTCGGTGAGCCTGACGGTGGGCGAAGGCGAAATCTGCGTATTTCTCGGGCCGTCGGGCTGCGGCAAGACCACCACGCTGAAGATGATCAACCGGTTGATCGAGCCGACGTCGGGCCGTGTGCTGATCGGCGGCGAGGATACGTCGGGCTTGAACGAAATTGAACTGCGCCGCCGTATCGGTTACGTGATTCAGCAGATCGGGCTGTTCCCGAACATGACGATCGAAGAGAACATCACGGTCGTGCCGCGTCTGCTCGGCTGGGACAAGAAGCGCTGCCGCGAACGCGCGACCGAACTGATGTCGATGGTTGCGCTCGATCCGAAGCAGTATCTGAAGCGTTATCCGCGCGAATTGTCGGGCGGGCAGCAGCAGCGTATCGGCGTGATTCGCGCGCTGGCCGCCGATCCGCCGGTGCTGCTGATGGACGAGCCGTTCGGCGCGGTCGATCCGATCAACCGCGAGTCGATCCAGAACGAGTTCTTCCAGATGCAGCGTCAGTTGAACAAGACGGTGATCATGGTGAGCCACGATATCGACGAAGCAATCAAGCTCGGCGACCGCGTGGCAGTGTTCCGCCGTGGGCAACTGGTGCAATACGATCACCCGGATACGCTGCTCGCGCATCCGCACGACGAGTTTGTCGGCGCGTTTGTCGGTCAGGACAGCACGTTGAAGCGCCTGCTACTGGTGAAGGCCGGCGACGCCGCCACCCAACCGGAAACCGCGAGCGCCGATATGCCGGTGGCGAAGGCGTTCCAGATGATGGACGACAGCGACAACCGCTATCTGACCATCGTCGACGACAACCGGCAGGCGCTCGGCTACGTGACGCGTCGTGCGGCGCGCGCGGGTCAGGGCGTGTGCGGCGACCATCTCACGCCGTTCAAGGCGACGGTGAGCGCCGACGAGCATCTGCGGATCGTGCTGTCGAAGATGTACCAGTTCAACTCGTCGTGGATGCCGGTGCTGGATAGCGACGGCCGTTATGTCGGCGAAGTCACGCAGGATTCGATCGCGGACTATCTGAGTTCGGGTCGTTCGCGTCGTCAGACGGGGCAGCCGGCGATCGTGTCGCCTGCGGTTGCTGCTGCTGAAGCTGCAGCCGCCGCGCATTCGTGATGCGCTGACGGCGGTATGCAGGCCGGCCTTCGCTCCTCACTCTTCGCAGGAGCGAAGGCCGCTAGTCGAGGCGCTCGCCGCAGCCACTCGATAATCATTAAAAAATCCCATTCCGAATATAAATTAATGCCATTGGAATTAATTAAATGGGATATTTTTAATGCTCAATTATTAACAAATAAGTTTACGATTTTTCTATGCGAAGATAGCGCGCCTACTACTACGTAGGCGTGATGGCTGGCCGCGCCGCCTATCCGCGAAAGCACGTTATTCCGCTGGAATATCGCTGATTCGCACCCGCAAGGAAATACCGTCGTGAAACTTGTCTCCCGCCTGGGCGCGGCTGTGGTTTTATTACACAGTCTTATTCCGCTGAATGCGTCCGCGCAATCGCAACTCAATTACACCACTTCATGGATCGGAAATAGCTTCGGATTCGGCGATGGTAAATGGATGCAGCAGGATATCCAGGCCATCAGCATTGGCGCCGACGGCACGGTTTATACGAATGCGCCCTGGGACGAAAGCGGCAGCGAAATTGCCGCGTACCGCGCGGGCGATAAAGTCGCCGTAGCCGGATCGACCCATGGCTGGGGCGCGGCGGGCGGCGACGCGGTCGCGGTGAACCACACGTACCTGTACGCGGCCATGTCGATCGGCAACGAAAGCAATGCGCTGGTCGGCGCGGATTATCCGGCGGCGAATCTGACGTGGTACGGCATCACGCGCCGCACGCTGGCCAATCTCGCGACGGGCGCGCCGTTCAGCGGCGGCATCGGCAACAGCGCGAACGCGACGAAAAACAGCTTTCTGCCGGTCGAAACAGTGGCAACCGGCAACGACGCCGGCATCCGAGGGCTGGCTGCCACCGACACCGAGCTATACGTGGCCGACACTTACGGCAACCAGATCGTCGTGTTCGACGCCAATTCGATGCAACGCCTGCGCTCGTGGCCCGTGACGTCGCCGGGACGTATTGCGGTGGATACCGATTCGACACTCTGGGTGATGAGTGGAGTTTCATCCGGAAACCTAACTATCCTGCACTACGCCGCCAACGGCGCGTTGCTGTCCGGCGCGCTGCCGTTGCCCGCTGGAACTATTCCTACCGATATTTCGGTCACGCCGTCGGGCCAGATTCTGGTCGCCGATAACGGGCCGTTGCAACAGATCCTCGTCTTCACGAAAGATGCGAACGGGCAGCCGCAAGCCGCTCCGTCGATCGGCACACGCAACGGACTTTTCCATGCCGTGCGGGGTGCGCCGGGCAATGTGCGCTTCAACGGCGTGACCGGGGTCGGCGTCGATCCGGCGGGTAATCTGTATGTCGCGCAAAACGGCGAGGGGCCGCGGCCGCTGGGTTCGGCAACGGTCGGGCAGGGCGCGGTGCTGGAGAGCTACGTGTATGGCTCGCATGCCTTTCTCTGGCGTTTGTATGGCCTGACCTTCGTCGATAGCGCGGCGTTCGATCCAGCCACGCCCAATTCCGTCTACACCGGTTCGAAGCGTTTCACACTCGATTACACGCAGCCGGTCGGGCACGAGTGGTCGTATGCAGCGTTTACGCTCGACCGTTTCGACTATCCCGGCGACCCCGCGTTTTACGAGCCGCGCGGCGTGCGGGGAGAGCCGATGGTGCGAAGAATCAACGGTCAGCCGTTTCTCTACACGCTCGATTCGGGCGCGCATTATCTGAACGTTTATCGCTTCGATACCGCGCACGGCGAGATGGCGATACCGTCCGGCATGCTTGCGCAGAATCCGCTGCCGGGCACGTTGCCGGTCGGCCAGCCCACCTACGGCGAGTGGCTGTGGCGTGACAGCAATGGCAACGGCGCGGTCGATGCGAGCGAGATCAGCAGCAATCCGTCGACCGGCAGCACAGTCGGCAACGGCTTCTGGTGGGTCGATACGCCTGGCAACGTGTGGCTCGCCACGCCGCTGAGCGGGATCCGCGAAATGCCGTTGCAGGGACTCGATTCCGCCGGCAATCCGATCTACACCTATGCCAGTTCGAAGATGTTCGCGATGCCGCAACCGTTCACGCGGATCGCGCGGATTGTCTACGAAGCGTCGAACGATACGATGTACATCTCGGGCTTCACGGACGCGATTCCGTGGGACGCGACGCACTGGAAGGAAGCCGGTCCCGTGCTCGCACGCTACGCGAACTGGAGCACGGGCACGCCGACCATGGTGTATTCGATCGCGCTGCCGTGGAATACGCAAACCGATCCGCAAACCACCACGGTGGGCGTCGCGCTGGCGGGCAACTACATCTTCGTCGCGGAGTTGTACACCAACAAGGTGGACGTCTACGACTCGCGCTCGGGCCAGCCGGTCGGCTACATGACGCCGGGCGCGAGTGTCGGCGGCACGAGCGGCTGGGTGGACGTTTATCTCGGCATTAGCGCGGTGCAGCGCGACACGGGCGAGTATGTGATCCTGCTGGAAGACGACGCGCGCGCAAAAATCCTGATGTATCGATGGACGCCTTGAGATGGCTCACCGTCACGCTGCATCGACCGGATGCGACCCCATCGCGAATGGACGGCGGCGTGCGATCGGTATATAAACAAAGTGAAAGCATCGCGTTTTCGCCGATGCCGAATCGATGGCCAACCGTGACTAACAGGAGCGATGTTCGATCATGACGCAAGACGTTTCGCCTCAGCCGCCTTCGGGCGACCGGCCCGAACTGGAACAACTCGATGCAGCGCTGAGTCACGTCGATCAGCAGGTCTCGTCCGGCAGCATTGCGTCGGGTGCCGCGAAGGGAATTCTGTATAGCCTGATCGAAACGCTCGGCGCGTTTGTCGGCGATCCCGATCTGCCGGAACATGCGCGTTCGGGTTACGAAGGGCTGCTCGAAGCCGCCCGCGAATTGCGCGCGAAGCTGGATCACTGAAGCAGAGGGTGACAGCGCCGTCTTGCAGGCGGCGCTGTGTTGAATCGAGGTCACGCTTCCACATTGCTATCGGCGCTCAACGCGTCGAGCCAATCCGACGGACCCGACGTAATTTCCAGTTGCGGCGTGCCGTGCCAATCGGCGCAACGTTGCAGTGCGCGGCGCAGATCACCGGCAAGTCGCGCGCTCAGCCGTACGCCCGGCTCGATATGCAGCGACTTCAATTCGAAAATGCGCTGCGTCCGGTGCGCCTTCGCATCCACGCGACCCACCAGCCTGCCGCGGCTCAACAGCGGCAGCACGAAGTAACCGTATTTGCGTTTTGCCGCGGGCGTATAGCACTCGATCGCGTAATCGAAATCGAACAACGCGGCGGCGCGTTTGCGGTCCCACACCACCGGGTCGAATGGTGACAAAACCGTCGTGACCGTCGATGCGAGCTTGCCGTTCGCCGCGTCGTCGATCATCGGTGCGAAGTCGCGATGGACGAATGTGTCCTGCTTCCAGCCTTCCACCTGCACCTGAACCAGTTCGCCCTGATCGGCCAGCGCATGCAGTTCGTCACGATACGGGCGGCGCGGCAGCCGGTAGTAATCGGCGACCCAATCGGCGCGCGCGACACCGAGCGCGCGACAGGTGCGCCGCAGCACTTGCGCGATGACGGCGTCGGCGGGTTGCAGATCGCGCGCGTCGTCCCAATCGGGCAACACGCGCTCCGTCAGATCGTACACGCGATGAAAATTGCGCCGCTCGGCGACCATCAGTTGACCGATGGCGAACAGTACTTCGAGGTGACGCTTCTCCGGCTTCCAGTCCCACCAGCCGTTACCCTTGCCCGCCTCGCGAGCGAAATCCGCCGAACGCACCGGACCGGTCGCCCGAATATGCGCGAGCAGCTTCTCGATGTCCTTGCGATATTTCTTGTGCCATTCGGCCGCGTATTTCCAGCCCATGCCGCTCGGGTCGAGCATCCGGTGACGCAGCAACCCGTAGTCTTCAGTCGGCACGAAACAGGCTTCATGCGACCAGTATTCGAACAGTTTGCCTTCGGCGAGATGCTCGTCGAGCCATTGCTGCGGATACGCGCCGAGCCGGCTGAACAGCACGAGATAAGGGCTACGCGCGACGACGTGAATCGTATCGATCTGCAACTGCGTCATGCGGCGGATCGTGTCGAGCACATCGGCTTTGACGGCCTTGCGGCGCGGCGGCGTCAGCAAACCTTGAGCGGCCAGATGGAGGGTGCGGGCTGCGGGGAGCGGCAGAGTCTTCACGCGAAAGTTTGGGTCCGTGAGTGACTGCGAAGGAGCGGGCGCGTGGCGCCACGCGGGTCGGATCAGCAGTCGCTACTTTAGCGTGAATGCGGCAGAGGGCTCGGGTGCGGACCGAGGGTGGTTGCAGGCTCACCGGTTACGCAACTCACGACAAATCGACCGTGAGCATGCGTAGGTGAAGGCGACCGCGATTGTGACGCCTTCGGCTCAAGTGGTTTGGCTAACCTCGCAAGGGACCGGTGAACCTCTCACGACTGCTTCCTCACCGCCGGTTCACCGAACATCACCACCCACGCCCATGATGCCGTTCCCATTCACGATGCCGCCAATGGTCGTGATGCCAGCCGCGCCGATAGTACCCATAGCCATAAGCGGGCTGCGGCGCATAAACCACGGGCGGCGGAGGCGGCGGTGCATAAACGACGGGCGGTGCGGCATACACGGGCCCCGGCGTGCCGACATACACGCCCACGTTGACCCGCGCGAAAGCGGCGGTCGAGACGCAGGCGGCGGCCAACCCGAAGGCGGCGAATCTGAGCGTGGCGATCCCGCGTTTGATCATGCTTGTCTCCTGTTCCGAAGTCGAAAGAGCTGGCCATTCGCTGTCGAACGGCTGACGTCGATCTTACGAAACGCAAAGACAGGCAGGTGCAACGAGTTGAATGCGTGTGTAACAGCAGGTTAGCTGGCCGGGTCCGGCGCGCGCCGACACGCGCGAGGACCGACGGCAGCTTTACTCAGGCACCGAGCGCGACGGCTTCTCCCGCCGACACCGCCAGCAATTGATGAATCTGCGCGACCACGGCGGCGCCTTCGCCGACCGCCGCCGCCACGCGTTTCGTCGATCCCGCACGCGCGTCGCCGATCGCGTAAACGCCCTCGACCGTGGTCGCGAGATCGCAGACCGACGCGTTGTCCACGCTCGTGCCGGTCATCACGAAGCCCTTGCTGTCGAGCTGGACGCCGCAGGTGCGCAACCAGTCGGTATTCGGGTCTGCGCCGGTGAACAGGAACAGATGCCGCGTGTCGAAACGCTCGGTGCCGTCGGGTAACGGCTTCTTCAGGCCGACGGCGGCCAGGCCGCTGTCGTCGGCCTCCAGCCGGCCGATTTCCGAATTCGGATGCACGAACACATTCGGCAGCGAGCGGATCCGGTCGATCAGATAGCGCGACATGGTCGCCTCGAAGCCGCTGCGCCGGATCAGCACGTGGACCTTGGCCGCGTGCGTCGCCAGATAGACGATGGCCTGGCCGGCCGAGTTGCCGCCACCGACCAGCACGACTTCCTGTCGCTTGCACAGCTTGGCTTCGACTGGCGACGCCCAGTAGTAGACGCCGCGTCCGTCGAAACGGTCGAGGCCTTCGAGCGCCGGACGCCGGTACACCGCGCCGCTCGCAATCACGATTGCGCGGGCGCTGATATGCCCGCCGCACTTCAGTTCCAGCCGGTGCGGCGACTCCGCGCAGTGCAACGCCTTCACGTGGACCGGAATCGCGACGTGCGCGCCGAACTTCTGCGCCTGCACGAATGCGCGGCCCGCGAGCGCCTGGCCGGAGATGCCGGTCGGAAAGCCGAGATAGTTTTCGATCCGCGAGCTGGCGCCCGCCTGGCCGCCCGGCGCGCGGCTGTCGAGCACGATCACCGACAGACCTTCGGACGCCGCGTACACGGCCGTCGCCAGCCCCGCCGGCCCGGCGCCGACGATCGCTACGTCGTACACGTGCGAGTCGTCGAGGTCGGGCAGCAGGCCGAGGCACGTCGCCAGTTCCGGCATGCTCGGATGACGCAGCACCGAGCCGTCCGGGCAGATCACGAGCGGCATGTCTTCCCGTTGCGCGGCGAATTGCTCGATCAGACGCAGCGCATCTTCGTCGCGTTCGTCGATCACCGAATGCGGATGGCCGTTGCGCGACAGGAAGCCTTGCAGCATCACGAGCCGCGCGTCGCTGCTGTTGCCGATCAGGATCGGGCCGCCCGCGCCCTTTTCGATCAGCGACACGCGCCGCAGGATCAGCGCGCGCATGATGCGCTCGCCCAGTTCGGCCTCGGCGACCAGCAGCGCGCGCAGTTGGGTCGGCGGAATCAGTAGTGCTTTGACGCCGGTGAGCGCAAGGCCGTTGACCAGCGCGGGCCGTCCCGACAACTGGCCGACTTCGGCGAGAAAATGCCCGGCGCCGTGTTCGCCGATCACCACTTCGCGCCCGATCCCGTCGCGTTGATAAACCTTTACCCGCCCTTCGAGCAGCACGAACATGCCGGGGCCAGTGTGGCCGGTCTCGAACAGCAGGTCGCCTGCGTGCCATTCGCCGGTTTCGCCGAAGCGCCGCAAACGGTCGATTTCCGCGCACGTGAGCGACGGAAACATCTGGTGCATGCGCGTCGAGAGATTCGAAAACGGCGCGTCGGCGACCGGTCCAGATGGTTGTGCTTCAGCTTCTTGAGTCGGAACTTCCTGAGTCGAAAGCATTGAACCGCTCCTTCGGTGTTCATTGATCGATTGAACGGGGGCGAAGCGGCGCGGCGTGCAAGCACGCCGGTGCGGATGCGCTGCTTGCGCTTATACGGCCTTGGGCGCGACGTCGTCGACCGCGACTTCCGGCGGCGGCATGTCGGGCAGCGCCTCAACCGGCTTGCCCGAGTCGCGCCAGGCTTCCATGCCGCCGCGCAGCGGCAGCACATCGGAGAAGCCGGCTTCGTTCAGTTGCTTGGCCATCCATGCCGCGGAAATCTCATTCGGGCAGGAACAGTAAATCACCAGTTTCTGGTCATGCGGATATGTGGCGACGATCTCGTCCAGTTGCCGTTCGTCGGCGAATTTCGAGCCCGGAATCACGAACGGATCGAGCTTGCGCTTTTCCTGCGAACGAATGTCGAACAGCACCGGCGTGTGGCCCGCCTTGACCAGTGTCGCCAGTTCGTCGACCTCGATGCGCGCGGACGCCAGCTTCGCAATCAGTTGACGGCGCCGCACCCACCGGTAAGCCGCGTACAACAGCAACAGCGCGACCGCCACCAGCGCGGCGGTGCGGCCGAGGCGTCCCGCGATGGCGAACAGCATGTCGATCTGCTTCGCGAACAACGCGCCGATGATCAGCCCGGTGCCGGACCACAGCGCCGCGCCGATGCTGTCGTAGGTGAGGAAGGTGCGGTATTTCGTACCCATTGCGCCGGCCATCGGAATCGACACGATCGACAGGCCCGGGACGAATTTCGCCACGGCCAGCACCCGCACGCCCCATCGGCCGAAAAAGCGTTCGGTCTTTTTAACGCAGGTGTCACGCGATAACGACAAACGGCAAATGGTTTTCAACGTATTGCCGCCGTATATACGGCCGGCGAGATACCACGCGCTGTCGCCAATCAGCGTAGCGAATATCGACAGAATCAGAACCGGCAATAATTGCGTGCCCACCGAGCCGGGATGCATGGCGGCCATCGCGCCGAACAGGACGAGCGACGGCATCGCCGGCACCGGCAGCCCGAGCGAGCCGGCCAGCACGTTGGCGAAAATGAGCGCCGGACCATATTGTTCGACGAGATCATGTAGCATCGGCTTACATCCGCAGCCCTTTCGGGCGCAGCGCAGGAAAATAAAGCGAAGGAGAATGCAAGGATTATGGACGCATTTTCAAGACGTGCAAACGGCATGAAAATGTGTCCGAAATTCGGGTATTGAAAGTGCTAAAGCGCGATACGCACTGCTCGCACCGCCGATTAGCAGCGTAGGCGGAACAAACAGAAAAAGAGTTGAAACCGGTGCGGTGCGCTTGACGTGGAAATGACGTCTGCCGAACCGGGCTGGGCGCGTTATATGTGCGGATTTTGTATCTGTATTCGCCGCCTTATCCAGCACTTATCCGGCACCTGATTCGCCGCCCGAGCCTTAGCTGGCACGGCGCAAAACACCACGCGGCATTCGCGCCGATGCGCAAATGCTGCGTGTCTGTTTCATCGAATCACTGACGATGATTGTGCTGTTCGCCCGGCAGCTCGGCACCGTGCGCACGGATTGCCGCGATCAGCTCGGCGGGCGTGATTTCGTAACGCACTTCGCGATGGATGCCTGGCTTGCGCTCATCGATCTCGACCAGAAGAATGCCTTTGCCGTCTTCTGTCGATTCGAGGCGTAGCGAGCGAAGTTCGCGCGCCGTTGCATCGTCGTATTCGGAGAGCAGGGCCATTGACCCGGAGGACCCGGTAGTGCGCATCGATTTGTCCTTGTACCGTTGTTGATCAAACCATTGTACGGGCAGGATGCCGCGCCGTCTGTCGCGCCGCCGTCACGGCCTGCATGTCGCCCAGTTGACTGACTGCCCGCCGGGATGCCGCAGCGCGTTACCTGGCTTGGGCCGCCGGGCAGCGAGGCCCGTGACGTCCGGGCGTGGCAACCAGTTTAACGCGACTCTCCGTCACGACGGCTGCATTTTTCGTGCCCCGTGGCGGTGCAGCCATTAACGGCTGGCTGTCATGTTGCTGACGCACAGGGCGGCTAGATGGCGCGTGAGTTTCAGGCGGCTTCGTCGCATGCGCAATGGATAAGCCGGCTCGTCGGAGTCCGCGTTTCTCGTTGCATCGGCTCCCGTATTACCTCACCTCTCGAGTCGCCAGGCTATTTGTCGACTATTTCGCCAGCATTGAGCGAACAGGCTTTTCCCGGTTTTTCCGGTTGCCAGCCAAACGAACTCATCGCGCAAAAAAATAGCCCGTCCGGAATGGGACGGGCCGCTAAACGCCGTTGTTACTCGGGTCAGCCGGCCCGACCACTCACGGGGCGCTGACGGGTTCCATCCTCACGCGCCAATACCGGGCTGTCGAGGTGGGAGTAATGCCGATCTATCAGATCAATGTGGCTTCTTCGTGCTCGACTTCGTGAACGCTGCGTTGTTCGTCACGGTCCTGGCCGTGACGTGAGAACTCGGGCGCGACGCGACTCACCTTATCGGAGGTGGACGCCGGCCGCTTCACGCTGCCGCCATGTCGCGCGGGTGTCGCTTCGGCGATGGTGAACAGGCGTACCGCTTCATCGAGTACATCGGCCTGCTTGGCGAGGCTTTGCGCCGTCGCCGCCGCCTGCTCGACGAGCGCCGCGTTTTGCTGCGTGGCGCCGTCCAGATGCGAGACCGCCTGGTTGACCTGGCGAATCCCTTCGGCCTGTTCGCTGCTCGCGTTCGCCACCTCGACGATGATCGACGACACGCGCTCCACGGCCTCGTCGATCACACGCATCTGCGAGGTCGTGCGCGCGACCAGTTCGGTGCCCGCGGCGACTTCGCTCGCGCTCGCCTCGACCACCGACTTGATCTCCTTCGACGACGCCGCGCAGCGTTGCGCCAGCATCCGCACCTCGCCCGCGACGACCGCAAACGAGCGACCCGCCTCGCCCGCGCGCGCCGCTTCGACGGCGGCGTTCAGCGCGAGGATGTTGGTCTGGAACGCAATGCCGTCGATGACGCCGGTGATGTCCGCGATGCGCCGCGAGGCTGCCGTGATACCCGCCATGGTCTGCTCGACCTGGCCCGCGATCTTGCCGCCGACTGCCGCCGCCGCTTGCGCGTCGCGCGCCAGATCGAGCGCGCGCACGCTGGCGTCGGCGTTGGCCTGGACGGTGGTGGTCAACTGTTCCATCGTCGCGGCGGTTTCTTCGAGCGACGCTGCCTGCAACTCGGTGCGCCGCGCGAGATCGACGTTGCCGCTGGAAATTTCCCGCGCGTTGTCGAGCATGCCGGTGATCTGCGCGCGCACGTCGTAGACGATTGCCGCGAGATTCGCCTTCAACTGATTCATTGCTTGCAGCACGTCGCCGAGATCGTCGTGACGCGCGATGTGCAGATCGGCGGTCAGATCGCCCGCCGCCAGGCGCGTCGCGAAGCCCGACATATCCTGGATTGGCGCAGCGAGCTGGCGCGTCAGCATGCGCCACGACACGAAGCTGATCGCAGCGGTGACGCCGAAGCCGATCCAGAACGGCACGGGCGGCGCGCCTTCCCAGCTGATCAGACCGGTGGCGAGCAGCGCCAGTGGCGTCAGCGCGTAGCCGGAAGCCGCGCGCGTCGCCACCGGCAGACGCATCAACGCCTGCAGGCGACCCGCCACGCCAGTGCGCACGACCGCCCCGCGCCGCAGCCTCAGGCCGCGCGCTTCACCGGCCCGCATGCGGGCGTACAAGGCTTCGGCGTCGTGCACGGCTTCGCGGTCCGGCTTGATCCGCACGCTCAGATAACCGACCACGGTGCCTTTCTCGACCACCGGCGTGACGTTCGCGTGAACCCAGTAGTGATCGCCGTTCTTGCGGCGATTCTTGACGAGCGCGGTCCACGGACGGCCATCGCGGATCGTCGTCCACATGTCTTCGAACGCTTCGCGCGGCATGTCGGGATGGCGGATCAGATTGTGCGGCTGGCCGATCAGCTCATCGCGCGTAAAGCCCGAAACGGCGATGAAGGCCGGATTGCAGTACTGGATGCGGCCGGTCAGATCGGTCGCGGAGACAAGCATGTGTGACGAAGGGAATTCGTACTCGTGCCCGGAAACAGGCTGGTTGTTGCGCATGGCTTTCCTTGCTGATGCAGATGCGCGTGAGCGCATGGTGCAAGGCATAACGGCAAATGACCCCGGAATCTTTAGGGCTTCCCAGTAAAACGCTCAGGTTTTGCCTGGACTTTGCCGTTACTGCAGGGTTACCTCGAGACGATGCTGAAATCCGGATCGTCGCGGGCAGGATTGTCTAAGATGGGATAGCAGTCACCGACCCTTATTAACCGCGATCGGCACTTACGTCGGCACCTACGCTCACCATTCGGGGTGATTCATGAATGTCGGAGTATTCGCAACCCTGGTCGCCACATCTTTCGTGCTGCTGCTCGGCGAAAAACTCGTCCAGTGGATCGCGGTCCTGCGGACCTACTCGATTCCCGCTCCGGTGGTCGGCGGCCTGCTCGTCGCGCTTGCTGTCCTGTTGATCAGGCTGGTTTCGAACGTGCCGGTGCGCTTCGATTCCGCGCTGCAAACGCCGCTGATGTTCGCGTTTTTTTCCACCATCGGTCTCAACGCGAATTTTTCCAGCCTGAAAGCGGGCGGTCCCGTGCTGGTCCGTTTTCTCGCGCTGGTCAGCGGGCTGCTGATTCTGCAGAACGTGCTGGGGTTGGGGCTGGCATTCGCGCTCGGCGTCGATCCGCTGTTCGGTTTGCTGGGCGGCTCGATCACGATGTCCGGCGGACATGGAACGGGCGCCGCTTGGAGCCAGATCTTCGCCGAACATCACGGATTGCAGTCCGCCAGCGAGATCGCCATCGGCTGCGCGACGTTCGGCCTGGTGGTCGGCGGCGTGCTCGGCGGTCCAATTGCGCGCTACCTGATGCGCAAACTCGGCGATAAGGAACGGCAGCGGCTCAGGCAGCAGGAAGCGGAGCAGACGCTCGTCTTCGAAGAACCGAAGGCCGAGCAGCCGACCACGCCTGCCGCTTTTATCACCACGCTCGCGTTGATCTCGGTGTGTCTGACCTTGGGCGAGATCGTCGCCGACTGGCTGGCCGGAACGCCTTTCGAAATGCCGACCTTCGTTTGCGTGCTGTTTATCGGCGTGATTCTGAACAATGGGTTGCCGTTTGTCGGCGTGAAAATTCCGCAGCATGCGGTCGCGCTGCTGGGCAACGTCAGCCTCGCGCTTTTTCTGGCGATGGCGCTGATGAGGCTCGACCTCTGGGAACTCGCCGGACTGGCGCTCCCCGTGCTCACGATCCTCGCTGGACAAACCGTGCTCACGGCGGTCTATATCGTCTTCGTGACTTTTCCCGCGATGGGCCGCGACTACGACGCGGTCGTGCTGAGCACGGCGCAATGCGGTCTGGGGATGGGCGCGACGCCGACCGCCATCGCGAACATGCAGGCGGTGACACATCGCTTCGGCCATTCGCATACGGCGTTTCTGATCGTGCCGATGGTCGGCGCGTTCTTCATGGATATCGTCAACGCGATCGTGATCAAGCTGTTCCTGATGCTGCCGTTTTTCCGTTGACGAAGAAGCATCACGCTCAGGCTTCCCTTCGCGACGCCTGTTCGCGGATCGCCGCACAAAATCTGTCGACGCTCCACGTTTCGTGAAGCGCGCGAGAAAACAGATCCTGCTGACTCTCGGGAGCGAGGCCGCCGAGCGGCGGGTCGCGGTCGAGATTCGTCGGAAACGGATAGCCTTCGGCACATGACGCCACCGTCGCATCGATTTCGGCTTGCGTCATGCTCGACGCCACCACGCATTCGCGTAAGACCGGATACAGCGCCTCACACATCTTCGCGCGATTCAGCGATTCCATCGCGCGGCCATACGCCGATGAAATCTGCAAAAGATTCGCCATGCGCTGCACCGACGTTGTCCTGTTCGTGCCGGCTGCGTGAAACAGCGCCGGGCTGAAAAAGATCGCATCGCCCTTTTCAAGCGGCAACTGCACGAAGTGCGTCTCGAAGTAATCGCGGAAATCCTCGCGACGCCACGCGAGATAACCCGGCGCGTATCGCTGCGAAAACGGCAGCAGTTTCGTCGGGCCGCTTTCCACGGGCATGTCGCTGTGAGCAACCGCGCCCTGCAGCGTGAGAAAGGGCGACATTGTGTGAACGTGCGGCGGGTAGCGCTCGGCCTGCGCGACGGTCTGGAAACCGAGGTGATAGTCGCGATGCGCCTGTTGCGCCTGTCCGCCGGGGCGTACGACATTCACTTGCGACGTCACCTGAAAGTGCGGCCCGAGCCACGCCTCGGCGATGCCAGCCAGCACCGCGTTCGAATAGTAGCGGGCGAACACCGACGGAGCGCGTAGACAGAGCTTCTCCTGCGCGTTCCAGATGCGATCGTTGGCGCCCGCCTTGGCGAAATGATCGGCGGCTGCAGCACCGGATTCGCGCTCTTCGCGGATGATCGATTCGAAGACCTGGGTGGCGTCGTCGACGGCTGCGGTGTCGGTATAAACGTGTTTGAGCACCAGCACGCCCGCGCCGCGATTCAACACGTCGGCCCACTCGGCCTGCAATTGCGCGCGATGCGGTGCGCTGTCGAGCGTGTCGCGGAGCGCACGGCAGTCGTACAGCGGGATGTTCTCGCGTAGATCGGCCGCGAACTTCAGATTAGTGTCTTCGGGCTGCGACTGGAGTACGGCGACAAAGCCCTGAAGTGAGCAGTCACGCTCTCTGTACCAATGGGTCGGCGGCGTTTCGTGGCGCGAGTCGGTGCGGCTCATGGTGTTTCCCCATCGGTGGATTGTCTGGTGTCAACAATAGTCGTCCGACGCGCGGTTGCGTAAGCCTGAATCCCTCAGAAACACCTCGCACAGCGAGTCATACCGATTCGACGGCCAAAAAAAAGCCGCGGGCAGATTGCCGCGGCTTGAACACACACGCCGACCGATGAGGTGCCGACGTCCAATAAAATCCTAGCGATGCGTCAGCGTTGAAACAATTGGGTTTCTCGTCTGACGTTTTATCGCCGTGCGCAAAGGCTCATGTACACGGCGTGGCAAGAAAAATTTTCGCGCGGATGTTGTAAAAAACCAAACGCGCGAGCCGCTGTTAAACCAGCCCGGTCATGTAATACACCGCGATGACGAAGAACACGGCCAGGGTCTTGATTACCGTCACCGCGAAGATGTCGCGATACGACTGACGATGCGTCAATCCCGTCACCGCCAGCAGCGTAATCACCGCGCCGTTGTGCGGGAGCGTGTCCATCCCGCCGCTCGCCATCGCGACCACGCGGTGCAGCACTTCCATCGGAATCTGCGCGGCTTGCGCGCCCTTGATGAACGTGTCGGACATCGCCGCGAGCGCGATGCTCATGCCGCCCGACGCCGAACCCGTGATCCCCGCCAGCGTGCTGACCGACACCGCCGCATTGACGAGCGGATTCGGAATGCTCTTCAGCGCATTGCTCACCACGAGGAAGCCCGGCAGAGCCGCAATCACACCGCCAAAGCCGTATTCCGACGCGGTATTCAGCGACGCCAGCAGCGCGCCCGCCACCGCAGCCTTGGTGCCGACCGCAAAACGCTGGCTCACGCGGCCGAACGCTGTGACCACGACCATGATGATGCCGAGCAGCAACGCGCCCTGCACGGCCCAGATTGCGACCAGGCTCTTGACCGTGGTTTCGACCGGCGCATGCAGACCCGGCAGGATGTCCGGCGTGATGGTGTACGTCGCGCCGTACCAGGAGGGAATCCAGCGCGTCAGCAGGAAGTTCGCGACGCCGACCACGATCAGCGGTGCAACCGCCAGCAGCGGATGCGGCAGTTGCTTCGACTCGACGCGTTCCGGCTCGTTGACCAGATCGGTGCCATAGCCTTCGCCGGTTGCCATCGCCGCACGACGACGCCATTCGAGATACGTCAGACCGACCACGATGATGAACAGCGAGCCGATCACGCCGAGTGCGGGCGCGGCCCATGACGTCGTCTTGAAGAACGTGGTCGGGATGATGTTCTGGATCTGCGGCGTACCCGGCAGCGAATCCATCGTGAACGAGAAGGCGCCGAGCGCGATTGCGCCGGGCATCAACCGCTTCGGAATATTGCTCTGGCGATACAGCTCGGCGGCGAACGGATAAACCGCGAACACCACCACGAACAGCGACACGCCGCCATAGGTGAGCAGCGCGCACACCGCGACGATCACCGCGTTCGCGCGCGACCGGCCGATATAGCGGATCGCGGCGGCGACGATCGATTCCGAGAAGCCGGACAGTTCGATGACCTTGCCGAACACGGCACCCAGCAGAAACACCGGGAAGTACAGCTTCACGAACCCGACCATCTTGTCCATGAAGATGCCGGTGAACACCGGCGCGACGGCGGCGGGTTCGGTCAGCAGAACGGCGGCGAGCGCCGCGATCGGCGCGAACAGAATGACGCTGTAGCCGCGATACGCGGCAAACATCAGAAACGCCAGTGCGGCGAGGACGATGACAAAGGACATTGGGTCTCCAAAGCTTGGTTGTTCTACGTGTAAGCCATCCTGATCATGCGACGGCCCGGCCCCTCAAGTGCTGGCTCCGTGCCGCGCAAGCCGCTTTGTCTAATGCGTTGATTGCACAGGCCAAAGCTGAAATACGAGATTCGGCCGATTGTACCCAAACGTCTCCAAAACGGGACGCAATTTAGCTGAACATAAGCTGAACTGAGGTTAAACCCCTATACAACCGGCCTGTTGACTGTCTCTCTAATGAGATAAGCTGTCTACAAAACGAGACAGCCTGATAAAACAATATCTGGAGACCGCGACAGCATGATGAACGACTGGGCCGGCGTGCCTGCCAACTATGGCGACGTATTGCGCCGGGCGATGGACTCGCTTTTCCGCACATTCGAAAATTTCAGCGAAGGCACGTTTATCGTCGACGCCGACGCACGCGTCGTCTGGATCAACAAGCGCTATGCGGCGCGATTCGGCTTTTCCGATCCGCAGCAGGCCGTGGGACGCGATTGCGAAGCGGTGATCCCCAACAGTCTGATGCGCGAAGTCGTGAACACCGGCAAGCCGATTCTGCTGGACATCATGGAGACGGATCGCGAGCCGCTCGTCGTTACCCGCTTGCCGCTGAAAGATGACGCGGGCGCGACGGTCGGCGCGGTCGGCTTTGCGCTGTTCGACGAACTGAAAGCGCTGACGCCGCTGTTTTCCCACTATTCGCGCGTGCAGGAAGAGTTGATCGCGACGCGCCAGTCGCTCGCTCAGGCGCGGCGGGCCAGATATACGTTCGGCAGTTTTGTCGGCACGAGCGCGGCGAGCCTCGAGGTGAAGCGCCAGGCGCGACGCGCGGCGCAACTCGAATCGCCGGTCTTGCTGCTGGGTGAAACCGGCACCGGCAAGGAGTTGCTCGCGCATGCGATCCACGGCGGCTCGGCGCGCGCGAATCAGCCGCTGGTGACGGTCAACGTCGCGGCGATTCCAGACACCCTGCTCGAAGCCGAATTCTTCGGCGCGGCGTCCGGCGGCGCGGATCAGAAAGGGCGGGTCGGCAAGTTCGAACTGGCGAACGGCGGCACGCTGTTTCTCGATGAAATCGGCGATATGCCGCTGTCCGTCCAGGGCAAATTGCTGCGAGTGCTTCAGGACAAGGAGTTCGAGCCGCTCGACTCGAACCGGATCGTCCACGCGGACGTGCGGATCATCGCCGCCACCTCCGCGGATCTGCCCGCGCTGGTCGCGGCGGGACGTTTTCGCGCGGATCTGTTTTATCGGCTGAACGTGCTGACGATCCACGCGCCCGCATTGCGCGAACGCACGTCCGACATCGAGGCGCTCGCCTACGCCATGCTGGAAGATCTGTCGACGCAAACGCGCGGCGGCAGTCACGTGGAGCTTCATGACGACGCGTTGCGGGTGCTGTGCGCCTATGCGTGGCCGGGCAATGTCCGCGAGTTGCGCAATACGCTGGAGCGGGTGGTCATGCTTTCCGACAGCGAGCGGATCGACGCGCAGGCGCTGGCGTCGTTTCTCGGGCCGGTGCAAGGCAGCACGCATGCGGGGCGGGTCGCCGCCATGCCGTCGTCGCCGCCCGCGCCGACTATCGCGTCAGGCGTCGTCGCCGACGAACCCGCGTTGTGGAGCGACGCCATGGCTACTTTCGAAAAGCGCTTCCTGATCGACGCATTGCGCGCGAATGGCGGCCGCGTGATCGACACCGCCAGCCAGATCGGCATGGGCCGCGCTACGCTTTACAAGAAGATCGCGGCATACGGCATCGGCGTTTGAAAGGCCCGCCAGCCCGCGACGGCGAATGACGCAGCGCAATGTCCGCGTGGCACAATCGCGAGATCGAAAAACAAGACGTATCGGGGCATCAAATGAAACGCACTTTCTCCTCTTTTGCACGCCGCGCCTGCTGCGCCACGCTGGCTGCGGGCGCGCTCGCGTCTGCGCTGGGCGGTTGCAGCAGCAGCCCGCCGCTGTTTCTGTCCGACGGTCGACAAACCACGCTGGTTCAGTGCCCCGCCGGTTCCGACAATTGCTCGCAGCAGGCCACCGCGAGCTGTGGCGGCGCGTTCGATGTCGTTCGCCAAACCACCGATAACGGCACGCTCAACCTGATTTACGCCTGCCGCACAAAATAACGAAACGCCAGCGCAATGCTGGCGTGGTGGATTAAGGTTAACCCGTATTTTCTCTATTCAGTCCGCTATAACGGCGGACCTGTCGATTCCTCCCCAGATTCCCGTATCGCCCGCCCCAGCGCGTATTAATTCAAACGACGGCCATTGGCGCACGCGCATATCCGTCATAAATATCTGTGCGTAATATGCATCCGTACAACGGGTAGTATGCGTATCAGATACCAAGGCGGCTTTGGCTTTAAGTCACGAGCGTTGATGCGTATTAAATAATCAGCCGCTTTTTCGTCATTGCACGAGGGTCGGTGCGGAAACCAACGGAGCGCTGATTGTCCCGGCAGTAATCTCTATTTACGGGTTCGGGATCAAACATAAACGCAGGTTTTTCCGTTTTTTTTAGAGACGGAAAAACATTCAAGCATAATTTTCCGTTCCGGTAAGAGTGACATCCATTGCGGCACGTTTCATGCATAGAGAATTCGACTTTGCATTAATTCAATGAGAATGACGGGGATAGCAATGAATCATCATCAACTCGAAAAAGATATTCAGCACCTGGAACACGTGATTTCGCATATTTCCGCTGAAGACCGAATCCCGCTGTCCTATTGGCGTAGCCGTATCGAACTGGTGTCCGGCGCGGTGCGGGTGCCCGCGCAGGCCAGCCGGGTCAAACGTCTGACCGCCGCTCTTTCGGCTCTGGAGAATCGGCAGAAAGCCTGATTGCCGGCTTGAATGTGCAGGTTGCGGTGGGTGTGGAGTGCAGTCGTGTAACCTTCGACGACGTAACGTTTTCTGCAAGAATGACGGAACGTAACGTGTGAGCGGGCAGTCGGGCCGCGTGTCGGGGGTCTCTCCATCCACTGAACAGGACAAACATGCAAGCAGCAGGATTTTCCGCGCCCCGTCTCACCGCGTTGACCAACGCCATGCAGGGTTATGTGGAGCGCGGCGAAGTTGCGGGAGTGGTGTCGCTGGTATGGCGGCGTGGCGAGATCGGCTATTTCGAGCCGCTCGGTTTGCGCGACGAAGCCGCGCAGTTGCCGATGGAGCGCGACACGCTGTTCCGCATCGCGTCGATGACCAAACCGGTGACCAGCGTCGCGATCCTGATGCTGGTCGAAGAAGACCGGCTGGCGCTCGACACGCCGGTTTCGCTATGGCTGCCGGAGCTGTCCGGGCTCAGCGTGCTGCGGGACCCCGCCGGTGCGCTCGACGAAACCGATCCGCTGAAAGCGCCGATCACGGTGCTCGATCTGCTGACGCATCGCGCCGGCTTCGCTTATCACTTCACGGCAACCGGCCCGCTCGCCGACGCCTATGCGGCGACGTTCAACGGCTTCGAAGCGCACGGCGACCCGAGCGCCTGGCTGCGTCGCATCGCGCAATTGCCGTTGATGTTCCAGCCGGGATCGCGCTGGCATTACGGCGTCGCCACCGACGTGCTAGGCGTGCTGATCGAACGGGTGAGCGGCATGTCGCTCGCCGATTTTTTCCGCACGCGTATTTTCGAGCCGCTCGGCATGCGCGATACCGCGTTCTGGGTCCCCGAGGCGCAGCTTTCCAGGCTGGCCGCCGCATATAACGTCGATCCGGCCACCGGACGGCGCGTGGTCGAAGATCACGCGGCGGACAGCCGCTGGGCGAATCCCGAACGCTTTCAGAGTGGTGGCGGCGGACTGGTGTCGACCGCGCAGGACTATCTGCAATTCGCACAACTGCTGCTCGGACGCGGTCGCCTCGGCAGCACGCGTTTGCTGTCGCATCGCTCGGTCGATCTGATGCGCTCGAATTTCCTCACGCCCGAGCAACGCCGCGTGCTGGCGTTCGGGCGTCCGATCTGGGCTGGGCAGGGTTTCGGCCTGGGCCTCTCGGTGGTCGACGATCCGGCGCAGCAGTTGCCGCTCGGCTATCGCTCGACCGGTTCGTTCGGCTGGCCCGGCGCGTACGGCACCAGCTGGTTCGCCGATCCGGTGGAAAACCTGATCGGTTTGATGCTGATCCAGCGCCGTTCGATGGACGCATTTCCGATGTCCGTCGATTTCGAACGCCGCGTGTACGATGCCATTGACGACTAAATGCGTCGGCTGTTGCAACTGACAATCCAGCATCGCGCGCAGTTGCGTTTTTTTCTATCCGGCGGTTTATTCGTCTGATAGTGTCCGCACTGCAATTCGCCAAACCGATGGGAGCATCCGCCATGGCCTCGTACAAACAACTGACTGCGCAACTCGAAAAACTCCACAAGGAAGTCGCAGTGGCCCGCGAAAAGGAAATTGCGCAGGCGATTGCCGACATCAGGCAGAAAGTTGCCGAATACGATCTGACTGCCGAGGAATTGGGCTTTACGACCGAGCACAAACCGGCGCGTAAAGCGGCTTCGGCGTCGGTTGCGAAGTATCGCAATCCGAAAACCGGTGAAACGTGGAGTGGCCGGGGCCGCTCGCCGAGTTGGCTCGTCGGTAAAAATCGCGAGCGGTTTCTGATTGAAGCGTGAAAGCGCTTTATTGCGTACGGCGGGTTTATCAGGCTCGCGGCACCTGGCCTGTTGCATAACGGGCTGAATCAGAAGTGATGTTTTATGTGGTTTATTTCGCACCGCAACGTAGGTCCCGAAAACACTCACCTTTCGCGTGAGCGGGCATGCGGAATATCGGATTTTCCTGTCAACGGCACTCAGGCGCGTTTGTTTCGGTGAGCCTGGTTTTGTCGCGCGACGCACCGTCCCATTTGATACATACGCTTCGTGCTGCGGCGGCGCGCGTTCCCGACGAAATCCGCGTGAGCCCTTGCTGCAGGGCGTTTCAGCGCTTCGCAATAAAGCGCCGTCGGGCCTTTTGACGGTTTCCGACCGACTTCCTCACGCTCGACGAATAAACAAAGCCCACGCGGCAGGTGCGTGTACGAACGTCCTTTGCATTCACCTTTGGCGGCCGTCAGGAGGCCGATCACGGCGAGTCCCGAAAACCCTCACCTTTGCGGTTTGTCCCTGACGCGCGTCGCACTGCGCTCGGGGCAAACCCGGAGTTGAGTTCGCCTCATACCCCGGATCAAAACTCATCGATACATGGTCGCGGAGGCCGAACGCCACAATCGGTCATCCATTCAACTTCGACGGAAAGACCATGAGCGTATCGACGGACAAACAACTCTTTATCGGCGAAGGATTCGAAGGCCCGGGCGTCAACCTCGCGCATATCAACGTACTGGTCGGCCCGCGCAACGGCCCGGCAGGCCAGGCTTTCGCCACTGCGCTCGCGACCCCGTCGGCAGGCCACGCACCGTTCGTCGTGATCGCGCGACCCGGCGTGCCGACCAAGCCGCTGACGCTCTATGTGAACAAGGCGCAGATCGGCAGCGACTTCCACGGCAACGCGACGTGGGGCGCATCGCAGGCGGGCATCGCGAGGGCGGTGGCCGAGTCGCTGGAAAACGGCACGTTGCCGCCCGAAGCGGAAAACGATTGGGTGGTGGTGTCGGCGAACTGGGTCAACCCGTCGACCGACGATCTCGACGCCGTCTTCGACAACAACTACCGCGCGTGCAAGAACGCGATTCTCGCGGCGATGAAAGGCCTGCCGCATCGCGATGAAGTGTTCGCCGCCGCGCGCGACGTATCGAATCCGTTCTACACCCCGAAACAACGTTAATTGCGTGCCGCGCGGCGCGCTAGGGTGTGCCGTCCGCGCTGCTGGATGCGACCTGGAAGGAGACAAGCATCATGGAATACATTCGCCTCGGCCAGTCCGGTCTGAAGGTTTCGCGTCTGTGCCTCGGCACGATGAACATGGGCACGCCGCAATGGAAGCCGTGGATTTTCGACGAAGCGCAAAGCGAGCCGATCGTTCGCCATGCGCTCGACGCAGGCGTTAATTTCATCGACCTCGCCGATTTTTATTCGACCGGCGTCGGCGAAGAAGTGGTGGGCCGCATCCTGAAGCGCTCGGCGCGTCGTGAGGAAATCGTCGTGGCGACCAAGGTCGGCTACGACATGGGCACGTATCAGAACGCGGGCGGCCATTCACGCAAGCACATCATGGACGGCATCGACGGATCGCTGAAGCGGCTCGGCATGGATTACGTCGATCTGTACATGCTGCATTTCTTCGACGTGAATACGCCGGTGGAGGAGACCATGGGCGCGATGAACGACATCGTGCGCGCGGGCAAGGCCCGTTATATCGGCGTGTCGACGATGTACACGTGGCAGCTCGCGAAGATCATCCAGGTGTGCGAACGCAATGGCTGGCACAAGCCGGTCAACATGCAATTGCAGTTGAACCTCGCGTATCGCGAGGAAGAGCGCGAAATGATTCCGTATTGCCAGGATCAGGGCATCGGCGTGTCGGTGTTCAGCCCGCTCGCGCGCGGCCTGCTCACCTGCGACGCACACTCGACGCGCAATCAGACCGACTTCTTCACCGCGCAAATGTACGGCGATGTCGCGTCGCGTGAGATCGCGGCGTCGGTGGCGCGCGTGGCGGCGCGGCGCGGCGTGTCCGCTGCGCAGATCGCGCAGGCGTGGGTGCTCAATCATGGCGGCGTCGCGAGCATGCTGGTCGGCGCGGATACCCCCGCGCAATTCGACAGCGCGCTGGCCGCGCTCGGCACGACGCTTTCCGCCGACGAACTGTTCGAACTCGAACGCAACTACACGCCGTGCGATCTGATCAACGATTACACGGCCGGCCGCCGCGTGGCCCGCGAGCCGCGCGCCGCGCAAGGTACGTTCGACGAAACGCTGGAGAAAGCCGCATGAACGAATTTCTCCGCACAGGGCACTACATCGGCGGTGAGTGGTACGACAGCGCGAGCACGTACCCCGTGTTGAATCCGGCGACAGGCGAAGTCATCGCGCAAGTCGCGAAAGGCGGCGCGGATGAAACCGCGCAGGCCATCGCGTGCGCCGCGAAAGCGTTCCCCGCGTGGCGCGCGCTCACGGCGAAAGAGCGCAGCGTGCGCGTGAAACGCTGGGGCGAGTTGATGCTCGAGAATCGCGACGCGCTCGCCGAACTGTTGTCGCTCGAACAAGGCAAGCCGCTGGCCGAAGCGCGTGGTGAAGTCGGCTACGCGGCGAGCTTCTTCGAATGGTTCGCCGAAGAAGGCAAGCGCGCGTACGGCGACGTGATCCCGAGCCCGAATCCGAACGCGAAGATCATTGTGACGCGCGAGCCGGTTGGCGTGGTCGCGGCCATTACGCCGTGGAATTTCCCGCTCGCGATGATCACGCGCAAAGCCGGTCCCGCATTGGCGGCCGGTTGCACGATGGTGCTCAAGCCATCGGAGGAAACGCCGTTGTCGGCCTTCGCGCTGGCGGTACTGGCCGAGCGCGCGGGCATTCCGGCGGGCGTGTTCAACATCGTGTCCGGCGATGCCGTCGCGATCGGCGGCGTGCTGACCGCATCCGACGTGGTGCGCAAACTGTCGTTCACCGGCTCGACGCGCGTCGGCAAGCTGCTCGCGAAGCAGTCGGCGGATACGCTGAAGAAGCTGTCACTCGAACTCGGCGGCAATGCGCCGTTCATCGTTTTCGACGACGCCGATCTCGACGCCGCCGTACAGGGCGCGATGGCCTCGAAATTCCGTAATACCGGGCAGACCTGCGTGTGCGTGAACCGCTTCTACGTGCAGGACGGCATTTACGACGCGTTCACGTCCGCGCTGACCCAGGCGGTGCGCAAGATGCGCGTCGGCAATGCGTTGCAGGGCGACGTCGAGCAGGGTCCGCTGATCAACCAGGCGGCGTTGAAGAAGGTCGAAACGCACGTCGCCGATGCGTTGCAGAAAGGCGCGAAGGTGTTGACCGGCGGCAAGCCGCACGAGCTCGGCGGCACGTTCTACGAGCCGACCGTTCTCGCCGATGCGTCGCGTTCGATGTTGATCGCCGAAGAGGAAACCTTCGGGCCGGTCGCCGCGTGCTTCCGCTTCGAAACGGAACAGGAGGTCATCGCTGCGGCGAACGACACGCCGTTCGGTTTGTCCGCGTATTTCTACACGCGCGATCTGGCGCGTGCATGGCGCGTCGGCGAGGCGTTGGAGAGCGGCATGGTCGGCATCAACGAAGGCATTCTGTCGACCGAGGTCGCGCCGTTCGGCGGCGTCAAACAGTCGGGCCTGGGCCGCGAAGGCTCGAAGTACGGGCTCGATGAATACACGGAACTGAAGTACATGATGATGGGCGGCCTCGGACGCTGATCTTCGACCTGTGCCGCCGTCGTCAGTGCTTGCAGTTGTGGGCAGCATTGGCGGCGGCACCACCAGACGTAGCGGCAACGCGCTCGCAACGCCCGGCGATTCATACCAAATATGGAGACAGCGTGAGCAATCAGGACATTCAGGTGGCCCTTCCTGGGCTCGCCCCTACCTTGCCGTCTGCGGCGGCGTCCGCGCACGGCCCCGTTCCGCTCGACGACGTTCCGCTGAACGCCTTCCACGTGAAAATCGCCGGGCTGACGTTCGGCGCGCACCTGACCGAAGGTTTCGCGCTCGGCACGATCGGCTACGCGCTCGCGTCGATGAACCGGCAGATGCCGATCGACGCGTTCTGGATGGGCATGATCGGCAGTTCCGCGCTGATGGGCATCTTCCTCGGCAGCCTCGTATTCGGCTGGCTGTCGGATCGCATGGGTCGCCAGAAGATTTTCCTGCTGAGTTTCCTGATCATCACCGCCGCCGCGTTCGCGCAGTTCTATGTGCGATCGCCGGCGGAGTTGTGTTTGCTGCGCGTGCTGATCGGCTTT
Organism: Paraburkholderia sp. GAS333; assembly: GCF_050435665.1. Lineage (NCBI taxonomy): Bacteria > Pseudomonadati > Pseudomonadota > Betaproteobacteria > Burkholderiales > Burkholderiaceae > Paraburkholderia > Paraburkholderia sp. GAS333. Next base: position 1,237,852 of record NZ_JBNDKS010000003.1, read on the forward strand.
GGGATGGGCGGCGATTTCGCGGTCGGCCACGCGATCCTCGCTGAATTCTCGCCGCGCAAGCATCGCGGGACACTGCTCGGCTCCTTCAGCGTGGTGTGGACCATCGGCTATGTCATGGCGAACGTGCTGGGCATGCATTACGCCGATGCTTCACCGGATGCGTGGCGCTGGCTGCTCGCGTCGGCGGGCGTGCCGGCGGTGATCGTTCTGCTGCTGCGCATCGGTACTCCGGAGTCGCCGCGCTGGCTGCACGGCAAGGGCCGGGTTGCGGAGGCCAAGGCGATCGTGCTGAATCATTTCGGCCCGAACGTCACGCTCGACGCCGGTCATGACGAGCATGCGCAAACCTCCGGCGGCTTCGCCCGGCTGTTCAGAAAAGACCTGATTCGCCGGACTATTTTCAATTGCGCGTTCTTCGTGTGTCTCGTGATCCCGTATTTCGCGATCTACACGTTTTTGCCGACCATCCTGAAGGCTATCCATCTGAATAACGATTCGGGAGCGGACTTCCTGTTGAACGGCTTCCTCGTACTCGGCGCGCTGATCGGCATCTGGCTGACGATTAAATTGCCGCGTCGCGTGTTTCTGATTGGCTCGTTCGCGGTGACGTGCGTATCGCTGGTCGCGCTGGGCTTCCTGCCAGAATCGGCGACCGTCGGCATGATCGTCGCGTTCGGCATTTTCACGTTGACCATGTCGGCGTTTTCCAACCTGGTTGGCGTATTTCCGCCCGAGTGCTTTCCGACCGAAGTGCGTGCCTGTGGCGTCGGACTCGCGATTGCATGCAGCCGGCTCGGCTCGGCGGTCGGCACGTTCCTGCTGCCGCTCGGCATCGTCCACTTGGGCTTTCACATCACGATTCTGGTGCTCGCGGCGGTGCTGCTGGTTGGCATGATCGTGTCGATTGCATGGGCGCCTGAAACGAAGCATCTGACGTTGAACGAAGCAAGCGGCGTGTAGTCCGCCGATCGGGGCGCCGCGCACATCACCGCCCAGGCTTGTTCCGAAGCACTTTCCGGCCGCGCGCGACGGCGCCCGGCCGGGCTCCTTTCCCCCTGATGCAGCCCCAGGCGTGTATCATTCGTTCCCTGCGCTGTTCTGCGCTGGCGATTCCCGTAGTGCCGAACGCTCGTTCGTGACCTGTTTTGCGACGCGGCGAGTTTGCCAGTCGACGCGGGTCCCGGCCCAACTCCCGCAGCCCGACGCCGCCGCGCAAGGCGCGGCATACCGGTCGCCCCAGGCCGCCGGGAACCGCCCGAACCCCCTATCAGTGATCGCCAGACCCGATGTCAGTCTCCGAACTCAAACGCCGCCGCACGTTCGCGGTCATTTCCCACCCGGACGCGGGTAAGACCACGCTCACCGAAAAACTGCTGCTGTTCTCGGGCGCGATCCAGATCGCCGGTACCGTGAAGGGCCGCAAGAGCAATCGCTACGCGACGTCCGACTGGATGGAAATCGAGAAGCAGCGGGGCATTTCGGTGGCCAGCTCGGTGATGCAGTTCGAGTACGGCAATGCCGTCATCAATCTGCTCGACACGCCGGGCCACGAAGACTTCTCCGAAGACACGTACCGCGTGCTGACCGCAGTCGATGCCGCCGTGATGGTGATCGACGGTGCGAACGGTGTGGAAGCGCAAACGCTGAAGTTGCTCGAAGTCTGTCGCAGCCGCAAGACGCCGATCGTCACCTTCATTAACAAGCTCGACCGCGAAGTGCGCGAGCCGCTCGAACTGCTCGACGAGATCGAGCAGCATCTCGGCGTGGCGGCCGTGCCGTTCACGTGGCCGATCGGCATGGGCAAGGATTTCCAGGGCGTGTACGACATCCAGCGCGACCAGGTGCGCCTGTTCCGCGCGGGGCAGGACAAAGCGGGCGGCGAAGTCGAAACGCTGCACGCGCTGAGCGACGAAGAAGGCGAGCGCCGCTTCGGTCAGGCCTGGGTCAAGGCGAAGGAAGAGATCGACCTCATTACCGGTGCATCGCCCGATTTCGACCGCGAACAGTTCCTCGCCGGTCAGCAGTCGCCGGTGCTGTTCGGCTCGGCGATCAACAACTTCGGCGTGAAGGAAATTCTCGACGCGCTGGTCGATCTCGCGCCGCCGCCGTCGATGCGCATGACCGTGCAGCGTCCGGTGATGCCCGACGAGCCGAAATTCACCGGCGTCGTGTTCAAGGTGCAGGCGAACATGGATCTGGCGCACCGCGACCGCGTGGCGTTTATCCGCGTGTGTTCGGGGCATTTCGAGCGCGGCATGGCCGTGAAGGTCACGCGCACCAACAAGACGTTCCGCGCGAATAACGTGGTGACGTTCCTGTCGCAGCGTCGTGAGACGGTGAGCGAAGCCTATCCGGGCGACATCATCGGTATTCCGAATCACGGCACGCTGAGTCTCGGCGACACGCTGACCGAAGGCGAGCAACTGCAATTCGTCGGCCTGCCTTTCTTCGCACCGGAAATTTTCCAGACCGTTGAAGTGGTCGATCCGATGCGCGCGAAGCAACTCGGCGAAGCGCTGAAGCAACTCGGCGAAGAAGGCGCGATTCAGGTGTTCCGTCCGGAAGTGGGCGGTCTGACGATTCTCGGCGCGGTCGGCCAACTGCAGTTCGAAGTGGTGTCGCATCGGTTGTCGACGGAATACAAGGTCGATGTGCGGATGGCGCCCGCGCGCTACCGGATGTCGCGCTGGGTGACCTGCGACGACGCCGCCGAACTGCGCCGCTTCACCGATTCGTACGCGGCGCGGATCGCGCTCGACGCTTCGGATGCGCCGACTTACCTGGCGTCGCACGTCGGCGAAATCGAGGTTGCGCAGAAGGCGTGGCCGAAGATCGTGTTCAACGAATTGCGCGAACACTCGGGCGCGCCGTTCCGGAAGTCGATGTGATTTGACGCTGCGTTTTTTAACGCAGCGTGCAGTTTCAAAAAGCCGCATCGGGTTAGAAAACCCAGTGCGGTTTTTTTTCGTCGGTCGATCTTCAACCGATTTTCAACATCTCACCGCGCATCCAGCTACCGAACGCCTGCACATGCTCCAGCGTCGCGTGACGTGGCGCGACATCCAGCCAATAACCATAAGGCCCGGTCACTTCGATATCGGAAAACTGCGCAAGCTCGCCGTCGGCCAGTTCCTCAACGATCATGTTCCGGTCGACGATCGCCAGTCCCGCGCCCTTGCTGGCCGCGCGAATCGCCTGCTCCAGCGTCGAAAATTCGATGCCGTTGTCCGCGTAGCGCGCGGGCAGTCCCGCTTTCGCGAGCCAGTTCGGCCAGAGCTCGAGGCGCGCGTCGTTGTGCAGCACATGCAGCGCGGGCATGCTGTCGAGCAGCGTGTCGAGAGGCTGCGCCAGCAGGCGCGGCGCGCCGACGAGTACGTGGCGCTCCATCGTTAGCAATTCGGAATGCGCGTCGGCTAACGCGTGGCGCGCGAAGCGGATGTGGCAGTGGCAATCGGCGCTCGGCTCGGTACGGATCGACAGTTCGACGTCGGGCAGTTCCACCGCCAGTGCGCCGAGCCGCAACGAGAACCACTGCGTGGCGAACGTCGGCGGGACGGCCACGACGAGACGCCGCCGGACCTTGGCCACCGTGAGCTGACGAAAACCGCGCTCGATCATGTCGAACGCGTCGCTCAGACAGGGCAGGAATTGCGAGCCCGCCTGCGTCAGACGAATTCCTTTGTGATCGCGTTCGAACAGTTTTGCGCCGATCGACTCCTCCAGCAGTTTGATCTGCCGGCTCACCGCGCCTTGCGTCACGCAGAGCGCCGTGGCCGCGCGGTTAAAGCTCATGTGACGGGCAGTCTCTTCGAAGAAGCGCAACGCGATCAGCGATGGCAGGCGCCGCATAAATCACCTTCTGTTTCTTTTTTAGTGATGCGAAATGGCTGGCCCGAGCGAGGCATGCCTCGCCGCGCTTGCACGGTTCGCGTTGTGCTGCTTCGCCGGGCGCGTGTTGTCTCCTGAACGCGCTTTCGTCGCCATCGTGTCCGGCAATTTCCCGAGCTGAAACTCGTTCCCGATGGCCGGATGATTGTGACACCGGCGAGGCGATTTTAGCTTGATCAGGAGAAAAAATCGTGATGACGTGAGTTTTGTGCGCGCTTTTCTGGACCGGGGTCATCGGCGCGAATCGATGCGCCGCGCAACGTCCCAAGTTCGCCTATCCTGACGAAATCGAAATCGCGCGCCGGGCCACCAGGCCGGCTCGTCTCTCTCACTTCGCGGAGTGCCCGTGACCGTTCGCAATCTCGACGCGTTGTTCCGACCCAAATCCGTTGCCGTGATCGGCGCATCACAGCGGCCCGGCAGCACTGGCGCGATGGTCTGGGCGCGTGTGCTGGAAGGCGGCTTCGACGGACCGCTGTGGCCGGTCAATCCGAAGTACGAAAACGAAACGCTCGGCGGCCATGTGGTGATCGGCGATGTCGGCGATTTGCCGCAAGCGCCAACCGTCGCGTTGATCTGCACGCCGCCCGCGACGTGGCCCGCGATCATCCACAAGCTCGGCGGGCTGGGCACGCGGGCGGCGATCATCGTCGGCGAGGTGCGCTCCGACGACGACCGGCTGGCGCTGCGGCACGCGCTGTCGGCGGCGCGTCCGAATCTGCTGCGGATCGTGGGGCCGGGCAGTCTCGGCGTGGTGTCGCCGGGACTGCGCGCGCATCTGGGCGCGCCGTCGTGCACGGTCAAGCCGGGAGGAGTCGCGTGGGTCTCGCAGTCGAACGCGTTGACCAACGCGGTGCTCGGCTGGGCGCAGGCACGCGGGCTGGGTTTTTCGCATGCGGTGGCGCTTGGCGGCGAGGCCGATGTCGATGCCGGCGACGTGCTCGATTACCTCGCCAGCGACCCCGGCACACGCGCGATCCTGCTCGAACTCGATTCGGTGCGGGCGGCGCGCAAGTTCATGTCGGCGGCACGCGCGGCGGCCCGCAACAAGCCGGTGCTGGCGCTACGCTCGGGCCGCGCTGATCCCGCCGACGCGCTCTATACCGCCGCGTTTCGTCGCGCGGGCCTGGTGCGCGTGGATGCGCTCGACGATCTGCTCGACGAAGTGGAAACGCTGGGCGTCGGGCGGGTCGCGGCGGGCGGCACGGCGACGCTGATCACGAGCGACCAGGGTCTGGCTACGCTGGCTTGCGACGCGTTCGCCGCTGCGGGCACGACACTCGCGCCGTGGCCGGACAAGGCGTCGGACGTGTTGCGGCAGGCGCTGCCGCATGCGGTCGGCGGCAATCCGCTGCAACTCGGCGACGACGCGCGTGCCGAGCAGTTCGGCGCCGCGCTCAGGCTGCTCGCCGGGCATCCGGGGACGGGCACGGCTTTCGTGGTCCATGCATCGACACATAGCGCGCCGGTTGGAGAAGTCGCGCAGGCGCTGATCGAGAATCAGCGCTTCGCGTATCGCGGCCTGCTCGCGTGTTTTTTCGGCGGACTGGATGCGGCAACGCGCGACGCTTTGCACGCGCAAGGGATTCCGGTTCACACGACGCCGCAGCGGCTCGCGCGCGCGTTCGCCCGTCTGGTCGATTACCGGATGGGTCGTGAGTTGCTGATGCAAACGCCAGAGGGCTTGCCGGAGCGGATTCCCGATGCGATCGATGCGGCTCAGGCGCAGGCTTGCGCGGCGCTGGCATCGGGTGAGTCGCAACTCACCGGCGCGGCGGCGGCGCGGTTTCTGGGGCGCTTCGGGCTGCATGTCGAAGCAGACGACGGCGATGCGGGTGAGAACGGTGAATCGCAACTAACCGGCACGGGGGCGGCGCGGGTGGTCGAACACGAACCGCGCGTAACCCAAGCCGCGCCCTGCGGCTTGGAGGACCGGCCCGAATCCATCGTCGACATCGCCATCGAACTGCACGATGACGACAACTTCGGCCCGGTATTCCGTTTCACCGCGCCATCGGCCGACGGCATGTCCGAACCGCTGCGCGTCTACGGCCTGCCGCCGCTCAATCCGATACTCGCGCGCGATATCGTCACGCGTTCGCGCTACGCGCGGCTCGTCGGGCCGGAACCGGCGTTGAGCGCATTGACAGCGCTCTCGCAGGCGGTCTGCGACGTCAAGGAGATCGTCGGTCTGACGTTGACGCTGCGGGTCTATAGCGATCGCGTGACGGTCGCCGATCCCACGCTGAAGCTGGCGGCTAAACGCAGCCGGCTCGCGATCGTGCCGTATCCGCGCCGCTTCGAAGAGACGCTCGACTGGCAAGGCCTGAGAGTGACCGTGCGGCCCATCCGTCCCGAAGACGAAGCGGCGCATCATGACTTCGTCGAAGCGATGACGCCGGAAGATTTGCGTCTGCGATTTTTTGGCTCGGTAGGCAGCTTCGACCACTCGCAACTCGCGCGGATGACGCAGATCGACTACGACCGCGAAATGGCACTGATCGCGACGGTCACGAGCGACGAAGGCTTCACGCGGACGCTGGGCGTGGTGCGCGCCGTCGCCGACCCCGACAACGAAACAGCCGAATTTGCGGTGGCCGTGCGCTCGGACCAGAAAGGCCGGCACCTTGGTCAGTTGCTGATGGAGCGGATCATCAAATACGCGCGGATACGCGGCATCCATTGGCTGGTGGGCGAGGCGCTGCGCGAAAACACGCCGATGATCGCGCTTGCGAAAGCGAGCGGCTTCACGATTACCCGGACCGAAGATCCCGGCGTGGTGGGCTTTCGCATGGCGCTGGATGAAGCAGTGGAGGGAAACGAGGAGGCTCTGCGCAAGGGCAGCTAGGGCAGCTATTGCAGCGAGCGGGCGGGCGCCGGATTGGCCCGCGACGCCATGCGGCTTGCACAGACCCGCCGAACCCGACAGGCCAAAGCCGCAACACGAAATTCATCTAGGGCGGCGGCCAAACATAGCCAGCCGCCTTGATCAAGCTCAACTCAACTTTCTCAGGCCGGCAACTTCGCCGCCGCTTCGTCGACCTGCGCGCGCGTCACCGACAACTCTTCGAGCAGCGCCTCGGCATACACCGCGCCGGTCTCGCGCTCCAGACGCGCGATCGTCAGCGCGCAACGGTTCGCGTCCTTCAGCGTCGCGATAAACGACTTCACGGATTCGCCCGCTTTGAATGCGTCGAACAGCGGCACGCGGATATCGTCCGGCAGCGGACGCGCCGTCCACTGATACGGCTTGCCGTTGAACGTGAACGACGGCGGCAGCACGCGCTCCTTCTTCGCTGCCGGGATCAGACCGAACGTGCGCGCAGCCTCGCCGATCTGTTCCGCCGAAAACAGCTCGTCCGGGCCGATGTCGAATTGCTGGATAAAGGTCTCGATGCTTTGCATCGCCGCCGCGCGGTCGTCGCGGCGCTTTTGCGCGTGAGCGACGATGTCGCGCAGTTCGTCGGCTTCTTCGGCGGTGATCGTGAAGCTCGACTGCTTCTGCTGGAGTTCGGAAAAACGCTGGAATTCGGAATCGGTCAGAAGTTTAGCCATTGCTTATCGATGGGCGCGCATGAGCGGACTCACGCGGCGTAATTTTGAGAGGGTCGCCATTCTAAACCATGCGCGCAGGCGGTCCGCTTTCGACGAACCGCCGCGTTGTTGCCCCCTTTTTCACGGCACGGCCTACGCGGCGTCCTCGTGAAACATCGACAAAGCCTGGACCGTATCGCGCAGCAAGCCGGTGGCCGCTTCGAGCGTCGGCGCGACGTATTCGTCGATCCGCCGCAGATAAGGGCAGGTCAGCGCCGCGATCGCCTGGCCGGCCGGGCCCTGAATCGGGAATGTGACATCGGTCACGCCAAAGGTCTGCTGGCTGTCTTTCTGCGAGAAGCCGGCCGTGCGAATCCGCTCGCACGCGAGTTCGAGCGCTTCGCGGTCGATCGTGACTTCGCCCTTCACCTTGGTGTGCTCGGCCAGCATCTGCTGACGCTGTTCGATGCTCTGAAACGCGAGCATCACGCGACCCGAACCGGTGTCGATCAAGCCGACCCGCGACCCAAGCCGCACCGACATGCCCCACGTGCCGGGGCCGTCCACCTGCGCGATCACCAGCAGGTTGCCGCGATCGTACACGACCAGATGGCACGACTGCTCGGCGGCGTCGGCGAAACGCTGCATTAGCGGCAACGCCTCGGCGATCAGACGGTTCATCGGCGGATGACGGTGCGCGAGCGCATATAGCTTCAGGCTCAGCGAATAGCGGTCGCCGCCCGCCGAACGCACGACGTATTGCCGCGCGACCAGGCGTTCGAGCATCCGGTACATCTCGCTCGCGTTGCGTCCGAGCAGCTTGGTGATTTCCGCGCGCGTCAGCCCTTCCTTCTGCTCGGCGAGCAATTCGAGGATGTCGAGGCCTTTGTCGAGTGCGGGCGCGCGATAACGGTCGGCGTCTTCTTTGTCTTCTGCGTCCATCGTCAGCAAGTGTCTGTGAGCGTTTCTCATTATGTGGCGCGAGAAGGTATATGCGGGGCGATTCTCGGGCAACCGGACCTCGTCCAGGGAAAATACGGACGCCGATGCAGCGCACATTCCTTGACTTCGGAAAGTCCGTATATGAATAATACGTTCATTGGTGAATAAACACACGACAAAGCTCGCCAATAACGATAAGAAAGCGCAGGACGAAGTGCCGGCATCCATGACCGGTTCACGCAGTTCAACAACGCATAGCTGGAGACAACCCCATGTCGTTCGTCACGTCCCTCAAGCGGCCGCACGCGGCCCGTCGTCTGATCCGTCGTTCACTCTTTTCCGTTGCGGCTGCCGCGTGTGTGGCCGGCGTCGCCGTGAGCCAGAGCGCGCAAGCCGCCGAATCCGGCAAGATCGGCCTCGATCTGCCGCTGCTCACGTCGCCGTTCTGGCAGTCGTACAACAACTACCTGCCCAAGTACGCGAAGGACATGAGCCTGACCATCCTGGCGCCGGTCAATTCGAACGGCGATCCGGCGCAGCAGATCACCGACATGAACAATCTGCTGAACCTCGACGCGAAGGGCATCGTGGTTGGTCCGCTGGATTCGGCGGCGATCAGCCGCGCGCTCGACGCCGCCGCCGCGAAGAACGTGCCGGTGGTCGCCGTGGACGTCGCGCCGACGCAAGGCAAGGTCGCGATGGTCGTGCGCGCGGACAACCACGCGTACGGCGAGAAGGCGTGCAAGTACATCGGCGAACACGTGAAGTCGGGCAAGGTCGTGCAGATCATGGGCGACCTCGCGTCGGTCAACGGACGCGACCGCTCCGAAGCGTTTCGCGCTTGCCTGAAGGGTTATCCGGCGTTGTCGTTGCTGGAAATTCCGGCGGCCTGGAAGGGCGATGTCGCGGCCACCGCGCTCGACAGCCTGCTGACCGCCAACCCGGACGTGAAGGCGATCTACATGCAGGCGGGCGGCGTGTATCTGTCGCCGACGCTGCAAACATTGCGCCGCAAGCAGATGCTGTTTCCGGCCGGCGATCCGAAGCACGTCGTGATCGTCAGTAACGACGGTATTCCGCAGGAATTCGAAGCAATTCGCCGTGGCGACATCGACGCCACCATTTCGCAGCCGGCGGATTCGTACGCGAAATACGGGCTGTTCTATATCAAGGCCGCGCTGGCCGGACAAACCTTCAAGCCGGGTCCGACCGATCACGGCAGCAACATCATTCAACTGGCGCCTGGCCTGCTCGAAGATCAGTTGCCCGCACCGCTCGTCACGAAGTCGAATGTCGACGACAAGGCGTTGTGGGGCAACACGGTCAAATGAACGCGCCCACGTCCTTCGTGCAGCCGGTCGTCGAGGCGCTCGACGTCACCAAACGCTATGGCTCGACGGCCGCGCTGAACAGCGTCGGCATCCGCGTGATGCCGGGCGAGTCGCACGCGCTCGTCGGGCGCAACGGCGCGGGGAAATCGACGCTGGTGTCGATCCTCACCGGCCTGCGCAAGCCCGACACCGGCGAGGTGCGCTTCGGCGGCGTGGCGGCGCCGTCCATTGCGGATCGCGACGCGTGGCGCGAGCGCGTCGCGTGCGTCTATCAGCATTCGACGATCATCCGCGACCTGAGCGTTGCCGAGAATCTGTTCATCAACCGGCAGCCGGTGCGCGGCGGCAAGATCGACTGGCAAGCGATGCGCCGCGACGCGCGCGGGTTGCTCGACCACTGGAAAATCGACGTGCGTGAAGATGCGCGCGCGGGAGATTTGAGCGTGGAAGCGCGGCAACTCGTGGAGATCGCGCGGGCGCTGTCGTACGGCGCGCGCTTCATCATCCTCGACGAACCGACTGCGCAACTCGACGGCGACGAAATCAAGCGGCTGTTCCGGCGTATCAGCGAATTGCAGCGCGAGGGCGTGACGTTTCTGTTCATCTCGCACCACTTGCAGGAGGTGTACGAGATTTGCCAGGCGGTGACTGTGTTGCGCGATGCGCGGCATATCGTCAGCGCGCCGGTGTCCGCGTTGCCGCGCGAACAGTTGATCGAAGCGATGACCGGCGAACGCGGCGGCCTCGCCGTCGCCGATGCGGCGGCGCGCGACAAGCTGCCCGCCGATACGGCGGTCGCGCTGAAAGTGGCCGATCTCGCCGGCTCCGATTACGACGGCGTGTCGTTCGCCGTGAAGCGCGGCGAAGTGGTCGGCCTGACCGGCGCGACTAGCAGCGGACGCACCAGCGTCGCCGAAGCGATTGCCGGTTTGCGCGCGGCTAAACGCGGCACGATCAGCGTCGACGGCAAAGTGCTGCCGCCCGGCGACGTGCCCGCCGCGCTTGCGCACGGCATCGGCTGCGTGCCGAAAGACCGGCATCACGAAGGTCTGGTGCTCTCGCAGTCGATCGCGGAAAACGCGTCGATGACCATCACGCGTCTGCTCGGCAAATTCGGCATCGCGACGCCCGCGAAAAAGAACGCGTTCGGCCAGAAGATGATCGACGCGCTCGGCATCGTCTCGCAAGGTCCCGAGCATGTCGTGTCGGGGCTGTCGGGCGGCAATCAGCAGAAGGTGGTGATGGCCCGCGCGCTCGCCACCAACCCGAACGTGCTCGTGCTGATCGACCCCACGGCGGGCGTCGATGTGAAATCGAAAGAAGCATTGCTCTCCGTCGTGGATCGCGTGCGCGAGGAGGGCAAGGCCGTGCTGGTCGTGTCCGGCGAACTCGATGATCTGCGTACCTGTGACCGCGTCCTGGTCATGTTCCGTGGCCGCGTCGCGGCCGAGTTTCCGGCGGGTTGGCAGGACCACGACCTGATCGCATCCGTTGAAGGAGTCAGTCTCCATGAAGAATAGTGTGCCCAGCCCGGCCTTCGGTACGGCGCAAGGTAGCGCGCAGGTGCAGGCGGCAGCGCCTGTGTCGCGCGGCAAACGTGCCCGCACCGAGCTCGCGCGTCTGCGTGAACTGGCGTTGTTGCCCGCGCTCGCGTTGCTGCTCGTGATCGGCGCATTCGTCAGCCCAAGCTTTCTGACGAAAGCGAATCTGATCAGCGTGCTCGGCGCGTCCGCTGCCTTGGCGCTCGTCGTGCTCGCGGAATCGCTGATCGTGCTGACCGGCAAGTTCGATCTGTCGCTCGAATCGACGGTGGGCATCGCGCCCGCAGTCGGCGCGATGCTGGTGATGCCCGCCGCGTCCGCGGGATTCGGCATGCAGTGGCCCGCGTGGGCGGGGCTGCTGGCGATCGTCGCGGTCGGCGCGGTGATCGGCTTCATCAACGGCTTTCTGGTGGTGCGGCTGCGGCTGAACGCGTTCATCGTCACGCTGGCGATGCTGATCGTGCTGCGCGGCATGCTGGTCGGCGCGACCAAAGGCGGCACGCTGTTCGATATGCCGCCGTCGTTCTTCACGCTCGCGACCACCATCGTGCTCGGCTTGCCGTTGTCGGTGTGGCTCGCGGCCGTGGCGTTCGCGATTGCCGCGGTCGTGCTGCGTTATCACCGGGTGGGCCGCGCGCTTTACGCGATCGGCGGCAACCCGGAAGCGGCGCGCGCGGCGGGGATTCGCGTCGAGCGCATCACGTGGGGCGTGTTCGTGCTCGGCAGCATGCTGGCCTCGCTGGGCGGTCTGATCGTGACCGGCTACGTCGGCGCGATCAACGCAAACCAGGGCAACGGGATGATTTTCACGGTGTTCGCGGCAGCGGTGATCGGCGGTATTTCGCTCGACGGCGGTAAGGGCACGATGCTCGGCGCACTCTCCGGCGTGCTGCTGCTCGGCGTCGTCCAGAACCTGCTGACGCTCGCCCAGGTGCCGTCGTTCTGGATCCAGGCGATTTACGGCGCAATCATTCTCGGCTCGCTGATGGTCGCGCGTCTTGCCAGCGGCGAAGGCCAGAACTGATGCGCAAACGTACGCGTTACGGAGAACTTACTTGACCAGCCATCCATTGCCAACCGACTCGCGCCTGATCCTGCTCAGTCCCGCCGACAACTGCCTGATCGCGGCAGCGCGGCTCGATGCGGGCACGCAGGTGGAGATCGAAGGCGAGCGCGTCACGCTCGTCAGAACCATCGAGCTGGGTCACAAGGTGGCGCGCCATGAACTCGCGAAAGACGACAAGGTGCTGCGCTACGGCGCGGTGATCGGCCACGTGACCGGGGCGGTGGCGCGCGGCGAGCATCTGCACACGCACAACCTCGAAAGCGACTATCTGCCGACCTACACCCACGACGCGGGCCACGAGTTCGTCCACCACTGACAGGCGCACAATGGCGCGGTTCGACGCCGCGCAGGAACGATCATGACCGACATTTCCATAGCAACCGCCGCAGCAATGAACGCAGCATCGGGCGCTACGCAGCCGATGCTGCAAGGCTATCTTCGCAGCGACGGACGTAAGGGTATCCGCAACGTGGTCGCGGTGGCGTATCTGGTCGAGTGCGCGCATCACGTGGCGCGCGAGATCGTCACGCATTTTCGCGAGCCGCTGGACGCCTTCGACGATCCGTCCGCCGAGCGCGCACCGCCCGTGCATCTGATCGGCTTTCCCGGCTGCTATCCGAACGGGTACGCCGAGAAGATGCTCGAACAACTGACCACGCATCCGAATGTGGGCGCGGTGCTGTTCGTGTCGCTCGGTTGCGAGAGCATGAACAAGCACTATCTCGTGGACGTGGTGCGCGCGACCGGCCGTCCCGTCGAAGTGCTGACGATCCAGGAAAAGGGCGGCACACGCAGCACGATTCAATACGGCGTCGACTGGATTCGCGGCGCGCGCGAGCAACTCGCGGCGCAGAAGAAGGTGCCGATGGCGCTGAGCGAACTGGTGATTGGCACGATTTGCGGCGGCTCGGACGGCACCAGCGGCATCACCGCGAATCCGGCGGTAGGACGCGCGTTCGATCATCTGATCGACGCGGGCGCGACCTGCATCTTCGAGGAAACCGGCGAGCTGGTGGGCTGCGAATTTCACATGAAAACGCGCGCGGCACGGCCGGAACTCGGCGACGAAATCGTTGCGTGCGTGGCGAAGGCGGCGCGTTATTACTCGATTCTCGGACACGGCAGCTTCGCGGTCGGCAATGCGGACGGCGGCCTCACCACGCAGGAAGAAAAGTCGCTGGGTGCGTATGCGAAAAGCGGCGCGTCGCCGATCGTCGGCATTATCAAACCGGGCGATGTGCCGCCGACCGGCGGCCTTTATCTGCTCGATGTCGTGCCCGACGGCGAGCCGCGTTTCGGCTTTCCGAACATCAGCGACAACGCGGAGATCGGCGAGCTGATCGCCTGCGGCGCGCACGTGATCCTGTTCACGACCGGACGCGGTTCGGTGGTCGGCTCGGCAATCTCGCCGGTGATAAAGGTCTGCGCGAATCCGGCGACCTACCGCAATCTTTCCGGCGATATGGACGTGGACGCGGGCCGGATTCTCGAGGGACGCGGCACGCTGGACGAAGTCGGTCGCGAAGTGTTCGAGCGGACGGTGGCGGTGTCGCTAGGCGAAGCGTCGAAGTCGGAGATGCTGGGGCATCAGGAGTTCATTCTGACTTACAAGACTTTCGAGCCGGTTGGGCCGGCGTGCTTGCCGTCGAATGTGGCGGTGATGCAGCGGGAGGTGGCGGTCGAGACGCATTGAGCTGGATTGGCGGGGCACCGCGTCGAAGGATTCGCAAGCTTGATTCGCGGTCCTTTCGCGTGTTCGCTTCGACAGGACAATCTGTCCATGTGGCGGGCACATCTCGCTCACGCGTGGTAAAAATACAAACGCACAAGTGCATGGGGCCGGAGTTGGGGCTTGCATGGGAGACGCATTCAATGACGGCAAGCACCGTTTCAAAAGTCACGCAACAGCGCCGGGTCGGACGCGGCGAGTTGCAGGTGAGCGGATTGAGCCTCGGCACGGCGCCCTTAGGCGGCCTGTACCGCGATCTCTCCGACGAGGAAGCGCACGCGACCATCGCCGCAGCGTGGGACGCCGGCGTGCGCTATTTCGACACCGCGCCGCACTACGGCAACACTAAGGCCGAACACCGGCTCGGGCACGCATTGCGTCACTATCCGCGCGAGGATTACGTGCTGTCCACCAAGGTCGGCCGCCGTTTCGTACCGCGCACTTCACCGTTCGACGACCGCGAAGGCTGGCAAAATCCGCTGCCCTTCGAAGCCATCTACGACTACACGCACGACGGTATTCTGCGTTCGTTCGAAGACAGCCAGCAGCGGCTCGGTATCGTCGATATCGACATTCTGCTGGTCCACGATATCGGCCGTGTCACGCACGGCGACAACCATCCGCATTACTGGCGGCAACTGACCGAAGGCGGCGGCTTCCGCGCGCTCGACTCGCTGCGCTCGTCGGGCGCGGTCAAGGCAGTTGGGCTGGGTGTCAACGAAGGCGCGGTCATTCTCGACGCGATGGCGGAGTTCGATATCGATTGCGCGTTGCTCGCCGGCCGCTACACGCTGCTCGAGCAGACCACGCTCGACGACCTGCTGCCCGCCTGTGAAGCACGCGGCGTCAGCATCCTGTTGGGCGGCGCGTTCAACTCGGGCATTCTGGCGCGCGGCGTCGCAGGCGATCTGAAGTTCAACTACGGCGATGCGCCGCCCGACGTGATCGAGCGCGTCGCGAAACTGGAGGCCGTGTGTCGCACGCATGGCGTGCCGCTGGCCGCCGCCGCGTTGCAGTTTCCGTATGCGCATCCGGCGGTCGCCACCGTGCTGACCGGCGCGCGCAGCAGTGACGAATTGCGCGAGAACGTGGCATCGTTCGACCTGCCGATCCCCGCAGAATTGTGGGCTGCGCTGCGCGAAGACGGCTTGATCGACCCGCGCGCGCCCGTACCGAATAAGTGAACTGACAACCATGCCCATCGACGCTCACCAGCACTACTGGGACCCCGCTCGCGGCGATTACGGATGGCTCACGCCGGAGTTGAAAACGCTGTACCGCAAGTTCGGCCCCGACGATCTCAAGCCATTGCGCGAACGGGCGGGTATCGAAAGAACGGTGGTGGTGCAGGCCGCGCCGACGCTCGCCGAGACGCACTATCTGCTGGATCTCGCGCGCAACGAGCCGTCGATCGCGGGTGTGGTCGGCTGGGTGCCGCTGTTGCTGGACACGGCGCCGGATCTGATCGAGTCGCTCGCGCGCGAACCGAAGTTCAAGGGCGTGCGCCCCATGCTGCAAGACCTGCCCGACGATACGTGGATCGCGAATCCCGATCTTGCGCCTGCCATCGAAGCGCTGATCGCGCACGACCTCGCGTTCGACGCGCTGATCTTCGCGCGCCACGTCGAGCACATCGAAACCTTCGCTGCGCGGTTTCCGGCACTGCGCATCGTCGTCGATCACGGCGCGAAGCCGTCCATCCGTGACGGCGACGCGGGCTACCAGGTCTGGGCCGATGCCGTCGCGCGGCTGGCGCAGTTTCCGCAAGTACATTGCAAGCTATCCGGCCTCGCCACCGAAGCCTCTCCCGGCTGGACCGAAGACACGCTGCGCCCGTACGTCGGGCATCTGCTGAAATCGTTCGGCCCCGCGCGTTTGATGTGGGGCAGCGACTGGCCCGTGCTCGATCTGAACGGCGACTACCTGCTCTGGCATTCCGTGGCGACCACCTTGCTCGCGTCGCTGAGCGACGACGAGCGCGAAGCCGTTTTCGGCGGCAATGCCGCCGCGTTTTATCGAATCTGAATCTGGATCAAGCTCATAGCGAAGTCCGAAGCGAATTGTTTAACGAGGCATCAACGCAACAGCAGTCCATTCAACTGGAGCCGTAGATGACACAAAGACTGGCCGGCAAGACGGCCCTGATTACCGCAGCGGGGCAAGGCATCGGCCTCGCCACCGCCGAACTCTTCGCCCGCGAAGGCGCGCGCGTGATTGCGACGGATATCCGCATCGACGGACTCGCGGGCAAGCCGGTCGACGCGCACCAGCTCGACGTGCTCGACAACGCTGCGATCAAGGCGCTGGCCGCTAAAGTCGGCCCGATCGACGTGCTGTTCAATTGCGCGGGCTTCGTGCACGCGGGCTCGATTCTCGAATGCACCGAAGAAGACTGGGATTTCGCGTTCGATCTGAACGCGAAGGCCATGTTCCACACGATCCGCGCGTTCCTGCCGGGCATGCTGGAGAAGGGCAGCGGCTCGATCATCAACATGTCGTCGGCGGCGTCGAGCGTGAAGGGCGTGCCGAACCGCTTTGCTTACGGCGCGTCGAAGGCCGCGGTGATCGGTCTGACAAAGGCTGTGGCTGCAGATTTCGTCACGCGTGGTGTACGCTGTAACGCGATCTGCCCGGGCACGGTGTCCTCGCCGTCGCTCGAACAGCGGATCGCCGCGCAGGCGCAGGCGCAGGGCGCGTCGGTGGATGCCGTGCAGGCGGCGTTCGTCGCGCGCCAGCCGATGGGCCGCATCGGCAAGCCGGAAGAAATCGCCGCACTGGCGCTGTATCTGGCGTCCGACGAATCGGCGTTTACCACAGGCCAGGCGCATGTGATCGACGGCGGCTGGTCGAACTGACGCACACACTGACTGAACCGAACACTACTGAACGTAAAGGGAAGTGCAACGATGAAACTGCTTCGTTATGGGCCGAAAGGCCAGGAAAAGCCGGGCCTGCTGGACGCGCAAGGCAAGATTCGTGATCTGTCGAAAGTAGTCGGCGATATCGACGGCGCCGTTCTGAGCGACGAAAGTCTCGCCAAACTGCGCGCGCTCGACCCGGCTTCGCTGCCGGTGGTCGAAGGCAATCCGCGCCTGGGCCCGTGCGTCGGCAGGATCGGCAAGTTCATCTGTATCGGCCTGAATTACGCGGATCACGCGGCGGAATCGAACCTGCCGGTGCCGAGCGAGCCGGTCATCTTCAACAAGTGGACGAGCGCCATCGTCGGCCCGAACGACGATGTTGAAATTCCGCGCGGCTCGAAGAAGACCGACTGGGAAGTCGAACTCGGCGTGGTGATCGGCAAGCCGGCCAAGTACGTGGACGAAGCGAACGCGCTCGACTACGTCGCCGGCTACTGCGTGATCAACGACGTGTCGGAACGCGAATGGCAGATCGAGCGCGGCGGCACGTGGGACAAGGGCAAGGGCTTTGACACGTTCGGCCCGATCGGCCCGTGGGTCGTCACGCGCGATGAAGTCGCCGATCCGCAGAACCTGAGCCTGTGGCTCGAAGTGGACGGTCACCGTTATCAGAACGGCAGCACGAAGACGATGGTGTTCGGCGTCGCCAAGCTGGTGTCGTACGTGTCGCAGTGCATGAGCCTGCAACCGGGCGACGTGATCTCGACCGGCACGCCGCCGGGCGTCGGCATGGGCGTGAAGCCGAATCCGGTGTTCCTGAAGCCGGGTCAGACGATCCGCCTCGGCATCGAAGGTCTCGGCGAACAAACGCAGAAGACTTACGCGGCGGAGTAACGCGCGCGTGATTCAGGTGGCCCGGTTCTGGCCGCCTGACGTAGCAAAGCAAAAGGCCGTTCCTTGCGCAAAACGCAACGAACGGCCTTTTTGCATCGGCGTCCGCATCAACCTGCCGGTTCGTGCTCGCCGGTGTCGCTGATCCGGTTCACCGTGCCCTGCGCGACCGCGACGAGTTTCTCGCGATTGCCGTCCATCACATAGACGTTGCATTGACAGGTCGCCTGATGCTGACCCGCGTAGACCACCTTCGCGCGCGCGATCAGCGTCCCGTTCACGACCGGCCGCAAGTAGTTGATCTTGTACTCGCCCGTCACGACTTTCGGCCCGAGCGACAGCGCGCCGGCGAACGTCAGCGCATTGTCCGCAAGATAGCTGATGACACCGCCATGCACGAAGCCGTGCTGCTGCCGCAATTCGTCGCGGATCGGCAGGCTCAGCGTGAGTTCGCTGGTGCCCGTATGCATCAGCTCTGCGCCCAACAGCATGCTGAACGGCTGGGCATGCAGTGCGCCGCGCGCCCGGTCGAGGAGGTCGGTCATCGTGATTCCTTCGGGCAGGGCCCGCTGCGAGCAATTGTGCGGTTGCGAAATGCAACCCTTACCCACTCTAGGAAGCCCGGACGCGCGGCGTCAAGGTGAATCGGCGCAGAGAGGATTACATTGTTGCGCCAAACGTTGTCAATCGACGAATTGCGCGACGAAAAGGGTATGTAAGCAGATTTTTAATGAAATTGGCCTCAAGTTGGATGTTCGCTTGCCGTAAACCCTGATATAGCTCTCCGTCTCTCATGCTTTCAAGGTTTTACGATGTTCAGCAAGATCAAAGTTGCCTCCGGGCTGTTGTGTGTTCTGGTCGCTTTCTGCGTATTTCAGCTCGTCACGGTGGGGCTGGGTTTCTGGTCGCTCACGCGTACGCATGACGACGTGGGCGACCTGTCGAGCATCGCGTTGAAACAGGTGGACGCGGTCAACGACACGACCCAGCGTCTGATGGACGCGCGGATCAACCTCTCGCGCGCCGGCACGCGCATGGTGCGCGGCGGCGGGGAACCGGCCGACATCGTCCAGCATGCGCGCGAGCAACTGGCGGCCGCCGACCAGTCGTTCAACGCGTTCATGAACGTGCCGAAGACCAGCGACGAAAACAGCGCCCGCGCGACCGCGCTCGCCGCGCGCTACAAGCCGCTGCACGACGCGCTCGGCGAACTCGTCCAGTATCTCGACGCGAACAACATCCAGGCGTTTCTGGATCAGCCCACCCAGTCGTTCCAGGACGCGTACCTGAGCGAGTCGCGCAACTTCGTGCAATTCGGCGACGCCGCAAGCCACGCATCGCTCGATTCGATCGACGCGCGCATGGCGACGTTCCGAGTGGTCAGCATCGCGATCCTGCTGGTGCTGGTGGTCGGCACGGTCGCGGTCTATGCAGCGCTTCGGCGCGGCGTGGTGGCGCCGCTGGAAGAAGCGGGCCGTCACTTCGACCGCATCGCGCAAGGTCGTCTCGATCAGCCGATCGCCGCACGCGGCACCAACGAAATCGGCCGCCTGTTTTCGGGCCTCGCCAAAATGCAGGCGAGCGTCGCGCGCACCGTGCAGACCGTGCGCGAAGCCGCCGACTCGATCCACCTCGGCGCCGACGAAATCGCGACCGGCAACGCCGATCTGTCGGCTCGTACGGAAAACCAGGCCGCCTCGCTGGAAGAAACCGCATCGAGCATGGAGGAGCTGACCGCTACGGTCCGCCAGAACGCCGAGCATGCCCGTGAGGCCAACGCGCTCGCCGGGACCGCTCTGGACGCGACGTCGCGCGGCAGCGAGGTGGTCAACGAGGTGGTCGACAAGATGCGCGGCATTGCGCGAAGCTCGGACAAGATCGCCGAGATCATTTCGGTGATCGACGGAATCGCGTTCCAGACCAACATCCTGGCGCTGAATGCGGCCGTGGAGGCGGCGCGCGCGGGTGAGCAGGGCCGTGGCTTCGCGGTGGTGGCGGGGGAGGTGCGTGGGCTCGCACAGCGCAGCGCGCATTCGGCGAAGGAGATCAAGACGCTGATCAGCGAGTCGGTTGCCGAGATTCAGGGCGGCTCGACGCTGGTCGAGCATGCGGGCGCGGCGATGAACAACGTGTCCGAGTCGATTTCGCGCGTCACGCAGATGATGGCCGAGATCAGCGCCTCGTCGCTCGAACAGAGCACGGGCATCGAGCAGGTCAACCAGGCAGTCGTGCAGATGGATGAGATGACGCAGCAGAACGCGGCGCTTGTGGAAGAGGCGGCAGCAGCGGCAGCTTCACTGCATCAGCAAACGCAGCAATTGAAACAAGCTGTATCCGTCTTCGAAATTTCAGAAACTGTGTTGCGTACGCAACAGCTCGACGACGTGCGCGGAGCAAATGGGGAATTTGCGTTGTCAGGAATGCGGGCGATCTAGTTTCGCGAACGCTTAAAAAGCAGGCATTCCAAACGCGATTGACCAAAGAAAATGGCCCGCCAAAGCGGGCCATTTTGCATCAGACGCAAGCGCCTTAGCGTGCTAGAAGTACCTTAGGTACTTAAGCCGGCTGGATGTTTGCAGCTTGCTTGCCCTTCGGGCCTTGCTTGACTTCGAACGTCACTTTCTGGTTTTCCTGCAGGGACTTGAAGCCGCTGCCTTGAACTTCCGAAAAGTGCGCGAACAGGTCTTCGCCGCCGTCGTCCGGCGTGATGAAGCCAAAGCCCTTTGCATCGTTAAACCACTTCACAGTACCTGTTGCCATTTTTGATCCAGTAAATGTTGTGTGTTGCATTCGCGTCCGCTATTTCTCAACACGAGATCGAGCGCGAAGTGAGAGTTGTATCACGTCTTAATGTTCGACGCCAATCAACCCGTATTCGGGTATTCCCAGGTTTGTGCCTTTTTGAGGCCTTCGAAAGCATTTGGAAGGGTGTTCCCGCCGGTAGGGTAAACTGCTTGTATTACTCTTTCGGGAAATACATTGACACATTATCAGCAAGAAGAACTTACGTCGTTCTGGAGTCGTTTGACCCCCTATCTGGCGATATTGGAGTCTAAGTCACCTGAAGAAGGTGCTCCTGACCCGGTCGGCCGCATCACCGTCGATACCGAAGATCGTCAGGCTTTTGCCCTTCATACAACCGATCGTCAGCCGCATGGCGAAATATCGGACACACCCACCGGACAAAGCGCAACTTATATGCGTTTTAAATCCTCCGACACCGGTTGGGGACCCTGGCAACGCGAAGAGTATTGATCGACCGGCCTGTCGGTTTATGTTCCCGGCATCGGTTGTGAACGCGTTGTGAGATGGTGGCCGGCGCCTGCCGGTCACGCGATCAACCCGTTTTCTGCCTGTCAAACTGCTCGCCTTAGCCTTTTCTCCCGCTGCGGCGGCTGCGTTCGTAAAAATCATTCGGCTTTGTGCGAACCCAGCGGACAAACGTACGGACCGCTTCATCGGTGAGTAGCGCTTCGACCGTCGAGTAGCGCTGCGCCAGTTCGGTTTCGGAAAACAGCGCATGCAACTGACGATGGCAAATGCGATGTAAGGCAGCGACTTCCTTACCGCCCTTCGTTTTCGGCACCCAATGATGCAGATCGCGTTGGCTCGGTGGAATCGGGCGCCCGCATAACGGGCAGATTTCCTCTGCCGGCGGCGCTTGATACCAGGGTTCGGCGACTTTTCTGGCCATGATCAGCGCCCGCAGGCCCAGAAGAAAGGCAGCTTCGCGGATCGACTTCGTTCAGCCCGGCAACGCCGCGTAAGCCGTAGCCAGGTGATACGGCGTGGTGGACGGCATGTCGGCCCGCGCGACTTCGCCAGCCGGCGTTTTGCACTCGAACCAGCCTTCGGGCCGCAAAAAGCGCTGCTGGTACAGCTCGATTTGCCTCGGCAGCGCGGCAAGCACGGCGGAGTCGCCGTGACTCGCCAACGCGCGCAGATACTCGGTTTGGGCCCAGATTCGTTGCGTCGCGTCCTTGATGTTGCCGGTTTCATCGAGCGAGGCGTACACGCCGCCGGTTTCCCGATCCACGCCATATTGCTGCGCAAAGCTGAACGCACGCGTGAGCGCTTCGGCGAGACCTGAACCTTCGAACTGTGCTCCGGCCTGCTTGACCAGCCAGAACCACTCGAACTGATGCCCCGGCTCCAGCCGGTTGTGGCTCGCGCCAATCGGCAATTCGGCGACGCAACCCGTCGGTTCATGCACGAAGTGATGCGCGACGGCGTCCGCCAGGCGACGCAGCGCCGCGCCGAACACGTTGTCGCGCGTGACTTCGCAGGCGGCCAGCCACGCTTCGGTCAGATGCATCAGCGGATTCTGGATGGGCGTGCCGGTGACGCTGCCGAAGTCCGCGGACATGGCCGCGTTGAACAGGTCGCCGGGCGCGGCGAAGTGCGACTGGATCAGCGCCGATGTGCTGTGCACGAGTTTCAGCGCGTCGCGATTGCCGGAATGGCGGCCGTATTCCGCGCACGCGAAAACGACGAACGCGTGCGTGTACAGGTCTTTGGTGGTGTCGAGCGGGGCGCCTTCCGCGTCGACGCTATAGAACCATCCGCCGTGATGCGTGTCCTGAAATGTACGTGTCAGCGATTCGAACAGCGTTTGGGCGTGGTCGGCATCGCCTGCTTGCGAGAAGACGAACAACTGGCGCGCGCAGGCCATTGCGCGATAGCGCTCGACAGGCAGCGGCTGATGGTCGGCGCCGATCGCCTCGTAAGGCAGTTTCAGCGCCGTGTTGAAACCCGCTTTGCGCCACATGGGCAGCACGACGCCCGTAAAGTGATCGCGCAGTGTATTGGCGAGAGCGATCGTCGAAGCGGCGGGAGGGTTCATGCTCGGCATAGTCAGTTTGATCAAACACGGTGATTCGAAGCGCCTGCGTCGCGGCGCATTGGCTGGCAAACCTGCTGGCGAGCACGGATGTTATCCGGTCGCGCGCGCTTAAGCGTCAACAGGCCGACCCTCGTCGCAATATGCGTCGCGAATGCACTCCGGTGGCGTGCGGCTTAGCATAAAGCAAACGGGTCCCGCTGACACGTCGTCGCAGGAGTCGACACTGCTACAAAGCCTTTCCAATCAGGAGGAAAAACAATGCTGGGAAATCTCGAACTCGTCTCACGTCTGGTGCTCGCCGCCGCGCTTGGCAGCGTGATCGGATTTGAGCGGGAACGGCTCTCGTGGGCGGCAGGTTTGCGCACGCACATGCTGGTCTGCGTGGGTTCGGCGCTCATCATGATCGTGTCGGCTTATGGCTTTGCCGAAGTGCTGAGCGGGGAGCACGTCGTGCTCGATCCGTCGCGGATGGCCGCGCAGGTCGTGTCCGGCATCGGCTTTCTCGGCGCGGGCTCGATCCTGCTGCGCGGTGAAATCGTTCGCGGACTGACGACGGCGGCGAGTCTGTGGTCGGTGGCCGCGATCGGGCTGGCGGTGGGCGGCGGTTTGTACACGGCGTCGATTGCGGCGACCATCATCATTCTGATCATCCTCGCCGGCATCAAGCCGCTTGAGCGCCGTTTCATCACGGTCAAGCAGCGGCGTCAACTGACGATGATCGTCGAGCGCGGCGCAATGACCTTTCACACGCTGCACGACGAACTCGGCGCCGCGAGTCCGCGCGTCAAGCAGTTCGTGATGCAGCAAAGCGACGACTCGCCCGAGTGCGACGAGGTGATGATCACGCTGCATCGCGTGTCGAATACGGAGTATCAGGCGATCTGTTCGCGCTTGCGTCAACTGACCGGCGTGAAGGAGTTCCGGCAGGACGATGCGTCGACTTGAATGTGGGAAGCGTCGCCGGATGGTTCTGGCGGATGCGCGACAACGTGGTTTCCAATTCCAGCGCGTTGACGGGCGACGCCCTGCGACTGCTCTCCGGAGGCGACCGCTTTTACTCCATGGCAGATTTCGCAGCATCCCGGCAATCCGTGCATGTCGGATGCCGCTTCAAAGAGGCGCCGCCATCGCGCCATGCCCGCCGCGCCTGATAGGCACTGTAAGGCTTCCACTGTCCTCGAGCCCGTCGCGACGTGATCCCCCCGCTTTAAACTTTCACGACTGCGGCGAGACCAGACCGGATACGCCAGCATTTTGTTAGCGGGGAGCCATATGTCGGCTAAGGATTACAAATATTCAGTTGAAGAGTTGCTGTGCGCGCTTTTGCGTGATCGAGGCATACACGAAGGACACTGGGCGTTGAACATCGAATTCTCGGCCACCGGCGCGTCCGTCAAGCCCGCCGACGATGCCGCGCGCACTCTCCCGGGCCTGATCGTGTCGATGAACGCGGCGGCGCTGGTGCCCGCGGACAGCGCCGCAGCCGGCGCGGTCGATGCCGCCGTCGTCAATCCGCGCAAGCGTACGCCGGCCGCGAGGGCATCGCGAGCCCGCAAGGTTGTACCGACCACCCTGCAATAAGATCAGATCCGGCCCCGGAAGGCTAAAAAAGGGACGTTGTCATGGTGCAACGCAACATCGGTAAAAATGCACGCGACATCCCACCACACTAAAAAATTGCTGCATTGCACTAGCTTTTGCCTAGGGAAAACCCTATACTTCTTCTTAAGGGAAAACCCTAGCAACGCAATCACCAACCGGGAGTCGCCATGAGCTTCATTTTTGCACTGTTCCAAAAGGTCAGCGATCTCTTTGCGTCGCCCCATCTGCCGCTGGATTCGGACTACTCGTTCGAGGCTCGCAGCCGCGAATCGGAGCGCGTGCGCAAGGCACAAGCAACGCTGTTCGGCATCAAGCTGACCGACTAAGAAAGCCACGTAGTACCAGCCCAATCGCGAAACAACGCGTAGGGGCGCGCACGTCGGGTGCGCATTGAATTGATTGAGGCCACTGTTCGCAAACGCGTACCGTGGCTTTTTGTTTTGGGCAATCCAGAACGGGCGGGCGCTCTTGCTCGCTGTGTCTTAGCCGCGTTGCCAATTATTTCTCCTGCGAAATGAATGTAACGGAGCCTGACGTTCAGCCGACGTAATTTGCCTGCAATCTTTCGCGCAGGCCTTTGTTGGCAAGCGGGAAAGTCCGGCTGGGCGGCTTTTCATCCGTCCCTTACTCTGAAATGACCTCTTACAAGTGCTCACGTATTCGCGAGGTTTGCACCGCTAAAGTTGGTCTCAAGCGTACGGCGTCCGGTTCGATCCCGATGTCGCAGACCCAGGTCGAACGAACACGGACGCCGGCTTCGATACAAACTTTGATGGGAGGTCACAATGAAAACCTTTAACAAGACGTCGCGTTCGATTATTGCCACGCTGCTCGCAGGTGGCGCATTGCTCGCAGCAGGCAGCGCCTTCGCCCAGGAGCGGGTGTACATCGACAACGGCCCGGCCGCATACGGCCAGCCGCACATGACGCCGGTGGGCGTGTCGATCAACCTCGGCTGGCATGGCGACCGTTACTACGATGGTCACCGCTACTGGTCGCACGACGAATGGATGCGCAATCATCCGCACGACCGTGATCCGCACCATCACGACGATCATCGCGACCCGCACCACGATTAATGCGTGCATGACGCCGCCGCATCTGGCGGCGTGAAGTCCCCAAAGCCGGTCCTTCCTCACGGAAGACCGGCTTTGTCACGTTCGGCGCGGCAAACGGTGTGCTGCGTTATGCTTTTAAGCTTTCAATTCGATATTGGAAGCAAGGGAGAGTGTGGTGGACAAGGCGACAATCGGAGTGGTGGGCTCGGGGCTGATGGGCGTCGGAATCGCGACGCAAAGCGCGTTGCATGGACACAGGACGATCGTCCACGACGTCGACCCGACGCGTCTGGCGAGCGTGGCGCCCAAAGCGGAAGCGGTGCTGGACGAACTGATCGACTGCGGGCGGATCGATCTCGCGGCGAAAACGGCAGCGCTGGCCCGCATCGAGACGCATACGCAGATCGATGTGATGGCGTCCGCGAACTTCGTGATCGAGGCGATTCCCGAGGTGCTCGAACTGAAGCATCGGCTGTATGCAACGCTGACCGGACTGCTCGCCGACGACGCGATTCTCGCCAGCAACACCAGCGGCTTCCCGCCCGACCAACTCGTCGCGCCGCTGCGCGCGAAAGAGCGTTTCGTGATCGCGCATTTCTGGAATCCGCCGCACATGATCCCGCTGGTCGAAGTCGTGCCCGGCACCGCAACCTTGCCGGAGGTCACGCAGCAAACCGCCGCGTTGATGAGCGCGATCGGCATGGAGCCGGTCGTGCTGGAAAAGGCGATTCCGGGCTTCGTCGGCAACCGGATCCAGTTTGCGGTGTTGCGTGAGGCGTTGAACATCGTCCGCTCCGGTGCGGCCACGGCGGACGAGGTCGATCGGGTGATGAAGGCGTCGCTCGGACGCCGGTGGAGCATCGTCGGCCCGTTCGAAGGCGCCGACATGGGCGGCCTCGATACTTTCCTCGATATCTCGTCGCATCTGATGCCCGAGCTTGCCAAGGACGAAGACGTGCTCGATCTGCTGCGCAAGCAGGTGGAGGCGGGGCGTGTCGGTGTGCGCAGCGGCGCGGGCTTCTACGAATGGGACGACGCGCATCTCGCGCAGGTCAGGGCGGGGCGTAAGAGCCTGATCAGCCGGGGCTGATGCAGCGCTAAAACCGGTGCGATGCCGCATGCGTTGAAACCTCGATGCTCCACGCACGCGGCTTCGCACCAGGGCATGCCGGCATGCGCCGCCGCGCTGCGGTATAACTAGCCGTCCCGCCTCATCCACCGAATTTTCAAAACCACGCTCATGTCCCACTACTTCTACGACCCCGTCGCCGGTCACGGCCTGCCGCACGATCCGTTCAAGGCCATCGTCGCGCCGCGTCTGATCGGCTGGATTTCGTCACGCGCGACCGACGGCACGTTGAATCTCGCGCCGTACAGCTTCTTCGGCGCGTTCGCCACGTTTCCGGCGATCATCGGTTTTTGCAGCGAAGGGCGCAAAGACAGCGTGTCGAACATCGAGGCCACCGGTGAATTCGTGTGGAATCTGGCGAGCAGGCCGCTAGCCGAGCAGATGAACCGCTCGTCCGCGCCGGTCGCGCCGCATGTCGACGAATTCGAACTCGCGGGGCTGACGCCTGCGCCTGGCCGTAATGTGTCCGTTCCGCACGTGGCCGAGTCGCCGGCCGCGCTCGAATGCAAATTGCTGCAAGTGGTGCGTCTGCATACGCTCGACGGCACGCCGATGGACAACTATCTGTCGCTGGGGCAGGTGGTCGGCGTGCATATCAACGAGGCGTATCTGAAAGACGGTCTGTTCGACACCCACGCCGCGCAGCCGATCATGCGGGCGGGTTATCGCGCCGACTACGCGGAAATCGGCGAGATGTTCCAGATGTTCCGCCCAACCGCCTAGCCTTCCGCAGCAGTCGCGCTCACTGGCCCGCTTGATGCTTGCAACCGACGCTCCAACGCGTCGTTTTCAACTGCCGGCTCACTCTCCAGGAGCGCGATCATGTCCACCGAACTCGCTACGCAATTCAGTCATGTCCGTCCGCAAGACACGTCCTACGTGGATCAGGGCTTGCGGGACTTCTTTCTCTACCGCGATCTGGGCATCGCAGAGGCGACCGGCGGCAAGGTCCTCGCGCAACTCGTCAAGGCGAATCACGCACCAGAGCAAGGCACCGGCTGGCACCGTCATGAGGCCGATTTCCACATTGTGATCATGCTGAAGGGCTGGGCGCGCTTCATGTACGGCGACAAGGAGACGCTCGTCGCCGCCGGCGATTGCGTGCACCAGGCGCCGGGCATCGTCCACTACCTGTTCGATTACTCGCCGGATATGGAGTACATCGAAATAGTATCGCCTGCCGATTTCAAATCGATCGATGCGGAAGGACCGTGCGAAGTGCCGGGCGTGACGCCGTGGAAGAGCGTGGCGGCTTGAAGTCGGAGCCTGAAAGTCACGGCATGAAGCGTAGAGGCAGGAGCGCGGCCAACTTCGCGCTCTGGCGCAAACTGTTCGACGGGCGCGGCGCGAACCCGAGAAAAGGGTCCGCCGCGCGTTCGTAGAAACCGAACCTGTTCACTGCGCAGCCGGTGGCCGCCTGCGCGTCGCTCGCGTTGTCGACTGCGGCTTTGTCTTCGTCGTAGAAGCCCCGCTGCCGTTGACTCTCGCGGCAGAAGACCCATTCGACGCAGCCGCCTCCACCACGACATCGACCACCGCTGCGGCGGCCGGCGCCGCAGGCGCAACCTCGACGGCCGTAGCTACCGGCACAGACACCGGCTGAATCGTCCGCGCGCGCGAACTCACCAGTACCGCGCGCGGTTCGTTGTCGTAAATCACGGCCCGCACACGCGGATAAATCTGCCGCTCCCAGCGTCGTCCGTTGAATACGCCGTAGTGGCCGACGCCGGTTTGCACATGATGCGTCTTCAGATACGGCCTGAGTTTGTCGCACATGTCCTGCGCGGCGAGCGTCTGCCCGACTGCGCAGATGTCGTCCTTCTCGCCTTCGACGGTGAGCAACGCAGTGCGCCGTATCTTCGACGGCTCGACCAGACGCCCTTGCACTTCGAGTTCGTGCAACGGCAGCGCATGCCGCTGAAAAACCGTGTCGACGGTTTCCAGATAGAAGTCGGCGGTCAGATCCATCGTCGCGAAATATTCTTCGTAGAACGTGTGAATCGTGTCGGCTTTCGCGGGATCGCCCTTCGCGCGTTCGTAGTACATCGTTTCGAACGAATCGAAATGGCGGTTCAGATTCATCGCCATGAACGCGGTCAGTTGCACGAACCCCGGATACACCCGCCGATGCGCGCCCGCAAAACCGAACGGCACCGCGCTGATCAGATTCCGCTCGAACCAGTCGAGCGGCTTGCTCTTCGCCAGATCGTTGACGCGCGTTGGATTGATCCGCGTGTCGAGCGGGCCGGCCATCAGCGTCATGCTGGCCGGTTGTGCGGGATGATCGTCGGCGGCCATCAGCGCGACGGCGGCCAGTGCGGCCACGGTCGGCTGACACACGGCCAGCAGATGCGAGCCGGGTCCGATCTTCTCCGTGAAGTCGATCACGTGCTGCACGAATTCGTCGAAACCGAAGCGGCCCTGGCTGAGCGGCACGTCGCGCGGATTGTGCCAGTCGGTGATGTACACGTCGTGTTCGGCGAGCATCGTGCGCACGGTGCCGCGCAGCAGCGTCGCGAAGTGGCCGGACATCGGCGCGATGACGAGCACGCGCGGCTGCGGCGTGGCAGGCACGCTCGCCTTGCGGAAATGCAGCAGCGAGCAGAACGGCGTGCGGGCGGCGACTTCTTCGACGATCGCTACCGGCTTGCCGTCGCTCACCACGCTGTCGATCCCGAACGGCGGCCGCACGGGAGTCAGTCCCGCGAGCGTCAGCAATTCGCAGGACGCGCGGATCGAGCGGCCATGCGGCGAGTCGCCGAACGCGGGCCACGCATCGAGCGAGTGATTCATCAGCGCCGCGCTGTGCCGCAGCGGCAGCATCATGTCGGCGAAGGCCTGATAGGCCGGATATGCGAACAGGTTCATAACCTTCGCACGAGTGCAGGAAAGGAAGGAGTTCAAACAGAGGCAAGTCATGTGCCATGCATGCATACGCACTGACAGGGCGTGGTGCGCACTGGCATAGCATTTGCGCGCGTCAGTCGGATGGGCCGGAATTGCCGCGCTTTGGTGCGTGCGCGCACGACGGCGTGCATGGCGGCCGTCAGGCGTCGGTCGAACGCCTCATCTGGAGGAGAAACGTATGGCCAATACCCCGCAAACCTCGCTGACCACGCTCACGATCAGCAGCAAGAATTATTCGTCGTGGTCGCTGCGCGGCTGGCTCTTGACGAAATTCAGCGGCCTGCCGTTCGACGAAATCGTGATGCCGATCGACGACCCGGCGGCGCGCGCCGAATTGCTGCTGCTGTCGCCGTCGATTCTGGTGCCGTGCCTCGTTCACGACGGCATCAAGATCTGGGACACGCTGGCAATCGCCGAGTATCTGAACGAATTGAA
This sequence comes from Paraburkholderia sp. GAS333, assembly GCF_050435665.1. Classification (NCBI taxonomy): domain Bacteria; kingdom Pseudomonadati; phylum Pseudomonadota; class Betaproteobacteria; order Burkholderiales; family Burkholderiaceae; genus Paraburkholderia; species Paraburkholderia sp. GAS333. The sequence goes on from NZ_JBNDKS010000003.1 coordinate 1,267,609, forward strand.
GCCCGAGGCGGCGCTGTTGCCGAAGGACATTCGCGCGCGTGCGCATTGCCGCTCGATTTGCGGCGAGATGCATTCGGGTTTCGGCTCGCTGCGCTCGGCGCTGCCGATGAACCTGAAGGCGCACTTTCCGGGCTTCAAGGTCTGGGCGCGCGCGCAGTCCGATATCGACCGGATCGTGTCGATCTGGGGGGATTGTCTGAAGCAGTACGGCGGCCCGTTCCTGTTCGGCGAACGGACGGCGGCGGATGCGATGTACGCGCCGGTGGTGACGCGTTTCGTGACTTACGACGTGAAGCTCGACCCTGAGATCGTCGAATACGGGCAGCGGATCATGGCGCTGCCCGAGATGCAGGAATGGATCGCCGATGCGCAGCAGGAAGCCGAGGAGATCGACGAACTGGATGTCGAGTTCTGACGCCGTTGCGCTGCCGGCGTGGGTGCATTGAGACACACTGCGCCAGCAGCGGCTTCCGTAACACTACAAATCAATCGCGCGCGTTATCGAGCTTGAACACGCTGACCACCTGCGCAAGACGCGCAGCCTGATCGCGCAACTCGGCCGCCGCGATTTCCGCTTCGCCGACCATCGTCGCGTTTTGCTGGGTGGCCTCGCCGATCTGCGTGACGGCCAGGTTGATCTGTTCGATGCCGCCCGATTGTTCGCGCGACGCGACGCTGATTTCACCCATGATCGCGCGCACCTGCCCGACCTGTTCGACGATGCCCTGCATGGTCGCGCTGGCGTGTTCGGCAATCTTGAAGCCGCTTGCCACGGTCGCCGTCGACGTCGCGATCAGACTTTCGATCTCCTTCACCGAGGCCGCGCTGCGTTGTGCGAGCGCGCGCACTTCGGATGCGACCACCGCGAAGCCCTTGCCGTGCTCGCCCGCGCGCGCGGCTTCGACAGCCGCGTTCAGCGCGAGGATGTTGGTCTGGAATGCGATGCTTTCGATCACCGTCGTGATCTCGGCGATCTTCTGCGACGAGCGGCTGATTTTGCCCATCGTCGACACCACGCGTTCGACCGCGCGGCCGCCTTCGAGCGCGGCGTCGGCGGCGCGCGTGACGAGCGTGTTGGCTTGCGTGGCGTTGTCCGCGTTCTGCTGCACGGTCGACGTCATCTGCTCCATGCTCGCCGCCGTTTCCTCCAGGCTGCTCGCCTGCGTCGCGATCCGCATGGCGATGTTGCCGCTGCCTGTGGCGATCTTTTCGGTGCCGTGCGACATATCCGCCGATGCATGGCGCACCTGTGCAACGATCCGCGCGAGGCCTTCGCCGATGCCGTCGATCGACTGCATCAGCCGGCCGATTTCGTCGGCGCGCGCGTTGCCGTGTTTCGCGACGCGCACGGACAGATCGCCCGACGCGAAGCGCTCGGACGCGTTGGCGGCTTCGTCGAGCGGACGGCTCACGAGACGCCTGACCGCGATCAGGAACAGCACCGCGAAGCCGCCGACCAATGCGAAGCCGAGCAGCAGGAACTGATTGCGGGTCTTGACGACCTCGGCCAGCACCTCGTCGCGCGGCGCGATGCCGCCGACCAGCCATTGCCATTCCGGCACGGTCACGAACGATACGAACTTGTCGCGCGCGGTGGGCTCGCTGAGCGTGCTGTCGGCGGAACGGTAGTCGAGTTCGCCCTGTTTCAGGTCCAGCATCTGCTGATACGGGGCGTTTGCGTCGTCCGCTTTCTGACCGGCGGCGGCCGGATGGACGATCAGCTTGCCGCGGTCCGCGCCCTTCGACGCATCGACGACAAAGTAGTAACCGCTATCGCCGATCTTCAGATTGCGGATGCCGTCTTCGACCGATTGAATCTCCTTGTCCACGTTCACGCCGACGAACAGCGCGCCGATCACGCGGCCGCTCGCGTCGGTAATCGGCCGATATTGCGTAGTTAAACGTTTGCCAAAAAGCGCGGCCAGTCCCGTGTAAGACTGGTTTGCGAGCAGCCGCGCGTAAGCCGGTGCCTTGCGGTCGAGCAGCGTGCCGATCGCGCGGCTGCCGTCCTGTTTTTTCAGCGACGTCGTCACGCGGACGAAATCGTCACCCGTGCGCGCAAACACCGTGGCCACCGCGCCGCTGCGTTCGAGGAACAGGTCGGGGATCGTGAAATCCAGATTCAGAACCTTGTCGCCGGCCTTGAGGGTGGGCGTCGCGATTCCGCCGATGTCGACTTTTTGCGTTTCGTCGAGCGTGTAACTGGTGGGCAGGAAACTGGCGAACAGCGACATCGAGCGATCGACTTCCGCCGACAGCGCCTTGTCGAACAGCGTGATCATCGCGGCGATCGAGCGGTCCTTTTCGGCAATCCGTTGAAGAACCTGGTCACGGACCTGCTGGCTGGCGGAACGGGTGAGCGCCCACGTGAAGGCGGCGAAAATCAACGCTACCAGCGCGCACGACAGTACGGCGAGCCGGGCGCCAACGCTGGCGCGGCGAAGAGAGAGAAAATCCATTGGCAATCGCGGAGTAATAGGGGACAGGCGGATACGCGGACCATGCGCGGGCATGGCTGGCGTCGATGTCTGGTTAACGGCCGCGAAGGTGGTTGGCTTTAGTGGCGCGAAAGGGTTTTGTAATTGGGCGTGGGTTTGTTGCGGGTTGGGTGCGGCGCGGGGGTGCTTGCCACGCAGCTTGTGTGAACGCCAGCGCTTTATCGTTTTACGAATGACGTGACGTGCGTAGGAGTGGCGGAATTTCTCGTCACGCCACCCCACCCCACGCGATTGCCACCACGCTGCCTTTTGTACGCGTCATCGCTGGCTCAGCCAGTGTCGGCTTCAGCAAGCCGTGCCAGATCTGCGGAGCAAATGGGGCAGCTCAGGTCAGCGCGCCCCGCGCCACGTCCGCAGCAGCAATGCGTTCGTCACCACGCTGACGCTCGAAAACGCCATCGCCGCGCCCGCCAGCATCGGATTCAACAAGCCCAATGCAGCCAGCGGAATGCCGATCAGGTTGTACACGAACGCCCAGAACAGGTTCTGCTGGATCTTGCGCCAGGTCTTGCGCGAGATGTCGATGGCGTCGGCCACCAGCGCCGGATCGCCGCGCATCAGCGTGATGCCGGCCGCGTGCATGGCGACATCGGTGCCGGTTGCCATCGCAATGCCGATGTCGGCGGCGGCGAGCGCGGGGGCGTCGTTGATGCCGTCGCCCGCCATCGCGACGATGCCAGCGCAGCGGATCTTCAGGTCGCGGATCACGCGGGCTTTATCGTCCGGGAGAACTTCGGCGTGGAATTCGTCGATGCCGAGCGCGTGGGCGACGCTCGCCGCGCTGCCGTGGTTGTCGCCGGTAATCAGCACGCTTTTGATGCCCATTTGCGCGAGCCGCTCGACGGCGGCGCGGGCGGTGGGCTTCACGGTATCGCCGAATGCGATGAGGGCGAGCGCGGCGACGTTGCCGGGGCTGCGCTGCATCAGCCAGGAAACGGTGTTGCCGGCGGCTTCGAGTTCGCTGGCGCGCGCGGCCGATTCAGGCGTGAGTTCGATGCCGAGTTCGTTGAGCCAGCGAGTGCTGCCGAGCGCCAGCGTCCTGCCGTCGACGTTCGCTTCGACACCTCGACCGGCGATGGCGCGAGCGGCAGAGCCGGTTGGGATGGCTTGTTTATCGGACTGGATCTTGGCTTGCGCAGCGGATGCAACCTGCACACCCGTTTGCATGGCCGCCGCCAATGTTGGATCTGTCGCAGCCCCCACGTGGGAGTTGCCGACTCCGCGCGCGATGAACGCAGCAAGCGCCGGATTTTGCGTTTCCGCTAGTTCGCCACGCTCGTCCGCTCCGGCCGTGTCAGCCGCCACCGCTGCATAAGCACCGACCACCGCACGCGCCAACGGATGATCGCTGTGCCGCTGCACGGCCGCCGCCAATCGCAACGCCTCGTCGCGCGTAATCTGGCCGATTGGCTCAAATGCGGTCACCGATGGCCGGCCGAGCGTCAGCGTGCCGGTTTTGTCGAAGGCGACGATGTTCACCCGATGCGCCGTTTCCAGCGCCTCGGCGTCCTTGATCAGCACGCCGTGCCGCGCTGCGACGCCGGTGCCGGCCATGATCGCGGCGGGCGTCGCCAGGCCGAGCGCGCACGGGCAGGCGATCACCAGCACGGCGACCGCGTTCAGAATCGCCGTTTCGCCGCCCGCCCCGGCAAGCAGCCAGCCGACCAGAGTGAGCGCCGCAATCGCCAGAATTGCCGGCACGAAGATTTCGCTGACGCGGTCCACCAGTCGCTGGATCGGCGCTTTCTCAGCCTGCGCGCTTTCGACGAGGCGGATGATCCGCGCGAGTGTCGTCTCCGCGCCGATCGCCGTGGTCGTGACCGCAATCGCGCCCTCGCCGTTGATCGAACCCGCTGTGACCGCATCGGGCGCCTGCTTCGGCACCGGCAGGCTTTCACCGGTGATCAGCGATTCGTCGATATGCGTGCGGCCTTCGAGCACCGCGCCGTCGACCGGTACGCGTTCGCCGGGACGCACGATCACGACGGTGCCGACGCGTACCTGCGCGAGCGGCACGTCGCGTTCCTCGCGGCCGACGCGAATCCGCGCGCGATCGGGACGCAGCGCGTTGAGCGCGCGGATGGCGTCGGTCGTCTGACGCTTCGCGCGCGCTTCGAGCCATTTGCCGAAGCGCACCAGCGTAATCACGACCGCCGACGCCTCGAAATACAGATGCAGCGTGTCGCCCGGATGCCCCAGCAATTCGTACACGCTGATGCCATAAGCCGCCGACGTACCGAGCGCGACCAGCAGGTCCATATTGCCCGCGCCTGCGCGTATCGCCCGATAGGCCGCGCGATAGAAGCGCGCGCCGAAGCCGAATTGCACGATCGACGCAAGCGCGAATTGCAGCCACGGCGGCAGCATCGCGTGGATGCCTAACCATTCGCCGACCATCGGCGCGACCAGCGGCAATGTCAGCAAAGCGCACACGATGACGGCGACGAGGTCCTGGCGTGCCTGATCGCGCTTGCGGTCGGCGGGGGCGGCTTTGTCGGCGGCGTCCGCGGCGACAGGTGCAGCGGGCGGCGCGATTGGCTCGGCTTCGTAGCCGGCTTTCCTGACGGCGGCGATCAGCAAGGCGGCGTCCGGCGTCGCATCGTTCACGGTGACGGTGGCCGTTTCGGTCGCCAGATTCACCGATGCGCTCGCGACGCCCGGCACTTTCGCCAGCGCTTTTTCGACACGCATCGCGCACGATGCGCAGGTCATGCCGCCGATCGCGAGTTCCGTCGCCTGCGCAACGTGAGACGGCGCTGGTTCGGCGGAAGCGGATGGCGTGGCGTCGTAGCCCGCCTTGCGCACGGCATTGGCGAGTGTTTCGGGATCGACGGTGTTATCGCTTTCGATACGCGCCTGCTCGGTGGCGAGATTCACCGACGCACGCGTCACGCCCGGCACTTTCGCCAGCGCCTTCTCGACGCGCATCGCGCAAGACGCGCAGGTCATCCCGCCGATGTCCAGTTCGGTGGTGCGGCCGGGGAGTTGAGAGAGGGCAGCGCCTGCGGGGCGCTGCGTGTTGGCAAGTTCGGTCATGGTAGGTAAGGCTCGCAACGGCATGGGGCCGCATCGTGAACCCAGTATCGACCTTCCTATGATGGGAAGGTCAAGGACGGATTGTGTGGCGAGCCGCTCCACGGCAAGTTCGGCCTCAGAAAGCCGGCGGCGCATCGAGCATTGCCTGCCCGACGGCCTTCTGTTCGTCCGATGCGCGGTCCAGCAAAGTGTCGGCCGCCCCGCGCCGGTCCGCAGCTTCCTTGTTCTGCCCGAGCTTCCACTTGCCGACCAGCCGCGTCACCTCGATCTCGATCCCGACAATCGCCCCAAGCATCTGCTTGATGAAGTCAGCGGGCGCGTCGCCCATTTTCCATGGCACCGCTTCGCCGGCTTCCATCTTGCGCGTCAGCCTCGCGACCAGCCCGCGCACGAAAGCTTCGTCATCGCGCACGACGATCCGCCCATGCGCGTGCACAACGATGTAGTTATACGTAGGCACCTGCCGATGCGTGTCGTGTTTGCTCGGGTACCACGTCGGCGAAATGTAGGCAGCCGGCCCCTGAAAGATCACGAGCGCGTCGGGATTCGTCGCTGCTTCCTGCCAGACAGGGTTCGCGCGGGCGACGTGCGCACGCAGAATCAGGCGGTTTTCAGCCGATGCCGTCGCGTCGCCCGCTGCGGAAATCGCTTCGGCCTCGAACGGCAAATGGTTCGCGTCGAGCCCGTTCGGCCCATTCGTGATCAACGCGCCGAACGGCTGCTCGGCGATCAGACGGTGGAGAACCTCTGGACGGTTCTCTTCGAAATGGGCGGGCATGTACATGAAACGCTCCGGATACGAAAAATAGGGGGACGAAAAAATGAAAATAAAAGCTAAATAAAGCGCCGGAAAGCCAGCGCGTAAAAACGACCCGTGACTCGCTGGCTGGCATAAGTGTCGCGAAAACCATCGACCGTACCGCAAATGACGCGCCCTGACGCGTTATCACGCGCATTTCTTGCCTTTGCGCTTGCCTGACAGGCAAGGATACGATACAACCCGAAGTTGTCGGCATTGCGATCCGCAGACAGGCTGCGCTGGGCTTTGGGAGACCACGCAAACACGTATCGCTGCGCGCCGGCCTCTCCCATAGGACCGCACGTTCCGCCACCTCAACGAATGATAAAAAATCGCCGAGAACCGTTTTCGTTTCATTGGACCTGCGCATCGCTCGCAGGCCTCGCATTTCTGGCTGGTTGCGCTTCGTCCAGCCCGTCCGTGACGCCCAACAAGACTGGCTGGATCAAGGACGAAGTCGCCGATTCGTACGTCTTCGGTTATCCGCTGGTGCTGATGGGCGTCGCGCGCGACGCGGCGGTCGGCACCGAGCCGGGGCAGGCTCCAATTAATACGCTGCGCCACGCGCAGGCGCTGCCGCCGATCGGCGCGGCCAATCCGACGCGCCCCAGTCTCGACACGCTCGACTCGACCGGCTGGCTCGACGTCGGCGCCGAACCGGTGATCATCTCGTTGCCCGATTCGCACGGCCGCTATGTCGACGCCCGCGTGCTCGACATGTGGACCAACGTGGTGTGGTCGACCAGTTCCCAGTTCGCCACGCGCGCGGCGGGCATCAAGGCGCAAAGCATTGCGTTCGTCAGCCCGGACTGGAAGGGCGATTTGCCGAAGAACGTGACGCGAGTCGACGTGCCGACCCACAACGCGTGGGTGAGCGTGCGCATCCAGTCGAACGGCACGCGTGATCTGACGGCGGTGCGCAAGCTGCAACGCGCCATCCGGGTCGTGCCGCTGAGCGTCTACGTCGGCGACACGCATGCGGCCCAGGTTGCGCCGCCCCGCAGCAATTCCGCCGACACCGCCAGCGCCACCGCTACGACTCCGGCCGCGCAGGTCGCCGCGCTCGACGCGAACGGTTTTTTCAGCCGCCTCGCCGATGCGCTGCCTGACAATCCGCCGACACCAGCCGATCCGCACGCGCTGAAAATCCTCTCGGATTTCGGTGTGATACCCGGCGAACCGGTGAAGCTGCCGAACGCAACCGCCGTCGTCAACGCAGGTCTCGCGGACGGCCACGAGCGCGTCGCCACGCCGCCGACCAACGTGCTGAGCGCCAACGGCTGGAGCTGGTTCGGCGACGGCGTGGGCAACTACGGCCCCGACTACGCCTTGCGCGCTTACGCAGCGAGCACTCAGCCGGGCATCGGCACGAAGGACGACGAAGTACGCGCGGTCGTCACCCAGGACAGCGACGGTCACGCGCTGAACGGCGCGAACCGCTACGTGATTCACTTTGCGCCGAACCAGTTGCCGCCGGTGCGCGGCTTCTGGTCGATCACCGCGTACACGAAAGATGGCGCATTGGGTGAAAGTGCGCCTGCGCGCCTGGCGGTCGGCGATCGTAACGGCGCGCGCCGCAATCGCGACGGCTCGCTCGACGTGACCGTTTCGTCGACGCGCAGCAGGAGCGGCAACTGGCTGCCCGCGCCGCGCAGCGATCTGCAACTGGTGCTGCGTCTGTACGCACCGAAACCGCAGGCCACCGACGGAAGCTGGCAACCGCCCGCCGTCGTGCGTCAATGATGTGAGTCGATGCGATGCGTCGGTGAACGGATCACCGATGCATCGCGTCGCGCAAGACATTGCGTCCTGCGAAGTACGTCAGCGAGATGACAACGCGCTGTCAATAACACCTTGAATCGTGGTTTATTCGTTGCCTGGTGGCGGCGGATAAACCGCTCCGTCACGCGGATGTTTGTAAAACCGCGCTCGACATTTCTATCCCCCACGAGATTCACGTTTTATACTGCCGCTTGCGGGATTTTCGTTTTCGCGGCGGGCTTGCCGCCGCATTACCCAAGACCGAGATGGCAAGCCTTAATAAAGCATCACTAGCTTCTTCCATGCAGACCGTGCGCGAGGTTGCGCAGTCACGTCGCACGCGGCGGGTCCTGATAGGTCTGCTGATCTTTCTCGTATTGTTCGGTCTGCTCGGCTTTTTTGCGGCGCCCCCGCTGATCCGCCACATCGCCGCGCAACAACTCAGCAAGCAGCTCGACCGGCCCGCCTCGATTGGCCGCATCGCGCTCAATCCTTATACGCTCCGCCTCGAAGCCGACAACGTGCATATCGGCGAACGCGGCGGCGCGGGCGATTTCATCGATATTTCGCGGCTGATCGTGAAGCCGTCGTGGAGTTCGCTGTTTCGCGGCGCGCCGATCGTCGATGAAGTGCAGGTCGACTCGCCACGCTTTCATATCGTTCGATACGACGCGCAGCGCTTCAATTTCACCGATCTGATCGAGAAGTTTTCGAAGCAGCCCGCCAAGCCCGACAGCAAGCCGACGCTTTTCTCGGTGTCGAATATTCGCGTCGAAAACGGCCAGATTACGTTCGACGACAAACTGCTCGGCGCGACCCATGTGATCGACCAGTGGAAGCTCGGCATCCCGTTTATCGCCACGCTGCCTTCGAAAACCGATATTTTCGTCGAGCCGCTGCTGCGTGCGCGGATCGACGGCAGTCCGCTTGCTATCGACGGCCGGACCAAGCCGTTCGCGGCGTCGCGCGAGTCGGAAGTGTCGCTGCGTTTCGACGGGCTCGATGTGCCGCGTCTGATCTCGTACGCACCTACTACGCTGCCGATCGTCGTGCAGTCGGGCAAGCTCTCTACCGATCTCAAGCTCAATTTCGTGATGTCGAACGACGCGCCTTCGTTGCGCGTCGCGGGCACCGTCGATCTGAACGACGTGGATGTGCAGGACCGCAACAAAGCGCCGTTCTTCGCGGCGCGCGCGGTGCACGTGGCGGCGGCGTCGCTTGAACCGCTGAAAAGTCTTTACCACTTCGACGATATCCGTATCGACGCGCCCAGCGCCAATCTCGCGCGCGACAAAGACGGCGTGCTGAGTGTCGAGCGGATGTTTGCGCCAGCGCCTGCTGCGCAGAATGCGCAGGCATCGGCGAGCGCGTCCGCGCCGGTCGCTGCGTCGGGCGCAGCGCCTGCCGCCAACACTAAAGCCGAAGAAAAGGCCGCTCCGCCTCTCGATCTATCGATCAAACGCTTCGCGCTTGCCGACGGCACCGTCAAGGTCCACGACGAGGCGGCCTCGCGCCCGGTCGACCTCGGTCTGCAAAAGCTCGCAGTCACGCTCACCGATTTTTCGACGCTCGCCACCACGCCCGCGCACTACACGCTGAACACGGAACTGGGCGACGGCGGTTCGCTCGGCGCCGAGGGTGCAGTGGGCCTCGTGGCGAAGACGGCCAGCGCGAAACTCGATCTGAAGTCGCTGAAGCTGCCGGTCCTGCAGCCCTATATCGATACCGCAACGGCGGCTCAGGTGACCGACGGCGCGCTGTCGGCGACGGTCAATATCGACGCGAACTGGTCTAAGTCGCCGGTCGCGTTGACGGTCGCCGATACGCAACTGGACGTGCAGTCGCTGAAGCTCGCCTCGCGCGACAATAAAGCGCCGGTGATCGCGCTCGCGCAGGGCCAGGTGGCGGTCAAGCAGGTGGACGTGGCGGCGCGTACGGCCGACATAACCAGCGTTGCCACCACTGGTCTCACGGTGGATGCGCAGCGTCTGAAAGACGGCAGCATCAACCTGAGTTCGCTCGCCGGGCCGCACGAAACCGCGCAGCAGCGCACCGCGATCCACGCGGCGAAAAAGGCGCACGAAGAAGGGCCGGCGTGGCACTACAAGATCGGCGAGTTGAACCTGAAAGACGCCACCGTCGATTTCACCGACAGCACCACGCCGCGTCCGGTCAAGCTGAGCATCACGCCGCTGCAACTGAAAGTGCAGCAGATCAGCGACGACCTGAGCCGTCCGCTGCCGGTCGATCTGCAAGCCACGCTGAACAAAAAAGGCACGCTCGGCGTGAAGGGCGACGTCACGGCGACGCCGCTCAAGGTGGCCGTCAAGGTGAACGCGAACCGGCTCGACGTGGCGGCGCTCGAACCTTACTTCGGCAGCAAGCTGAATGCCGTGATCGCGAGCGCGCTGCTCAACGCAAACGGCGATCTCACGCTGAGCCAGGCGAAGTCGCTGAAAGCGAACTACCGCGGCGACGTGGCGCTCGTCGACGTGCGTATGCTCGACAAGGCGACTTCGGACCCGTTCGCGGGTTGGGGCTCGCTCGCGCTGTCCAACCTGAAGGCCGATTACGACGAACATGGCACGGTCGTGGACGCGGGCCGCGTCACCTTCACGAAGTTTTACGGGAGCGTGCTGCTCGACGCACAAGGCAAGCTGAATCTGAAGGACGTCGTCGCGCATGAAAGCGGCGCGGCGCAATCGCTCACACGAACCAAAGGGGGCACCGAACCCGTGCCGTTGACGCCGCCTGCGGCGTCGGCGGCGGTGGTTGCGTCCGCGCCCGTGGCGGCCTCGCCCGCCATGGTCACCGCGGCGACGCCGCCGCAAAGCCCGGTCAGGATGCACTTCGGCCAACTGGTGCTGCAACAGGGCCGCGTGACGTACACGGACAACTTCATCAAGCCGAATTACAGCGCGAACCTGGTCAACATTCAGGGTACGGTGGGCGCGTTCGGCACGCAGTCCACCACGCCCGCGCCGGTCGATATCGCCGCAAAGCTCGCGGCCAACGGTCCGCTGTCGATACGCGGCACGATCAATCCGCTGATCGCCAAACCGGCGCTCGATTTGACCGCGAGCGCGCACGATATCGAGCTGACCAACCTCACGCCGTATTCGTCGAAATATGCCGGCTATCCGATCACCAAGGGCAAGCTGAACGTCGATCTGCATTACAAGCTCGATAACGATCAACTGAATGCGGACAACCATCTGTTCATCGATCAGCTCACGTTCGGCGATCACATCGACAACGATACGGCGACCAAACTGCCGGTGCGCCTCGCTATCTCGCTGCTGAAGAATTCGCGCGGTGAAATCGACGTGAATCTGCCGGTGTCGGGCTCGCTGTCGAATCCTGAGTTCAGCGTGGGCGGGTTGATCTGGCATGCCGTGCTCAACCTGTTGCAAAAGGCGGTGACTGCACCGTTCTCGCTGATCGCTCACGCGTTCGGCGGCAATGGCGAGGAATTGGGCTACGTCGAATTCGAGCCGGGTTCCGCGACGCTCTCGGATGCCGACAACAAGAAACTCGACACGATCGTGAAGGCGCTCGCCGATAAATCGTCGGTGAAGATGGACCTGATCGGCCGTGTCGATCCTGCTGTCGACGAACCGGCGTTGCGCACGCTGTACGTCGACCGCCTCGTCAAGCAGCAGAAGATCAAGGATGTGGTAGGCAACGGCGAGAGCGTGGATTTGTCGACCGTCACGCTCGATCCGAAGGACTACGACAAGTACCTGACCAAGGCCTACAAGTCCGCCGACTTCAAGAAGCCGCATAACTTTGTCGGCCTGACCAAGAGCGTGCCGGACAGCGACATGAAGGCGGCGCTCGCGGCCAATGCGCCGATCAACGACGCCAACCTGCGCGAGCTTGCGCAACAGCGGGCGCAGAGCGTGCAGCAGTATCTGGACGGCAAGATCGACAGCAGCCGCGTGTTCGTCGTCGCGCCGAAGCTGAACGCCGATGGCATCAACGACAAAGGCGCGACCACGCGCGTCGATTTCGGCTTGAAATAAGGGCTTTTCTGAATGCGCATGCCGCAGCGTGTTGTACGCGCTGCGGCATGCAGGCGTGTCGAAAGCGCGTTGCCTTCTTGTTGTTCTTCCCCTCCCATGCATCGCTTTGCGGCAACCCTCGCCGCACGCGTTTTATCGCTCGATGCAAAGCCGATATGCCCACTTTTTTACCTTGTATCGTGGCTGGTCATACAGCCGGATGACAGCCGCTATCCGATTCGCATGAAAGCGGTCGAAGCGTCTGATGGGAATCTAGGATTGCTCCCATTCCTTGCATGTCTTCTCGTATTCATACTCGGAGTCTTCTCCCGGACGATGCGCTAGACGCAAACCGCAATGACATTGCAGCTAACGACGCTGGTATGCGCTTTAGCCTTAACGGGCTGTGCAGACCATGCAGCGCGTGAACGGCTCGGCATCCAGGATGCGAGCGTGCTGAAAACCGGCATTGGCGCCAGTCAGGGTGAAGCGGCGGGCGCGGCCAACTCTCAATGGGTCAACACCTACGCGTCGATCGGCAGTAGCCGCAAAGCATTGGCGTCGTTGCAAAAGCGTCTCGATCAGTTGCCGGGCGACAAAGACAACTACTTCCACGCCAAAGCGCAATGCTGGATCGACACCGCCAGGCAAACGCGCGACGCAAACGACGATTGGGGTTTCGTCGAAGAGGCCATCGGCCAGGCGGCTGAGATCACGATGAGCCTCGAGCGAGGCGAGCCGATTTCTGCTGCGAATCCTGCGCTACGTACCGTGTCCACGGTGCGGCCCGACCTGTGGGAAATCGTCAACGCAATCAAGACGGATGCGGCCGTAGCCGGTTGTCCAGAAGCGCAACCGCTGCTCGCCTGCGCCGAAGTCGAGTTGATGCAGGCCGGTCACGATGCGTGGAGCCGCAGCTTCGCCACTGCCGAAAAGCGCTTGCCGCAGATTCAGCAGAATCTGCGCGAATCGGCGGAATTGACCCTGCAATGCAAGACGGCGATGCCGCAGCGAACGTCAACGCCGGCTGAATCGTCGCCACAAAAAATGACGTTGCGCGCCGACTCGCTGTTCCGTTTCGGCGGCGCCGACAACAGCGCCATGCTTGCCGCCGGCAAGCTTGAACTGGACGCTATGGCGGCGCAACTCAAGACAGCTTCTGTCACGAGCAAACTGAAAATTACCGGCTATACCGACCGGCTCGGCGGCAACGCCTATAACCGGCACCTGTCGCTGCAACGCGCACACACTGTCGAACAATATCTACGCGGACGCGGCGTGACATTGCCGATCAAGGTGCAAGGCCGGGGCAGTGAGAATCAGAAGGTGGATTGCCGGCAAACACAACGCGACGAACTGGTGCAATGCCTCGCACCGAATCGCCGCGTCGAGCTGGAATTTGCAGGCGCTGACTAGTCAGCAGCGCTTTTGCATCGGGGCGGCATGCAGCGCCAATAAACAACAGTGAGCGTTTTCACGAGGATAAAAAACCATGTCAACAACTCTGATTATCGATGACCATCCCGCATTCCGAATGATCATCAAAATGCAGCTCCAGCAGTTGCTGGGCATCGAAGAGGTAATCGAAGCGGACAACGGCCAGACCGCCGTTGAAATGGCCCGGCAGTTCACGCCGAAACTCGCCATTCTGGATCTGGATATTCCGCGTATCAGCGGACTCGATGTGATTCCACGGCTCAAGCTTGCTCATCCGCCCATTCGCGTTCTGGTGCTGTCCGGTCACGATCCCGCCACGTTTGCCCCGCGCGCAATGCGTTCGGGCGTTCACGGCTTTGTCGGCAAGTCGCAGGAAATGAAGGAGATCATGCGAGGCGTGGAGGCGGTGCTGGCGGGTTACACGGTGTTCCCGGTCACAGCCGGCGGCGGCGCGACGCCCAACATCAGCACCGAACACGAAGAAGACCGCGTGCGCATGCTGTCCGACAAGGAGCTCGTGATCTTGCAGATGCTGTCGAAAGGCATGTCGAACAAGGCTATCGGCGACGCGCTGTTTATCAGCGACAAAACCGTGAGCACTTACAAGAGCCGTATTCAGGAAAAGCTTGGACTGTCGTCGCTGGCCGCGCTGATCGAGTTTGCTTCGTTGCATAAGCTGATCGATTGAGTTTTGCGGTTTATGAATAACGTGACCATGGCGCGGTTTATCTTCGACTTCCGGTGCCCGTGCGCTCAAAAGGCGCGGCGCATGTCGATCCGTTTCGCGACGTTGTCGGGATGTTTAATTGCGTTTGCACTGCTGTTGTGTATGTTTCCGGCGCAGGCCAATGCGGCTTCGCGAGTTGGCGCCGCGTCAACGCCGGTACTCAACGGAAACTCCAGTCCCGCAGTTGAAGCGAACCAGCACGGCGCAGTCATCCCGTTGCCGCAACCGCTTGACGACATCGACGCACATGAAGGGGGCAGCTCCGGCCCCCCTCTCGCTACCATGGCGAGCGGTGACGGATCCGCGCTCGCTGAAACCGCACAGGACGATGCATTCGCGAGGCCTACTTGGTCGATCACGCTGGGGTTGGCGCTCGCTTTGTCGCTAGCGGTTGGTGTGAGCGTTGCGCTAATTGGCGCGTTTCTGTCCCGGTCTGCAACACGGCGGCTGGTTGAAAAGCAGAAACAGGTGGCCGGCCAGTGGGCTCGTCGTTATGAGGCCGCAGACGCGCGATGGCGGACCGCGCAAATCCACGGATGGAATCACGCGCAAGCGCACGGCAATCCGTACGCGGTTGATACTTCTAATTCGTTCGGGCTTTCCGGTGCGACACATTTTCTTGTCGAGGCACCCTTGCTCGCAGTGGCGAATCTGCTCGATTGTTTCAACGTACCTGCCGCGCCATCCAGGCCTTCACCGCCACTGGCCACGATCCAATACGCGTTGCGGACGTGGAGTCAAACGCTCCGCGATCTGCTCGACAAGTCTCCGCTGGAATCGCGCACTCTGGTTATCGACGAAAGCGAGACGAATCTGCGTGAACTCGCAGATGGAGTCGTCGTGTTGTTGGCACCGTATGCAGCGAACCAGGGTGTGCGTATCAGCGTGAATGTCGATCCCGCCGTGGCGGAGACGATTCTGGCCGACCATGCGCGCGTCGGCCAACTCTGTTTTCATCTGCTGGGCCGCGCGATTCAACTCAGCCGGCATCAGGAGATCGTGCTCATGGTGGGCGCTGAGCCTTTGAATGCGGGTTCGCAGCGAATCCTGATCGGCTTGATGGAGGCGGGTGAGAAAAGCGCGCCGGCTGAGCGACGTCCGCAGGCCGATTGCATCCTGTGTCAGCCAGATATGGCCGGCAAGCGGTCCGACGAAACGGATGCCTGTCTGCCACTGTGTCAGGCGCTTGCACAGCGCATGCAGGGTGAACTTTCAGTCTCGCGCGGGATGGACGCAATCGCTAGCGTCAGCTTCGAGGCGCAGTTTGCCGTCGTGGAGAAGCGGTCGTTAGCAAGACCGGTTTGTGACGACGTGCAAACCTCCGCTTCCTTCATCGCGACGGGACTACCGGCTGACTCAGTCAGCGGCTCCTACGAGCCATTCGATCATCGTTTTCTGGATTCGCTGTCCGAAGAAGGGGTCAATCTTTCCATCTTTCTGGACGGCTGGCGACGAGCAATGGCCGACGACGTGGCACGCCTCGGCGTGTTGTGGCGTCAGGGTGAGCCTGATCATCTGCGTAGCGTGTTGCACCGGTTGAGCGGCGCTGTTGGCCTCGTCGGCGCGCGCAGCCTGATGGAAGCGTTGCGGCGGGCGAGTGTCTCGCCGCTGGAGCAAAGCACGATTTCGATTGAGTCGTTGATTGAACGGGCGAGGAACCTTGCGATGCAACTCGAAGCGCGGCCCGCAGCACCGGGGAGCACCTGAAGATGACCAGACCGTTGGCGCTGATTGAAGGCGATCTCGCGCTCCCAGACGCGCGGCTGCTGAGTAGCTTGCCGCCGCCGTTCGGTTTGCGCCCACAGCCAGCGCGCTCCACTGCGCAACGCGACGCGGAGCGAGTAGCGGCTGCCGCAGCACAAGAGGCGATCCGGACAGCCGCGAGGCACAAGACGCCGGTGCGTCGAAAGCCGCTTCCGCCGGGCACCATGTTTCGCTTTTTTTACAAGGTGCGAACGCCACGCGACTATTCCGCTCATATCCAGGCACAACTGGACGAAGCGAGGTACTACCTCGAAGCCGGTAAAACACTTGTGCGTTCGTCGCGCAGAGATTACGTGCTGGGGGCGGGTATCTTCGCGGCTACGGGTATCGCGCTGGCCTGGTTGCTGACAACCACCGCAATGCGTGACGCTGAAAAAGCCGACGCGACGCTGATAGCGCGTCCCGCCGTGGTTCATTCGGAAGAAACGGCCTTGCAGGCTGAAGCGGTGGTCAAGGTTGCCCCGACGGTTGTGCAGAATGCGGCTTCGATGGCGAAACCGGTGCCTCTTGCCGTGCGTCCGGTTGAGTCCAAACCATCGCGTCAGGCTGCGCTTCCGGTCGAACTTGCGGCATCGTCGCGGCATACCGGGTCGTACAAGATCACGAGAACTCTGGCTTCCGACGCCGCTACTCGCCGCGCCAGTGCGAGCGTCAACGCTAGCATCGGCACCAGGCCCAGCGCGCCGAGCTTGCATCTGGGCAAGACGCCGATCGACGATCGCCTGACACTAAGTCGCTCAGCAGATCCGTCCGCACAAGCTTCAACATCGGCGCAACCCGAGTGGACCGCACGCGTGCCTTCAACCGATGCGGCACCCGAGCAGGCCGCATTGCTCAACTGGGCCGCCCAGCAGCGGCGCACCTCGGCGGTTGCTGCGTCGACTACGATAACTCCAGCCCACGCGTCGGCGACACCGGCCGACGTCACATGGAACGCCCGCATGACTCAGCGCCGGGTCACGGACAACCCTGGCGCGTTCAGCGCCAACACATCCCAACGGTAAACAAAAAAAGCCCGACCAAAAGGTCGGGCTTCAAAGTCGGCTGCGCCCTCCACAGGACGCAGCCCCTGCAAAACAGCCATGCCGTTAGCCCGACCGTGAGGCCGGGCTGAACTGAGTCGAGCTTAAGCAGCCAGCAGCGAACGCAGAACGAACGGCAGAATACCGCCGTGCTTGTAGTAGTCGACTTCGATCGGCGTGTCGATACGCAGCAGCACCGGCACGCGCTTCTCGCTGCCGTCCTTGCCGCGAATCACCAGCGTCACTTCCTGCTGCGGCTTGAAGTCCGAACCCAGGCCTTCGACGTCGTACGTTTCTTCGCCGGTGATACCGAGCGATTGCACGCTATCCGAGCCCTTGAACTGCAGCGGCAGAACGCCCATGCCGACCAGGTTCGAACGGTGAATCCGCTCGAAGCTGCGTGCGACCACAGCCTTCACGCCCAGCAGTTGCGTGCCCTTTGCTGCCCAGTCACGCGACGAACCCGTGCCGTACTCTTCGCCCGCGAACACGACAGTCGGGGTATCCGCGGCGATGTACTTCATCGCTGCGTCGTAGATCGATTCCTGTTCGCCGCTCGGCTGATGAATCGTCAGGCCGCCTTCGACGCGCGAGCCGTCTGCCTTCGCCGGGATCATCAGGTTCTTGATCCGGACGTTCGCGAACGTGCCACGCATCATCACGTCGTGGTTGCCGCGACGCGAGCCGTAGCTGTTGAAATCGGCCTTCTGCACGCCGTTTTCCTTCAGCCAGCGGCCTGCCGGCGAGTCTTCCTTGATCGAGCCAGCCGGGCTGATGTGGTCGGTCGTGACCGAGTCACCGAAAATGCCCAGTGCGCGTGCATTCCTGACCGGAGCGATGCTGTCGGCCGGCGTCATCGAGAAGTCGTTGCCGAAGAACGGCGGCTCAGCGATGTACGTCGACTTCGGCCAGTCGTAGACCTGACCTTCTTCGCCTTCGATCTTGCTCCACAGGTCGCCCTTCTTGGTCAGCGACGCGTAGTTCTTGCGGAACGCGTCGGCGTCCAGCGCGAACTTGAGCAGTTCGTTGACTTCTTCGCTGGTCGGCCAGATGTCGCCCAGGTAGATGTCCTTTCCGCCCTTGCCCTTGCCGACCGGTTCGGTCATCAGGTCGCGCGTGATGTTGCCGGCGATTGCGTAAGCGACGACCAGCGGCGGCGAAGCCAGGAAGTTCGCGCGGATGTTCGGGTGAATACGCGCTTCGAAGTTACGGTTGCCCGACAGAACCGCTGCCGCGACGATGTCGTTCTTCGTGATCGCTTCGTTCAGTTCCGGCGTCAGGTCGCCCGCGTTGCCGATACAGGTCGTGCAGCCGTAAGCGGCCAGCGTGAAGCCCAGCTTGTCGAGGTACTTCAGCAGGTTGGTCTTCGTCAGGTACTCGGTGACGATACGCGATCCAGGGGCCAGCGAAGTCTTGATGTGCGGAGCGACCGTCAGGCCGGCTTCGACAGCCTTCTTCGCCAGCAGGCCAGCGGCCAGCAGCACGCTCGGGTTCGACGTGTTCGTGCACGACGTGATCGCGGCGATCAGGATGTCGCCGTTCTTCACGTCGACGCCGTTGGTCGTCGTGTATTGCGCGTCGAGGTCTTCAGCCTTCTTCGCGAAACCGTTTTCCGCGACCGGCTTCGAGAACAGGTCGCCGAAGGTCGACTTCACATTGCCGATTTCGATACGGTCTTGCGGACGCTTCGGGCCTGCCAGCGACGGAGCCACCGTGCCCAGATCCAGCGTCACGACCTTCGTGAAGTCGATGTCGCCGTCCTTCGGAACGCCGAACAGGTTCTGCGCCTTGAAGTAGTTTTCGAACGCCGAGATTTCTGCGTCCGTGCGGCCCGTGCCCTTGAAGTAGTCGATCGTCTTTTCGTCGACCGGGAAGAAGCCCATGGTCGCGCCGTATTCCGGCGCCATGTTGCCGATCGTCGCGCGGTCCGGCAGCGACAGCGTGCGCGTGCCTTCGCCGAAGAATTCGACGAACTTGCCGACAACCTTTTCCTTGCGCAGCAATTCGGTGATGGTCAGAACCAGGTCGGTTGCCGTCACGCCTTCGCGCAGCTTGCCCTTCAGGTTCACGCCGACCACGTCCGGCGTCAGGAAGTACACCGGCTGGCCGAGCATGCCGGCTTCCGCTTCGATGCCGCCCACGCCCCAGCCCACCACGCCGATACCGTTGATCATCGTCGTGTGGCTGTCGGTGCCGACCAGCGTGTCCGGGTAGTACACGGTGTCCGCGCCTTCGGCCTTCTTGTGCACGCCGCGTGCGAGGTATTCCAGGTTCACCTGGTGAACGATACCGACGCCCGGCGGCACGACCTTGAACGTGTCGAATGCCTGCATGCCCCACTTCATGAACTGGTAGCGCTCGTTGTTGCGCTGGAATTCCAGTTTCATGTTCAGATCGAGCGCGTTCTTTTCGCGGAAGTGATCGATCGTGACCGAGTGATCGACAACCAGATCGACCGGGACCAGCGGTTCGATCGATTTCGGGTCCTTGCCGACGCGCTGCGCGACACCGCGCATGGCAGCGATGTCGGCCAGCAGCGGCACACCGGTGAAGTCTTGCAGCACGACACGCGCCACGACAAACGGGATTTCGTCGACGCGTGCGCCGGTCGGGTCCCAGTTCGCCAGTTGCTTGATGTGTTCTTCGTTGACTTTCTTGCCGTCGTAGTTACGCAGCACCGATTCCAGCACGAGACGGATCGAAACCGGCAGACGGTCGATCTTGATGTTCAGTGCCTTGCCGAGTTGCGGCAGGGAGTAGAACTTGCCTTTGCCGGAACCGCTGTCGAATTCCTTGAGCGTTTTGTGGAGGTTGTGGGCCATGGTGTTTTCCTTGGTTTGATCGCGGAACTACAGTACTGAACTAGATGACGTAAAGATCGACATATTCATTGACCGGCATGGCTTCGAGCCTTGTCTGATCGAGCGACACGTCGAGAATCGCCAGTTGTTGCCTGACCGGAAAGCGCCGCGCGAGGTTGGTCCTGAACTTCTCGACCAGCAACGGAATCCCGTCTTCACGACGGCGCTTATGACCGATTGGGTATTCGACTACGACTTCGTCGAACCTTGA
The DNA here is from genome assembly GCF_050435665.1 of Paraburkholderia sp. GAS333. NCBI lineage: Bacteria > Pseudomonadati > Pseudomonadota > Betaproteobacteria > Burkholderiales > Burkholderiaceae > Paraburkholderia > Paraburkholderia sp. GAS333. The sequence goes on from NZ_JBNDKS010000003.1 coordinate 1,287,729, forward strand.
TCCATCGTTGAATTCGACCGTCAGTGCGTTGGCGATCGAACGCTTCTCGGGATCGTGGTAATCCTGCGTGAACTGCGCGTCTTCGACACATTCCATCCTGGCGCGCAACACATCGATACGCGCGTCCTGCGCGACCGAATCTTCGTAATCCGCGGCCGTCAGGCGACCGTGGGTCAGCGGCACGGCGATCATGTACTGAATGCAATGATCGCGATCGGCCGGGTTGTCCAGCGGGCCCTTCTTGTCGATGATGCGGATCGCGGCCTCGTGCGTGCGAATCGTGATCCTGCTGATCTCGTCCACCGTCCGGCCCTGCGCCGCGAGTTGCGCGTTCAATGCGAGCGCTGCTTCCACCGCAGTTTGCGCATGGAATTCTGCCGGAAAAGAAATCTTGAAGAGTACGTTTTCCATCACGTACGAGCCATACGGACGCTGGAATCTGAACGCATTGCCGTTGAACAGCACGTCGTAAAAGCCCCACGTCTTCGCCGTGAGCACCGACGGATAGCCCATCTCGCCGGTTTTCGACATCAGCGCCAGACGTACGGCGCGCGACGTCGCGTCGCCTGCCGCCCACGATTTGCGCGAACCCGTGTTCGGTGCATGGCGATACGTGCGCAGAGCGTGCCCGTCGACAAAAGCCTGCGACACCGCGTTGATCAGCTCGTCGCGCGACAGGCCGATCATTTGACCGACCACCGCTGTCGACGCCACTTTCACCAGCAATACGTGATCGAGCCCGACCTTGTTGAAGGAGTTTTCGAGCGCGATACAACCTTGAATTTCGTGCGCCTTGATCATGGCGATCAACACGTCTTGCATCGTCAGCGGTGCTTTGCCCGCTGCGATGGCCGTGCGCGAGAGCCAGTCGGCTGTCGCGAGAATTCCGCCGAGGTTATCCGACGGATGCCCCCATTCGGCGGCGAGCCACGTGTCGTTGAAGTCGAGCCAGCGAATCATTGCGCCGATGTTGAAGGCCGCCTGAACCGGGTCGAGCTGGAACGATGTGCCTGGCACCTTGGCGCCGTTGGGGACGATCGTGCCCGGCACGATCGGTCCCATCAGCTTGGTGCAGGCCGGGTAGGAGAGCGCCTCGAGTCCACAGCCGAGCGTATCGATCAGGCAATGGCGCGCGGTTTCCAGCGCGAGCTTGCCGTCGATCGTGAAATCCAGAACGTAGTCGACGATATCGACCAGGACGGAATCCGGGTCGGGTCGTACGTTGGAAATCGGAGCGGACATCGGGGAGCGTTCCTGACGACGTTGTTTAGTTGGTGGTCCGGTTGATCGCGTTCGATTGCGTCGGAGCCGGCGCGCCTTGCGTCATCGCTGCCGTCTTGCATTCGTCGGCGAGGCGCGAGCTGTCCTTGTCCTGGAACAGCATTGCCTTGGTCGGGATCACGACCAGATCCATGCCCGTTGCGGCGTCGTGGAAGCGGTCTGCGCCCGTGGTGGTCGCTTCGCGCGGCAGATTGTAATTTTTGTTGGCCCAGTGAACCGTGACGATCTGGTCACGCTTCATGTCGCCCTTCAGGTCGAAAGCCAGACCTTCGGCGCACGACCACTTTTCCGAGCCGTCCGGTACCGGATCGACCTTCGCTTCCTTGGCCGGGTTAGCTTTGCGCTTGATCAGGCGACGCGGTTCCGGGCGCTTTGCCACGGCCTTCTTCGCTGCCGGCTTGGTGGTGGTCGCTGTTTGTGCGGCGGCTTCCGTCGACAGGGTCAGCATCGTCGTGGACAGGGCGCCAATCACGGCGGCGATCATCAGCTTTTTCATGGAGAAAACCTTTCTATCTAGTTTCAGTTAAACATTACGCGGGCTACCGGTCCTGGCGACCGCGTGGGTTGAACTGCACGCGCTTTGAAAGCGCACAGCGACCGCTATTTTCTCCTATTTAGCGGCAGGTACTTCAAATTCTCAGGTCCGGTGTAGTTCGCGCTGGGTCGGATGATCTTGTTGTCGACCCGCTGCTCGATGATGTGCGCGCTCCACCCTGCCGTGCGCGCGATCACGAAAATCGGCGTGAACATCGCCGTCGGCACGCCCATCATGTGATACGACACCGCGCTGAACCAGTCGAGATTCGGGAACATCTTCTTCGCGTCCCACATCACCGATTCGAGCCGCTCGGCGATGTTGAACAGCTTCGTATTCCCCGCTTCCTTCGACAGCTTCTTCGCCACGTCCTTGATGACCACGTTACGCGGATCGGAGATCGTGTACACCGGATGGCCGAAGCCGATCACCACTTCCTTGTTCTCGACGCGCCTGCGGATATCGGCTTCCGCTTCGTCGGGCGTCTGATAGCGCGACTGGATTTCGAACGCGACTTCGTTGGCGCCGCCGTGTTTCGGGCCACGCAACGCGCCGATCGCACCGGTGATCGCCGAGTAAATGTCGGACCCCGTGCCTGCAATCACGCGCCCCGTGAAGGTCGACGCGTTGAATTCATGCTCGGCATACAGGTTCAGCGACACATGCATCGCATCGACCCACGCCTTCGACGGCTCGACGCCATGCAGCAGATGCAGGAAGTGGCCGCCGATCGAATCGTCGTCGGTTTCGACCTCGATGCGCTTGCCGTTGTGCGAGTAGTGATACCAGTACAGCAGCATCGAACCGAGCGACGCCATCAGCTTGTCGGCGATATCGCGCGCGCCCGGCAGATTGTGGTCGTCCTTCTCCGGCAGCACGGTGCCGAGCACGGACACGCCGGTGCGCATCACGTCCATCGGATGCGCGGCGGCAGGAATCCATTCGAGCGCGGCCTTGACGTTGGCGGGCAGCCCGCGCATGCCTTTGAGTCTGGTTTTATACGCCTGAAGCTCGGCCTGCGTCGGTAGCTTTTCGTGGACCAGCAGATACGCGATTTCTTCGAATTCGCACGCGCTCGCGATGTCGAGAATGTCGTAGCCGCGATAGTGCAGATCGTTGCCGGTCTTGCCGACCGTGCACAGCGCGGTATTGCCCGCCGTCACGCCGGACAGGGCGACGGATTTTTTGGGCTTGAAACCGCTTTGTGGGGTGCTGCCGCCTTGTGCGTCTGTGGATTGCGTCGTCTCACTCATCTCCCGCCATCTCCCTTGAGCTTGCGTGCGTTGGTCCTGCGAGCTTTTTCCCTACGTACTGCTGCTGCGCCAGCCGTATGTTCGACGCCGGTTTTTCATCGCCGCGATGGCCTGTGCTGTGATCAAGGCAGCGCGCACCGGGCGCGATCGCATGCCCCGAACGCTCACGACGCAGCTTGTCCGTTAGCGCCCACTTCTGCGAAAAGCGGCGCGGCGTCTTGCGGAACCGCGCGGCCCGTCGCTTGCGCACGGCGCAGCACCGACCAGTAATAGCGATAGCTCGCGCGATCGTGCAGCGTGTCGTGATAGCGCGTCGGCCCCCATTGCGCCGACTGCGCGGCCAGCAGGATTTCGGTGGCCGTAGCGATCTCTTCGTCGCGCGGAGCAAATGCGGCGACGATCGCCTCGATCTGCGCCGGGTGAATGCTCCACATGCGCGTGTAGCCGAACTCGTTGCGGGCCCGCGCGGCGTCGTTCGCGACCACGCTCATGTCGCGCACTTCGGTGCTGACGTTATGCGACGGCACCTTGCCGTATGCATGACAGGCCGCCGAAATTTCCAGTTTCGCGCGACGCACCAGAGGATGATCGAACTGACCGGGCGAGCGCATGGCCGTATCGGGAATCGCGCCGTTGTGCGCGGAGACGAAGTCCATCAAGCCGAAGCTCAATGCTTCGACGCCCGGCAGCGCGGCCAGATCGAACACGCGCGTGAGCGCACCGTGGGTTTCGACCAGCAGTTGCACCGGCACCGGCTGCGTGATGCCGAGCTCGCGCCGCGTCGCCTCGATGAACGCGACCATTTCGGCGGCATCGGGAACGTTGCGGATTTTCGGAAGGGTAATGTAAGCCGGCGCGCGCTTCGCGGCACGCAGAATGAGACGGACGTCGTCGCGCCAGTGCGCGTGATCGAAGTCGTGAATCCGTACGCCGACGCGCCCGAAACGGTCATGCTCGCTGCCCAGAAGCGACGCGACCAGTTCCGCGTGTTCCGCTTCGCGGCCGACTTGCGCACCGTCTTCGCAATCGAGCGTGATGTCGAACACCGGGCCGAGTTGCTGCTGCAGCGCGAGGGACTTCAGCATCAGCTTTTCGCTGCCGGCGTAGTGATCGCAGGCAGGTAGCACAAGCGGCGGCACTTCGCCGTCAAACAGCACTTCGGCGGGGGTGAGGGCGCGCATCGTCGGCGTCAGGGGCGTGGGGTTGTTTAGTGAAAATATGATTCGGATGAACTCTGCCTGAGCGTGACTGCTATCAGGTGATTGCAAAGCGCATTCGGATCAGATGCGAATGACCGGAATTGCATAAATTCCGGCATTCGCACGAAAAAACCGGAACCCGCCGCGGTGAAGCTACGGAGTTCCGGTTTATCTGCATCAGGGGCTTAGCCGAGCAGTTGTTGAACGCCGTCGCGCTCTTCCAGCAATTCCTGCAGCGTGCCGTCCATCTTTTCGCGCGAGAACGCGTCGATTTCCAGACCTTCGACGCGCTTGTACTCGCCGTTTTCGCACGTAACCGGCACACCGTAGATGATGTCTTCCGGGATGCCGTACGAGCCGTCCGACGGAATACCCATCGTGACCCACTTGCCGTTCGTGCCCAGAACCCAGTCACGCACGTGGTCGATTGCAGCATTAGCCGCCGACGCCGCCGACGACAGGCCGCGCGCTTCGATGATCGCTGCGCCGCGCTTGCCGACGGTCGGGATGAACGTGTTGCGGTTCCATTCTTCGTCGTTGATCAGCTTGGTCAGGTCCTGACCTTCAGCCGTTGCAACGCGGAAGTCCGGGTACATGGTCGGCGAGTGGTTGCCCCACACAGCCAGCTTTTCGATCGACGCGACCGGCTTGCCCGACTTGGCAGCCAGTTGCGACAACGCGCGGTTGTGGTCCAGACGCAGCATGGCGGTGAAGTTCTTCTTCGGCAGATCCGGCGCCGACTTCATCGCGATGTATGCGTTGGTGTTAGCCGGGTTGCCGACCACCAGAACCTTCACGTCGCGGCTGGCGACTTCGTTCAGCGCCTTGCCCTGAACCGTGAAGATTTCGGCGTTTGCCGACAGCAGGTCCTTACGCTCCATGCCTTTTGAACGCGGGCGTGCGCCGACCAGCAGGGCCACGTCTGCATCCTTGAATGCAACTTTCGGGTCGTCAGTGATCACGACACCCGACAGCAGCGGGAATGCGCAATCATCCAGTTCCATCACGACGCCTTTGACGGCGCCTTGCGCTTGCGGGAGGTCGAGCAGTTGCAGGACAACCGGCTGGTCCTTGCCGAGCAGATCGCCATTGGCGATGCGGAACAGCAGGGAGTAAGCGATTTGACCTGCGGCGCCGGTGACGGCAACGCGCTTTGCGGGCTTAGCCATTGAGAAATCTCCAGGACGATGCGTTAGACGCTAGGGAAAACGCCATTCTATATGCGCGTTCAGCGAAGCGTTATGAAACACGGCGGAATTCACTGTTCGCGTGCGGCCCTGTAATTCGACGGGGCCAGGCGGCGCGTTGCGGCAAGATCGCCGTGCCGGAAACCTTTACTGAGCGGGGGCGGAATAAGGTGGCGCCGAGGTAGCCGCTGCACGGTGCGGGCTCCTGCAAACAGCGCGTTTCGGCAAGCGTCTGACCAACGAATGGCGGCGAATCGAAACCTGAACTGCGAGGGAACTGCATGGTGCGCAGTGGCTGCCGAAGCGTCGCGGCGCTGTGTCAGAACAGCTGCCGAAAAACCCGCAAACCCTTGCTCGCCAAGGAGTGTAGGAGTCGTCATGCACAAAGTCAACATTATCTTATGTCTTATATAAGACACATCTATTGCGGGGAAAACCCTAGACGCACCCCAGCCCTTTATGATGAAATGCGCGCATGAATTCGAACCCGGCGAATACCACGAACCCGAGCGGCCAAGGGGCCGCGGGCGAGGGTGTACCCGCCAGCACTCCCGCCTCGTCGCCTACTTTTAGCCCCCTGTATCAGCAGATCAAAGGGCTGATTACGCAGAGCCTCGAAAGCGGTGAATGGAAGCCGGGCGAGATCATTCCTAGTGAAGTCGAATTGGCGGCAAGATACAAGGTCAGTCAGGGGACGGTGCGCAAAGCCATCGACGAACTGGCCGCCGACAACCTGCTGGTGCGCCGCCAGGGCAAGGGCACTTTTGTTGCGACGCACAACGAAGATCGCGCCCAGTTTCGCTTCCTCAGATTACTGGCCGATGACGGCGCGGAGCATCCGCACGTCAGCCGCCTGCTTGAATGCCGCCGTTTGCGCGCTTCCGCCGACATTGCCCGTCAACTCGATCTGAAGCCAGCCGACCCGGTGGTGCTGATCAAGCGTTTGCTGCAGTTCGACGGCGAAGTCACGGTCCTCGATGAAATCTGGCTGCCTGGCGCCGTGTTTCGCGGACTGACGCTCGAACGGCTGTCGGAGTACAAGGGTCCCCTCTACGCGATGTTCGAGACGGAATTCGGCACCCGCATGATTCGCGCCACGGAGAAAATCCGCGCGGTCGCAGCGGATCCTTCTGTGGCCGACCTGCTGCATGTGCCCGCGGGTTTTCCGTTGCTGTCGGTCGAACGCGTGTCCTATACCTATGGGGACCGGCCGGTTGAAGTCCGGCGAGGTTGGTATGTCACAACCGGGTATTACTATCAGAACGATCTGAGTTGAGTCGGGCTGAATGAAGGCGCGGCGTCCCACACGCGCGCCTGTTTGACGGCGTCTTTATCGCGTGTGCTGTAACGGACCTGTAGTGGTTTTCGCTGCAGCGCGATATAAAAAGGCGCTAAAATTGCGGATTAGTGTGACTACATAGTAGGGGTCTAGCATGGCAGAAGCCGTAAAAAAACCGAGGCCGGAATTCCGGAATATCGGTATTGGGCAGATATTGACGGCATACCGTCTCCCGCTCGCGGGGCGCGTGTCGATCTTGCACCGCGTGAGCGGTGGTCTTTTGTTTGTTTTCCTTCCGTTCCTGCTGTACCTCTTTGATCAGAGCCTGACTTCCGAATTGAGTTTCGAAGGCTTCAAAGGTTTCCTCTCCAATATCATCGTCAAGCTCATCACGCTCGTTCTGGCGTGGGGTTTCCTGTTCCACTTCTGCGCCGGCGTCCGCCATCTGATGATGGACACCAATCACGACTCCGTGACGAAGGAAAAAGGCAAGTCGACCTCCATCGTCGTTATCGTCGTGTCGTCGCTGCTCACCATCGCATTCGCGGCGAAACTGTTCGGAGCATTCTAAAAAATGTCATCAAATAACCGGATCGGTTCGAAGCGTCTCGTTGTCGGCGCGCATTACGGTCTGCGCGACTGGCTCGCGCAACGCATCACCGCCACGATCATGGCGGTCTACACGGTTATCCTGCTCGCCTGGTTCTTCGGCGCGCGCGATTTCTCGTACGACGGCTGGGCCTCGATCTTCGCGACGCAATGGATGAAGCTCGCTACGTTCGTCACGCTGCTTGCACTGTTCTACCACGCGTGGGTTGGTATCCGCGATATCTGGATGGACTACGTGAAGCCCGTTGGCGTGCGCCTGACCCTTCAGGTGCTGACGATCGTCTGGCTGCTCGCATGTGCGGGCTACGCTGCGCAGATTCTCTGGAGAGTGTAAAAGAATGGCTGCAATCAAGAATTCTCTGCCGCGTCGCAAGTTTGACGTGGTCATCGTCGGCGCAGGCGGCTCGGGAATGCGCGCTTCGCTGCAACTCGCGCGCGCCGGTCTGTCGGTCTGCGTGCTGTCCAAGGTGTTCCCGACGCGTTCGCACACGGTCGCGGCTCAAGGCGGCATCGGCGCATCGCTCGGCAACATGAGCGAAGACAACTGGCACTATCACTTCTACGACACGATCAAGGGTTCCGACTGGCTCGGCGACCAGGACGCGATCGAGTTCATGTGCCGTGAAGCACCGAACGCAGTCTACGAACTCGAACACATGGGCATGCCGTTCGACCGTAACGCAGACGGCACGATTTATCAGCGCCCGTTCGGCGGCCACACCGCCAACTACGGCGAAAAGCCGGTGCAACGCGCCTGCGCGGCGGCTGACCGTACCGGTCACGCGCTGCTGCACACGCTGTATCAGCAGAACGTCGAAGCAAAGACGCAGTTCTTCGTCGAATGGATGGCGCTGGATCTGATCCGCGACGCCGACGGCGATGTGCTCGGCGTGACCGCGCTGGAAATGGAAACCGGCGACGTCTACATCCTCGAAGGCAAGACCACGCTGTTCGCAACGGGCGGCGCAGGCCGGATCTTCGCGGCATCGACCAACGCGTTCATCAACACCGGTGACGGCCTCGGCATGGCTGCGCGTTCGAATATCGCGCTGCAGGACATGGAATTCTGGCAATTCCACCCGACCGGCGTGGCCGGCGCGGGCGTGCTGATTACCGAAGGCGTGCGCGGCGAAGGCGGCATCCTGCGTAACTCGAACGGCGAGCGTTTCATGGAACGCTACGCGCCGACGCTGAAGGATCTGGCACCGCGCGACTTCGTTTCGCGTTCGATGGATCAGGAAATCAAGGAAGGCCGCGGCGTGGGTCCGAACAAGGACCACGTGCTGCTCGACCTGTCGCACATCGGCGCAGAGACGATCATGAAGCGTCTGCCGTCGATCCGCGAAATCGCGATGAAGTTCGCGAACGTCGATTGCATTAAAGAGCCGATTCCGGTTGTGCCGACCATTCACTATCAGATGGGCGGTATCCCGACGAACATCAATGGTCAGGTCGTCGGTACGGCGCGCGGCCACGAAGAAGTCGTCAACGGTTTCTACGCAGTGGGCGAATGCTCGTGCGTGTCGGTGCACGGTGCAAACCGTCTCGGCACGAACTCGCTGCTCGACCTCGTGGTGTTCGGCCGCGCGGCTGGCAACCACATCGTCAAGCACGTGCAGAGCATGAAAGAGCACAAGCCGCTGCCGGCCGATGCTGCCGACTTCGCGCTGTCGCGTCTGGACAAGCTCGACAAGTCGTCGTCGGGCGAGTACGCGCAGGACGTCGCGAACGACATCCGCAGCACGATGCAGGCTCACGCCGGCGTGTTCCGTACGTCGGAGTTGCTGGCGAAGGGCGTCGAGGCTATTCGCGAAGTGGCTGGACGTGTCGACAACATCCATCTGAAGGACAAGTCGAAGGTGTTCAACACGGCCCGCGTCGAAGCGCTGGAAGTGGCGAACCTGATCGAAGTGGCACGCGCCACGATGGTCTCGGCCGAAGCGCGCAAGGAAAGCCGTGGCGCGCACGCGCAGAACGACTTCGAACATCGCGACGACGAAAACTGGCTGCGCCATACGTTGTGGTTCAGCGAAGGCGACCGCCTCGACTACAAGCCGGTTCACATGCAACCGCTGACCGTCGAATCCGTGCCGCCGAAAGCGCGTACCTTCTAAGGCACCAGTCAAAGGAATTCAGAAATGGCAAAGCGTATATTTGAAATCTACCGCTACGACCCGGACAAGGATGCAGCACCGCGCATGCAAACGTACGAGATCGACATCGATTCGCACGAACGCATGCTGCTCGACGCGCTCCTGAAGCTGAAGGCCGTGGACGAGACCTTGTCGTTCCGTCGCTCGTGCCGTGAAGGCGTGTGCGGTTCGGACGCAATGAACATCAACGGCAAGAATGGTCTGGCGTGTCTGACGAACCTGAACGATCTGCCGCAAAAGATCGTGCTGCGTCCGCTGCCGGGCCTGCCGGTCATTCGCGACCTGATCGTCGACATGACCAACTTCTTCAACCAGTATCACTCGATCAAGCCGTACCTGATCAACGATACGCCGCCGCCGGAAAAGGAACGTCTGCAGTCGCCGGAAGAACGCGACGAGCTCGACGGCCTGTACGAATGTATTCTGTGCGCGAGCTGCTCGACGTCGTGCCCGAGCTTCTGGTGGAATCCGGACAAGTTCGTCGGCCCGGCTGGCCTGCTGCAAGCCTATCGCTTCATTGCGGACAGCCGCGACGAAGCGACGGGTGAACGCCTCGACAACCTGGAAGATCCGTACCGTCTGTTCCGTTGCCATACCATCATGAATTGCGTCGACGTTTGCCCGAAGGGCCTGAACCCGACCAAGGCGATTGGCAAGATCAAGGAATTGATGGTTCGCCGCGCGGTCTGAGATGGACGAAACATCGCATCAGTCCGACCCTCTCCGCCGGGCGCGCCTTCGTTGGCGTGCCCGGCGGGGCCTGCTGGAAAACGATCTGATCTTCGAACGTTTTTTCAGCCGATATGAGCATGACCTCAGCGATGCCGACGTAGGCGCACTTACGCGCCTGCTCGAGCTGAGCGATAACGACCTGATGGACTTGCTGCTTGTGCGCAAGGAACCGGAGGGCGAGCTTGCCGACCCGGATGTAATCCGTGTTCTGGAGCTGCTGCGCAACGCTTGAGCGCCGCCAGCCTGTTGTTCCAGGCGTGCAATTATCGAAACCCTGTTTCCATACTTCGATTGAGGATGTGCTATGACCCCGTCAGATGTTAAAGCCACGCTATCGTTCAGCGACAATTCGCCGAGCGTTGAAATGCCGATTTACAAGGGCACTCTGGGCCCGGACGTAATCGACATTCGCAAACTGTACGGCCAGACCGGCAAGTTCACGTACGACCCGGGCTTCATGTCGACGGCGGCGTGCAATTCCGCAATCACCTACATCGACGGCGACAAGGGCGAGCTGCTGTACCGCGGCTACCCGATCGACAACCTCGCTGAAAACGCAGACTTCCTCGAAAGCTGCTACCTGCTGCTGAAGGGCGAGCTGCCGAACGAGAAGCAGAAGGAAGAGTTCGTCAAGACCGTGACGAATCACACGATGGTGCACGAGCAAATGCACTTCTTTTTCCGCGGCTTCCGTCGCGACGCGCACCCGATGGCGATTCTGGTGGCTGCTGTCGGCGCGCTGTCGGCGTTCTATCACGACTCGCTCGACATCAATAACCCGCGTCACCGTGAAGTGTCGGCAATCCGCATGATCGCGAAGCTGCCGACGCTGGTCGCAATGGCGTACAAGTACAGCATCGGCCAGCCGTTTGCGTACCCGAAGAACGACCTGTCGTACAGCGCGAACTTCATGCACATGATGTTCTCGAACCCGTGCGAAGAGTACAAGGTCAACGACGTGCTGGTGCGCGCGCTCGACCGCATCCTGATCCTGCACGCAGACCACGAACAGAACGCTTCGACCTCGACCGTGCGTCTCGCCGGTTCGTCGGGCGCGAACCCGTTCGCGTGTATCGCAGCAGGTATCGCCTGTCTGTGGGGCCCGGCGCACGGCGGTGCGAACGAAGCCGCGCTGAACATGCTGGAAGAAATCGGCTCGGTCGACAACATTCCTGAGTTCATCAAGCAGGTGAAGGACAAGAACTCGGGCGTGAAGCTGATGGGCTTCGGTCACCGCGTGTACAAGAATTACGATCCGCGTGCGAAGCTGATGCGCGAAACCTGCCACGAAGTGCTGGAAGAGCTGGGTCTGCACGACGACCCGCTGTTCAAGCTCGCCATGGCACTGGAAAAGATCGCACTGGAAGACGAATACTTTGTGTCGCGCAAGCTGTACCCGAACGTCGACTTCTACTCGGGCATCGTGCAGCGCGCACTGGGCATCCCGACGTCGATGTTCACGTGTATTTTCGCGATGGCACGTACGGTCGGCTGGATTGCGCAGTGGAACGAAATGATCGCCGATCCGGAACAGAAGATTGGCCGTCCGCGTCAGCTGTTCATCGGCGACACGCAGCGCGAAGCCAAGCCGATCGCGCAACGTTGATCCGGTTGGAAGTTGTTTAGTTCGTAGCAGCAGTTTGCTGTGGGCAAAAGCAGTTTCGCAATCCGATGATGATTGAAAGACGCCCCAACGGGATTTATCCGTTGGGGCGTTTTGTTTTTTTGCGCGGGAGACGGGCTCACTTTTCTTGATCGTTCGCAAAAGGGCGTGCACCTACAAGCACGACGCAATTGCAGATGGCGCGTTGGGCGAGACCAAAGTGCCTTGGAGTCGTTGCGTTCGATAGAAACCGCTCCAGCTGTTTCAAAGCGCTTCATACGAATTAGCCGCATGCCGGCGCATGCACTCGCCGGTATGCTCACTCTTTCCGGGTGTCATCGATACAGGTATCGTCACTACCACCCAACTCCCTGTTTTTTATCGGTTTTTCCGCTGATGGAGGGTCGCGTGGCAAGGTTCTGCGTGGCATAATCGACTGACACAGTCAGCCCGAAAGCTATTACTACCCCGCATACCATGGCACAGACTCTCTACGACAAATTGTGGAACACGCACGTGATCCACACGGAAGAAGACGGTACTTCGATTCTTTATATCGACCGTCACCTGCTGCACGAAGTGACCAGCCCGCAGGCGTTCGAAGGCCTGAAGCTGGCTGAGCGTCCCGTGTGGCGCATCAGCGCGAACCTGGCCGTGTCGGACCACAACGTCCCGACTACCGACCGCACGCACGGCATCGCCGATCCTGTCTCGAAGCTGCAAGTCGACACGCTCGATTCGAACTGCGACGCCTATGGCATCACGCAGTTCAAGATGAACGATCTGCGTCAAGGCATCGTGCACATCATCGGGCCGGAGCAGGGCGCTACGCTGCCGGGCATGACGATCGTCTGCGGCGACTCGCACACGTCCACGCACGGCGCGTTCGGCGCGCTCGCGCATGGCATCGGCACGTCGGAAGTCGAGCACGTGCTGGCCACGCAAACGCTCTTGCAGAAGAAGAGCAAGAACATGCTGGTGAAGGTCGAGGGTCCGTTGCCGCGCGGCTGTACCGCGAAGGACATCGTGCTCGCGATCATCGGCAAGATCGGCACGGCGGGCGGCACGGGTTATGCCATCGAATTCGGCGGGTCGACCATCCGTTCGCTGTCGATGGAAGGCCGTATGACGGTCTGCAACATGGCGATCGAAGCAGGCGCGCGCGCCGGCATGGTCGCCGTGGACGACACCACGGTCGAATACCTGAAGGGCCGTCCGTTCTCGCCGGAAGGCGTCGAGTGGGATCACGCGGTCGAATACTGGAAGCAGTTCAAGTCCGACGACGGCGCGCATTTCGATCGCATAGTCGAATTAAACGCCGCTGAAATCGTGCCGCAAGTCACGTGGGGCACGTCGCCGGAAATGGTCACGGCTGTTGACGGCCGCGTGCCCGATCCGGAACGCGAAAAAGATCCGGTCAAGCGCGACGCGATGGAACGTGCATTGAAGTACATGGCGCTCGAACCGAATGCGCCGATCGAGTCGATCAAGCCGGACAAGATTTTCATCGGTTCGTGCACGAACGCGCGTATCGAAGACATTCGCGCCGCGGCTTATGTCGTGCGCAAGCTCGGCCGCCGTGTTGCACCGAATATCCGTCTGGCCATGGTGGTGCCGGGTTCGGGTCTCGTGAAGGCGCAAGCCGAACGCGAAGGTCTCGACAAGGTCTTCACCGACGCCGGTTTCGAATGGCGCGAGCCGGGTTGCTCGATGTGCCTCGCGATGAACGCCGACCGCCTCGATCCGGGCGAGCGTTGCGCGTCCACGTCGAATCGCAACTTCGAAGGCCGTCAAGGCGCAGGTGGCCGCACGCACCTCGTGAGCCCTGCAATGGCAGCGGCTGCGGCAATCGAAGGTCACTTCGTCGATATTCGGAAGCTCGGGTAAATCATGGATAAATTCATCGTACACACTGGCCTCGTGGCGCCGCTCGATCGCGAGAACGTCGACACAGACGCGATCATTCCGAAGCAGTTCCTGAAGTCGATCAAACGCACGGGGTTCGGCCCGAACGCGTTCGACGAATGGCGTTATCTCGATCACGGCGAGCCGGGTCAGGACAATTCGAAGCGCCCGCTGAATCCGGATTTCGTGCTGAATCAGCCGCGTTATCAGGGCGCTTCGGTGTTGCTGGCGCGCAAGAACTTCGGTTGCGGCAGCTCGCGTGAGCACGCGCCGTGGGCGTTGCAGCAATACGGTTTCCGCGCGCTGATCGCGCCGAGCTTCGCCGACATTTTCTACAACAACTGCTTCAAGAACGGCGTGCTGCCGATTGTGCTGACTGAGCAGCAGGTCGATCACCTGTTCAACGAAACGTACGCGTTCAACGGCTATCAGCTGATCGTCGACCTCGAAGCGCAAGTCGTGCGCACGTCCGACGGCAGCGCTGAATATCCGTTCGAAGTCGCCGGTTTCCGCAAGTACTGTCTGCTGAACGGTTTCGACGACATCGGCCTCACGCTGCGTCACGCGGACAAGATTCGTCAGTTCGAAGCAGAACGCCTGGCAAAGCAGCCGTGGTTGAATCACCGCATCGTCGGTTAAAGGTATGCGGGCCTTTTGGGGCCCGTTCGCTGATTCGCGTTTGAAAAGTCCCGAAGAAAATCATCAAGGAATTCGCATGAAGATCGCAGTGTTGCCGGGCGACGGCATCGGTCCCGAAATCATCAAGGAGGCTGTCAAGGTCCTGAACGTACTCGGCGAAAAGTTCGAACTCGAGGAAGCGCCGGTTGGCGGCGCGGGCTACGAAGCAAGCGGCCACCCGCTGCCCGATGCGACTCTGGCGCTGGCGAAAGAAGCCGATGCGATCCTGTTCGGCGCAGTCGGCGACTGGAAGTACGACAAGCTCGAACGCGCTCTGCGTCCGGAGCAGGCTATTCTGGGTCTGCGCAAGCATCTGCAACTGTTCGCGAATTTCCGTCCGGCTATCTGTTATCCGCAACTCACGGGTGCATCGTCGCTGAAGGAAGAGATCGTGTCGGGTCTCGACATCCTGATCGTGCGCGAATTGAACGGCGACATTTACTTCGGCGCGCCGCGCGGCGTGCGTGAAGCGCCGGACGGCCTGTTTGCGGGCTCGAAGGAAGGCTTCGACACGATGCGCTATTCGGAACCCGAAGTGCGCCGCATCGCGCACGTCGCGTTCCAGGCCGCGCAAAAGCGTGACAAGAAGCTGACTTCGGTCGACAAATCCAACGTGCTCGAAACGTCGCAATTCTGGCGTGACGTGATGATCGACGTGTCGAAGGAATACGCGGACGTCGAGTTGTCGCACATGTACGTCGACAACGCGGCCATGCAACTCGTGAAGGCGCCCAAGGCATTCGACGTGGTGGTCACCGGCAACATGTTCGGCGACATCCTCTCCGACGAAGCCGCGATGCTGACGGGTTCGATCGGCATGCTGCCGTCGGCCTCGCTCGACAAGAACAACAAGGGCTTGTACGAGCCGTCGCACGGTTCCGCGCCGGATATCGCCGGCAAGGGCGTGGCGAATCCGCTGGCGACCATTCTGTCGGCCGCCATGATGCTGCGTTACTCGCTGAACAAGGCAGAGCAGGCGGACCGCATCGAAAACGCGGTGAAGAAGGTGCTTGAGCAGGGCTATCGTACGGGCGACATTCTCACGCCGGGTTGCAAGCAGGTCGGCACGGTCGCGATGGGCGACGCCGTTGTGGCGGCGCTGTAAAGCGCGTCGAAGCATCAACGGTAAGCAGGGCTGGCAACGGCCTTTAAAACGTAAATTGGCCTCTTTAGAGGCCAATTTACGCGTAAAACAGACAACAGCGACGGGCTGAAGCGGCGAACGACGTCGCCAGATCCCGGTTTTCGTGTATATTGTGACGATGGCGCAGATCTCAAAAATCTCCTCGATTTCCAAACTTCACGGCAAAACGGCCCGTGCGGTTGAACTCGCCATTACCACCATCAAAACGATTACCCCGAAAACGATCACGAAACGCTGATCGTCCGTCGTGCCCGCTCATCTTCCCCGCGCGGTCACTGCGGGCAAAGATGCGGGGAAGTTTCCATTCGAAGGGTATGAAGTCATGAACGTAGGTCTCGTAGGTTGGCGCGGCATGGTCGGCAGCGTCCTGATGCAACGCATGCAGCAGGAAGGCGATTTCGACTTGATCGAACCGGTGTTTTTCAGCACCAGCAACGCGGGCGGCAACGCGCCGTCGTTCGCCAAAAACGAGACCAAGCTCAAAGATGCGACAAGCATCGACGACCTGAAGAAGTGCGACGCGATCATCTCGTGCCAGGGTGGCGACTACACGAACGACGTGTTCCCGAAGCTGCGCGCAGCGGGCTGGAACGGTTACTGGATCGACGCGGCTTCGTCGCTGCGCATGAAGGACGACGCGGTCATCATTCTCGATCCGGTCAACCTCGACGTGATCAAGAATGCGCTGGTCAAGGGCCAGAAGAATTTCATCGGCGGCAATTGCACGGTCAGCCTGATGCTGATGGCGCTCGGCGGCTTGTTCCGCGAAGGCCTCGTCGACTGGATCACGGCTATGACGTATCAGGCCGCTTCGGGCGCGGGCGCGCAGAACATGCGCGAACTGCTGCAACAGATGGGCACGCTGTACGGTGCAGCCAAGGAAGACCTGGCTGATCCGTCGTCGGCGATTCTCGATATCGACCGTCGCGTGCTGGCTGCAATGAACAGCGACCGCATGCCGACCGA
The DNA here is from genome assembly GCF_050435665.1 of Paraburkholderia sp. GAS333. Lineage (NCBI taxonomy): Bacteria > Pseudomonadati > Pseudomonadota > Betaproteobacteria > Burkholderiales > Burkholderiaceae > Paraburkholderia > Paraburkholderia sp. GAS333. Next base: position 1,304,253 of record NZ_JBNDKS010000003.1, read on the forward strand.
CAACTTCGGCGTGCCGCTCGCCGGCTCGCTGATTCCGTGGATCGACAAGGATCTCGGCAACGGCATGTCGAAGGAAGAGTGGAAGGGCGGCGCTGAAACCAACAAGATTCTCGGTAAGCCAGCCATGGGCACGCCGGGCTCGATCCCCGTCGACGGCCTGTGCGTGCGGATCGGCGCAATGCGCTGCCACTCGCAGGCACTGACTATCAAGCTGAATAAGGACGTGCCGCTGGACGAAGTGAACAGCATCCTCGCGTCGGGCAACGACTGGGTCAAGGTCGTGCCGAACGAGCGCGAAGCCACCGTGCGCGATCTGTCCCCGGCTGTGGTCACGGGCACGCTGACGGTGCCGGTCGGCCGCGTGCGCAAGCTCGCGATGGGCGGTGAATATCTGTCGGCATTCACGGTTGGCGATCAGCTGCTGTGGGGCGCTGCGGAACCGCTGCGTCGCATGCTTCGCATTGTGCTCGACAAGTAAAGTAAACTACGCGCTCACGACGCGTAGAAAACTCAAGAAGCGTCGCGCTTGCGCGGCGCTTTTTTCATTGTGTGCTCCGAAAATCTTGTCTCTTTCCAATCGCAAAAAAGGGCTGCGCGCTGACGCGGCAGGAGTCCCGATGACCCTTCGACTCTCGTCCCTTCGGGCCATGTTCATTCATCGACGTAAGGGCCGTCTGACGGCTGCGGCTGCACTGGCTTTGGCGCTAACCGGCGCGGGGCTGGGCAACGCGCTTGCCGCGCCGGATTCGACCGCGAGCGCGCCCGATGCCGCTTCGGTGTCGTATGCGGCGGGCAGTCAATACACGGTGAAGCCCGGACAGTCGCTGAATGACGTGGCGATCGCCGTCACGCAGTCACACGACAAGGCGACGCTCGCGCGGGCGTCGCACGCATTGTTCGACGCGAACCCGAATGCGTTCATGAGCCACGATCCGAGCCGGATGCGGGTCGGGGCGGCGTTGACGGTGCCGGCGCTGGATGCAACGGGTGCGTTGGCGGCTTCGGCTTCGTCGGCGGCCTCGGCTTCTGGGGCGGCTACGGCGACGACTGGCGCGACGCAGGCCAATGCGGCGGCGAGCAGCGCGGCAAGCGCTGTAACGCCCGCAACGGTTTCAGGGACGGCAAGCGCGACCACTGAGGCAAGCTCCCCGGCGCAGGCGGGTGCAGCTGCGAGCGGTGCGATTTCGTCGGCGCCAGCAGCAGGGTCGCAGCCGGCCGCTGTGTCTGCTAGCGACACACGCGCGTGGTCCGGGTCGGTTCAACCGTCAGCGAGCGAACCCGTTGCCGCGGCACAACCGCCGGCTACTGCTGCCGCGCCGGTGTCGGCTGCTCCATTGCCGGCATCGCAGCCGAAAGTCTCCAGTTTGCAGCAGTTGCTCGCGCTGAAAAACCGGGTGCTCATGGAGTTGCAGAAACACGGCATCGGCGGCGCTCCGGCGGCGGGTGGGGCGGTGGCGACTAGCGGCGTGGCGTCGGCGGCTGGCGCGTCCGCGGCAACCCCGGTTGTGCCTGGTCATGGTGCCGCGATGGCTCCCACGTCGAATATTGGCGGGGTGTCGCAACAGAATCTGAGCATTGCGGCAGCGATCGGCGCTGCGCTGGTCGTGCTGCTGACGGCATTGCGTATCCGTCGGCGTAAGCGCGAAAACGTCGCGGCGGCGCAAGCGGCGGCGGCAGATCGCGAAGCGGCGGCGCGAGAGGGCGAATCGCCGGCCATCGTTGCGACTCCCGACGAGACGTCGGTGTCCGACGCATCTGACGACAAGGACGCGGCCGTCATCTCGGCAGCAGCGCTGGCTGCCGCTGAACGCGAGGCGGCTGAGGGCGAGGCTGCGCAACGGGAAACAGCGGAGCGTGAGGCTGCGGAGCGCGAGGCGGAAGCCCGTCACGCGGCCTCGCAGGCGGCGGCCGCGCGCGCGGCAGCAGAACAGGCCGCAGCAGAACACGCCGCAGCCGAGCGTGCCACGGCAGAACGCGTGGCGGCAGAACAAGCCGCAGCCGATCACGCACGCGCTCAGCAAGCAGAACACGAAGCAAAACAAGTAGCAGAGCACGAAGCCACAAATCACCCGTCACAAGCTGATGCGCTCTCGCAAGAGGCCAACCTGGCCGCGTCCAGCAATGTCTGGGAGGAGTCGCGTGCTACGACGCCCGCATCGGCCGAACCGGTTTCCGGGCTAAACCCGACTACCCCGCCGCCGGTCGACCTCGATTTCAGCCCGGAACCTCTACCTGAGCATCACCACGACCATATCGATGGGGCGACCACCGCAGCGAGCCTCGCTGCCGCGGCAGAACTCGGCGCCGAAGCTTTGCCGCTGACCGCACTCGAACCAATCGATGAACCCATCCAGCAAGAGGAACTCGCTCGCCGCTTGCAATGGAATGACGAGCCGGCGCCGGGGGCGTCGACCGAACAACAAGAACTATCGGCAGAGCCGCAAAACAATCAGAACGTACCACCACCTGTGATCGATTTTCCGCAACAACACGCCGAGCCGCATGCAATCGTGCCGCCCGGTCAGCCGTTCAATGACGCAAATCACGCCGACGCCGACGAAGCGAACGACGTGCCGGTGCCTTCGGCTCCCGTCATGTCGATACCGCCGGTGCCGACCGAATTCCCGGCCGATGCCATCGATGCCTTCAGCAGCCTCGACATGCCGCTGCCGCCGCGTATCGAATCGAAGGCGGACGACATCCGCGCACCCGTCTCGCTGACGACCCAGCCGGTTGTGTCGCCGGAAACGACCGCCCAACAGGCATTCGCGCCGCGCGAGGACGACGCCCCCCATATCGCCGATGAAATCGCCGCCGGTACCGCAGGCCCGGCTGCTGTCGCGGGCCTCGGTGCAGCCGGTTTCGGCGCGCTGAAGCTCGACTTCGATCTGGAGTTGCCGCCGAGCCCGGCGCAGCCCTGGCCGGCATTCACCCCGACCGATCTGATCCGTATCGCCCGCAACAAGCTCGATCTGGCCTCCGAGTACATCGAACTCGGCGACCTGTCCGGCGCGCGCACGCTTATCAACGAAGTGATCGAGGCGAACGATCCGGCCACTCGCACCGAGGCTCGCGCGTTGCTCTCGACTCTCGCCCCGTTGTCGTGAAGCGGGTTGCATTAGGCGTCCAGTACGACGGCGCGGCATTCGGCGGCTGGCAGATGCAGCCGCACGGCAATACCGTGCAGAACGTGCTCGAACACGCGTTGGCCGAGTTCGCGCGGACGCCCGTGCGCACGGTGGTGGCGGGTCGCACGGATGCGGGCGTGCATGGAATCGGGCAGGTCGTGCATTTCGACACCGAACTCGACCGCGCCGACAGTTCGTGGGTTCGCGGCACGAATGCGTTCCTGCCGAAAACGATCGCCGTGCAATGGGCCAAGCCCATGCCGGATGAATTTCACGCGCGCTTTTCGGCGTTCGAGCGAACCTATTACTACGTGCTCTACGTCAACCCCGTGCGCTCGCCGATGCTGGCGACGCGGGCCGGCTGGGTGCACACCCCGCTCGATGTCGACGCGATGCGTGCGGGCGCGGCGTATCTGATCGGCGAGCACGATTTTTCGTCGTTCCGTTCGTCGCAATGTCAGTCGAAAACGCCGATCAAACATCTGTATCAGATCGACGTCAGGCAGCAGGGCGATTTCATCCACTTCCGCTTCAGGGCGAATGCTTTTTTGCATCATATGGTGCGTAACCTGATGGGCTGCCTTGTCAGTATCGGACGAGGCAATTACCCGCCCGAATGGATGGCCGAGGTGCTCGCGGCTCGTAGCCGTGATTGCGCCGCGCCGACGTTTATGCCGGATGGGTTGTATCTGGCGCAGGTGGGCTATCCTGAGCAATTCGCCGTGCCCGCGCCGCAGACTGGCAGCGTGCCATGGAGCACTGTATGGACCGAGCAGGCGCAAACATGAAAGCAACCGAAAATCTGGTGAATTCCGCCGATGCCGCCGCGCCGCAGCAGCGCGCGCCGCATCGCACGCGAATCAAATTGTGCGGGCTGTCGAAGCCGGAAGATGTCGCACACGCGATCGATCTTGGCGCCGACGCGATCGGCCTCGTGTTCTATCCGCCGAGCCCGCGCTCGGTGAGTGTCGCGCAGGCGGTCGAACTGGTGCACGATGTGCCGCCGTTCGTGTCGGTGGTCGGCCTGTTCGTCAACGCGACGCCGGAGTGGATCAGCGAGGTGGTCAGCAATGTCGGGCTCACGTTGTTGCAGTTCCACGGCGACGAGACGCCGGAGCAGTGCGAAGCGCTCGCCAGCGTTGCGGGTTTGCCTTGGTTGCGTGCGTTGCGGGTTGCGGCGGATACTCAGTCGGCTGATTTGGTAAAATCAGCTTCCAACTATTCAGCAGCCAGCGGCCTCCTGTTCGACACCCATGTCGAAGGCTATGGCGGCGGCGGGAAGGTTTTCGATTGGTCACTTATTCCAGCAGAGCTCGCGCGTCGGGCCGTTTTGAGTGGTGGGTTGAACGCGCAAAACGTCAGTGATGCGATCCATCGCGTGCGCCCGTACGCGGTCGATGTCTCGAGCGGCATCGAAGTAGAGGGCGCCAAGGGCGTGAAAGATCACGCCCGGATGGCAGCGTTTGTACGCGCAGTGCGCGCGGCAGACGCCGAATGATTCAGGCGGCCGGTTTTCCTCCTGCGAAAACCTGGCGCCACACTGATAAGAGTGATCACCATGTATAACTTGCCTGACGAAAGAGGCCATTTCGGCCAATATGGCGGCGTGTTCGTCGCTGAAACGCTTGTGCACGCACTTACCGAGCTGCGTGAAGCGTACGAGAAATTCCAGAAAGATCCTGAGTTCGTCGCGGAATACGAGCGCGAGTTGAAGCATTTCGTCGGCCGTCCGTCGCCGATTTATCACGCGAAGCGCTGGAGCGAAATGGTCGGCGGCGCGCAGATTTTTCTGAAGCGCGAAGACCTGAACCACACCGGCGCCCACAAGATCAACAACGTGATCGGCCAGGCATTGCTGGCGAAGCGCATGGGCAAGCCGCGCGTGATCGCGGAAACGGGCGCGGGTCAGCATGGTGTGGCGACGGCTACCATTGCCGCGCGTTTCGGCATGGAATGCGTGGTCTACATGGGTGCGGAAGATGTGCGCCGTCAGGCCGCCAACGTGTACCGGATGAAGCTGCTCGGCGCCACTGTCGTGCCGGTCGAATCGGGCTCGCGTACGCTGAAAGACGCGCTGAACGAAGCCATGCGCGACTGGGTGACGAACGTCGAAAGCACGTTCTACATCATCGGCACGGTGGCTGGTCCGCATCCTTATCCGATGATGGTGCGCGACTTCCAGCGCGTGATCGGTGACGAATGCAAGGTGCAGATGCCGGAAATGGTGGGTCGTCAGCCAGACGCCGTGATCGCGTGCGTTGGCGGCGGTTCGAACGCAATGGGCATCTTTTACCCGTACATTGACGACAGTTCGGTGAGGTTGATCGGCGTCGAGCCAGCTGGCGACGGCATTGAAACCGGCCGTCACGCGGCGTCGCTTCTTGGCGGCACACCTGGCGTGCTGCACGGTAACCGCACCTATCTCCTTCAGGACGAAAACGGTCAAATCATGGAGACGCACTCGGTGTCCGCTGGTCTCGACTACCCGGGCGTGGGTCCCGAGCATGCGTGGCTAAAAGACAGCAAACGCGCTGAATACGTCAGCATCACCGACGAAGAAGCGCTTAAAGCGTTTCACGACTGCTGTCGCATCGAAGGCATTATTCCGGCGCTCGAGTCCAGCCACGCGCTGGCGTACGCCGCGAAGCTCGCGCCGACGCTGCCGAAGGACAAGGTCCTTCTGGTCAATTTGTCGGGCCGTGGCGACAAGGACATGCATACGGTCGCCGAGCGATCGGGCATTCAGTTCTGAGCGCCGCGACGATGCGTGACGAGTTCGACGAGCCGCAGCAGGCGATTGAAACGACGAGTCCGGCCACCGGTGTAGCGGTGGCCGAGGCGCCCGCGCCTTTGCTGGCGCAGGTGCCTGCCGGCATTCAGCTGTTGAACCGCGATTTTCTGACCGATGTGGCGAACATTCCGGACGGGTCGATCGATCTGATCGTCTGCGACCCGCCTTACGGATTGGGCAAGGACTACGGCAACGACTCCGACATGCGCACCGGCGAGGATTTTCTCGCATGGACGCGTGCCTGGCTCGAGCTGGCGGTTCCGAAGCTCAAGCCGTCCGGCTCGCTCTACATTTTCTGCACCTGGCAGTATTCGCCGGAAATCTTCAGTTTCCTGAAGACCAAACTCGTGATGGTCAACGAGATCATCTGGGACCGGCGCGTGCCGAGCATGGGCGGAACGGTGCGCCGATTTACTTCGGTGCACGACAACATCGGCTTTTTCGCGGTATCGAAGGATTATTTCTTCGATCTCGACCCCGTCCGCATCCCGTACGATGCAGTCACGAAGAAGGCGCGTTCGCGTAAGTTGTTTGAGGGAAGCAAGTGGTTGGAGCTTGGCTATAATCCAAAGGACCTCTGGTCGATATCGCGGCTGCATCGGCAACACGCCGAGCGCGTCGCGCATCCGACCCAGAAGCCGCTGGAAATCGTCGAGCGAATGGTGTTGTCCAGTTGTCCGAAGGGCGGGCGCGTGCTCGACCCGTTCATGGGCAGCGGCACTACCGCCGTCGCTTGCGTCCGTCATCAGCGCGAATTCGTCGGCTATGAGATCAATGAAAGTTACTGCGCGATAGCGCGCGAGCGCGTCAGCGCCGCCGCTGCTCCTCCCGTGGCTCGCCGTGCCAAAGGCAAGGCGGCCCGGCAAGCCGAAGTCCAGTGAGCGAAGCGCTGCTTAAGTCAGCGCGCGCAAGTCACGCGCAGTAGCCAAAATTCGAGAAAATTCCATGTCCCGTATCAAGAACACGTTTGCCGCGTTGTCCGCTGAAGGTAAGAAAGGCCTGATTCCGTTCATGACGGCCGGCGACCCTGACCCAGCTCGCACGGTCGAATTCATGCACGCGCTCGCCGCTGGCGGCGCGGATGTGATCGAGCTCGGTGTGCCGTTTTCCGACCCGATGGCCGATGGTCCGGTGATCCAGCAGTCGTCCGAACGCGCTTTGGCGCATGGCGTGTCGTTGCGTCACGTACTCGCCGACGTCAAGCGATTCCGTGAAACAAACGACAAGACTCCAGTCGTGCTGATGGGTTATGCCAATCCCATCGAGCGGATGGGCGCCGAAGCCTTCGCGAAAGCCGCGCAGGATGCTGGCGTCGATGGCGTGCTGGTTGTCGATTACCCGCCGGAAGAATGTACTAACTTCGCTGATCAGATGCGATCTGCGGGGATTGATCCGATCTTCCTGCTTGCGCCGACCTCGACGGACGAGCGTATTGCCGAAGTTGGTAAAATCGCCAGCGGCTATGTCTACTATGTGTCGCTGAAAGGCGTGACCGGATCGGCAAATCTGGACGTTTCCAGCATCGCGAGTAAAATCCCGGCCATCAAGTCGCGCGTACCCCTGCCGGTGGGCGTCGGTTTTGGCATTCGTGACGCGCAAACGGCGCGTTCGGTGGCCGAAGTGTCCGATGCCGTCGTGATCGGCAGCCGTATCGTCCAATTGCTCGAACAGGCGGCTCCCGAAACCGCCGCCGAAACGCTCACGCGTTTCATCGCTGAAGTGCGCGAGGCGCTCGATAGCGTCGCGACTGCCCGATAACAGTTATTTTGTCGCTGTAGTGTGTGCGGCGGGTTTATCCCGCCGTTTGCACGACTGTTGACCCCAGAAGGATTCAATATGAGCTGGCTCGATAAGCTGCTGCCGCCAAAAATCAAACAAACCGACCCGAAGAACCGCAAGGGGATTCCGGAAGGCTTGTGGATCAAGTGTCCGTCATGCGAAGCCGTGCTGTATCGCAACGACGTCGAGGCGAACTTGCATGTTTGCCCGAAGTGCGACCATCACATGCGGATTGGTGCGCGCGAGCGGCTCGACGGCCTGCTCGATCCGGAAGGGCGCTACGAAATCGGCCAGGAAATCGTTCCGGTCGATGCGCTGAAGTTCAAGGACAGCCGTAAGTACCCGGATCGTCTGAAAGAAGCAATGGACGACACCGACGAAACCGACGCGATGGTCGTGATGGGCGGTGCGATCCACACGATTCCAGTGGTGGTGGCGTGCTTCGAGTTCTCGTTCATGGGCGGCTCGATGGGCTCGGTAGTCGGCGAGCGCTTTGCGCGCGGCGCACAGAACGCGCTCGAACAGAAAGTGCCGTTTATCTGCTTCACCGCTTCGGGCGGCGCGCGGATGCAGGAAAGCCTGCTCTCGCTGATGCAGATGGCGAAGACCACGGCCATGCTGACGAAGCTCGCCGAAGCCAAGCTGCCGTTCATCTCCGTGTTGACCGATCCGACGATGGGCGGTGTGTCCGCGAGTTTCGCGTTCCTCGGCGACGTGGTGATTGCCGAGCCGAAGGCGCTGATCGGTTTCGCCGGCCCGCGCGTGATCGAGCAGACTGTGCGCGAAAAGCTGCCGGAAGGCTTCCAGCGCGCCGAGTTCCTGCTGACGAAGGGTGCGGTCGATATGATCGTCGACCGTCGCAAGCTGCGGGAAGAGATTGCCCAATTGATGGCGTTGTTGAGCCATCAACCGGCCGACGCGGTCGCTTAAACATTCGATCGCACGGAAATTGACAGTGGTCCGCTGCTGAAGCGCGGCCCTCTCAGGCAGGAAAAGTAGTTAAAAATAGCGCGCCGCGTGAGTGATCAAGCGGCGCGCTGTCATTTCCGGGATAATCACGGTCTCGCAACGCGGCGGAGTTGTCCCAGTAGCTTGAGCGTGGCTTTGTGCGCATAAAGTCTGCGTCAGGCGTCGCTCCAGGGTCAAAGCCGGACCGCCCCGCGCGCATCCGTACCAACGCCTAACCGATTTACTCGCGATTCACTCGATGACCACATTCCCCTCCCTCGACGCGTGGCTCACGCACCTTGAATCCGCGCATCCTGTCGGCATCGACATGGGTTTGGGACGCATTAGCCAGGTACGCGACGCGATGCAACTGTCGTTCGCGTGCCCGGTCATCACGGTCGGCGGGACGAACGGCAAGGGCTCGACGTGCGCGATCCTCGAATCCATTCTGCTGCGCGCCGGTTTCACGGTAGGTTGCCACACGTCGCCGCATCTGCTGACGTTTAACGAGCGGGCGAGGGTGAACGGCACCATGGCGACCGACGCCGAACTGCTGCTGCACTTCGAAGCGGTCGAAACTGCGCGCCTCAGCGTCGCCGAGCCGGTTTCGCTGACTTATTTCGAATTCACAACCTTGGCGATCATGAGCCTGTTCGCATCGCGCGGACTGGACGCAGTGATTTTCGAGGTGGGCCTAGGCGGCCGGCTCGACGCGGTGAATATCCTCGATACGGATTGCGCGATCATCACGAGCATCGATATCGATCACACGGAATATCTCGGTGATACGCGCGAGAAAATCGCGTTCGAAAAAGCAGGCATTTTCCGTCCGGGCAAGCCGGCGATCTGCGCCGATCCGGTACCACCGCAATCGTTGATCGACCATGCGGAGAAAATTGGCGCCGAATTGTGGTTATTTGGCCGCGATTTCCGCTACGAAGGCCAGGCGGGCAGCGAGCGCCAGCAATGGAGTTACGTCGGCCCGACCATGCGTCGCTCGGCACTCGCCTACCCGGCATTGCGCGGCGCGAATCAGTTGATCAATACGTCGGCGGCATTGGCGGGGCTCGAGGCATTGCGCGACCGTTTGCCCGTGTCGGCGCAGGATATCCGCCTCGGTCTCGCCAACGTGGAATTGCCCGGACGTTTCCAGGTGCTGCCCGGCAAACCGGCGATCGTGCTGGACGTCGGCCACAACCCGCACGCCGCCGCGGTGTTGTCGCAAAACCTCGGCAACATGGGTTTTTTCCCGTACACCTACGCAGTATTCGGCGCGATGCGCGATAAGGACATCGCCGGCGTGCTGACGCATCTGAAGGGCGAAATCGACCATTGGTGCGTGGCCGACCTGCCTACTCCGCGAGCGGCATCGGCAGAAGAACTTGCTGCGGCGTTGCGCGAGCAGGGTATCGAAGACGGCGCCGACAGCAGCGTCACGCGCTACGCAACACCTGCAGAGGCTTTCCAAGACGCGCTAAAACGAGCGTCAGAGAATGATAGAATCGTGGTTTTCGGCAGCTTCTACACGGTAGCAGGCGTGATGGCCTACCGTAAATCGCAGCAACACTGAACGGGCGCCAGGCTCGAACCAAGCGATTCATGGGAATTTTCTCGTTCGGCAAGAAAGACGACGCACCTACCCGGCGCGGCGCAAACACCAGTTCCAATCGGGCTGCCCGTGGTGAGCGCGTGGAGCGGCGAACCCGCCGCACCGAGCGCCCCGTCGACGCAGACGCGATGCTGCTCGACCCCACGTTGCCGGAAAAGCAGCGTGCGCGGCGCCGGCTCGTTGGCGCGATCGCGCTGGTCGTGGCGGCCGTCATCATTCTGCCGATGGTGTTGGACTCGCATCCGAAGCCCGTCACAGACGACATCTCCATCGACATCCCCAGCCGCCCTGCGCCAAAAGTCTCACGCGCGGTCGAAGACACGCAGGCTGGCGTAGCGCCCGACAACCCAACGCCTGACGCAGGCCTCGCCGCGTCCGCGCTGGCGCCGGCAACGGCGGCGAACTCGGGCAAGAGCTCGACAAAGCAGGGCACGGACACCACGGCAGCGGCCTCGACGCCAGCAACGAAGCCAGCGGCGGCGAAACCGCAGGCACCGGCAACCGCAGTCAATGCCGCACCGGCTGCGCCTGTCGCGGCAGTCAAGCCGGCGGCCAGAACGCCGTCCACGCAATCGTCAGCGCGTAATACCGAAAGCGCAGCCACCGCCGGCGACGAGGACACCAACACAGCCGCCGCTAGCGCAATTGCGAACTCCGGCACGCCGGCATCGCCTCCTGGCAGCCGTTTCGCGGTTCAACTGGGTGCTTTTGCCGACGAATCCAATGCGCGTAACTGGGCAAGCAGGTTGAAAGCGGCGGGCGTGCCCGCATATACCGAACATCGAAAGCAGGCTGACGGCACAACGCTCACGTTGTTGCGCGCCGGCCCGTTTGCCGACCGTGCAGCGGCCACCGCCGCGATTCAGAAGGTTCGTGCGGCCGGCTTGACGTCGGGCTCGAACAGCGGCACGGCACAGTAAGCCAGCGATGTTCACTGCCTTCGACTACGCTGTAATGGCGGTGATCGGTTTGTCGGCGTTGCGCGGCACGTGGCGCGGGTTTTTGTCTGAGATATTTGGGCTGATCGGCTGGATAGCGGCGTTTTTCATTGCCTGCCGCTTTGTCGGTTACGTGGTGCCGCATATCCCGTCCACGTGGCCCGGCGGCGCGTTGACCCAGTGGCTGGTCGCTTTCGCGCTGGTGGTGATCGGTGTGGTGCTGGTAGTGGGCGTGCTGAATGCGCTGCTGAGCCGCATCGTGCAGGCAACCGGCTTGAGCGGCGTGGACCGCTCGCTCGGTTTGATGTTCGGCCTCGTACGCGGGGTGATTCTGGTGCTGATTCTGGTCGCCCTTGCTGGCTTGACCGAACTCCCGGAACAGGATTTCTGGCGCAACGCCCTGCTTCGGCCCTATGCGGTCGAGGGCGTGCACGTAATGAAACCGCTGCTTCCCGAGACGCTTGCTGCCTACGTCCGAGTGTGACGATCAGGTGAGCGGTCGGAGGAACATAGCAGGACTCCGGCGCAGCCGGCTGCCTTGATGCGACAACGCGCGTAACACCGCGCTTCGTCACATGACTTCGCGACCCTCATCGCAGGCACCGGACGCCATGACGAATTTCGTACCTTTGAAGGACATGCCATGTGCGGCATCGTAGGCGTAGTTTCCCACTCCCCGGTCAATCAGCTGATCTATGACAGCCTGCTGCTCCTGCAGCATCGCGGTCAGGATGCCGCCGGTATCGCGACAGCGGACGGCAGCAATTTCCACATGCATAAGGCGAACGGCATGGTGCGCGACGTGTTCCGCACGCGCAACATGCGCAGTTTGCCTGGCACGACCGGTATCGGCCAGGTCCGTTACCCGACTGCCGGTTCTGCATCGAGCGAAGAAGAGGCCCAGCCGTTCTACGTGAACGCGCCGTTCGGCATCATCCTCGCGCACAACGGCAATCTGACCAACTGGCAGCAGCTGAAAGATGAGATGTTCCGCATCGATCGCCGCCACATCAACACGAATTCCGACACCGAAGTCATGCTCAACGTGCTCGCGCACGAATTGCAGCTGTCCAGTTCGGGTCTGCAACTCGATCCGGCCGCGCTGTTCAAGGCGGTGTCGGGCGTGCATCGCCGGGTGCGGGGCTCGTACGCGATTGTTTCGCTGATCGCCGGTTACGGACTGCTCGGCTTCCGCGACCCGTTTGGTATCCGTCCGCTGTGCCTCGGCAAGCAGGAAACGGCTGAGGGCGTCGAATGGATTCTGGCGTCGGAATCGGTCGCGATCGAAGGTATCGGCTTCGAATTCGTGCGCGATATCGAGCCGGGCGAAGCGATTTTCATCGACATCGAAGGCAATCTGCACTCGCAGCAATGCGCGACGAACCCGAGCCTGAACCCGTGCATTTTCGAACTCGTGTATCTCGCGCGTCCGGACTCGGTGCTCGACGGCGTGCCGGTCTACAACGTGCGTCTGCGCATGGGCGACTACCTCGCCGAGAAGATCAAGCGCGAGCTGCCCGATGTCACAATCGACGTTGTGATGCCGATTCCCGATTCGTCCCGTCCGGCCGCGATGCAGGTCGCGAAGAAGCTGGGCGTCGAGTATCGCGAGGGTTTCTTCAAGAACCGTTACGTCGGCCGTACCTTCATCATGCCGGGACAGGCAGTGCGGAAGAAGTCGGTGCGTCAGAAGCTGAACGCAATGGGCATCGAGTTCAAGGGCAAGAACGTGCTGATCGTCGACGACTCGATCGTGCGCGGCACGACCTCGCATGAAATCGTGCAGATGGCGCGCGATGCAGGCGCGAACAAGGTGATTTTTGCGTCGGCGGCGCCGCCGGTGAAATTCCCGAACGTCTACGGTATCGACATGCCGACGCGCGGCGAACTCGTCGCCCACGGCCGCACGGACGAAGAAGTTGCGCGCATGATCGGCGCGGATCACCTCGTGTACCAGGACGTCGAAGCGCTGAAGCAGGCTGTGCGCGACACGAACCCGGCGCTGAAGGAATTCGAAGCGTCGTGTTTCGACGGCAACTACGTGACCGGCGATATTACGACCGAGTACCTCGACCGGATCGAAACCGCGCGTCTTGCACCTTCGTCGCAATCGGATCGCGACGCGGCGAGCGAAGCGATCGACGGTGGCGCCCCGGCGCGTTCGCAACTGCATCTGCAATTGTCGGTGGGCTAAACGCCCGTCACCGCTCGCGACGTGGCCCGCTGCACGCCACATCGCGAGCGTGTTAGCATGACGGCTTGCGTCGATTTGATCTCAGCTTGCGGACGCGGGGCAACCCGAAACAGCTAAAGCGAAAGGTGGAACAGCCGCAATCATCCGCCTCCGCTCCAGCTTTCCCGCACATGAAGCCCGCTTATGCCGACGCAAAAGCGGGCTTTTTTGTTGCTGCCGTTCGTGGTCGCGCCTGGTTTGCCGAGGCGCACCGGACGCAGCCATCGAACATTGGAAACCAGAACCAACATGGACGACTCCCTGAATTTCGATACGCTGGCAATCCGCTCGGGTACAGCGCGCAGCGACTTCAACGAGCACTCGGAAGCGATTTTCCTGACCTCGAGCTTCGTGTTCGAGAGCGCCGCGGACGCAGCCGAACGCTTCAAGAACTCCGAAGACAACTTCACCTACTCGCGTTTCACGAACCCGACTGTGTCGATGTTCCAGGACCGGCTGGCCGCGCTCGAAGGCGGCGAGGCGTGTATGGCGACGGCGTCGGGCATGGCCGCGATCATGTCGGTGGTGATGTCCACGTTGCAGGCCGGCGACCATCTGGTCAGCTCGCAGGCGCTGTTCGGCTCGACGCTCGGCATGTTCTCGCAGATCTTCAGCAAGTTCGGCATTACGACCACCTTCGTCGATCCCACCGATCTGGACGCGTGGCAAAACGCAGTGCGTCCCGAGACGAAGATGTTCTTCCTCGAAACGCCGTCGAATCCGCTGACCGAAGTGTCCGACATCGCCGCAATCAGCAAGATCGCGAAAGCGGCGAACGCGGTGTTCGTAGTCGACAACTGCTTTTGCAGCCCAGCGCTGCAACAGCCGCTGAAGCTCGGCGCGGACGTCGTGATGCATTCGGCCACCAAGTTCCTCGACGGTCAGGGCCGCGTGTTGGGCGGCGCGCTGGTCGGCTCGAAGAAATTCATCATGGAAAAGGTGTTTCCGTTCGTGCGCAGCGCCGGGCCGACGCTGTCCGCGTTCAACGCGTGGGTACTGCTCAAGGGCATGGAAACGCTGTCGTTGCGCGTCGATAAACAGTCGGCGAATGCGCTCGAAATCGCGCGCTGGTTAGAGACGCATCCGGCCGTGAATCGTGTGTTTTATCCGGGACTGGAATCGCATCCGCAGCATGAGTTGGCGATGCGTCAGCAGAAGTCGGGCGGCGCGATTCTGTCGTTCGAATTGAAGGGCGACACGCCGGAGCAAATGCGCGCGAATGCATGGCGCGTGATCGACAGCACGAAGATCTGCTCGATTACCGGCAATCTCGGCGATACGCGCACGACCATCACGCATCCGGCCACGACCACGCACGGCCGTGTGACGCCGGAAGCGCGTGCAGCGGCGGGTATCAGCGAAGGTTTGATCCGGCTGGCCGTGGGTCTGGAACATCCCGGCGATATTCGCGGCGATCTGGAGCGCGGTCTGGCGGGTTGATCTGCGGAGTAGGGGCGGGCGCGGGTTTCTGCGCCCGATGGTTCAGCGGGCCCCGGCACTCATTGAAGCAGGAATCGAAGCTACAAAAGCGGGCCGTTCTGTTCCGGGCGGCTCGCGCCATCCAACTCTCGTCAGACTCAATGACGCAACGCGCGCCACTGCCCGGGCGCGAGCCCGAAACGCCGCGTGAATGCGTGCGTGTACGCGCTCTGATCGCCGAAACCGATGTCTAGCGCGATATCGGTCAACGAAAGACGCGGGTCTGCGAGTAGCGTGATCGACGTGTCCAGGCGCAGCCGCTGCAAATAGCGATGCGGTGTTTCGCCGAAAGCGTCGATAAAAAGCTGATGAAAGCGCCGCATGCCGAAGCCGCAATGCGCGGCGAGATCGGCGATACGTAATGGCTCCGACAGATGTGCGCGCAGCCAGCGGTCGATGCGCGCGAAGTCGAGCCCCGCGCCGGTTGCCTGCATGCCGGCCGTCGTGCCCGCATCGGCGATCAACGCAGCGCCCAGGCGGGCCGCTGCATCCCAATGAAAACGCCGGCTGTCGAGGTCGTCGCCCTGTGCGCCGCCGGTGGCGTGCGCCGCGATCCGATGCACGAGTTGCGCAAGCGATGTATCGACCGTCACGGCGCGTGCGCGGTCGAATAAACGTTCCGGCACGGCCAGCGAAGTCGCCGGTAAATCCAGCACCAACTGCCGGTTTTCGCCGACACCCGCATAGTCGTGCCGCGCGCCGGCCGGAATCAGCCACGCCGAGCCGGCGTCGATTTGCTGCGCGACGCCGTCTACCGCCATCACCATCGCGCCGTCCAGCCCGAGCACGACCTGGTGAAAGTCGTGCACGTCCGACGCTTCGATCGCGCCGTAACGGCGCAACGAAACGCTAGGGGCAGTGACGGCAGCGTGGCTCATTCGCGTGCTTCAGCTTCGGCTTCAGTTCAGCGCAATGCGCAAAACCGAAAACAGCGAAAAACTTAAACGTCGAGCAATTCGACTTCGAACACGAGCGTCGCATTCGGCGGAATCACGCCGCCCGCGCCGCGCACACCGTAGCCGAGTTGCGGCGGAATGGTCAGCTTGCGGGTGCCGCCGACCTTCATGCCTTGCACGCCTTCGTCCCAGCCCTTGATGACCATGCCGCCGCCCAGCACGAACGCGAATGGGTCGTTGCGGTCCTTGCTCGAGTCGAACTTCTGGCCGTCGGTCAGCCAGCCGGTGTAGTGCACGCTGACAGTCTTGCCCGCGACGGCTTCAGCGCCGCTGCCTTCAACGATGTCTTCGTACTTCAGGCCGGATTCGGTAGTCACAGTCGACATGTGTCGCTCCTTGATCAATTCGTAAAAACCGACATTGTAGGCGTGTTGACGGCTTGCCGGCCACGATTGCCGACGAATGCCGCGTGGCACGCGGATTGCGTGACGCCAGCATGGCAATTAGCCATCCGGCCAGGCTGGTCGTGCCGGACGCCGTGCCTATAATGGGGCTTATTTCAATCATCATGCACTGCCTGAGAGGGCTCGATTGTGACAACGTCTTCAACCGGCGCTGCTGGCGCATCGCCGGTGTCTTCTTCCGGCTTCGCCGTATCCGAACGCACGGCCCATCTTCGGGCAGAAACCGCACTGTTCATGCGCGATCATGTGCTGTCACTGGTGTCGCACGACCTGCGCGGCCCGTTGAATGCCATCCATAGCTGGGCGTATGTGCTCGAGCGCAAACTCGACGCGAACGATCCCAACGCGCAACGCGCGGTAACCGGTATTCGCAATGGCGTTGACCAGCAGGTGAAACTGCTGGAAACCATCGTCGACGCGACGCGCGCCGAGACCAAATCGCTGGCGCTCGCATACGCGCCGTTCCCGCTGCATCCGCTGCTCGACGAAACTGCGGAGGAGGTCCGCTCCGGCCTCGCCCGTTCGCGCGGCGTCGAAGTCGCGGTCGACTCGCAACTCGCCACCGAACAACTCAATGGCGACCGCGAACGCCTCGCTGCCGCGCTGTGGGTCATGCTCGCGTTCGCGGTCGAAGCGAGCGCCGAAGGCGCGGCCGTCACGCTGTCTGCGCGCGCGGACAGCGGCGCGTGGCACGCCACCGTCACCTACGTTTCGAACGAAACCGCGCTGAACGATCCGGCGCTGCCTCATCTGCTCGAAGCATTCGCGCGCAAGCAGGCCGGCGAGCCGCGCGAAGCGAAGCGGATCGCGTGGGTCTTTGCGCTGTGTAAACGGGTCGCGGAAGCGCATGGCGGCAATTTCGAGCAAAGCGATTCGAGCGGCGGCGAGCCGGTCACGCTTTCGTTACGTGTTCCGCTGAGCGCGGTCGGACCGAAGTGACGCGCGCCATTGCGGCATCTCGTGCGCGCGTAACTTTTCATCGAGCTTTCACCCTCTATACTGACAACTTTTGTTGCCGGAGCCCTTTGCTTTGATCCAGGTTGTCGCTCTCATTGGTGCGTTGCTTCTCGTTGCCCTCAACGGTTTTTTTGTCGCCGCTGAATTCGGCCTGGTCAAACTCCGGCAAACGCGCGTGCAAAGCCTCGCCACGCGGCACGGTTTGCGCGGACGTTTGCTCGCGAAGGTCCATGGGCGTCTCGACGCTTATCTGTCCGCGTGCCAGCTGGGTATCACGCTTGCATCGCTCGGGTTGGGCTGGATCGGCGAACCGGCATTTGCCGAGTTGATCACGCCGCTTTTCAAACTGGTCGGCGTCGAGTCGGAACGGCTGATTCACGGTATCTCGCTGTTCTTCGCGTTCTCGTGCATTTCGTTCCTGCATATCGTGGTGGGTGAACTCGCGCCGAAGTCGCTGGCCATTCGCGAGGCGGAGAAGGTGTCGCTGTGGGCGGCCATGCCGCTCTACGGTTTCTACTGGGCGATGTATCCGTTCATCTGGGTGCTCAATTCGAGCGCCAATGCTGTGCTGAGAATGGCGGGTCTGGACGCCGATCACGGCCACGATTCGCATTATTCGACCGAAGAACTGAAGCTGATTCTGCGCGGACGTCGCGCGAACGTGGCGACTGAACTCGGTTCGCCCGCAGACGCGTATAGCCAGGACGAGTGGAACACGATTGCGCACTCGCTAGATTTCTCGCGTATGACCGTGTCGGACCTGATGCGCCCCGCGTTCGAGATGGTCGGCTTGCGGCGCGACCTGCCGTTGCGCGAGAACATGCAGATCGTCGCGCAGCATCGTTTCAGCCGTTATCCGCTGTTCGACGATGCGTCCGGTGAACGGGTGACCGGCATGATCCATTTGAAGGATCTGCTGCTCGCGCGTCACGCGGGCAGCACGCTTGACGACCTGTCGAAATATGCGCGGCCGGTTCAATACGTGAAGCCTGAAATGCCGGCGCTCGAACTGTTCCGGCGCTTCCGTAAAGGCGCGCCGCACCTCGCGCTGGTGGGGCATAAGAACGCGAAGCCAATCGGTTTCCTGACGCTCGACAACCTGCTCGGCGCGCTGGTCGGCCAGATTCACGACGAGTTCCGTCAGGGCGACGCCGACTGGACTCGCATGGACGACGGCACGTTGATGGGCAAAGGCAGTTTGCCGGTGGTGTCGCTGGAACGCGCGTTGGGGATCGATATCGACGAGGGGAAAGCCGAATCGGTTGGCGGGCTGGTGATTCAGGCGCTCAACGATCTGCCGTCGGAAGGACAGCGGGTGGAGTTCGATCGCTTCGACGTGGTGGTCAAGAAAATGAAGGGGCCGCGTATCGTGCTCGTGCGCGTGTATCCGCGAACCTTCGACGACGAAGGCGGTTGATCGAACCGCAACGCGCAACGCACAGTCCAGTAAGAAAAGAGCACGCAAACCACGCGTGCTCTTTTTATTTCAAGGGTCGCCCGGAGCCAGCGCGGGCGAGTCCTCAACTGCGCGGCACACCGTCCTCGACCAGCACGGCAATCGGCATCGCCGCCAGCGCATCGCGCAAATACAGCAGGCCGTTTTCGTCGACCTTCGGCGCGGCAGGGCTCAGCCAGTCGAACAGCGCCCGCGACGATAGATCCGACGGCACTTCCACGGCCGTGTCCCCCCACTTCGCGGCGTCCACCAGCGGCAGTTCGCCGTTGTCGCCGAGTAGCCCCGCGGCCAGCCGGCTCGCCACCACCACTGCCCACGCGTTGCCGTGACGCCGCGCAAACGCAATCACGCTCGACGCATGCGTGCCGCGCACCGTCAGCGGCAAATAGGTGCTTTGACTCAGCAACTCCGGCAGATGCTCGCGCAACGCAAGCACACGTTGGACGACCGCCAGCTTCACACGTCCGTCGTGCCAGGTGGATAGAAATTCCGACGGCGGCGTCTGAACCAGTAACGCCTCGCGCTTCGCGAAATCTACGGGACGCCGATTGTCGGGATCGACGAGGCTGAAGTCCCACAGTTCGGTGCCTTGGTAAAGGTCGGGAATCCCAGGCGATGCGAGCCGCAACACCGTCTGCTGCAAGCTGTTCAGCGCGCCCGCCCGGCCGATTCGCGCGACAAACGCCGCCAGTTCCTTCAGGAAGCCATCGCGCCGCTGCGGCGCGAGTATGTCGAACAGGAAATCGCGGCAGCCCGCCTCGTAGGCTTCGTCGGGCGCGAGCCAGTTGGTTTGCAGCTTCGCTTCCCGCAGCGCCTTCAGCTGCCATTGCGCGACGCGCTCGGCCAGTTCCTTGACGCCCGCTTCGTCGTCCGGCTGCAGATCGGGTGGCCAGCACCCCACCAGCGTCTGATACAGCATCGCTTCGGCCGCCGCGCCGGGCGCCCAGTCGTCGCTGCGGTCCTGACTCACGCTGCTAATCGGCTCGCCATCGAGCGCACGACGATGCGGCGCATTCAGCGTCGACCACGCGCGCAACGTCGCGCTCCAGTCGTCCGCGATTTCGCTCAGCACCGCGAGCCGCGCACGCACGTCCTCGCCGCGCTTGTGATCGTGTGTGGCAGTAGCCAGCAACGCGTGCGGAAACCGCTGCGAACGTTCCAGATTGGCCGCGTGAAATTGCTCGACCGACAAAGCGAATTCGCCCGGATCGGAGCCGACCTCGTTACGCGACAACAACCGTCCATAGCGATAACACGCTGTATCTTCAACCGCCTTCGCAGCGACCGGCGCGGTCAGTTGCGAAAATAGCGTCTGCGCGGTGCGGCGTGACGAGCCTGCATGCGGCGGCGGTCCGCCACTCTGACCCGGCTGCTGCGGTTGCGCGCCGGGTCGTGGGTTCGGCATTTCTTCCGCGCTGCCGCCGAGCCACGCATTTACGCGCTCCAGCACGACGTGATCCGCGCGCGACAATGTTGCCTTCGCGCCCGCCAGAGCCTGATCGAAATAAAGGTTGTCGGTCGCGCTGCGCAAGCCGTTCTGCGGATAAATCCGGTACACCGGAAAATGCACGACCAGTTCGGTCAGCACGCGGCGCAGCGTGGTGAACGTGAAGTCACGCGTCGTCAGCGAATCGCGTGCGATGCGATGCAATGCGCGCGCCGCGCGATCCAGTTCCGCCGACAGGTTTTCCGCGAGAATCTTGCGACGCGCGGCCAGTGCTTCGTCTTCGAAACGCGGACTGCGGCCGGTCAGTTCGGTCCACGTGCGCGCGAGCGGTTCCGCGCCGGCCGGGTCGTGCAGCAGCGCGCCGACGTCGCTCATGAAGTCGTAGCCCGTGGTGCCGTCCACGGGCCAGTCGTCGCGCAACGGCTCGCCCCGACCGAGAATCTTTTCAACCACGACATACGGCGCCGTGTCGCGCAATTCCGTGAGCCGCTGCCGCAAGCGCTGACAGTATTCGCGCGGTTCCGCGAGTCCATCGACGTGATCGATCCGCAGGCCGTCCACCACGCCTTCCTGATACAGCCGGAAAACCAGCGCATGCACGGCGTCGAATACTTCGGGCCGCTCGACGCGCACGCCGGCCAGCGTCGAGATATCGAAGAAGCGCCGCCAGTTCACTTCATCGGATGCGGTGCGCCACCACGCGAGGCGGAAGTGCTGCCGCTCGATCAGCCGATGCAAGCGGTCGCGCGTCACCGGATCGTCGGGCGCGTACGCTTGCAGCACGAGCTCGATCGCCGAGCCGCCGTGTTGCGCGACGAACTCGCGCAAAGCATTACGCGCTTCGGCGGCGCGCGGCTGGTCGGTCGGTTGCGTCGTCAGTCCCTGGAAACGCTCGGCGAGCGCGCTGAGATCGGCGCGGTCCGCGCTTTGCAGGATTGACGCGTAATCGATCGGGCAGATGGGGAACACATGCGGGCCATAGCCGATGTAAAAGCGGCCGGTGTCGGCGGCGAAATGCAGCGCGATGCGGCCCGCCGCGAGTTCCTCACCGTAGGGCGCGCCGAGCGTGGGCTGCAGCACCTTGCCGCGCAAGGCCGGATCGGGTGAATGCCAGTCCACGTCGAAATGGCGGGCATACGCGCTATGGCGTCCCCATTCGAGGATATCGAGCCACCACGCGTTGCTCGATCCGCCGACGCCCATGTGGTTCGGCACCATGTCGACGATCAGCCCCATGTTGTGCGCGCGCAGTTTGTCGACGAGGCGCTTGAGGGCCGCCTCGCCGCCGCATTCGGCGCTGACCTGGGTGTAGTCGACGGTGTCGTAGCCGTGCATCGAGCCGGGCTCGGCGGTCGTGATAGGCGATGCGTACAGATGGCTGATGCCGAGCGCGGCGAAGTAGTCGACGTGCTTCGCGGCGTCGTCGAAAGTGAAGCCACGGTGGAACTGGAGGCGAAGCGTGGAGCGCGGGACGGTCATGGCGTATCAGGCTCCGAAGAAGCGTTGGAAGAGGGAGTGGCAACCTGGGCGGCGCGGCGCGCGCGATCGACGGCGAGCAGGCGATCGCAGAAGGCCTCGTCGTTGAACAGTTCGTCGACCGGCAGGCTCAGACGACGCCGCCAGTTCGGGTGCTCGTCGATCGAGCCGGGCAGATTCGGCTGATCGACCAGCGCAAGCAGATCTTCGAGCGGAAACGTGACGAGCGGGCCCGGGGTTGCGGCGACAAAGGCCAGCGCCTCGTCCACGGGCGCGCTGTCGGCGGGCGGCGCGCTCACACCCGGTGCAGCCTCGCCCGCCTGCTGGAACGCGCGCCACAACTCGACGCGTTCCTTCGCGCGTTCCTCCTGCGCGGCTTCTTCGGGATCACGGCCGTCGGCGCGCGCCATCGTCTGTCCGATTTTGTTGCGCCATGTGATGTCGCTGCCGCGCCACCAGCCGGTCACGGTCGGCAGATCGTGCGTGGTCGTGGTGCCGACGGCATTGCGATCCCACTCGCGCGGCGGCTTGAAACCGGGGCCGTCGTGCGCGCCCTCGAACCACAACACGCGAATACCGGCGATGCCGTGTTCGTCGAGCCGTTCGCGAAAACCGGGCGGCACGGTGCCAAGGTCTTCACCGATCACAATCGAGCGATGTCGCCACGATTCCAGCGCAATCAGCCGCAGCAGGTCTTCGAGCGGATAGCGCAGATACGCGCCGTTGCGCGCGCTCTCGCCTTCGGGCACGAGCCATAGCCGCCGCAAGCCGAGAATGTGATCGATGCGGATGCCGCCCGCATGCGCGAACGCGGCGCGCAGCATGTCGATGAACGCGGAGAAGCCTTGCGTGCGCATCGCGCGCGGCGAGAAGGTGGTGAGCCCCCACGCCTGACCGGCCTGATTGAACAGGTCGGGCGGCGCGCCAACCGACACGCCTTGCAGCATGTCGTCGCGATACGACCACGCGTGACTGCCCGCGCTGTCGCAACCCACTGCGAGATCGGCGATCAGGCCGACCGCCATGCCCGCGTCGTGCGCGGCTTGCTGCGCGTGCGACAAACCTTTCGCGGCAAGCCATTGCAGAAACAGGTGGAAGTCGACTTCGTGACGATTCGCGTCGGCGAACGCGTCGACCTCCGGGCTGCGCGGATCGCGCAATGCCTCGGGCCAGTCGCGCCAATGTCCGTGGCCGCCTTCCTGCGACAGTTGCGCCGCCTGCAGCGCTTCGAATCGCGCGTGGTCTTCGAGAGCACGGCCGGCGCGTTCGCAGAAGCCGTGAAATTCCAGCGCGCGCGGCGTGTGCTGCGGGCGTTCGTGTTCGCTGAAATGCTCGTACAGCGTGCGCAGCACCTTCAGCTTCAAGACGACCGCGTTCGGCCAGTCGATCAGCTGCAGGTCTTCGAGTCGCGACCAGGCGTCCGCGGCTTGCGCGGCATTAAGCGCATCGCGCGCGGCGTCGGCGCCGAACACCGCAGCGGGATCGATATGCGTGACGTTCAGCCACAAACGCGACGACGGCGAATACGGGCTGAAGCGATTCGGCTCCGCGCTGAACATCGCGTGAGTCGGGCTGACGGCGAGCGCGTGCGCACCGCGTTTCCCGCTCTCGACGGCGACTTGCGCGAGCGCCGAGTAATCGCCGATGCCGCCGTCGCCGGACCGGCGCAGGCCGTACAGTTGCGCGGCGACGCCCCACAGCGGCGGCGTTTTCTTCGCGCCTTCGGGATGCAGCGTGCGCCACGCGTCGTCGACGGTGTAGCAGCGATGCGGTGCGACGGCCAGCGTCACGCGTTGCTCGTTGATCACGAGCGTGTGATAGCCGGGTTCGTCGATCGGCGCGAGCAGCGCTTCTTCGCCTTTCGGCGAGGTAAAGCGTCCGTCGATGATCGAGCCGCTCTCCAGTTCGATCCGGTAATGGCTGCCCGACTTCACGGCGGCCATCGGCAACGCAATGCCGCGCCCGACTTCGGCCGTCATCAGCGGCGGCATTTTCTTGCCCGACAATTCGGCTTCGAGAGCCGCAGCGCTTTGCCGGATCTGCGTGGCGTTGCCGCACGGCAAACCCATTCGTTCGAGCAGCACCGCGAGCGTGCTTTCGGGCACCTGCTGCGTCGTGTGATGCGCGTCCTGCCACTCCACCTCGAAACCCGCGCGGGCGGCGAGGGTGACGATGGTTTCGTTAGGACGGCGGTTGGTTACTCGTGTCGTCACGCGTTGCGCTCCTGTTTTCCTGCGATGCGCGCATCGTGGCCGATCGCGTAGTCGCTGACGTCGCCGGTCATCCACGCGACGAACGCGTTTGGCGGCAACGTGCCGGCGGCGGCCTGCTCGCGCACGCGCGGCGGCGTTTCGAAAATCACCTTGCCGTCGGGCACGCGCTCCAACGCCACGTTGTCCTTCGACAGATTCAGCGCCATCGACAACGTCTCGCCGTCGCCCATTTTCCAGCGCGCAATCAGTGCGTTCGCGTCGCCGCCATTGGCTGCGGCGAGCACGCTCGCACCGAGCGCCTTGCCGTGCTTCAGGCGCGGCGTGATCAGCTTTGCGCGCACGGCGAGCGCGGATTTGTAGAAGTGCATCCAGTCGAGGCGGTCTTTCGCCTGCGCGTCGTCGTCGGCGGCGCGCGCTTTGTGAGGCGCGGGCGGCGACGATGCGTTAAACGTCTTCACGTCGTTCGGATCGGGAATCTGCGCGCGCTTCTTTTCGTCGCTGAACGACGAGAAGCGCGCGAATTCGCGGCGCCTTCCTTCGCGCACGGCGTTGGCGAGATCGCCGGTGTAATCGGTGAAGAAGAGGAAGGGCTGGGTCGAACCGTATTCCTCGTCCATGAACAGCAACGGGATTTGCGGCGACAACAGCAGCAGACCGGTGGCGGCGCGCAAGGCGTCGTCCGAAGTCAGCTTGCGCAGACGTTCGCCGAAAGCGCGATTGCCGATCTGATCGTGGTTCTGCAAAAACATCACGAACGAAGTAGGCGGCAAATGTCCGCTCGATTCGCCACGCGGCGCACCGTCATGAATCGGCGAGGGGTCGCCCTGATACGCGAAGCCTTCCGACAACACGCGCGCGAGACGGCGGATCGGCTGATCTTCGTACGCGTGGTAGTAGCCTTCCGTTTCACCGGTCAGCAGAACGTGCAGCGTGTTGTGCGCGTCGTCGTTCCATTGCGCGTCGAAATGCGTGTCCAGCAGGCTCGCGCTGTTGTGCTCGTTTTCGAGCACCAGATGCACGTGCCGTCCATGCTGCACGCCCGCGCGGATATGGTCGGACAATTTGCGCAGCCATTCGTGATTGTCGATCGCATGCACGGCGTCGAAACGCAGCCCGTCGATCCGGTATTCGTTGATCCAGTAGATCGCGTTATCGGTGAAAAAATCGCTCACTTCACTGCGATTGAAATCGATTGCCGGACCCCACGGCGTATGCGTGCCCTCGCGGAAAAACGAACGCGCGTAGGCGTGCAGATAATTGCCGTCGGGACCGAAGTGGTTGTAGACCACATCGAGGAACACCATCAGGCCGAGACCGTGCGCGGCGTCGATCAGCGCTTTGAGTTCTTCCGGGCGGCCATACGCGGAATCGGGGGCATACGGCAGCACGCCGTCATAGCCCCAGTTGTGCTTGCCGGGAAAGTCGTTCAACGGCATCAACTCGATGGCAGTCACGCCGAGCGCGGCGAGTTTGGGCAGGCGCTTCTGCACGCCCGCATAGCCGCCCATCGCGCCGACGTGCAATTCGTACAACACCGTTTCTTCCCACGGCCGGCCGTGCCATCCGGTGTTTTCCCATCGATACGCGCGCGGGTCGATCACTTCGCTCGGCCCGTGCACGTCCTGCGGCTGAAAACGCGATGCCGGGTCCGGCACCGTCTGCTCGCCGTCGAGACGGAAGCGATACAACGTACCCGCGCCGCAATCGACGGTCGCTTCGAACCAGCCGTTGCCGGTGGGCGTCATATCGTGCGTACCCTGCGCCGCGCCGTTCTCTATCGCGATCTGCACGGTCTTGCACGAGGGAGCCCAGAAACG
Organism: Paraburkholderia sp. GAS333; assembly: GCF_050435665.1. NCBI lineage: Bacteria > Pseudomonadati > Pseudomonadota > Betaproteobacteria > Burkholderiales > Burkholderiaceae > Paraburkholderia > Paraburkholderia sp. GAS333. Next base: position 1,329,884 of record NZ_JBNDKS010000003.1, read on the forward strand.
GAACCGCGTGCGCGGCTTCGTGCCTGTCGCGCCGAGTAACTGCGCGCTGAAGGGCAGGCAATGCGCGTGATGATGCGCATGAGGATCAATCGGACTTTCGGACATGATTCTTCACCATTCGAATGTGCTGTCGAGCCGCGTTTTACACGTAGGTCATGCCAACGATTCCGCGCATACCGTCATGGCGCGCTGCGCGCCGCGCCGTCTAGGTGCTCGGCGACGTGTCGCTACCGGGCGGATGCGCACCGGGATCGGGCGGCAGCGCAGTCAGAAGCCGTGGCCCGTGCTGCGCGCCGGCCATCCATCCGGCCTGCCAGTCCGCTTCGCCGACCGGTTGCGCGGCCAGCATCACCAGACCGTGCGCGGCCACTTCCACGTCCGCCGCCGCCAGCCGGTACGGCGCGTTGGCCGGTTCAGCCGTATCTAACAGCACGTGCCATTCCAGGTGCGGCGCGGGAGGCGTGAATCGCAGCGTTTCCTCGTTTGCGTTGAGCATCATCAACAATACTTCGGTTTCGCCGTTCGAACCGGGCCCCGCGCGACGCAGCGTGAACGCGCGGCCTTCGGGGTCCTGCCATGCTTCGATAGTGAGCGGATCGCCATGTTCGTCGAACCAGCCGACATCGAATAATCCCGGCAGTACTTCGCGGTCGCCGAACAGAAAACGCGTTTCGCGCAGCAGCGGATGCTGCTTGCGCAGCGCGATCACGCGCGCGACGAAGTCGGTCATCTGACGGCCGTCGGGTGAATCCGCGCGCTCCCAGTCGATCCACGATATGTCGTTGTCCTGGCAGTACGCGTTGTTGTTGCCGTTCTGCGTTCGCAGCGATTCGTCGCCGGCCAGCACCATCGGCGTGCCGAGCGCCATCAGCAGCGTGGCGATCAGCGAACGGGCGACGCGTTTGCGCGTGGCGAGAATCGCGGGATCATCGGTCGGACCTTCGACGCCCCAGTTGCGGCTGCAATTCTCGTTATGCCCGTCGTTGTTGTCTTCGCGATTTGCTTCGTTGTGCTTCTGCTCGTACGCAGTGACATCCGCTAACGTAAAGCCGTCGTGTGACGTGACGAAGTTGATCGACGCCCACGGTTTTCTGAAGCGCCGGTTGAACAGATCCGCCGAGCCCGTCAGACGCGCGGCGAGGTCTGGCCGCAAGCCTGCGTCGCCGCGCCAGAAACGGCGCACGGTGTCGCGAAAACGGTCGTTCCATTCGCTGAATCCTGGCGGATGATTGCCTAGCTGATAACCGCCAGGCCCGATGTCCCACGGTTCGGAAATCAGCTTGCGCTGCGACAGAACGGGGTCCTGGCGCAGCGCGTCGAAGAAACCCGAACCGGGATCGAAACCGTGCTGTTCACGGCCGAGCGTCACGCCGAGATCGAAACGGAAGCCGTCGATGTTGAACGCCGTCGACCAGTAACGCAGCGAATCCATCACCATCTGCAATACGCGCGGATGCGGCAGGTTCAGCGTATCGCCACAACCGGTGTCGTTAATATGGTGACGTTCATCGCCTGGAATAAGGCGGTAATAGCTGGCATTGTCGAGTCCGCGCCACGAGATGGTCGGCCCCATTTCGCTGCCTTCGCAAGTGTGGTTGTAGACCACGTCGAGAAACACCTCGATGCCGGCCGCGTGCAACTGGCGCACGGCGATGCGCATTTCGTCGAGCCGGTGCGTGCTCAGATAAGACGGCTCGGGCGCGAAAAACGCGGCGGTGTTGTAGCCCCAGTAATTGCGCAGGCCGCGCTCCACCAGAAAGCGGTCGTTCAGAAACGCATGGACCGGCAACAGTTCGACGGCGGTCACGCCGAGCTTCAGCAGATGCTCGATGAACTCCGGCGACGACAGCGCCGCGAACGTGCCGCGCTCGTGCTGACGCAAATCGGCGCGCAACATCGACGCGCCGCGCACATGCGTTTCGTAAATCACCGTTTCGCCCCACGGCACGTTCGGGCGTTTATCGTGCGACCAGTCGAACGCTTCGTCGATCACCACGCACTTCGGCATCGCAGGCGCGGAATCGCGCCGGTCGATGGAAAGGTCCGCGCGATTCGAATGCACGCGATAACCGAACAGCGCATCCGACCAGCGAAACTGGCCGACGAGCTTGCGCGCATACGGATCGAGCAACAGCTTGTGCGGATTGAAACGATGTCCCTGATGCGGCAGATACGGCCCGTGCGCGCGAAAACCGTAAGCGGTGCCCGGGTGCGCATTCGGCAGATAGCCGTGCCAGACTTCGTCGGTACATTCGGGCAGCGTGTAGCGCCTGATTTCCTTGCGGCCCGTGGGGTCGAACAGGCAAAGCTCGATTTTCTGCGCATTCGCCGAGAACACGGCGAAGTTGACGCCCAGTCCATCCCAGCTGGCACCGAGCGGATACGGCGAGCCCGGCAACAGCCGGTCGGGCATTGCATGCGACATGATTCCCCTTCCTGTTCTAGTTTGTGAACGCTCGTTTGGGTCTTCATGCAGCGGACCGCGCGGAGCCAAGGCCGCGCGATCCGCTTTACAGCACTCTTTTCAATCGACGGCTCATTCTGCGCGCAATACGATCGTGGCGAGCGGCGGCAAAACGAGTGACGCGGAATGCGGTCTGCCGTGGCTCGATATTTCGTCGGTATGAATCAGGCCGCCGTTGCCCATGTTCGACCCGCCGTACACGCCTGCGTCGGTATTCAGCACTTCGGCCCAGCGTCCGCCGCGCGGCATGCCGATCCGGTAGCCCACGCGCGGCACCGGCGTCATATTGCAGACGACGACTACTTCCCGGCCTGCGCCGTCGGTGCGTCGATACGCGTAGACGCTGTTGCCGCTGTCGTCGCCGATCAACCAGTCGAAGCCGCCCGGTTCGCTGTCGAGCAGATGCAACGCGGGCTCGCTGCTGTACAGATGGTTGAGGTCGCGGACGAGTTTCTGCACGCCATGATGATTCGGATCGTCGAGCAGATGCCAATGCGGCGATGTGTCGTGGTTGAATTCCGCCATCTGGCCGAATTCGCCGCCCATGAACAGCAGCTTCTTCCCCGGATGCGTCCACATGAAGCCGAAGTACGCGCGTAGATTCGCAAAGCGCTGCCATGTGTCGCCGGGCATCTTGCCGAGCAGCGAGCCTTTGCCGTGCACGACTTCATCGTGTGAAAGCGGCAGGACGAAGCGCTCCGAGTACGCGTACACCATCCCGAATGTCATCTGGTGATGATGGTACTGGCGATACACCGGGTCTTCTTCCATGTAGTGCAGCGTGTCGTGCATCCAGCCCATGTTCCACTTGAACTGGAAGCCGAGTCCGCCGTCTTCGACGCTCGCTGTCACGCCCGGCCACGCCGTCGATTCCTCGGCAATCGTGATCGCGCCCGGCACGCCCGGCACATAGCCGACTTCGTGATTCAGCCGCTTCAGGAATGCAATCGATTCGAGGTTTTCACGTCCGCCGTAAATGTTCGGCACCCACTCGTTGGCGGCGCGCGAATAGTCGCGATACAGCATCGACGCGACTGCGTCGACGCGCAGGCCGTCGACGTGATAGCGCTTCAACCACGCGAGCCCCGACGCGACCAGGAACGCGCTCACCTCGTTGCGGCCGAGGTTGTAGATCATCGTGTTCCAGTCCTGGTGATAGCCTTCGCGCGGGTCCGCGTGCTCGTAGAGCGGCGTGCCGTCGAAGTCGATCAGGCCGTGTGCGTCGTTTGGAAAATGCGCGGGCACCCAGTCGAGAATCACGCCGAGTCCGGCTTCGTGCGCGCGGTCGACGAACAGCGCGAACTGCTCCGGCTTGCCGAACCGCGCGGACGGTGCGAACTGCCCAAGCGGCTGATAACCCCACGATCCGCCAAACGGATGTTCCGCGATCGGCATGAACTCGACGTGCGTGAAGCCCATGCTTTTCACGTACGGAATCAGCCGGTCGGCGAGTTCTTCCCAGTTGAGGCCGCGCTGACCTTCTTCGGCGACACGAATCCACGATTCAGCGTGGACCTCGTAGATCGTGATCGGCGAGCGCGGGGTCTGCTTTTCAGCGCGCGACTGAATCCAGTCGTGATCGGTCCACGGAAACTGCTCGATCTCGTCGACATGCGCAACCACCGACGCCGTGCCCGGCGGCTTCTCCGTTTGCATCGCGCACGGATCGGCCTTGAGCGGCAGCGGATGGCCATCGCGCGACAGCAGTTCGTACTTGTAGCGCGTGCCCGCACCGACGCGCGGCACGAACAGTTCCCACACGCCCGCCTGATGACGCAACCGCATCGGATGACGCCGCCCGTCCCACGCGTTGAAGTCGCCAACCACCGACACGCGCCGCGCATTTGGCGCCCACACGGCAAAGCGCACGCCCGGCACACCGTCGACTTCCATCGGACGCGAGCCGAGCAGTTCGAGCACCGCGTATGGATCGCCGTTGGCAAGACGGCCTAGCGGTTCGTCGCCGAGAACGGGGCCGAATGAATAGGTATCCTCGACTTCCTGAATCACGCCATGCCAGTCGATCCGCAAACGATACGGCGCAGCCGACGTCACGCGGCCAGCGAACAGCCCCGGCCGCAGTTGCTCCAGTTCGCCGAGCGTCGCACCGTCCGCACGCGAAATCACCGTGACGTGCGCGGCATTCGGCAACAGCGCGCGCACCACCGGACCAATGTCCGTCTGATGCAGCCCGAGTTGCGAAAAAGGATCGGGGTGACGCGCTTCGACGAGCGCGTCGATCTCGACAGGTTGAAGGCCAACGGCCGGATCGTGCTCACTCATAATCGCCCTCGGCCGGGTTAGGCGGTGTGTCGGCGCCAGGCGCCGGGGTGGATGGGGTTTGCGACGCTGTGCTGCCCGTATCGCCGAGCAGACGGCTGGCGAGCGCGGCCAGCCCGCGCACCGGCAAGCCGAGCCACGTCGGACGGTTGGCCGCTTCGTAGCGGATTTCGTACGCGGCCTTTTCGATCAGGAACAGATCGAGCAGTGCCTGCTCCGCTTCGGGTGCGACCAGCGGCGTCGGCGACTCCGCGATGGCGGCACGGTACTGCTGCAAAAACGCCTCGGTTGCGTGGACGCGGAAGCGGTCGAACAACGCGCGCTTGCGATCGGCGGTTTGCTGCGGCGCCGCTTCGGTGGTGGACTGCGCCGCCGCGCTCGCATACGACAGCGAGCGCATCAGCCCGGCCACATCACGCAGCGGGCTCGACTTCTGCCGGCGTTCTTCCAGCGAACGCGCCGGTTCGCCTTCGAAGTCGATCAGATACGCGTCGCCCTGCGCGACCAGCACCTGGCCGAGGTGGAAGTCGCCGTGAATGCGGATGCGCAGCGCCTGCGAGTCGGCGGAAACGAGTTGGTCGACCGCAGCGACAAGCGCCTCGCGACGATCGATCAGGCTCTGCGCGAGCGCCTTCGTCTCCGGGTCGCTCATCTGCTCGATACGCGGCGCGAGAAGATCGAGCGCGCTCGCGAGCATCGACTGCGTACCGTCGACCCATGCCTGCACCTGGGCCGCGTCGGCGGGTTCGGGAGAGAACGCGGGATCGTCGGTCGGCGACGCGAGCGCGACGTGCAATTCGCCGAGCCGTCTGCCGATAATGCCCGCCAGTTCGCTATAGCCTTCGAGCAGAATCGCTTCGTTTTTCTCGGTATCGACGGCAATCGCGAGTTCGTCGACCGAGCGGCGCAGCGTATCCAGCGACCAGTTCCACGCATCGCCCTGGTTGTCGATAAAGCCTTGCAGAATGCACAGCGTATGCGGCACGCCTTCGGGATCGACGCGCACCACTTCGCCATACAGCGGCGCGGTGTTCGCATAACCGAGATGCGTCAGATAGCGGCTGATTTCGGCTTCCGGGTGGATGCCGCTCACGAGCCGGCGCACGAGTTTCAGCACCGCAGCGTCGGCGATGATCAGCGAACTGTTGCTCTGTTCGGCAGCGAGCCAGCGGATTTCCGGACGATCGCCGAGATTGTCGAGTTCGGCGAAACGCTCGGTCGGCAGGAACTTGATTTCGCTCTTCTGCACGGTCGGCACCACGGCGCGTTCGCGCAGCTTGCGCATCACGTTGTGGGCGAAGATCGGCAACGCAAACGCGTCGGTCAGATGACCGACATTGCGGCCGCGCCGCACGCGCGCGAGCGCCAGTTGCATGAACAGCGGCGTGGTGGTTTCACCGCCCCACGTGATCGCAATCGGCACCACGTAACGCTCGGTATGGTCACCCACGTCCACTTCGATTTCGGTGAACGCAAAGCCGCCGTTCGGGATCGTCGTCAGCGCGGCGAGCCGCACCGCATGCATCTTCTGATCCTTCGACGCAAACCAGCGGCGCCGGCTAAGCCATGACGGCAGCACTTCCGATTCAAGCAGGCGCACATTCTCCGGCGTCGGCCCAGCTTGTCCTTCGCGAATCACGATCGTGACGAACTCCGGCAGCGGTTCCGAATGCGCCTGCGCCCACGTCGGACGCTGGCCGCCCGGACACAGCATGAACCACAGGAAGCCGTACGGCGGGAACGTCAGCAGATAGGTGAGCTGGCCGATCGCGGGGAACACCGAATCGGCGGTCATTTCAATCGGCACGGAGCCGTTGAATTCGGACAGATCGAGTTCGACCGCCTGCGGCGCGCGCGACAGATTCGCGACGCACAGAATCGGCGGCTCGCCCGGCATTTCCCGCAGATACGCGAGAATCTTGCGGTTTTCGGGCTTCAGGAAGCGGATCGTGCCGCGCCCGAACGTCTGCTTCGCGCGACGCGTGGCAAGCATGCGGCGCGTCCAGTTCAGCAGCGAATGTGGATCGCGGCTTTGCGCTTCGACATTGACCGCATCGAAGCCGTAGAGCGAGCCCATCACCGGCGGCAGCACCAGTTGCTCGGGATCGGCGCGCGAAAAACCGCCGTTACGATCCGACGACCATTGCATCGGCGTACGCACGCCGTCGCGGTCGCCGAGGTGGATGTTGTCGCCCATACCGAGTTCGTCGCCGTAGTAGATCACGGGCGTGCCGGGCATCGACAGCAGCAGCGAATTGATCAACTCGATGCGGCGGCGGTCGCGTTCCATCAGCGGGGCGAGACGGCGACGAATACCGAGATTCAGGCGGGCGCGGCGGTCGCTTGCGTAGGTGTTCCACAAGTAGTCGCGCTCGGAATCGGTGACCATTTCGAGCGTGAGTTCGTCGTGATTGCGCAGGAAAATCGCCCACTGGTTCGTCGATGCGAGATCCGGCGTCTGCCGCATGATATCGGTGATCGGGAAGCGGTCCTCGCTCGCAATCGACATGTAGATACGCGGCATCAGCGGAAAGTGGAATGCCATGTGGCATTCGTCTTCGTCGCCGAAATATTCCTTCACGTCTTCCGGCCACTGATTCGCTTCGGCGAGCAGCATCCGGTTCGGATATTCGGCGTCGATGGTCGCGCGAATCTTCTTCAGGATCGCGTGCGTTTCCGGCAGGTTCTCGTTGTTCGTGCCTTCGCGTTCGACCAGGTACGGCACCGCGTCGAGCCGCAGCCCGTCGATTCCCATGTCGAGCCAGAAGCGCATCACCTGCAGCACTTCCTTCAGCACGGCCGGATTGTCGAAGTTCAGATCGGGCTGATGCGAGTAAAAACGGTGCCAGTAATAGGCGCCCGCTACCGGATCGTGCGACCAGTTCGACGGTTCCGAATCGATGAAGATGATCCGCGTTTCCTCGTACTTCTGATCGGTATCGGACCACACATAGAAGTTGCGATGATTCGAACCCGGCTTCGCGCGGCGTGCGCGCTGAAACCACGGATGCTGATCCGACGTGTGGTTGATCACCAGTTCGGTGATCACGCGAATGCCGCGCGCGTGCGCTTCCTGAATGAAGCGCTTCACGTCGGAAAGCTGACCGTAGTCGGGATGCACGTTGCGATAATCGGCGATGTCGTAACCATCGTCGCGCCGTGGCGACGGATAGAACGGCAGCAGCCAGATCGCGTTCACACCGAGTTCGGCGATGTAGTCGAGCTTCGCGATCAGGCCGGGAAAGTCGCCTACGCCGTCGTTATTCGCATCGAAAAACGACTTGATGTGCACCTGATAAATGATCGCGTCCTTGTACCAGAGCGGATCGTCGCTCAGTGCCGCGGGTTTGCCGCGCCGGTTCGGGCGTGCTTTGGCCGTATTGCCGGGAGCGTTGCCCACCGGCGACTGCACTGTGGTTTGGGCTGGATCGTCACGCTTCATATCGCACCTTCCGTAGGGGTTGGGTTGCCAGCGTCGGCGTGAAGAGCGCTGTTGGAGTCGCTGTCGCTTTCATCGGGACGTTCGGCAGGCAAACCGCCGAGCGGCGCGATGCGCCAGATCGAGAACGGCTGACCGGACCCGAGTTGAACGTGCTGCCAGCGGCCATGCCATTCGAAGCGCGCGCCGGTCATCTGATCGGTCACTTCCAGCGCGCCATGATCGTGAAGATTCCATTTCTGGAAAGTCTCCCACGACAATTCAATATCCGCGCCCTGTTCGTTGAACGCATCGAGATTGATGGCGACGACGATCACGTTGTCGCGCGATTCCGTCGCCTTCTCAAAGAACAGGATGTTGTCGTTGTGCGCCGTCAGGAACGTAAGGCCGAGATGCGTCTGCAGCGCGGGGTTCGCGCGGCGAATGCGATTCAGCGCGGTAATTTCGCCGGTGATGTTGCCGGGCCGGTTCCAGTCCCACGCGCGCAACTGGTATTTCTCGGAGTCCAGATATTCTTCGCTGTTGGGCAGCGCGGCGGCCTCGCATAACTCGAATCCGCTATACACGCCCCACAAACCGGCGAGTGTCGACGCGAGCGCCGCGCGAATCAGGAAGCCCGAACGCCCTTGTGATTGCAGATGGCGCGGGTTGATATCGGGCGTATTCACGAAGAAGTTCGGCCGATAGAAATCACGCGCGCTGGTCTGCGTAAGTTCGCTCATGTACTCGATGAAATCGCGCTTCGATTCGCGCCACGTGAAATACGTGTACGACTGCGAGAAGCCGATCTTGCCGAGCCGGTTCATCATGCGCGGACGCGTGAAGGCTTCGGCGAGGAAAATCGTGTCGGGGAAGCGCGCACGCACGTCGCCGATCACCCATTCCCAGAACGGCAGTGGCTTCGTGTGCGGATTGTCGATGCGGAAAATATGCACGCCCGCGTCGATCCAGAACAGGAACACGTCGCGCAACGCGAGCCACAGGTCGGGCTTTGCGTCGTGCGCGTAGAAGTCGGGGTTGACGATGTCCTGATACTTCTTCGGCGGATTTTCCGCGTAGCGCAGCGTGCCGTCGGGACGCCACGCGAACCACGTCGGATGCTCCTTCAGCCACGGATGATCCGGCGAGCACTGCACCGCGAAATCGAGCGCGATTTCGAGGCCGTGCGCATGTGCGGCGGCGAGCATTGCCTTGAAGTCGTCGAGCGTGCCGAGTTGCGGATGCACGGCGGTGTGTCCGCCTTCCGCGCCGCCGATGGCATACGGGCTGCCCACATCGCCTGGTTGCGCAGTGAGCGTGTTATTGCGGCCCTTGCGATTCGCGACGCCAATCGGGTGAATCGGCGGGAAATACAGCACGTCGAAACCCATATCGCGGATGCGCGGCAGTTTCGTGATCACGTCCGCGAAGGTGCCGTGGCGCGATTCGTCGTCGCTCATCGAACGCGGGAAGATTTCGTACCAGCTCGCGAAGCGCGCGGCGGTGCGCTCGGCGTCGATCCGGTAGATCACCGGATCGCGGCTCAGGAACGGACGATGACGCGCGGCGGTCATCGCCTTCGCGGTGGTCGGCGCGAGCAGCAACGCGAGCTTCGTCGCCGCGTCGGACTTCGTGAACTCCTTCACGATATGTTCGAGCGGCGCGGTCACTGCGCCTTCCACTGTCTCGACCTCGGCCAGCACCAGCGCGAAGAGATGCGACGCTTCGTCCAGTTCGAGTTCGACGGTTTGCCCCGCCTTCAGCTTCTTCTGAACGTGCTCGACCAGCGACGCGAAATCGTCGCGCCACGCGATCACGGTGAATTCGTGACGGCCCATGCGTTCGAGCGGAATCCGCGCTTTCCAGATATCGAGCCCGGCGGGTTGGGCTGGGGCCATCAGCACTTCGTGCCAAGCGGTTTCGTCGGCGGCTCGCCAGATCACGGCGGCGGCGATCTTGTCGTGACCTTCGGCGAAAATCGCCGCGCTGATTTCAGTGTGCTCGCCCACATTGCGCTTGACCGGAAAGCGGCCGTTATCGAACGAGGGCATCACGCTTTCGATCGCCACGCGCGGCGCGGCAATCGCTTCGACCACGGTCTTGCGGCCGCTGCGCTTGCTGTTGGCTTTGTCGATGGGAGGCGCGAGCCGGATCGGCTTTTCGGTGACCGCGCGGAACAGCCGCACGGCGCCTGCTGCCAGCGTGAACGGCGTCAGCGTGGTCGGCGACGTGCCGGCCGGTGCGTCGAGCGGCACGAAGCGCGTGAAGTTGCCGGGCACGCCCGCGAGGAAGCGCGCGGGATCGACGCGCACCGGCGCGCCGAGTTCGGGATTGACGACGATCAGGATCGACTCGTCGGCGTCGCGCAGGTCGGCTTGGTCCGCGCGCAGCAGGACCGCTGCGGGTGCACCGGGGCCGCTGAGCGGGCGCAATTCCCCGTTCGCGTGCAGTGTCTTCAGTTGGCTCGCGACTTCGTTCACATGCGTGACGGCGGCCGTGAGGTCGAACTTTTTCGCCTGGGCGGCGAGCGCGAATTGCGCGGCGTCGCCGCGCGTTTGCGACATCGGTTCGGTGATGCCGTATTCGAATCCCATCGGCATCATCCAGCCCGTGCCGATCACCGCCGACGTGAACAGCGCGCGGCGATAGGCGCGCTCGACAATCGCGGCATCGTGGACATCGGTCAGTTCGGCGGCGAGTCGGGTGCCATACGGCGCTTCGGGGAATGCAATCGGCGCGCCGATGCGAGCGAGCGCGGCGTGTTCCTCGACCATCCAGCTCGCACGGAAATCCCACCAGCGCACCGACGAAAACGCGCTGTCGAAGCCCGCGCCTTCGAGTCCCGGCAGGTCGCCGCGAGAAAGGCCCGGCGTCGCGGCCAGAAAGCGCACTTCGGGATGTTTCGCGCGCACTGCGTCGAAGAGTTGCCGCCAGACGTCGGCGGGAACGCGATGCGGTGAATCGAAGCGGAATCCGCCGATGCCCGCGTCGGCGAGCGCCAGCAACTGCTGCGTCCACCAACCGACGAGCGCGGCACGGCTACCCGGGTCGTCGAAGTTGGCATACGCGACGTTGTCTTCGCGATGCACATGGCGCGGATCGAGCCGCGCCTCGTCCGATTCGGACGGATGAAACCAGTCGGCATGGTCGGCGTAGAGCGCGCCGTCGGCGGCCATCCGGTCGATCACCAAGTCGGCCAGCAAGGTCAATCCGTTCTGCTTTGCCGCGCCGGCCAGCGTGCGGATCGCTTCGGACGCCGGCTGCTGCGTCTCGAACACCGGATGCAGCCTGGCGTGATTGCCGACCACCTGGCCGTGTCCCGCCTGGCCAGGTTCGAACAATCCGCCGATCAACGCGTGATCGAAGCCGAGCGAGCCCGCATGTGCGAACTGCGCGGGCCAGGCATCGAGCGGCCCAACGAGGAGTGAATGAAAAAAGTAAATCCGCGGCGCGTACCCGTTTGGAGATTCCATCGGTGGTTTCCAGATTCGTCCTGCTGCGGTGTGGATGCAATTGGCATGCGATCACAGCGCTCATTGGGCTTCCAGAGCCGGTTGGCGCGCGATGCCGAAGCGAAGGCGCGCACAGGTCAATGTAGTGCAAAGATCGTCACGCCGCTGGCCAGTCGCAGGTGCTTAGACGCCAGACATCGGCAGCACGCGGCTCGCCAGAACTATTCGCAAGACGCAGCAAACGTTGTGCCAGTGAGGTCGGCGCAGGATCGGCGGAGGGGGAAGCGGGTGCCCCGCAGGAGGATGCGCGGCAAAGCGGCGAGGCAGGGCGAGAGCGGGATTCTCGCGCCGCGCATGTAAAACGGGTGGAGGTCGTCCGGGTTTTACACGGGGCGCGAGGAAGGCGATGTTATTACCGCAAAAGGCGAATTCGTTGCGGCGGGTTGGGGCAGATGGAGATTGTGTCAGCCGCGTTTATTCGCTGTGTCAGCGAGGTGACGAAGCTGGTTCACGAACCCAGCAGTCCTGCCGCGATGTTCACGCACAGGCCGAGCACCGCGACGTTGAAATAGAACGACAGAATGGATTGCGCGAGCCCGGCGCGGCGGATCGTGCGCGAACGCAGCACCACGTCCGAGGTTTGCGAAGCGACTGCAATCGTGAACGAGAAATACAGGAAGTCCCAGTAGTTCGGTTCGAGCTTGTGATCGGGGAACAGCAGCGCGGTTTCCTTCGCGTCGGTGTCGTAGTAGAGACGCGCGTAATGCAGCGTGAAGATGGTCGGTATAAGGAACCACGCGCCGATCAGCGTGAAGCCGGTCAGCAGATAGTGCCAGAGGCCCGTTGCGCCGCCCGCGCCTTTTGCCGATGCCAGTTCGAGCACGATCGCCGCAACACTCGCGATAGTCGCCACGCAGATCACGAACAACACGACGCCCGCGTTTTCATCGTCGCGTACGGCGTATTCGCGGACCAGGTGTTCATCGGCGACGGCCATGTGGATCCAGATCATCACCAGGTAGCTCCAGACGGCAGCGTCCCAGCCGATCAGCACCCGCGCCATCGTCGTGGTGTGCATGGGAATCAGCAGCGCGACCACGATGCCGATCGCGAGACCGATCACCGTGCGCGGCCGGTTGCGGAGAACCTGCGGATAATATTTGATGAGCATGGAGTCAGATTTGAGGCCGATAGTGTCGCGGATTCTACTCGCGCTGCGACGATTGTTTGCCCTATATCGCGCTCTCTGGCGTCGCGCTGGCGAGAGTCTTTCGAGGCTTCTTGCGCGACGCTTTCAATCGGGTTTCGGGTTCGCCATCGGCAGGCTTTCTGTTTCGTTTCAGCGCGCGGTGTGCGCGGCAAGAGTGACTATCGGTAGCCGGCCGATTGGTGAGGCATCCCCGAAATACGCCATTTTTGCGTCATTTCTGGTCATTTTCGTCCAACGACGCGTCCAGATACGATAGGCACCGCGCATACGGCCCTGTGTGAGCGGCACTATCATTGACGCATGGCTTCCGTCACCGTCAACCCTGTCGAGCATCATGCCGCCAACGAGAACGGCCGCGATTTCGTGGTCGGCGATCTGCACGGCTGCATGGATGCCTTGCGTTTCCTGCTACGCGTGATCGCGTTCGATCCGACGCGCGACCGGCTCTTTTCGGTCGGCGATCTCGTGGATCGCGGCGAGCATTCCGAGCAGGCGCTGGCGTTGCTCGACAAGCCCTGGTTCTATTGCGTGCTCGGCAATCACGAAGACACGCTGTGCGCGGTCGCCGAAGGACGTTTGCGACCGCAGTGGTGGTATGGAATCGGCGGCATGTGGGCGATGGATTTGCCCGACGAGCGCCTGAAGCACTACGCGCAACGGCTGCGGACGCTGCCGCTCGTGCGTGTGGTGGGCAGCGGCAAGGAGCGCTTCAATATTCTGCATGCCGAATTCTTCGGTTCGGACGCCGATCTCGACGCAGGCAATTTCTCCGACACGACTCGCCAGCAATTACTGTGGGGTCGCGAACTGGCGCTGGGCAACGCCGATCCGCAGCGCCAACGCGGTCTCTCGCTGACCTATTGCGGCCATACGCCGATGCAGGATATCAAGCAGACCGGCTCGCAAGTGTTCATCGATACCGGCGCATTCAGCCCGGACGGCAAGCTGACCATCGTGCAACCGCAGGCATTGCGCCGCTGGTCGATTTCAGTCGACGAAGCGCGCGCGGAAGGCGCGGCGGCTTTGGCGTTGCCGTGATGGCGCGCGCCTCCGCGCTTCGCCGCCTTTGATCATGTCGAATTACCCGACCTGATTCAGTTCGAACACCATATCGACGGTCGTGCCGTTCCAGTTGTATTCCAGATATGCCGCGTGATGGCAGTCGCGCAACAGCGTGGTGCGGAACGCGGCCAGACATTCGCCTTCGCTATCCCGCACCGACCGGTACACGATGCCGGGCGCATCCGCTTCGCGCACCGCACGTCCGAGCGTCTGACCCGCCAGATAATCGTCCGGCGACAACACCGCGAGATCGAGCGAAGGATCGTCGCGAATATCGACCACCTTGCCTTGCGCGACCACCGTATAAAGCCGCATCTGCTGACGCATGGGCGGCTGGGCGGTCGCCTCCAGAAACTTGCCCGTGTGATAACGCGTTTCGGCAATCGCCGTGGCGCGCGAACGGGCGCAATAGAACACGCCGTAGGTGCCGTCGGAAAAGCGGCTGCCGAGCGGATTCAGATGCGTCAGCGCGGCCATGATCGGGCCGTAACCCGGACCAAAGCGGCGCTCGTCGCGCGGCACCAGATCGAGTTCGCCGACTTCGGTGCGCAGGCGGTCGTTGGTCATCGCTTCGAGCGCGTACAGCGCGTCGAAATCTTCGGGCGACGCCACGCGGTCGAATAGATTCACAGCTGGAAAGCGCGTGGGAATCACCCGGTATGCGGGCGACCAGTCGAGCGGCGCAACGGGCCAGCGGTCCTGCCAATGCGGTTTTGTCACGCCCAGCCGCCTCGCATCGCGTCGAGATACTGGCGCACGGCCACGAGATCGCTGATATTGCCCGCCAGCATACGGTCGAGCGCGCGGCGGCCGCCGAACGGCGGCGCGCTGTTCGGGCGCTTGACCCAGGTGTCGGCGGCATTGGGTTGCGGCAGCAGGATTTGCAGCGCCTTGTAGATGCCGAGCAGCAGCGACAGCCGCTCCAGCGTGTCGCGCCCCAGCCGGGCGGTCTCGGGCGACGACTTCCATTTGAAGTAAGTGGAGCGGCCCGGCGAGCCGAGCAGCACGATCTGCTCCTCCGCGTTCAGATCCCAGTCGCGCGCAATGTTGAAGAAAGCGCGCAAACCTGCTGCGGACATTTCAGTCAGCGTAGGTTCCGAAGCGGGCCGTCGAATCGGCTCTTCAGGCGTGGAAAGGCGGGCAGCGTGAGCCATGAATAGGTTGGTCCTAATTTGTACTTGTTGACGATATTAGTCCATATATAGATTAATGCAAGAGAATATAATCCTGGCTCGTTAAGTAGTCGAAAGATCAGGAGAAGCAGGTGATGTGGTTTCGAGCAGTAGCAGCGGCGTTGGCCGTTTGGGCTGTATCCGGCGCGGCAATGGCTGCGGGGTACACGGAAGTGTGGAATCCGCCGGAAGCGAGCGGGCATGCGGCGCCGAAGAGCGCGAAGAAGAAACCGACGGCGGTTAAGGCCAAAGCTGGCGCGAGTCTCAAGGGGGCCGGGCATGCGCCTCGGAAGGCGGCGCGCGGTGCATCGGCAACGACGCACATCGGCGAGAAAACAGCGGCGCGCGGCAACGTGAAGACAGTCGCGGCCAAGGGGACGAAGGGCGGCGTCAAGCCGGCGGCCGTCAGTGCAGGCAAGGCCCGGCCGAAAACCGCCGTGGTCGCGCAAAGCAAAAAGCCGCACGCGCAACTCGTTCACGCTAAAGCGGGGCAGGGCAAGGTCGTTCGCGCTGATCTGATGCATCCGGTTCGTCCGCATGCCGTTAGCGTGGCGGCGAAAAGCGCCGCTGCGAAACCGGTGGTGTCGCATTCGGCTTTGCCGGTTGCGTCCGCGAACTTCAACAGCGGTTCAGCGGATGCATCGACGAATCCGGCCACCGCGAGCAGCGGTTCGTTGCCGCCGATCATTCATTGATTGAGGCTCATGCGCGGGCGACGGGGTGACACCCGTGCGGCGCATGTAAAGCCGTCTGACCTGACATCTGCGATTCGAGCCCCGGCCATAAGGCGCTACCGTTAACGGCGCCTTTCTTGCCGCCGGGCGTTGCTTCAGATTCCGGCAGATTGACGTGGCCTGATGGCGCGGACCGCCATCGCTTCGGCTTCACTTTGGCGGCATCACTGCGCGTCGAACGCAAGCCGCGCCATTTCTCCATCCCGCTTTTTTTAAGGTTGAACTGGGCCTGCTCGCCAGATCGGCCCGGCCTCCGCTCGGTCGCCCCGTTACTGCGACGCCAGCCCATTCGCCACCAGCCTCAGCGTCTCCACCGACTGCCGGTCGCGCACCCGCGAATGCAGCGTCACGCGAGACTCCGGCAGCGTCGGCAAACCCAGCCGCGCGCCGACATCGACCAGCCCGCGCGGCGCCACCCGACGCGCCAGCGGCGACACCGCCAAACCCGCCGCCACCGCCGCGCCAACGGCAGCCACCCCGCCGCCGACGAACACCTCCTGCCACGCCACCCCGTTTTCGGTGAGCGTGCGCAGCGCGATATCGCGGACGTTGCACGGCGGGCTCAACAACGCCAGCGGCAACGGCTCGCCGACCCGCGGCAACCAGGCAGCCGCCGCCAGCCAGACGAGCGGCTCGCTGAACAACACTTGCGTATCGTCACGCGGCGGTTCGTCGACGCCATAACGGACGATCACCGCATCGAGCCGGCGCTCGTCGAATTGCGCGAGCAGCGTGGACGACGAACCCAGATGCAACTCCACCACCAGCCGCGGATCGTGCGCATTGAGCCTGCCGAGCAACTGCGGCAGATCCGGTCCCGCGACGTGCTCGCTCAACCCCAGCGCGAGCCGCCGACGCTCCACCGACAGCGCCCCCAACGCGCGCTCATGCGCATTCAGCAGATCGCGCGCCGCGCCGAGAAAAGCGTTTCCATCGACGGAAAGCCGGACCACGCGCGGCGTGCGCTCCAGCAATTGCTTGCCCAGATGGGCTTCCAGCCGCTTCAGCTTCAGGCTTACTGCCGATTGCGTGGTGTCGAGCGCATCGGCGGCGCGCGTGAAACTGCGCAGATCGGCGACCAGCACGAAGGCCCGAACTGCATCGAGATCGAGAACTTTCATTTCATTTGAATATGGATGAAATAGCCAGTGATGTCTGTTTATTATGACTGAGCGAGCCTAAGCTGTGTTCACCCACCCAGCAAACAAAGGAGTTTCATCATGCCGCTTAGCCGAATTTCACTACGCGCAGGCAAGTCCGCCGAATACCGGAAGCAGTTGACCGAAGGCATCCAGCGCTCGCTGGTCGACATTTTCAACGTGCCGAAGGACGACGTTTTCATGCTGATCACCGAGCATGACGCCGCCAATCTGATCTATGACAGGCAGTATCTGAATATCGAGCGAAGCGACGATTTCGTCGCGATCCAGCTGACGGTGACGAATTCGCGCACGCTCGAGCAGAAGAAGGCGCTGTACAAGCGGATCGTCGACGAACTGGCGGAGTCGCCGGGCGTGCGGCGAGAGGATGTTTTCATCAGCCTCGTCGAAGTCGCGAAGGAGAACTGGTCGTTCGGCAATGGGATCGCGCAGTACGCGGTTTGAGCGTGACGGCCCTATAGAAAAGCCAGTCGCTGGGCCGATCGATCGCCAATGCAATGTCAATCGACCCAGCCGGCAATCAGGCGATCGCATCGCTCACTCCGTCGTCGGCCCGCAGCGCCGCGCGCTTAGTCGCCGAGGCCTGCGGCGAGCATACGTACACCACCATTATTCGCGGCCTCTTCAGTGATTGCCGCCCGCTGGATGATCGAACTGCTGCGATGCTCGCGCACGAATTCGGTGGCAGTAGCATCAACCTGGGACACGTGTGGGGCATGCCGGAAAATGCAAAGCGCGGAGTGCTCGCAAGACGTTCTAAGCGTTCACGGCGTGCGGAGCTTGCGAAGCGTCGAACGGAAAATATCTCATCGATCCTCTTTCGCGGTCGGCGCAGATTCCAGCACGCATTCGCGTGATGCCGCGTCGTTATAATGATTCGCCGTCCTTTACCCGACGCTCTTCTGCCCGTCCCCTCCAGCCTCGCTCCACGTTTCCAGCCATGACATCCGACCGCATCGACCCTTCCCGCGAATCACTCGAACTCAGCGGCTCCGTCTGGTTTCAGTCCGGCGGACACACGCTCGGCGGCGCGTCGCGAATTGCGCTGCTGGCGGCGATCGGCGAGACCGGCTCGATCACGAGCGCGGCGAAAGCGGTCGGCATGAGCTACAAGGGCGCGTGGGATGCCGTCGATACCATGAACAACCTCGCGGGCGAGCCGCTCGTCGTGCGTCTGACCGGCGGCAAAGGCGGTGGCGGCACCACGCTGACACCGCGCGCGATCAAGCTGATCGACACGTTTCGCGCGGTCGAGCGCGAGCATCGGCGTTTTCTCGAACGGGCGGGCGCGGCGATCGAGGGCTTCGAAACGGATTGGGATCTGATTGGCCGCATCGGCGTGAAGACGAGTGCGCGCAATCAGTTCTACGGCACGGTGTCGTCGATCACGCGCGGCACGGTCAACGACGAAGTCGTGCTCACACTCCCCGGCGGCCATACGATCGTCTCCGTGCTCACGCACGAAAGCACCGAGACGTTGGGCCTCGCTGAAGGCGTGGCGGCGTTTGCGCTGATCAAGGCGTCGTGGGTCGTGCTGTTCGTCGACGGCGAAAACGGCGCACCGCTCAAGCTATCGGCGCGCAATCAATTGCGCGGCACGGTGTTGAGCGTGAAGCGCGGCGCGGTGAATGCCGAGGTGTCATTGGGACTGGAAGGCGGCGCGGTCGTGACGGCGGTCGTCACCAACGAGAGCGCCGAAACGCTCGGTCTCGTGGAAGGCGGCAGCGCGGTTGCCGTGTTCAAGGCGTCGAGCGTGATACTCGGCGTGAAAGACTAGGCGTCCCGTGAAGACGCGCTTTATGACCCACTGCGCGCATAACCCGTGAAGGTCGGATTCTCGCGCACACAACCATCGCTGACCTGCACCACCTGATCGCCGAATGCGGCGACATCGTCGGGATCGTGCGTGATGAGCACCATCGGTATATCGAGCCGCGTTTGCAGATCCAGCAACTCGCGCCGCATCCGCTGACGCAACGCGCTATCGAGTGCGGAAAAGGGCTCGTCCAGCAACAGCAGGCGCGGTTGCGCAACCAGCGCCCGCGCCAACGCCACGCGCTGCTTCTGTCCACCCGAAAGCTGCGCCGGATGGTTGCCCGCTACGCTCCGCAATTCCAATGCGTCGAGCCAGTAATCGACCTGCGGATGCGCCCGCCGCGCACCCGGATTCAACCAGCCCTGCTGCAAGCCAAAGCCAATGTTCTGCCGCACGTTCAGATGCGGAAATAGCGCGTAGTCCTGAAACAGAAACGCGATCTTGCGAGCTTGCGGTTTCAGATCGATGCCTCGCGCGCTGTCGAACAGCGCGTTGCCGTGCAGCGTGATCGCGCCTTCGTCGGGGCGCAGCAGGCCGGCAATCGCCTGCAAGGTCAGACTCTTGCCCGCGCCGGACGGCCCGAACAGCACGACGCGCTGCGAGGTCGCGCGGAACGACACGTCAAGCAGGAAATGCCGCTCGGCGCTCACGAAGGTCTTGCGGATATCGACGGCGAGCAACATGTCAGCGCGAGGTCAGAAGCGTGTGCTGCGGCACCAGCCGGCCCGCGAGCAACAGGATCACGACGCACGTCACCGAGGTTACGAGCACGAGGAAATTCGCGGTGCTGTCGTCGCCGGCCTGTACGGCGGCGTAGACCGCGACGGAGAGCGTTTGCGTGCGTCCAGGCAGGTTGCCCGCGATCATCAGCGTCGCGCCGAATTCGCCGAGCGCGCGGGCAAAGGCCAGCAGACCGCCCGCGAGAATGCCGCGCGAAGCCAGCGGCAAGGTCACGCGAAAAAACACCGCAGTCTCGCTGACGCCGAGTGTGCGCGCGGCGCGTTCGAGTTGCGGATCGACGGCTTCGAATGCGGCGCGCGCCGACTTCAATACGAGCGGAAAAGCCACCATGGTCGATGCGATCACCGCGCCCTGCCAGGTGAATACCAGCTGGATATCGAATCGGTCGAGCCATGCGCCGATCACGCCGCGCCGTCCGAACAGCACGAGCAGGTAGTAGCCGAGCACGGTCGGCGGCATGACGAGCGGCAGCGTCAGCAGCGAATCGACCAGATCGCGCGCTCCGGAGCGCCAGCGCGACAAACCGAAACCCGCCGCGACGCCGAACACCAGATTGAGCGCGGTCGCCCAGCCCGCCACTTTCAGCGACAGGAGCAGCGGAATCCAGGCGTGTTCCATGGGCGGCTTTTTATCGCGAGCGGAATCAGTGCGCGGGCTTGAAGCCGTACTTCGCGAGCACGGCCTGGCCGGCCGGCGACAGTACGAAGTTCGTGAAGGCCTGAGCGTCGGCCGCGTGGCGGCTGCCTTCGACCTGCGCGATCGGGTAGGTGATCGGCGTTTGCGTCGGCACGTTCAGCGCGACCTTGACCTTGTCGGGCATGATCGCGGCGTCGGTGCCGAACACGAAACCGGCGTCGACTTCGCCGCGCGCCACGTAGTCGAGGCTTTGTCTCACATTCGACGCCAGCACCGCTTTGGCCGACACCGCGTCCCACACGCCCGCCGCCTGCAACGCGCCCTGCGTATAGCGGCCGACCGGCACGGAAGCCGGATCGCCGAACGCGACGCGTTTTACGGTGGCCGCGGTCAGATCGTTCAGCGCGGCGGGTGCGAAACGGCTGTCGGCTGGCACGATCAACACCAGCGAGTTGGCAGCGAAGTCGCGGCGCGTGGCGGGCACGATCACTTTTTCGGCGGCGGCTTTGTCCATCGCTTTCTGATCCGCGGAGGCAAACACGTCGGCGGGCGCGCCCTTGACGATTTGCTGCATCAACACGTCGGACGCGCCGAAGTTCAGCAGCACCTTGGTGCCCGGTCGCTGCTGCTCGAAGGCGTCGCTGACTGCCTTGAACGCGTTGGTCAGGCTCGCGGCGGCGGAGACCACCAGCTCGTCGGCGCGAGCCTGCACGCTGACGGCCACGGAGAGCGTGCTGGCGATAAACAGCGCATTTTTCAGAAGGCGGCGGGACAGGGTCATGATGGCCTGAAGTCCGGTGAGGAACCGGAACGAAGGGTTAAACCGCTATCGTAATATATGAAAGGATATAACGGACACCATGACAATTATTCGGCCACGAGCATGAAGCGGCCTGTGAAGCGGCTTGTGAAGCGGCTTGTGAAGCGGCTTGTGAAGCGGCGAGGAAATGCTCAGGCGTCGGACGACGAATGCGGCGCGAGCGTATTGAGCGTTTGCGACAACGGCGCGATGGACGGACGCACATCGCGCACCGCCTTCCACTTTGCGCGGATATACGGCCGGTCACGGCCGGACACTTTCAGCGCGATGTCGGTGACCCAGCGCTGGGTCGGCACATGCACGCCGTGCATCAATACCGCCAGCACCAGCATGCTGACGGTCACAGGCAGCACCGACAGACGCCCCGGCTCCGCATTCCACGCCATGCGCACGAACAGCAGCGCGGCGAGTGCGCCGACCAGACATCCGGTGACGGCTTCGGACGGCGAATGCGCGCTCAGCACGACGCGCGACAAACCGACCGCGATACCTGCCGCGAACCCGGCCAGAACACCGATCAGCCGGATCGCGGGACGCGCCGGCAGAAGCAGCAGGAACAGGGACACTGGATAAACGGCGGTAGACAGCATGGCATGACCGCTGACGCCGGTGAAATCCAGCTCCTTCACGCCGACCCCCCAGCCGAGGAAGGCCAGCTTGGTCACCGTTACCACGCCGATTGCCGCGCCGAGCAGCACCAGCCAGCCGGCGGCCATGCGCCACGAGTAGCCGACCGCCAGCCAGATCGCGATGGCGAACGCGAGCGGCAGCGTCATGCCGGCGCCGCCGAGGCTGGTGATGGCGTACCACAGATGGACTGGTAAATCGGGCATGGCAGGTTAGCGGCTCAGGCCGCGCGGAATCGGGTTGGCAAAATTCGCAAAAAAGTCGGGCTGATAAAGATTCAACGCGCGAGCGGTGCAAATCGCCGACGCGGGAAAAATCTGCGAAACACGTTGATTAAGCGTCAGTATAGACGGGTGTTGCAGCGCGGTCTTGCCATGCGCGGCGCATTTTGGCCTTCGCTCGTGGGCTGCCGAACAGGTGACGCAGCGGTTTGACGCCAGGCTCGCGCCAAGGTTCGCCGATCAGAAATTTCGACGGCCAATGAGTGCGCCAGCCTCCAGCATGGCCCGAAGAATGATGTTATTGTGCATTGCACAAGATATGTCGTTCGGGGTTTTTATCGTGCGGCACCTGTCCCTTTTTGCGAGGTTTTCCGCCGATGGCAAAAAGTCTATCGAAAATCTGGCTGCGCGGTCTTAAGCGGCTGCTCGCCATTCAAACCGAGCACGCTCAGAAGACCACCAAGCGCACGACGGCACGCCCGGCGCGGGCTGCCACGCCCAAGCCGTCCGCCAAGGCGCGTCCGCTGAAGCCCGCTGCCACGGTTCGCGCATCCGCCAAGCGCGAAGCGCCACGCCCGGCGGCGCGCGAGTCGCGGGTTCGTCCGCGCGCGTCCGCGTGGGCGAGCGGTTCGTGGACGCGCTCGTTCCACTCGGCGCCTGCCGCGCCGGGGCGGCTCGTCAATCATCTGCAATACGGTTTGTATGTTCCTTCGGGACATGCGCTCGAGTCCATGCCGCTGCTCGTGATGCTGCACGGCTGCACTCAGTCAATCGACGAATTCGCCGAGGGCACGCGCATGAACGTGCTCGCTGACCGCTTTGGCTTTGCCGTGGTGTATCCCGAGCAATCGAAGCATGTGCACTCGCACCGCTGCTGGCACTGGTATGACGCCAGCGACAGCGCGGGTGGGGCGGAGGCGCGCGCGGTGGTGTCGCTAGTGGATGCGCTGGTCGCGCAGCACGGTTTTGACCCCGAGCGCGTTTATGTGGCGGGCATTTCCGCTGGTGCGGGTTTGACGGCGTTGCTGGCGGTCAACTATCCGGGACATTTCGCCGCAGTGGCGCTGCATTCCGGCCCTGCGTTCGGCGAGGCACGTTCGGGCATTACCGCCATGGACGTGATGCGCCGCGGCGCGCGCCGCGATCCGGCTCAACTGGTCGACGAAGTGACCAATGTGGCCCGCTATCCCGGCATGCCGGCGATCGTGATCCACGGCGATTTCGATCATGTGGTCGCGCCGGTTAACGCAGACCAACTGGGCGAGCAGTTTCTCCGCCTGAACCGCATGGTCGACGCAAACGGTGCGCGTAAATCCGGCGAAGTTCGCGAGGAGCGCAAAGGCGGCGTAGTAATGCGCGATTACGTTCGCAGCGGCCGGCGTGTCGTGCGGGTTTGCCGGGTGCAAGGTCTGGCGCACGCGTGGAGCGGGGGCGACGAGGCCGTGCCGTTCCATTCCGCCAAAGGCCCGGATGCAAGCGCCATGATCTGGGAATTTTTCAAGCATCAACGTCGCACGGGCGCGGGCCAGATCGCGGAAACCGCCGCCACGACGGGCTCTTCAGCCGATCGGTGAGTTTTGAGCAACACTTCGAAAATGAGCAGTGGCGCAACACTAGGGTTTTCCCTATAATACGGGTTATCCCCTAGGCGTTAACGCCTAAACTCATTGCCGAGGTAGACCATGTACCTGCTTAGCCGCCTTTTCCTGTTTCTGACCAAATCGCCCGACCAACTCGCGAAAGAACGCGCGGACGCATTCCTCGCCGAAGCTACGGACCTGTACGACCTGGAATTCCGTATGCGCAAGCTGGACCGTGAAGCGAATGTCCGCCAGCCGTCGTGGATGAGCCAGCACTAAGCTCGAGTCTTTGCGTAGTACAAAGCATCGGCGGGTCGTGAGACGCCGGTGTTCGGGGTAGGTCAATCTCCCCACGCTGTTTTCGACCGCTCAGTCGAAGTCGAACTGACGCAGGCTCACACAGCCGGATTCAATTGCCACAACGCGTGATTCAAAACCGCGGCGAACGCCACCCAGGCGACGTAAGGCACCAGTAGTCCTCCTGCCCAGCGGTCCCGTCGCCAGAACGCGAAAGTTAGCGCGACGATCAGAACCAGCAGAATTACGATGTCGGCCAATGCGGCTCCTGCTTGATGCAGACCGAAGAAGAGCCACATCCACGCTGCGTTGAACAGCAACTGAACCACCCATAAAACGATCGCCGCACTCAGGCCGTCGCGTTTCCACACGCGCCACGCGGAAATCGCCATCAGCACGTACAGTACCGTCCATGCTGGCGGGAACACCCAGTTCGGTGGATTAAACGCGGGCTTTTGCAGTCCTGCGTACCATGCGTCGGGCAGAAAGCGGCTCGCCACCAGAGCAGCGGCCAGCGTCAATAGCAGAAATACCAGCAGCGACGGCAAACGGCGCATGCTTCACCTCCTTCAAGCGTCATCCATCAATTCGATGTAAGCGGGTACTCACTTGCCGAAACGGGCCAGCGTGCGCGCGCGTGCTTCCGCATGGTCGACAATCGGCTCGGGATAATCCTTGCCCAGCACGACCCCGAATTCCGCGAGGCGCTCCCGACCCGCCAGCCACGGCGCGTGAATCCACTTGGCCGGGACTTTTTCCAGCTGCGGCAGATAGCGCTTGATAAAGCGGCCCTCCGCGTCGAATTTTTCCGATTGCGTGATGGGATTGAAGATCCGGAAATACGGCTGCGCGTCGCATCCCGTGGATGCCGCCCATTGCCAGCCGCCGTTATTCGCCGAAAAGTCAAAATCGTTCAGCAGGTCGGCGAAATAGCGCTCGCCGAGCCGCCAGTCCACGCCTAGATCCTTGACCAGAAAACTCGCCGTCACCATGCGCAAGCGATTGTGCATGTAGCCGGTGCGGTTCAGTTGCAGCATCGCCGCGTCGATCAGCGGGTAGCCGGTGCGGCCGTCGCACCAGGCGGAAAACGCTTCGTCGGCTTCGGAGCCGCGTTCCCAGCGAAGCCGGTCATATTCCTCCTTGAACGACGCCCCGCTCGCCAGCCGCTGATGATGCGACAGGATCATGAAGTAGAAGTCCCGCCAGATGAGCTCCGACAGCCACGTGGCCGAGCCCTTGCCGTCGGGTTGCAACGACATCTCGTGCGCGATTCGCGCGAGCGTGCGGATCGATACGGTGCCGAAGCGCAAATGCATCGACAGATAGCTGGGGCCTTTGGCGGCGGGAAAATCGCGCCGATCCGCATAACTGTCGATGCGGCTCATGAAGTCGTCGAGCAGACTTTGCGCGCCGCTCATGCCCGTGGGCAGCTTCAGTTCCGCGAGGTTGCTCGGTGCGAAGCCGAGTTGCTTGAGCGTCGGCAACTCGCGATGCAGCTTTTTCGGCACCACAGCCAGATGTTTCGCGTACTTTTCGACGGGATACGGCTTCAGATCGAACGCCGTCAGCTGTTTGAGCCACGCATTCTTGTACGGGGTGAACACGGTGAACGGCTTGTTCTGGCCGGTCAGCACCTCGTCGCGCTCGAAAATCACCTGATCCTTGAAGGTCAGCCACTGTCGGCCGGCTTCGGTGAGTTGCTCGCCCACCTTTTCGTCGCGCTCGATCGCGACCGGCTCGTAATCGTGATTCGTGAACACCGCGTCGACGCCGAGTTCGGCGGCAAGCTTCGGAATCAGATCGGCCGGATCGCCGTACAGCACGATCAGGCCGCCGCCTTTCGCGCGCAGCGCGTCGTCCAGTTCGCCGAGTGCGGCGAGAATGATCTCGATCCGCCGATCCTGCACCTGCTCATCGGGGTGACGGGCCTGCCAGGTTTCCAGCAGCGGTTGCAGGATCGTCGTATCGAACACGAATGCGCACCAGACGCGCTCGCAGTGCTTGAGCGCGTAGTAGAGCGCGGCGTTGTCCGTGTGACGCAGGTCGCGGCGGAACCAGACCAGACCGGTGTCGAAGGAGTCGTTCAGGCGTCGGGCGCGTGTCATTTAGGCGTGGGTCGAAGGTGAAAGGGCGTTCATGCAAAGCCGTGGCGCGGCGGCACACGACTGGCGTTGCAGATTACATGCCGCGTCCGCAAAACGGAACAGCGCCCGCCCCAATGGTGAAAGGGCGGGCGCTGTTCATGGTGACGCGGTTGTGCCGCGCCGCCGTTTGCAACTCATTGCAGACTTTTCGGCATGCGCCGACGCCGCAGCTTACGCGACTTGCAGACGAACTTCGACGTTGTTGCGCGTGGCGTTCGAGTACGGGCAGACCTGATGCGCTGCGTCGACCAGTTCCTTGGCGGCGTCGGCGGCGAGGCCCGGCAGCGACACGCGCAGATCGATGTCGAGCGCGAAGCCGCCCTTGTCGTTCGGACCGATGCCAACCTCTGCCGTCACTTGTGTGTCGGCGGGCAAAGTCTGCTTGCGCTGGCCGGCGATGAATTTCATCGCGCTCAGGAAACACGCCGAGTAGCCGGCGGCGAAAAGCTGTTCCGGGTTAGTGCCCGCAGCGCCCGTGCCGCCCAGTTCGCGCGGTGCGGCCAATTTCACGTCCAGTGCATTGTCCGACGACACAGCACGGCCATCACGGCCACCGGTACTCGTTGCAGTTGCCTTGTAGAGGATGTTCATGGTGCTGCTCCTTAATCTGGATTGTCAGGATTTGCATGCTTGCCGCCATTGAGGCCGCCGTTCTGGCGGAGCGCTATCGAAGCGGCATGTCGTTAAGATAGTGTACAAATCATTTGTGTGCAAATGATTTTTTAGATAGGTGTGATAGCCGCTGGTTTGCAGGCTGTCCGTCAGTCGTCCGGGTGATCCATGTAATCGTTGAGCGTGGCGCGCAGGCGGGTCAGATCGTCCCGTAGGCGCAGCAGGAATTCCGGCGACTGCTGGGTCGCGCAGAAGATTTCCGCGGGCACTTCACGCGCCTGGCGTTTGAGAGCCGAGCCGGCTTTAGTGAGGCGGATATAGACCAGGCGCTCGTCGTCGACACCGCGTACGCGCTCCAGCAGTCCCTGTGCTTCCAGGCGTTTGAGCAGCGGCGTGACGGTGGCCGAGTCGAGATTCAGGCGCGCCGCCATGTCCTTGACGGTGACGTCGTCGGTTTCCCACAGCACCAGCATGGTCAGATATTGGGGATACGTGAGTCCCAATTTCTCGAGCAAGGGCTTGTACGCCTTCGTCATCGCGAGCGAGGTCGAGTAGAGGGCGAAGCAGAGTTGCTCGTCGAGCGTGAAGGGCAGGGTGACGGGGCGCTGGGTCATGATGCATCTCGTATGAAAGAGCGTGCAAATGGATTGCGCGCAAACTATTGTGCCGCAAATCGGCGTGGGTTGACGAGAGTGCAGCGAGGGGGACGGGAGATGGGATGTGGCTGAGGTTGCCACGGGAGACGGAAAGACGGACGCCAGACCGGCGTCCGCCACAGGTAATGCTTAAGCCGCCGGGGTGGTCGGCAGATCCGGCGTTTCGGGCGTCTGGACGCCGAAGCAGCCGCGATACGTTGCGTAAAACGAGCAGTACAGCATCGTCGTGACGATCATCGTCGCGGGCATCAGGATCGCGAACGCGAAGTCGCCCGCGCCGAGCGCCTGCAGCAGCGTGGACAAACCGAGCGACACAATCATCGCCACCGCAAACCACAACGCGCCGAACACGATGAACGCGCCGCGATTACGCCAGCAACTGACGATGCTGAAGAACATCGCCTTGACCGGCGGCACGTCGTGCCAAGCGGTGAGAATCGGCGAAAACCAGAAAATCATCGCCACCGGGATATAAAAAGCGAAGGCCGTGATGACCGCCAGCGAAATGTTGCTGTTGGCAATCGTGTCCTGATCCATCGTCGCGCCGCCGAGCATCACCTTGAGCAGCATGCCGCCGTCGGCGAGCGCCGATCCGGCCAGCACCAGGCCCATCGCGACGACATACGCCACTCCGAGCACCAGCAGGCGTTTCGCGACCACCGGGCCGTAAGAGTGAAAGCCATCCACCAGAATGGTCGGGAACACCGGTTTGCCCGCGATCGTATTGCGGCACGCCGCCATGAAGCCGACCGCGACGCCCGGAATAAACGCCAGCGGCAATACGCCACCGACCACCGGAATCTGCGCGACCAGCGTCATCACCAGCAGGTAGGTGAAAAACAGTGTTAGAAACGCGAGCGGGTTCTTGCGGAACAGCCAGATACCCTGGCGGAACCACACATAGCCGGTTTTCGCCGGGACTTCGATCAGTTGCATGGAGTGTGGGTGCCTGGATGTGGAACGCCGGCAAGGCGTTCGCGCAGAATGCGCTCGAAATGGCCCGGATCGTGCGGTTTGAGCAACTCGGCCGCACGCGGCAGGTGAAAGTCATACAGGCGCGAAACCCAGAAGCGGTACGCGCCTGCTCGCAGCATATCGCCCCAGTGGCGGTTTTCTTCGGCGGTGAACGGGCGCACGGTCTGGTACGCGCGCAGCATTGCTTCGGTGCGCGACTCGTCGAGCTTGCCGGTGGCGAGGTCGACGCACCAGTCGTTGACCGTCACCGCGACGTCGAACAGCCACTTGTCGCAGCCCGCGAAATAGAAGTCGAAGAAGCCGCCCAGGCGTACTTCGTGGCCCGTTTCCGGCGCGGCATGCGCGAACATTGCGTTGTCGCGGAACAGGTCGGCGTGGCACGGGCCTGCGGGCAATGCGGCGTAGTCGGCGGAGGCGAAAAAGGCTTCCTGATGCGCCAGTTCGGACGACAGCAACTCGCGTTGCGCGCCTTCCAGAAACGGCAGAACGGTCGGCACGGTTTCGCGCCACCACGGCAGGCTGCGCAAATTCGGCTGATAACCGGTGTAATCGCGCCCGGCGAGATGCATGCGCGCCAGCATCTGTCCGACTTCAATGCAGTGCTCGACGCCCGGCGCCATTTCCGGCGCGCCTTCGAGCTTGGTGACGATCGCGGCGGGCTTGCCGAGCAGCATGCCGAACAGCGCGCCGTCTTCGCGCGGCATCGGATCGGGCACCGGCACCCGATGCGCGGCCAGATGACGCATCAGATCGAGGTAGAAGGGCAGTTGTTCAGCCGTCAGCTTTTCGAAAATCGTCAGGACGTATTCGCCGCGCGTCGTCGTCAGAAAGAAGTTGCTGTTTTCAATACCGGATGAGATGCCGCGAAACTCGACGACATCGCCGAGATCGTAGTGACGCATCCATTCTGCTAGTTGGGATTCGTTGACAGCGGTGAAGACAGCCATGCGGGGAACGTCGGATCAGGTTGGTCGGGCTGGCGCGGTGCGGCCAGTGCGATTTACGGCAAATTCGGTGGCAAACAACTTCTGGCAGATGCCGCTAACCGGTACGGTAGGCAAATGCAGCGGTGATACATGGGCGGCACCTCGGCGACATTCCGGCAATATGGCGAGGAAAACGCTGTCGAGCGGACGCCCGATTACGGTGCCGGCTGGCGAGCGCGATATTTCCACCTCACCCCGCCGAACTGACGCCGTGCAAACCGGTTGAACAACCCGGAGGCCGCTTCGCGTCCACCCTCACAAAACCTGGACGGCAACCACGCCCGGCAGCCACCCAGGCACGAATCAATAGCTCAAATGGACCGACGGCAAGCGCGTGCTCGCGCGGCCATTGTCACGCACCGTAGGCGACGTGTCGGCAGGCGCGCTCATCTGGTAACGCGTGCCGAAGTTCGACCTTACGTTGATTTCCACCGGCTTGCCCTTGTCGCGGTATTCGGTGATTTCAGTGCCGTTCGGGCTGGTTTCCTGAAAGCTCGGCGTACGCGGGACATTGATTTCGACCTTCGAGCTGACCTCGGCGGCCGGACGATTGATCTTCGCCAGGTCGGGCAGACCGGCCCGCTCGTTGGCGGACTGAGGCGCGTCTGGCGAAGGGGTGTCGTCGACAGGCTGGGCAGCCATCGCGGCGTTGCCAAAGGCGAGGGCCAGTGCAACGGCGACGGGAAGGAGCGGCTTCATGGTGATTCTCCAAAATGGTCCCCGATTCTAGCAAATCCAGTCTGGCGTACGGGGCGCGATCGCCTTATTTTGCGCCGCTTTCACGCGATCTGCCCGCAATCCCGCCGGGGCGCGGCGACATGTGTTGCAACGCCGCCAGGTCATTTGGCTATCACGGGTTCCGTGGTAATGTCGTCTCATCAATAGGGGCACATGAAGATGAAGAACGATACCAATCAACGTGCAGTGCAAACTCCTGCCAACACCTTCCCAACCGAATCGTTCGATGACGCGACCGACGCCGTCACGCGTCTCTCGGCGATCTACGAAGCGAACACTTCGTTTTTGCGCGACGCCTTCGCGCGCTATCGCAGGAACGAGTCGTTCGAAAGCCGCGTGCGCGCGTGTTATCCGTTTGTACGCGTGTGTACCGAGGTCAACACGCATATCGACTCGCGTCGCTCGTATGGTTTCGTGGCCGGCCCGGGCGAGTTCGAAACAACCGTGACGCGCCCCGATCTGTTCGGCGATTACTACCGCGAACAGTTGCGTCTGCTGGCGAAAAACCATCATGTGAAGATCGAAGTGGGCGTGTCGGATCAGCCGATTCCGATTCACTTCGCGTTCGCCGAAGGCATTCATCTGGAAGGCGATCTCGACCGCGAGCGTCTGTTCCTGATGCGCGACGTGTTCGACACACCCGACCTCGCGCTGCTCGACGACCGCATTGTGAACGGCACGTATGAACCGGGGCCGGGCGAGCCACATCCGCTCGCGCTGTTCACGGCGGCGCGGGTCGATTTCTCGCTGCATCGGCTGAAGCATTACACCGCTACGTCGCCCACGCATTGCCAGAATTACGTGCTGTACACGAACTACCAGTTCTATATCGACGAGTTCGTCAAACTCGGCCGCACGATGATGGCCCATACCGACGACGCCGAATTGCGCGCGTATCGCAGCGAATACACGTCGTTTGTCGAACCGGGCGATGTGGTCACGTACAACGAGAATCTCGGCGAGCAATCGCAGGAAGGCACGGCGCCGCCGCGTTTGCCGCAAATGCCTGCGTATCACCTGAAGCGCGCGGACGGCAGCGGCATCACGATGGTCAACATCGGCGTGGGACCGTCGAACGCGAAGACGATCACCGATCACATCGCCGTGCTGCGTCCGCACGCGTGGATCATGCTCGGCCACTGCGCGGGTCTGCGCAATACGCAGCGTCTCGGCGACTACGTGCTCGCACACGGCTACGTGCGTGAAGACCACGTACTCGACGACGATTTGCCGCTGTGGGTGCCGATTCCGGCGCTCGCCGAAGTGCAGGTTGCGCTGGAGCGTGCGGTCGCGCAGGTTACGCAACTGGACGGCGTCGAGTTGAAGCGCGTGATGCGTACGGGCACGGTCGCGAGTGTCGATAACCGCAACTGGGAGTTGCGCGATCATCGTGAGCCGGTGCAGCGGCTGTCGCAAAGCCGCGCGGTCGCGCTCGATATGGAAAGCGCGACGATCGCCGCGAACGGGTTCCGTTTCCGCGTGCCTTACGGCACCTTACTCTGCGTGTCGGACAAGCCTTTGCATGGCGAACTGAAATTGCCAGGCATGGCGGATCAGTTTTATCGCGCGCAGGTCGACCAGCATTTGCAGATCGGCGTGAAGGCGATGGAGTTGCTGCGGATGAATGGGCTGCATCGTCTGCATAGCCGGAAACTGCGGAGTTTTGCGGAAGTGGCGTTCCAGTAAGCGCTGGTCAGGTTTGCGGGCGTGCGAAAAAAAAACGTGCGCCTGCAAACCGCTTCAACGTCATAGCTGCCCGAAACCCGTCAACCCGATCAGGCTCCCCGCTGCCAGCAGCCACAACGGATGAATCCGCGTTTTCATCGCCATCACGGCGGTGAACGCGGTGATTGCCCACGCAATCGCCGTCGGGTCCGACGCGCGGGCGATCAACGCCGCACTCGCCGCGACGATGCCGGCCGTCACCGGCACCAAACCCAGCTGCGCGTAGCGCCGCCACGGACGGTCCTTGAACCGCTCCCACGCATGCAGCGCGAGAATCGTCACGATCGACGACGGCCCGAACTTCGCAATCGACGTCACCAGCATTCCGGCCCACCCGGCCACATGCCAGCCGATCAGCGTGACGATCATCAGATTCGGTCCTGGCGCGGCCTGCGCAAGCGCGAACAACGCGCTGAATTCGCTGGCCGGCATCCAGTGATGCACGTCTACGACCTGACGTTGCATCTCCGGGAGAATCGTATTGCCGCCGCCGAACGCGAGCAGCGAAAGCTGGCTGAAAATAACCGCAAGCGAAATGAGCGTGTCGTTCATCGCGCGCTCCTCGATGCGATATAGATGCTGAGCGGTGTCAATACGAGCATGGTGGGCAGAAGCGGTAATCGCAAAACAGCAATCGCGACGAAGCCGAGCACGGCGATGAGTGCGGCCATCGGTTTATTGCGCAACGGCAGCACGATTTTGACGGCCATTGAGATGAGCAGGCCCGCTGCGGCAGCGGCAAGTCCTGCAAACAGATGGCGAATATGCGGATCGTTTTGCGTGCGCTCATAGAGCACGCCCAGTCCGATCACAACGAGCGATGGCCCCGCGATCAGGCCCAGCAAACCGGCCAATGCGCCGGGTACGCCGCGAAAGCGCATGCCCATTGCCACCGACAGATTGATCACGTTGCCGCCCGGCAAAAATTGGCATAAGCCGAGCAGATCGGTGAAATCGTCGGCACTCAGCCAGCGGCGTTGTTCGACCAGCGCGCGGCGTGCGAGCGGCAGTGCGCCGCCAAAAGAAATCAGCCCGAGCCCGAGAAAGCCGCCGAAGATTTGCCGTAATGTGGGCGTAGGCGCGAGCGCGGGTTCGGTCGAAGTGAGATCGTGATTCATGTCGCTGAGCTTCCGGTTCAAGCTCAGCAGGTTAGCGCCGAACGGGCGGCGAGCGGAAGGATTTTTTGCGCGCCGTGCTGCGATTCTGCCTGCCTTGCAAGCCGTAATGCACGGCCGTTTCGTCGCGACTGTCCAGTCGATGAAACGAAAACGGGCAGCCAGATTCTGGCTGCCCGCTAAAGGTCATGTGCCGCGCTACCGCATACTCACTTCGCGCCTGTTGGACGCAAAGTAACGCACAGCACCAGCCTCGACCTCACAGATAAAACATCCGGTCTTCATCCGATTTCGCCGGATGCGGTTCTGTCTCTTCACGGTCTTCATAAAACTTCAGCACCGCTTCGAGCACCTGATCCGGATCGTCGATCACCTGCATCAGATCCATGTCGGTCGGATTGATCAGGCCCATTGGCGTGAGCGAATTCTTGAACCACGCGAGCAGGCCTTCCCAGAACTCCGCGCCGACCAGAATGATCGGCACGTGGCGCGACTTCTTGGTTTGAATCAGCGTGAGCACTTCGGCGAGTTCGTCGAGCGTGCCGAAGCCGCCCGGCATCACGATGACCGCGTCCGAGTTCTTCACGAACGTGACCTTGCGCGTGAAGAAATGGCGGAAGCGCAGCGAGATGTCCTGCCACTGATTGCCCGATTGCTCGTGCGGCAGTTCGATATTCAGACCGACCGACGGCGCCTTGCCCGCATGCGCACCCTTGTTGGCCGCTTCCATGATGCCGGGGCCGCCACCCGAGATAACCGCGAAGCCCGCGTCCGACAACTTGCGCGCGATTTGCGTGGCGAGTTTGTAGTATGGCGAGTTCGGTTTCAGGCGCGCCGAACCGTAGATGCTGACGGCCGGGCGAATCTCCGAGAGGTACTCGGTCGCCTCGATAAACTCTGCCATAATCGTGAACATCTGCCACGATGCGCGGGCCTTCTTGGCCGTTGCGCGCTCTTGATCTGCGAGTGATCGCAGGCTCGGAATCACTTTTCTCTTAGTCATAATGCCTGAAGAACGAAGCCTTGAAGGTAAGACCCTGCTATTGGTCGACGGTTCGAGTTATCTGTACCGGGCCTACCATGCGATGCCGGATCTCCGCGGCCCCGATGGTGGTCCAACGGGTGCGCTCTACGGAATGATCAACATGCTGCGGCGCATGCGCAAGGAAGTCACAGCAGAGTATAGCGCGTGCGTGTTCGACGCCAAGGGCAAAACATTTCGCGACGACTGGTATCCCGACTACAAGGCGAATCGTCCGTCGATGCCCGACGATCTGTCGCGTCAGATCGAGCCGATTCACGTGGCCGTGCGCGCGCTCGGCTGGCCGTTGCTGATGATCGAAGGCGTCGAAGCCGACGACGTGATCGGTACGCTCAGCACCGAAGCCGAGAAGCGCGGCATGAACGTGATCGTGTCGACTGGGGACAAGGATCTGGCGCAGCTCGTGTCGGATCATGTCACCCTCATCAATACGATGACGAACGAAAAGCTCGACCGCGCCGGCGTGATCGCCAAATTCGGCGTGCCGCCGGAGCGCATCATCGACTACCTGTCGCTGATCGGCGATACCGTCGACAACGTGCCGGGCGTCGATAAGTGCGGGCCGAAAACCGCGCTCAAATGGCTCACGCAATTCGACTCGCTAGATGGCATCGTCGCACACGCGGACGAGATCAAAGGTGCGGTAGGAGACAATTTGCGGCGGGCTCTCGACTTTCTGCCGATGGCGCGCAAACTCGTCACCGTCGAGCGCAATTGCAGTTTGACCGACCATATCGTGTCGATTGAGGAAAGCCTGCAAAGCCGGCCCGAATCGCGCGAGGAATTGCGCGACGTGTTCACCCGCCACGGCTTCAAGACCTGGCTGCGCGAAGTCGAAATCGCCGACGCGGTCGAAGGTCCTGAAACGGATGTGCCGCCCGCATTGTCGGTGGATCACGAGAAGCATTACGACACCGTGCAGACGTGGGAGCAATTCGACGCGTGGCTCGAGAAAATCAACGCGGCCGAGCTGACTTCGTTCGACACCGAAACCACGTCGCTCGATCCGATGACCGCGCAGATCGTGGGCCTGTCGTTCTCCGTCGAGCCGGGCCGTGCCTGTTACGTGCCGGTTGCGCACCGCGGTCCTGACGCGCCCGTGCAGCTTCCGCGCGACGAAGTGCTCGCGAAGCTCAAACCGTGGCTCGAAAGCGGCGACCGCAAGAAGGTCGGTCAGCATCTGAAATACGACGAGCAGGTGCTGGCGAATTACGGCATCGAAATGCGCGGTATCGAACACGACACGCTGCTGCAATCGTACGTGCTCGAATCGCATCGCACGCATGACATGGACAGCCTCGCGCTGCGCCATCTCGGCATGAAGACGATCAAGTACGAAGAGGTCGCGGGCAAGGGCGCGTCACAAATCGGCTTCGACGAAGTCGCGCTCGAACAGGCGGCCGAATACGCAGCGGAAGACGCCGACATCACGTTGCGTCTGCATCTGGCGATGTATCCGCAAGTGGCGGCCGAGAAGGCGCTCGATCACGTGTACAAGGCGATCGAGGTGCCGACGTCACGCGTATTGCGCAAGATGGAACGCACCGGCGTGCTGATCGACGCCGACAAACTGCGCGCGCAAAGCAGCGAAATCGCCACGCGTCTGATCCAGCTGGAAAGCGAAGCGTACGTGCTGGCCGGCGGCGAATTCAATCTGGGTTCGCCGAAGCAGATCGGACAGATTTTCTTCGAGAAGCTGGAGTTGCCGGTCGTCAAGAAGACCCCGAGCGGCGCACCGTCCACCGACGAAGAAGTGCTGCAGAAGCTCGCCGAAGACTATCCGCTGCCGAAGATCCTGCTCGAACATCGTGGTTTGTCGAAGCTGAAGTCGACCTACACCGACAAGCTGCCGCGCATGGTCAACGCGCAGACCGGACGTGTGCATACGAACTATGCGCAAGCCGTTGCGGTCACGGGGCGTCTCGCATCGAACGATCCGAATTTGCAGAACATTCCCGTGCGTACCGGCGAAGGCCGCCGCATTCGTGAGGCGTTCATTGCACCGCCAGGACATAAGCTGGTGTCCGCCGATTACTCGCAAATCGAATTGCGGATCATGGCGCATATTTCCGGCGACGAATCGTTGCTGCGCTCGTTCTCGCAAGGCGAGGACATTCACCGTGCAACGGCTGCGGAAATTTTCAGCGTGACGCCGCTCGAAGTGTCGAACGATCAGCGCCGGGTGGCGAAGGTCATCAACTTCGGCCTGATCTACGGCATGAGCGCGTTTGGCCTCGCGGCGAATCTCGGCATCACGCGCGACGCGGCGAAGATGTATATCGACCGCTATTTCGCGCGTTATCCGGGTGTCGCGCGATATATGGAAGAAACGCGTTTGAGCGCGAAGGCGAAGGGCTATGTCGAAACGGTGTTTGGCCGCCGCTTGTGGCTGCCGGAGATCAACGGCGGTAACGGCCCGCGTCGTCAGGGCGCAGAGCGCGCAGCAATCAACGCGCCGATGCAAGGCACGGCCGCCGATCTGATCAAGCTGTCGATGATCGCGGTACAGAAGTGGATCGAAGAATCGAAGATCGGCACGCGCATGATCATGCAGGTGCACGACGAATTGATCCTCGAAGTGCCGGACGCGGAATTGTCTGAAGTGCGCAAGCGTCTGCCGGAACTGATGTGCGGTGTCGCCCAGCTGAAAGTGCCGCTGGTCGCCGACGTGGGCGCCGGTCTGAACTGGGAAGAAGCGCATTGATGCGCAGGTAGCCACACGCGATAACGTCGTGCGCATGTCACACATGTGCACTGACGGCTTGTGACAACCCGTGCTGCTCGCGGACAATCGCTGGAAGGCGGCGCGCCCAGGCGCGTCGTCACGACGGATAATTCATCGGCAAACACGGAGAGTGCAATGCATCGATTTATCGTCGTTGGCGGGGGAGCAGGGGGGCTGGAACTGGCCACGCGTCTTGGCGACCGCTATGGCTCCGGCAAGAAGCGCGGCGAGCGCGCGCTGGTCACGCTGGTCGACCGCAATCCCACGCACATCTGGAAACCGCTGCTGCATGAAGTCGCAGCCGGCAGCATGGACCCGTTCACGCAGGAACTCGAATATGCCGCGCAAGCCCGCTGGCACGGCTTTGAGTTTCAACAGGGCGATCTGACCGGGCTCGATCGAACGAACAAGCGTCTCACA
Organism: Paraburkholderia sp. GAS333; assembly: GCF_050435665.1. Classification (NCBI taxonomy): domain Bacteria; kingdom Pseudomonadati; phylum Pseudomonadota; class Betaproteobacteria; order Burkholderiales; family Burkholderiaceae; genus Paraburkholderia; species Paraburkholderia sp. GAS333. The sequence goes on from NZ_JBNDKS010000003.1 coordinate 1,366,712, forward strand.
CTGGGTATCGTGCTCGACGACGATGGCGCCGAACTGCTCCCCGAACGCGTACTCGAATACGACACGCTGGTGATTGCGATTGGCAGCACCACGGCGTTCTTCGGCGTGAAAGGCGCACCCGAGTTCTCCCTCGCACTCGATACAGTCGGCCAGGCCGAGCGCTTCCGCAAACGCCTGATCGCAGCATGCATGCGCGCCGAGCATCAGGTGCATGAGCCGGTCGAATCGCGACCGGGGCCGGGCACGTCGACGGCCAGTGAGCCGCGCATTCAGGTGGCGATTGTCGGCGGCGGGGCGACGGGTGTTGAACTGTCGGCGGAATTGCGCAACACCGCGCAGGTGCTGTCCGCGTATGGGTTGCACAAGCTTGATCCGCGGCACGATGTGGGCATCGTGCTGATCGAGGCGGGGCCGCGCATTTTGCCGGCGTTGCAGGAACGCGTGTCCACCGCCACCGCCGAACTGCTTACCAAACTCGGCGTGAAGCTGATGATTGGCGAGACGGTGGCGGAAGTCGCGCCGGGCATTATCCGCACGGCAAGCGGCCATACGGTGCGCGCCGATCTGACCGTGTGGGCGGCGGGCATCAAGGCGCCGCCGATTCTCAGCCAGCTCGACGGCCTGCCGGTCAACCGGCTCGGTCAACTCGTCGTGCGCCGCACACTGCAAACCGAAATCGACGACGACATTTTCGCGCTCGGCGATTGCGCCGCCTGCCCGTGGCCCGGCAACGAGCGCAATGTGCCGCCGCGTGCGCAGGCCGCGCATCAGCAGGCCAGTTTCCTGATGAAAGCGCTGGCGGCGCGGCTCGGCAACCAGCCGCTGCCGGAATTCACCTATCGCGACTTCGGCTCGCTGGTGTCGCTCGGGCATTTCAGCGCGGTCGGCAATCTGATGGGCGGGGTGATCGGCGGAAATATGCTGATCGAGGGGCTGTTCGCGCGCTTTATGTATATGTCGCTGTACCGGCTGCACATTGCGGCGCTGCACGGCTATGCGCGGATGGTGCTCGATACCTTCGCGCACTGGCTGCGCCGCTCCACGCTGCCGCGCGTCAAGCTGCACTGAGCGCTCGCGGACGGTTGCTTCTGCAACAGGATGCGCGTCCGGCGTATCCTGTTGCATCAAATAATCTATCTAGGAGCGCTGGATGCTGAAACCCGAAATCGATAGCCTGGTTCCACACGTCCCATTCAACCGCCGTACCTTCATCAAGGCGGCGCTCGGCACTGGTTTTGCGGCGGCGGTGCTGCCGGTGTCGGCGCAAACCATCCATACCGATAGCGACGGCCTCGAAGCCGGCGAAATCGCCGTGCATTCGGGCGGCACGCTGGTGCCCGCCTATCGCGCGCAACCGAAGGGCAAGACGCACTTGCCGGTGATCATCGTTGTGCATGAGATTTTCGGCGTGCACGAACATATCGCCGATGTGTGCCGCCGCTTCGCCAAGCAGGGTTATCTGGCGATTGCGCCGAATCTGTACGAGCGCGAGGGTGATCCGACCGTCTACACAAGCATGCAGCAGCTCAACGAACAACTGGTCAGCAAGGTGCCGGACGAGCAGGTGCTGGCCGACCTCGACGCAACGGTCGCCTGGGCCGGCGAGAACGGCGGCGATCTGAACCGGCTCGGCGTGAATGGCTTCTGCTGGGGCGGGCGGATCGCGTGGCTGTACGCCGAGCACAACCCGCGTCTGAAGGCGGGCGTGGCGTGGTACGGGCGTGTCACGGGACAGAAAACCGCCAACACCCCCGCCAATCCGCTCGACGAAGTGGCGCAATTGCATGCGCCGGTTCTCGGTCTGTATGGGCGTCAGGATCAAAGTATCCCGCAAGACACTCTCGAGCAGATGAAGCAGGCGATCGCTCAGGGTCCGGAGGCGGGGCGCGGCTCGCAGTTCGTCGTGTACGACGACGCGGGCCACGCGTTTTTCGCGGATTATCGGCCGAGCTACAAGAAGGCCGATGCCGAGGATGGCTGGCGTCGGGCGTTGGTGTGGTTCAAGCAGCACGGCGTGTGAGTTGATGCGGGGCGCGGCTGGACACGCGCTGCAATAGCCGGCGCCCTTTGCTTGAGATAAAAAAAGGCCGTTGCCGCATGTCCGCGGCAACGGCCTTTTGATTTTCCTTCGACTTACAGCTGCCCGCGCTTACGGATTAGGACCCGTCGCCACCGGCCGCTTCGAATCCGAACTCCACTCGCTCCATGAGCCCGCATACAACGCAGCGCCGTGCAGGCCGGCGACTTCCATCGCCAGGGCATTGACGCAAGCCGTCACGCCCGAGCCGCATTGCAGGACCACATGCTCCGGCGGCGTGTCGGCCAGCAGCGCGTGAAACTCCTCGCGCAACGTGTGCGCGGGCTTGAAGCGGCCGTCGGCGGTGAGGTTGTCCTTGAAGAAGCGGTTCAGCGCGCCGGGAATATGGCCGCCGACGCGGTCCAGTGTCTCGTTCTCGCCGCGATAGCGATCGGCCGCGCGGGCGTCGACCACCACGCGTTCTTTAGAGCCGATATTGCGTTCCACGGCCTGTGCGTCGACCGTCACGGCGAGCGGCGCGCCAGCCTTGAAGTCGCCGGTGTTCTGTGCGGGGACGTCCTGCGTCAACGATTGGCCGGCGGCCTGCCATGCCTGCAATCCGCCGTCGAGCAGAGCCACCGCGTCGTGCCCGAGCCAGCGCAACAGCCACCAGGCGCGGGCGGCGTACATACCGCCTTGTGCGTCATAAGCGATCACTTGCTGACCTTGCTTGAGCCCGCGCGACTCCAGCGTTTCCACGAGCCGCGCGCGATCCGGCAATGGATGCCGGCCATTCGTACCGGTTTTCGGTCCCGACAGATCCCGATCGAGATGCAGATAATGCGCGCCCGGCAGATGCCCGGCCAGATACGCTTTCTCTCCCGCTTCCGGGTCGGCAAGATCGAACCGGCAGTCGATGACGAACACGCTGCCTGGCGCGGCCGCGAGCCGTTCCGCGAGATTCGCCGCGGATATCAGTGTGGTGTAGTGAGTGTGGGGCATGACGTCTCCTGTCGACCAGAGTTGGCACTTTAGCGCCTGGCTATGGTTCCATGAAAGCTCGAATCGGGCGATGGCGGCTCCGTTCCGGCGTACTGATGTTCAGGCGCGTAAACGGATGGCCGATCCCGCTAGTCTAAACAAAAAAAGACGGGCCGAAGCCCGTCTTTCTTGTGCTGCCCGAAGGTAATGCGTGAGCATTTGCTCCGATCTCGTGCGAGATTTTGCCGCGAAGAATTTGTCTGCCGGAGAAGCGGATCAAACGCGAACGGCACAAGGCCGTGGCGTTGAAAAAACTCCCGCAACGGATCAGATCTCGCCCAGTTCGCGCCGCAAAAATTCGTGGAAGTGCTGCATGCCGTCTTCCATCGGACTTTGATAAGGACCGACCTGCGATTCGCCGCGATTCATCAGCGCGCGACGGCCGGCGTCCATGCGTTCGGCAATCTCGTCGTCCTCACGGGCGGTTTCCATATAGGCGGCGCGTTCGGCCTCGACGAAATCGCGTTCGAACAGCGCGATTTCCTCAGGGTAATAGAACTCCACCACATTGGTGGTTTTCTGCGGACCGCGCGGAATCAGCCACGACACCACCAGCACATGCGGATACCACTCGATCATGATGCCGGGGTAGTAAACCATCCAGATCGCGCCGAATTCCGGCGGATTGCCGTCACGGAAACGCAGCACCTGGTCGTGCCACTTGCGGTACGTCGGGCTGCCCGGCTGTTCCAGATCCTTGTGCACGCCAACTGTCTGGACGCTGTACCAGTCGCCGAACTCCCAGGTCAGATCGTCGCAATTGACGAAACTGCCGAGGCCCGGATGGAACGGCGCGACGTGATAGTCCTCCAGATAGACCTCGATGAAGGTCTTCCAGTTGTAGTTGCACTCGTGCACCTCGACGTGATCGAACATGAAGCCCGAAAAATCGAAGTGCTGTTTGGTGCCCAGACGAGCCAGATCGCGCGCGACGTCGCGGCCCTGCGCTTCGAACAGCAGCCCTTGCCAGTTCTGCAACGGCGTGGCGCCGAGATTCAGGCAGGGGTTGTCTGCGAAATGCGGCGCGCCGAGAAGCTCGCCTTTGAGATCGTAGGTCCAGCGATGCAACGGGCAGACGATGTTCTCCGTCTGGCCGCGACCATTGAGCATGATGGCCTGCCGGTGGCGGCACACGTTCGACAGCAATTCGACCTGCGACTGCTGGTTGCGGACGAGCACGCGCCCCTCGCTTTCGCTGGGCAAGGCAAAATAATTCCCCGCTTCGGGCACCATGAGATCGTGGCCGATGTAACGAGGACCTTTCTTGAAAAGGGTTTCGATTTCGCGCGTAAGGAGCGCTTCGTCAAAGTAAGCCGTGACTGGCAGCTGGCTGTGAATAGACCGCAACTGCAATGCATTGCTCAGATTGGACATTCCCACTCCCGTGAAGACGTGAAAGCAGTGAACAACCCAACCATCGATAGATTCGATTTAGGGAGCCTGCGATTATAACAGTTTCGCCATGTCTGGGGCGCTTAAGTGCCTGATTTGGGTCAAAAAAGTCATGAAAGTTCGACCTTTTAGCCGCAGACTGATCGTTTTTTTTCTGCGAGACTGCTGGGGCGGCGCGGGATTCACGGGTGAGAGGGAAGGCGGCGAGCGGATCGGAATTGTCGCTTTTGCCGTAGAATGTCCGACTTGTTTTAATTTTGCGACTATTCATGGCGAAGACCGCGTCGAAAGAACCTGCAGCCGCGCCTGCTGAAGGCGTCGATAACACGCCGTTGCCCGGCAACTACGAGGCCGCGCAGGCAGAGCTGGAAGAGCTGGTTGCGCGCATGGAAGGCGGCAGCCTGAGTCTCGAAGAGTCGCTCACCGCCTACCGGCGCGGTGCGGCTCTGGTGGCGTTTTGTCAGCAGCAGCTCGAAAAGGTCGAGCAGCAGGTCCGCGTGCTCGATGGCGAGACGCTCAAGCCTCTGCCCATGAATACCGCAGGCACAGCCGCTACTGAAAGCGGGGACGACCTATGACATTCGAACAATGGACGCGCTCGGTACTCGAACGCGTCGAAACGGCACTTGAACACTATCTGCCGACCGAGGCGACCGAGCCCGCGAAACTGCACGAGGCCATGCGCTATGCGGTGCTGGGCGGCGGCAAGCGGGTTCGCCCGCTGCTGTGCCATGCGGCCGGTGAGCTGACCGGCGCGCGCGCCGAATGCCTGGATGCGGCAGCGGCAGCGCTGGAAATGATCCACGTGTACTCGCTCGTGCACGACGACATGCCCTGTATGGACGACGACGCGTTGCGTCGGGGCAAGCCGACGGTACACGTCAAATATGACGAAGCGACGGCATTGCTGGTCGGCGACGCGCTGCAATCGCAAGCTTTCGTTGCGCTGACGTCCGAGGTTCTGGCGCCGGCGCAGCAGGCTTCGCTGGTGCGTGAACTGGCGTTGGCGAGCGGCTCGATCGGCATGTGCGGCGGTCAGGCAATCGATCTTGCTAGCGTCGGCCACACGCTGACGCGTCCGCAACTGGAAACCATGCATCGGCTGAAAACCGGTGCATTGCTGCGCGCCGCGGTGCGCATGGGCGCACTGGCGGGCGAAATGCCGGACGCGGAAGCCATGCGTGCACTCGACGCCTATTCGGCCGCTGTCGGCCTCGCGTTTCAGGTCGTCGACGACATTCTCGACGTCACGACCGACTCCGCGACGCTCGGCAAGACCGCAGGCAAAGACGCGAAGGACGGCAAGCCGACCTACGTGTCGATTATTGGCCTTGACGCTTCCCGTGCGCTCGCAGCGCAACTGCGCAGCGACGCCCACGCCGCGATTGCGCCGTTCGGCGCACGCGCGCAGCGTCTTGCCGAATTGGCCGACCTGGTAGTGAACCGGGTTAGCTGAACGCGAAAGCCCGCCGCCGCGCACCTTTATCCCCGGGTGCATGTATGAAGTGCGGGCGCGTAAGTTTTCCTACAATGGAACGACGATGTACGACTTGCTGAAAACCATTGACGACCCGGCAGCCTTGCGCCGCCTTGATCGCCGCCAGTTGCAACCGCTTGCAGACGAGTTGCGTGCCTTTGTGCTCGACAGCGTATCGCAGACGGGCGGCCATCTTTCGTCCAACCTCGGCACGGTCGAGTTGACCATTGCTCTGCACTATGTGTTCGACACACCGCGCGACCGGATTGTCTGGGACGTCGGTCATCAAACGTACCCGCACAAGATCCTGACGGGTCGCCGCGACAAGATGCACACGCTGCGTCAGCTCGACGGGATTTCGGGCTTCCCGAAGCGCGACGAGTCGGAATACGACACGTTCGGCACCGCGCACTCCAGCACGTCCATTTCGGCTGCGCTCGGCATGGCGGTCGCGAGCAAGCTGCAGGGCGATAACCGCATGGGCATCGCCGTGATCGGCGACGGCGCCATGACGGCTGGCATGGCTTTCGAGGCGATGAACAACGCCGGTGTCGAAGACGACGTGCCGCTGCTGGTCATCCTGAACGACAACGACATGTCGATTTCGCCGCCGGTCGGCGCGCTGAATCGCCATCTCGCGCGCCTGATGTCGGGCCGTTTCTACGCTGCCGCGCGTGCAGGCGTCGAACGCGTGCTGCGCGTCGCGCCGCCGATGCTCGACCTGGCTCGCAAGCTCGAAGAGCACGCGAAGGGCATGATCGTGCCGGCCACGCTGTTCGAAGAGTTCGGCTTCAACTACATCGGCCCGATCGACGGTCACGACCTCGATTCGCTGATCCCGACGCTGCAGAACATCAAGGAACTGCGCGGTCCGCAATTCCTGCACGTCGTCACGAAGAAAGGTCAGGGCTACAAGCTGGCCGAGGCCGATCCGGTGCTGTACCACGGCCCGGGCAAGTTCAACCCGGCGGAAGGCATCAAGCCGGCCACCACGCCGTCGAAGAAGACCTACACGCAGGTGTTCGGCGAATGGCTGTGCGACGCGGCCGAGCTGGACGCGCGCGTCGTCGGTATCACGCCGGCCATGCGCGAAGGTTCGGGCATGGTCGAGTTCGAGAAGCGCTTCCCGGAGCGTTACTTCGACGTCGGCATTGCCGAGCAGCACGCCGTGACCTTCGCGGGCGGTCTGGCTGCGGACGGCATGAAGCCGGTCGTGGCGATCTACTCGACCTTCCTGCAACGTGCGTACGATCAGTTGATCCACGACGTCGCGCTGCAAAATCTGCCAGTGGTGTTCGCGATCGACCGCGCGGGTCTGGTCGGCGCGGACGGCGCCACGCACGCAGGCGCTTACGATCTCGCGTTCCTGCGCTGCATCCCGAACATGACGGTGATGGCTGCGTCGGACGAAAACGAATGCCGTCAGATGTTGTACACGGCGTTGCAGCAACCGAATCCGACGGCGGTGCGTTATCCGCGCGGTGCGGGTACGGGTGTCGCCACCGTCAAGCAGATGGCGGCGTTGCCGATCGGCAAGGGCGAAGTGCGTCGCGAAACCTCGCAGCCGGCCGGCAAGCGCATTGCGATTCTGGCGTTCGGCACGATGGTCGCGCCGTCGCTCGCAGCCGCTGAGCAACTGGACGCGACAGTCGCGAACATGCGCTTCGTCAAGCCGCTCGACGCCGAACTGGTCCGCCAGCTGGCCGAAACGCACGACGCCATCGTCACCGTCGAAGAAGGCTGTGTGATGGGCGGTGCAGGTTCGGCTTGCGTCGAAGCCCTGCTTGAAAGTGGGGTTATTCGTCCCGTACTACAATTGGGCCTCCCCGACCAGTTCATCGATCATGGGGATCCGGCCAAGCTGCTCGCCGCGTGCGGTCTCGACGCTACGGGCATCGCCAAGTCGATTCGCGAGCGCTTTCTGTCGAGCGGCGCGGTCGGCGGTCAATCTTCGGTGAAGCGCGTCGCTTAATTGCGCTGCCGTTTGCCATGTTGCCGCTGTGTCAGCACGGCCATGGCGGTTTCCCACTTGAATCGGTGAGCCTCTGGCCCATCTTCAAACGCCGGCCCAGGCCGGCGTTCGCCGTTGCGCATCCTGATTCGCACGGCCGCCGAGCACCCCATCCGGTCGACTCGCGACAGCCCTCGATCCCCAACGGGATCGTCGGGCGCGGACAACCTGGGCGGCCCGGCGTCTCCTGAAAGGACAAAAAAATGAACCAGATGAATCCCGCCTTTGTGATGCCCGACGTGCAAAGCACGCCCGATACGCGTCAAATTCCGATTCAACGAGTCGGCGTCAAGGGCGTGCGTCATCCGTTGACGGTGCGCACGCAAAGCGGCGAAGTGCAGCCGACGGTCGGCACGTGGAACCTCGACGTGCATCTGCCGGCTGAGCAGAAGGGCACGCACATGTCGCGTTTCGTCGCGTTGCTCGAAGAGAGCAAGACGCCGCTCGAATCGGCCACGTTCCGCACGATGCTCGCGGCGATGCTCGACAAGCTCGAAGCCGAAGCGGGCCGTATCGAAGTGTCTTTCCCGTACTTCGTGAACAAGACCGCGCCGGTGTCGGGCGTGCAAAGTCTGCTCGACTATGAGGTCACGTTGACCGGCGACGCGCGCAACGGCGCGACGCGTCTGTTCCTGAAAGTGCTGGTGCCGGTCACGAGCCTGTGCCCGTGTTCGAAGAAAATCTCGCAGTACGGCGCGCATAACCAGCGCTCGCACGTCACGATCAACGCCGAACTCACCGGCGATGTGGCGGTGGAAGAACTGGTGCGGATCGCCGAAGAAGAGGCGTCGTGCGAACTGTGGGGCCTGCTCAAGCGCCCGGACGAGAAGTTCGTCACCGAGCGCGCGTATGAAAATCCGAAGTTCGTCGAAGACCTCGTGCGCGACGTCGCGCAACGTCTGAATGCGGACGAGCGGATTGTCGCGTATTCGCTCGAAGCCGAGAACTTCGAGTCGATCCACAATCACAGCGCATATGCGGTGATCGAGCGGGACAAGCGGGTGGCCTGACCGTCACGCAGCGCACTGCCTCGGCAGCGCAAGAAAAAAGCCGCTTTTCAAGCGGCTTTTTTTACGGTTCGAGTTGCCCGGGTAGGCCCGGATGCGCAGCCTAGCGCGCGAGCGACGTCAGATCCCAGCGCGGCTTCACGGTGAACGCGTAATCCTTGCCCGACTGATCCGGCCAACGCTGCAAGCGCAACGCGCCGGCCAGCGCGATCATCGCGCCGTTGTCCGTGCACAGCGACAGGTCGGGGTAATGCACGTAGAAATTGCGCTTCTTCGCGGCAGCGGAGAGCGCTTCGCGCAGTTGACGGTTCGCGCCCACGCCGCCCGCAACGACCAGCCGGTTGAGCTTCGTCTTCTTCAGTGCAGCCAGCGATTTGGCGGCCAGCACGTCTACCGCTGCATCGACGAAACCTCGCGCCAGATCGGCTTTCGCCTGTTCGCAGATGTTCGCGCCGCCGAGCTTTTTGGCGTTCGTCAGCACTGCCGTTTTCAGGCCGCTGAAGCTGAAATCGAGGTCGCCGGAATGCAGCATCGGGCGCGGCAGAACCACGGCGCCCGGTGTGCCGAATTCGGCCATGCGCGAGACTTCCGGGCCGCCTGGGTAGCCGAGGCCGAGCAGCTTCGCGGTTTTGTCGAAGGCTTCGCCGGCGGCGTCGTCGAGCGTTTCGCCGAGCGTCTCGTAGACGCCCACGTCAGTCACGCGCATCAATTGCGTATGTCCGCCGGACACCAGCAACGCAACGAACGGGAACGGCGGCGGTTCATCCACGAGCAGCGGCGACAGCAAATGGCCTTCAAGGTGATGGATGCCGATGGTCGGCTTGTCCCACGCCATCGCCAGCGAATTGGCGACGCTCGCGCCGACCAGCAGCGCGCCCGCGAGCCCCGGCCCTTGCGTGTAGGCGATCGCGTCGATGTCGCTGCGCACGGTGCCCGCGCGTTCCATCACCTCTTCGAGCAACGGCAGCGCGCGCCGGATGTGATCGCGCGACGCCAGTTCCGGCACGACGCCGCCGTACTCCCGATGCATCGCGATTTGCGAGTGCAGCGCGTGCGCGAGCAGGCCGCGCTCCGTGTCGTAGAGCGCGAGACCGGTTTCGTCGCAGGAGCTTTCGATGCCGAGAACGAGCATGATGGGTGGTTTGAACGGCGCAAAAGTGGTGACCGTGCGCGCGTCCGAAAGAAAAAGGTAAGCCTGAAAGTATAGCAGCGTGGGTAAGCGCCCGCAGACGCGCGGGTACAATGCGGCCCCATGGAATCCTTCGATATCGCAGTGATCGGCGCGGGCGCGGCCGGCATGATGTGCGCGGCCGTGGCCGGGCAACTTGGCCGCCGCGTGGTGCTGATCGACCACTCGCAGCGTCTCGCGGAAAAAATCCGCATTTCCGGCGGCGGCCGGTGCAATTTCACGAATCTTTACGCGGGGCCGAATAATTATTTGTCGGCGAATCCGCATTTCTGCCGTTCGGCGCTGGCTCGCTACACGCCGCGCGACTTCATGGCGCTGCTCAAGCGGCATCACGTGACGTGGCACGAGAAGCACAAGGGGCAGCTTTTCTGCGACCAGTCGAGCGACGCGATCATCAACGTGCTGAAGGCCGAGTGCGATGCGGGCCGGATTGCGTGGCGCACGCCGCTGTCGGTGGAAGAGGTGCGTCAGGACGCGCAAGGCCGCTTCACACTGGACACCCCGTCGGGTCCGATCACCGCGAGTGCGCTGGTGGTGGCGACCGGCGGCCTGTCGATTCCGAAGATCGGCGCGACCGATTTTGCTTATCGGCTCGCCAAGCAGTTTGGTCACAAGCTGATCGACACGCGCCCGGCGCTGGTTCCGCTGACTTTCGCCGCAGCCGACTGGGAGCCGTTTGCGGCGCTTTCGGGCGTCTCGCTCGACGTGCAACTGGCGACCGGCAACAAGAAAACGGGCGCCGAATTCAACGAAGACCTGCTGCTCACTCACCGTGGTTTGTCTGGCCCAGGCGTGCTGCAGATTTCGAGCTACTGGCAGCCTGGCGAGCCGATTCATATCAATCTGCTGCCTGAACGCGACGCCACCGCCGACCTGCTGGAGGCGAAAACGGGCACCAAACGCCAGATCGCCAACCTGCTGTCCGAGTGGGTGCCGCAGCGGCTCGCGCACGTCTGGCTCGACACCCACCAGATTCCCGCTGAGGCGCGCGTGGCGGATCTGCCGGACAAGACGCTGCGGCGAGTCGGCGACGCGCTGTCGCGCTGGACGCTGACGCCGAACGGCACCGAGGGCTATCGCAAAGCGGAAGTTACGCGCGGCGGTGTCGATACGCGCGGTTTGTCGTCGTCGACGATGATGAGCGAACGCACGCCAGGCCTGTATTTCATCGGCGAGGCGGTCGATGTGACCGGCTGGCTCGGCGGCTACAATTTCCAGTGGGCATGGGCCTCTGGCGTGGCTGCCGGGCAGGCCGCCGCCGAGTTCGCGCGGGCAGCATAAAGGGCTTGACGGCGCATTAGCTTTGTGAGAAAGCTCTGCTATACTCCTGAACCTCTGCGGGGTTTCGTTGTTGAAAAATGACGATAATCCGCGTGAAAGGCAACGAGCAGACAACGAGCCGCTTTAAGTCGCCATGCGCCGTTTCAGGCGCACCGCGGAGAAAAACGGCTTGCTGACCGAGCTTCGCGCTCGCGGGTTTTGCAAAAAACCTACGGCTGAGCGCAAGCGCAGGAAGGCGGCTGCGGTGAAGCGTCATTTCAAGCGTCTGCGTGGTCAGATGCTGCCAAAGAAGTTCTACTGATTCTGGCGTTGCCGCGGTTCCGTCTGAACGGAGCGGCGACATCCAACCGGTGGCGGCACAGCAGGTGCCATCACGGAAACACGGCCCTTCGGGCCAGCCGGCAGGGTCGCATCCACTACGCATATTGCGCCAACCCGCTTGAGGAAGCAGTCCCCAAGCGGGTATTCGTGTTGATGCAGCGGAGTGGTGTCCGCCCCGCCGGTTTTTCAAATTTTTCAACGCATTCAGGTGAGTGATGACTCTCAAGGACCGGATCAACGACGATATGAAAGCTGCCATGCGGGCGCGCGAGACCGAGCGTCTCGGCACGATCCGTCTGCTGCTCGCCGCCATCAAGCAACGCGAAGTCGATGAGCGCGTGACGCTCGACGACACCGCGATCACGGCGGTCGTCGACAAGATGATCAAGCAGCGCAAGGATTCGATCAGCCAGTTCGAAGCCGCCGCCCGCACGGATCTCGCCGACAAGGAAAAGGCCGAGCTGGCCATCCTCGCTGCGTACATGCCGGAGCAGATGTCCGAAGCGGAAATCGTTGCCGAAGTTCAGGCAGCGGTCGCACAAACCGGCGCAGCCGGTCCGCAGGACATGGGCAAGGTGATGGGCGTGCTCAAGCCGAAGCTGGCCGGCCGCGCCGATATGACTGCGGTTTCGGCGCAGGTCAAAGCTGCGCTCTCGAAGTAATTTCTGTTTGACCCCGGCCTGCGCGCCACGCCGCCCGACGGCGGCGCGCGCAGTGTTGAGCTTTTAAGGTAGCGTCATTTACTGTGATTCCACCGTCATTCCTGCAGGACCTGCTCAACCGCGTCGATATCGTCGACGTGGTCGGCCGGTACGTGCAGTTGAAAAAGGGCGGCGCGAACTTCATGGGGCTTTGTCCGTTCCACAACGAGAAAAGCCCTTCGTTTACGGTTAGTCCGACTAAACAGTTCTATCACTGCTTCGGCTGCGGCGCGCATGGCACGGCCATCGGCTTCCTGATGGAGCACGTCGGTTCCTCGTTTCCCGAGGCGGTCAACGATCTGGCGCAATCGGTCGGCTTGACCGTGCCGAACGAACCGTCGCCGGGATATGGCGGTGGCTCGGGCGGTTCCGGCGGTTATTCGTCGGGGGCGTCCAAAGCCGTCACGACCGCGCTGTCCGACGTCATGCAAACCGCCTGCGATTACTACCGCAAGCAGCTGCGCAGCGCGCCCAATGCCATCCAGTATCTGAAGAAACGCGGCTTGACCGGCGAAATCGCGGCCCGTTTCGGCCTCGGCTATGCGCCGGACGGCTGGCAGAATCTCGAGCCCGCATTTCCCAATTACCGGGACGATTCACTGGTCGAATCGGGGCTGGTTATCGTCAGCGAAAAGTCGGATGCGCAAGGGCAGAACCGCCGTTATGACCGTTTTCGAGAGCGGATCATGTTCCCGATCCGCAATGTCAAAGGGCAGGTGATCGGCTTCGGCGGCCGCGTGCTGGACGGCGGCGAGCCCAAGTATTTGAATTCGCCTGAAACGCCGCTATTTAACAAAGGCAGCGAGCTATACGGCCTGTTCGAGGCGCGGCTAGCGATTCGCGAGCAACATTACGTGCTCGTGGTCGAAGGCTACATGGACGTGGTTGCGCTGGCCCAGTTGGGGTTTCAGAACGCGGTTGCCACGCTCGGTACGGCCTGCACACCGATTCACGTCCAGAAACTGATGCGCCAGACCGACACGGTCATCTTCAGTTTCGACGGCGATTCGGCCGGCCGTCGCGCCGCCCGTCGCGCGCTGGACGCCTGCCTGCCGCATGCGGCGGACAACCGGACCATCCGCTTCCTGTTCCTGCCGTCCGAGCACGACCCCGACAGCTATGTGCGCGAATTCGGCACGGAGGCATTTGCCGAACAGGTCGAACGCGCGATGCCGCTGTCGCAATTCATGCTGAACGAAGTGCTCACGGGCAAGGAGTTGGATCAGCCGGAAGGCCGTGCCCGCGCGCTGTTCGACGCCAAGCCGCTGTTGCAGGCCTTGCCGGCCAACGCGTTGCGCGCGCAGATCATGCATATGTTCGCCGACCGGCTCGACGTGCCGTTCGACGAAGTTGCCGCTCTTTGCGAAGTCGATTCGCGAATCGCAGCGGCTGCGCGCCAGGCGCCCGCTCGCAAGGATCGACGCAGTGTCACGGGAATCGAGGAAAAGACCCTGCGCAATCTGGTGATGTATCCGCGCACGGTGGCCGTGCTCGACGAAGACGCCGAACAGGCGCTTCTGAGCGTGACCCGGCACGGCGAACTGTTCGAGGAAGTGACGACGCACGCACGTGCACTCGGCGATTCGGCGGAGTTTCAGTTGTTGTCCGACCTATTGCGAAACGGCGCAAACGCCCCAACTTTCGAGGAAATCTTTCGCAAAATTCTGGACTATGATGAAAATGTCCGGGATTTGCTGCTAAAAGATCCCGAGGATGCGACTGTTATCGAGGAGCGGCGGGAGCAGGAACGGATCGTGGGTGAGGAACTGACGGCCGCGATCCTGAAGATGCGGTATGACGCTTACTGCGAGCGTCTCGAGCAACTTTCGCGGCAATCCCGGCACACGCCGGAAGAGTTCGCGGAGCTCTCGGAACTGAACAGAAAGCGGGCTGACATGAAGCGTCAGCTAGGCCTGTAAAGGGCTTGGCGGAAGGACTGACAAAGGAATCACAAAAAGGTTGACAAAAAACCCAAGTGCTATAATTGAGGGTTTCCAGCGGTTTGTTTTTCAAGGGTTTTCCTAGCAAAGGCGAAAAGGCGATGCGATGGCAAAGACTACGGGCGGAAATAAAGCGACAGGCACAGGCTCCACGGAGCCGACCAGAAAGGTCACCGAGGCCAAGTTAGTTTCTTCCGCCAGAAAAACGTCTACCGTCAGCGTTACGCCAGTTGCCGGGAAGAACTCATCGACCACTTCGGCCGCGCGCGCGGATCCGGTCAGGGCAGCGAAAGCTGCACCACAACCGGCCGCTACGGGGTCAGGTGTCAGAAGCGAAAGGGAAGCGCCTGCTGTGCAGGACGAGGTGGCGGCGCGTGAGATTCCAGTATCCACGGTTCAACCGGCTGTTGTCCAACAGCCGCGAGTCGAGACTACAGCCGGTACGGCGAACTCCATGACGAAAAAGCTGACTGAAGTATCCGTCGATGACGAAGCACCCCAGACCGAAGAGACTCCTGCCGCGCCTCCTGGCAAGGTCGAAAAGGTCAAGGCTCGTGACCGTCGTGCCAAGGAAAAAGCGCTGCTGAAAGATGCATTCGCGTCGTCGCAGCCGGGCACGGTCGAGGAGCTCGAGGAGCGCCGTTCGAAACTGCGCGCGCTGATCAAGCTCGGCAAGGAGCGCGGCTTCCTCACCTACGCTGAAATCAACGATCACCTTCCGGACAACTTCACCGAAACCGAGGCGATCGAAGGCATCATCAGCACGTTCAACGACATGGGCGTGGCGGTCTACGAACAGGCCCCCGACGCTGAAACGCTGCTGCTGAACGACAACGCGCCCGCCGCTTCGTCAGACGACGAAGTGGAAGAAGAGGCGGAAGTTGCGCTGTCCACCGTCGACTCCGAATTTGGCCGCACCACCGACCCCGTCCGCATGTACATGCGCGAGATGGGTACGGTCGAACTGCTCACACGCGAAGGCGAAATCGAGATCGCGAAGCGAATCGAAGACGGCCTCAAGCACATGGTGATGGCCATCTCCGCGTGCCCGACCACGATCGCCGACATCCTCGCGATGGCCGAGCGCGTCGCGAACGAAGAGATCCGCATCGACGAACTAGTCGACGGGTTGATCGACTCAAACGCTGAAGACGCCGATGGCTTCTCCGAACAGGAAGCGGAAGCGATCGAAAGCGAAGACGAAGAAGTCGAAGAAGAAAGCGACGACGACGAAGAAGAGGACGACGGCGCGGCGCAAGCCACCGCCAACGCGGCGCAGATGGAAGCGCTCAAGCGTGCGTCGCTCGAAAAATTCGCGATGATCAGCGAGTGGTTCGACAAGATGCGTCGTGCGTTCGAGAAGGAAGGCTACAAGTCGAAGTCGTATCTGAAGGCGCAGGAAACGATTCAGAACGAACTGATGACGATCCGCTTCACCGCGCGTACCGTCGAGCGTTTGTGCGATACGTTGCGCGCGCAGGTGGACGAAGTGCGTCAGGTCGAGCGTCAGATTCTGCATACCGTGGTCGACAAATGCGGCATGCCGCGTGCGGAATTTATCGCGCGTTTCCCGGGCAGCGAGACGGATCTGGAGTGGGCGGACAAGATCGTCGGCGAAGGTCACGCATACAGCGCGATCCTCACGCGGAACATTCCGGCCATTCGTGAACAGCAGCAACGTCTGCTCGATTTGCAGGCTCGTGTGGTGTTGCCGCTGAAAGACCTGAAGGAAACCAACCGTCAGATGGCGGCCGGTGAACTGAAGGCGCGTCAGGCAAAGCGCGAGATGACCGAGGCTAACTTGCGTCTCGTGATCTCGATCGCGAAGAAGTACACGAACCGTGGTCTGCAGTTTCTCGACCTGATCCAGGAAGGCAACATCGGTCTGATGAAGGCGGTGGACAAGTTCGAATATCGTCGCGGCTATAAGTTTTCCACGTATGCCACGTGGTGGATTCGCCAGGCCATCACGCGTTCGATTGCCGACCAGGCGCGCACCATCCGGATTCCGGTTCACATGATCGAAACGATCAACAAAATGAACCGTATTTCGCGGCAGATTCTGCAGGAAACCGGACTCGAACCGGACCCGGCGACGCTGGCCGAGAAGATGGAAATGCCGGAAGACAAGATCCGCAAGATCATGAAGATCGCGAAGGAGCCGATCTCGATGGAAACGCCGATCGGTGACGACGACGATTCGCATCTCGGCGACTTCATCGAAGACAACAACACGGTTGCGCCGGCCGACGCGGCTCTGCATGCAAGCATGCGCGATGTCGTGAAAGACGTGCTCGACTCGTTGACGCCGCGCGAAGCGAAGGTGTTACGCATGCGCTTCGGCATCGAGATGAGCACCGATCACACGCTCGAAGAAGTCGGCAAGCAGTTCGACGTCACGCGTGAGCGGATCCGTCAGATCGAGGCGAAGGCGCTGCGCAA
This sequence comes from Paraburkholderia sp. GAS333, assembly GCF_050435665.1. NCBI lineage: Bacteria > Pseudomonadati > Pseudomonadota > Betaproteobacteria > Burkholderiales > Burkholderiaceae > Paraburkholderia > Paraburkholderia sp. GAS333. The sequence goes on from NZ_JBNDKS010000003.1 coordinate 1,383,531, forward strand.
GCTGCGTCACCCGAGCCGGTCGGACAAGCTCAAGTCGTTCCTCGAAGGGAATTGATCGTTGCGACTGTTGGGTAACAGGTAATGCAGTAGTTTGAAGGGGCCTCCTCGTTGTTTCGCGGAGGCCCCTTTTTCGTGTAGTATGTCGGCCAATCAGCGAATGGGCCCGGCCTTCACGACCGGGTCTTTTTTCTTGGGCCGGACGCCGTGCTGGTTGCAGGCAGCGGACTCATAATCCGCCTCCGAAAGGACATCGTCGGTTCGAATCCGACCCGGCCCACCAAAGGTTTCAGCAGTTTTTGAAACTTCACTATTGTTCCGCAAAAGCTGGATCGTTCCGCAATTCGGCTGTCTGATATCTCCGGCCTCGACTGGCCGGATCATTCGTTACCCTTCGTTTGCGTCCATTCTGACTCGGCGATCAGCGCCAGTTCGTTGGCCCTTCCCTAGCTGCCCCTTCGATCGCGGACGTGATTCCCCCCGTTTTGATTTCGAGTGATGCAGAGCCGCGCTATCTGCTGAGCTGATTGAGTCGCCGCTGAAATGTTTCGAAACCGTTTCGGTTATCGACATGAAAGAAGACAAAGGGGATTTATTGGATGCGACAATATGGCGCTTGTGCCGCGTGATTAATTCGTTCGACGGGAAGTTCGGCTGATTTAGTTGGGCCGCTCATATCGTCCACTCTGGTGAATTCGTCGGCGCTTTATATTCGCCTCTCGCGTGCGATCCGATGGCGATAATCGAGGACGTTCCGTCCGTCTCAATCGCGTCATTCTCGCCGACACCTGAATCGCAAAATCCCCGCCGCTTAATCTTCTTTCCATGGTGATTCCTCTGGCGCGGGCGTGCTCTCCGTTGGCGGTCTGCCGCACAGAGTGAGCGGGGACTCGCCGCTAGGCTGGTCGTCAGCTGGTCCGCAGTTCATCGTCTGGGAGTGGCACGTCGTTTGCGTATGCTCGGCTTCCAGACCATATTAATAAAGAGACCACCATGCGCTCCGACCACACCGCTGCCGAGTTTGCCCAGCCTCAACCTCAACCCGTGCTTGCCACGCCGCTGCAAGCTGCTGACGAAATCACGTCGCAAGAGCCAATGCGCTTGTTGACGCGAGTCACGTTCTGCTTTGCGTGGCTGTTCGGTTTGGAGGCTTTCCTGACGGGTTACGCTGACGATGCTCCGCGGTCGACGCTCGATCGCCATTACTGATCCACTGACCTGAGCCGTCTTGCTGCGGCCATGGCGTCCTCCGGATGGTCATTGAAAGTTTCGCCAGCGAGTCGGCGAAATTTCTACAGAGCGGCAGCGACATCGGCGGGGCGATTGCGGCGTCCTCGAAGACTAAAAGAATCGGCGTCCCCTCTCGTCGATTGCCGGGAATAGCTGTTGCGCGCCTGACGGCGGGAGACTTTCCCATCCGACAAGGCGCTTATCATGCAGACCGTTCCCACCGTCGACCCGATTGCGGATCCGCCCGACCCACCTCTCGAGGTGCCCACCGAGCAACCTTCGCCAAGTCCCAGCACTCCGCCGGATACCAATCCGCTTACGCCGGACTCATCGCCGCAGGACGAGGCGGCGCTTAGGCGCAAATAGGCTGGCCATAAACGCCACTTCTGCAGAAATTAGGGAAACTCCGTGTAAAAACGGGGACGGCTACGCCGTTAAATGAGTAAGGAAGGCTGTTCGATGCATGCCATCCGCTTTCAGCTCGGGTCTTGTCACGCGTCGGTCGGCGCCGCAATTCACCTCCGGGCAATACCCGTGCTGAAGGCTTTCCCTTTTCGTCGACGTCGCAGCGATTGCGGTACATGAAGTGCGGCGAGGCTTGGAGGTTGCCGAAGCCAGCAGTTGCCGCACGAAAAGAAAAACCGCCTTATGGCGGTTTTTTCACGTTAGACCTTCACGTTAGTCCCTTACGCGGGCGTGCTGTTGCACAGATCCAGACGTGCGCCGCGCAACCGATCTCCGGCGAGACGACATATCTCAGAACCAACAATTCAACTTAATTCGAAAATGAGTTAATCGGCAATTGGATAAGCGGATTAATTTGCCATCACGCGAGTGACATTATTAGTCCATCAAAGTTCCCGGTTTTCTTAAATAAATTTACAACCGCTCGATTACGCTTCATTTCATTGCCTCTATTCCTGGCAATGCAGAAATTCCATATTCCGTAATTGTTCCGACCCGATTACGTCAGGCGTATTAAAGCACTGTTGCATACGCACAACTTTGAATATTGAGACGTTGCAAATTACTTATGACCAGAGCAGGTGAATCAGGTCCGGAAAATCGCGATAAATTCCTATAAAACAACGACTTAATACAATTGCCATTTGGATTGTTGCTGATTCTGAAAAATCCTGTTGTGGAAATTGCGCCCGTCGCAACTAGGGTGTCCCCCTACACTCACGCTTCGTTTCAAGGGTGCCCAAGGCCGATCCGGAATGGTCGGCGAACAGGGCAGCAGCCCATGCTTTCATGCGCTGCTGAGGCAGGTCCCGCTCCCTGCGTAAATTTTCCGAACAGGAGTCCCACATGAAGAAGAGTCTCATCGTCGTCGCGGTTGCCGCATCGTTCGCATCCGTCGCTCACGCACAAAGCAGCGTTACCCTGTATGGTCTGCTCGACGCAGGTCTGACGTACACCAGCAACGTTGCTGGCAACTCGAAGTGGGCAGCCGGTAGCGGCGGCATCAATCAAAGCATGTTCGGTCTGCGTGGCTCGGAAGATCTGGGCGGCGGTCTGAAGGCAATCTTCACGTTGGAAAGCGGCTTCGGCATCAACAACGGCACGCTGGGTAACAACGGTGGCCTGTTCAACCGTCAAGCCTTCGTCGGCCTGTCGAGCGCGCAATTCGGTACGGTTACGCTGGGCCGTCAATACGACGCAGCTCAAGACTACCTCGCACCGCTGACGGCAACGGGCAGCTGGGGCGGCACGTTCTTCGCGCACCCGTACAACAACGACAACCTGAACACCAACGGTGGTCAGTCGGTCAACAACTCGATCAAGTACTCGAGCGCTAACTACGCTGGCTTCACGTTCGGCGGCACGTACGGCTTCTCGAACCAGGCTGGTGCATTCGCTGACAACCGCCAGTACAGCATCGGTGCTGCATACCAGTGGCAAGGCCTGCACCTGGGCGCTGCTTACGCACAGCAAAACAACCCGGCTGCAAACACGAGCGGCGCTTCGAGCGGCACGCTGGCGAACATCGGCGGCGAAATGACGGGCGACTTCCGTCAACGTCAATTCGGCGCAGGCGCTTCGTACTCGTTCGGCCCGGCAACGGTCGGCGCAGCATTCACGCAATCGCGTGTTGACAACCTGGTCGGCGCAGAAGCTGGTCAACGCCCGGGTCGTTCGAACAACTACGAAGTCAACGGTAAGTACAACCTGACCCCGGCTCTGGGCCTGGGCGTTGCTTACACGTTCACGGACGCGAAGGGCTACGGCTCGAACGGCGACGGCAGCGAAATGAAGACCCGCTACCACCAGATCGGCGTTCAGGCTGACTACTCGCTGTCGCGTCGTACGGACGTCTACGCTGAAGCCGTGTACCAACACGCAATGGGCGACGGCGGTGTTGCTTCGATCTACAGCGGCGACAACACGGTTTCGCCGTCGTCGTCGAAGAACCAGACGGCTGCTACGATCGGTCTGCGTCACCGCTTCTAAGCTTCGGCTTAAGCTGGTTGCAGTATGAAAAAGGTGCCGCTTGCGGCACCTTTTTTTATGGGCGCAAGATTCGGATGTCGCGCGTCCGGCGGTAAAAACTTCGCTGGCCTTGCCAGAATCGGCGATTGAGAAAATCGTCCGCAGACCGAGTGCAATGCCGGTCTGATTGTTGCGATTCGGTGCTCCGGCAATTCGACCGATCCCGCGTTAAACACCTTGTCGGAATCGATCGCGCCGTCCGATCTCGGTGCGCTTCGGCAGCGCGCGCTATGAACGTGTAGCGATATCCGCCAACTCACTTCGCAGTTCGAAGCCCTTTCATTCAACCGCGACGTGCGAGGCGAGCCTAAGCGCGGACTCGCGGATGACAGACAGCCGCCTTCTCTCCGCCATCAATCTATTGCGATCTCTAACACTCGCACCGACACGTCTAACAAGAGTTAACTTTCACGCGAGCGCTCTTCGGGTAATCTGAAAATGCCCTAATTCATAGACTCTTTCTTCGCGATGACGCCAGCGCATTTGCTGTACGTGCACGCCATTACTCCATGAATATTTTCGTTGTTATGCCTCCGCCCCGCCAGGATCCGATCCAGGATCTGACTGACGAACAATGGAAGCGCATTGCACCGTTGCTACCTGAAGTGCTGGAGCACGCTCCCCGACGTGGTCGTCCTACGATGGACCCGCGCCGGGTGTTGAACAGCGTGATGTGGGTTCTGCGCACGTGCGAGCCGTGGAGCGCGATGCCCAGGCGCCACGTGCCCTATCAGACTGCCCACCGTTATTACCTGCGCTGGAAGCGTTCAGGCGTGCTGGGCCGTGTCGTGCTCGCGCTGTTCAACACCGACGCGATGCTGGAGCGCCGCATCACGCGTAAGAGCGATACGCGCGCGCTGTAAAGCGAAGCGCTAGATCTGCTCCTGACCAAACGCGCTCAAACGTTCGAGGTCGAGCACGTCGATCTGGTTGTACGACAGACGCAAAATCTGCAACCGCTCGAGATTTTGCAGCGCCTGATTGATTCGCTGACGCGACACCCCCGCCAGAAGCCCGACTTCCTCCTGTGAAATGGCGAGCGTCCGACCGGTGTCGGGATACAGATCGGGATTGAACAACTGCGCGAGAGATTGCGCCACGCGCGCATCCACGTTGAGCAGCCGGCTGTTCTGGATCGACGCGATGAACTCGCCCATGCGGTTATTCAGTTGCCGGATCACGAAGCCCGTGAACGGCAGGCTCGACTCGAGCAGCGCATGGAACGTGGCGGACGGCACGAACATCACGAGTGACGGCTGGATCGCGGCCACGTCGTATTTGCGCAATTCGCGCTTGATCACGCTACCTTCGCCGAACCAGCCGCCTGGCGGCACGCCGGACAGCGTGCAGCTCCGCCCGGACGCGTTGTAAATCGCGAGTTTGATCAGGCCGGAATGGACTCCGATCCAGTAGTCCGATGGCTCCTGACGGCGCGCAATCCATGCTCCGCCTTCCAGATGCTCCGCGTGCGCACTGGCGAGGACCATCGCCTGATGCTCGGCGCTGAGCGCCCGAAACCACGCGCAGGTGGCGAAAAGCCGCGCCAGGTCGGCGCTTGCTACCCGCGCGGGCTGAGTGGAGCGGGCGTCGGCAGAGGCAGTCAGCAGTGTGTCGTTCATAAATAGTCGAAGAATGCGTCAGGCTAATGCCGGGGCAGGAAATTGCAGCCGCGCCACTCTGTCATTTGAATGACAGACAGTTCAGCATCACAATTGCTAGGCTAGCTTACCCATCAGAATAATCGACGAAAACAGGCGGCGTCGCGCCCGGCGCCATAGGAGACAACGCGATGAAGCACATGTTCGAGGAAGGCCTGGAGCGCCGCGAGGCCAATTATGTCCCGCTGACGCCGGTCGATTTCATCGTCCGCGCGGCGCAAGTCTACGGCGAGCGGCCGGCGGTCATCCATGGGGACATCCGCCGCAACTGGCGCGAGACGTATGAGCGCGCGCGGCGCCTGGCCAGCGCGCTGCGGCAGGTTGGGATCGAGCGTGGCGATACCGTCGCGGCATTGCTGCCGAATATTCCGCCGATGATCGAAGCGCATTTCGGCGTGCCGATGGCCGGCGCTGTGCTCAATACGTTGAATACGCGACTCGATGTGTCGTCGCTGCTGTTCATGCTGCGTCATGGCGAGGCGAAGGCGCTGATCGTCGACACCGAATACGGCGAGTTCGCGCATCGGGCCGCGCTGGAATTTCCCGGCCTGCGCGTGATCAGCGTGGCCGATGCGATGCCCGCCGACGCCGCGCAATTCATCGGCGCAACCGACTACGAAGCGTTCCTCCAATCGGGTGACCCGGAGTTCGCATGGACTCAACCGGCCGACGAGTGGGACGCCATCGCGCTGAATTACACGTCGGGCACGACCGGCGATCCGAAGGGCGTCGTCTACCATCATCGTGGCGCGTATCTGAATGCGCTGAGCAATATCCTCGAATGGGACATGCCCAAACACGCGGTCTACCTATGGACCTTGCCGTTATTTCACTGCAACGGCTGGTGTTTTCCGTGGACCGTCGCCGCGCGCGCCGGCGTTAATGTGTGTCTGCGAAAGTTCGATGCGAAGACCGTGTTCGAACTGATTCGTCGCGAAGGCATCACGCACTATTGCGGCGCGCCGATCGTGCAGAGCGCGCTCGCGAATGCGCCCGCCGAATGGCGCGAGGGCATCACGCACCGCGTCTCGACGATGGTGGCGGGCGCAGCGCCTCCGCCTGCGGTGATCGCGAAAATGAAGGAAATTGGCTTCGATCTGACACATGTGTACGGGTTGACCGAAACCTACGGGCCGGCGGCCGTCTGCGCAAAACAGGAATCGTGGGAATCTCTCGATGACAGCGCGCGTGCCGAATTGAACGCGCGCCAAGGCGTGCGTTATCACTTGCAGGCTGCGGTAACCGTGCTCGATCCCGACACGCTCGCGCCCGTTCCAGCCGACGGCGAAACGCTCGGCGAGATCATGTTCCGCGGCAATATCTGCATGAAGGGCTACTTGAAGAATTCGCGCGCGACCGAAGCGACCTTCCGCGGCGGCTGGTTCCACACCGGCGACCTCGGCGTGCGGATGCCCGACGGCTATATCCGTATTCGCGACCGCAGCAAGGACATCATTATTTCGGGCGGTGAGAACATCTCGAGTATCGAGGTCGAGGACACGCTGTATCGTCACCCGGCGGTATCGGTAGCGGCCGTGGTGGCGATGGCCGATCCGAAGTGGGGCGAAGTGCCGTGCGCGTTCATCGAACTCAGGGAAGGCGCGCAGGTTAGCGAGGAAGAGATCATCGCTCACTGCCGGCTGTTTCTGGCGGGATATAAGTTGCCGAAAGCGGTGCGCTTTGGCGAATTGCCGAAGACGTCGACGGGGAAAATTCAGAAGTTCGAACTACGTGCGCGAATCAAGGCGGAACGAAGCGAATAGGGCACGTTTTTATGTAGCGCGCCTGATGGCGCGCTACCAACGCTAATAAATAAAGCTAATGCTTTTATGTTCTGCCCAGCGTCGCAAGATGCGCGGGCAGATTCCACCGAATTAATTACGCGTTATTTCGCAGAGCCGCACGCTTAACCGCGTGTGTCGACCCAGTGATGCGCCCAATGCGCCGAGTGTCGCAATGCCTGTTCTTCGTTCGGGAAATAGTCGAGCGAATAGAACTGGTAGCGCCCTTCGGTGCGTGCGCTATCTGCGCGTTCGAGCAGCAGGTTGGATGAAAAGCTACCGTCGGGCAAACGATGCGCCGAGGGTTTGACGGCATAGCCGTTGTAATGATGAATATGTTTGTTTGTCATTTTATATTTTAATGATTATTCGAGTGCGAGCCGGCCGTTCGAACCCGTAAAACGAGTATCGCGGACGAGCTGATTCGAGCCATTGCGAGCCGAATCGAAACGCAGTCGGAAAGCGAAAAAAGGGCGTTAAAGCCGGAGGGGAGAATGAGGTGCAACGAGGCGTTTGGCGCTTGGGCTAGCTGCTTGAATACGTGCAGCCAAAAAGCGAATCGCGCCAACTGTGGGAGACAAAAGCTCCGCGAGGGTGTCGCTGCAGCCCGATGTCCGTTGCCGGACACCGAGCCCTTCAAACTTACAGCGGCTTGATGTTAGCCGCTTGCAGACCCTTCGGGCCTTGCTTCGTTTCGAAGCTCACCTTCTGGTTTTCAGCCAGCGTCTTGAAACCGTCGCTGCGAATTTCCGAGAAATGCGCGAACAGGTCGTCGCCGCCCTTGTCCGGGGTGATGAAGCCAAAGCCTTTGCTGTCGTTGAACCACTTAACGGTACCGGTATCCATGAAGAATCCTTGAGGTAAAAATTGAAGAGTTTGCTCGGTGAAAGAGCGCTTGAAGCGTCAAGGAAGGGAGAGGACAACGAATACCGCTGAGGGAGCGAGACATTGATGAACAGCAATCGAACTTCTTGAACTTCGGGTGCCACATTAACCGCGAGGGCATATCAGCGTCAACAGTTAACTTGTAACTGTTTTGCGAGGAGCGGCGGATCGGTCAGGTTTGGAGGGTGTTGGTTGGAAGTGCCAATCCTTTACCAGCGCGCGTTGCGTCGCCTCGCCGTGTTCGGCGGCGAGGCACGCTGAAGGCAAATCACAGCGCAGCGTTATTTTCAGATGCCCACTTTGTGTGCAGTCAGGATCAGGCGTAATCCGAGCGCGGCAACCGCGCTTGCCGCGAGCCGATCGATCCACGCTTTCCATTGCAGATAGACCTCACGCGGACGTTTGCTCGAAAAGCACAGCGCGACAATCGTGTACCAGCCGGCTTCGATCGCGAAAATTGCCGGGGGCAACGCAAAGTAGCACCACATCGGCGGATGCTGCGGAAGCAGCGCTGCGAAAATGCTGCCGTAGTAAACAGCCGTCTTTGGATTGCTGAGTTGCGTACTCAAGCCGATCCAGAACGATTTGCGCGGATTCGCAGCGGAGGCCTGCGCAGCATCGAAAGCGAGCGGCTTGGCTGCGCCGCGCCAGATTTTCGACGCCAGGTAGACCAGATAGATACCGCCCGCGATCTTCAGGCCGACATAGAGCCACTCGACCGTGGCCAGCAACGTATAGAGGCCGAGCAGCGCGATGCCGCTAAAGAACACGCCGCCGATGCCCATGCCAAGCGCCGTAGCGAGCCCGTCGCGGCGCGACAGTCCGATCGCGTTGCGGGCGACGATTACGAAGCTCGGACCCGGACTCATGGCGCCGAGCAGGAGCGCAGCCAGAATGGTAAGGATGGCGGTTGAGGCGGGCATGGTCGTGTCTCCTATGCGCGTGTATGGGGGTGATGTTTGCGTAGTGTATGTAGAAGTATGACGCAGCAGAACACAGGATTGCAGCAGAAGGCTTTGTCCTGCTTCTTCCGTTGACAGTTAGTGCCCGTTCTATCGCCTAGCCGGTACGCCGATAAAGGAATACGAACGGAAAACCCCAATTTGTCATTCAGCGTCCCCTCGCTGCAAACAGAATAAATTGAATGCTAGAATTACTTTCCATACGCTGAAGCCGATGCCTCCTGGCAGCATGAACACAGCATGCGGAGAGGCTGGCAGCAGAAGCGATTCGAGCCAGTCGCCTTAGAATTCTCTTTAATCCAAGATTGACCAGGCCTGATATCCGGGTGCAAGTTTTACGCATCGGGAGTCATATCGCGGGTTCGAATCGCAATCTATTCCGATGAATCATCGCATGAGCTTCGCGTCGTTTAGCGAAGTATTCGTTTGTCTAACGCGAACATAAATAGCAGCGATACCGGTACGTTATGAAAGTGCGAGAAGAACAAGGGTTGCTCGATTTCGATGGCAATGCGCGTGAGCGTCTGGTCGCGTGGATACGCCGGCGTATGGACGACTACGGCATCACGCTCGAGGCACTCGCAGACTCGCTCGAAGCCGATGCGAACGCCGTCCGTGCCGTGATGTATCGCGATGCGTACGGGAATTCGTGGGACGGTCATGGCGATAAACCCGACTGGCTCGCGCGCGCGATTCACGCCGGGCAGAACCTCGATTTCTTCCGTTGCTAAAGCGGTTTTTTCGCGGGTTTTCTGTTGCAGACGGATGGTCTGTCCATCATTCTCGAGGTCCGTTCTGCGTTGATCGTATGCAGGTTCTGTCTTAACATCGGCGGGTCGTTGCCGACGCGGTGCCCATTATTTTCGAACTCGCGCGGCACAGAACTGGAAACTGCATGCCGTACGGTCGTCGAATTTCTCCATCTGAATTTCCTGCTCATCACCTCTTCACGTGGCTTCGCTATATCGCGATATTCGGCCTGCTGTGGCTGACTATCGGCGAGTCTTCTGGTGCGACTCACGAGACGGCGCGGCAATCTTCCGCGCGCGTTGGCAGACAGGTTACGCCATCTGTTGCGCGTAAGTCGCGAGCAAAAATCGAGGCACACGGTAAAGCGAAACGGCCTGGCGTCGGCAAAGCGCGGCGTCGTGTCGCGCACAAACGCAAGCGCGCGACGAGTGCGGTACAGCCCATGCATCACAGCAAGATCACGCCGAAACATCGTCGTCAGGCTGCGCGCATGGTCAACGGGTCACGCGGCGCACGTTCGATAAAGGAGCCGGGCAGTGCGCAACGTGTTGCGCGGCAGCCAGCAGCGGCGTCGCGTGCTTCGGGGCTTCGTCTGCTGGCGCGCTGCGGTTATACGCGGCAATCGCGCGCCTTGCTCCGCGCGCGATCTGTGTATGTCGTCGATGCACGCACGCGCACCGTGCTTACCGAAAAGCAGGCCGAGCAGATAGTACCAATTGCTTCGATATCCAAACTAATGACGGCGGTCGTTTCGCTCGATGCAAAGCATGCGCTGAACGCGCCGCTCGACGTCACCGTCCAGGATCAGGATTTCGACAAATTCACCGGCTCACGGCTGAGTGTCGGCTCGCGATTGTCGCGTCACGACATGCTGCACATTGCGCTGATGTCGTCGGAAAATCGCGCGGCCGCCGCGCTCAGCCGGGATTACGCGGGCGGGCGGCCTGGCTTCGTCGCGGCGATGAATGCGAAAGCGCGTGCGCTGGGCATGCGCCGAACGTCGTTTGTCAACGGCACGGGGTTGTCTGCGCAGAATGTGTCGACCGCGAAGGATCTCTCATTGCTGGTTGCGGCGGCCAGTCGCTATCCGCTGATTCGTGCTTATTCGACGGACCGCTCGCAGATCGTGTTCCCCGGCGGACGCCGCGCGAGCCTGAGTTATCACAATTCGGACGCGCTGGTGCGAGGCGGCGACCGGTCTATCGTGTTGCAGAAAACCGGCTTCATCAACGAGGCGGGACATTGTGTCGTCATGCGGATGATCGTGCACGGCAGGCCGATCGATATCGTCGTGCTCGGCGCGCCGGGGCCGCACGACCACATTGCCGACGTGATCAGGATTCGCGGCTGGCTGCGCTGCTCACTGGCACATTGAGCGGAAAAAGCGCAAAAAAAAGCCCGCGCGAGGCGGGCTTAACTACTCTACTCGGAGTATCGCGATCCAGTCGCTAAACTGAATCGTAGCCAGTGTATGTGAAAGCTATATGAAAGTATAGAAATACCCGGAATAGCTTTCGCCGGCTTCACATCACAGGTCGAAGAAAACGGTTTCCTTGTCGCCCTGCATGTGGATATCGAAGCGATACACGTTGGCGCTGTCCGGCTCGCGACGCGCGATCAGCGTGCCGCGACGTTCCGCCGGAACCGCTGCCAGCACCGGGTCCTGCTCGTTCGCCGAGGTTTCGTCGTCGAAGTAGATGCGCGTAAACGTATGCAGCAGCATGCCGCGCATCGTCAGGATCACGTTGATGTGCGGCGCTTCGTCCGGGTTCGCGCGGCCAGGCTTCACCGTTTCGATGATGAAGCGCTTGTGCGGGTCCGTGCCCGTGCCCATGCGCGCGAAGCCGTGAAAACCGGTCTTCAGGATTTCCTCGCGCGACTGCGGATAGTGGCCGTTGGCGTCCACTTGCGACATCTCGATCATCGCGTCGCCAATCACCTTGCCGTCACCGTCGAACACCTGACCGACGATCGAAATATGCTCGCCAGCCGCTTCGCGGTCGGCCAGAACGGACGTGAACAGGCTCTTGTAGTCGAAATCGTATTGCTGCGGGCACAGACCGTAAGCGAAGTACGGTCCAACCGTTTGCGAAGGCGTTTGCTTGAGAGTGGTCATGGCTTAGCGCTCCATCGGCGTTTCGTTCGGGCCGCGCAGCACGATGTCGAAATCGTAGCCGAGCGCATAGGCCTCTTGCGTGGTGTCGAGCGAGAAATTCGCGATCATGCGTTCACGCGCGCCTTCCGGCGTGCCCTGATAAATCGGGTCGAACGCGAGCAGCGGGTCGCCGGGGAAATACATCTGCGTGACGAGACGCGAGCCGAAGTGATCGCCGAACAGCGAGAAGTGAATATGGTTCGGGCGCCATGCATTCGGATGATTGCCCCACGGATATGCACCCGGCTTGATCGTCAGGAAGCGGTAGCGGCCTTCGTTGTCGGTGATGCAGCGGCCCGCGCCGAGGAAGTTCGGGTCGAGCGGCGCGTCGTGCTGGTCGGCCTTGTGCACATAGCGGCCGGCTGCATTCGCCTGCCAGATTTCGACCAGCGTATTGCGCACCGGGCGGGCGTTTTCGTCGAGCACGCGGCCCGTCACGATGATGCGCTCGCCGAGCGGCTCGCCGTTACGCACGGCGTTTTTCGTCAGATCGTGGTCGAGCGCGCCGAGGTCGTCGGTGCCGTAGACGGGCACGCGCTGGTCGCGCAGTTTCTCTTTCAGGGGGATCAGCGGCAGTTTCGGGCCGCGTTTGGCCGAAGAACCGTAGCTGGGATAGACGTAGTCGGGGTGGGATGGGAAGTCGCGCGGACTGAGCAAGGAATCGTCCATCAGTGTCTCCTTCGAGGAATTGTGGGATAAGGCGTTATGGCTGCGACTGTATCTAACCTGCGCGGTTATGAAAAATGACGTTTTCGCCCGTTTCATATAACCTTCCGTTATGCAACGCAGTCTCGCGGATAGCCGCGTCAAATTTCGCCATCTCCAGTGCTTTCTGGCCGTCGCCCAGTTCGGCAGCGTCCAGCGGGCGGCCGACAGTCTGTCCATCACCCAGCCCGCCGTCTCCAAGACGGTCGCGGAACTCGAAGCGATTCTCGGCGTGAAGCTGTTCGAGCGCGGCCGGCACGGCGCCGTGCCGACCCGCGAGGGTCAGCTTTTCATGCCGCACGCAAGCGCTTGCGTCAGCGCGCTACGCCAGGGCGTCGATCTGCTGGCGCGCGCGGAAGGCGCGGCGGCCGCCACGCTGGAGGTCGGCATTTTGCCGACCGTCGCGGCCGCGCTGATCCCGCCGGTGCTGAAGCAGTTCGCCACGCTGTGGCCGCGCGTGATCGTGCGCCTCGCGACCGGCGCGAATCCGGAATTGCTCGAGCGTCTGAAAGCAGGCACGATCGAATTCGCGGTCGGGCGTCTGGCCGATCCCGAGCGCATGGTCGGCCTCAGCTTCGAACAGTTGTTTACCGAGCCGATGATCGCGGTGGTGAGAGCGGGGCATCCGCTGACGCAGGGTCTCAGCTTGCCGGCGACGTCGCTGGAAGATTTTCCGGTCGTTCTGCCGCCGTTCGGCACGCTGATCCGGCAGTCGGCGGAGAGTTTGCTGAGTGCGTGGGGCGTGCCGCCGTTGTCGGCGTTCGTCGAAGTGTTGTCGGTTTCCACAGGGCGGGCGCTGACGCTCGAAAACGGCGCGGTCTGGTTCGTGCCGTTGAGCGCGGTCGAATATGAGCTGGCGCACGGCATGCTGGTGCGTTTGCCGCTGCCCTTTGCCGGTACTGGCGAGCCGGTCGGGCTGATCCGGCGCTCGGACACGCAACCGTCTCCGGTGGGACGGGCTTTTATCGACGCGGTGCGCGAGGTCGCGCAGCAGCGGATGGCGGCCATCGCGGGCAAGATGGCAGGCAAGGTTGCCGGGAAAGATCAGCGCAAGCGCAGCCGGGCCAGGTCGGCGAGTAGTTGAAGTAGACAGCGGTGGTGCGTGTGCGCCAGCGCGTCCGATTCATCACGCATGAACCATTCAGTACAAAATGAAAGTTGCGAATGCCCTGCTACCCGGTGTACAAACACGGTGCAAAAGCCGTCGGTAGCCGCGTTTGCTGCGGCACACCATGCGTGAACTGCCGTAGGGCAGGTAGATCGACGGTACGCACCGATCATCGGAAACACCGGATTTAGCGTCGAAAGACTGTACAAGGAGATTGCCATGCCCAGCGACTTGCCCACACCAGACGCCGCGCTGCGCGCCGTGTCGGCGCCTGAGCACAATCCGCTCGGCACTGCCGGCCTCGAATTCGTGGAGTTTGCCGCGCGCGATCCGCAGGCGCTCGGCGAAACCTTCGCCAAGCTCGGCTTCAAGGCGGTCGCACGTCATATCAGCAAGGACGTCACGCTCTACCGGCAGGGCGAGATGCAGTTCCTGCTCAACGCGGAACCCGACTCGTTCGCCGCGCGCTATGCAGAGGAATACGGCGCCGGCATTTGTGCAATCGGCATTCGGGTGGCCGACGCGCAGCGCGCGTTCGACCGCGCGATCGAACTCGGCGCGTGGGCGTTCGAAGGCGAGAAACTCGGCATAGGCGAGTTGCTGATTCCGGCGATCCAGGGCATTGGCGATTCGCACATCTATTTCGTCGACCGTTGGCGCGGCCGTGGCGGCCAGCGCGGCGGGCTCGGCGATATCTCGATCTTCGACATCGATTTCCGGCCCATCGAAATCGACACGGCGCACGCCGATCTGAGTCATGCGGGCAACGGCCTCATTGCGGTCGATCATCTGACGCAAACGGTCGGCGAAGGCCGGATGCAGGAATGGATCGACTTCTATCGCGACCTGCTCAATTTCCGCGAGATTCACGAGTTGCACGCGAACTGGCATGTATCGGCGGAATCGCGGGTGATGGTGTCACCGTGCGGCGCGATTCGCGTGCCGCTCTATGAAGAGGGCACGCGCCGGACCAGTCTGATGCACGAGTATTTGCCGGATCATCCGGGCGAAGGCGTGCAGCACATCGCGCTAGCCACCGACGACATCTTCGCGTGTGTCGAGCAGCTACTCGCGAACGGCGTCCAGTTCGTCGAGCCGCCGCCGCGTTATTACGAGCAACTCGACGCGCGTCTGCCGGGTCACGGACTCGACGTGGAACGGCTCAAGCGCACACACGTGCTGGTGGATGGCGAAATTGGCGCGGACGGCGCGCCGTTACTGTTTTTCCAGACCTTCGTGCGCCGCGGAACCGGCGAGATCTTCTTTGAGATCGTGCAACGCAAAGGACATCATGGGTTTGGCGAAGGCAATCTGAGCGCGTTGGCGCGAGCCCGCGAACAGACCGGGACCTGAGTCGGAAACACAGGGCTGCATGCATACGCTGCAGCCCGCGCCCGCGTTATTTCTTCGACGACTCGACCGCGCCCGTGGCGGGCACTTGCGGAATGTCCGCGCTGGTCGCCATCCACAATACTTCGGCGTCTTCTTCGCTGGTTGAAACGGCCGCATGCCCGGTGCGGCTGTCGAAGTACAGGCTGTCTCCCGCGTTCAGATGGGTCGGCGCATATAGCTCCGAATAAAGACACACGCTGCCGCTGATCACATATAGAAATTCTTCGCCTTCGTGGCGGCCCCAGTCGTCGAATGCGTCTAGCGTGTGCGCGGAAATGCGGATGCGAAACGGCAGCATTGCCTTGTGCGCGAGATCGGTCGCCAGCAATTCCATCTGATAGCCGCGGTACGCGTGGCGTTGACCTTCGTTTTTGCGGGTCAGCGCGCGGCGTCCATTCGCGCTGACTTTAGGCGTGGAGCCGAACAACTCGCCAATTTCGATCTTCAATCCGAGGACGATTTTCTGCAGCACGTCGAAAGTGGGGGACATCAGGCCGTTTTCGACTTTCGAGAGCGTGGAGCGCGAGACGCCGCACAGGCGGCTTGCGGTCTCCAGCGTCAGATCCTGCGCCTGGCGCGCGGCGCGCACGCGGCGGCCGAGGTCGGTGGTCGAGGGCTCGGCGGGCTTCGTGAGGTGGGTGTCCATGGGGTTTGCTGCTTGTCCAGTACGCGCTTTTTCGATGGCGGATTGTGTTTCCGATAATAACATCGGCCATCGCGATTGAATCTCTGCAGGAGGCGAGAAAAGGCGTGGTTCGGACCTGCAGCGACCACGCGCTTTTCTCTCATCGGAAACGTTTACCGCTTTACTCGTCTCCGCTATGCCGGCACGTTCACGAAGATCCGCGCGTGTGCGCCGCGGCGAGCACTAAAAGGACACCGCTCCTCACGCGTGGTCCTTGAACAGATCGTTCAGTTGTGAGCCGGGCGCCGCGCCGTCGAAACCGTCAAAGCGGCCTTCGGCCAGCACTTTCGCAGCCTGTATGAAGCCGCCCCACGCCGCGCGGGCCAGCGCGCCGCCGACGCTGATCCGCCGTACGCCGAGCGCGGCCACGTCCTGCAACGTGAATGTCGATGACGAGCCGAGCAACAGGTTGACCGGCTTGGGCGCGACCGCCGCCACCACCGCCTCGATCTGCTCGCGGGTCTGGATGCCGGGCGCGTAGAGGCAATCGGCACCGGCTTCGGCATAGGCCTTGAGCCGCGCAATCGCGTCTTCCAGATCCGGGCGGCCGGCGACGAAATTCTCCGCCCGACCCACCAGCAACGTATCGCCGCCGGTTTCGTCGATCGCACGGCGTGCCGCGCCGAGCCGCGCAACCGCGACATCGATCGGGAAAAGCGGAGCGTCGGCGTCACCGGTCGAGTCTTCGATCGACAAACCCGCCACGCCGGTTCCGACTGCCAGCTTGACGCTTTCGGCGACCTCCGCAGGATCGCGGCCGAAGCCGTTCTCGAAGTCGGCATTGACCGGCAGGTCGGTCGCTTCGACCAGCTCGCGCAGATGCGCGAGGATGGCTTCGCGGGGCAGCGAGTTGTCCGCGTGTCCGGTGGACCATGCAAAGCCGGAACTGGTGGTGGCAAGCGCCTTGAAGCCGAGGGATTCCAGATAGCGGGCGCTGCCCGCATCCCACGGATTGGGCAGCACGAAACAACCGGCACGATGCAATTCACGGAAAGCGGCGCGTTTCTCGGCGGTGGTGCGGGACATGACGTGTCTCCTGGTATGGGCGGAGGCGACGCTCCGCGTGGATCAGGCAACTGCGGTATTGACCACTGGGAAGTCTATTTTCGTATCGAACGCAATGGTTGATGAAAATCGCCGTCGTGTAATGCGCGTTCAGCGTGATGAATTCGACGATGTTCTCATCGAACCATTTTCGGGCGATTAAAAACCACCCGCGCGAGGAGGGAATTTTGCACTGTAAAAGAGTTGAACGCGCAGCAGCAGAGGGTGCAAAAAGAGGGGCTTAAAGCGGGGAGATACGTGAAAAGAGTCGTCAGAAAGCATGCCGAAAAAACATGCTCCAAAAAAACAGAAGCGAGTGCAGGGCTGAAAACCCGCACTCGCCGCACCATCGCGAAACGATGAACTGTCGATCAACCGCCCGTTATTGAGCCGGACTTGCGGCGCCATTACCACCCGTTTGCGACGACCCGGTCGCCGTCGTCCCATAGCCAGTTGTATCCGCTTGTGCCGCGTTTTTCGCCGCGACGCGCGCTTCGGCTGCCTGGATGTCGGCGGGATAGACTGCATCCGTCGCGACAGCGGGCTTGTAGCCCACGTCTTCGAGTTGCTTTAACTGAGCCGTGACCTGTGCACGCGTGAGCGGCTGCTCCGATTGTGCAAACGACACTACCGGCGCCATGACAACGACAGCTAGCGCTACTGCTTTGATCAACGATTTCATGATGCTTCCCTCCGGGATTGTTTTGTCCGGCACTGCGACACTTTCCAGTACCTGTTTACGGAGTCTAGGAAGTGTGCGAGTTGGGGGAAACCATTGGTCAGCTAATTCAGTATTGCTTCAAACAGTAAGTCGGGGCGATGTAATGTGCGCTGTAAAAATACGACGAATCGCGTTAAACGCCTTTGCGCACGTCGACGCGGTAGGCCGTGACCTGGCGGTACGTATCGCCGGGACGTACGATCACCTCTTCCTGCCCGTCCATATTGATCTGATTCGGAAATCCGCCTGCTTCAAGGCACAAACCGGCATGTGTCTGGTACTTGATGCCGCCGCGTCCCGCGTCGCCGTTCAGGAAGTTACCGGAGTAAAACTGTAAGCCGCGCTGATCGGTGAGCACCGTCAATTCGCGGCCGCTGCCCGGATCGTAAGCGCGCGCGACTTCGCGCACCGATGGCGAGCTTTCCGCACCCGTCGCACCGGACGCCTCGCGCAGCACATAACAATGATCGAAGCCGCCGGCTCGCGCCAGTTGCGAATGCGGCCAGTCGAGCCTCGCGCCGATTGGCGCGCTCTGCCGGAAATCGAAAGCGGTGCCCGTGACTTCGGCCAGGTTGCACGGGATCATCGTGGCGTCGACCTCGTAGAACCGGTCGGCGTCGATCGACAACATATGGCCGCGCACGTCCGCGCCCGGCCGCCCCGTCAGGTTGAAGTACGCATGATTGGTCAGATTGAGCGGCGTCGCGGCGTCGGTGATCGCTTCGTATTCGATGGTCAGCGTGCCGTCGTCATCGAGCGAATAACGGACCTGGGTGGTGACGTTGCCCGGAAAACCCGCGTCGCCTTCGGGCGACTCCAGCCGCATCACCAACGCGCCGTTATCTTCGCTCACGTCCCACAGCGCACGATGAAAACCCACCGTGCCGCCGTGCAGCAGGTTGGTGCCTTCGTTGCGGTCGAGCGTGTATTCGATGCCGTCGAGCCGGAAGCGTGCATTGGCAATGCGGTTCGCCCAGCGGCCGATCAGGCCGCCCATGTAAGTGGTCGCCGCCACGTAGTCGGCGGGCGTGTCGTGGCCGAGCAGAATATCGCCGAGACGTCCCGCACGATCCGGCGCGTGCCATGAAACCAGCGTCGCGCCGAGGTCGCTGATGGCGACTTTCATCCCGTGCGCATTACGCAGCGTATAGAGGCGGACGCGATCGCCGCCATGCAATGTGCCCCACGGCTCGGAAGATAGTTGTGCGATGCTGATCATGTCGTCGGTGGGATTAAAAGAGAAAGGGCAGGCTTAACCGGGTGTGGGCGCTGCGGGTGTCGCGGGCGTCGTCGGCGTTGCAGGGGCGTTCGCGCGCTCCTGATATTCGCGCGGCGTACAACCCAGTTCGCGGCGAAATACCGCGTACATGTATTGCAGCGACGTGAAGCCGCAACGAATCGCCACTTCGGCACTCGACGCATCGCGCTTCGCGAGTAGCGCCTTCGCGACGTCGAGCTTATGGCGCAGGATTTCCTGATGCACGGTGCACTTGCGTTCGCGCCGGAAGTACTCTTCGAGCGATGAACGCGACACGCCCACGTAATCCGCTACCTGTTCGGTGCGAATGCCCTGACACGCGTACTGGCGGATGAAATGCCGCGCGCGCATCACATACGGACTCGTCAGCGGCTGATGCTGAGTCGATTCGAGCACGTTGATGCCGACCGGCGGCACCAGAATGCGCCGCCCCGGAAAGCGCGCGCCGTGCAGCATCTGATGCAGGATGTGCGCAGCGGTGCGGCCCATTTCGCCGGTCCCCTGAATCACCGACGAAACCGGAATACGGGTGAGCGTGCGCGTAAGCGGGTCGTTGTCGATGCCGATAATCGCGACTTCTTCCGGTACGGAAATGCCCGCCATCAAGCACGCCTGCAGCAGATGCCGCGCACGCGCGTCGGTCACCGCGATGATGCCGACGGGCTTGGGCAATTGCTGCAACCATGCGGTGAGCTGTTCAATTGCCTGGTTCCACGACGGCGCGCTGGTCGACAGGCCGCGATAGACCTCGGCGTCGATTTGCGCGGCGCTGCGTC
Organism: Paraburkholderia sp. GAS333; assembly: GCF_050435665.1. Taxonomy (NCBI): domain Bacteria; kingdom Pseudomonadati; phylum Pseudomonadota; class Betaproteobacteria; order Burkholderiales; family Burkholderiaceae; genus Paraburkholderia; species Paraburkholderia sp. GAS333. The sequence continues at coordinate 1,403,131 of NZ_JBNDKS010000003.1, forward strand.
CATCGGCGCGGCGCAAGTGCGCGAATGCGAGTTCACGCTGTTGTGCCCAACGGTTTTCCTGCGCCTGCGGCAAGCTGTACAAAGCGAAATGCTCGAGACCCGCGCCGATCAGATGCGTATAGGCGAGTGAAACGAGCTTGCTGTTATCGGTGGCGATATAGGGTAAATCCGGGGGATAGTGCGCCGGATCCTCAAACGACGAACCCACTGCGACCACCGGCAAGCGGCAATCGCGCAGCGCTTCGCCCACGGCGGGATCGTCGAAATCCGCGATGATCCCGTCGCCGTCGAAACGCTCGATACCGGCCAGCCGGCAACGGAAATCTTCTTCGAGAAAAAGGTCCCATGCCACGCGCGTCGACAGCAGGTAGTTGCCGATGCCGGCGATGATCTCGCGGTCGTAGACTTTGTTCGCGTTGAACAGCAGCGCGATCCGGTGGGTCGTCTGTGGAGTTGGCGGGCGGGTCATGGCGATGGGCGGCGCGCGGCGCGTACTGACAGTCAGTACAAACCCGAGCGCCTGTGTCTCCTGTTGGTGGCGCTTTACGCAGCACCGTTTTTTAAGCGTCCGGTTATTCTAGGCTGCGAATCGCGCGACGGGACGAAACAAACGCGCGGGCGGTAAGAAACATCAAGCGTGCTGCGCAATTTCGCAATTGCCTATGCATCTGGCAAGCGGCAGCATGGCGTCACCTTGTCGACCGGTACGATCTTTATCGCGCGAGTTGCGGTGCAGCATGGGACCGGCAGAAAGCGCTAACTCGCGTCGACAGCCTTGCATGGGACGGCAGTAAGCGCTAAAGCGCTAACTCCCGTCGACAGCTTTGCATGGGACGGCAGTAAGCGCTAAAGCGCTAACTCCCGTCGACATAAACGGAGACGCCCATGTCCTACTTCGAGCACATTCCCGAGATTCGTTACGAAGGTCCGCAATCGGATAACCCGCTTGCGTATCGTCATTACGACAAAAACAAACGGGTACTCGGCAAGACGCTCGAAGAACATTTGCGGATTGCCGTGTGCTACTGGCATACGTTCGTGTGGCCGGGTGTCGATATCTTCGGTCACGGAACCTTCACACGACCCTGGCAGCAACCCGGCGATGCGATGGAGCGCGCGCTGCAAAAAGCCGATGCCGCGTTCGAGTTCTTCTCGAAGCTCGGTGCACCGTTCTACACGTTTCACGATACCGATGTCGCGCCCGAAGGCACGAACCTGAGAGACTATAGCGAGAACTTCCTGCGCGTGACCGACTACCTTGATCGCAAGCAGCAGGAGACCGGCATAAAACTGCTATGGGGCACGGCTAATCTGTTTTCACATCCACGGTATGCGGCTGGCGCGGCGACCAGTCCCGACCCGGAAATTTTCGCTTACGCAGCGACCCAGGTGCGTCACGCACTTGAAGCGACACAGCAACTCGGCGGCGCGAATTATGTGTTGTGGGGCGGTCGCGAAGGTTATGACACGCTGCTCAATACCGACCTCGTGCGCGAGCGCAATCAACTCGCGCGCTTCCTGCATATGGTCGTCGAGCACGCGCACAAGATCGGCTTCAAAGGCTCGCTATTGATCGAGCCGAAACCGCAGGAACCGACCAAGCATCAATACGATTACGACGTCGCGAGTGTGCATGGCTTTCTATTGCAATACGGACTCGAGAAAGACATTCGGGTAAACATCGAAGCCAATCACGCGACACTTGCTGGACACTCCTTCCATCACGAAATTGCCACTGCTTATGCGCTGGGTATATTCGGAAGCATCGATGCGAATCGCGGCGATCCGCAAAACGGCTGGGATACGGATCAATTCCCAAATAGTGTCGAAGAACTCACACTGGCTTTCTACGAGATTCTCCGGCACGGCGGGTTTACCACGGGCGGCATGAACTTCGATTCGAAAGTACGGCGCCAGAGCGTCGATCCGGAAGATCTGTTCTACGGCCATGTGGGTGCAATCGATAACCTCGCGCTAGCAGTCGAGCGCGCTGCGGTATTGATCGAAAGCGACCGGCTCGACCGGTTCAAACGTCAGCGATATGCAGGCTGGGATGCGGAGTTCGGCCGCCAGATCATGTCCGGCGACTATTCGTTGTCCACGCTCGCAACCGAAACATTGGCGCGCGGTATCAGTCCGCAGCATGTCAGCGGTCAGCAGGAGCGGATGGAAAACATCGTGAATCAGGCTATTTATAGCGGACGCTGAGAACACGCAGCGTGCGTAATAAAAACGAAGCACCACAAGAAAGCACGCGGACACGTTGATCGCGTGAAACGAGAAGTTTGGGGTTGTCGCCTGTCCGGTTTGTGGCTTGATGCCCAGGCCGTCCAATCCGGTATTCCGGCTATTAGAAAATGGAGAGAGACATGAAATTTGCAAAACGTCGTGCCGTACTGAGTACTCTCGTGAGCGGTGCCGTGCTCGCGAGCCTGAGCCTTGCCGCGCCGCTCGCGCATGCGAGCAAGGACCATCCGGAAATCGGCTTCTGTATCGACGATCTGCGCGTCGAGCGCTGGTCGCGCGATCGTGACTATTTCGTCGCCGCAGCGGAAAAGCTCGGCGCGAAGGTGTCGGTGCAATCCGCCGACGCGAGCGAAGAGCGTCAGGTTTCGCAGATCGAGAACCTGATCTCGCGCGGCGTCGACGTGATCGTGATCGTGCCGTTCAATTCGAAAGCACTCGGCAATGTGGTCGCCGAAGCGAAGAAGGCGGGCATCAAGGTGGTGTCGTACGACCGCCTGATTCTCGACGCCGATGTCGACGCGTATATCTCGTTCGACAACGAAAAGGTCGGCGAAATGCAGGCACAAGGCGTGTACAACGTACAGCCGAAGGGCAACTACTTCCTGCTAGGCGGCGCACCGACCGACAACAACGCGAAGATGCTGCGCGCAGGCCAGTTGAAGATTCTGCAACCGGCTATCGACAAGGGCGACATCAAAGTGGTCGGCCAGCAGTGGGTGCCTGAATGGAGCGCATCGACGGCGCTGCGCATCGCCGAAGATGCACTGACCGCGAACAACAACAAGATCGACGCCATCGTCGCGTCGAACGACGGCACGGCGGGCGGCGCGATCCAGGCGCTGGCCGCGCAGCATCTGGCGGGCAAGGTGCCGGTTTCGGGTCAGGACGCGGACCTCGCGGCCGTCAAGCGCGTGATCGCCGGGACCCAGACGATGACCGTGTACAAACCGCTGAAGCTGATCGCCGGCGAAGCGGCGAAACTCTCGGTGGCGCTTGCCAAGGGCGAAAAGCCTAACTTCAATGCGCAATACGACAACGGCAAGAAGAAGGTCGACACGGTTCTGCTGCAACCTACGTTGCTGACCAAGGCCAACGCCGATATCGTCGTCAAGGACGGTTTCTACACCCAGGCCCAGCTCGCGAGCCAGTAACCGTAACGCGCGTGCGATCAGCCGCGATACGCACTACGCGTATCGCGGCATATTGCGATCTGTCGCAATCGATCGCGCGCCTTGCAGCGAGGCACTTCGAATGACGCAACCTCTGTTGACGATGCGTGGCATCGTCAAAACTTTTTCAGGCGTGAAAGCGCTCGACGGCATCGACCTGACGGTCGCGCCGGGCGAGTGCGTCGGCTTGTGCGGCGAGAACGGCGCAGGCAAATCGACGTTGATGAAAGTGCTGTCCGGCGTGTACCCGCACGGTACCTGGGATGGCGAAATAACCTGGGAAGGCGAAACATTAAAAGCCTCCAGCGTACGCGACACCGAGCGTGCCGGGATCATCATCATTCACCAGGAATTGATGCTGGTGCCGGAGTTGTCGGTCGCGGAGAACATTTTTCTCGGCAATGAAATCACGCTGCCGGGCGGCCGGATGAATTACGCCGCGATGTATCAGCGCGCCGACGAATTGCTGCGCGAACTCGGTATCAGCGGCATCAATGCCGCGCAGCCGGTGATGAACTACGGCGGCGGTCATCAGCAGTTGATCGAGATCGCCAAAGCGCTGAACAAGCGCGCCAAACTGCTGATTCTCGATGAGCCGTCGTCGTCGCTGACGTCGTCGGAGATCGCCATTCTGCTGGACATCGTGCGCGATCTGAAGCGGCGCGGCGTGGCGTGCGTGTATATCTCGCACAAGCTCGACGAAGTGGCCGCCGTGTGCGACACGATCAGCGTGATTCGCGACGGCCGGCATGTCGCGACCGAACCCATGCACTCGCTCACAACCGACCGCATCATCTCGCTGATGGTGGGCCGCGAAATCAAGAACCTGTTCCCACGTGAGCCGCATCCGATCGGCGACGTGATCTTCGAAGCGCGCAACGTCACCTGTTTCGACGTCACCAATCCGCGCCGCAAGCGCGTGAACGATGTGTCGTTCTCGCTGCGGCGCGGCGAGATTCTGGGTGTCGCCGGTCTGGTCGGCGCGGGTCGCACGGAACTGATGCAGGCGATCTTCGGCGCGTATCCCGGTGTGAGCGAAGCGACGGTCGTGCTGGAAGGCAAGCCGCAAAAAATTCGCGCGCCGATCGACGCGATTCGCGCGGGCATCGGCATGGTGCCGGAAGATCGCAAACGTCATGGCATCGTGCCGGGCCTGAGCGTCGGGCACAACATCACGCTGGCGGTGTTGCAGCGTTTTGCGAAAGGTGGACGGATCGACTCCGCCGCCGAACTCGACACGATTCACACGGAAATGAAGCGGCTGTCGGTGCGCGCCGCAACACCGATGCTGTCGATTGCGAGCCTGTCGGGCGGCAATCAGCAGAAGGCCGTGCTGACCCGCATGCTGCTGACCGATCCGAAGGTGCTGATCCTCGACGAGCCTACACGCGGCGTCGATGTCGGCGCAAAGTATGAAATCTACAAACTGATTTTCCAGCTGGCACAGCGCGGCATGTCGATCGTGATGGTGTCGTCCGAATTGCCCGAAGTGCTCGGCATCAGCGATCGCGTGCTGGTGATCGGCGAGGGCGAATTGCGCGGTGACTTCGCCAACGACGGCCTCACGCAAGAGGACATTCTCAGCGCGGCAATCCGCCCCGTGCAGCCATTCCCGAACCCAACCGCAGCGAGTGCCGCATGACCCCCGACGTTACTACCCAACGCGCCGACGCGACTGCTCCCCGAGGCGCATTCGGCAGTTCGCAGCGCATCCAGCAACTGTTCGCGCGCTACAAGATTCTCGCGCTCTTGATCGCCGTGGCCGTGATCTGGATTTTCTTTTCCGCGCTGACGCATGGCGCGTTCGTCACGCCGCGCAATCTGTCGAACCTGCTGCGGCAAATGTCGATCACCGGCATGCTCGCGTGCGGCATGGTGTTCGTGATCATCGCGGGCGAAATCGATCTCTCCGTCGGCTCGCTGCTCGGTCTGCTCGGCGGCGTCGCGGCGATTCTCGATGTGAACCGGCACTGGCCGATCGGCGTCACGGTGCCTGTCGTGATGCTGCTCGGCGTGCTGGTCGGCATGTTCAACGGGTGGTGGTCGACCTACCGCCGCGTACCGTCGTTCATCGTCGGGCTCGGCGGCATGCTCGCGTATCGCGGCATTCTGCTCGGCGTGACCGGCGGTTCGACGATCGCGCCGGTCTCGGACGATTTCGTATTCATCGGACAAGGCTACCTGCCGCGTCTCGCGGGCGATTCGCTGGCGGTCGTGTTGTTCCTGCTGCTCGCGTTCCTGACGGTACGTCAGCGGCAAAACCGCGAGCGTTATCAATTGCGCGTGGTGCCGGTCTGGCAGGACGTCGCGAAAGTGGTCGGCGCGGGCGCGATTCTGGCGGGCTTCGTCGCGACGCTTGACCGTTACGGCGGCATTCCCGTGCCGGTTCTGCTGCTGCTCGCACTGCTCGGTATTTTCACGTGGATCGCGACGCAAACCGTGTTCGGCCGCCGCATTTACGCGGTCGGTTCCAATCTCGAAGCGACGCGTCTGTCGGGCGTCAACACGAACCGCGTGAAGCTCGCGATCTTCGCGCTGATGGGGCTGATGTGCGCGTTCGCCGGGATCATCAACACGGCGCGGCTCGCGGCCGGCTCGCCGTCGGCGGGATCGATGGGCGAACTCGATGCCATCGCCGCGTGCTTTATCGGCGGAACCTCGATGCGCGGCGGCTCCGGCACCGTGTACGGGGCGCTGATCGGCGCGCTGGTGATGGCGAGCCTCGACAACGGCATGTCGATGCTCGACGTCGACGCGTACTGGCAGATGATCGTGAAGGGCGGCATTCTCGTGCTGGCCGTGTGGATCGACGTCGTGTCGGGATCGAACCGCCGCTGATCGAATGAAGTAAACGACGGTGCGTTGGCACGAAACCGGGGCCGACGCACCGCGCGATTTAATGAAACGCCCCGCGATTTAAGTCCTTCCGCACCAATCGCCTCATCCCCCGTCCCAAGCCCGCTCGGCCTGAGCGCGCGAATTTAAGTCTCCCGCGCCTTCAGCCGTCTTATTACCATTCCGAAGAAACAGCGCGACGCAATTCATTGCGCGCGCCTGGCACAGCTTTCCTGCTCTCGCGAAAGCGGATCGAGTCACGTCATGTTGAAGCGCAGAACTCTCCTGCTCGGCGGCGCCGGCGCTTTAGGCGCGCTGCTGGTCGGCTGGTCGGTGCTGCCGCCGGGTCAGCGTTTGACCACCTCGACGCCGCTGCCCGCAGAGGGCACGCAGGCCGCGCTGAACGGCTGGGTCAAGATCGCCGCCGACAACAGCGTGACGATCATGATGTGCAAGGCGGAAATGGGGCAGGGCATTCACACGGGGCTCGCCATGCTGCTCGCCGAGGAACTGGACGCGGACTGGTCGCAGGTGCGCGTCGAAGATTCGCCGATCGACAATATCTACAACAGCGTGCAGAGCATTATCGACGACCTGCCGTTTCGTCCCGACGACGACAGCCTGGTCAAGCGCACGACGGTCTGGTTCACCCGCAAAGCCGTGCGCGAGGCGGGCACGATGATGACCGGCGGGTCGTCGAGCATCAACGATCTGTGGACGCCGATGCGCGAAGCCGGCGCGTCGGCGCGCGCAATGCTGATCGGCGCGGCGGCCGAGCAATGGCACGTACGCGCCGACGAATGCCGCGCCGAAAGCGGCCACGTATTGCATGCGTCGGGCCACAAAGCGAGCTTCGGCGAGTTGTCGTCGATGGCCGCGCAACAGGCACTGCCGCGCCACGTCACGCTGAAAAATCCCGCCGATTTCAAGCTGATCGGCAAGCCGGTGCGCCGCCTCGAAGCGGCGTCGAAGATCAACGGCACGGCGCGTTTCGGCATCGACGTGCTGCCCGATGGGCTGCTGTATGCCAGCGTCGTGATGTGCCCGACCTTGGGCGGCGCGGTCGCGCATTTCGACGCGATACCGGCTGCCGCGCTGCCGGGTTTCATCAAGGCGTTCGCCGTGCCGCCGTTCGGTGGCGGAACGGGCGGCGTCGCGGTCATTGCGGACAACCCGTTTCGCGCGATGAACGCCGTCAGCGCGATCAACGTGGAGTGGGCGAACGGCGCGGCGTCGGCAGTATCGAGCGCGGACGTGGATCAGCGGCTCACCAGGGCGCTCGACGACAACGACGGTCACGCGTACTTTCATCGGGGCAATGTCGATGCCGCGATGACCGGCGCGGCGCGTACCGTCACCGCCGACTATCACGCGCCGTACCTCGCGCATGGCGCGGTCGAGCCGGTCAATTGCACGGTGCAGGTCGCGGACGGCGCGGCGACGGTCTGGGTGTCGACGCAAGTGCCCGCGCTCGCGCGTCAGCATGTGGCGAAAGCGCTGGACATCGACGCCGATAAGGTCGACGTGCAAACGCAATTGTTGGGCGGTGCGTTCGGGCGTCGGCTGGAACTCGATTTCATCGCGCAGGCTGCGGTGATTGCGCGCGAGGGCGGCGGCCGTCCGGTGCAGACCATCTGGTCGCGGGCGCAGGATTTCACTCATGACTTTTACCGTCCCGCCTGCGTGTCGAGGCTGACGGCGGGGTTCGATGCGGGCGGCAAGCTGGTTGCGTGGCGCAGCACGTCGGCGAGTCAGGCGATCGTGCCGGAAGCGCTCGCGCGCTATTACGGCGTGCCGCGCATTCCGATCGACAAAACCACCTGCGAAGGCGCATTCGATCAACCGTACGAATGGCCCGCCGCGCGGGTTGCGCACAAGATCGTCGAATTGCCGGTGCCGGTCGGTTTCTGGCGCTCGGTCGGCCATTCGCACCAGGCGTTTTTCACCGAGAGTTTCACCGATGAACTCGCCGTCGCGACCGGCCAGGATCCGATTGCGTTTCGCGTGGCGCTACTCGCGCAGCATCCGCGGCATGTGGCGGTGTTAAAGCGTGTTGCTGCGCTGTCGGGCTGGGGGCATCCGTTGACGCATGCCGCCGACGGCGCTCCGCGAGCGCGCGGTGTTGCGCTGCACGAGGCGTTCGGCAGCGTCGTCGCGCAGGTGGCGGAAGTGTCGATCGGGCCGGATAAGAAGATTCGCGTGCACCGGGTCGTGTGCGTGATCGATTGCGGTTTGCCGGTGAATCCGAACCTGATCCGGCAGCAGATGGAGAGCGGGATCGTGTTCGGTCTTTCGACCGCGCTGCAGGATGAAATCACGATTGTCGGCGGCCAGGTGCAGCAGAAAAACTTCGTGGATTTCCCGGTCGTGCGCATGAACGATTGTCCGGTGATCGAAACCGACATCATGCCGAGTCAGATGCATCCGCAGGGTGTCGGCGAACCGGGCGTGCCGCCGGTTGCGCCAGCGGTTGCGAACGCGGTATTCGCGCTGACGGGCAAGCGCTTGCGCAGCTTGCCGCTGAAGCTTGCATAAGCGCTGGAAGATTCAAGGCGACTGAAAAATAGCCACTCAGGAGACAAGCATGGGATCGCTCAATATCAACGGACGGGCCGTCGCCGTGCAGGCCGACCCGGACATGCCGCTGTTATGGGTGCTGCGTTGCGACCTCGGCATGACCGGCACCAAGTTCGGCTGCGGCGTGGGGATTTGCGGCGCGTGCACGATTCATCTGGACGGCGCCGCGTGCCTCGCCTGTCAGACGCTGATGTCGAGTCTGCATACGCAGAAGATCACGACCATCGAAGGCGTACAGGGCCCTGAAGCACAGGCGCTCAAAGCCGCGTGGATCGACCTCGACGTGGTGCAGTGCGGCTATTGCCAGAGCGCTCAACTGATGGCGGCGAGCGCGCTGCTCAAACAAAAACCGCATCCCACTGACGCGGATATCGACGCGGCCATGAGCCATATTGTGTGCCGTTGCGGCACGTATCCGCGAGTGCGGGCGGCGATTCACCAGGCGGCGGGGAATCGGCCGCCCGGCTAAACCCGCTCAATTCGCCAGCATTTCCACGACAGCAACCACCGCTGTGAAGATGCCGATGCAGCCGCCCAAAGAAACTACGCCGCGCATGAAATCCGACATACGTGCCCCCGAAAGTGCGTGATTGGTGGCTCGTATTTAATCGGAATTGAAAGCTAAAAGAAAGCTTTTCAAAAACAATTTGTCGGCCAGTCAGGGCGCTTTTGCGGGTGTCGCGGCTGCTGTGGTTGGCGCGGTTGGCGGTGTTGTCGTCGGCGACGAAATTGAAGCCGAAGCCGGAACACTCTTCGCGGAAGCCGCCGCCGCACCCTGCGCATCCGTCTCCCAGCCGCCACCCAGCGCGAGGAACAGATTCACCTGATCGACCGCCACCTGGCCTTCCGCTGCCGCCACTTGCGATTTCGCCGATGTCAGCGTGCGCGTCGCGTCCAGATCGGAGATGAACGACTCGCGTCCCGCCAGATACAGCCGGTGCGTTTCATCCGCCGATTCACTCGCCGACTTCACCGCCGCGCGCAGCGATTCGGCGCGCGCATAGTCGGATGCGTAAGTGGCGAGATTGGTTTCGGTTTCGCGCAGTGCGGTCAACACCACGCCGTCGAACTTGGCGAGCGCGACGTTGCTCGACGCCTCCGCCTCGCGCACGCGGCCGCGCGCGCCGTTGGTCGGGAAATTCCAGTTGAGCAGCGGACCGAACGCCCAGCGCGCGGTCGGCAAGGTCGGGATGTCTTCGAGAATCCCCGTATATCCCGCCGATGCCCCGAAGCTGATGGTCGGATACAGCGCGCCAGTCGCCACGCCAATGCGTGCCGTCGACGCCGCCAGTTGGCGCTCGGCCTCGCGCACGTCCGGACGGCGCTTGAGCAGCCCGGCACCGTCGCCGACCGGAATCGGCTGATGAATTTGCGGCAGCCGGTCGCAAGCCAGCACGGCCGGCGGCAGGCTCGACGGCGCGCGTGCGAGCAGCGCGGCGAGCCGGTATTGCGCGATCTTGCGGCGTGCCGTGTAGCGCGGAATATCGGCGGTCAAGGTATCGACCTGAGTCTGGCCGCGCGTCACGTCGGGCTGATTGCCACGGCCCGCATCCCGCAGACGGCGCGACACATCCACGCGCTGCTTCTGCAACGCGAGCGATTGCTGCGCGATCCGCAGTTCTTCGGCAGCCGAACATTCCTCGACGTAAGAGCGCACCACGTCCGCGACCACGGTGATTCGCGCGAGATCGCCCGCGGCCTGGACCGATTCGGTGTCCGCCTGCGCCGCTTCTACGCCGCGCCGCAGCTTGCCGAACAGATCGAATTCGTACGAGATGCTGATGCCGAAGTTGCCTTCGTTGGCGACCGGCAGCTTCTCGAACAACAGGTATTGTTCCGCCGATTCCTGCGCGCGCTCGACCGCCGCCGACGCGCTGCCGGAAAAGCCGCCCTGCGCCTGCGCAACACCCAGCGCCTCACGCGAGCGCGCGAGATTCGCGGCGGCGACGCGCAGGTCGGTGTTCGATTGCAGCGCCTCGTCGACGAGACTGTTCAGCACCGGATCGTCGTACATCTTCCACCAGACGGCCGGCACGTTCGCGTGCGAAGTCAGCGCGGTGTCGGCGCCGTCGATCGGGCCGTTGGCGAGCGGCGCGTTGATCAGCGCCTGCTGCGGCAGCGCGTAGTTCGGGCCGACGGTCGTGCAGCCGTTCAGCGCAACGGCCAGCGGCAAAAGTGGCAGAAGCGGCAGCCACGGCAATGAGGGCAGGGAGCGCGACAGCTTCATTGCGATGCGCCCGAAGTAACGGTAGCTGCCGAAGCAGGCTGCGCGGAGGAGGCCGAAGGAGTCACCGGGCTAGCCGAAGCCGAACCTGCTGACGACCCTGAAGCAGCAGCCGACGCCCCCGACGCATCCACTGTGCCCAACGCCTCCGGCGTCGCCCGCCGTTTCACCGGCGACAGATCTCGCACCGACACCGTCGCCGTGCGTCCGGCGATCATCCGGAAGTCGGCCGGCACTTCGTCGAGCGCGACCCGCACCGGAATCCGTTGCGCGAGCCGCACCCAGCTGAACGCCGGATTCACGTTCGGCAGCAGATTCGTGCCCTGCGTCCGGTCACGGTCTTCGATACCGGCGACGATGCTCTGCACGTGCCCGCGCAGCGGCGTCGGCTCGCCCATCACCGAGATATCGACCGGCTGGCCGATATCGATGCCGCGCAACTTGGTTTCCTCGAAATACCCGTCGACGCGGAACGAATGCATGTCCACGACCGCGACCACCGCGCGTCCCGCCGACACGAATTCGCCCGCACGCGGCGCACGATCGTTCAGATAGCCGTCGACCGGACTCATGATCGTCGCGCGCTGCAGGTTCAGTTTCGCGGTGTCGATCGCGACGTTGGCGTCGGCGAGCGCGGCTTCACCGGCTTCGACACGCGAGCGGCTTTCTTCCGCGACTTCGGCGGCGACCAGGTTGCCGAGCTTGCGGTTACGCGCATCTTCACGACGCGCCTGATCGAGCGTCGCGCGACGCTGCTGCGCGGTGGCCTGCGCCTGGCGCAGCGCCAGCGTGTAGCGCGCCTGATCGATGACGAACAGCACCTGGCCCTGCCTGACCTGCTGATTGTCGACCACTTCGACCGACGAGATCAGCCCCGAGATATCCGGCGCGACCTGGATGACGTCGGCTCGGACGTGTCCGTCGCGGGTCCACGGCGCGAACATGTAATAGGCGACCAGCTTCCACAGCACGAGGGCTGCCACCACGACGACGATCAGCGTCAGCAGAATCTGACCGAGAGAGAACCAGGTTTTTTTCACGTTATTAGTCTGTGCGAAACAACAACGACAAGGCCCAGCACCAGCACATAGATGCCGAGATCGAAGATGGAGCGATGCCAGACGAGCCGGTAGAAACCGACGCGCGCCAGCACCGTGCGGATAACCAGGTTGATCAGATAGGCGATCAGCATCAGCACGAGAATGGCCGGTACGAACACGCCGAAGATATCGATTTCACCGATCATCGCGATAACTGGAAAAGAGGGGGGAGCGGGGGCGGGTTGCGTGCATCAGGCAGCGGCCTCCGGTTCGGGCGGCGTCGGTTTTACCAGCGTGGCCGGAAACAGCGAAAGACGCAAGCCGACCAGCGCATGCAGCGCCTCGCGCAACAGCCGCGCCGAGGTGGGCGACGTCGCGGTCGGCGCGGCGGCGTTGGCGAGCCCTTGCGAGACGACGCGCGCGAGCGCGGTGTCGATTGACGTCATCAAACTTTCCGGCACTGTGACACGCTTGCGGTCGTTGACGCAGTCTTCGTAGTAAATACGCACTCCATCCAGCACGTTGGCGATCGCGGCCGGCGATTCGCCGCCGAGCTTGCGGGTCAGTCGCCGCAGATCAAGCGCATTGAAGGCAATGCGCAGATCGCGAAAGCTTTCGATCGACGGATGGCGGTGGTCGTCGGTGGCGGCGAGGCGCGGGATCAGCTGCATCAGGCGGTCGAGCATGCGCGCGGCCAGATTGCGCGGATCTTCGATCGGCGACGTCGAGGCCGTGAGCGCCACGTCCGCCCAGCTGGAGCGCAACAGACGCGACGCCGCGAGTTCTGCGCCGAACGGGCGCGTCACACGGGTCCACAGATACGCGTACAGCAACCCGGCCAGGCCCGCGAGATTGCTGTTCATGAACACGAGGAAGTTGGCGTCGTACGCGTCCTGAATGCTGATGAAGGTGGCGGTGTTCACCGCGACCAGCACCGTCGCCATATTGAACTGCGGACGCGGAATCAGCGTGCCGACCAGGATGAACGGCGCGGCGAACAGGATCACCAGCATCGGGAAGTCGTGCACGTGCGGCAGCACCGCAAACAGATAGATACCCGCCGCGACCACGCTGATGCCGGTCGCGAGGAAAAAGCGCATCACCATCGGCGCGGGTTCGTCGAGCGCGGCGAAGAAGCAGACGGCCACGGCGGCCAGGGTCACCGCGCCCGCGCCGTCGTTCCAGCCGGAGCTGATCCAGATGCTGCACGCGAGTATCACCGCCGCCGCCGCCGAGCCGGTCGAGAACAGCATGATGCCGCGATCGTAGAAACGTTCGGTGCCGCCCAGCCGCCAATGACGGAAATGCGGCCGCCACGAACCCTCTTCGCGCGTGATGATGACGCGCAGCGAGCGGCAGTCCTGCCACACGTCGATCACCTGTCTCATGCGCCACAGCGCGTTCGACAGGAGCGCGCCGTCCCAGCTGGTCAGCGCGGCGGCGGGCGGCTTCATCGCCGCGATGCGGGCGCGCAATGCGTTGGCGGTTTCGTCGGCGTGATAGCCCTGACTGGGCGCGGGCAGCGGCTGCCCGAACCACTTGATCACATCGTTGAGCAGCGCTTCGAGACCTTCCGGCCAGGTCTGCCGGCCGCTGTTGTAAAGCGCCACCAGCGGATCGGCCAGCGACGACATGATTGGCAGAAACAGCTGCATGCGCCCGCGCAATTCGTGCGCGCGCCCCACTACGTCGGGTCGCGTGTGGTCGTAGGCGAGCTGGCTCAGCAGCAGCTCCAGACCGTTGATGATGCCCGCCAGCCGTTGCCGCGCACCGGAAATCGCCGAGCCGGCGATCCGGCCGGACAGCGTTTCGGTGGCGTAGAACGCGGCGTCGCGAAACCACGCATCGGTCCGCTCGATGATGGTCGGTGCCAGCCGGCTCGGCAACAGCACACTCCCCACCACGCTCGCGCACACGATGCCGACCAGAATCTCCTCGGTACGGCTGACGGCGAGATCGAACACGCCGGCCGGATTGGTGACCGACGGCAGCGCGATGATCGGCATCGTGTAGCCGGCCAGCATGAACACGTAACTCCGCGCAGTGCGGTCCGACACGGCCAGATACAGCAGCGTGCCGGTCCACAGCGCGACGATCACGCTGAACAGATACGGCGATTCGACAAACGGCGGCACCAGCAACACCGCCGCCGATGCGCCGAGGGCCGTACCCAGCGCCCGGTACAGCGCCTTCGAGCGGGTCGCGCCGACGAACGGATTCGACACGATGTAGACGGTGGCCATCGCCCAATACGGACGCGGCAGTTCGAAATAGAGGCCGATGTAGAGCGCGATCATCGCCGCAGCGAAGGTCTTGACGGAGAACAGCCAGTCGCGAAGGGTGGGATAGACCATAAACCGTTACGCCGGATCGTCGGCGTCTTGCGGCGCCGCTTTGTCTGCGTCGCGTTGATTGTTTCGCGCTTTGGCGGCTCGTGTGATTTTGGCGGGGGCGCTGCGTTCAGTGCGCTCCGTGCGCCGGTCATGCGTCTGACTGCGTGGCTGACGTGGCTCGCGTTCTACGCTGCCCGGATCGGCACGGCCAGTATCGGCACGGCCAGTCTCGGCATGGTCTGCGGTGAACGCCGCCAGCACGCGCAGCGCCGCTTCGAGATCGCTACGCGACACGTCTTTCAAAGCTTGCGCGCGCAACGTGACGAGTTCTTCTTCCATTTTCGCGGTGACGGCGCGGCCTTCGTCGGTCAGCACCACGGTTTTCGCGCGACGGTCTTCGGGATCTTCGTCACGACGCATCAGGCCGGCCGCGCACAGTTGATCGAGCAGACGCACGAGCGACGGCCCCTCGATGCCGACGTGATCGGCCAGCGTAACCTGGCGCACCGCCGAGCCGAGGCGGCTGGCGGTGAGCAGCGGGGTGGCGCACGCTTCTGACACATTGAAAGCCGCCAGCACGCCATGGCTCGTGCGCCGCCATTTTCTGGCAGCGACGACCAGGGTGCTGCTGACAGTCCGGCGCAGGGTATCGAGGTTCGGCATGGCCGGTATTGTATTTCCAAAAGATTCGTTAGCAAGCTATTGAATTGGAAATTTTTGTGTGACGGCGACGGGATGCGGCGGGAACGCAACAACGGCATTCAGATGGACATGACGCCGCACGCATGACAAGCCGGTGGCCGCATGCGTATTGAATTACGCGACTTTGGGGATCGACGGGATTTGGAAGGCAGTGTGACTGCGGAATTTGACAGCGCGACGTGTGTCACGCGCGAAGTGATGAGCAACGCAAAGCTGGGCGCCGTCAATGATGCAACTAACTGTCAGTGACAGGCGCGCCCGCCTTTGCCCGCCAAAAGCCCGCGGCCCAACGCAAATCAGGCCGCCAGCCCCAACCGCACCGTACGCGCCAGATCGTCGAGCTGGAAAGGCTTGCGCAGAATCGTGCAGCGTTTCACTGCCAGGCCTGAAATGTCGACATCGGCGTAACCGGTTGCCAGAATCACCGGCAGATCCTCACGCATCTTGCGCGCCTCGGCGATCACGTCGATGCCATTCATCCCCGGCATCGCGAAGTCGACCATCAGCAGATCCGGCTTGTCGTCTTTCAGGCGGTTCAAGCCCGACTGGCCGTCCGCTGCCTCGGTCACCGTGTAGCCGAGCATTCTCAGCGACTCAACCAGCATCGCCCGCACCTCGCCGTCGTCCTCGACGACCAGCACGCGCTTTTCGCCGACCGCGTTCGCCTCGGCGTCGGACGCCGCTTCGGCTTGCGGCGCGACCGGTTCGCGCAACGGCAGCCAGATTTCGACAGTGGTGCCCGCGCCTTCCTCGCTGAAAAGGCGCGCGGTGCCGCCCGCCTGCCGCGCGATTCCGTAGACCTGGCTCAAACCGAGGCCCGTGCCCTTGCCGATCGGCTTGGTCGTGAAAAACGGGTCGAACACGCGCGACACTACGTCGGGCGGCACCCCCGTACCGGTGTCGGCGACTTCGAGCACGACGTACTGGCCATCCGCAAGTGTCTGATCGGGCGCGGTGCGCTCCTTCACGCGGATGCCGAGCTGACCGCCGCCCGGCATCGCGTCGCGTGCGTTGATCGCCAGATTGAGGATCGCCAGTTCGAGCTGGTTGGCGTCGGCCTGGGTCCACATTTCGTCAGCGTCGAATTCGTTGGCGTAGCGAATGCTCGACCCCAGCGACACCGTGATGATGTCGCGCATGCCTTGCAGCAGCGCCACCACGTTGACCGCTTTCAGATCGAGATTGCTATTGCGCGAGAACGTCAGCAACTGGCCGGTAAGCTTCGCGCCGCGTTCGGTCGCGCGCTTGACGGTGGCGGCCATGCCGCGAATCCGCTCATCGCTGCTGACCCGCGCGATCAACTCCGAGTTGACCATGATCACGTTCAACAGGTTGTTGAAGTCGTGCGCGATGCCGCCGGTGAGCTGCCCAAGCGCTTCCATCTTCTGCGACTGCACCAGCACCGCCTGCACCTTGGCACGCTCGTGAATCTCCATCATCAGACGGTTGTTCGCGGATGCGAGTTCGTGCGTGCGTTCGGCAATGCGGCTTTCGAGCGAATCGTTCAACTGCACCAGCGCCTCTTGCGCCTCGATCCGCTCCGCGAGATGGCGGCGCGACTGGTACTGCCGCGCGCGCGCCCGCAGCGACGACGCCACCGCGCGCCGCAGCGTCTCCGAATTCAGCGGACGTTCGAGCACGACCACGTTGCCGAGCTGTTCGAGCACGTCGAGTCCGCTCGCCGAACGATGCCCGAGCCGCGACGCGGCGAGCAGGATGAACGGAAAATCGGACCATGCCGGCTGCTGCCTGAGCCACGCGAACAGACGCGACGCATGATTGCCCGCAAGCGCTTCCTCGGCGATCAGCGCGGCACCCGCACCGACGTCGAGCGCCTCGGAAAGCGCGTCGGCGTCGCGGCAGGTCACGCAGATCCGCGAGTCCTTTTGCAGCACTTCGGCAATCACATCGGCGTCGCGGCCGAACGGCGCCAGGATGAGGACGCGTTGCTCCATCGCCATTACTGCCGGACCGTTTCGATGACACGCTCCGTCGCGCCGAGCAGCGCAGTGCTGCCGCGATACGAAGGCAGTCCGGACAGCACGCCTTCGAAGTCGCGCAACGCTTCGCCGACCTCCACGCCCCGCACGCCCAGACGGAACTGGCGGATCGAGCGCTCGTGCGCATTGGCGCGGCTTTTCACGGCGGTGACGGCGGTCAGCACTTCGCCGTGGTGTTCGAAGTAGCGGAACAGCACGACCACGTCGCTGAGGTAACTGATGTCGATATCGTTCTGCACTTCGCCGATGATGCCGTGCTGCCCCAGCACGAGCATTGTGATCACGCCTTGCTGGTTCAGATAGCCGAGCAGTTCATGCATCTGCAGCAGCAGGTAGCGCTCGCCGGGCATCGCCTGCAGATAGGCGTTGAGACTGTCGATCGCGACGTAGCGCACGTTGTCTTTCTCAACCGCGGTGCGCACGTTGCTCGCGAACTCGCCCGGCGAAATCTCGGCGGGATCGATCTGGCGCAGCGTCAGCAAGCCGCTTTCGACGTGCGGCGCGAGCTGCATGCCGAGTGTCGAGCAGCGGATCATCAGTGTGGTGAGCGTTTCGTCGAACACGTAGTAAGCGCAGCGTTCGCCGCGTTCGAGCGCGGCGATCAGGCAGGACACCACGGTGGTCGTCTTGCCGACCCCCGACGGGCCGATCATCAGCGCGTTGGTGCCCGGAATCAGGCCGCCGCCAAGCAGCGCATCGAGTCCGTCGGTGCCGGTGCTGACGACTTGCGTGTCGAACTCGGCGTGATGCTCCGCCGCCACCAGGCGTGGATAGACATTGATGCCGCCCGTGTCGAGCGTGAAGTCGTGGTAGCCCTCGCGGAACTTGATGCCGCGCATCTTCGCGATGCGCGCGCGGCGCCGGTTGCCGCCGTAATCGTGGGCGATGTTGTCGAGGCTGATGACACCATGCGCGATGCTGTGCAACTGCACGTCGCCGGGCTCGGACGAGTTGTCGTCGAGCAGCAGGACCGTGCATTCGCGGGTCGCGAAATAGCGCTTGAGCGCGAGAATCTGCCGGCGATACCGCAACGGATTCTGCGACAGCAGCCGCAATTCCGACAGGCTGTCCAGCACGATCCGCGTGGGCTTGAGGTCGTCGACCTGCTTGATCACGTTGCGCACGGTCTCGCCGAGTTCGACCTCGGCCGGATGCAGCACGGTCTGCTCGTACTGCGGATCGAGGCCTTCGTCCGAAAGCAGTTCGAGAATCGTGAAGCGGCTGACGTCCCAGCCATGACTTTCGCCGACCGCGATCAACTCGGAGCGTGTCTCCGACAGCGTGATATAGAGGCCGCGCTGTCCTTCCTCGACACCTTTAAGTAAGAATTGCAACGCGAGGGTAGTTTTGCCGGTGCCGGGCGCCCCTTCCACGAGGTACATGCGACGAGGTGTCAGGCCCCCGCCCAGAATGTTATCGATCCCGTCGATTCCGGAGGAAAGGCGGCCGGGCGTACCAGCGGCAGGTTTGTTTGACATGGCGTAGCGGTCTGCGTCGTATTGGAATGGCGGGCGTTTGCCCGTCCGGTACGGCGAGATTGCAATTTACGTGCCATTCAACTGCGAACGCGCTCCTGAACTAACTGGATAAACCGCGTCGCCGCGCTGTTGTGCAGCGCTTCGGGGTAAGCGAGATGCAGCGGCGCGCTCAACCCGGACGGGTTGGTCAGCGTGCAATACACGGTGCCGAGCTGGTCGTAACGTTGCATCGACGCGGGCACCAGCGTCACGCCCATGCCCGTCGCGACGAGGTTGATACCCGACACCATGCGCGGCACCTCGCGCGCGACTCGCGGGACGAACCCCGCCTGCCGGCACGCGGCGAGGATATCCGCGTACATGCCTGGCGCGCCGGGGCGTCTCACGAGAATGAAGTCTTCGTGCGCGAGCGCCTTCAGCGAAATTTGCGGCGGCTTCCTGCCGTCTTTCCCGCGGCCTTTGAGCAGCGGATGCCCGACCGGCAGCACGACGACCATCGGTTCGTCGAGCAACAGTTCGAACGCGACGCCCTCGCGCACATCGACCGGTTTGCGCAGAAACGCCGCCTGAATCTGGCCCGCCGCGAGGCGCTCGATAATCTCCGCCGCGTTGAGTTCGGCGAGTTCCACCGACACCTCGGGACACACGGCCCGGAACTCGCGGATGACTTCAGTCGTGAACGGATGGAACGCAGCGGAACTGGTCAACCCGATAGAGATCGTGCCGAGTTCGCCGCGCGCGATCCGGCTGGCTTTGTCGACCGAGGCTTGCAGGTTTTGCAGCAGACGTTGCGCGTCGTCCGCGAATGCGTGGCCTGCCGGTGTGAGCGTCACGCCGCGCGGCATGCGGATAAACAGCTCGAAGCCGATCTCTTCTTCCAGCGCGCGGATCTGTTGCGAAAGCGGCGGCTGTTGCATCGACAGCCGTTCGGCGGCGCGCGTGAACTGGCCTTCTTCGGCGACCGTCAAAAAGTAGCGAAGATGCCGCAGTTCCATGGCGTTCCGTCTCCTTGCTGGCAGAGGCCGTCGTCCGTTTCGACACGACTCAATGCCATATCTAATAAATATGGACAGTGCATAAAACAGGTATTTTACATTTACCAGCGGCGCTCCTACGATCTCGTCCATCGCATCGATCCAGCCCTTCCAGGGGGATCGCTGCGACATGCGAAGAACAAAACGAAATGGAGACGACCTCGGTGAAAAAACAATATGCAGCGGCCGCGCTGGCCATGGTGAGTTGCGCAGGCGCGCACGCGCAGTCGTCGGTGACGTTGTACGGCGTAATCGACACCAACCTCGAATTTCTCAACCATGCGGGCGCGGACGGGGGCTCGCTGGTGCGTCAGAATTCCGGCGGCCTGAGCAATTCGCGCTTCGGCTTCCGGGGCGACGAAGATCTCGGCGGCGGCAATCGCGCGTTCTTCATTCTCGAAGGGGGATTCAACGGCAACGACGGCACCAATGCGAGCGCCGGCGTGCTGTTCAACCGGACGGCAGCGGTCGGGTTGGCGAATGCGTACGGCGCGGTGTCGGCGGGTTTGCAGTACACAGCCATGTACGACACGCTGATCAAATACGATCCGATGGTGTTCGGCCAGCAATACACGTGGATGCCGAGCACCGGCCTGTCGGACAGCTTTTCGTTCAAGGCGCGCGTGAACAATTCGGTCAAGTATGTAGGCCACTTCGGCGGATTGACGGCGACCGGCGTCTACAGTTTCGGCGGCTCGGCGGATTCGTTTCAGAGCAGTGCCGCGTATGGCGGCGCGCTCGACTACAACATCGGCAGCTTCGCGGCGGCGCTCGCGTACGACTACCGCAACGGCGCGATCAATTCGAGCAACCTGTGGACCAAATCGCGCAACTGGAGCGCGTCGGCTCGCGAGCAGATCGGCGACGCGACGCTGATGGGCGGCTACGAGCACTATCTGTATAACCCGACTAAAGGCAAGTCTGTGTCGTCGGCATTGTGGTTTGGCGGCGTGCGTTATCTGGTCAAGCCGGAACTGCGCGTGACGCTGGCCGCTTACTACCAGAGCAACAAGGCGGACAACGTGTCGAACGCGCTGATGGGCGTGCTGGGCGCGGACTATATTCTGTCGAAACGAACCGACGTGTACGCGACCGTCGCCTACGCCGCGGCCACCCGTTATGCCGATGGCCAGTACACGCCGGTCGGCGTGACGAGCGACACCGCGTTCGGTCCGGATCAGACCGGCGTGACGCTCGGCATCCGGCATCGTTTCTAACTTTCGTTTCCATAGACGGATTCGGCGACGCGCTGCGTTTAACCCACTGCACGGTGATCAGGAGTCAGGCTGGATGATTATCAATTTCTCTCGATATCTCGCGCGACTGTGCGCGGCTGCGTCGGCGAGCGGCGCGATGCTGCTGTCGTTCGCGCAGCCTGCACTTGCGGTGCATGCGTACGAGCCGCATCTGAAGCCGGTGGCGACGATCGCGGACACGCGCTTCACGCTCGACACACCGCAAGGGCACGCCGAATTTCCGTTGTATCTGTCGAAAGACTGGAGCGTCGCGCAGCCGCAAATAACACGCGCGGTGATCGTGATTCACGGCAAGTTGCGCAATGCGGACGTGTATTTCCGCACCGCGCAGAAGGCCCGCGACGCGGCGCACGCGGACCCCGACGCGACGTTGCTGATCGCGCCGCAATTTCTCGCCACGCTCGATCTGCGCATTCACGACGAGCCCGCCGATCTGCTGCGCTGGAGCGGCAACGGCTGGATGGGCGGCGAAGCGGCGCAAGCGCCTGTGTCGATCAGTTCGTACGACGTGCTCGACGCGATCGTCACGCGTCTCGCCGATCGGAAGCTGTTCCCGAATCTGCGGCACGTCGTGTTCGCCGGACACTCGGGCGGCGCGCAGGTCGTGCAGCGCTACGCGGTCGCCGCACGCAACATCGCCGCGCTGACCGATGAGGGCATCGACGTGCGTTATGTGGTGGCGAGCCCGTCCACGTATGCGTATTTCGATGCGCAGCGGCCCAACGCGCAAGGCGTCGCCGCGCCGTTCGATGCAGCACAGTGCCCCGATTTCAATCAATGGAAATACGGCATGGACCAGCGGCCGCCGTATCTCGACGACCGCTCGCCCGCGCAACTCGAAGCGGCCTACGCCGCGCGCCGGATCGATTATCTGGTCGGCGGCGACGATGACGATCCGCAGCAAAGCGCGCTCGATAAAACCTGTGCCGCCGAGGCGCAGGGGCCGCAGCGCGTCGCGCGTGCCGAAGCGTATTACCGTTATATCCGCGCGCGTCATACGGATCATCTGCAACAGAGTTTTCATATCGTGCCGGGCGTCGGCCACAACGGCGCGCGGATGCTGACGTCGGTCTGCGCACTCGCGGCGATGTTCGATACCCAAGGATGCGAGCCATGAGCGAAGCGACTTTCCATCGACGCGAAGGCGCAAGCTCCGCCAACGATCACACGCCAAACGCTTTGAGTCCGGCGATGGTGCGGCGCGCGATCTTCGCGTCAGTGCTCGGCAACGGGCTCGAGTGGTTCGACTTTCTGATCTACGGCTACTTCGCGAAGATCATCGCGCAGGTGTTCTTTCCCGGCGGCAACGGCTTCGTGTCGATCATGCTGACGCTGGCCACGTTCGCGGTCGGCTTCATCGTGCGGCCGATCGGCGGCATTCTGCTCGGCATTTACGCGGATCGCGCCGGGCGTCGCAAGGCACTGTCGCTGCTGATCATCTCGATGGCCGCCAGCACACTGCTGATGGGCCTCACGCCCGGTTACGCGCACATCGGTATCGCGGCGCCGTTGCTGGTGGTGCTCGCGCGGCTGCTGCAAGGGCTGTCGGTCGGCGGACAGTTCGCGACCGCGTCGGCGATGCTGGTCGAGTACGCCCCGCCGCACAAGAAGATGTTCTATTGCAGCTTCAACATGTCGGCGCAGGCGTTTGCGTTGCTGCTGTCGTCGGGCGTCGGCTACCTGCTGACCACGCAATTGACGCATGAACAACTGGTGTCGTGGGGATGGCGTCTGCCGTTTCTGTTCGGCGCGCTGGCGGGGCCGTTCGGGTTTTATATCCGGCATCGCGTGGCGGAGTCGCCGGAATTCGAGCGCCTGCGCGATAGCAAGGACAAGCCGCCGCGCGTCACCGTCCGGCAGTTTTTCCGCGACAACGGCGATGCGGCGATCTGCGCGATGGGCGTGATCATCGTCGGCGCGGCGACGAATTACGTGTGGCACTCGTATCTGTCGGTGTATGTCGAGCGGCAATTGCATTTGCCGTTATCCACCGCGCTGCTCGGCGCGTTCGTGTCGGGCGTGCTGAATCTGTTCCTGTTCCCGCTGTCGGGCAAGCTTGCCGACCGCTACGGCGCTTACCGTCTGTTCTATCCGATCGTGATTGCGTGGATGGTCTGCGTGTATCCGCTGTATCAGTTCGTCGTGACGAATCCGACGCCGGGGCATCTGTTCATCGCGCAACTCGTTGCCACGGTGTTTCTCGCGGCGATGTCCGGCTCGCATCCCGGCATGCTCGCGACGCTGTTCCCGGTGCGCAGCCGCTCGGCGGGCGTGGCGCTGTCGTACAACATCGCGGTGACGCTGTTCGGCGGCATGGCGCCGCTCACCATCACCGGTCTGACGCGCGTGACCGGCAGCAGTCTCACGCCCGCGTTCTACCTGATTTTTGCCGGCTTCGTTTCGCTCGCGATGGTGTACTTCACGCGCTCGGGACGCGAGCCGCGCGGCACGGCGGCGCGACCCGCCGCTCATTAGCACGGTGGCGCGCGGCGCCGCCTGGCAGATTAACCACGAGCTTATTGCATGACCCAGCCTTTGATTACAGACGACGAGCGCGCGCCCAATGAACGTCCGGTGGCGGTCGTCGCGAACCGGCATCTGACTGTCACGACCGATGCGGGCAGCGGCACCGTGCCGGTGTTCGCGAACGGCGACTGGCTTCTCCCCGCGCGCGGCATCGAACGCGCGGTGATTCTGATTCACGGCCGCCTGCGCAATGCCGATACGTATTTCGACCTCGCACAGCGGGCCTGTGCGCTGGCGGGCGGTAGCGCCGCCGATACGCTGCTGATCGTGCCGCAGTTTCTCGCGACCGCCGATGTGGCCGCGCACGATGTCCCGCCATCCACCTTGCATTGGGAGTGGACCAGCTGGATGGGCGGTGGCGAGGCCGAAGGTCCGGCGCCGCTCAGTTCGTTCGACGTGCTCGACGCCATCGTGCAGACGCTCGCTTCGGACGACCGGTTTGCATCGCTGACCGAGGTCGTGATCGCGGGGCATTCGGGCGGCGCGCAGGTCGTGCATCGCTATGCGGTGGTGGCGCGCGAGCAGGCGTCGCTGGCCGCGCGGGGTGTCGGGCTGCGGTATGTGGTCGCGAATCCGTCGTCGTATGTGTATTTCGATGCAATGCGTCCGACGGCATCCGGCGAGTTCGCTGCGTTCGATGCGGCTCGGTGTCCGTCGTTCAATCGCTGGAAATATGGGCTCGAAGATTTGCCCGCTTACACGCGTGGCGAAGATGGCTCGGCATCCGCCGACGGGCTCGAAGCACGCTATGCGCGCTCCGATGTCACCGTGCTGCTGGGCGGCGCGGATTGCGATCCGCAGCATCCCGCGCTCGACCGCTCATGTGCAGCGATGACCCAGGGCACGAACCGGCTTGAGCGTGGGCTCGCGTACGCGCGGTATATGGCGTTGCGGCATCCGCAAGGATTGGCGACCCACCGGACGTTCGTGATCGATGGCGTCGGGCACGATGCGAACGGGATGTTTGCTTCTGAGCAGGGGCTGGCGGCGGTATTTGGCGTCTGACGGTGTTCGCGACGAGCCTTGGCGATCACGTCGGTCGGGCCAGCATGGGCACAAAGCCTGCTACCGCAGCAGTGACCACGCGGATCGATGTTGATGATCCGCACGCCACCGTCCGAGGAGCGTGTCGACATGACTAAAACCCGAATACTCGCCACTGCGCTTGCCGCTGCATCGCTAGGTGCGCTGTTGCCCTGCAGCGCACAGGCCGACGATGCCCCCAGCCCGTGCGCGTCGCTCAAACGAATCGTGGCGGCGGCGCCGGGCGGCCTGGCTTCAATGACACCCGAGGATGGCAAAGGCATCGCGCAACCCTACGGCGACGATGCCCAATGTGCTGCGAGCCCAGGCAGCTACCAGTGCACGTGGACGCCGCATCACGACGCCGGTTCGAATGCCGCCGCGTTGCAGGCGGTCGCAGCCGACATCGCGTCGTGTCTGCCCGAAGCGACTCACGATCAGAATTCACCGGGACGCCAGCACTTTTATGTCGGCGATAAAGGCAAGCGGACCGGCATCACGCTGACGCCCACGGGTTCGAACAAACTGCGGCTGGTGGTATCGGGTCAGTGACCGGCGGGCTAGTTAATGAGTAGCTGCTGTGTCCCGATAAATTGAAGTTGAACGGCGGCGACAGTCAGCTCGCCGACGGCCGCCATGTCCAGCCGCGCGACGAGCGCCGCAATTCGACCAGCGACAGCGGCGCGATTTCAATCCGCGCAAATATCTCGGGCGATGCCCCCAGCGCATGCACAATCGCGGCCCGCAGCAGCGGGGCATGCGTGACGGCAACGACATGGCGCGGATGGTTCGATGCGTGATCCGCAGTCGTAGGGTTCAACGCGTCGAGCCACGCTCCCACCCGCTTCACGAGCGCAGCGAACGACTCGCCTCCGGGCGGCGCGGCGTCGGGATCGCGTGTCCATGCGGCGAGTTCCTGGGGCGCTTCGTTGGCTATGTCGATGAGCCGCTGGCCACGCCATCTGCCGTAATTTATATCCGCCAGAGCTTCGTCGACCGTTGCGGCCAGTCCCAACGCCGAAGCCGTTTCGCGCGCGCAAACCGCCGGGCTGACGAACGCGGCGGCATCGCCGGAAAAGGCCATACGCGCCCGCACAGCTTCCGTTTCGCCGATGCTACGGGCGTCGAGCGCGTCGTCGTCGATGGGAAAGCGGCCTGCGCGCTGCGCGGCCGTCGACGCGTGGCTGACCAGTAACAGTCGTAGGTCCATTCTTTTCATTTCCGTTCAAACGATGCCGAAACGCGGCGCGGACGGCACGTCCAGGGTCGCGGAGGCCCGAGTTTAGCGCGTAGAATAGCGGGACTGCGAAGCACGGAAGCCGGTGAGAGCCCGGCGCGGTCGCGCCACTGTAATCGGCATCACAAGCCGAAAGCCAGACCTGAGCTTCGCACTATTCCTTTGCAATCGACTTTCGGGGCGCGCTACCCCCAGGAGATGTCACTATGAACGACACCGTTTTCAATTCCGCGACCCAGCCCGTTGCGCAACCCACGCCTATCCCGTTGCGTGAGTTGCTGCCTTGGGTCGTATTCGGCGGCTTGCTGTTATTGCTCGCGATTTACTTCGTTGGTGCAGAAGAAGGTGCCACGTCGCTGGTGCCCGGCATGTACGTGCATGAATTCGTGCACGACGGTCGCCATCTGCTCGGCTTTCCCTGCCACTAACGGAGCCGGACATGGTTGGTAAATTGTTGGTACGCGGGATGCTCGCCGGCATCGCCGCGGGACTGCTCACGTTCGGCTTCGCACGACTGGTAGGCGAGCCGCAGGTCGATCAGGCCATTTCGTTCGAAGAAAAGGCAGACGCCGCCAAAGGCGAAGCGCCCGAGCCTGAACTCGTGAGCCGCGAGACCCAGGCGGGCCTCGGATTGCTGACCGGCGTGGTGACGTTCGGCGCGGCGGTCGGCGGTCTGTTCTCGCTGGTGTTCGCGTATGCGTACGGACGTGTCGGCGTGCTGGGCGTGCGCGCGTTGTCCGCGTGGCTCGCGCTGGCGGCGTTCATTGCGCTGGTGATCGTGCCCAATATCAAGTACCCGGCTAATCCGCCATCGGTAGGCGACCCCGAGACGATCGGGATGCGCACGGGCCTGTTCTTTCTGATGATCGCGATCTCGATCGCCGCGATGGTGTTCTCGCTGAAGGTGCGACGCCGCGCGGTGCTGAAGCTGGGCGCGTGGAACGGCTCGATTGTCGCGGGACTGGTGTTTATCGTGATCATCGCGGCGGTGCAGTTGTCGATGCCGGTCATCAACGAAGTGCCGGCGGCTTTCCCGGCGGTGCTGCTGTGGAAGTTCCGGGTGGCCGCGATCGGCATGCAGGTCATCATGTGGACGACGATCGGGTTGCTGTTCGGCGCGCTGGTCGAGCGCAGCGATTTCGCACGGCTGAATGTGCGTGGCGTGGCGAAGTCGGCTTGAGGCTGGCTTGGCTCTGGGGCGCTTGTCGGTACTACTGGCGCTCCGGTGCTTACGGCGCGACTGTGCAAGCGGTCGCGCCAGGTGCGCAAGGCTCGACTTTGGTTTGCTATCAAGGACTTGACCCGGTTGTGGATAGGTTATCCACAGGCTTGCGAACATTTTCTGTGGACAAGTTCGACGGGTTTCTCCTGTTGGCCGGTCGTTGTTCCTGTATTCGTCTCCGTAGTTGCCGCGAATTGCCGCGATAAGCACGCAGACGCGGCAACTCGCCCTCGTTTCACACCCCTTTTCCTCGCAGCGCCCAGTTGAACACGCGTCGCGCTTTCCCGGCCGGCTGCGTCAACCGGTCGAACAGTTGTGAGACCGCGCCATCCAGTTGAGCCAGCGCCGGTGATTTTGCTGGATCGACCTCGATCCCCACTGCAGCCGACGCACGCTCGTTCGTTGCATCACGCGCCGAACCGCTCGGCTGTCCGTTGTATCGGGCGATCAGCGAGTCCAGTCGCGCCACGATCGATTCGACATGGGCCGCGCTGATATCCGCCGCATTGAGCGCCGCCGCTTCCTCGTTAGACGGCGTCCCGCGCCGCGCCGGATCGCTCAACACCCGCGCCCAATGCAGGCAGCACAGCAGCGAACCCGTGGCTAGTTCGACATCGGGATTCCACGTCACTACACGCTGGGTTTGCAGCGGCTTTAATGCAATCCGAAGATCGTGCCAGCCACGATCCAGCCGACGCATGGCAGCACGCGTTTCAGACGCGCTCACGCTAGCAGCACCACCAGCACCAGCACCAGCACCAGCACCTGCCGCAAGCCGGACCACCTCGCGCAGCGCTCCGAGCACAGCGCCCAACCGAACCTCGACATGACGGGTGGCCGAAAGCGGCATCATCAGAATGGCGACGGCGAACGACACGATGCAGCCCACCAGCACTTCCTCGATCCGCAACTCGACCAGCGGTCCCATGGCGAAACCCAGTTCGCCGTAGACCAACCCCACGAGCACGGTAATGAAGAACACCCCCGGCGCGTAAGCGCTGAGGATGAAGTACGCCCAACCGAACACGCAGAGCACCATCGCTGCCACTAATAGTGTCGGCGAGTCGTGCAGCGGCGCGACCAGCATGACGCTGACCAGCGCGCCAGCCAGCGTGCCGACCAGACGCTGCGCGCCGCGATAGACCGTATCGGCGCGAGATCGCGTACCGAGAAACACGACGAATGTCGTGATGACGGCCCAGAACCAGCGCTCGGGGGAGAGCGAATGGCCGATCAGCATCGCCAGAAACGCCGCAGTCGTGGCGCGTGTGGCAGGCAGCCAGCAGAGTTTGGCGCGCATGTCGGCGAGGCGTCGGGAGAACGGCGAAGCGATCGCGTTGTTGCTGGCCGGCACAAACGAAGCGCGCCGATGCGTCAGTTCCCTGAGCCGCGTCATCGCGTGACGAAGCATGTCGGCCGTGGTCGGGGCGTTGTCCCTGGCGGCGTGGCTCGACGCGAAGGCATGCTGCCCGGCCGCCACTTCGACTTCGACGATCCGCTCGCGAACCGTGTCCGCGTCGGATGGGTTGAGCAACGCGAGCTGCTCCTCCAGCGACAGCGCGGCTTCGTTCAACGCGGAGAGATTGGCGGCGGCTGGCGTATGGAGCACACGCGACGCACGCAGCGTCAGCGTGTGAATGGCGAGCCGGAACGTGGCAGCAGGACGCAGCGGCAAGACCACGCGGCCGATCAGCACGACCATCAACGGGCCGAAGGCGGACAACATCAGCGATTGCGTGAGATGCGCGATCGACGGATGTAGATACAGGCCGAGGTAGAAACACACGACGCCCAGCATCGCGCAACCCAGCGCACGCGGGCCGCAGGCCTGGCAAAGCATGCCGATGAACATCACGAGCAGAAAGCCCGCGTCGGCGGCCAACGGGTAGCGACTCAGCACGGCCGCGACGGCGAAGCACGCGCAAGCGCACAGATAGAGGTAAGCGAGTGTGGCGAACCAGGCGGAGCGCCGGGCGTCGCGCAGGAACAGCGGCGCGACCATCGCGAACAGGACGCCGGGCGCAGCGAGGATGACGGGTTGGCGATGGGCGACGGTCCACGCGATGCTCGCCACGCCAGTCAGCAGGCAGGCAAGCGCGACGCGCAGCGCGGTGTGGAGGCGCACGAGTCCGGGGTCCGCGGCTAGCAGACGGTCGGCGACGCGCGAAAACGCGGCAGCAATCATGATCGATGATGTCCAGGCTAAGTGGCCGCCATCGGCTTTTGGCCGATCGCGGCAGGGCGGATCACGCGGGACCCGCCACCTTTGTATCGCCGGATTGGACCCTCGTGCCGGGATCACCGGCTGAAAGCCCCGTCCGACGACGGGCGATAACCTCGAACAGGCACGCCGGACGCGCTGCAAAGGGTGGGGCAGCACATCAGCGGGTTCGGGTTTTCCCGGATGATAGCTTGTCAAAATTGAGGCGGCGAATATTTGGGGACCGTGGTGCTCTTTGGCTCCTGGTTCGCGGCGCGCGGATTGGTTGCGGACTGCGGTGGACAAATAGCAGTTGCGTGTGGGAGCGGCGGCGATCTCTATACATATAGACGGCGTGAGCGCCCTGAGCTACCTGCCATCGTCCGACCGGACTCGTGACGAGGCTGACGTTCATTCTCGGTCGGCCACGTGTCCATGTCCCGATGCTCGGGATGTCGTTACGGATGTGCTGTCGTTTTAGGCACGCTATAACAGCGCATCTCAAATTGAGTCGGATGACTAACTAATTTGCAATTGGTGCGAAAGTGCCTATTTTTATAGCGCTCGTATTTTTTAGAAAATAATTGCACAAGAGGGTTGACGGGGTTCGGTCCGATCGCCATAATCTCGTTTCTCTGCTGCAGACGCAGCGACGCAGAACGAAGCGGTGCCGGGTGGTTGAAGTGGGCGCAGTTTTGTGAGCGGATCGATCTTTAAAAATTAACAGCCGATAAGTGTGGGCGCTTGATGCGCGATGCGAGTGGATCTTTCGGGGTCTGCTGCAAAGCAAAAGTATCAAGTCTCACACAGTAATGAAAGGAAGGTTTTTCTGTCTTCGGACAGATGAATCATTCGTCAGTA